>DHEF01000028.1:0-28978 GCA_002399735.1 Chitinophagaceae bacterium UBA4857
ATCCACAAATTTAAACAGTCTCTAAAGGGGAGTAATGCAGTTTTATTTTGTTTGTCAGCTGTATTACTACTATCAGCTTCTGTTGTGTCACTCACTGCATCGTTCGGTAATACTAATCAGCATCGTGTAAAAACCCCTTTACCGGTTGGGTAATATGCCGGTTATCTGTAAAACTTTGGATAGTATTCACCAACAAAATTGTACAAAGTTTACATAGCATGAACCAACAACTCATCCTTGTGAAGTAAAAGCATTTTTCTAATTTTTTTTAATGCATTGGACATATATTCTTTCACCGTATCGGTACTTATACTTAAATACTTCGCTATAGCACTGTAAGTCATCCCTTCATTTCTACTCAAGCGATATACCTGTTGTTGACGAAAAGTCAAACTGTTAATAATCTTTTCCATCCGTTCTGCTTTTTGCTTATTTAATAATAGTTGTAACGGAGAACGTTCTTCCTGCTCAAATCTTGTTTTTAGATATTTTATGTAGGTCCGCTTATAGGCTTCTTTCCTTATAAAACTGATAGCTCGATTACGGGTAACCGTCCATAACCAAGGCTCCACTTTCTCAATACGAGCCAGTGCCATTCTTTTACTCCAGACAACAAGAAAAACATGTTGTGTAATATCTTCGGCCATGCTCTTTTCATTGCAATAGAACATTGCTCTGGAAAGTACCTGCTTATAATATTGATTGTACAGGATAGTAAAAGACTGTTCGTGTCCGGCCGCTATCGATATAAATAATGCTGATACATTACAACCCTGTTCAGGTAATGTAACCACATCCGGTTTGTGTAAAATCAATTATGTAAACATTTTAGGGTTATTTAATTCAATATACTTACGCCAAAAACACGTAGTCAAATGCCCCGGCTTTGATGGCAACAGACTTTATGCAAGTCGTTACAGGGCTGCTTTATGATACTGTTATATTGATTTATTCATTCATTTCACCAGGACTTACAGTGCTATTACAAAAATCCGCCGGTTATAGAGATAACGGCGGGTTATTAGAAAATACTAATACTAACTGCTTATGTTCAAGATCAAAAACTGAATCGTATAGCCACTTCCATATTACCGGAAGTATAGGCTTTTAAAGCCGAAGGCTGGGTAGCATAGGAAAGTAAAATATGCGCAAAAGAAGACAATTTTACACCGGCACCCACGCTTACGTTTTTAGAGGAATGGTAAAGTCCGTAAATATTGACGCGTTCGTTTAAGGCCGAAATATTGATGCCGGCATCAATAATATCATCCATATTTCGCAAGCCCCTGTAACTAACCAGTGGTTCAAATGCAAAACCCTCCATGCCGGTTGGCTTGTATTTGTAAGAGGCGGATAGGAATATGGTAGGCCTATTAACAATATCCGGAGCATCATTTTTAAAAGTTGACACCATATTGGGCAGCGCAGCCTGTACTGTTAGTCCTTTATTGTAGTAGGTAGTACCAAAATCTGCCTCAAACTTCATATCCTGGTTGTTATATAGGTAAAGTGTTTGATCGTCAGGATCGCCTGTAATGGCTGTAAAATCAATCCTGCGTTGTACGCCGCCGGCTGAAATGCCCAGGCTTAAGCCATGATCTGCTTCTTCATTATTATTCAATTTTAAATGGTAGGCATACGTGGCCATGGCTTTAAATGTATTCAAGAGGCCTGCTTTATCGTTCATAATATTGACGCCCGCGCCCATATTATTAAAGCCATAATCACCATTCAGGTACATGGTAACCGGTGTTTTGCTACCATCACCCTGTTTATTATACCCTGCTCCGATATTGGTCAGCTTAGTTTTTTGCCCTGCGTAAGCCGGGTTAAACAAATACCGGTTTTGAAAATAGCCTGAGCCAAATACTTTTACCTGGGCAAAACTATTGATAGTAATGCCGGATGTCAGTATAAAAATGATGGCGGCGGTTAAACTGAATATATTTTTTTTCATCCTCATCTTATTTTAAGTTGCGCTGAGCAATCGTTTAGGATTAATGAATGATGGTTAATGTGCCTGAAACTACTTTAGTACCGTCGCCGAAGTTTACATAGTATATATAAGTTCCTTCTTCCAGCTTTTTGCCGTTATAGGTACCATCCCAAGTGTTATCATAATTATTTTTGGTATATACCAGCCTGCCTGCCCGGTCGTACACTTTAACATTGTTATTCTGATTTGTAGTAATACCCGATATGATCCAGCGGTCATTTTTGCCATCGCCATTGGGGGTTAGTACATTGGCAATATTCCTGTTCGCAACCGGTGTAAGTGTAATACTAGCGGTAGCTTCGCAACCTGACTGATGTGTTGCTTTTACTGTATAAATAGTGGGACGTGAGGGCTGGGTCATTAATATCATATTATTCGTACTGCCCACAATTCCATCGGCATTTGTCCAGTTATAATTTCTTGTCTGGGAAGGCAGGTTTGTTGCGGCAGTAAGCTGTACTAACCGGTATAAAGGAACATTGTCAATGTCATTGGTATTGGCAGTGATAGTAACCACCAATGGCTGGTAAACGATTTTTAATTCTACAATAGCACTATCGATGCCAAAGGCATTAATTCCGCCTTCGTCCCGCACCATTAATTTTATAACAGCCGTATCGCCATATTTTGCCAGGCCGGTTCCTTTAAATCCAAACTGGGCTACGCCATTTACGACATTGACATTAAAGACCATATTGGTAAAGAAGTGGGCACTATCCGCAGTAATACTGATCACTTTAAGGGTTTGTGTTCTTTCATTGCCCGGCCCTCCTGTAATATTGGAGATCGTAAAATTGTACTCGCCTGAAGGGTTACAGACTGTACGTTCAACATTGGGAAACGATACAAATGGTGGTCGGTTAAAGCCCGGTGTCATGGCTGAATCGATATTGGAAAATATAGATTGCTGACTTGCATTGAAACCCTGTACCCTGTAATAATACTTTACAGCAGGCCATACAGTAGAATCATTATAAGTAGTGGTGTTTGCTGCCAGGGTAGCAACGGCAATAAAGTTTACCTTATCAACCGACCGCTGCAGTGTATAGCCTGTTTCATTGTAAGACCGGTCGGTCCATTTAACAGAAATAATACTATCCACAGCATTGGTAACAGCAAAGTTGATAGGCGCAATAGGTTTACCATTCTCAAATTCCGTGAGAGCTTTGGCCACATTAGACCAGCCTGTAACAGCCGTTGGTGTAACGCCTTTTGCCTGTACCCGGTAATAGTATATCATACTATCTGCCAGGTTTGCATCGGTATAAGTTAATGGTGTTGCAGGCAGACTGGGTGCAATAGTGGTAAAATTTATTCCGTCAACAGAACGCTGCAGGGTATAACTGGCCGCAGGAACAGTACCTCCCCCTTGCCATTGTAAACTAACCGAGCTTGTATTTGTGGCTGTAACAGTTAAGCCTGTAGGGAGTGTAGGTGAGTTCATATCCAGACCCATTATTTCCCACTCAGCAATCTGAAACCTGACAATATCAGTAGAACCATTATTTTCAATAAATAGTATTCTGTAAAATTTGTACGCAACATTCCCAGGATTTGCGAGGTTAAAGGTATAAGTAGTACTTCTATTGGCAAATGGTCCGAATTGATTTGCCCTCGTATCCAAGGTTACCCAGTTTATACTATCGTTAGAACCGGAGAACTCCCATCTCTTGGGATCACGACCTTCAGCATCATTCGCAGTAGCTAATGTATAACTGGTTACTATGTATGAACCTATTGGTTTATATACTGCTGACAAACTTCCTGGTACCTGTGCCTTAAATACTAGCCATTTAGTTACAAAGTCATTATCAATAAACTTACTGGACCCCTCTGCTGCATTTGCACCGCCAATGCCTGAGTTTTCAGCACTAACGAATAAACGTCCGCCGTCATCGGTAATATCAGCAGGGCTGGCTGTTACGTTAGTAGTTTTCACTTCCACCACATTGGAGTAAGGAGACTTTGAGACATCATTAAATCCTCTTATCCTGTACCAATAGGTAGTTAAAGGAGTCAACGATTCCTCATTAAAACTCGTTATGTTTTTATCAAAACTGCCAAACAATGAAAAATTCGTACCATCCAATGATTTTTCCAATTCAAAACCTCCAGAAGTGGGAATATTTAAACTCCATACATGTGCGATCTGAGTACCAGTTACAGGAGTGGAAGTAAGTGCAGGAGCATTTCTTAAAACATCATCCGTGTAAACCTCCTCCACTGAGGAATACGGAGTAGTCAAGGTACCTGTAAACCCTTGAATCCTATACCAATATTTAGAATTTAATGTCAACCCTTCATCAGTATATGTTACGGTGGATTTGTTTACTTTATCGACAATAATATAGTTGGTACCGTCTTGAGAACGTTCTATTACTATACCGCTGTTAGAATTATTCCCTGCTAAGGAGATGGGGTTCCATGTTAATATTGCCTGTGTTTTTAATGCACCTCTTACTGCTTTAAAAACTATTGGCGCAAATTCGTTACTAAAACCAATTAATTCTGTTGGCGACAGATTTCTTGAAGAGTTATTAATATTCTGGAAAGAGAATTGATAAAATTTATATGCCGTTGTGTTACTAAACATTGCCGACATTACTGCCAAAGCTCCATTGATTGTATTTAAACTTACCCAATCCGTACCATTATTAGAGCCACTTATCGTGATGCTTTGAGAGGCATAGGTAGCAGAATAAAAATAAAAATCATAACCTACCACTATTGAAGGATTGACTAGTTCAAACTGCATAATAATATTATTTGTTTGAGCAGGTGCGTATAAGTCAATATAATCATTGGTACTTGTATTACCATTTGTCAGTTTACCAATACCTCCATTACTAATAGCCACAGAGGCTGTTCCATTGACTATATTATCCGCCCTAAAAGGGTTTAATTGCCCCAAAGCATGGATTGTCGTAAAGACTAATGCAAAAACAAAGCATGCCTTTTTTATCATATCGATCAGGTTAGTTTTGAAAAGCATAATATTCTTTTTCATTAAAAACATTTAGTTCTGAAGGTTTTATTTATTTACGTCATCATTTTCCGTTGCATTCAGGCAACCAGGTACTACAGTCAACGTTTTATCCTTCATACCTTTAACATAGGGTGCAAAGAAATTCGTAAATCCTACCAGCCCTCTTACATCAAATATCATCACTCCCCTGTAGCCATTTGTTTTTAAAGATTTCATATCCTGTTCAGGATTACCAAAACCGCCATAGGTATAAGAAGCACTGGCAATTAATTTATTGACAGGAAAACCTGCGGAGCCAGCACCTGGGATTTGCGGGTAAAAAGCAGAACAGCCAACATCGGCATAATCACCTATCCGCGTACCGTTCCAGCTGGAGGCGGAAGCGCCACCAAATATGTAACACATCACAAACTTGTCCGGCAACAGCCGTTTTATCTCTGATACTACCATGGTAAAGGATTCGTTATTTGCCCATAAGGGATTGGCGGAGTATTCATCGTCAAAATCAATGGCATCAAGTCCTAACCTTCTCACTTCCATAGCAACATGTTGGGCAAATTCCGTAGCTTCTGCCAGATTCCTGAAATTCCTGAAGCCGGCATTATCATGGTTACCAAGAATGGTCATACCTACTTTTATCCCTTTACTTTGAACATAACGTAGATAACCATTATTGATAGTTCCCTTTACCTGGTCATTATAGGTAATATGAGCTTTACCCGTAGCAGGATTGATATTAATATTGGGTGCAAACATCAGTGCCAGATCAATCACCGGTTTTCCTTCTTCATCCAGGAAACAGGTCACATTTTTAAACGCCCGGTTATTTACTTCCACGTAACCTATTAACAGGTCTTTTTTAAACCGCAGATCGTCCGGATCAGGTCCGCCACCCGTTGCATTACGCAGGGAGTCCACCTTACGGATAGAATCGGCCTTCTCCTTGGCCACCTGTTCTATCCAGACTATGGCCGATCTTACGGAGTCCCTGTATTCGGGTGTTGTTAATTCGGGCAGATCTTTTGCCACCCTTACTTTTGAGCAGGCTACCATAAGCAGGGCCAGTAAGGGGAAAAGAAAAATATTTTTTTTCATTTTATGTTGGTTTGATCTTTTCATCATTTATATAAAATAGCAGGGTTTGTTTATTTATCCCACCATATCCTGATGGTATTTAAATCGCTGCCGCCCATACGCTGTAAAGCAGATTGGTAATTATCCCTGTTATTGGCATTTTCTCCAAGTGGATAGGTCAGCCTCCGCGGTATGGTAGCATTGGTGATATTGCCTGGAAAATTAACCGGTACCAATACCGGGTAGCCGCTTCTCCTGTAATTTGCCCATACTTCCGGCAGGTCAAATAAGGTAGAGGCCCAGTATTCGGTATTGATCATATTCAAAGCCTTTTCATCGGTGCTGATATCCAGCGGGCGGGTATCCACATAAGCCGTAATATCCGGTATGCTAATCGCTAACATACCATCCTGTTGCTGCATAGATTGCAAGGAGGCGGTTAAACCATTTTTATAGTGCTGGGCGGCTGTTTCCGCGCCCATATTCCAGCCCCTCATCTTAGCTTCTGCAATTAACAGTTCCGTTTGGGCATAGGTGATCAGGTATTTTGATAAACTGCGCTTGGTAACAAATACGGCTAAACGTGGCCGGGCATAATTGCCCAAAGGGGATGCGTTGGCGCCGGTACCGGTTACGCCGGGATAACCTGGTGCAGTAGCAATATCTCTTACTCCGCCAATAGTATATCCGTTAGGCATACCAATAGGCTCTTCATTTACCGAGCCCGCCGGAGGGTTCGCCTGTTTGGTATATTGTAATCCTCCCCTGCCTATCTGGTTATTAAATGCTAAACCGGTATCTGATTTCTCCGTAAGTGTATACAACCTCGGATCGTTATTATCTTTTAAATAGTTGATAAAAGTAGCCCCCCATCTTACCTGTGGTAAATCGTTTAGTAAAGCATTCGATATCCTGTTTTGTGTAGCTTCATTAGAACCCGCATCCAGAGGAAGGATAGCATTATCATTAATATCGGTAAAGGTTTTGCTGGCCGCTTTTTCTGCATAGGTTTTTGCAAGGGCCTCATCCACTTTCACCACACGCATGGCGATTCTTAACATCAAAGAATAACCCAGTTTTTTCCACTGTGCTATGTTGCCGTTGTAAATAATATCGCCTGCAGGACCTGGTTTGGTAGCATCTAATTTATTGATCGCATCTTCCAGTCGGGGCAGCATATCCTTATAAATATCTTCCTGTTTATCATACTTAGGATATTGTATGCCATATTTAGCCATGCCCGCTTCTGAATACGGAATATCACCATAAATATCAGTCACCCTTTGCATTGTCATTATCCACATGATACGGGCAACCTGGATCAGGTTTACATTGCTCACCGCATCTTTTTTCTCGGCCAGTTTCTGGGCCTCCAGTAAACGGGCTGCGCCCTGCAGGCCATTGGTGAAAAAACGGTCATTATAAGAAGTTAAGGAAATAGAGTATTTATCACCCCCGCTGTAATAATCCAAAGTAGAGGCAATTATTTGTACCATACCACCCATTTCGTATAACTGGAACTCTGTAGCATTGCCGTAATCCATCTGTGCCGTAGTCAATAAATAGTTGGGATCAAAGTTTTCTTCATTCGACCTGGTAGGGTCAATGTTCAGGCTATCTTTGATACAACCCGTAACCGATACAATGATCAATAAAAGAAGTATTGTTATTTTACTGTTGCGCTTCATACATGTTCGTTTTAAATCAACCTTAATAATGGGATGCTATCACTTACGGAATTTGAAGTTTACGTTGATACCATAGGTCCTTGTCTGTGGTAGTCCTCCGCCTTCCAGGCCGGCATTCCCCGGTAATGATGAAAAAGTATCTTCCGGATCAAAGTTGTCCGTGTATTTAAGTAGTGTTAACAGGTTACGGGCTACCAGCGAAACATTGATTGCCTGGAAAGGTGTCCTGCTCAGGAAATCAGGCGTAAACAAATATCCCAATCCAACCTGTCTTAATTTGATAAAACTGCCATCAAAAACAGAAATGGTCGATACATTGGTCACCAGGCCTTTATAATAGTCCTGTGTATTCACTAAAGAAACATTTGGTGAGCCATCTGTGTAAACACCTTTCACTAGCACACCGGTTTCCCGACCTTCCAGTGTCGTTTTATTTAAGCCATAGTAATAACTCATGAAATCAGTTCCGGATAATACTTTGTTACCAAATTTGTAATCAAACAACACAGAGAAATTAAATTTCTTATAAGTAAAGTCATTATTAAACCCTCCATAAAATTTAGGCAGGCCTGAACCCATGGCTTTTAACTCACCACGCAAGGGAATACCATCTGCACCTACCACTATCTGTCCTTTATCATCATACCTGAAGTCATAAGCCATGATCTGGGCAATAGGCAGCCCTTGTACACTGGCAATAAAAGCACCATTACTATACGGACCAACAGCAGCCCTGTATTGCCCTTCCCCATCCTTACGTAATGGACCCGGATCTTCATTGTTGTCGATCTTCACCAGTTTATTTTTTACCCAGGTAATATTAAAAGAACTTTTCCAGTTAAAGTCACGGCTTTTTACAATATCACCAGTCAGGTTAAGCTCAATACCATTATTTTGGGTAATACCCAATGGTTCGTAACTGAACTGGTAGCCGGACGCTACCGATAGTTGTTTACGTATTAACTCATTTTTTGTTTTGCGTGCAAAATAAGTGATGTCCAACCCTACTCGTCTCTTAAAAGCCTGCAACTCTAACCCGATCTCATACTCCTGCATACGGTAAGGTTTTATGTTTTCGGCAATGGTTTCATTAGCCATACTACCAAAAGGTCTGTTGGCATTCGTTCCGTTATCAATTACGTAATAGGTCCTGTTGCTGAATGGTGTTGCTTCTCCGCTGGTTTGTGCATAGGATACCCTTAGTTTACCGTAGTTAATATTTTTTACATCCACCACATCAGTAAAAATGAAACTGCCCGAAACGGAAGGTGTGAAAAGCCCTGTGTTTACCGTACTGAACTCATCATAGCGCCCGGTAGTATTCAGGGTTAAAAAGTTCCTGAAACTGATATCGGTAGTATAGTAGGCAGAATTGGTTTGCCCTCTTAATGGTGAAGGATAAATGGGATTAGGTATGGTTAACAAATTGGAAGGGGTGTACAGGAAAGGTTGTTTCCAACCTGTTCCGCCTTCAATACCTATTTTTTCATACGCATATTTCCGGATATTGCCACCTAAGCCAAGATCCAGGTTAAAATCATTACCCAATTGGGTATTATACCCTGCCATTGCATCCACATTTAATTCCGTATTGGTAGCTTTAGACTGCTCGCCCAGCTTACCGCTTCTCAAATAGCCCTGGCCGGTTGGTTCTACACTAAATACATTATCATTAATTAAATCGTAACCAGTACGCAATTGTACATACAGGTTTTTCAACAGGTCATACTTTAGTGCCGCAGAAGTAATGAATCTTTTCCGCCAGGTGTTGGAGATGGTCCTTTCCACCACAAACCAAGGGTTAGCCATATACCCATCGGAGTTCATGGCATTTTCATAGCCGTTTGACAGGCTATAACCCGGCTTCAGGTATTCAGGGCTGATGTTGGCCGGTAAAAGGTTCACCGCAAAATTTGCATTCCGGCTCATATCGTTTAACAGTGGTCTTAACTTTACAGCTTCATCTGTATAAGTTGCCACCAGCATTAATTTTAACTTCTGGGTTATATTCTGATTCAGGTTTAAATTACCGGAATAACGTCTCAGGCTACTGTTCGGCAATACCGATTCGTTGTTCATATGCGAAAAAGAGAAACGAAGATTACCATTAGGCCCCCCGTTTACAAAAGAAATAGTATTGGTTGCAACAGGTGCTACACGATAAAATTTTTGTTTCTGGTTTTCTACTGCAGCATAAGGATATAAATTACCATCCATGGCAATACTGGGCTGCCGGTCCAGTTTTTCGCCCCAGCTGTTGATATTGGCTGCGGTTAATTCGGCCAGTGAAGTTGGGCGTTGACCATTTAAGCCATGTCCGTATACCTGTTGAAAATCGCTGTTATCAATAATGCTGTTAATACTAAAGTTGGAATTAAACTCAACGCCAAATCCATTGGCGCCTTTACCGCTTTTGGTAGTGATCTGTAATACACCATTAGAAGCCCTGGTGCCGTATAAAGCGGAGGCCGTAGAACCTTTTAATACTACTATGTTTTCAATATCATCGGGGTTGATACTCGATATACCATCGCCCATATCCTGGCCGCCATACACACCGGGTGATCCTTTCTGGGTATTATCCATCGGTACGCCATCAATAACGATCAGCGGGCCGGTTGTAGAGGTAAAATTGCTGATACCCCTGATCAATATCCTGGCTGAACCGCCGGGACCACTATTCACCCCACTGATATTTAAACCGGGTACACGGCCCTGTAAACTATTAGCCACATTGGGCTCCTTTGCCTGGCTTAAAAGGCTACCATCTACTTTTGTAGTAGCATAACCTATTTTCCTGTTAGCCCTTGAAATGCCGAGTGCCGTTACTACCACTTCCTCATCCATTTTAACAATGGGATTGTCCAGCGATACAGAAAACGTATTGGATGTGACAGACACAACCTTAGCTTCATAACTGATATGACTAAACTCCAGTTGTACCGGAATAGCGGAGACGGCAATGGTAAAATTTCCATTCTCATCGGAATAAACGCCCTGCGATGTACCTACTACCCTTATAGATACACCGCTTAAAGCATCGCCTTTATTATCAGTAACCTTGCCCTTTATAATTTCATCGTATTGCAAGCCCGTTACCTGACTACGTTCATTATTTGCATCAGTGTATAGTACAATTTTATTCTCAATGATCCTGTAACGGATATGCAGCGGCAGGAATACTTTATCAAAGAAGTCTTTTAACTTAACATCAACCCCGTTAAAAGATATTTCCTGCCGGGTATTAATCGTACTGGGACTATATACGATATTAATTTTTGTTTGCGACTGCAGCATATCAATTACTTTCTGTAAAGGTTCTCCTGATACTTTCAGGGTTACCCTCTTATCCAGTAGGTTTTGAGCATTGGTATTACCCGCCGAAACGGTAATGGTAATAAACAGTATACATATTACCGGCGCAAATACAGTTCGCAGGAACTTATTCCGTTTACAGGTTCTGTAAAAATTAAGCATAACGAAGTAATAGTTTTTAATAAAAAACAGCTATACAAGCACCTGTATCTAAAACAGGTGTAATAAAATGCCAGCGCAATAAAGTTTAGAATATGGTCGAGCCTGAAGAAGTATTAAATCTTCATAAGCATGTCAATCGTTCAGAATATTTTTTTTACAAACAGCCTTTACCTGTAATTAAAATCGTTGTACCCTTCAATTCATAGTGCAATCCTAAAGCAGTTACAATAATATCCAGCTTAGTATATAAACTTAATCCATCAATATTTCCACTGAACAAACACTCTTGAACAGAATGTTGTTCCAGTTCTATTTTTATACCGTAATCTTTTTGAATGATATCCAGTATTGCCGATAATTTTTCTTTATCAAATGTATAAGACCTTGTTGCGGTACTTAATGTCTGATTAATCGGTACTGGGATATCTACCAGTGAAGTACTGAACAACTGTGTTCTATCGTCATACCGTACTTTTTGATTGGGTGTTATGATCACACCATTGTCCAGCTTTCCCTTTCCCACCGTATTCTTTTTTGACGGTTTGTATACTTCCACTTTGCCCGTTCTCACTTCTACTTCTACCAGGTCATCGTTATCATTGTGTTTGATATAAAAACTGGTACCTAATACCCTTGTTACAAGGTTATCATGATGCACCAGGAAAGGTTTATTCGGGTCTTTTGCTATCTCGAAAAAAGCATCTCCTTCCAATTTTACCGACCTGTTCTTTGGACCGAATTTTTCAGGGTAATATAAACTCGCATTAGGTTGCAGGATAACCACGCTCCCATCTTCCAAAGCAACAGATAAAGCCTTATTGGTTTTATTATGGTTAACGGTTAATGTTTCATTTTCATCGGGTATTGTAACCAAGCTATCAGTATTACGTTGAAAAAAACGATTAACTGAAAAAAACGATATTACCGCTACCAATATAAAAACAGCCGCTATGGCTATCATTCTCCTTAGTCGCTGTTTCCTGTGTATACTTTTTAAAATAAACTGGCTACCATTGCTGCCGTTCATGATATTGTTTACCAATGTCTCCGACCTGTCCAAAGGCAGGTTAAGGCCCTCTGCTCCGGTGGCCAAAGAAGTAGCAATATGCTCTTTTAATAGTTCATCGTATTCCCTCGAACTAAGGTATCCGAATAGTTCATCCGTTTCAGCCTGGGTAGACTGATTGATTACAAACTTATCCAGCAGAAAAAGTATCCTGTTTCTTACATCCATTGGTTAGTAAAATATAACGGCTACTAATAAAGACTGCGCAAATCAAAAAATGGAGTACAAGAAATTAAAAAAAATTTTGAAAGGCCAGTAGAATGAAGATATTGATCTCCCCGTTTTTGAGCAGGTGGTTTTTGAGTGTATTCATCGCTCTGGTTAAATGTGTCTTAACCGTTAAGGGTGAAATATTTAGGTGTATCGCTATTTGTTTATAACTCATATGCTCCTCTTTAGCCAACTTAAATATTAATAACTGCTGATCAGTAAGTTGCTGCTGTGCAATATGCAATAATTCTTTGTATTCCTTTGACTGGAGTAACCCTTCCGAATCATTTATCGATTCACTTTTCTGCGAATGGTAACCCAGATGTGCCTTCCAGTCGGCAATTTTCTTTTTATTGTAATCAAATATCCGGTTTTTACCCACCGTATATAACCAAGCTTCGAAGGAGCGTAATTCTAATAAGGAGTGGCGATGTGTCCATACCTTAGTAAAAACATCCTGAATGATTTCTTCGGCCAAGTGTTTATCTTTTACATAACTCATGGCTACTTTATAAATATGATCTTTATACTTATCGAAGATTTGCTGAAAAGCATAAGCACTATCATTACTTAGCATTAATAACAGGCGTCTTTCCTCATATAGGTTTTCATTACTCATTTAAGCAGAAAATTTGGGGCAATCATTTGGTATAACGATTCAAATATATTATTTAATGTTAATTTAAAAAATATATCCATAACCCCATCATCCAATGCAATCGATAACAATTTTATTATTTGTAATAAATAGCAGGTAAAAAAAACCGGGCGTCTTGCCCGGTTTCATAAATAAAAATATTTTCTATTATTATTATCAGTTTTATAATAATAAATTGGAAACGAATCCCTTACCTACAACTTCATATCAGCAATAATTGCTTTTATTTTTTCATCTAATTGTTGGTTTACTTTATCAAAATCAGCAGCATTAGTCAGACTTTCTTTTACACTGAAATAAAATTTAATCTTAGGTTCTGTACCGCTTGGTCGGGCAGAAATAATACTGCCATCCGCTAAAATAAACTGTAATACATTTGATTTAGGTAATTGAATATCCCACTGACTGCCGTCCTGAATGTTAGTGCCCTTTTGTAACTCGTAATCCAATAACTGCGCTACGGCTACCCCATTAATACTGGTTGGCGGATTTTTTCTGAAAGCTTCCATCATAGCAGCAATTTGTTGTTGCCCGTCCATGCCTTTTTTAGTAATAGAAATAAGGTCTTCTTTATAAAAACCATATTGAATGTATAACTCAATCAGTTTATCAAATAAAGTGCGACCCTTCGCTTTTTCGTAAGCGGCCATTTCGCATAATAAAGCCACGGCACTTACGGCATCTTTATCTCTTATCTCGTCGCCAATCATTAAACCAAAACTTTCCTCACCACCAATAATGTATTTCTCCTTTCCTTCTTTTTCACGGATCATTTCGGCAATCCATTTAAAGCCGGTTAAAACCCTGTAACAAGCCGCATTATTACCTTTAGCCAAGGCATCTGCCATGCCGGTAGTAACAATGGTAGTAATAATCATATCATTGGGTTGGGCAATACCTTTGGTACGTCTTGCTTCCAGTAAATAGTTAAAAGCCAATACCGCCGTTTGGTTACCATTCATTAATACCCATTCTCCTTTATTGTCTTTTACACCAATGCCTACACGGTCAGCATCGGGGTCGGTACCTAATAAAATATCGGCATCCAGTTCTTTGGCTTTTGCCAAACCAATGCTCATGGTTTCTTTTTCTTCAGGGTTAGGATAACCAACTGTAGGGAAATTACCATCCGGAACTTCTTGCTCTTTTACAATAGTTACATTGGTAAAACCAAATGCTTTTAAAACATCAGGTACTAATTTTATACCGGTACCATGTATAGGTGTGTACACAATTTTTAAATCATGTTGCTCAGCAATTACTTCCGGGTACACGCTTAAGCCTTTTACCATTTCTATATAGGCCGCGTCAATTTCTTTACCTATTAAAGTAATATTTGCTTCTCCTCCACTCCATTTTACATCATCAACTGATGCTATTTTTTCTACTTCTTTAATTACATTTTTATCGTGTGGTGGTACCATCTGGCCGCCATCATTCCAATATGCTTTATAGCCGTTATATTCTTTAGGGTTGTGCGAAGCGGTACAAACCACACCACCCTGACAACCCAAATGTCTGATAGCAAAAGATAATTCCGGTGTTGGTCTTAATGCTTCAAATAAATAAACCTTAATGCCATTTGCGGCAAAAACATTAGCGGTAGTTTCGGCAAAAAAACGACTGTTATTACGACTATCATGTGCAATAGCCACTTTAACATCGTTACCAAAACTTTGCGTTAAATAGTTAGCATAACCCTGTGTGGCCATACCAACGGTATATTTATTCATGCGGTTGGTGCCTACGCCCATAATGCCACGTAGACCACCGGTACCAAACTCTAAATTTTTATAAAACGCATCAGCTAAATCAGTCTGATTATTTGTTTGTAATTGAACGATTTGATCTTTAGTATCCTGATCAAAATTTCCGTTTAACCAAATATTTACCTTGTCTTGAATGGCAGCGTCCATAGTTTGCTATTTAAATGATTATAAGGGTTGTAAGTTATATATTTTATGTTTTACTACCCAAAAGATAAAGTAAATGTATTTTTGCCGAATATTTTAGTTTTTCATAAACAGCCCTGCTTTACCGTAGCTCATGTTGAATACAAACTTTCGGTTTTTAATTATTACCCTTTTTCTTATTTGCGCAGGCAACAATTTTCTTGTTGCACAGAATGATACATTACCCATTACCATCTATAAGGATAGCGTATTTACACTTCCTATGGAAGGTATTCCAACAAAGGCTGGATTTTGGGATGGAGGAAAACGTTTATCACCTGAACAAAAAAAACGTCGCCATTGGTGGGTAGGCAGTGCCAACGTAGCTGCTTATGGTGGCTCATTAATTTTACTAAACGAAGCCTGGTATAAAAATGAGCCCCGTGGTAAGTTTCATACCTACGATGATAGTAAGGAGTGGTTACAAATGGATAAAGCCGGCCATGCCTGGACGGCTTACACCACCGGCAAATTATCATCAGAAATATGGCAATGGGCAGGCATGAACCACAAGAGTGCTGTTTGGCTGGGTGGTTTAAGTGGTACGGCTTATTTAACAGTGATTGAGTTTTTAGATGCTTATTCTGAGAAATGGGGATTTAGTTGGAGCGACATGGCGGCAAACCTTACGGGATCTATGCTATACGTTGGTCAAGAGTTAGCCTGGAAAGAACAAAGGGTACAATTAAAGTTTTCTTTTCATGCCAATAAATACAGCGACCCTATGTTGGATAAACGTGCCGATGGTTTATTTGGCACCAGTTTGTACGAACGTACTTTAAAAGATTACAATGCCCAAACCTATTGGTTAAGTGCCAATGTACATTCGTTTTTTAAAGAAAGTAATTTCCCTAAATGGTTAAATATTGCGGTGGGTTATGGAGCAGATGGTATGTGGGGTGGTTACGAAAATAAATGGGATGATGCCGATGGCAACACCATCACCCGATATGATATACCCCGCAAGCGTCAGTTTTTTTTAAGTCTGGATATTGACCTGACAAAAATTAAAACCAAGAGCAAATTTTTACGAACTTGTTTTTTTATGTTAAACGCCATTAAAATTCCGGCACCGGCATTAATGCTGGACAGTAAAGGAAAGATGAAGTTTTATCCTTTGTATTTTTAAACAGGAAAATAATTTGATGATTTGGTGATTTGGTAATGAGTGTTTAAGCCACTAGTAGGAAACTAACATAATGCTGAATAGAATTACCGAACGTACAAGTGAGTGACACAACAGACGATGATAGTAGTAATGCAGATGACAAACAAAATAAAATATTTATTATGCTTCGTTTTTTTATGCTTTGCATGGTTATGAGCACACTGTTTATAAACAATGTGTTTGCACAAACAAATAGTTACACCGATATATACTTGTGGCCCAATGGCGCACCCAATAGTAATGGTACCGAAGGGCAAACGGAGGATGACAAAAAAGGTATTTTTAAACCACAAATGCGTGTGTACTTACCCGATGCCGGTAAAAGTACAGGACGTGCCGTAATAGCCTTGCCTGGCGGCGGTTACAGCCATTTAGCTTACAACCACGAGGGCTACGATTTTGCTAAGTTTTTTACCGATCAGGGTATTGCTTTTATTGTACTAAAATACCGTATGCCATTTGGTAATAAAGATGTGCCTTTTAGCGATGTTATCGAAGCTATACGCATTACAAAAACCAATGCAGCAAAATGGTTTATCAACGAAAATAAAATTGGTATCATGGGTTCATCGGCCGGTGGACATTTAGCGGCTACCATTGCCACAAAAAGTGAAGCGGCAACAAAACCTGCGTTTCAAATTTTGTTGTATCCGGTAATTACGATGGACTCTACATATACCCACAAAGGATCCAGAAGAAATTTATTGGGTGCTAATCCAACTAACGAAATAAGTGTTGCCTACAGTAACGAAAAACAAGTGACAGCCACTACACCTAAAGCCTTTATTGCATTTTCTGACGATGATAAAGTGGTACTACCTACCAATGGTACTAACTATTACAATGCTTTACACAAAGCAGGTGTAAGCGCATCGCTACATATATATCCCAGTGGTGGCCATGGTTGGGGCTTTAGAGATGCCTTTAAATACAAAGACGCCTTTTTAAAAGACCTGAAGGACTGGTTGAATAGTTTTGAATAATTTTTTGTAGTCAGCAGCAGTGCTACTATCAGCTTCTGTTGTGTCACTCACTTGTGCTGCAACAATTCTATTGAGCATTATGCAAATACCCAACGCTTATTCAAGCTTGTTTTCTTTTATAAAATATCGTAGTTTATTAATAAATAAATCAGGTGTAAAAGTATTATACAAAGCAGGTGTTTGTTTTCTGTTTTTTTTTCTATCAACGTTTATAAAAGGTGCTTCATTATAATGTTTCAAATGTGTGGATACATGTTTTTTACCATCAGCAAAAATGTCCCAATTTTCCTGTTCAACACTTGGCGAAAAAATACTGAATGTAGGTATATCCATGGCTTTTGCCATATTTACGGCTCCACCTTCATTTCCAATTAAGGCTTTACAATAATAAAGAATGGCAAGAAAACTGCGTAAGTCCGCAGGTTGTACATCTCTCACAATTTTCTGTAAGGTATCGGGGTTACATAAACTAAATATTTCATCAGCAGCTTGCTTTTGCGAGGGCACATAATTAACCAACAATTTGCCATTGCAATTAGCTGCTACAAAATCAAGCACCTGCGCCATATATTTTGCCGGGTATGATTTTAACGTATTGCTACCCAATAAACTTATCATTATTAATTTATGCTCTAACAAATTATGCGTTTGTAAAGTAGTTTTTGCTAACTCCTTTTCTTCCTCGGTTAAAAAAATATGCGGTATTAAATCAGGATTGCTAATTGGTTCCACCAACTGCAATAAAGCTATTCTTACTTCTATAGCAAGTCCGGCCTTAGTTGTTGCTTTAGTATTTCTCTTGAGTGTTTTTGAATAACAAAAACTGGTGTACCATTTACGAAAACCAATTGTTTTACCGGCACCGGAAAATAAGCACATTAATGATGTGCCGATTTTTGCATAAGCATCCAGTATAAGATGATACTTTGTTGATCTTATTTTTTTAATAATGCTTTTTAGAGGAATGCCTTTGTTATATAAAATAAAATTATCGATGTTCGGATTATGTAACACAACCGGTAATGTGTGTTCAAAAATCATATAATCAATTTGCGCATGTGGGTATATAGTACGCAGGTTATTGCATAAAATAGTGCTAATTAACACATCGCCAATCATTTGTTGCTGTATAACCAGAATTTTCATACCCAAAAATTAGTTACAAATGTAATAGCCAATTGGTGTAGAATAAACAATTGTGATGCTATATTTTTAAACACCCAAAAACCTATAACATAGCATTAAAAAACGATGATGTACATTTGCAACTATTTTACTCCGCTAACAAGTAGCCGTAAATTACTAATTTGTAAGTATGAAGATATTACTAGTTGAAGACGAACCCAGCGTAGCAACCCTTATCAATAAAGGTTTAACCGAGAATGGCTACAGCATTACTGTTGCACCTGATGGTTATATTGGTTATACAATTGCTAAGGAACATGAATTTGATATCATTATACTGGATATTATGGTACCCGGCATGAACGGCATTGAAGTATGTAAACGTTTACGCCAGGAAAAAGTGGTTACCCCTATCCTGTTTTTAACCGCATTAGGCACAACCGAAAATATTGTTACGGGTTTAAACAACGGTGGCGACGACTACCTTGTTAAACCATTTAAGTTTGCCGAACTGGAGGCTCGGCTACGGTCATTAAACAGGCGCAGAACATTGGCTTTGCAAGACGAAAATATTTTTTATATTGGCGAAATCGCCGTTAATCTGGATGCAAAAGTAGTGCAACTGAACGATACCGCCATTAACCTTACTTCGACAGAATACAGGTTATTGGAGTATTTTATAAAAAATAAAAACAAAGTATTATCACGTTTAGAAATACTGGAAAATGTTTGGGGTATTGATTTTAATATGGGTACCAATGTAGTAGATGTATATGTAAATTACTTACGCAAAAAAATTGAAAAAGTACCGGATCAAAAATTTATACAAACAATTGTGGGCATGGGTTATATGCTAAAAGTATAAGGGCATTGCTATATGAAAATACAAACAAAAACAACTTTACTGTTTACGGCACTTACTGCTACCGTTTTTTTTATTTTAAACATTACGGTTTATTTTTTCCTCAGCGAATCTGCTCATAACGACTTTAACAAACGTGTTGAGTTAAGAGCAAAAATTTCGGCTAAATACCGGTTTGAACATGATGCAGAGTCCACCGAATCCTTCCGGGAACTTCAGCGGCAATACATGGAAAAATTGCCTGAAGAAAAAGCATTTATACTGGAAGTAGAAAAAGGGGCCAAAATGACTAAAACGCCATTGGCACCGGAGTTGCCTACCCGGTATCTTGAACAAATTATTAACGCCGACGGTGCTACTGTATTTTATAAAAAAGGCTATCGTCACTACGCCGGTTTACTGTACAAAGAAAACACAGGCGATGATCATATTGTAATTAAATCAGCCGTGAATGTTTATGCCAGGGAAATGATGCAGCATTTGCTGATTATTAAAATCATTACATTTATTTGTGCGGTGGCATTAATCTTTACAGTGGGTAAGTACTTCTCCCGTCGCACTTTTCAACCGTTTAGAGATATTACAGCAAAAGTTAAACAGATTAGCCAGGGCAATTTACATTTACGTTTACAGGAACAAAAAGGTTCGGACGAAATTGCTACCCTTATTACCACTTTTAATGAAATGCTGGACCGTTTGGAAACATCATTTGAAGCCCAAAATAATTTTATAAGCAATGCTTCACACGAACTAAGAACACCGCTTACTTCTATTGTTGGCGAAGCTGATTATGCATTACAAAGAGAAAGAACTGCCGATGGCTATAAACAATCGCTGGAAAATATCACCAAGCAAGCAGAAAAATTACAACACCTTACAAAAGGCTTATTATCATTAGCACAAACCGGTTTTGACGGAAAAAAACAAAAACATGAAGCGGTACGTCTGGACCAATTGATATTTGATGTTAAGGACAGTGTAGATGCCATTTTTCCTGAAAGCAGTATTAAAATAAATATGCATGCCCTACCCCACGAAAACGCAAGTATGACCGTAATGGGTAATTATGACCTATTAAAAATTGCAATAGGTAATATTGTTATGAATGCCTGTAAATATTCTAATAACCAAAAGGTTGAGGTGGATCTGATTATAGAATCAGCCTTGGCAAAAATTATAGTTAAGGACAATGGTATTGGTATTCCCGAAAAAGATATCAAACAGATTTATATTCCATTTTTCCGTGCCTCCAACGTAAAAGATTATGAAGGTTATGGTATTGGAATGCCTTTATCTAATAATATAATACGTATTCATCGCGGCAGTATTGATATTAACTCTAAAGTAAATATCGGCACGCAGGTAACAGTTAATCTTCCCATTTGTTTAGAAGAAAATATCGAATTTTAAATTCTAATGCAATTTTAATAACATTTTAATTAAGGCCTAATTCAACATTTAGGCCTTTTTAATGTCGGTGATGCAGTTTTGTGGTATAAAAAATAATATTATGACCAACTTACTTATTCCAACCGACTGTAGTGTTAACTCTGTAAAAAATGTAGAGCAAGTTTTAAAAAGCCTGTCAGGACGTAAAGTAAACATAGTACTGTTTCATGCGTTTTCTTTACCTACTTCGTCTATAGATTTAATCACAGGAGCCTCTAAGCACCCATACCACGAAGTAATGAACGAAAACTTCCGTCAGGCCTGCAAACAATTAAAAGATCGTTTCCCGCAAAATATTCAGAAAATAAATTTCAAATATATGCTGGGCGATACTTTAGCCGTTTTCAGAAATTTTGCCGATGCTAATGATATCGACATGATTTATGTTCCTGAAAATTACAGCTACACAAAAATTCATGATCGTAGTCTTAACCCCCTATCTTTCTTTAATAAATCGGGCATTCCCTTTTACAAAACACCGGTATTTGAAAACTTCAGCAGAGAAGTGGTGGAAGAAACCGTGGAAGCAGAACATAGCTATGAAGCTCAGCCTGAGTTAGCTACACTTCCAATTGGCAAGTAAGGTTTCAATGTCTTACAACATACAATATAAGTTATGTACAGCAATGTTACATTGGCCTATGGTGTATTAATAAACACTTGCATTAAAACCCCGATAATTTATGTTATTAAAAAAGAATATTCCATTCAAATATGTGTTTGGAAAAGTGAAATATGAGATAATTTTTATCGCCGTATATGCAACCAGTATAGCTGTATTGTATGATGCGTATCATTTTACCCGCATTTCTATCCCCATTGCCGTACCAGCTATTTTAGGTACAGTTATATCATTATTACTTGGTTTTAGAAGTAACCAGGCATATGACCGCTGGTGGGAAGCACGCCATATCTGGGGTGCTATTGTAAACGATTCCCGTACATTTGGCAGACAGATAATGAACTTTACTGTACTAACAGATGAACCTGATGAGCGTATTATGGCGTTTCAGCAACGCATGATAAAAAGACAAATAGCCTGGTGCCGTAGTTTAAGCAGACACTTACGTGGGCAACAACCTACCAAAGGTTTAGATAAATATTTATCAAAACAGGATCTGGCTTATATACGTACGGTTGATAATGTGCCTTCTGCCCTGTTGGATTTAATGGCGCAGGATTTAAGAATGGCGTTGGAAGAAGGTATGATTAACCGTTTTCAACAAGTAGAAATTGATCGCACATTATCACGTTTATGTGATGCCATGGGTAAATGTGAACGTATTAAAAACACTATTTTCCCAAGTACCTATAGCTTATACATTCACCTGGCATTGTTATTATTTATTTCATTATTACCTTTCGGTTTAATTGAGTACTTTGGTTTATTTGAGGTTCCTTTGGTAGTAGCCATTTCAGCTTGTTTTCTCTTAATCGAAAAAATGGCTATTCATTTACAGGATCCATTTGAAAACAAACCAACCGATACACCAATGACTACCATTAGCAACAATATTGAAAAAAACCTGACACAGTTATACGATTTAACTTACGAGCATAAAAATGTAACCTATGCCGAAGTGGTAACAACCGGTCAAAACGAAAATGGCGTAGCTAAAACCAAATTGCGTAAAGCCGCACAAGTGGTAGATCTGGACGATTGGATGCATGATGATGTAGCACCTAAATACCAACAAACAGAACGTAAAACATATTACGTACTTTAATACATACACAAAAAAGGGTTCCGATTGGAACCCTTTTTTAATAACTTATAAAATAAAAATTTTTATACTACTTCACCTTCTAAATCATAGTCATAAGCTTTGGTAATTTTTACATTATAAAACTCACCAATTTTTAGTTTTTTATCTGCAGTAATAACCACTTCATTATCTACTTCCACACTATCAAATTCCGTACGGGCTAAATAACGTCCTGATTCTTTTTTATCAATCAAAACCCTGAACACTTTACCAATTTTTTCCTGATTTTTTTCGTAAGATATTTCCTGTTGCACTTCCATTATTTCCTGTGCTCTTCTTTCTTTTTCTTCAGCCGGTATATCATCGGTTAAATCATAAGCGGATGTATTCTCTTCATGCGAATAGGTAAATATTCCCACCCTGTCAAAACGCATTTTTTCTAAAAAGGCTTTTAACTCTTCTACATCCTCCTGCGTTTCACCGGGAAAACCGGTTATTAATGTAGTACGCAAACAAATACCCGGCACTTCTGCACGTATGGCCGCTATCAACTCTTCCATCTCTTCACGGGTAATCTGGCGTTTCATGGCTTTTAACATGTTATTAGCCGCATGCTGCAAAGGCATATCCAGGTAATTACAAATATTAGCTCTTTCACGCATTACAGGTAATATCTCCATCGGAAATTTTGACGGATAAGCATAATGCAACCTGATCCACTCCAACCCTTTCACATCTGCCAACCTGTTTAACAAATCAGGCAGCATACGTTTTTTATAAATATCCAAACCGTAGTAAGTAAGCTCCTGCGCAATCAACATTACTTCTTTTACACCCATACGCACCAATCCTTCGGCTTCCTTTACAATATCCTCAATACTTTTACTTACATGGTTACCACGCATTAGTGGTATAGCACAAAATGAGCAAGTACGGTTACACCCTTCCGATATTTTTAAATAGGCATAATGTTTAGGTGTAGCCAATAAACGTTCACCAATCAGTTCTGCTTTGTAATCAGCTTCCAGCTGTTTCAACATTAAAGGCAATTCCATGGTACCAAAAAATGCATCTACTTCCGGTATTTCATCTTCCAGGTTATCTTTATACCGCTGGCTTAAGCAACCCGTAACATATACTTTTTCAAGTTTGCCCTTACGTTTCAGTTCCACCTGATCCAAAATGGTATTAATACTTTCCTCTTTGGCTTTATCAATAAATCCGCAGGTATTCACCACCACTATATTATGGTCAACTTTTTTGTTCTCATGTACCACCGAAATATCATTAGCCAGCAACTGGCCGCTAAGCACCTCGCTATCCACCATATTTTTACTACAACCCAGCGTAATAATATTTACCTTATTCTTTTTTAACGTTTTTGTTTTCATAAACGCTGCAAAGTTAATGCTTTACTTCATCTTCCAAACATTGGGTTTTAAAACCTTATTACTTCTTTGTTAATCAAAACACTATACCACTGTTTAATAATAATTTATTGCGGCAGTCAACTACAGTGCTACCATCATCAGCAGTTCCCCGCCCTGTCTTCAATATAACAACAATCATCCTGTAAATCAATATTCCAAAACAACGACTTGCAGCCTTTCATTTAACTATAATTCCTATCACTATAAAAAACTATAATTCGCCAAAACTCACTTTTTTCACTAGTTTTGGCGAACTATAATTTATGTTATATGAGCCTATTAATTGGCCGAGCCCCCGAAATTGACATACTAAAAGAGGCCTTACATAATAACAAATCAGAGCTATTGGCTATATACGGCCGAAGACGTATTGGTAAAACATTTCTAATAAGAGAAGTGTTTGCCAAACAAATGGTGTTTGAAATTACGGGGTTGTACAAAGGTCTGATGACCGATCAGTTAGACAACTTTACCAAAGCCATTATAGCAAAAAGTCGTAAAAAAAAGCTAACACCACCTACTGATTGGTTCGAGGCCTTTTCCCTGTTAGAACAATATTTATCCGGTGTAAAATCAACCAAAAAGAAAGTTATTTTTATTGATGAGTTTCCCTGGATAGCAACGCCTAAGTCAAAATTTTTAATGGCTTTTGAAAACTTTTGGAACACCTATTGTACCAAACGAAAAGATTTGATAGTAATTATTTGCGGTTCGGCGGCCTCGTACATGATACAAAAAATTATTAAAAATAAAGGCGGATTGCATAACCGTATTAATCGCCACATAAGGTTGTTGCCATTTACCCTAAACGAAACCAATTTGTTTTTAAAAAGCCGCGGAATAAACTATACTACATATGATACAGCACAAATATATATGGCCATAGGGGGCGTACCCCACTATTTAGAAAAACTACAAAAAGGAAAAAGTGTTGCCCAAAACATAGACCACCTTTGTTTTGAAAAAAACGGTGCTTTAAAAACCGAGTTTACACAACTGTACGTTTCCTTATTTGATGAATCGGAGAAACACCTGGCTATTATAAAAGCACTCGCCAGTTGTAATAAAGGCATTAACAGGCAGGAACTCATACATAAAAGTAAAATACCGAGTGGTGGTGATTTTTCACTAAAATTGGAGGAGCTGATAGAATCAGGCTTTGTTAGCGAGTATGTTTATTGGGGTAATAAAAAACAACTTACGTTGTACCGGCTATCAGATGAATACTCAAAGTTTTACCTGAAGTTTATACAAAACAATGCCAACCTTGGTGCCGGTACCTGGCAGCGTTTACATAAAAGCCAGGGCTATGTAGCATGGGCCGGGTTTAGCTTTGAAACACTTTGCCTTAAACATATTAACCAAATAAAACGTGCACTACGTATAGATGCCATTTTTTCTACCAACAGCAGTTGGTTTAATAATACTGCACAAATTGATTTGTTAATAGACAGAGACGATAATATTATGAACCTGTGTGAAATGAAATTTTACAATACTACATTTACTATTGATAAAAAGTACTACCTGAATCTTAAAAATAAAATAGCACAACTACAACAAGCTACACAAACACGTAAAAATATATTCCTTACCATGGTTACCACCTTTGGTATAACCAATAATGCTTACAGCAACGAACTGGTGCAAAACACCATAACATTAGAAAACCTGTTTGAAGTATAAAATTATAACTCGCCAAAACTCGTAAAAAAAGTGAGTTTTGGCGAATTATAATTTTAAATAAAAAGTGCTGATTTCACAATTAATAAATTTGATAGTTAATATATTACAATAGAAACATTTTAAAATTAAATTATATACCCCACCCTTAACACGATGCTGATTAGCGTACCGAACGATGCAGTGAGTGACACAACGAAAGCTCATCTGTATTACTGCAGCTGGTAAACTAAAAATACTAGTCCCTTATCAGCACTTCTCAGCAGGAACTGGTATGGCCTGCAATTAAAAACATATCAAAAGCAAGTCCTTTATTAACAATACGTTAACACCTATTAAACTCTACTTTATTCATCCCGTCTAATTACCACTTATCCTTCCCTCAACCCATATTTATATTGTCATAAAAGCGTCAGCAGGTTTTATGACATTTGCACGTCTAAAGTTTGCCTGAAAGGGCGATAAATACAAAGTAACTAATGAAAAGATTTTTGGGAGTTTTAACCTCGCTATTACTAACTGTAATTACACTTCATGCACAGCCCGGTTCGGGTAACAGATCAGGTGGTGGTGCAGGTATGTCAAACGGTGCATTTTATGGTAAAATTATTGACTCGGTTACCGGCAAGGGCCTGGATGCGGCATCGGTACAACTTTATACCAATAAGTTTGACAGCGCCAGCAAAAGCATGAAACAAGTGCTGGCCAGCGGCATGTTAACTAAGGCAAACGGTGATTTTAGATTAGAAGGTTTACCTGCCATGGGGCAATATACCCTTGTTATTAGTGCTATTGGCTTTAAAGAAGTAAGCCAACCGGTAGCTTTTATTGATAAGGCCATGATGGACAAAATGCGTTCGGGTACTGCTGATATGAGTGCCATGATGGGTGCTTTGGATAAAGACTTAGGCAATATTAAACTGGCTATTGACCAGCAAATATTGGGTAACGTAACAGTAGCATCTACCAAACCATTGGTGCAACTGGCTATTGACCGTAAAGTATATAATGTTGAAAAAGATTTAGCAGCAACCAGTGGTGGTACCGCTGCTGATGTAATGAAAAATGTGCCATCGTTGAATGTAGATATTGATGGTAATGTAACCTTACGTAACAGCAGCCCGCAAATTTTTGTAGATGGCCGCCCTACTACCCTTACATTGGATCAGATACCAGCCGATCAGATTGCCAGCGTAGAAGTAATTACCAATCCATCAGCAAAGTTTGATGCATCGGGTGGTACCGGTGGTATTTTAAATATTGTTTTGAAAAAAGCCCGTCGTGTGGGTTACAGTGGTAATATACGTGCTGGTATTGATATGCGTGGCAAGTATAACCTGGGTGGTGATATTAATGTACGCCAGGGTAAAGTAAACTTTTTTGCCAATGCTAACTATGGTCAGCGTAAAAGTATATCAGATGGTACTACAGACAGGCTTACCAGTATAAAACCACCCAACACAAATATGAACCAGGTGGACGAAAGTATTAGAGATGGTTATTTTGCTTTTGGTCGTGCCGGTTTAGATTATTTTATTAATAACCGAAATACTATTACTATTTCGGGTAGTGCAGTACGTGGTGTATTTAAAAACAAGACCAACAGCGATATTTTTGTTGATACCTTGTTTGCTGTAGATCCTAAACGTTCTTACACTAACCGTTATTCCAGTGGCGAGGGTAGTTTTAATAACTACGGTGGGGCTTTAGGTTATGTACGCAATTTTCAAAAAAGTGGTCACCAACTTACTGCCGATGCAAATTTTAATGCCAGTAAAAGTGACAACTTTAGTTTAGTAGTAAATAATATTCAGCCAAACTACCCTTTGGGTTCATCAGCCTATGTGTATCGCCAGCAACAAACAGGTAAAGGCAATAACCAACAAATTACTTTTCAAACAGACTACGTTAATCCGTTAACTGATAAATCAAAACTGGAAGCAGGTATCAGGTACAACCAACGTAATAACAATAGCAATAACAATATTGGTGTTGTAGATAATAATGGTAATGTAAATATCTTGGCTCCATTAAGCTCTAAGTTTAAATATACCGATCGTATTTATGCTGCTTACACTACCTACACCGGTACTTTTTCTGAAACATTTGGTTACATGGTTGGTCTACGTGTAGAAGGTTCTGATTACTCAGGCCGTGTACACAGTGCAGTTAAAGATGGTACAGGTTTTAAAGACACATCTAATACCTACAGCATCAGCTACCCTATTAGTTTTTTCCCAAGTGTTTTCTTATCTAAAAAATTAAATGCTACACAGGATTTACAATTAAACTATAGCCGTCGTATTAATCGTCCTAACTTTTTCCAGTTATTTCCTTTTACCGATTATTCCGACTCGCTTAACCTTAGTCGTGGTAACCCGGGTTTAAAACCTGAGTTTACAAACTCTATCGAAATTTCTTACCAAAAAACATTTCCTAAAAATAACAGCTTGTTAATATCGGCTTATTACAAACACACTACCGATTTAATAACCCGTTATCAGTCAGAAGAAAAAAATCCGATTAACGATTCAGCAGTTTTTGTAAGCACATTCATTAATGCCAATTCAAGTTTTGTAGGCGGTCTGGAGTTTGTTAGCAAAAACCGTATTACTAAATGGTGGGATATTACCAGTAACTTAAACCTGTTTACCTCTAAAATTAATGTAGACGATCCGGCAATTGCTACAACCAATCAATTATATAGCTGGTTTGCTAAAATTAATAACAGCTTTAAGCTACCAAAAAACTTTACATTACAAGTAACCGGCGATTATATTTCTAAAACCGTATTATCACCGGGGGGCTCATCAAGCCAAGGTGGTGGCGGTGGTTGGGGACCAACCGTTAGCGGTAGTGCCCAAGGCTATACCAAACCAAGTTATAGTGTAGATGCTGCATTACGTTACGAGTTCTTAAAAAACAAAGCGGCATCGGTTACTTTAAATGTTAGCGATATTTTTAAAACCCGTATCAACGATATGTACACACAATCGGGTAGCTTTTGGCAACACTCTGTACGTACCCGCGACCAACAGTTTTTCCGCTTAAACTTCGCTTATCGTTTTGGTAAGTTTGATGCTTCCTTATTTAAACGTAAAAACATACGTGGCGAGCAGGAGAATATGCAGAACAGTATGCAAGGCGCACAATAATATTTTTCAAAAGCCCCTCAAGTTGAGGGGCTTTTATTTTGTTACCCGGCAGTAGGAATGCTAATAAACCCATCGAGCTTCGCTCTTTCCCTTCGTTTCACTCGTGCACCTAAAGGGGCTTTAAAGCCTGAGTAAGTATAATGATTGTTTGTAGCCAGCGTCCCACCCTTGATTGAACTTTACTTGCGTCGCACTCTTGTACTGCAACAATTCTATTGGCCAATATGCAGTACTCCGCATTTTAATCGGAGAAACCTGCGTAAGCCCCGACATTTGTCGTGGGTAACTTTACTCAGCATTGTGCAAGGTG
>DHEF01000028.1:29082-37142 GCA_002399735.1 Chitinophagaceae bacterium UBA4857
CGACTTGTCGGTGGTACTGCATAATGCTAATCAGCAGAAAAAAGCCCGGAATTGAATAGTAAAAATCTCGTTGTAATAAAATATCCAATCTTCAATATAAAAATATCGATTTGTCAACTGTCCATTGTCACTTGTCAATTTAATGCTCACTCTCATGAACCATTAACTATTTCCCCTAAACTAATTAACTATTTACTATTTTTGTTATCAACTCAAATTCATCCTGCATGCAACAAATACTTGTACCATTCGATTTTTCGCAAAATGCTGAAGCCGCTTTAACATATGCAAAAGGTATTGCCGAAAAAACAGGAGCAGGTATAACGGTTTTTCATATTGTAAACGTATCGTCCAATGTGTTAGCACATGCAGCAGATGATGCAGCAAGAGAAGCCATTGTTACAAAAGAAGAAGCTACAAAAATGGCTTTGTTACAAGAAAAAGTTGCCGCAATCTTACAGGGTTCAACCGTTCAGGTAAATATCCAGGTTGCCTTTAGCCAATTAATAGTAGAAAAAACCTTAGATGTTGCAAAAACTGCAGGTACCGATGTCATTATTATGGGTACACACGGTGCATCGGGCTTACCTAAGTTTTTATTTGGCTCTAACACTTCTACCATGATTGCTAAATCACCGGTTCCGGTATTGGCAATACCTCCGGGTTATAGCTCTGCCCTGCCCAAACATATTGTGTATGCGTCTGATTTGGAAAACATAACTAACGAACTACAACGCATTGGTGCTTTTGCTACCGCTTTAAATGCATCGGTTACTTTGTTACATTTTACGGCCAAAGACGCAAAAGTTGTTGAGCAAAAAATTGCAGAACAAATACCTGCCAATAACGTAATGCACTTAAATATTTCGGTACAGCCATTACAAGTAGGCGATACCTTGTTAACACAAATACGTAATTATGTTACTACTAATGCCACCGATTGGGTGGTGATGGTTACTAAAGAAAGAGGGTTTTGGAGTAAACTAATGGGTAGCAGCAAAACAGAAAGTATGGCTAATGAATTGCCGGTGCCATTATTGAGTTTGAAAAAATAAACTTAATATTTACCAAACATTACGTGGGCAAGTATCGCCATATTTATTACCAATTAAAAAGCCCAGCATTATTTCATGTGTACCCCGGGAATAAGTATTTAGTCTTGTTTGCGTAAAATCATACGCGTAACCCACATTAACGGCGTTGGCTACATTTAAGCCAAGCATGGCTGCAAATCCATCATATTGACGATAGCTACCTCCTACCCACAATAAATCCCTGAACTGTAATTTCACGTTGCCCTCTACCTGGTAATTATCTTTAAACACACCACTAATATATTTTACCATAACGGATGGTGTTACATTCATATCATCCGTTAACAAATGCCTATAGCCGGCCGTTAAAAATAAATGTGGTACCAACTTACCGGTTGTTTCCAAATTTTGGTCGTTTACAAAACTTAGTTTTTGTGGTATTACCTGTTGGGCAGATAAGCCTACAAAGTAGTTGGAACTGTACAACCACAGGCCTACATTTAAATCAGGTTTTATTCTTCTTAACTCACCCATGGCATTGTTACCCGCAGCCGGATCGGCGGGGTTAGCGCCAAAAAAAGCTTTCCCATCAGCATTCAGGCTGGTACTGGTAATACCTGCCGCCACACCGGCTGATAAATTGGTTTTAGGCGATAAACCTAAATGATAGGCATACGAAAGATTAGCGGTAAAACGATTAAAGTTGCCGGTTTTATCGTTTAGTATGGTCATACCTACACCATGGTGCGGCTCCGATGCAGTATAGTTTTCCCAATAGGCCTGCCCTCTTGGGTTTTGGCCGGGCACATTGTATGAGGTAGCGTTTGTTTTATAATCTTTTTTACCAATAGGACCATGTGCTGTGGTATAAATAGTACGTGGGGCACCGTTAATGCCTACCCATTGGTCACGAATGCTTAGTTTAACATCGGTATAGTTTTCTATACCGCTTAGTGCCGGATTAATAATATAGTTGTTAAGTATGTATTGGGTATAATGCGATTTTTGCTGTGCCCGGCTTATATGCATACAGATTACTGCTACCAGCAGCAGACTTATTTTTTTATATAAGTTAATATCGTTTTTAAATATCATTTCGAAACAAGGTTATGATACTTTCCGTATCAATAATAATTTAAAAAATCAACGTACGATGATGACCGGAGTTACTACTGTTGAACGGAGCGTCGCAAGTAAAGTTCAATCAGGGCACTGCAGTTGGTAACATAATTAATCTATCTTATAATATCCACAAAGCCTTTTATAGGACTACGTCCGTTTTTAGGATCGATGATATAATAATACGTGCCAATTGGTGCGTCGCGGCCATTGATGCGTCCATCCCAAGGCGTTGCATAATTTATAATGCGGTGTACTTGTTGTCCGTACCTGTTAAATAATTGTATGGTAACACCGGGATAAGTTTCTAAATGCGGAATTTCCCAGCGGTCGTTAACACCATCGCCATTAGGACTAAATATATTTGGTATAACCGGCGTTTTAAGGATGGTTACTTTTACTTCATCGGTTGTTACACATTTATTGTCGGAAGTAACGGTTAAGGTATAAGTAATATCGTTAGTTGGTTTTACCACAATGGCACTGGCTATTTGTGCATTACTTAAAAAAGTTGCTGGTGTCCAACTATAGGTAACCGGTATGTTATTAATAATTGCCGGAGTTAAAGAGCCTTGTCCTCCTTCCAAAATAAATTTATCGGTACCCGCATTTGCTATCGGAGTTGGATACACTGTTATATTTTGTTGCATACTATTACTACATCCGTTGGCGGCAAGCATGGTATAGGTAATGGTATGATTTCCGGCACCTGCAACTGCTGGTGTAAATAATCCTGTTGTATTTATACCAGGGCCGCTAAATGTTGGTGTACCTGAAATATCTGCAGCATTTAATTGCGTAGCCTGAGTTATTTGAAAAGCAGGAATATTGCTACAAATTGGTTGTATAACATTAAAGTTTAAAATAGGTGTAGCCAGTATAACCAAATCCTGCTCGCTACTTTGTACACAGGTTGTACCGGAGTAGGCCTCGTAACGTATGCGGTAAGTTCTGCTAGCGGGTGTACCAAACTCGGGGTATTTGTAAGTATATAATTTATCCAATGCAGGTGCTTCGTCAATAGTTGTATTGGTGCGGTCGCCGGTATAATCCCAGTAAATAACAATTTTAAGAATTTGACCAACATCTACCGTAGCCCCATTCTTTAAGGTAATAATATTGCTGCTACAATAAGGTGGAGTATTGGTAATAGTATATGCAGGTACAATGGCATTACCAGCAATGGTTATATTTTTTTGCAAACTAGCGGTACAACCTGCATTATTGGTTACCGTTAAATTAATATCGTATTGTCCGGCTCTAGTAAAATGATGGGTTGGCTCTTTATCCGATACAGTGTTAGGGTTAGCGGTGGTTGCATTGGCATCACCAAAATTCCAGGCCCAGTTTGTAATAGTTCCGGATGGGTAAGATGATGTATCGACAAATTGTGCCCTTACATCATTAATACAAGCAATGGGTGTGGTAAACCCTACATTGGGTAAGCCATGTACAGTTATCAACCTGCTGGTGGTATCACTTTTACATCCTTTATCTGATTCTACCACAAGGGCTACATTAAAATTTTGCTGTTGTGAAAATTTGTACGCATATATATTGGTACCGGCTTCATGCACCATATTGGTTACAGCGTTATTTACTAACCAAGACCATTTATTTATACTGCCGCCGCCATCAATAGTGGAAACATCTTCAAAGTTGGTGGGTTGATCCAGACAAACTACAGCGGCAGGGTTAAAATCGGCTTTAGGTTTATCGTTAATGGTTATTGTCTTAGTTATGGTATCGCCTAAACATCCAATATCGTTAATTAATGTTTGTTTAATTGTGTAAATACCCGGTAATAAATAGGTATGGCTTAAAGTGTTTACATCATTTACAACGGTGTTATCACCTAAATTCCAATACCATTTTGCCACAGGCCTGTCGCCTGCGTTAGGGGTAGCTAAAAAAGTGCTTGCCTGTCCCTCGCATTCGCTGGAGGTAATGGCAAATGGTGCTGCAGGTTTACCATAAACTTCCAGTTCCACGTCTATTTCCTGGGCACCGCCGCATCCATCAGCAGTAGGATTAATGGCTAATATTTTTATTGCATACGTACCGGCCGTGGCCACCTTATAATTTTGAGGCAGGGTATACTTATATAATGTACGGTTATTAACTACACTGGTAGAGGTAAAAACCGGATTAGTGAGGGTAACATCAGGAAACAGTCCATTAAATTGCCATACTATTTCGTCCGGTTCATAGGGGAAAGTCATGGATAATTTAAAATCGGAGTTAATACACGCCGCAGGAAAATTAACACTGGCAAACTCATTGTCAACCGATGTATATTGGTAAAGGTCTTTAATATTTGTACCTGCCGAATATCCATAGGACTCCGCATCACCCATACCGTAGGTTATGGCATTAAACCCTTCATCGGAGGTTAGGCGAAAAGACAGTTCATTATCCGGTAATTGCATGGTTAAATAAGAATAGCCATTACCTGAAGGCATTGCCGTGAAAGTCGCTGAAGGTGCTACCCCGTTAATTTTAAAGCTTGGAGCATCGGAGGTTTTAATATACACGTTCAGGTATTTTGTGCGTATAAGCTGAAGATTGGAGGAAAAAATATTAATATCATTAATATTCTGTTCCACCGGATTTAAGATAATCATGTCAGGATCTCCCTGATCATTATTACCGCCACCTATTCTGGGCGCACCAATACAATTAGAGCTTAACATAAATTGTGCTACAGAGATGGGCTTATCAGCACTTACTGTAAATGGTCGGTTATAAACATTAACATTGCCGTTATTGGGGTAAAACTGCCCGGCGGACAGATTAATTGACTGACCATCAATATTCACCGTTGTATTATCTTCTGTAGCCACTACTCGTATATAAAAACCCCTCGGATTATTGGCAAATGGTACTACTCCAAACTCCTTTCCCCAGCTATTGGTGGGGTAACATTGTTGAAAAAGCGGGTCGTACGAAACACCGGTACAATTAGGTGTATTTATAGATAAAGAGGAACTGCCCGAAAAAACGGCAATTTTATTACAGCCCCCGCCGGGTAAAGCAACAGACTCAATTACCGATCCGGTTAAGTCGGAATTATCCTGTATTTGCAAAATATCACCCGCATTAACAAGGGTTTTGGTATACTCCGTTGGATCTAATTGACCATTCCGTCTTAATTGGTATTTAATCTGCGTATTAGGTGCGGTAGCAATTACCTGAAACTGCGACTTGGAACCGGCAGTACTATTCTGCCAAAAACTGGTGGCGTAATATTTACGCCCCAAAGTTGCTACTGGTAATATTAAAGATGCCTGCGAGCGAAAGCCGGCGTAAATATGTGCAAAAACCACTACAGCCGGTTTACCGTCATCCACTTTTACATAAATTCCTTTTCCGGTTTGAAGCGTATCGCCAAAATTTAAATGTGCTACAGTATAGGGAATATTTAAAGGACCGGAAACCTGATTAGCCGTTACCGTAAAGTTGAAACTGATTGTTCCTACCGTTACGGTCCCCGACGAATTTTTATCCGAGGTTATAAAAAGCGCCATTTGCCCTAAGTTGTTACCGGAAGCAGTATGGGATGGAAAACACAACCAGAACTCTTTCCCTTTATTAGAAAAATCCTGACCATGCACAAAAAAACTAATGCCCGTTAGAAAGAGGGTAAAAAATAAGTACGTTCTTAATTTTCTCATTGCTGCTACTAAATCAGCTTTCTTGAGCTGTTACCTGCAATTTAACCTAAAGCTTCTGAAAAAAGCACACACTTAAAAAAAAGACAGTCTGTCATAAATTTAAAATTTTAAAACAAAGCTTATTTAAAGTAAAATAGTAGATAAAAGTATAAATAATTAGCCAGTATATTAATTCACATTATATAATTAAATAATATATTTTATAAACTTCTTTTTATTATTAATAAAACACAATTAAAAATTATTAATCAATAATTTATAATAATAAAAATATTAGTAAAGTAAAAACAAAAATTAATGCATGATATATAGTTTAATGTAAAAAAATTATATACTTTAAAATAGTAACTAATTAATATAATAAATTGTAAAATAATTATTTGCAAATATTTTAAATACTAATAATTATAGCTAAAAATAAATTACTACTTTTTAAAAATAAACTAAACTATTTACTATAAATAATTATTTAATATAAAGTTTTACTTTACATAACTGTGTATTTTATGATAAATAAAATTTTCATCTAAATATATATGCTGTCATTTAGTCAATAAATTTTTGAACGTCTTTAACAAGGAAAAATGAGGAAGTTTGCTCCTACCCGATTAATTTGCATACATGATTACAAAGAAAATTGCCCTTGCTTTTTTACTATTTCCAATACTCCTATCCTGTGGAACAAGTAATTTAAAAGACCCGGAATTTGTGAAAGTTGAAAATGTAGATGTCCAAAATGCCAATTTGCAGCAGTCCACAGTAAGGTTGGATTTACAGTTTTTTAACCCCAATAACAAGTCGGCCAGCATTAAAAAAGCCGACGGAAACATTTGGATGGCGGAAGATAAAATGGGAAGTTTTCTGTTAGATAGCACCATCAGCATACCGGCCAACCAGTTTTTTACGGTTCCGGTTTACTTACAGGTTGATATAAAAACACTGGGAAAACATGCGCTGATGGCATTTATGTCGGACAGTGTTTCTTTTAGAATTGATGGAAATGCCAGGGTTGGAAGAAAGGGTTTTTACAAAACTTACCCTTTTCATTATAAAGGCAAACAAGATTTGTCGGCTTGGCTAAATGGCACAAAGAGCCCCTCTTTGAAATTATAAGTGGAGAATAATGAAGTTATAAATGTAGATGATGTATGTTGTAGTTAACTCTTAACCACAGGCAATACCGCCACAGTAAGACGGCTTATACAAACCAATTTTTCCTGATTATCGTAAATTTTAATATCCCAAACATGGGTTTGCCTGCCAATATGCAGTGGTTTAACAATACCCGTAACCAATCCTTCTCTGGCACTTCTTACATGGTTGGCATTTATTTCCAGTCCTACACAATAAAATTTAGTGGTATCAATAACTAAAGCCGAGGCCACACTGCCCATTGTTTCGGCCAATACGCAAGATGCACCGCCGTGTAATAGCCCATAAGGTTGCCTGGTTCTTTCATCAACAGGCATGGTCGCTTTTAAAAAATCATCGCCTAATTGGCTCCAAACAATACCAATATGCTGCGCCATATTATTCTTATTCAGCGCATTTAGCTGGTCAATGCTTAGTTCTTTGTTAAACCAAATAGACATAATTAATGACCCTTTTGTTGTAAACTGCGTATTACCGCCTGTGGCAAAAATGGTGCAGCGTTGCCCCCATTTCGTATAATGTCGCGTACAATGGTAGATGCGACTGAAGTATATTTAGGCTCGCCGGTTAAAAAAACCGTTTCAATAGTGGCGTCTAAAGCCCTGTTGGCATCGGCAATTGTCTTTTCATATTCAAAATCACTCACGTATCTGATGCCTCTTAAAATAAAACGGGCGTCAATCTTGCGGCAAAAATCAATGGTCAGGCCTTCGTAAAGCATGCCTTCCACTTTTTCATTATTCTCAAAAATCTCTTTTATCCATAGCAAGCGTTGATCGGCCGAAAACATGGGCGTTTTGGCCGCATTTAAACCAATACCTACAATAATTTTATCAAATAAGGGTAAGGCACGGTTAATAATATCCACATGCCCCAGTGTTACAGGGTCAAAAGTGCCGGGAAATAAACCAATTTTAGCCATGAGTTACGTTACAATTGTTATTTGAGAGCTGCAATATTAACCAAATGTAGGTTGCTGCCCTTACAGAAAGTAAATTTTTATGTTACCAACACCATTACTACTATCATCGTTTGTTGCGTCGCACTCTTGTACTGCATCAACGCGGAGCATCAATGAGGC
>DHEF01000028.1:37235-47618 GCA_002399735.1 Chitinophagaceae bacterium UBA4857
GCATCAATGAGGCTAATCCAATAACTGATATCGAATTAATTCTATTGGCCATTATGCAGTACTCCGTATTTTAATCGGAGTGCACCAATTCTATTGGTGCATTATGCAGTACCAAAATATTCTTTTGTAGAAACGCCATGTTGGGCGTTATCGATTAAAACATATACTGAGACGCAAGCATGGCGTCTCTACATCAAATCTTTCAACCTTTGCAACCTTGAACCTTTGGAACCGTTAATTATTTCTATTCGACAACAAATACAAAGCGGCCATACGTACTGCCACCCCGTTTTCTACCTGTTGTAAAATAATAGATTGTCCGCTATCTGCCACATCACTATCCAGTTCTACACCACGGTTTATAGGGCCGGGATGCATCACCACAATATCTTTTTTAATTTCTTCCAGCAATTTGCGGCTAACACCGTAAGCCAGGTTATACTCACGCAAGGAGGAAAACAGTACCTGGTTTTGACGCTCCAACTGTATACGTAATACATTGGCCACATCACACCATTGCAGGGTTTCTTTTAAATTATAACTTACATTAACTCCTAATGCTTCGCCAATATGTTTAGGTATTAAGGTGGGCGGGCCACATACGGTTACTTTGGCACCCATTTTTGTAAGCAGGTAAATATTACTTAGGGCTACACGGCTGTGCATAATATCGCCAATAATGGCCACGTTAACACCATCCAGTTTGCCCATTTTTTCTTTAATAGATAGTGCGTCTAATAAAGCCTGGGTAGGATGTTCGTTAATACCATCGCCGGCATTAATAATAGCAGCAGGTATATGTTGCGATAAAAAATGCGGTGCACCACTGGCACTATGCCGCATTACCACCATATCTACCTTCATGGATAGAATATTATTCACCGTATCTAACAAAGTTTCACCTTTAGATACTGAGGAACCCGAAGCGGTAAAGTTGATGGTATCGGCTGATAACCGTTTTTCGGCCAGCTCGAAAGATATACGTGTGCGGGTGGAGTTTTCGTAAAATAAATTGACAATAGTTATGTCACGTAACGAGGGAACTTTTTTAACCGGCCGTTGCAAAACTTCTTTAAACTGCTCGGCGGTATTCAAAAAAAGCGAAATGTCATCTTTACTAAGATCCCTGATTCCTAATAAATGTTTAGTAGTAAGGCCCATTAAAAAGCAAAGATAGGCGGATTGGAAATACTGCGATAAAAAATAGCCTTTGAATTAGTAAATGACTACCTGAAAAAGAATAGTTTGTGGAAAAACGGTTGAAAACAAACACCCCGCATTGAACTATAGCTAATGCAGGGTGATATAATTTTTTACCGTGGCCCTGAACAAACAAACAGGGTTTTTAAATAAAACACTTACTAGCTTTTTGCCGACCGGCCAAAAATAAGGCTGACCAAAAAAAGCACTATAAAAATAAAGAATAGAATTTTTGCAAAAGAAGCAGAGCTGGCGGCAATACCACCAAAACCAAAAATACCTGCAATCAATGCAATAACTAAAAAGATAACTGCCCAACGTAACATAATAATAAAGTTTAAACTTAATAAAATTACTTTCCTCACCAATTTCCCGACGCTGAATAGTTAATAAAATGAAAATTCGTGCCAAAAATGAAAAATACCACGTTTGTGGTATTGCATACTATAAAAAAACTGTTTATCCTTGCACTGGTTTTTCATAGGATATTGGATTTTAAAACGGGGCAGCATTTCTATGCAAGCCCTTTTTTATTTTAATACATTTAATCTTTTGTAGCAGGATTAATAACCCAGAAACCGTGTTGCCTAAATAAAATTTGGAAAGCTGCAATTCTGATCCATAGAGTTGGTACAGCTGAACGGGGCGTCGCCCCGTAGCAAACAGACAAGGCCAAATCGGGGTTAAAAACAAAGGACGATCCATCAGGGCTATACAGCCGGTAACCAAAAATATAAATCCCTCATTAGTTTTTCACTTTCGACAGGTGTTGCAGTTTTTCTGTTGTAATTTGCCGGGAATGATTAAAGTCCTTTTTGTATTATATATAATTATACTGCCGTTTTTTGCGTACACGCAAAATACCATACAGGATTCGGCGTTACTGGATGAAATAACGGTGGAAGCATTCAGGACACACCAAACCGCCAACAAAGGCACTGTGTTAGTACATATTTTAAACCAACAAACAGCAGATGGCTATAATAAAATATCATTATTAAGTGGTTTTAATACAGTTAGCGGGGTGAGAATGGAAGAACGATCGCCGGGTAGTTACCGCTTAAATATAAGAGGCAGCTCGTTGCGGTCGCCATTTGGGGTACGTAATGTAAAAGTGTATTGGAATAATATACCGCTGACCGACCCGGGTGGCAATACTTATTTTAACCAGTTAGCTTTTAATAATTTTTCGGGTATTGAGATAGTAAAGGGTCCGCCATCCAGCATGTATGGTGCCGGTACCGGTGGTTTGGTATTATTAAATAGTTTTTACAACTGGAAACCCGGTGCCGATGCGGAATATGTTACCGGTAGTTATAATCTGCAAAATGTACTTACCGCTTTTCGTTTTGGTAATGCCGCAGCCAAACACGAAATAACTTACGCTCATAACCAAAGCGATGGCTACCGGGGGCACAGCAAATTACGCAGGGATAATTTTTCATGGACCAGCCAGTACACCGTCAATTCAAAATACAATATAACCACCGGTATATTATATAATGATATGTATTACCAAACACCGGGTGCACTTACGCAGGCTGAGTTTGATAATAATCCCAGGATAGCCCGCCCTGCCGCCGGTGCTTTTCCGGGAGCTGTGGCGGCTAAGGCTGCAATTTTTCAAAAAAACCTTACCATAGGTATTACTAATAATTATGTACTTAATAAATTAATTAGCGGCACTACCACCCTTTATGGTAGTTATACTTTGTTAAAAAATTCGGCCATTCGTAATTACGAACGCCGGCAGGAGCCACATGGCGGAGTAAGAAGCAGCATAGCCCTGACCCTGAAGCAAAAAAATGTACAGCATATTATTAGTGCGGGTGTTGAATGGCAACGTAGTTATAATAATGTACGGGTGGCGCAAAACAAAAATGGCAACCCCGATACTTTACAAACCGATGATGATATAGCACAAACAGCCTACACCATTTTTTTACAAACACATACTACCATAAAAAATAAATGGATGCTAACTGCGGGTTTAGGCCTTAATAAAAACAATACCTTATTTACACGTCTGAATAATTATCCGGTACAGGAAATACAACTTACCTACCCTGCTGCTTTAATGCCGCGTTTTGCCCTGTGGCGGGAATTAGGTAAAAACGGATCGATTTTATTAAATATAGCCAAAGGGTTTTCGCCACCCACTACGGCGGAGTTATTACCATCTACCAGTATTTTAAATACCAATTTACAAGCAGAGAAAGGATGGAACTATGAATTAACAACACGCTACGCTTTTTTACAAAAAAAATTGCAAATGAGTGTTACTGGTTTTTATTTTAATATGCAAAATGCATTAGTACAAAAACGTGATATAAGCGGTGCCGATTATTTTGAAAACGCCGGTAACATAAACCAAAAAGGTATAGAAACGCAGGTTAATTATTTGTACACTGCTGCCAATAATAAAGTGATAAAAAAAATACAATCAACACTGGCACACACGTATCATTATTTTACTTACGGACAATATGAAAATAATAATGTGAACTATAAAAATAATTTTGTCCCTTCTATACCGCGGCAAAGTATGGCAGCCACTGTTGCTATGCAAAGTACATTTGGTATATACATGAATGCTAACTGGTATTATGCATCAAAAATATTTTTGAATGATGCAAATGTTGCACAAGCACCATCATACAATTTAGTTGGTTTACGTGTAGGTTATATGTTACCACTTACTACACACCAAATAAATATGTATGCCGGTATTGATAATTTATTGAATGAAAAATATAGTTTGGGTAACGATATTAATGCAGCCGCCAATCGTTTTTTTAATGTGGCACCAAGCAGAAATTTTTATATTGGTATAGCATGGAATTGGCAAAAAAAATATGCTGAAAAATAAATATTATAATTACTTATTATACCGATTAAGCATCGGATTTCAAAATAATTTTTATGCACAGGAGTTATTAAATAATTGTGAGCAGGACCGGTGGGTAAACTTTGGCATACTGGCATGGGTAATTTAGCAAGCCGGTTAAAAGCTAACCCTTTTACATTGTGTTGATTATAAATATTATCCATTCCCAGAAAAAACCGCTGAAAGCGCCTATCCAAAAGGCATTTCAATTTGTTTAATTTTTCTTTCCACATATTGTGAATTTGTTTCTTTCAAACTAATTTTTTTATTGGCGAACTTTGAAAAACTGCAGAGCGGTACCAACCTTTCCTGCATATAGTAATCCCTTTATTTATTAAAATAGTTCCTTTTGCCCATAAGCAAATTACGGGTAGAGGGGATGTTGACAAATTTAAAACCGGTATGGGCATTTTTGATAAGCGAGTTCAGTACAAACCTTTTGAGTACCCCGAGGTATTACAATTTACCTCAGCTATTAATAAATCGTTTTGGGTACATTCCGAAGTTGACTTTACGGCCGATGTGCAGGATTTTCATTCGCATTTAACCCCTGCCGAACAAAATGCTGTTAAAAACAGTTTATTATCAATTGCACAAATTGAAGTAGCCGTAAAATCATTCTGGGGCAACCTGTACAATCATTTTCCTAAACCGGAGATGAATGGTCTTGGTTCTACATTTGCCGAATGTGAATTCAGGCACTCAGAAGCCTACTCCCGTTTACTGGAAGTATTGGGTTATAACAGCCAGTTTGATAAATTAATACAGGTGCCTGCTATTAAGCAACGTATTGATTATTTAACAGAGGCCTTGGGTAATGCAAAATCACAGGATAAAAAAGAATATACGACCTCATTAATATTGTTCAGTATTTTAATTGAAAACGTAAGCTTGTTCAGCCAGTTTGCTATTATACTTTCGTTTACCCGTTTTAAAGGTTTAATGAAAAATGTAAGCAATATTATTGCTTGGACATCGGTTGATGAACAAATACATGCTAATGCAGGTATATACCTGGTAAATAAAATAAAGGAAGAATATCCTGAAATTTTCACCGAAGAAACCATCAAAAAAATTACTGATGTCGTTCAATCATCTATTGAAGCCGAAGGCCAGATATTAGACTGGATTTTCAACGAAGGCAACTTAGAAATTATACATAAAAAAGATTTAATCAATTTTATGAAACGTCGTGCCGATGACAGCCTTAAACAAATTGGCATTACACCGGTGTTTAACGTAAGTACACAGGACAGCAGTGCTATGTTGTGGTTTGAAGAAGAAGTTTTCTCAAACACACTGGACGACTTTTTTGCCAAACGTCCGGTTGATTATACCAAACACGACAAAAGTATTTCAGCCAACGACTTGTTTTAATTAAACTAATAGAAACCCATATTTGTTACCATTATATATCCCCATTAAATTATGAACACACTTTTTGAAACAGCCAGCCAAGCCCCGGAGCCAAAGCAAGGAGAGTTACTACCACAATACGAACACGAAAAACTTTGGTGGAAGAATGAAGAAAGTGAACAGATACTTAACAGGGGTTACCTGCTAAAAGGTGAAACCTTGGAAGGAGCATTGGAGCGCATTTGTGCTGCTGCTGCCCAGCGTTTATACAAACCTGAGTTAAAAGACGCTTTTAAAGAAATGATTGAACGCGGATGGATGAGCCTTAGCTCACCTATCTGGGCTAATATGGGTACAGAAAGAGGTTTACCTATTTCTTGCTTTAACGTACATATTCCTGACTATATAGAAGGCATAACCCACAAATTAGGTGAAGTTATTATGCAAACTAAAATTGGCGGTGGTACATCTGCTTATTTTGGTACACTACGTGGCCGTGGTACTGCTGTTACCGATAATGGTAAAAGTAGTGGTGCTGTAAGCTTTATGCGTTTGTTTGATACGGCTATGGATACTATTTCACAAGGTGGTGTACGTCGCGGTGCATTTGCTGCCTACCTTGATATTGACCATGGTGATATTGAAGAGTTTTTATCTATAAAAGATATCGGACATCCTATTCAAAATCTTTTTTATGCTGTTTGTGTACCCGACTACTGGATGCAGGACATGATTGACGGCGATATGAAGAAAAGAGAAATATGGGCTAAAGTGTTAGAAAGCCGTCAGCAAAAAGGCTTACCATACATTTTCTTTACCGATAATGTAAACCGTAACAAACCCCAGGTGTATAAAGATCTTAACCTGTCTATCAATGCAAGTAACCTTTGCTCAGAAATCATGTTACCATCATCGGAGACAGAGTCATTCATCTGCTGCTTATCATCTATGAACTTAGAGTTGTATGATGAGTGGAAAGACACCAACGCCGTTAAAATGGCAGTGTATTTCCTTGATGCGGTATTGCAGGAATTTATTGCCAAATCAGAAGGCAACTATTACCTGGCCGAGGCCAATAAATTTGCCAAACGTCACCGTGCATTAGGTTTAGGTGTATTAGGCTGGCACTCGTATTTGCAAAAAAATATGATTCCGTTTGAAGGTTTAAGAGCCAAACAAATTACAGCAAGTATTTTTAAAGATATCAGCGAAAAAGCGCACAAAGCTTCTAAAGATCTTGCTTGGATTTATGGCGAACCTGAATTATTGAAAGGATATGGTTTACGCAACACCACTTTAATGGCCATTGCTCCTACCACCTCTTCATCAGCTATTTTAGGACAAACTTCTCCGGGTATTGAGCCGTTTAGCAGTAACTATTACAAAGCCGGTTTGTCAAAAGGTAACTTCATGCGTAAAAATAAATACCTGAAAAAATTACTGGAAGAAAAAGGTATTGACAATGAAGATACATGGCGTGATATTATGTTGAACCACGGTAGCGTACAACACCTAAAAGAGTTAACTACCGAAGAAAAAGAAGTATTTAAAACATTCAAAGAAATAAGCCAGCTTGAAATTATTCAACAGGCATCTATTCGTCAGCAATATGTTGACCAGGCACAGAGCTTAAACCTTAACATCCCTGCCGATTTACCCATTAAAGAGGTAAACAAATTAATGATTGAAGCATGGCGTTTAGGTGTTAAAACTTTGTACTACCAACGTAGCCAAAGTGTATCAAAAGAAATGATTACCAACCTGGTTAATTGTAAAAGCTGCGAAGCATAAAAACTTAAAATCCCCTCCAATAAAGAGGGGATTTTTTATTAGCTAATTATTATAAGCAATTATAACATTAACAAAACCACTTTGCATATCACGATGATGCACAAAGAACCGAACGATGAACGGAGCGTCGCAACGAGTGTTCATCCGTGTTACTGCAGCTGGTAAACCAAAAATATTCTCAACTTAATTTTGTTAGTCAACTGCATTACTACTATCACCGTCCCTTGCGTCGATTTCTTGTACTGCATCAATTCTATTCGGCACTGTGCAATACTCCGTATTTTATTTAGTATACAATTCTATTCAGCCTAATAAGCAAAGCTGACCATTGACTATTCACCATTCACTATTCACCCTATTAACTATGAACCGTTAACCATCCCTCCTACTTACTATACAATCTTGCCCAACTAATTAACTCACCATAAACTCTTAATGCAATAACAGGATTTGCCAATCCCAAATCGTGACCACCACCAACAATGGTTTCCAATTTATAAGTATACCCTTTGCTTTGTAATTTATCTCTCAGGTCTATGGCCTGGCCATAAGGCACTACCAGATCAGCATCGCCATGAACAATTAATGTAGGGACATTTTTATTATATGTTACCGGGCTTGCTTTGGCAAACTTTTCATCAAGGGGTTGTCCAATAGTATAAGTTGCGCCAACCATATTATAAATATTTGTACCCAATCCAATTAAAGCGGCATAAGCATGGTACTCCAGTACGGTAAAATTGGTAGGGCCGGCTAATGAAATAATACCGCTTACTCTGTTTTCTGTATCAAAACCATAGCCGTATAACAACGACATATGTGCACCTGCACTGGCGCCGGTTAATATCATTTTTGTATTGCGGATATTCCATGCCGTTGCTTTATCAACACAATATTCCAATGCCATGCGTACATCTTCCATTAAATGCTCGTAATGTATGGTGCTGCTTACATAACGGTAGTTCATAGAAACCGTAGCAATACCGCTGTCGGATAGTGCCTGTTGTACACCATTAAAATCTTTTTTATCACCGGCTGTCCAACCACCACCATGAATCAGAATAATTAGTGGCGTGTTTGCATTTCTGTTAGCCGGCAGGTACACATCCATTGCTTGACGGGTATGGCTGCCGTACTTTACATTTTGCATTTTGGTAGCACTCTCCGGTGGAAGTGTTTCTGAAGGGGTATCAGTACTTTTTGTACAGCCGGTTAACACCACCAGCCAAATACCAATGAATAAGGCTATTTTTTGCATAAGTTAAAGTTTAAAAGCCGGTAAAAACCATTCTATACCTAAGCTGTTAACAGTTTGTTACGAATAATAATGCCAATTATATGAAAAGATAGTTACAGCACATTTTTAGTTTATAAAACGCCTCCGGGTACAAATTATTGAGTTTTAAAAGGGATATTTTTTGCTACCGGCCTGCCATTATTTTAACAATTAGCCCTACATTTGCATCCCCAATTAACATGTTCGGGACGTAGCGCAGCCCGGTAGCGCACTTGCATGGGGTGCAAGGGGTCGCTAGTTCGAATCTAGTCGTCCCGACTAAATAAAAAAAGCTTCTGATTATTCAGAAGCTTTTTTACTATACGTTAGTTTTTACACTACCCTGCCGGCAATACTTTTTTAGCCACACGGCCAATGGTAAGGCCTTGTACTACTATTGAAAATATTACGACAATATAAGTAATGGCCAATATAAAGTTTTTGTGCGGACCGGGATCTACCGATAATGCCAGTGCAATAGAAACCCCGCCTCTTAACCCACCCCAAACCAATAGCTTAATAGTACCACCATTAAACTTGGTTTTAAACGGAATAATTTTGGTAGGCACCCATATAGAAATAAAACGAGCCAATAACACTACTACAATGCCTATTAAGCCTACTAACCAGTAATCGGTTAAGTTGGATATTAATAATAACTCAAAGCCTATAAACAGGAATAAAATGGCATTTAAAATTTCATCCACCAGTTCCCAAAATTTTTCCAGATAGTCCTTAGTTGTTTCGGACATAGCCGTTTTTTTACCATAATTCCCAATTACCAAGCCTGCTGCCACCATTAATAAAGGACCTGAAATATGTATGGCTGTTGCAAACAAATAGCCACCCATTACAGCCGCCAGCGTAAGTAATACCGACACTTTATAGTCATCAACTTTTTGCATGGCTTTTGATACCAACCAGCCAACTAGAATACCACCTAACAATCCACCTACAGCTTCCTTCACCAACAACCACGATATACTGGCTGCCGTTACTTCCGCCTCGGTGTTTTGTGCAATTTGTAATAATACCGCAAACACAACAACTGCTACCCCATCGTTAAACAAGGATTCTCCGGCAACCTTGGTTTCCAGACTACGCGGCACTTTGGCGGTTTTTAAAATACCCAGTACCGCAATAGGATCGGTGGGTGATATAAGTGCACCAAACAACAAACAATATATAAAGGGCACCTCTTTATATACAAATGGAAATATAAAATACAGTATGCCGCCTACCAATGCGGTTGATAGTATTACACTCAAAGTTGAGAACACCACCACGGGCATTCGTTGTTCTTTTAAATCGGATAAGTGAATATGAATGGCGCCGGCAAAAAGTAAAAAATTAAGCATACCACCCATTAATATTTCGGTAAAATCTATGCCTTCTAATAATTTAGAAAAAGCAAAAAACATTTTCGGAAACAGGTTACCCGTAACAACCAGTATTACCGATGCTGCCATGGCTATTAACATTACCCCAATGGTAGAAGGTAATTTTAAAAAGCGAACATTCACGTAGGAAAAGATAGCAGCTAATACAATTAAGGCAGAAAAGGAATAATAAAGTTCCATCTACAGCATTCAGGTTTTTAATTAAAAAATAAGACCACAATGGCCTGATGCATATATATGGCTACAATGTATGTGCAGCCTGCAAAGCGGCGAAGATAAGGGAAATAAAGGGCTTTTAGCTTTAGGAAATATAACGGTAACAATACCCAAATACTGTTTAAAGTATACCTGTTTCTGTTATAAATCTATTATGTTAAATATTTTTTTTGAGGTTAGCAGCAGTACTACTATCATCGTCTGTTGCAACCCGATAGGGTTGGGATTTAATTTATTTCCAGTGGAAATGAATTAAA
>DHEF01000028.1:47702-51298 GCA_002399735.1 Chitinophagaceae bacterium UBA4857
GTGGAAATGAATTAAAGACTACCTCTTCATCGTTCTATTCTTTACTCGGGAATGTGCAAGTAGCGTTACAGTTGGTAAAATGTATTTTTATTCGTCCTGATGCAATCAGGAGAGGTTTTTATAGACACAAGTCATCCTTCGGAAGACTTGTGTCTAATAGAAACGAATATTGAGATAAGCTGAACAATAACAAGAGTATTGCCTATTATCACTTTAACTTTTTTTCTTTCGGCGGATGCTTTTTGGCATATCCTTCCCAAGTATCAAAAACCTTTATTTCTTCCTCATTAAGTAAGTCTCGTAAAAACTCAGTGCTTGTAGTAACCTCTTTATTATTTGTGATTTTGTTATATGATTCTATTATATCCATACTACAGTTAATACTATCACTATAGTTCTTTTCCCTCGAAAACATCGATCTACCTCTGTCACAACGAATATAACCAATGGAGTACCCCCCCCTACTTTCATTTTCAAGTGTAGTAAATTTAACTCTCTTATAATTAACAGCGCTAATTATTGTGTCCTCCACCTGTTCCGGTTTATGCAACATCACTACATTTTTATCATAATAAAAATTCCAACCTCCATCAATATATAAAGAATCGGGTTGCCAGTATGATTTTTGTAATGCGGCCGTGTCAGTAAAGGTACCATACTGATAAAAAGATTTACTCTTCAAATCAATGAACAAATAATGCATTATAGTATCACTTCTTACAGCAGGTTCATTGTTTTTTGATGCAAAACGAACTCTTGGTATACTCATTACCACGGTACTATCTCTATACCATATTAAAGATGAGCCAAGAAAAGGAGGAACAGAAGTGGAAAAAAAAGTTTCGAAAGTGGTATTAACAACTCCCATTTTGACATTTTGTTGGCCTTGGATGTTACAAGAATCCAAGGCTAACAAAATGATGAAATAATATTTAAACAACCTCATATTTTAAAATACGTTTTGATACTCCCAGGAGTTAGAATTATCAATATCAATTCTTACGCCACCTTGTGTAAAATGTCCTTTTACCCTACTTGTTGCGGTTTGTGCCCCAGCAACCACCTTAGCATCATCTTCAATATAAACACCAACAGTTTGAGGACAGGTATTGCAACTGGAAGAGTTGTTCGTTATTTTAGTAAAGTATCCGCCAGAATAAAGTCGCGTTATTTTTTTCTCCTCCCTTTCCTTTTCTTATCATTCTTTTTAACGACCTGTTTTTCTTTAAATGGATTCTTTGTTGCATACTGTTTCCATGCATCAAAGACTTTTATTTCTTGCACTGTTAAACTATCCCGTACCAAAGATCTTTTCCAAATACCAAACTCACCTGCGTCTTTACCTCTGAATTCAAACGTACTTGCACTATGCATTATAGTCGGGCTTCCCAAAATTTTATTATGTCTGGGTGCTAAGGATAAAATATCGGGGTATTCACATTGCAAATAATGAACATTCATAACATGTAAACCAACAGTATCTGTTTCAATAGCAAATCGGTTATACATTACATTATCAATTGTTGTATCAGCCAATTTGACTGGTCCGGACACAGGGGTAAGCCCTAACATTCCATTAGATACGATACTACCATTTGTTAATTTAATGTCATTATACATTTTATATACCCCAAGGCAAGTTGCAGTATCTGTCATAGAACCATATTCGTATACAGTGCTATCTTTAAAATTTTTGAAAACATAGCGTACATCTTTGAATCGATTTTCAATAAAAACATCATGAATAAAAGAAGGAGATACTCCAAGTTCTTCAATTATATAATCGTTTGTGAACCAGCTTCTATTATTGATGTTTAAAAAAATTTTCATGGAATCTTGACTAACAATATACGCAGTAATTCGTTCAGCAAAAAGCCCTTCATGATACTTAACTTGTGATTGAGTATTCAAAAAAGTGATGCTGAAAAATAGAGCACAATAAATATATTGCGGAGAAATCTTCATACAATTTAGTTAAAAAACTGGCTATAAGTAAAGAAGCGGTTGTATCAACAGCTTTAATGGGAGTCATATTATAGCTAACCGTTCCTTTTACCTGTATGGTAGCGCTTGCACCATTGTTTAATATTTTCGAAGTTACAGAAGCTAGTGTTCGAACACGCAAAAAAACAGGTTAAATAATAAAGTAACTTCCCTCACTTTATTGCTTTCTATCAATCTTCTTTTCCTTAAATGGATTTTTTTTTGCATACTGTTCCCAAGCATCAAATACTTTTATTTCTTCCTCAGTAAGGCTGTCTCTAACTAACGTATTTTTGAGTACTCCAACCGAGCCCCCTTAGGCATAAATTCAACATTACTGCTAATTTGAATCATTGTTGGGCAGCCAAAAATTTTATTATGCCATGGAGCCAGAGATAATATATCAGGATAATCACATTGCAAATAATAGGTATTCATTAAATGCAAGCCCGCAGTATCGGTTTCATTAATAAATCTATTATAATGCACATTATCAATAGTTGTATCGGCCAATCTGAATGGTCCGCTAACTGATGTAATCCATAAAAGGCCTCTATATACAGGTGAGCCCGTGGTTAATTCTATATCGCTAAATAGCTTATAAACACCAAGACAGGTTGCTGTATCAGTCATTGATGCGTACTCATACACAGAGCTATCCCTCAAACTTTTAAAAACATATCTTATATTTTTTAAACGACTTTCTTTAAACGCATCATAATTAAAGGAGGGTAAAGTACCGACTTGTTCTATTACGGTATTATTCCTAAACCAACTCTTATCATTTGTATCATAAACAACTTTTGCAGAATCATTACCACTTAGTCTATCATAGATAACTAAACGTTGTGAAAAAAGCCCTTCTGTATTTTTAACTTGGGACTGTCCGTGTAAAATAGAAATACTAAATAATAGAAAACAAAAAAATATTTTTTGTATAACCTTCATATCTTGTTTTAGTTGAAGACTTGACTAAAAGTAAAAGATGCGGCAGTATCTACATCTTTACGAGGATTCATATTATAAGTTACTTTTCCTACTACCTTAACGGTGGCATTTTGACCATCGTTTAATATTTGTGAAGTTATAGACTTTGGAGTCCAAACATTCAAATTTACAGCTGGATTAGGTGCAAAAGTATATTTATCTACAATATCATAAAAATAACCGTTACTTCCTTGGCCACGACCCTTAAATTTTTGTCGAGACCATACCTTCCAGCTTGGCAGGATCGGATCTTGATAAACCATCCAATCCACTATTTTACTTCTATTTACCTCTTCGTCTGGATTACCGCCACCACCAAATCCATCATCTTCTTTAACAGCACATGCTTCGCCAGGTACACACCATCTAAAACAACTTGTTCCTAAATACTCCTGAAACTCTTGGGTCGAGCCATCACTATAATAATGAGTAGTAATTAAGTAATATTCTATACATGTTATGTTTCCCGGAGCGTTAATTACAGCAACATCACCATTATTTTTTTTCGGTTCCAAAGTAGTATACGCCATTTTTTTACCATCTTTAAAAGTATTTGCATATAAATACTTATCAAAAATGGTTAAAACTGTAAAAGTACCGTTTGCATTAACATCTTCGCAATTCCA
>DHEF01000003.1 GCA_002399735.1 Chitinophagaceae bacterium UBA4857
AACTAGCAACTTGAATTAATTAGGTAATTTGAAAATTAGATAATTTGTAAATGCAACTACAGAAGAATACATACCTGTGCTGTAGTTGAATAATTGACACACAAAATAACTTGTATAAAATATACTTATGGAAATAGTTCATGTAGCTGCTGAATGTTACCCCATGGCCAAAGCCGGCGGATTGGGTGATGTGGTAGGAGCTTTACCAAAATACCAGAATGAGTTAGGACATGTGGCAAAAGTGGTGATGCCTATGTACCGTACCAAATTTTTATATGCCAACCAATGGGAGCTGGTGCATGAAGGCGGGCAAAAATTAGGGTCGCATTGGTTTCATTACAGCGTAATTAGGGAGAAGACCAACAAACTTGGATTTGATTTATACTTGGTAGATATTAATGGTTTACTGGACAGAGAAAAAATCTACGGATACGATGATGATACCGAACGTTTCCTGTCGTTTCAGATAGCGGTTTGCGATTGGTTAAGTAAATGGCAACATGTGCCCGATGTTATACATTGCCATGACCACCATACAGGCATTATATCTTTTATGGCCAAACACAGTTATGCTTTCAGGCAAAAACTGGGTAAGGTAAAAACAGTGTTTACCGTGCATAATGGCCAATATCAGGGTTGGATACCTTGGGATAAATATTATTACATACCTGCTTACGATAGTTGGAACTGGGGTTTGTTAGATTGGGATAATACCATTAATCCCATGGCGGCTGCCGTAAAATGTGCCGATAAAGTAACTACGGTTAGCCGTAGTTATATGGATGAGTTAAAAGTATCGGCTAATGGATTACAAAACTTGTTTGAATATGAAAAAGGTAAAAGCCTTGGTATATTAAATGGTATTGATACGGAGGTGTGGGACCCACAGACAGATAGTTTTTTGGCAAAAAATTACAGCCAGGAGTTAGTACAAAAAGGCAAGCAAAAAAACAAACAGGAAATATGTAGTCAATTCGGACTTGACCCTAACAAACCTTTAATAACTTTTATTGGTAGGTTGGTAGGCGAGAAGGCTGCCGATTTATTACCGGAAGCCATCAGCCAATCAATATACCAACACCATGGTAAAGCCAACTTTTTGGTATTAGGTTCCGGAGAACCACATTTAGAGGAGCAACTGGATAATATGAAAAAACAGTTTGGCGGTTACTTTAACTCTTACATAGGTTACAGCGAGCCATTAAGCCATTTAATTTATGCCGGCGCCGACTTTTTGCTAATGCCCAGCAGGGTAGAGCCTTGTGGTTTAAACCAAATGTATGCTTTGCGTTATGGCACCGTGCCCATGGTGCGTAGTGTGGGTGGCTTAAAAGACACGATTAAAGACTATGGCGATTGGCAGGGCTATGGCATAAGAATGGATCAGTCAAGTGTGGGTGATATTATTTACTCAGTAGGAAGGGCTATTGATTTATACACCAACAAGCCCGATCTGTATGAGTGGATGCGTGGCTATATGATGACAATTGATCATTCCTGGGATGCATCTGCACAACAGTATATTGATGTATACAGCTCTATAAACAAGTAAAAAATATGATAAAAATTAAAATAATCAGTGCATGATTGTTTAATTGATAATCTTACTTATCTTTTGCACCACTAACTTATAATTATACATTGCTATGTCTATTTCAAAAGAAATATTAACAGTAATATTGGGCGGCGGGGCCGGTTCCAGATTGTATCCTTTAACAGCCAGCAGATCAAAACCAGCGGTACCTATTGCAGGTAAATACCGTTTGGTGGATATTCCTATTTCCAATTGTATTAACTCCGGTATCAACCGCATGTTTGTGCTTACGCAGTTTAACTCGGCCTCTCTTAACAGGCATATTAAAAACACTTATCACTTTAGTGCTTTTAGTGCTGCCTTTGTTGATATTTTAGCGGCCGAGCAAACACCGGATAACCCAACATGGTATCAGGGTACTGCCGATGCAGTGCGTCAGAGTTTGCGTCACTTATCGCCATTTAACAGTGAGTATGTTTTAATACTTTCCGGCGACCAGTTGTACCAAATGGATTTTCATAAAATGCTGGAAAACCATAAACGTTTAGGTGCCGATATTTCAATTGCAACCATTCCTGTTGCTGATAGAGAAGCCCCGGAATTTGGTATATTAAAATCAAACGAAGAAGGTTATATTACTTCGTTTATAGAAAAGCCTAAAGCAGATTTATTACCTGATTGGGTAAGCGATACCGGCGATGCCATGCAGGCACAAGGCCGCAAATACCTGGCATCGATGGGTATTTATATTTTTAATCGTAAACTGTTGTTTGATTTATTGCAGGACGATTTTGCAGATGCAACTGACTTTGGTAAAGAAATCATTCCGCAATCAATAGAAAATAAAAAAGTAGTAAGTTATCAGTACGATGGTTACTGGACAGATATTGGAAACATATATTCTTTCTTTGAAGCCAACCTTGGGTTAACTGCCGACTTACCCGACTTTAATTTGTTTGATAATACCAATACTATTTATACCCGTGCACGTATGTTGCCACCGGCAAAAATAAGCGGTACTACTCTGGAAAAAACGGTAATTGCTGAAGGGACTATTATTAATGCATCACGAATTGAAAACAGTGTAATTGGTATTCGTTCACGCATTGGTCATGGTACAACCGTTAACAGCAGTTATATTATGGGCTGCGATTATTATGAAACCCTGGAAGATATTCAAAGCGATTTAGTGACAGGTAAACCTGCCTTAGGTATTGGCAATCGTTGTTATATTAAGAACGCCATTATTGATAAAAACTGTCGCATTGGCGATGATGTACGTATAAATGGTGGCTCACATTTAGAGCCTGTTGACCATAGTTTGTACACCGTAAAAGACGGCATTGTGGTTATTAAAAAAGGTGCGGTTATTCCTAATGGATTTGTAATTTAGTTTTATAAGTTTTTGCATAATAAATAAACCCCTCCATTTGCGAGGGGTTTATTGTTTGTAGTATGTATGAATATATTAATTAAGAATTATTCTTAAACCACAATAACAGCTAACCAAATGCTAGTGGTTCGTTGTTTCATCATGACAATTCTTCAATGAAATGCCAGCAAACCCCGGCTATGTCAATAATATTCACTTCCTTTCCATAAGGCTGTTGTATTGGTTGCCCAATTGGTGGAATACCAAATTTCTCTGAAAGGTTCTTTTGGTTTACATCATTCCAAAATTTATTAATGTCAATTACCTTAACCGACAACATTAGGTTTTCGGCAAATGCTTTATTATCGTATTTCTGTAGTATAAATTTACAATTACCGTTTTTAAAACCAACAAGTTCGCCACCCTCCCAGTCTATGTTAAAACCAAGTTCCTGAAATAGCTGTTTCGATTGGTCAAAGTCTTTTCCCGAAGGGATAAAAGGTTCAATAGATAAATAATTCATACTTTAATTGTTGGGTTTATATTTTGGGTTACCGGCGTTCCACCCTTGAGCATCGTCCCTTGCGTCGCACTCTTGTGCTGCAGTACATACAGCATCATCATGCAAGGCGTATTCCTGTTTTATGCTTTTGCTAGTAATTTGTGTATTAGATAGCCTCCAACTTTAGCTGGAGGACAATGGTTATCCTAACCTGGCTTTAGTCGAATTGAAAAAGATATAGTTGCGAAGTATTTGTAATTGGGCTGAAACCACAAACTCAATTGTTTTAATTCCCCAAGACTAAAGCCACGGGCTATTAAAAAATGAGATAGGAACAAACAGTTTGCCACAAAATAGAGTTTGTTGGGTATACACTATAACACACATCAGCATAACAAAAGTATGCATGCCCATTAACTAAAATAAATAAGAAAGAAAAAAATTAACGAGAGGCACTGTTAGGGTTAAAGGTTACTTTATTGTTTAGTAACACTTTTTTGTTCATGGGTATTACCAATACATTGTTGCCATTGCGGTAAGCAACATTTGTATTTAATTGAATATACTGTTTGGTAGTATTAAATTTGATAACCTCGTTACCGCGGAAAGAGTAGTTGGTGCGTAAGCTAAATACACCATTGGTTGTACCGATAACATCGGTAGTTAACAAATTGCGTTTAGGTTTTTCAACCTTTTTTGTACGACCATCACCTAACGACGCAAAAACACCAGCTACACTTAATACCAGTACAGTACCAAGGGCCAGTTTTTTTAAGTTGTATAATGATATTTTACGTACAGATTTCATTGTTGGAGCAAAATTAACAAATTAAAATGAAAATATTTACAATTTGTATTGAAAGTTTTAATATTCTTTTAACGCCACAGTGGCAAAAATGTTACATTAATCGCTAAAAAAATTATAAAAGATGTTAACAAATGGGGAAAACTAAACTTATAAATTAAACCATTTTTTAGGTTAACTTGTTGATACATAAAGCACAAAATTTGTTTTATAACTGTGTGGATGGAAATGAAGAATACGGCATGAAATTTTGATAATTTAAAATACGGACTATTTTTGCCTTAAGTTTATTTATTATTGATAATCAGTTCTTTACATATTTATTATTGTTTTGGTTGCTGTTTATGTCGGGTTATGCAACCGGGTGGAGGGTATTAACCGCCTGGATAATAAGAGGATAACTGTTTGATTAGGCTAGACCTTTATTGATGATTAGCGATAGGGATGATGCAGTGAGATTCTTTAATTCATTTCCACTGGAAATAAATTATATCTCGATCCTCTCGGATCAGAAGGGATGATCATCTGTGTTACTTCAGCCGGTAAACAAAAAATAATCATAAAAATAATAAGCCGCCGGGTAAAAACAGGAGTGCATCATTTAAGTTAGCTTTTAAGAAGGGTATTGGAAAAAACATAAATACCTATTTGAATTGTATACGCTTGATTGTTAGTTATTATTTCACCATTTAAACTTCCATCAAATGAAAAGTAACCCTTTTGAAGAAGACAGAGACGTGCTGGCCGAGTTATTGAAAAACTACGAGAACTTGAAGAATGGACGTAGTCATTCGTTTATTGAGGAGGATGCATTTGAAAAGATAATCAGCTATTTTGAAGAAAAAGAAGATAATAAAGCCGCAATGGAAGCCGTGGAGCTGGCTACAGAGCGCTATCCTTACTCATCCAGCTTGTTAATACGTAAGGCCGATGTTTTATTAAATAACCGCCGTTACAATGAGGCCTTGGAAGTGCTGGAGTTTTCGGCACTGTTAGACAAAAACGATATTAACCTGTATATATTGAAAACAGATGCTTTGCTGGCCTTAGACCGCCAGGAAGAAGCAGTGCAATTGCTGGAAGAAGCACTTCATTTATTTGACGGCGACGAACGTATTGAATTATTGTTTGAGCTGGCAGATGTATATGATGATTATGAAGACTTTGACAAGGTATTTGATTGTTTAAAAATGATACTGGATCAGGAGCCGAATAATGAAGAGGCTTTATACAAAATTTGCTTCTGGACCGATTTTACCGGCCGTAACGAAGAAGGTATTCGTTTGCACAAAGAAATTATAGACGAGTATCCGTATAATGAATTAGCCTGGTTTAATCTGGCTGCCGCCTACCAGGGGCTTAAGTTATACGAAAAAGCCATTGACGCTTACAAATACGCCATTGTAATTGAGGAGAAGTTTGATTACGCTTACCGCAATATGGGTGATGCGTATATACGTTTGCGTAAGTACAAGGATGCGATTGAGGCATTGGAAAAAGTATTGGAATTAAGCAAACCTGAAGATGTTATTTACGAAGCTATTGGCCATTGTTATGACAAACTGAAAAACTTTGCACAAGCCAGGTTTTACTACCGTAAGGCAACGCATTTAAATCAGGAAGATAGTAAGTTGTTTTATAAAATTGCCTGTACCTATGTTAATGAAGGGCAGTTTCAAAACGCAGTAAAACAACTGGAAAGCGCATTACGTCTTAACCGGAATCAGGCGGAGTATCATTTACTGTTAGGCGAGTGTAAGCAGGAATTAGGATTTATAAAAGACGCTATACAATATATTACAGCCGCAGTACGGTTGCGCCCCAAGAGTGTAGCCAACTGGGAGGCGTTGGTAAAATGTTTGTTTGAAAACGAATACTATGATCAGGCACTGGAACAAGCCGATATAGCTTATGAAGCTACGGGTAATAAAATCTTATTTATATTTTACAAAGCCGTTATAAGTTTTGCGTTGGGTAAGGTAAAAGAGTCGTTGTTGTTGTTGGATAATGGTATGCAGCAGTCGCCAAAATTATTGAAAAAGATTATTTCGCTGCATCCGCCTATATTACAAAATAATGGGGTGTTAGATGTAATAGCCAAATACAAAAGAAAAAAATAAAGGAAAAGCGGGCCATAGATAACTGGTTTTTATAAACCCTTATCTTTGCGGCATTAACTGAATAGCAAGTAAAGTAGCAGCATGAATTTTAATTTATCGCAAATGCCAGATAGGGCGGTTAAGCCTCGTAATAGCGGATTGACCATGGTAATGGACAAAGGTTTAAGTATAGAAGAAGCAAAAAACATGCTTAGTGTTTCATCGGCTTATGTAGATATTTTAAAACTTGGTTTTGGAACGTCCTACGTAACCCCCAATCTTAGAGAAAAACTTGCGGTTTATCAAAGTCATAACATTCCCGTTTATCTGGGAGGTACTTTATTTGAAGCGTTTTTAATCCGTAATCAGTTTGACGATTATGTAGCGGTATGTAAAGATTTAGGCATTACTTATGTAGAAGTAAGCGATGGTTCTATTAACATTCCACATGCTGAAAAATGTGGTTATATTGAAAAACTAACCAAACACTTTACCGTACTAAGCGAAGTGGGCAGTAAAGACGCTCAACATATTATTCCGCCTTACAAATGGATTGAGTTAATGCGTGCCGAGCTAGAAGCCGGCTCAAGTTATGTAATTGCCGAAGCCCGCGAAGCAGGTAATGTAGGTATTTATCGCGGATCGGGTGAGGTAAGGGAAGGGTTAGTACAGGAAATACTTACACAAATACCACAGGATAAAATTTTGTGGGAAGCCCCGCAAAAAGCACAGCAGCTTTATTTTATTGAACTAATTGGCTGTAATGTAAACCTGGGTAATATAGCGCCCACCGAAATGATAGCATTGGAAGCCATGCGTATTGGTTTACGTGGCGACACTTTTGAATTCTTTTTAGATTCGGTAAAAAAGTAACCATGCGTACTTTTGGTTTAATCGGAAACCCTTTAACACATTCTTTTTCCAAGAAATATTTTACGGAAAAGTTTGAGAAGGAAAATATTTCCGGTTGCCGTTATGAGCTATATCCGTTAAAGCACATAGAACAGTTGCCGGCTTTGTTGCAACAAGTACCGGATCTGGTTGGGTTAAACGTTACCATTCCTTATAAAGAACAGGTAATTGCTTATTTAGATAAACAATCACCGGCAGTACAACAAATAAAAGCCTGCAACTGTATTCATATTGTAGATGGCAGATTGATAGGCTTTAATACCGATGTGTTAGGCTTTCAGCAATCCTTACAACAACAGTTACAACCACATCATACACACGCTTTAATTTTAGGCACCGGTGGTGCTGCCAAAGCTGTAGCATTTGCTTTACAACAATTACAGTTGTCTTACCGGTTTGTATCGCGTAAAACAAGTGACCATACAATAGGATACAATGACTTGTCTGCACTAGTTATGCAGCAGCATACACTTATCATTAATACTACACCATTAGGTACTTACCCTAATATACAAGAAGCCCCAGCCATACCTTATCAGCTTTTAACGTCGCAACATCATTTATACGACTTAGTATACAATCCCTCCGAAACTCTTTTTCTTCAACAAGGAAAACACTATGGTGCGCAAATACAAAACGGCGCCGATATGTTAGTAATACAAGCCGAAGAAAGCTGGAAAATTTGGAACAGTTTATAAGTGTAATTGCCTATTCGGCTTCAAAAACATCCTGCTCATCGAAAAAATAAAATCTTACTTACGCTGCATATTAGTTTTGCTAACCGTTTACAAATTATTTCTCCAATCTTCTATTACAAAAGCCTCAGTATTCCTAATAAACCTAGGTTAATAACTTATATGTTTTTTTGCCAAGGCTCCTGCAAAAGTTAAAAGTACAACTGTTAGCAAATGCACCAGCTTAATTATTTTATTATACCTGTTTGTACATAATGCTTGTCTATAGATTTTTAAAGTGAAAACATGAAATTAATTTTTACCCTTTTATTGTTGAGTTTTACAACCGCAATGGCTATTGCGCAAACACCCTTCATTACCAGGTGGAACACAGGTTCCGGTACCTCCATTGCATTTCCAGGAGTGGGAAATAATTATACCATTAGAGTGAAAAATGCAGCAGGTACTGTTGTTCAAACGCATACAGGTATTACCCGTACCTTAGGTACTAATTTTTTAATCACGGGATTAACTGCTGGAGCAAATTATAACATTGAAGTATCAAATGCTGCTACAGGGGGCTTTCGTCAATTTTTTGCACCGTCATCTGGCACTGATATACTTAAACTAAGAGGAGTACAAAAATGGGGCGATATAAACTGGTTAACCATGCGTGAATCATTTAAAGGTGCTGTTAATATGCAGGTAGCAGATACAGCAGGTGTATTAATATTACCCAGGGATATTGGTTATATGTTTGCCAATTGTACGGGATTAACCGGTAACGCATCCTTTAATACATGGAACACCAATAATGTAGAATTAATGGATGCAATGTTTTTTAGCGCCACTAATTTCAATACCGCAATCGGAGCTTGGAATACCGCAAATGTTACCAATATGCATTCAGTTTTTGAATACGCATCTTCCTTTAATCAAAATATTAACACCTGGAATACGGCAAAGGTCACTGATATGTCACAAATGTTTCATGCTGCAAATCATTTTAACCAGCCTTTAGATAGTTGGAATACTTCCAATGTTACCACCATGCACTCCATGTTTGAAGAAGCATACGTATTTAATCAACCTTTAAATACCAATACTGTTACCGGTGCTTGGAACACTGCAAAGGTTATTAATATGGCACAGATGTTTCAGAATGCATCTGTGTTTAATCAACCCCTAAATAATTGGAATACTGCAGCCGTAACCACAATGGCCGCAATGTTTCACTCGGCTACAATTTTTAACCAACCTATTGGTAATTGGAACACCGCTAATGTACTTACCATGCGAGACATGTTTGGTAGAGCCGCCGCATTTGACCAACCCTTAAATACCTGGGTTGTATCAAACGTTACAACCATGAATGGTATGTTTGCCTATGCGTCATCTTTTAATCAACCTTTAGATACCTGGAATACGGCTAATGTTACTGACATGTACGGTATGTTTGGTTTAGCAGCATCTTTTAACCAAAACATTGGCATGTGGAATTTGAGTAGTGTGAATGATGTGGTATTAATGCTTTCTTATTCTGGCCTTAGTTGTATAAATTATACTAACACACTTATTGGCTGGGCAGGCGCGAGCACCACACCTAATAACTTAAATCTGGGAGCCCATATGTTAGACTATGGTAGTGCTGCAATGGCAGCAATAACCACCCTTACTACCACAAAAGGTTGGACAATTATTCATGGAGGTTCTTGCGAAATACCACTGCCGGTACAGTTAGTATCCTTAGATGCAAAATTACAAGGCACACAAGTAAACCTGACATGGGTTACAGCAAGCGAAACTAACAACAAAGGGTTTTATGTACAAAGAAGTACAGATGGTATCAACTGGCAGCGTTTGTTTTTTGTACATACAAAAGCAGTAAATGGTAATACCAATCATTCATTACAATATAACTATACCGATAACCAACCAAGCAATGGCAAAAATTTGTATCGCTTAGAGCAAATTGATTTTGACGAAAAATTTCAGTTCAGCAAAGTGGTGCATATTAACGTTACATCACCATTTGCTATACATGTTTTCCCTAATCCTGCAACAAAAAGAATAACTGTTTCAGGATTAAAAGGTAGCGGAAAATTATACCTTACAAATATGTCAGGCCAACATTTACAAGTAGTTAATATCAACACCAGTAACTGCGATATTAATGTACAAAATTTACCAACCGGCATTTACTTAGTCTCTGTAATAGATAACAACGGACTACAAGTTGCCAGTCAAAAAATTATAAAACAGTAATTTCAAAGTCGTCGCAGGTAAACAGGGCGTCCCCCTGCGGGTCGGGCTTTCCGCTACAAGTCCTTACCCATTTACCCCAAACAGCTCGTACCTCGCTTTATGTACTAATACGGGCTCCGGGCTTTTCGCTGCAATCCCTAACGCAATTTTGCAGCTACAAATATTAGTTGGTAACCTACATGGATGATTTTTTTATTCATTTTCATCTGCTGTAACATGTATTTTTTTAATGGGTTTTATAACCACAAAAACAATGAACAGGTAAACAATTAAACAAGCAATAACCTTAACGGCCAAGGCAATAATCGGGGCTATTGTCATCATGTTTACAGCATAAATAATTGGATAAAAACTTAGAGCGGTTACTACTGCAACACCAAATGCCTTTACCGAAAAAACGGGTAATGCAGGAAGGTGTTTTTTTATGGATGACAGGTTAAGTATAAGTAATACAAATTCTGCAATTAATAAAGCAATACACATACCTATTGCCTGATAATAATAAGCTCCTGCAAAAGCCAGCGCAAAGAATAACAGACAAGCTGCCAGCAGGTTTATAAAGTAACTTTTATCGTAGTGGTTAGCCATTAATACAGGATTGCTGTAATAAAGGCTAATGGATTTTATAATGGGATATAAAGCCAATATTCTTAAATCGGGGATAGCACCGATAAAGCTTTCGCCTAAAAAAACGGGTATAATTTCGTCGGCTAGCAAAAAAATACCCATACTTAAAGGAGTGGCAAAAAGTATAATTAATTGAATACTGAATGTAAGTTGTTGTTTCAGTTGCTGCTGTTTGTTTTGTGCTTTTAAGGCAACAATCGAAGGGAAGAAAACATACATTGAATCGGTGATAAGAGAACTGGAAATACGTACTATTTTTACGGTAAAAGCGTATAAACCAACAGTGGTGGCAGAAGCTACAATGCCAATAATTACATTGTCTAATAATAAAGGCATTGCAGCTAAAATACTGATAGCATTTATTGTCATTATTTGCTTTACATATTTTAAACCAGATGTAAAGTCAAAGGAGAATAACTTTTTCCTTATTACATTATAAAAATTGAGCCCCACATTGGTAATAGCCGAAAAAACGATGATAGCATAATAAGCCAAATAGTCGTCAGGGGACTTAACAAAAATATAAATTGACGCAATGCCGGCTATTCTTACAAGTATAGCTCTAATTGCAATGTATTTAAATGATTCCTGCCCATAAAAATACCATTCGCAAGCAAAAGCATTTGCAAAGAGATATAGGTAAGAAAATATAAGAATGGTCGGATCTTCATAATGAGACCGTAATACAACAACAAAACACGAGAAAATAAGTATAGCAAGTAATGAACTTAGTATATGAAGCGATAATAGCGAACTTACCGTTTTGTTTAATTTAAGCGGATTGTTCTTATACTTTGCTACTTCTCTTACACCATAAGTCATAATGCCAAACTCGGCAATGATGGTAAAGTAAAAAGCAAAAGAATCGGCAAAACTAACCTGGCCAATACCGTTGGGGGTAAGTGTTCTGGCTATGTAGGGAATCGTAAACAAAGGGAATATTATCTGGCTTACAGATAATAGCAGGTTATAAGATAAGTTTACTTTTATTTTTGACATGTACACCCTTGGTTACTGTAAAGAACGTATTTTTTACAGTTAGCCCTCATAAAAGGCTAAAAAATCTGTTGCTATTTTTTTATAATTAAAAGCATTTGTACCATTAATGGATATCAATTGCCGGTTATAGCTTGCATATTGGTTGTACATTGTATGCATTGCATCATATAATGCTTGCTCGTTTATTGAATTTACTAATATTCCGTTTTCGTTATTTATTACCTCTCTGATACCTCCGGCATGAGAAGATATTACCGGCAAGCCGCAGCATAGTGCTTCAAGTATTACACAGGGCAGATTTTCAAAATCACTGAAAAGTATAAAAGCGTCCGCATCTTTCATGGATTGTGCAACAGCTGTATAAGCAATTTCGCCAGTAAAAGTAATATGGGGACTTAAATTATGCTCATCAACCATATTAACTAAATCCTGATTGAAAGGACCCACTAAAACCAGTTTGACATTATTGTTATTAGCAGCAAGTTTAGCAAAACTCCCAATAATTTGGGTTACATTTTTATGTGGTGATACGAGTGAGGAAACGTGGATAAAAGTAAACGCTGTATTTCCTTTATTGTTATCATTATAATTAAAAAGGGAAGTATCTACCACATTAGGAATGACAGCTGCATTTTTAACAGGAAAAAAATTTCTGATTTTTTCTAATACATCCAGAGAAACAGTAGAAACTTTCTTTGCTTCGGTAAATACTTTTTGGGTCATTAACCGATGCAAAAAAGGCCTTTTTTCAAATGCATCAAAACTATAGGGTACGTAATGGCTAGAATGTTCGGTTACAAAATAATCAATACCAAACTTTCTTTTGATCCACTGTGCCAGTACTCCGGCCTTTAAAGGTATATGTACATGTAAAATTTCGGGCTTACCATGAATGTTAAAATAGTTTTTGAGGAGTTGCTTTGCTTTTTTACGGTAAAGGATATTATACCTGATTGTATCAAGTAATGACCAGCCAGTCTTACTGAATTTAAAATGATAAATGATTTCAGTAAGACCGTCAGTCGTATGTTCAATATATATGTCTTTTTTTTCTTCCTGCTCAATGCCGCCCTGCGCTATATAAATTACTGTAACCGGATTAAGTAAAGCCAATGCTTTAGCATGTCGCTGGATAAAATCGCCTTCAAAAGGTGAATTTTTATTGGGATACCAACTGGCAAGCCAAAGTATTTTTTTCATAAGCAGGTATTACAGCAGGCTTATTGTAAGGCTTTTATAATAGCAATAAACTCATCAGCTTTTAATGATGCACCGCCTACAAGGCCACCATCCACATCGGGGCTGGCAAATATTTCAACAGCATTAGCAGCTTTTACACTACCACCGTATAAGATAGGAATAGTATTGGCTACATCATTACCGTATTGCCCTTCTATATTTGAACGCAAGTAAGCATGAATTTCCTGAGCTTGTTCAGTAGTTGCTGTTTTACCGGTGCCAATAGCCCAGATGGGTTCGTAGGCAATCACAATTTTAGAAATTTCTTCGGCTGATAAATGATATAATGACTCTTTTAATTGTACCGCTACAAATTCGTTTTGTTTGTTTTCTTCTCTAACCGATAATGGCTCACCACAACAAAAAATAGGCGTGATATTATTGGCTAAACAAATATTTACTTTTTCGGCCAGTACAGCATTTGTTTCATTAAAATACTCACGGCGTTCGCTATGCCCAATAACGCAATACTTTATACCTATTGAGTGTAACATAGAAGCAGCTACTTCACCTGTATAAGCACCGGATGCTTTGTTGTAACAATTTTGGGCAGCAACAAAGTAGTTTTTTTCTTCGTCAGTTAAACTTTTGCTCATGGTTAAATACGGCGAAGGAACAGCGAATATAGCTTGCTGGTGAGGTGCCAGTTCTATATTAGCGCTTAATATTTCATTTAATAAAGTTTCTCCTTCCTGAAAAGTTAAATTCATTTTCCAGTTGGCTGCGGCAATTTGTTTTCTCATTTTGTATGCTTAAATATGATTGTAAATATAGTTTAATAAGTTTTTTTCTGTTGTTGTTACACTGCTATGCTTTAGCTTTTTCCAGTTATTTATATGTTCCAATGCTTTGTCAAAGTCATACTTAGTACTATCATCAATACCCCAGGCAAAGGATGGGATAAACTTTGGTGTAAGTCCGTTGGTAAATACATTAGCACCAACGCCAATGACAGTACCGGTATTAATGGAAGTATTAATGGCCACTCTGGCATAATCGCCCATTAAAACACCACATTTTTTACCCGCATTGTGTTTGCCATTGGGCTGCCAGATAAATACATCGTTGGCTGTATTTTTTAAATTACTGTTGCTTACGCCCGCACCAATATTACACCATTCGCCAATTACCGAATCGCCCAGGTAACCATCGTGTGCTTTATTGGAATGGCCAAAGATGACGGAGTTTTTTATTTCGCCACCCACAACAGAGTGGGGACCAATGGTTGTGGCACCATAAATTTTTGCACCCATTTTTACAACAGTACCTTCACCAATGGCAAAAGGTCCACGAATAATAGTGCCTTCCATAATGGTTACATTTTTGCCAATGTAAACCGGTCCGCTAGTGGCATTAATTATGGTACCTAAACCAATACTGGCACCTTCTTCTATAAAAATGTTTTCGGACTGTTGTGTTTGTACAAAACCGGGTATGGACTGTGATATACGTTGATTAACAATTAAGGCAAAATCTTCACGAATAGCCCAATCGTTTTTATTAAAAATATCCCAGGAATGTTGAATAATATGTAACGGTTGATGAAAAGGAATTGACTGGTTTACTTTTATTTGCTTTTGTTCATTTATATCCTGCTTGCTTAGTTTATAAATAATATGCAAACCATCGATGGTTGTAATTACCTGACCATGTTGTAATTGTTGTACAGCCTGTACTAATGCAGGCGTAGGTAATACATTGCCATGTATTAAATAACAATCGCCGTTTTGTACTGCCTCCACTAAATCTACCGACGCAGGTGTGTCTTTGTAAGTATCTTCTTTTTTATTAAAGGAAGGTAACTGCAATAGTTTTTCCCATTTTTCACGGATGGTTAAAATACCAACACGTATATCCTGTAAATGCCTGGTTAAGGTAAAGGGATATAAATTTTCAGGTTGACAAAACTCCTCGGTAAAAATGATTTTATGCATAACAGGCCATTGAATATTTTATAGTTCGCAGACGATGTGATGATGGTTGAACTACTGTTGAAGGGCTGCCCGATTGCAGCGAAAAGCCCGGAGCCCCCGACGATAGGAGGGGCGAGGACTTTTAGCGGAAAGCGGGAACAAAAGCTGACAGGAGTTACTACTGCTGACAGCCCCAAAAAAGAAAAAGTATTGCAACCGGTATGTTGATTGCAATACTTTTTTATTTATGCATTATCTGCTTCGCTTTCTTCTACCTTGGTAATTTTTAAAATATTTGTTGGTCTGTGTTCGTGTACAGGCGTGCTACCGGTATTAACTACCAGGTCGCCGGTTTTTACAAAACCACGTTCTTTTAAAATTTCAATCTGATCGTAAAAAATTTCATCCAAACTGTTTTCTTCATCATAATAAAATGCACGTACACCCCAACTTAATGCAAGCTGATTTACCAGATGTTTACGTTTGGTAAAAATGTACAAAGGTGCTTTAGGGCGATAACTACTTAGCATAAAACCAGTGTAGCCGCTTTGGGTCATACCAATTAATGCATTGGCCGAAATATCGCTGGCTATTTTACAAGCGTTGTAACAAATGGCATCGCTAAGGAATGATGGTGAGTGAGATTGCGGACGCAAGTCTTCCTCACGATCGTAACGGTACTCTGTGTTCTCAACTTCTAAAATTATTTTGCGCATGGTTTCAACCACCAGGTGCGGGTGTTTACCGGTTGCCGTTTCGCCACTTAACATTACAGCATCGGCACCTTCTAACACAGCGTTAGCAACGTCGGTAATTTCGCTACGGTTTGGTTTTACACGATCAATCATGCTTTCCATCATTTGCGTAGCAACAATAACCGGCTTACCACGGTGGATACATTTGCGTATAATATCACGTTGAGCCATGGGCACTTTTTCTACCGGTAACTCAACGCCCAAATCGCCACGGGCAACCATTACACCGTCTGATTCGACAACTATATTACGTAAATCAGCTAAGGCTGATGGCATTTCAATTTTTGCCATCACTTTTATGTTGCTGTTTCTTTCTTTTACTAATTTTTTTAAATTAACAATATCCTCGGCACGACGAACGAATGAAAGAGCCAGCCAATCAAGATCCTGTGTCATGATGAATTCAAAATCCTCAAAGTCTTTGGTAGTCATTGCGGGTAATGATATAGCAGTATCGGGCAGGTTAACCCCTTTTTTGGGTAATAAAATACCACCATAGGTTACCTGTACTTTTATGTCACCGGCAGGTGTAATATCTACTACCAATACTTCCAACTTACCATCATCAATCATTATTTTTTCACCTACTTTAACATCGTTGTGCAGGTTAGGGTAGGAGATGTAGATTTTTTCTTTTGTACCTACTACTTTTTCGGTAGAGGTAAAAGTTAAAATGTCGCCCGGTTCAATAGGTAAGGCTCCGTTTTCAATTTCGCCTACACGTAATTTAGGGCCTTGTAAATCGGCCAATATAGCTACTGTGTATGGTTGTGTGGCATTAATTTTTTTAATATGCTGAATTATTTCGGCTTTGTTTTCGTGTGTACCATGCGAAAAATTTAAACGAAAAACATTTACACCGGTATGGGCCAGTTCTAATAACTTTTCGTATGTATCGCAAGCCGGACCTACAGTGGCTACTATCTTTGTTCGGTGAACTCTATGCGCTAATCCCGCATTTTTGTCCAGTTCCTTGTGATAATACTTTGAAGCTTTTTGTGTCATTGTGTTGTTTTTATAATCAGAGCAATGAAAAAATACAGTTTAAGAAAATTAGCTGGCCAAAATTTTTACAATTTTCATCCATTCCTGACCAATCTTGTGTTTTTCTTTTACGGCTTTATCAAGCGGGGTGTAGTGTATTTTGTTATTTATAACACCCACCATTACATTTTTACGTCCTAATAGCAAACTTTCTACGGCATAATAACCCATGTGGCTGGCTACTAAACGGTCTTCGCAGGTTGGCGATCCGCCACGTTGTATATGACCTAAAACGGCAACCCTAACATCGGCCTTCGGTAATCTTTCTCTTATTACTTTAGCTACTTCATCGGCACCGCCAATAACATCGCCTTCGGCAACAACAATAAGGTTAACCAGTTTTTGTCTTTTTTCTTTTTCGGTAAGGCTGTGTATAATTGCCTCAATATCGGTTTTGGTTTCCGGTATTAAAATGTTTTCGGCACCGGTTGCAATACCACTATGCAAGGCAATATAACCCGCATCACGGCCCATTACTTCTACAATAAAAATACGGTCATGGGCATCCATGGTGTCACGTATTTTATCAATAGCTTGTACGGCAGTGTTAACGGCAGTATCAAAACCAATGGTTACTTCGGTACCGGCCATATCACGGTCAATAGTACCCGGTACACCAATACAAGGAATATCGTATTCGTTGCTAAATTTTTGTGCGCCTCTAAAACTACCGTCACCACCTATAATTACCAGGCCTTCAATACCTCTTTTTTGTAAGTTTTCAAAAGCTTTTTTGCGGCCTTCGGGTTCAAAAAATTCCTTACAACGTGCTGTTTTTAAAATAGTTCCGCCGCGTTGAATAATGTTTGCTACCGAACGAGAATCCATGCTAAAAATATCATCCTCGTACATACCTTGGTAACCACGCATAATGCCAAACACTTCTAAGCCATGGTAAAGGCCTGTCCTCACTACTGCACGTACAGCAGCGTTCATACCCGGCGAGTCGCCGCCGGATGTTAATACGCCAATTTTTTTGATGTTGGCGCCTAACTTATTTGTCATAAAATAAAATTATTGTAGTATAGCTTTTTGTTTTCCAACTTTCGTAAGTCCCAAATGTAAGATTTTGTGGGGACTATGTGTGGTTGTAACACTAACATTATGTGAACAAAATAAAAAAACACACTAATGAGTGTTAGTGTGTTGGCGCAGTAAGTACTGCTAATTACGTGTAATGTGACACTAAATCCCTTATTAATATACTATTAAAAAGCTTTTTTATTACGTTCTTTTCCTTCCACAATGTAGCCCGAAAAACTAATCGGGTCTTTATGTGTTTGCGATACGTTTAAGGTTGCCTGACCATTATCAAAAATTTCTAAGCGCATGGACGATATACCATTTACATCTTTAGGATCAATATTAATGGTCCATTTACCTTTTTTTGTTTTACCCTTTGTATCGTAATCAAATTTTGTAGATGTAAATTTTATACCACCTTCCATGGGGTTTACTGGTGCCTGAAAAGCACGGCCAAAATAGGGTAGAAAAGCAATAAGCGTATCTGGCGTAACCACAAAATCAAACTCAGGTGTAAGTAACCTGGTGCCGCCACGCATAGGTAAGGCTTGTTGGGCAACAAAAATGTAATTTTTTTCATCCACAATGCGGGTGTTGGTCGCTTTATCTTCCGTTTGCGCTGTAACAGCGTTTATGCCGGAAAATGCCACCATTGCCATACAAAACAGGTATATAAAAAACTTTTTCATATCTTTTTTATTTATACCTGTATAATTTCATAAAGTATGCCAAAGCGGGTTAATTATGCAGGCATAAAGACTTAAATAACATGTCTGTTTGTTAAAATTTCGGGGTTTTATTTTTTGTTTACCAGCTGTAGTTCCCAGATTGAACTTTACTTGCGTCGCACACTGCATCGTTCTGTTTTCTAATCAGCATCGTGGTATGCGGTAGTCGTTTTTTTATTCAGTAAAGCTAACAATTACTTCGTGGTTGTCGGGAGTAATTTGGCTTCAATACTATGTGTACTTAGTGTTCTATTTTTCTTTGTATCTGTTAATGTAAAAATAACCCTTTCATCAGGTTTATTTACTTTAACAATATAGGTGTTATCCCCCGTGGATTTAATAGTCGCATTTTTTGAAACTGTGACCTGAAGATTCTCTGTTTTTATTTTATGCGCAGTTACTGTAACCGGGTTATCAATGCCAACGTATAAGGTATATGGTGTAGCCGTAGTAACATCATAACCATCAACTTCTGTAAAAAATGTTATGGGCTGTTTTCTGTAAGCTTTTACTAATTTACCTCCCATCATCGTGGCAGGCTCCCAATCTCCTGATTTTTTTAATACTCTAATTACTTCCTGCTCCATACCATAGCCCCATTTGGTTAAAGCTTTAAACTCAGACGCCTTTCCTTCTTTATCAACTATAAATTGTACTTGTACAGTATATCTTCCTGCCGGTGCTCCATTATCAACCGGAACAGATGCATTCAAATTAGCTCTTAAAAAGTTTTCCCAAGCTTTTGGTCCCCCTGGAAATTTAGCTTCTTTTTCCAATTTTAATAAAGAGTCGCTTATTGTTACTTCTTGTTTATCCTGCGCATAAACATTGGATAGTGATAGTAATAGCAGACAAAAAAATGTAATACGAGTACACATGGTTTAATGTTTAAAGTATTATAAAAGTACAAATTAAAGCTTCAAAAAATTATCCAAAATCCTTTCACCCACAACAGCACTTTTTTCTGCGTGAAACTGCACCCCAAAAAAGTTTTTGTTACGAATGGCAGCGGCGTATTCGTGTACGTAATTACCGGTGGCAATGGTATAGTCGCTATGCTCTGCATAATAACTGTGTACGTTGTAAATAAAACTTTGCTCGGATACTCCGGTAAATAAAGGCTGTTGTAAATTATAAATAGTATTCCAACCTACCTGCGGTACTTTTTCGGTGGTACTGATAAACTTTTTTACATTAATAGGTATAATGCCTAAACAGTCCGTGTTATTTTCCTCAGAATAATTACACAATAATTGCATGCCCAAACAAATACCCAACACAGGTTGTTGCAACGCAGTAATTACTTTATCTAAATTTCGTTCCTGTAAATAATTCATGGCCGTGCTGGCTTCACCCACACCGGGAAAAATAACTTTATCTGCTGCTTGTATAGTAGCGGGGTTATCGCTAATAACCGGGGTAATGCCCAAGCGTTGTAAGGCAAAACTTACAGATTGCGTATTGCCGGCATTGTATTGTATAATAACTACATTCATAATTTATAACATTCCTTTGGTGCTAGGCAATTGCATATTGGTACTGTCACGTTTAACAGCTGCTTTAATGGCTTTAGCTAAGGCTTTAAATATGGCTTCTATTTTATGGTGTTCATTATCGCCTTCGGCTTTAATGTTCAGGTTAAGTTTGGCAGCATCGCTAAACGATTTAAAAAAGTGATAAAACATTTCTGTTGGCATATCACCAATTTTTTCTCTTTTAAAATCTGCTTCCCAAACAATCCAGCTACGGCCACCAAAATCAATAGCAACTTGAGCCAAACAATCATCCATAGGTAATACAAAAGCATAACGACCAATGCCTAATTTATTGCCTAATGCTTTGGCAATGGCTTCGCCTAAGGCAATGCCCGTATCTTCAATAGTATGGTGTTCGTCAATATGTAAATCGCCTTTGGTTACAATGGTTAAATCTATACCGCTATGACGGCCCACCTGATCTAACATATGGTCAAAAAAAGCAAGTCCGGTACTGATATTTGTTTTGCCGGTACCATCCAAGTTTATATCAATACTAATCTTGGTTTCGTTGGTATTACGTTCGTGATGAACAATACGTTGCCCCAATTTTAAAAACTCGTAAATGTCTTTCCAGCTAAGGGTTTCTAAAGCAATGGTATCTTGCAAAGCAGCAATACTATCTTGTATTTCGGCACCACCCAATGCGGCATCTTCTTTTATCCAGATAGCTTTACTACCCAAGTTTTTGGCTAACTGTACATCCGTAATTCTATCGCCAATTACATAGGAGTTGGCCATGTCATAATCCGGATTGTTTAAATAATCTACCAACATACCGGTACCGGGTTTACGGGTAGGTGCATTATCAGCCGGGAAAGTTTTATCAATATAAACTGCTTCAAAAAAAATATCTTCAGCCTCTAAACTTTTCATTACAAAATTATGCACGGGCCAAAAAGTATCTTCCGGAAATTGTGCAGTGCCTAAACCATCCTGATTGGTTACCATTACTAACTCATAATCCAGCTCCTGCGCTATTTTACGCATCCAGGTAAACATACCGGGATAAAATTTTAGTTTTTCAAAACTATCCAATTGGTAATCGGGTGGGGCTTCGCAAATTAAAGTGCCGTCACGGTCTATAAATAAAACTTTTTTCATTTTGTATTATGCGTATGTTTCTAATGCGTTAATAATGGTATTGTTTTCTTCGGGTGTGCCTACGGTAATGCGTAGGCAATTATCACACAAAATAACGGAAGAGCGGTTGCGAACAATAATACCTTTTTGTACCAGGTATTTAAAAATTTTATCTGCTTCCGTCATTTTGGCTAAAACAAAATTAGCATCGGAAGGATAAACCTGTGTTACCACCGCTAATTTGTTTAACTGTTCCTGTAGTTTTTCTTTTTCAGCAACGGTAATTTTTGTCCACTCGTTTACCTGCTGTACATTGTTTAATGCTTGTAAGACTAATTGTTGCGTATGCTCGCCAATATTGTAAGGGTATTTTACTTTGTTGAAGTAGTTGATAATATCAGTACCAGCATAGGCCATACCTAATCTTAAACCCGCTAATCCCCATGCTTTTGATAATGTTTGTAACACTACCAGATTGGGATATTCTGTTAACTCGGCTATAAAAGATTTTTGTCTGGAGAAATTAATATACGCTTCGTCAACCACCACTATGCCATCAAAGTTGTTGAGTAAAATTTCAATAGCATTACGGTTAATACTGTTACCGGTTGGGTTATTGGGCGAACAGATAAAAATCAACTTGGTATTTTCGTCAATGGCGTCGGCAATGCCTTGTACATCTAACTGAAAATCGGTTTGCAGGTTTACTTTTTTTACCTGTACATTATTAACCTCGGCACATACTTCGTACATACCATAGGTTGGCGGGCAAATAATTATATTATCCAATGCGGGTTCGCAAAAAATGCGGAACAGTAAATCAATGGCTTCATCGCTGCCGTTGCCTAAAAAAATATTCTGTGCAGGCACACCTTTTATCTGGCTTAATTTCTCTTTCACCTGCCACTGCGATGGATCGGGGTAGCGATTGTAAGTAGCAGCATTTTCGCCTTGTACCGGTGAGCCCAATGCATTTTCATTGGCATCTACAAATACGGTGGCTTCGCCGGTAAACTCATGACGGGCCGATGAATAAGGTGCCATGCGTTGTATATTGTCTCGTACGAGGTTGTTGATATTGAAATCCATTGTTTAATTTGATAATTAGGTAATTAGATAATTAATTCAAGTTGCTAGTTA
>DHEF01000009.1 GCA_002399735.1 Chitinophagaceae bacterium UBA4857
GGGGAACACATTGCACAATGTTGAGTAAAGTTACAGGTGCTCAAGTGTGAGTATTTAATTCATTTCCACTGGAAATAAATTAAATCCCGATCCTATCGGATCACAACCGACGATGATAGTAGTAATGCAGCTGACACAATAAAATCTTAGATATCAGATCTGCAATCTAAGATTAATCAAAACTTTGGTTGCTTGCCGCAGCTTGTTTTAACAAGCGATCAAATTGTTCGGGCGAAATATCGTTGTAAAAAAAATAAACGGGATCTATTTTGTTACCGTTTTTGTGTACCTCGTAGTGGCAATGCGGACCGGTACTCTTACCCGTGCTACCTACCCAGCCAATTACTTCGCCGCGTTTTACGGTTTGGCCTATTTTGGCTTTTACTTTAACCATGTGTCCGTATAAAGTTTGGTAACCGTAGCCATGGTTAATAATTACGTGGTTACCATAGCCATCGCCGGCGTTTCCGGCAAGTGTTACACGTCCATTGGCGGTAGCATAAATAGGTGTGCCTTGCGGGGCGGCAAAGTCAAGTCCGGCATGCATTTTAACCGTTTTATACACGGGGTCAATACGGTAGCCAAAGCCTGATGCTATGCGGGATAAATCGCCATTACTTACCGGTTGTATAGCGGGCGTACTGGCTAAGAGCTGTTCTTTATTTTTTATGAGGCTGTCAATTTCTTTGTACGATTGCATTTGTACGTTTACCCGGCTTTTAATATTTTTTATGGAGTAGTAAATTGACGATAAAAGCTGGTTATCATTCATACCCGAAACGGTTCTTATTTCCTCCTCCATTTCTATTTCCTTGGCCCGGGCACTGTCGGGTATGGGATTGGCCTCAAAAATGGAGCGGTACACATTGTTATCTCTTTTTTCCAGTTCCTTAATTTGCTTTTCCAGGTCTTTAAGCTCGTCGTTTAAATCGTGGTAATTCTCTTTCAAACTGTTGTTTTGCATACGCAACAGTTTTTCGTTTGGCGATCCCACAAACTGAAAAGCAAAATAAGAGATTAAAAAGGCGGTTACCAGAGCGGCGGCAATAAAACCAAATATGCGCAGCAATTTTACACGAAGCGGCATCTCCAGTTTTTCGTATCTGAGTGTATTGGTATTATAAAAGTATTTAATCTTCTTCATTCGCCTTATTGTCGGTTTACACCAACTTATACCGCTTAATTAAATCACAATTGAAACAATTACCTTTGCGCCACGCTTAGGCAATGGCATAAAAATAACTACTGTTATGTTAAGCAAATGTTTTGTTTTACCGGCTGTATAGCCCTGATGGGGCTTTACTTGCGACGCTCCGTTCAGGGTTCTGTTCGCTAATCAACAAAATACATTCGCTACCAAAATTTGGTTTTAAACCCAACAGCAAACAAATATAGGCCGTTCGTGAGCAAAAATCAACCCAAAAATTAAGAAGCATTTATCATGATGACCAGTGCAGACATACGGAAACAGTTTTTAGATTTTTTTGCCGGTAAAGGGCACCAGATTGTCCCATCGGCCCCTATTGTTGTAAAAAACGATCCTACACTGATGTTTACCAACGCCGGTATGAACCAGTTTAAGGACTTTTTTCTGGGCAATGCGCAACCCGCACATACCAGGGTTGTAGATACCCAAAAATGTTTGCGTGTTAGCGGAAAACATAACGACCTGGAAGAAGTAGGCGTAGATACCTACCACCACACTATGTTTGAAATGCTGGGTAACTGGAGTTTTGGCGATTATTTTAAAACCGAAGCTATTGCCTGGAGCTGGGAACTATTGACAGATGTGTACAAAATAGATAAAGACCGTATTTACGTTACCGTATTTGAAGGTGATGCGGCTGAAGGCCTGCCCATGGATCAGGAGGCTTTTGAAGAGTGGAAAAAACATATTGCCGAAGACCGCATTTTATTGGGCAACAAAAAAGATAATTTCTGGGAAATGGGTGATACAGGGCCTTGCGGACCTTGTTCCGAAATTCATGTGGATTGCCGCACCGATGCAGAACGGAATGAAGTTGACGGCAAAACATTGGTAAATAACGATCACCCGCAAGTGATAGAAATTTGGAACAATGTATTTATGCAGTTTAACCGTTTAAAAAACGGAACACTTGAGCCATTACCAGCCAAACACGTAGATACCGGTATGGGCTTTGAACGTTTGGTAAGAGTACTGCAACAAAAACAAAGTAACTACGATACGGATGTATTTACCGGCACTATTGCAACCGTTGAAAGCATTACGGGTAAAAAATATGATTACAGCGATAGTAAAGAGGCTATTTCCTTCCGTGTTTTAGCCGATCATATACGTGCCATTAGTTTTACCATTGCCGATGGGCAATTGCCTGCCAGTAATGGTGCCGGCTATGTTATCCGCCGCATATTACGCAGGGCGGTAAGGTATTATTATACTTATTTAAACTATCAGCAACCATTACTACACCAGTTAGTACCGGTGTTGGCCAAACAGTTTGAGCAGGTATTTCCTGAGCTACAACAACAATTGGAGTTTGTGAGCCGTGTGGTGTGTGAGGAGGAAGAATCTTTTTTGCGTACACTGGAAAAAGGTTTAAAACGCATTGATGATATTATTAAAACCTTATCGTCAAACTTAATTGACGGTAACGATGTGTTTGAATTATACGATACCTACGGTTTCCCGGTTGACCTTACCCGTTTAATAGCGCAAGAACAAAACCTGTTGGTAGATGAAAAAGGCTTTAATGATGCATTAACGGTACAAAAAAATCGTTCACGCCAGGCAACAGCTATTGATACCGATGACTGGGTTGAATTATTGCCCGATAACAAATCGATGTTTGTAGGGTATCATGATTTATTGGTAAACACACTAGTGGTAAAATACCGTAAAGTAAAAGCAAAAGGTAAAGAACAATTTCAGATAGTATTAGCCACCACACCGTTTTATGCAGAAAGTGGCGGCCAGTTAGGCGATATAGGTACGCTAACTTTTAATGAGGAGGTAATTGAGGTAGTTGATACCAAAAAGGAAAACGATCTGGTTATTCATTTTACAGATAAATTACCCGCCAATATTGATGTAGAAGTAGTGGCCGCTGTAGATTGGGCTAACCGATTAAGCAGTACGTATAACCACACCGCAACGCACTTATTGCATGCTGCTTTAAGGGAGGTGTTGGGTACCCATGTAACACAAAAAGGTTCGTTGGTAAGTGCAAAAGAATTACGTTTTGACTTCTCGCATTTTTCAAAAATTAACGATGATGAGTTAAGAACCATTAATATGTTAGTGAATGAAAAAATACGGGCCAATATTCCGGTGGTGATAAAAGAAATGCCTAAGGACGAAGCATTGAAACTGGGTGCGATGGCCTTGTTTGGCGAAAAATATGGCGATACGGTACGTGTGGTAATTATTGATGAAAACTATTCTGTTGAGCTGTGTGGTGGTACCCATGTGTCCAATACCGGCATGATTGGTATGTTTAACATTGTCAGCGAAACCGCCGTTGCCGCCGGTGTAAGACGTATTGAAGCCTTAACAGGTGCTGCTGCTATACAATATATTGGCGAAAAAATTAGTCAGTTTAAATACATTGGCGAATTGCTGAAAGCAAAAGACCCATTAAAAAGTATTGAAAAACTGATTGAAGATAAACTGGCTTTAGAAAAGAAAATAGAACGTTTAGAAGCCCGTCAGTTGGTACAGGTACGCAATGAGTTATTGCAAAAAGATGAAATTGTAAACGGCATAACCTTTATTGGTGATATTGTTGAAGTAAACAGCCCCGATGCATTGAAAAAGTTAAGCCACGACTTTAAAAATAACCTGAACGATTATGTAATTGTATTGTGCGCTAATATTGATGGTAAGGCTTCGGTGGCAGTATCTATTGCTGATACAATTGCAGCGGCACGTGACTTAGATGCAGGTAAAATTATTAAACAAATAATTGCACCATTAATCAAAGGCGGTGGTGGAGGTCAAAAAAACCTTGCTACAGCCGGTGGTCAGGACATAAGTAACCTGAAAGCTGTTATAGATGCAGTGAAGGCAATTTTATAGTTTAATACTACCTGATTAAAGCCCGTATTTTTTTCGTTCCTGTTCCAGGCGAAGACGGGCTTTTTTTGACTCCCGTATAGTATTAACAGTTATAAAACCTGCTCCGACAAGTGTGATAAATAATATGATTATTGCAGTTATGGCCATAAGTGTTTTGTCTTAGGTATATGCAAATTTGTGTAAAAAATAAATACACACAAGTATTTTACGCATGAAAATACACTAGGGATTTATACTTACCACTTTGTGGTACTAACTTGTAGTTGGGGTTAAAACGAAATTTTATATAAAGTCGTTATTTATAATCTTTTATATAATGGAGTTAAATGGCGCATCTCGTAAAAACACGTTTGTACACTTATTCCTGTAAAGCAGTTCATACCGGATAGGTATAATTGGTAAGCATTAAATTTGCATTTTAAAATTTGTAATGATTAGTATGCAGAAGGTGAAAAGGCCATACCGTTTTTGGAGAAGGTTGTTACGTGTGCTTGGTGTGTTTTTAGCACTCATATTATTGTTCTTTCTTTACTTGGTTTGGGTTAGTAATGTAAAGCCACCCAAGGTTGAAGATGAATCAAGCTTAACGCTGCAACGCACCCAAACCGATACCGGTTTATATACTATTGGCAATAACTGGTTGCGTAAAAGTAAGTCAGGGTTATACGAAATGTATGTATCCGGCAGCCCCTTTGAAAGAGGCGTGATCAATGGTAAACTATCTGCCGAGCTGGTGCAAAGCCAGGAAGACTATTTTACGGAGCAGATTGATAAAATGGTGCCTTCAAAAAATTACCAGTACTTTTTAAAATATGTTATCGGCTGGTTTAACCGCAACTTAGTTAAACATGTTACGCCTGAGTATAAACAGGAAATTTACGGTGTATCACAATCGGCCTCCGATAACTATGGGTATATAGGCACCAAATACCAACGTATTCTTAACTACCATTCCGCTCACGATATTGGGCACGCATTACAAAACCTTATGTTGGTGGGCTGTACATCCTTTGGTACCTGGGATACTGCATCACAAGACAGCAGTTTAATCATTGGTCGCAATTTTGATTTTTATGTAGGCGACAATTTTGCAAAAAACAAAATTGTATTGTTTACCAATCCTGACAAAGGCTATAAATTCATGAGTATTACCTGGGGCGGTTTTATTGGTGTGGTATCGGGTATGAACGAGAAAGGATTAACAGTAACTATTAATGCAGCAAAGAGTAATATACCAACAGGTTCGGCCACGCCGGTATCATTAGTAGCCCGGGAAATATTGCAGTATGCAAAAAATATAGACGAAGCCTTACAGATAGCCAAGAGCCGAAAAATGTTTGTATCCGAATCTTTTTTAGTGGGTAGCGCAGCCGATAACAAAGCAGTAGTAATTGAAAAAACACCAAAGGCTTTGGAGGTGTACGATCCTAATCAGAACAGTATTTTGTGCACCAACCATTTTCAAAGTAACGGCTTAGGCAGCAGCGAAATAAACAAAGAATCCTTGGCAGAAAGTGCATCACCTTATCGTTACAAACGATTAACGCAGTTATTACAAAACAATGGTCCTAATACCGTACAAAAAACCATTAATATTCTAAGGGACACCCGTGGTGTAGATGGTGCTGATATTGGTTTGGGCAATGAAAAAGCGGTAAACCAGTTAATAGCGCATCATTCGGTAGTGTTTCAACCAAAACAACTTAAAGTATGGGTGTCTACAGCACCGTGGCAATTAGGCCAGTTTGTATGTTACGATTTAAATAAAATATTTTCTCTGCAAGGTTTGCAACACAATACAGAGTTAATTGATAGTGCTTATACTATTGCTGCCGATACTTTAGTGCTTACACCGGCGTACCATAAATTTCTACAATTCTATAATCTGAAACATCAGTTTATGGATGGTAAAAGTATAGCACCGGATAGCCTGGTGGCGGCCAACCCTCAATCATATGTTGCTTATATGTTGGCAGGCGATTACCTGTATAAACAAAAAAACTATAAGAAAGCTTTGCCCTATTATCAGCAGGCATTAACCAAAGAAATAGCAACGGTAACAGAGAAACAACATATTGAAAAACGCATTAAGGAAATAAATACTAAACCGTAACAGATGGCTATAAAAGGACTGGGTATTGACCTGGTGGATATTGAACGTATTGCCACCAGCCTGCAAAAAGATAATGGTTTTCGAGAGTTGGTATTTGCCCCTGATGAAATAACTTATTGCGAAAGTAAAACGAAAAAGTTTGAACATTATGCCGCAAGGTTTGCTGCAAAAGAAGCTTTTTTAAAAGCTTTGGGTACAGGTTGGGTCTCGGGTACGGCCTTTAATGAAATTGTAGTACAACACGATGCAGTAGGTAAACCCATATTAACCTTTACCGGCATTACAGCACAAACTGTTACTGCTTTACAATTTAGTCAAATCAGCCTATCGCTTACACATACTAAAACTGCGGCCGGCGCAGTAGTTATTATCGAATAATTTTAGTGCATACCATTATTAAATACCGCCTGTACGGTATAGGTTAAAACGGGGTTGTGCTGTTATTTTGTTTTGCTTAACAGTAACGGTTTTAGCCAACCATGGTTCTTGCACCAGCAAATGAGTAGCCCCTGCGTTTTACAACAATGGGGCTATTTTATTACTTGCTGTACTGCTTCGTATATTTTTTAATACCTTGTTGTTTTATTAGTTAACATGTTTATTGTATGAGTGTAAATCTGCGTCCCGATAAATACCTGAAATATTTATACCTGCCCAACCTGGTGGGTACACAGCGTACCAAAGAAATATTATCGGTAAACCCAACTGTTTTACCCGTACGTGAAGAGGCAAAGGAAGTAATAATTACTGCTTACGAATATGATGCTACTACCATAACAGAAAAGGTGTTTGATGATATTGAACAAGCGTTTCCCTACAAGAATACTGACAAGATAAGTTGGATAAACATTGATGGTATTCGCAAAAAAGATGTGGAAATTATTTCGCAACACTTTAATATTCATCCTCTTTTAATAGAAGATATATTAAGTGTGGGCCAGCGCCCGAAAACCGATGAAGTGGAAGGCGTTATGTTTTGTTTGTTAAACATGTTGTATTACAATACCGAAAAACAAACTGTAGAACAGGAACAAATAAGTATTGTACTGGGACAAAATTTTGTTATAAGTTTTCAGGAAGATGCCAGCCGCGATGTATTTAATCCGTTACGTGATAAACTGAAACTTCCCACCAGTAAGGCCCGTGGCCGTACTGCCGATTATTTGTGTTATGTGTTATTGGATTTAATTGTTGACAATTATTTTCTGGTAATGGAAAAAGTAGGGGATAGAATTGAAGACCTGGAGGAAGAAATAATACGTAACAGCAATAAACGATCGTTGGCAAAAGTAAACCAGTTACGTAAGGAGTTAATAGTACTAAAACGAAACATTGTACCCGTAAGAGATTTGTTAAGCGGTATCATCCGCAGCGAAAACGAACTATTGGAAGACCGTACCACCAAATATTTTAAAGACGTTTACGACCATATTGTACAAGCCATTGACCTGACAGAAAACTATCGTGATATGATGATGAGTTTACAGGATTTATACATTAATAATGTAAACTTAAAAATGAACGAAGTAATGAAAGTAATGGCCATTGTGACCTGTTTACTGGCACCCGCAACGGTTATTGGCGGCATATTCGGAATGAATTTTGAAAACGTACCCTTACTGGGCAATCATTGGGGTTTCTGGTTTGCTATGGGTGCTATGTTGCTAATTCCTATTTGGATGATCAGAGCGTTTAAACGACGTGGTTGGTTTTAATAAATCTCAGATATGAGATTTACTAGAACTTGCGCTACGAGATGTTTCATAATAAATTACTCCTAAACAAAAAAAACAATGTTTTTAAGCAAATTATTATTTTGCGCCTTCAAATTATGAGTAACAAACCCACCCTTAATACATCGCTTAGTCCTACATTACTACATTTATACGATCTAAGCAATAGTGTTGTAGTTATTATTGATGTATTCAGAGCGACTTCTACCATTGCATCCGCTTTGTTTAATGGAGCTAAAAGTGTTATTCCGGTTGATTCGGTGCCTAAAGCCATAGAAATAAGTAAACAAATAGAAGGCATTGCAGCAGGTGAACGTGATGGCAAATTAGCCGAGGGTTTATCTTACGGCAACTCTCCATTAGAATACAACAGGGAGTTTATTGAAAATAAAACACTGGTACTTACAACCACCAATGGTACCAGGTTGTTACACATGGCATTGGATAAAAATGCCGATACGGTTATTACCGGCTCTTTCCCCAATTTATCCGCAGTATGTAATTTTTTAGTAGCCGAAAAAAAGAATGTAATACTAGGTTGCTCCGGCTGGAAAGACCGTTTTAATTTAGAAGATACTTTATTTGCCGGTGCCGTAATACATCAGATAAAAAAGCATTTTGAAATACATTGTGACAGCTCATTGATGGCGGAAGCTATGTACACCAAACATAAAAATAACCTGCTAGGTTTTGCTTCAAAAATGACTCACTATCATCGATTGGTAGAACGTTTTGGATTAATTGATGATATTGCTTTTTGTCTTACACCAGACGTGGCAAATGTGTTGCCTTATTACAAAGACGGCAAATTAATTGTTGGCGGATAAAAAATCTCCAAAGATACGCTTTTTAAGTGGCATTATGCCGTGGATAAAAGTATTTATAAATACTTCGCATTTTATAAGGAATTACGCTTTACATTCTTTTATTTTTGCCGATTGCCCTTTGCTAATTGCCGCAGAGTGTAGTGTTATGGCTGGTTTTAATTGTTCATCTGTGTTAATGTTGTTGAACGGAGCGTCGCAAGGGACGATCCATCAGGGAACTGCAGTTGATAAACAAAAAATTTTTTCTCCATTACACAACACCATTGGTTAAAACAAGGGCTGTTAATTTGTTTTAATTATTATGGCATTACCACATCTTGTAAAGTACATATACACGCATGGCAGCGATGAAGTGATTCGCAGAGGAAAGAAAATTCATGCGACCGGCTTTGTTGAATTAATTGAGTACGACGATCTTTTTGGATCGGCAGTATTGCGGGTTAAGGACGATACCTATGCTACTTTTTATAAAGTTTATTTGCAGCGTATAAAAGATGCTGAATCATTATCGGTTCGTTGTACCTGCCCGTACAACCTGGGCGATATATGCCGCCACGAAAGTGCAGGTTTGTTTTACATTCAGGACTTAATGGACAAGGGGCAGCTACGTACCGAAGACACTCGTTATGATCAACGCCATACGGTAGCAAAAATTAAAACACTCGATCATAAAACATTACGCTTATTATCATCGCATGATATTGTTTCGGAAGCGGATGATTTTTTATCGAAGAATAAAAAAGGGGTAAAAATAAAATTTGCCGAAAATGAAACGGTGAAAGCCGATGTAACATTGGATGGCAAAGTGTACGAAGTTATTTTACGCAAAAACGAAGAACGAAGTTTTGATACCAGTTGCGATTATGATGACCCAAATCATTTGTTGTGTTTGCCTAAGGTGATTGTATTTTTATATTTATTGCAGGAGCATGGGGCATTGTATTTTGATTCGATCAGAAACTGGGACAATGTTAAAAACAAACTACTGGAAGCTTATGGCTACTCTTTAAGTGATGATTTAAAGGGGAAGTTTGAATTTGTGTTTAAGGAAGGAAAACCGTTCTTGCGTGTGCTGGATCCCTCTATTAAAAGAGTGGTGGCACCGGCTTTGCAACCAAGGCCCGTATTATTGCCCATTAAACCTAAAGAGGAAGAACTGATAGAAGTAATTGCTGATGAAAAGAAAGAACCCAGTAAACGTTTTGGTTTGGTCATTAACCTGAACAAAACAGCATACCCTTACTTTACTATTGATATTGTAACCGGTGATATTAATGAAGCCAAAGATGGCTTTGTGGGTAACATTGAAAAAGTTGATATCAGCCGTTTTGTAGATACACAGCATTACACAGAAGAAGATTCCATCTTACTTGCGGCCGTTAGAAAATTACAGGATGGTGAGCTGAATAAATATGTTAGTCGTAACTCACCTTTTTCGGGTATATGGGAAAATATTATTCACGCCGAGGATGAAGAATTGCCGGACGAAACAAAATCTTTGATGGCAGAATACCTGTTGCCAAAACTTAAAAAAATATTTGGCGACAATGCAGGCAGTAATTTTTTATACCTGTTACCAAAAGGTAAAACATTTAAAACAGCCAGTCTGGAGAGCCTGGAGGTAGAAGCACAAGCTGTTGTACCTGTTTTTAATATAAGCAAAAACAAAGACTATGAAGTAGAATGCAAGGCGCAGGTGGGTCATATGGAGTTTGATATACAGGATAATGAAGCACCAAGTCCGTTGTTCTTTTTGTACAACAACCGTTTATCGTTATGGAATGATAAAGATACCCTGCATTTAATTGAAAAGTTTTTACCTGCTGGTACTAAAAAGTTTAATGCTGAAGAATGGCCTGCTGCGTTGAATAGTTTTGTATTACCACTAACACGAGATTATAAAGTAAACTTTGATCAGGACTTAATACAGGAAGTAAAAGATGGTGAGCCTGAGGTGAAATTGTTTTTAGTGGAGAAAGGGGACTACCTTATTTTTCAACCATCTTTCTCGTATAAAGGTTACGCAACAAAAGCAAAAGACCGTGATGCCGTGATAGTACCGCAAAACGATAAGGTAATTGTGGTACACAGAAATCGTGATTTGGAACAGGTGCATATTGATAAATTGCAAAACCTGCATTCCAACTTTATTTATAACGAAGACAATGGCTCGCTGGCATTAAAGGGAACAGATGTATTAAAAAACAACTGGTTCTTTTTATTTGTAGATGCGATGAAAGAAATTAAAACGCCGGTGTTTGGTTTCGAAGCATTGAAAAACTTCCGTTTTAATACGGCCAAACCACAAACAAAAATATTCATTAGCAGTAATACGGATTGGTTTGATGCAAAAGTGGATATAGTTTTCGGTGACCAGAAAGTGACCGTTGCTGAAGTAAAAAAAGCATTGGCCAACAAACAACAGTTTGTACAATTAAACGATGGCACATTGGGTATTTTACCCGAAGAGTGGTTGAAGAAGTATTCATTGTTGTTCCGTGTAGGCGAGGGCAATAGCAATAACCTTAAACTATCACGTTACCATTTAAGTGTGGTAGATGAGTTGTACGAAAACCGCGATGAAGAAGAATTGAGTATTCAACTGGAAGGCAAGTATGAAAATTTAAGAGAGTTTAATAAGATAGATGAAGTTTCTCCATCGGAAAAACTATTACCTATTTTAAGGCCTTACCAGGTATCGGGTTTCCAGTGGTTAAATTATTTAAAAGATATTAAGTGGGGCGGTATTCTGGCAGATGATATGGGTTTGGGTAAAACCGTACAAGCCTTATCGTTTATGGAATACTTTCATCGTATTCAGGATGGTAAGTTGCAGGCATTGGTAGTTTGCCCTACAACACTTATTTATAACTGGGAAAACGAGATAAAAAAGTTTACACCTCATTTAACCTACAGCATTCACCATGGCGCATTACGTACTAGAAACCGTGAGGACCTGTTAAGTAAAAATATTATTATTACTACCTACGGTACATTACGAAGCGATATAAAACTATTGGTAAGTTTTGATTTGGACTATGTAGTGTTGGATGAGAGCCAGGCGATTAAAAACCCGGCCAGTAAGGTTACAAAAGCTGCCAGTTTACTAAATGCCAAACACCGTTTGTGTATGAGTGGTACGCCACTGCAAAACAATACGTTTGATGTGTTTGCGCAAATGAACTTTTTAAACCCTGGTATGCTGGGTACCATGGAGTTTTTCCGTCAGGAGTTTGCTATACCTATTGATAAATTTGGCGAGGCAGACAGGAAAGAACATTTGAGAAAAATATTGTATCCTTTTATTTTACGCCGTACAAAAGAACAAGTGGCAAAAGATTTACCGGAAAAACAGGAGATGATTTTGTGGTGCGAAATGGAAGATGAACAAAGAAATATTTACGATGCCTACCGTAACGATTTCCGTAATAAAATTTTGGGAACTATTGAAACACAGGGCATACAAAAATCGCAGTTGACCATTTTACAAGGGTTAATGAAGTTGCGCCAGATTTGTGACTCACCTGCTATACTGAATGAAGAAGAAAAGTTTGAAAACCATTCTATCAAGTTAGATGAACTAGCCCGTGAGATAACCGAAAACATTGGCGATCATAAAGCCCTGGTGTTCTCACAGTTTTTGGGTATGCTTGGTTTAATCAGGAAAAAGCTGGAAGAGTTAGGTATTAAGTACGAATATTTCGATGGCAGCACATCCGCACCGGACAGAGAGAAAGCCATTCAAAGTTTTCAGAAGGATGATGAAGTACGAGTATTCCTTATTTCGTTAAAAGCCGGTGGTGTGGGCTTAAACCTTACCGCTGCGGACTATGTGTACATTGTTGACCCATGGTGGAACCCTGCCGTAGAACAACAAGCTATTGACCGTACACATCGTATTGGACAAACAAAAAATATTTTTGCCTATCGCATGATATGTAAGGATACGATTGAAGATAAAATTGTACAGTTACAGGAAAAGAAAAGAGCACTGGCAAAAGATATTATTTCCGACGATACAGGGTTTGTAAAATCGCTTACCAGGGAAGATGTGGAGTATTTGTTCAGTTAAATTTTTTTGTAGTCGGCTGCATTGCTACTAGCAACCCCAAACCCCTAAAGGGGCTTTAGACTTTGATTACACGGGACTTATTTTTTTGTTATCAGCGTTTTAGCCTTGATTGGGCTTTAGTTGCGTATTCTAAGATATAAAC
>DHEF01000021.1:0-4858 GCA_002399735.1 Chitinophagaceae bacterium UBA4857
CGTTTAATCATGACCCAGGACGCTACTATGCGAGCCCTGTCTCCACAACAATGGCTGGTAACCGGTTACGATGTTTTAAACAGGCCAATACAGACAGGGATACTAAAAAACAACCTGAGCATCGGTGGTACGGCTAATAGAACTTTTAACCAACACCTTACGGCCGCCGCCGCATCCAGCACTTATCCCTTTGCTCCGGCAACACCACCAACCGCCACCCATTGGGAACTACTCACGCAAACGGGTTATGATGATTATACCGGCATACCATCAGGACTAAGCTCCACCTACCAGACCAACTGGGACAGTCACTTTGACAACACCGACAACAACAGCTATCCATACCCTCAGCTGCCGCAGAAAAGCACGGCAACCAAGGGCATGGTTACCTGGAGCCAGGTGAAGGTATTGGGTACGGCCAACCAATATCTGGGTACGGTAATAATCTACGATGATAAAGGCAGGGTCATACAAACCCAGACCCAAAACATCAGCGACGGCACAGATGTAGTTACCACGCAATACAGTTGGGCTGGGCAACCCTTAATAACAGCCCATAAACAGGAAAAGGCGGGCACCAATGCACAGACGACGGTAACGGTAACCAAAATGACTTACGATGAACTGGGCCGACTGGTAGCTACTGACAAAAAATTACAGAACACCCTTGTCAACAGCAATGCCATGAGCGATTATAAAACCATTGCTAAAAACCAATACGATGCATTAGGTCAACTGAAAACAAAGACCATTGCTCCTGCTTATGATGATGGTGATGATGATGAAGATGACGGATTGGAAACGCTGGATTATAAATACAATATCCGTGGCTGGTTACTGGGCGTGAACAATGAGTATGTAAAAGATATAGATAACAGCCGTTACTTTGGCTTTAACCTTGGCTATGACAAAACGGCCAACGACCTCGTAGGCAGCCTGTCTTACAACCAGGCGCAGTACAATGGTAATATAACGGGTATGGTATGGCGGAGTAAAGGTGATGATAAGCAACGTCGTTATGATTTTGATTATGACGCTGCCAACCGTTTACTCAAAGGTGACTTTACACAGTATACAGGTTCAGCCTTTAACCAAACCGCAGGCGTAAACTACAATGTAGTAATGGGTTCCGATGGCAGCCAGATAAATGTGAATGATGCGTATGATTACAATGGGAATATTAAAAGAATGCAACAGTGGGGTTTAAAGCTAAACAGCAGTGAGAAGATAGACGACCTGACCTATACCTATACAGCAGGAACCAATAAACTACTAAGGGTAACCGACGCCGTAACAGTAGATAATAAGTTAGGTGACTTTAACAATGGGGGCAGTGCTAACAATAGTGATTATGCCTACGATGCCAACGGTAATATGGTAAAAGACCATAACAAGAGTATTGGGACTACCGGTGCCAACGGTATTACCTATAACCACCTGAACCTGCCACAGAGTATTACAGTAAGAACAGGTTACAATATCAGCACCATCAAAGGCACAATTACCTATACCTATGATGCCGGTGGTAACAAGTTAAAGAAAACGACGGTAGAGAATACGGCTACTGTGAACGGGCTAAGCACAAATATTACCACAACAACTACTTATATAGGCAATGCCGTGTATGAGAGCAAAGCCTATAGCAATGCAACCGTAAATACAGCCTTGGGTTATGTAGATAAGTTGTTGTTTATGGGCATGGAAGAGGGGAGAATACGTAGAAGTGATGGAACCACACCGTTCCTGTATGACTACATGCTGAAAGACCACTTGGGCAATGTAAGAATGGTACTGACGGATGAAGAAAAGATAGATATTTATCCGATAGCAACATTAGAAACCGCCAAACTTGCGACAGAGAAAGATTATTATGCCATAGAGGATGCTCAAGTAGTACCCAAAAGCGATGCTACTGGGATTACAAATTACATCAATAATAATGGAATAGGCAATAATCCATCAGATCCGGTCTCTGAAGGCACAAACAGTACGAACCTGTACAAGCTAAACAGCAATACAGCCAGAACAGGGCTAGGCATTACACTAAAAGTAATGGCTGGCGATAAGATAGATGTGTTTGGTAAAAGCTATTATTTCCAGAATACAGCAGGAACAAGCGGTAACAGCCTCGTACCGGTAATAGATTTATTGACTGCTTTTTTGGGTGCACCCTCAGGCGCGGCAACATCAGTACACGGAGCAATAACAGCAACAGCTATAAATACAACTCCCGGCATCACAGGTATTACCAGCATGATAGGTCAGCAAACTACCGAGAGCAATGCCACACCAAACAAGCCAAGAGCATTTATAAATGTTATATTTTTTGACGAGCAGTTTAAGACCTATGATGGCGGCTTTAGCATAAGTATGGTAGGTAGCAATAGTGTAGTGAAAGACCATTATAATGAATTACAAAACTTAATAGCTGATAAAAGCGGATATGTGTATATTTATTGCAGCAATGAGAGTCCGGTAAATGTGTTCTTTGATAATTTACAGGTTGTACATACAAAAGGACCTATTTTAGAAGAAACGCATTATTATCCGTTCGGCTTGACAATGAGTGGCATCTCCTCAAAGGCTTTGAATGGACTAGCGGAAAACAAGTTTAAATACAATGGCAAGGAAGAGCAGAGACAGGAGTTCAGTGACGGTTCAGGACTAGAGTGGCTGGATTATGGAGCAAGGATGTATGATAATCAGATTGGGAGGTTTTTTACACAGGATAGGTTTGCTGATAAGTATCATCCAATGTCACCTTATCAATATGGCGCAAATAACCCTATCAGGTTTGTCGATGTAAACGGAGACTCTCTGGTTGTTGCGAATAATGATAAAACAAAAGAATACTTGAATAGTATTGTAAATGAGTCCAACAGAGAGTATGTGAATGTCGATGAGAATGGTGTTGTAGGGGTAGATTTTGGATCATTGACGGCAAAGCAAATCAAAAAAGTGCTTAAAAAAGATAAAGGCCTGAATGTTATAAACCAAATGGTAAATGCTGTTGATAAAAATGGAAAATCAGAAAACTTTTATTTTGAAGTGAGTAATAAAAGGGAAGGGATTTTAAATGGAGAAGCATTTTCCATTGATTTGAACTACCAATCTGGTGATATTGTTAGAGACAATGGTCCCGTTGTGAGCTTAAATACGACTCCGAGAAAAGATGGTCATCCAGACATTTTGCCTAAAGAAGGGTTTCATTCAGCAGTGTATATCTCAGCATCAACGCCACACGTAGAAAATCCTGCTGATCCGTCGGGTACTATTCCTACAGCGATGAGCGGAGTGGTGTTGCATGAGTTGAGAGAGTCATATAAAAGAACTCATGAAAAAAAGACCTATAAAAAAGCTCATAATGCTGCTGGAGGGCTTAAGACTGTGAAAGGATTTATAATTGATTAGATATGAAATATTTACTATTAGTACTTTGTATATTCGCTTACTTATTCTGTTTTTCCCAGAAAAAATTTATTTTAACAAGTGATAGTATTAGCGTAAAATACATCATGTCGGAAGACAGTCTGCGTATTACTGAGAGAGTAGAGATCTCGAATTTATCTCAGCACAATATATTTATACCCGATATAAGAAATAGGGATATTTATTTTTTTATTCTAAATAATACTTTGTACTCCCACTTTGGAATAATGACTTCTAAATTGGGTATGCCTAATTTATCTTTAGATGTAAAATTGATTAAGATAGCACCTGAAGAAATTTACAGTCTTGACTTAAGTATTCCTAAGGGAGAAATTGTTGTCGTTAATAGCGTATTTTCTTTTGACTATATCAGATTACGTTCTTCAAAGAAAAAACAGAATAAAGTAACAACAATTAGCATGGAAGAGTATAGTTCTTTACACCGATATGCTATCGGACAGATTATAGAATGAAGAAGCTATTTAATTAGGAATGTGTTACCTTGTTATTCTTAGTATATGAATCAGTAAAGTATTTTTAAGTTATAGGAAAGTTGTTCATTGTTTGCAACAATGAACTGAAAATAATAAAGCTAATAAAGCCCGGCACAGAGCCGGGCTTTATTTATGAGTAAGCTTTTCTTGTTTTAAATCCCCTCGTCAACACAATCCTCCTTCAATTCCATAATCGATTATACGTACGATGTTAACGGTAATTTGAAAGCGGACAAGAACAAAGCGATTGGAGCCATTACCTATAATTACTTAAACCTGCCACTGGTTATTACCGTAACCGGTAAAGGCACTATAACTTATACCTATGATGCCAGCGGCAATAAGTTAAAGAAAACGACAGTAGAGAATAGTGCAACAGTAGATGGTTTTACCACTAATATTACCACAATTACCACTTATACAGGTGGTGCCGTATATGAAAGTAAAACACACAGCCATGCATCGTTAAGTGCTAAGAATTATCAGAACAAGTTACAGTTCCTGGGTATGGAAGAAGGGCGTATAAGGGTAAGAGAAACGGATAATACGTTCCAGTACGACTATATGCTGAAAGACCACTTGGGTAATGTAAGAATGGTACTGACGGATGAGGAAAAAACAGACCAGTACCCTGCGGCCACCTTAGAACCGGCTACAATAACTGCAGAGGAAACCATCTATGATAACCTGACGGCTACGCAGTACAATAAGCCTGCATGGTTCAGTGATCCGCTTTACAGCACCAACACCAAGGTAGCGAGAACAAAGAATGTAAGCGGTAGCAATAAAATAGGCCCGAGTTTACTATTAAAAGTAATGGCGGGTGATAGTTACAATATCAGGGTAGCGAGTGGCTGGAGCGGAAGCTCAGCAACTAACAATACCAGCAATGTATTAACTGATTTATTTAACGCATTAAGCACAGGCTTGGCAGG
>DHEF01000021.1:4972-56469 GCA_002399735.1 Chitinophagaceae bacterium UBA4857
ACATTGGGCTTAACGATGGTTTAGCGACGTTTTTAACAACACAGACAACAAGCGGTAGCAAACCTAAGGCATATATTAACTGGATAGTGTTTGATGAGCAGTTTAAGATAGTACCGGGTAGCAGTAGTTTTGAGCAGGTAGGTGCCAGCGGCTCTGCAACCATCCACACTAAAACAGGATTAAGTATACCAAAGAACGGATATTTGTATATTTACACCAGCAACGAGGCTACGAACATAGACGTGTTCTTTGATAATCTGCAGGTAACGCACAACAGAGGCCCGATACTGGAGGAAACACATTACTATCCATTCGGCTTGACAATGGCAGGGATAAGTAGCAAAGCTTTAACGGGCAATGCGGAGAACAAGTTTAAATACAATGGTAAGGAAGAGCAGAGACAGGAGTTCAGTGACGGTTCAGGACTTGACTGGTTAGATTATGGTGCAAGGATGTATGATAACCAGATAGGGAGGTGGAATCATATAGACCCGTTGAGTGATCAGATGCGTAGGATGAGTCCGTACAATTATGCATTTAATAATCCACTGAGATTTATAGATCCGGATGGGATGGCTCCTGCTTCTATTCATGTAGATAGAAAAGGTAATATTCTAAATAACATTGATGACGGAGATAATAGTGTGTATATGCATGATGAAGGAAATAATACTGAAACTGTTGCGCAAAGATATCAGCCTAGCGATCATAGTGCGGGAGGAAAAAAAATTGGGGAATTAGGTGGAGATATTGATGCGAACGAAATTATAGCAAACATATTGGAAGCTAATGGAAATAGCGCAGATCTTATGGATTTATTGACATGGAAAACCACTGTTCAAAAGAATGGATCATGGGATTACAAGAACAATAAAAATACAATATTTGGTTTAGCTTGGGCTTTTGATTTAGAGCATGGTACAGCAAATACGGATAATGAGACTAGTTTCTTGTATGGACAGCACAGTATGAATGCTGCAGATTTTGGAAACTATAACGCAGGCTTTACTGGTACGAGAGCTGAGATTGGATCTTATATTCAATACGTTGGTGCCGGCGTGGTAGAGATAATAAAAAATGGAGAATGGGCTAGCCTTATAAATCCAGGCACATACATCTTGCCTCCGTTTGGAGATCGTCGAAGAGACTACAATTGGAACAAAACTGGTATCAGTGAGGGAATAATTTCAAAAGAAGGAAAAGGAGTGTTTAGGGGGAACAATATTTCTAACAGCATGCACTATAGAATCTGGTAAACATATGGTAAAGAATATTCAACAAATATGTGGATTTGTATTAACAATAGGTATTGTTTTGTTAACTAGTGGGTGTATAAACAAAAAGGGTAAGTCTGAACTTTTCTCAACTAAATCAATTTGTAAAAGTATTTGGCGGGAGAAGTTTAAAGTGTATTCAGGTGGAGCCCATTCTGCTGAGCTGTTTTCTGATTATCTGACGGATTCAATCAACTTTAGAAAATTTATAGGTACGCATGATGAATGGTCGAGTTTTGACTATGAATGTGATGGCGATAAGATTATAGTTAAAAAATATGCTCATGATGGGCATACAAAAAAAGTTTCCAAAGTCTTTTCTTTTGAAATCTCCAAGCTAGTTATACATGGGAAATTTGAATAATTTACACTCTCCGTTCTTCTTAGTATATAAACCAGTAAAGTATTTTTAAGTTATAGGAAAGTTGTCTATTGTTTATAACAATAGACTGCAAACATGTGTGTCTGGCTTTTGCTATACAAAAATCTTTACTTTAATTTTTTACTTGTTGTTTGAAGTTGAGCGGATGTCAGGTAGTTATCAATCACTTTTAAAATAGTATTTCTGTCTTCTTCGTCTATTTTTTCTCAATTAGTTTTTCCAGCCTGTCAATCATCTCTTTTTATTGTTGTAGCATACGTTCGTATAATTCCACCATTTTATCTACCGGATTGAAATTAAACGAAGGATAGTAGTTATAGCCATTAGCATGATCATTAAATGTGTTGGAGATAATATTTACCGCCTGATCGTCGGTCATATTCCTAAAAGCCTCAACCGGTAACTTCATAATATCGGCTACACGTTGCAACAGCGGCGAATCAATAGCTTGTTTTTGTTCCAGCAACGATATTTTTTGCTGGTTCCAGTCATCGCCAAGGTCTGCCGCGAGAGCATCTTGTTTTATACCCAACATTTCCCGAAAACGTTTAATGTTACGTCCCTCATGTATGGTATGTTTTCCGGCATGGCGTTTAATGTTGTCATGCAACAAGTTTAATTTATTTAACCGGTTTACAGGGGTTTAAAATTCAGGACAGCTGGTAAAATAATACCAGTTACCGCCTTGGTAACACTCCTGCACTATTACTGCTTTGGCGTAAACAGGGCCGTGGTACGCACTTTGTCATTTGTACCGCTAAAAATAAGAAACACCCACTGCCTTTGCCGTAAATCGACCAACAGTTTATCCTGGTGTTTGCCTATACGGGTGCGTTGAAAATTATACCCGAAAAACAATGGGTAAACAGGAATAATAAAAAACTTTTGCCGCCCATAAAAATACCCGTTTTTAAACCGGCCCTTCAGCTGTTTGGAAAAAATAAACCGGTCGCGGTAATACAAACTAAGGGTAAGTTTTTTGGCCGTACTAAACTCCAGTTTTACCCATTGGCCGGCATCAGTAAGGGTACTGTCCCTATACTGGTACACAGTTTTAGGTTGCGATAAAAAAAACTGGTCCATTAAATGAGGCCGGAAATCAGCACTGCGCCTATCATTAGGCCCATGATAATATTTACCAATGGTGGTATCGGGCTTATTGGCATATACGCCATTTAAAACCGTATAGCTTTTTTTAGTTACCGGGGTTACCGGGTAATGTTGCTGCCCGGCATTTTGAAAGGGTTTGCAGCCGGCTGCCGTAATGATTAACATTACCCACACAATGCCAATACATTTCATAAAAACGGGTTGATATACCGGTAAGATAATACATTTTGGCCAGCGATATACCGCCCAAAGGCTGCCCGATGTGCAGGGGCAGTGCGCAGCACCGGAGCGACAGCACAGCCAGTAACAGCGGGAACAAAAGCCCATAAGCGATATACAGCCCATAGCCCCTGTATAATGTGGTAATTTGGAAACAATAACAAAGCCCGTCCCCAAAAGATAAATAGTATTCTGGTAAACGTACCCGCTTTAAGCTTTTAGCGTTCGGCTTTCAACGCACCTAAAAATAAATTTCTAAAATTATTAGTTTAATATTGCTAAATGATTTAGTTTTGATTGTTGAAAAAACTTTTAGGCAGGACACACATAAATACTAATTTTGGCTATGGCAAAAACTGAAAAAAACACAGAAGTATTAGACAATAAGAATGAGAAGCTGCAGGCTTTAAAACTTACTATTGATAAAATTGACAAGGATTTTGGGAAGGGCAGTGTGATGATGATGAACGAGAAACCCGTTGTAGCTCAATCTGTTGTATCTACCGGATCTATTGGTTTAGACATAGCCTTGGGTATTGGCGGCTTGCCGCGTGGAAGGGTGATTGAAATTTACGGCCCCGAGTCATCGGGTAAAACAACTGTGGCTACGCATGTAATTGCCGAGGCACAGAAAAAAGGCGGCATGTGTGCTATTATTGATGCGGAGCATGCTTTTGACAGTGCCTATGCGCAAAAATTAGGTGTAGACGTTGACAACTTATTAATATCGCAACCGGACTATGGCGAGCAGGCATTGGAAATTGCCGACCGCTTAATTTTATCGGGAGCATTGGATGTAGTGGTAATTGACTCAGTGGCGGCATTGGTACCAAAAGGCGAGCTGGAAGGCGAAATGGGCGATAGCAAAATGGGGCTTCAGGCTCGTTTAATGAGCCAGGCTTTGCGTAAGCTTACTGCTACCATTGCCAAAACCAATACTATTTGCATATTCATTAACCAGTTACGTGAAAAAATTGGGGTTATGTTTGGTAACCCCGAAACCACTACCGGCGGTAATGCATTAAAGTTCTACGCATCGGTAAGGCTGGATATTCGCCGCAGTACCCAAATTAAAGATGGCGACGAAGCCATTGGTAACCGTGTTAAAGTAAAAGTGGTGAAAAACAAAGTAGCACCACCTTTCCGTGCAACCGAGTTTGATATCATTTTTGGACAAGGTATATCTAAAACCGGCGAAATTATTGACATGGGCGTTGAGCTGGGTGTAATACAAAAAAGCGGTAGCTGGTTTAGCTATAACAGCGATAAATTAGGCCAGGGCCGTGATGCCGTGAAACAATTACTGATTGACAATCCTGAATTATCTAACGAGTTAGAAGGAAAAATAAGAGAGAAAGTAAAAGAAATGCAGGAGGCATAAATAAAAGTTTTTAGTTTTTTAGTAAACGATGGGTTAGTAAGTATGCCGCTTTATATCTATAAAGCGGCTTTTTATTTTTGAGCAACTAAAGGTATTTGCAGGTATCGTCGTCAAACAGAAAACGTAATTTCCCAATTTTCGTTAACATTATCAATACTTAACATAGGTCAACTATCGACAAAATAAAATCCCACTAATTTTGTGGAGTAAAAATGAAGGTATAATGGCAAAAAACACAAGTAATACTGCTACTACAAAAAGAACATTCAGCGCAAAAACCTTAGCCAGTTTAAGTGCTTTATTATTTATTGGTAGCTGTATGCCATGGGTTTTGTGGGAAACAGAAAAAGTGGCAAGCTATCATTTTGCTACGGGTCAGTTTTTTGTAACAGCCAAGTCGTTGTTTAATATAGACAACCCTGTACCGGAGCTTTCTTTTGTAAATAATATTTTTTGGTTAATACCGGTACTGGCGTTGGCCGCCATTGTTTTGGATGTTTTAAAAAAGAAAAATATTTGGCTTACCGCAATTACTGGCGTTTTGGCACTTAGTTTAGCCACCGTATTTGTGCTGTTTACCGATTTGCTGGTAACCATGGGTTATGTAAAATCATTAAAAGTTGCACTTTTACCTTTCTTTTACCTATCGGTATTTTGTGCTGTACTATTAATTGTGCTATCATTAAAGCATAATATTTTTTTACTGATAACCGCTTTGGTTATTGGCCCCTTTGCAACCTGGGCAGGCTTCGCCTTCGTCACTAACCAGGAAATGAATAAAACTTTTGAGGGTACCGAAAGCCTGAAACCCGATTATACGGTAAACGCTTTGGACCTGATTAAGGAGGTTTCGGCCAACGATACGGCCAGTAACAAAAAATATAGTGGTAAAATACTGGAAGTAAACGGTGCTGTAACAAGCATAGAAAACGCCAACGATTCTACTATTAACATTCAAATGGCCGATACCACAACCGGATCATATATTGTTTTTCCTTTTTACAATAAAACCTTTGAGCAGGTTAAAGCGTTAAAGGAAGGGGATCAGATTTCTGTAAAAGGTGCTTTTAGTGGCAGTATGTACAGCGAAATATTAGAAACTACTATTATAAATTTTGAACGAAATACTTTAAACAAACAAAACAAATAAAAACAGAACAATCAACATGAAAAAAGCAATTTTATTCCTTGCCCTTGTTGCGCTAACCGGTAGCGTATTTGCCCAAAAGAAAACAACATCAGCTGCTGTTGTAGCTTTTGATGCTACCACACCAAAAGATAAATTTCCTAAAGCCGAAAACAAAGCCGGTATTGCCAGCCTTGATACTAAAACAGGAGCAGTTGCTTTTGAAGTAGCCGTAGCCGGTTTTGCCTTTGAAAACCCACGTATTCAAGAGCATTTTAACAGCGAAAGATGGTTAAACTCTGCTACTTACAAATCATTTACTTACAAAGGAAAATTGAAAAATCCTAAAGCCGTAAACTTTAGTAAAGACGGTACTTATACTGCCGAAGCAGAAGGTGAATTAACGGTAAAAGATAAAAAACAAACCATTACTACACCAGTAACAATTGTTGTTGCCGGTAAAACAATCAAAGCTACATCGGAGTTTAATTTAACCCTGGCCGATTACGGTGTAATGGCTGATGGCGAAAAGGTTTCTAAAACCCCAACTGTTACAGTTAACGCTGAGTTTAAATAATTTATAGCCTCACACATGAAAAGAGCCGGCGTGTAAAACGCTGGCTTTTTTGTTTTGCACCCAGTGAGCCCCAGCCCCTAAAGAGAAGTATAAGGAAAACGCTTTTCTTACCATCGTTCCTCCCCTGATTGAACTTTACTTGCGACGCTCCGTTCTGCTGCACCAATTCTATTGGCCAAAATGCAGCATCCCGAACTTGTTTCGGGAATTCTGTTCGCTAATCATCATCGTGTTGTTTTGGCAAAGCTGTTGGAATACTGAAAATAATAAACGCTCAAGCTTTCAGCTTTATGCATTAAGCTTTCGGCTTACATTGCTAATCATCATCGTATTGTTTTGGCAAACCTTTCGGAGTATTGAAAATAATAAACACCCTAGCGTTCAGCTTTGCGCATTAAGCTTTCAGCTTTAACCCATTAACTTTGCAATAATGGCACAAAAAAAATTAGTACGGTTTGCAGAGTTAACTACGTTTACCAATGTATTGCAATACCCCGAGGGCATGCAAGGTAATTGGCATAACTTCTTTAAAAACAATAACCCCATTACATTAGAGTTGGCTTGTGGTAAGGGCGAGTATGCAGTAGGTTTAGGACAACTATATCCGCAACAAAACTTTATTGGCGTTGATTTAAAAGGGAACCGCATTTGGGTTGGTGCCAAAAAAGCATTAACCAATGGCTTAAACAATGTAGGTTTCTTACGTACACAAATAGATCATATTACACAATACTTTGCCGCCGGTGAAGTAAAAAATATATGGATTACTTTCCCCGATCCGCAACTGCGTTTATCCAAAGCAAAAAAACGACTAACACATCCCCGCTTTTTACGTTTATACCAGCAAATATTAGCCAAAGACGGGTTTATTAATTTAAAAACGGATAGTCCGGATTTATACAATTTTACCAAACTGGTAATAAATATGTATGGTTGTACCGTGCATGAGGATATTGATAACCTGTATACACAAACCGACATAAGCGATGAGTTAAAAATAAAAACGCATTACGAAGGGTTGGACATTGCACAAAGCAACCGCATACATTATATACGTTTTAGTTTACCTGATGTAATTGACGGGCCCGAAAAAGATAAAGCTTTACAACAACTGTTGCAACATGAGCAAGCTGATTGAGGGAGAACATTTTTACTTTAACGAAGCGGGTTTAATGGTACTTACCAGCAAGTTTCATTTACAACGTGGTTATTGTTGTGGTAATGGTTGTTTGCATTGTCCGTACAATTATGAGCAAGTGCCCGAACCACAACGGACAGCGTTATTAAAAGCCAGAAAAGATAATAAACCCAGTAACGATAAGCCATAACAATAAGCCATAACAATATGCCTACCAAAAAAAGCAGCAAGCCCGCTATCAAGCAAATAAAACCATCGGGCAAAACCGATGAAAACTTTTTTAGTTGGGTATACGATGTTGCCCGTCAAATACCCAAAGGACGTGTAACTTCTTATGGGGCTATTGCCGCCAGTTTAGGTGCTAAATCATCGGCAAGGATGGTGGGCTGGGCCATGAACGGTGCCCAGAAACTAAAACCTAAAGTACCGGCACATCGTGTGGTAAACCGTAACGGTATGTTATCGGGTAAAATGCATTTTGATACACCCGACGCCATGGAAAAATTGTTAGCCAAAGAGGGCATAAAGGTTAAGAACGATCAGGTTGTTGATTTTGAAAAACATTTTTGGGATCCGGCAATTGAACTGTAAGCACAAACATTTGCTAGTACCATTCATCACATTATTCCCAATTGCGTAAGCACCATAATAGGCAACACTATACTTTCGCAACCCACAAAATGATTGGAATGAAAAAAGTATACGGCTTAGTATTATTAGCCATTTTTACAAATAACTTATTGGCACAGGAAGTAGAACTGGATGGTGTTACCATTACCTCTTCCTTAATCGAAAAACGGGCATCGGAAACAGGACGTAATATTGTAATTATAAAAGGGTCGCAGTTTAATAACCTGCCGGTACATTCTATCGATGATTTATTGCGATTTGTACCAGGTGTTGAAGTACAGGCCCGCGGCCCGATGGGTTCGCAAAGTGATATAACCCTGCGTGGCGGCACCTTTCAGCAGGTATTGGTTTTGTTAGATGGCATGCGTTTAAACGATCCTAACACCGGCCACTTTAGCAGTTATATTCCATTGGCACCAGCCGAAATTGAAAGAATAGAAATTTTAAAAGGCCCCTCGTCTGCTATTTACGGTGCTGATGCAGTGGGAGGTGTAGTGCATGTTATAACCAAAACATTTGCCGCACAAAATGAAGCAGCTAATAAAACAACGGCTAATGCGCAATTAGCCATTGGTGAGTATGGTTATAATAATATTACCGCCGGTATAGCGCATACTAAAAATAAATTCAGCATCAGCGGTGGTGTACTCATTAATAATGCCGAAGGTGTACAGCAACGCGGTACCAAAGGGTTTATACATAACCGCAGTGTATCAGCATCAGCCAAATACCATTTTAATAATAACTGGAGTGTAGCTTATCGTTTATCGTACGATAAAAGAAACTTTGGCGCACAAAATTTTTACACTACTTTTTTATCAGATACGGCTACCGAAAAAGTAGCTACCTGGTGGCAACAATTACGTGTTAATTATAACAAAGGCAAACACCGTGTAAGCCTCGATGTAAGTTACAAAACACTCGATGATGATTACCGTTTTAACAGCATGGCCATCGCTAACAACAATGAATCTAAATTGGCGCAGGCGTTGTTAATGCACCAGTATAGTTTTGGTACCCAAACCGTATTAACAACCGGCTTTAACTATCAACAAAAAATTATCAATTCAAACGATAGGGGTAATCATAATTTATTTTTAGCAGCACCCTTTGTATCGCTAACACAAAAGTTGGGTAAATATTTTTTTATACAACCATCCTTACGGATAGAGATGATACAACACAACGATCCGGAGTTGGTGCCACAGTTAACCACCTCGTATAAAAAAGACCAATGGCAGTTTAGGGCAAGCGGTGGTAAAACCATTCGTGATGCCGATTTTACCGAGCGTTTTAATAACTACAACAAACCACTGGTAACAGGTGGTCGCATTGGCAACCCAGATTTACAGGCCGAACATTCTTGGAGCTACGAAGCCGGTGCAGACTGGTTTTACAACAACAGACTAAAAATATCGGCCACTGTTTTTCAACGTGATCATAGCCGCTTGATTGATTATGTAAATACTGCTTATGCCGATATGCCACGCAAAGAAAACCTGTCGCCAACAGGTGCTTATGCATTGGCAAAAAATATAGCTAAAGTAAAAACAAGCGGGTTAGAAGCCGATGTACAATATGTACAATCTTTTACGGGCAAACAACAACTTACACTTAACACCGGCTTTATCTGGTTAAGTAGCCAGAGTAACAACAACACGGCATCTTTATACGTATCATCGCATGCAAGAGTATTAACCAACTTTAGTGCACAGTATACTGTACACAATTTTAGTTTGGCTGTTACAGGTTTGTACAAACACCGTAACCCCGATGCTACCGTTGGTGGTATTAATGCAAAACTAACCGCTGATTATTTTATTATGAATGCAAGACTATCGTATGAGTTTTTAAAAAACAGACTATCGCTTTTTGTACAAGCTGATAATTTATTTGACAGACAGTACAGTGATTTGTTAGGTGCTATTATGCCGGGTCGTTGGGCAACAGGAGGAATAAAGTTTAACTTACCCAAGTAAAATAGCAGGACGCATTGCATGATGGTAATGCATCAATAGCTACAAAATGTTTTTGGCTAGTCGACCGCTGTAATACTAATCATCGTTCTGTTCGCTAATCAGCATCGTGTTAAAGTCACAAAATTTATACTGTTGTAAAGAATTATACAAAAAACTAATCCCCGTGCATAATGTACGGGGATTAGTTTTTTGTATAACGGCGGAGTAATTTCTAATTTTGTGTCGTTGCTTTTTATAGTAAAAACTACAATTCTTCTACTCTATCCACCATAATAGAATCCACTACGTAGTTTTTAAATTTAAAGTTTATCTGTAAAAAAACTTTTTCGCTAACAGGGCTGGTAAATAACCATTGTGAAGACTGGTCCATATCAACGTCGTATGCTGTAGCTATATCTTTATAAAACATTGACATGCGTTGAAAATAAGGACTGTACTCTGTAATTTTTTTAATTTCAACTAACTTATCATAAATAGTGTTTACCGGATCTTCCGAACGAATAATATTGCCAGAACCTGCCCCCCATGGCCAACTGCTTAATAACTGTCCCGCATTATTGTAAATATTTTTAACCTTGCCATTTTCAAAGTATAGTTGTATGCCATTTGCTGTTGCCGTAGTAGCATCTAAAAATAAAGCATGGTATAAAGGCAGCTTGTCTTTAATAGCTGTAAGGTTGGTAAAAACATTATTTACCACACTAATGGTTTTAATCTTTTTTTCTTCTCTTAACTCCTGCGCTTTAGTATAAATATCTGCATGGCTATCGCCAATATTAAATGCCCAGTAATTGCCGTTTACAATAGTATCGCTGGTTATTTTTTGTTGTGGCTGGCCAAAGTCTTTATTACTTTTTAAACAACCGGTAAAAATCATTCCGATACACAACAAAAACGCCACCAAAACTTTTTTCATATTTATTTTTATTTGCCTTGACAACACCTGATGTAATAGCGTTGCATGAAGCGTGAAGATAAGCTTAATGATTTTGGTAATAAGCGATTAAATAGGGAGTACTGCACAGTGGCCAATAGAATTAAATGGATATTAGTTATTGTAATTAGCCCCATTGATGCTATTTGTTGGTGCAGCACCACCGACAAGTCGGGGTGCACCTTGCAAAATGCTGAGTAATGTTACCCACGACAAATGTCGGGGCTTACGCAGGTTTCTCCGATTAAAATACGGAGTACTGCATTTTGCCCAATAGAATTAATGCAGTACAAGTGTGCGACGCAAGGGACGATGATGGAGGTTACTGCAGTTGATAACAAAAAACAAACCCCTTTTTTTGGAAGGGGCTGTTGATAATTATATTGCTTTTTCGTAAAGCTCGGCAACTTTTGCCCAGTTAATTACGCTCCAAACGGCCTTAAGATAGTCAGGACGTTTGTTTTGATACTTTAAGTAGTAAGCATGTTCCCAAACATCAATACCTAAAATTGGGGTGCCTTTTACTTCGGCAACATCCATTAAAGGATTGTCCTGGTTTGGTGTAGAGCTAACTTCCAGTTTACCGTCTTTTACAATTAACCAGGCCCAACCACTACCAAAACGGGTAGCACCGGCTGCGCTGATTTTTTCGTGTAATGCTTCAAGCGAACCGAAAGTGCTGTTGATAGCCTCGGCTAATTTACCACTTGGGGCACCACCGTTAGCACTTAACAGCTCCCAAAAGAAACTGTGGTTCCAGTGACCGCCGCCATTGTTACGTACTGCTGGCGAAATAGAACCGGCATTTTTAACCAGCTCTTCAATTGATTTAGATTCGTGTTCGGTGCCGGCGATGGCTTTATTTAAATTGTCAACGTAAGCCTGGTGGTGTTTACCATGATGAATTTCCATGGTTTCTTTGTCAATGTGTGGTTCCAATGCATTGGTAGCATATGGTAACGCAGGTAATGTAAATGCCATAACTAATGTGTTTAAAATTAAATCTGACTAATATGTAATAGGTAACAAATTTATTAAGACTTTGTTGATTGGCAATGCATGAATAATACATTATAAAAACTTAATCTGCCTGCATTTTTTTGCGTTATAAATATTAATGTTCCGGTTAATATGCAAATAATTGCCAGCAATTGCGGTTTTGTATAAAAGTTTATTGTAAATTTAGTTCATACTCCTAAAAACAACTGCTATGAAGTTAAAACCTTATTTAAGGGTAGTAATGCTGTTACTACTTTTTTTACCTACCATTATTTATGCGCAAACAAAACAGGTTACCGGAACCGTAAAAGGCCCAAATGGCGAAGCTGTTGCCAATGCAACGGTTAATCAGAAAGGAACGAGGAACTCGGTAATTGCGGATGACTTAGGCCGGTTTACTATTACGGTAACGGGAAACAATCCTGTTATTGTAATTAGTTCTGCGGGCTTTGCTACTAAAGAAATAACGATTGGAAGTTCCGCCAGTTATGATGTGGCATTAGATGCCACTAACGAAGACTTGTCGGAAGTAGTGGTTACAGCATTGGGTATAACCCGTGATAAGAAAGCGTTAGGTTATGCCGCCCAAGAAGTAAAGTCGGCTGATTTAAATAGAAACCTTCAGCCTAATATGGTAAATGCTTTACAAGGGAAAGTAGCGGGTGCTACCATTTCCAGTACAGGCGGCGGGCCTGGACAAGGTGCGAGTATTAGGATAAGAGGCATTAATTCCATTGATGTTGGCCAATCGAATGAACCATTATTTGTTATTGATGGTATTTTAATGGACAATAGCACATCTAGTTTAGGAGGTTCAAGAGGAGACGTTCATCAGGTAAGATCGGTGGGTAATAGGGCCTCGGATATTAATCCGGAAGATATAGAAACCATTAACATTTTAAAAGGGGGTGCTGCAACTGCGCTTTATGGTTTACGTGGAGCAAATGGTGTGGTAGTTATTACAACTAAACAAGGTAAAGCGGGAACCGTTCAGGTAAACCTAAGTTCAACTTATGGCGTAGAAAATATTAATAAATACCCTGCTGTACAAAAAGAATATACCGCCGGAATTTTGGGTGTTTATACGCCGATTGGCTTGGGACCAGCCTGGGGGCCGACTATTGAGGAAGCCAAAGCATTAGATCCCACGCACCCCGATAAGCTATTTGATAATTACAAAAGAGCATATAGAACAGGTAAGCAATCTCGAAATTCAGTTAATTTATCGGGTGGGACCGATAGGGTTAGTTACTTCTCTTCTATCTCACAGTTTAATCATGAAGGGATGATGTACTTCACAGATTACTCAAATTTGTCTGCAAGATTAAATACGGATATAAAAATATCTTCTAAAGTCAAAGCGGGTATTAATATGAGTTTCACAAACTCAGGCGGATATCGTTTTGAAGCGGATAGGTATGGAGAAAGCTTAGCTTACTTTTCCCCGCGATGGGATGTGAGGGACTATGAAAACCCAGATGGCACACAACTCTGGAAAGGGACAAATAACCCTTTGTTTGGAGCAGCTACCAATAGAATGAAGGATAATGTTAACAGGTTTATTGGCGGGGTAAGTTTAAGTTATAATCCGGTTAAATGGTTAGACTTTAGTTACAGAGTGGGCTATGATACTTATAATGATAACCGGTTTAGAACTGCTCCGGGACCAAGAGGAATAACAGGTGAAAGAACCTATGATAATGCTTTAGGGTTGGTTGGTGATTATAACATTAATTACCGAGCAGTTAACTCTACGCTTGTTGCATCGGTAAATACACCTATTACAAGCAATCTTAACTTTTCAGGAAGAGTAGGACATGAACTATATGACAGAAGATCAAAACAAACCGGCGTGTTAGGTGAACAATTAACGGTTTTTGACTGGTTTGATTTAAGAAATGCAGCAGTTTTCACAACTACACAAAATTTGAACGAATATCGTTTAATGGGTATTTTTGGTGAAATAAACCTGGATTATAAAAACTATTTATACTTAACAGTTACCGGACGTAATGATATTACTTCCACTTTATTAAAACCTAATAATTCCTTCTTTTATCCATCAGCCAGTTTAAGTTATATATTTTCTGAAACCTTAAAACTTCCCAAAGTTATCAGCTACGGTAAATTACGCCTATCGTATGCAAAAATTGGTAAAGATGCCTTACCATATAGTACAGCAACAGGCTATTCAGCATATCAATCTTTACCAAGCGGTACTACAGGCTTTACAAGAGGGGCAAACCTTGGAGATCCCAACTTAAGACCGGAGTTTACATCAACTTATGAGGCAGGTTTAGAAATGAACTTTTTTAATAAAAGGTTAGGCTTTGACTTTACCTATTATTATTCTTTAAGTAAAGATCAAATAATTAACGCACTTGTTTCTTCCACTACAGGTTACGTAAGAGCGGCGGTTAACTCCGGTAGTATGCGTAATAAAGGGGTAGAAATTGTTTTACGCGGTACACCAATTGCTAAAAAGAATTTTACCTGGGACGCTAACTTAAATTTCTCTGCCAACAGAAATAAGATATTAAGTATAAAAGAAGGCTTGGAAGAAATTCCTTATGCTACCCACCCCGGATATGGTATTGCATCAGTTACTATGAAGCTGGTACCAGGTCAGGCATATGGCAACATTTTCGGAACCCACTTTGCACGTTACTATGCACCGGGTGAAAAAGAAGACCCACTGTTTTTAGATCGGTCAAGACCTGTGTTAATAGGTGCTGACGGCTTTCCTGTTATTGCGCCAATAGCCAGTCAAAAAATATTAGGCAACTCGCAGCCAGATTGGGTTGGCGGCTTAACAAATAACTTTACTTACAAAAGGTTAACCCTGTCCACATTAATTGATGCTCGTTGGGGGTTTGAAAAATATAGTCGTTTAGAAAACTTTTTCTCAGCTTTTGGTATAGCCGACTACACTACCAACAGAAGAGACTTTGTTGTATTGGATGGTGTTTTAGCTGATGGAAGTCCTAATACCAAAGAAGTTTGGTTGGGTCAGGCTACTGGCCCGGATGGTGTGAATTATGGAGAAGGTTATTATCGCCGTTTTCACAGATGGGTATCGGAATATTTTGTACAGGATGCCTCCTGGATAAGATTACGTTCGGCTAGTTTATCCTATGCATTACCTGAAAAACTTTTAGGTAAAACTAAAATAATCAAACGTGCTTCCATAGGAGTTACGGGCAATAACCTTTTCATAATAACTAAGTTTTATGGATTAGATCCTGAAGCTACTTCTTCCGATAGCGGAAGTAACGTGGATGGTTTTTCAGGATTTACGTACCCTGCCGCCAGAACATTTCTATTTAGTTTAAATATTGGCTTCTAAAAAACTACAACAATGAAAAAACTTATTTATATACTACTGGTAGCACTTACAGCAACGGGTTGTAAAAAAGGCTACTTTGATTTAAATGAAAACCCCAACCAGGTAACAACACCGGGTTTACCTTCATTACTAAGCACGGCTACACATAAATCCGGTATTAACAGTTACAACGTAGCCGGAATTACCAGTTATTTTACACAATATCTGGCCAATCCGGTTGCCGGTGCGGCAACAGATATTTATCAGGTTGTTGACTATTCCGGAACCTGGGATGCTTTGTATTACGCCATGGCCGACATTAGTGACATGAAAAAACTTGCACAACAGCTTGGTTCGAGTGAATATGTTGGTGTGGCCAATGTATTATTAGCCTATAACTTAAGTTTGGTAAACGATCTTTGGGGTGCTGCACCATTTACAGAAGCTTTTCAGGCGTCAATACTCACTCCCAAATATGATAACGACAAAGTTTTATATGATTCTGTTGTAAGCCTGTTAAATCAAGCCATAACAGAGTTAACAAAAACTGACGCAACTATTAAACTGGCCGCTGCAAGTGATATGATTCATGGTGTAATACTACCTACAGTACAAGACTCAAGACCCAAATGGCTAAAAACTGCTTATGCATTAAAAGCCAGAGTACTAAACAAAGTAAGTAAAACTGCCGACTATAACGCAGCCTCAGTATTAGCCGCCATTGATAATGCATACACCGGCAATGCAGATGATGCAGGTATGGCTAAGTTTCAAACACGAAACAATTGGGCTACCGTTGCCCTTAACAATGCCGGTAATACATTAGGCGGATGGTTATCTGAACAACTTATCGACCATCTTAATGGCATTTCTTATGGAATTGTAGATCCGAGAATTAGTAAAATAACTGATTTGCCGGTAGGGGGTGTGTATATAGGAACTGTTAATGGTGCAGGAAACAGACCTCCTAATAACAATACAGTTAAAGACGAATGTTATGTTTCCGGAAATTCTCCATGGACAAGTGCTACAGCACCACTATTAATTATGTCTTACGCCGAACAAAAGTTTATTGAAGCCGAAGCAGCATTAGCTACAAATCCAACAAGAGCCTACAACGCTTATTTAGCTGGCATAAATGCAAACATGGATAAATTACAGGTGCCGTCAGCAGACCCTCTTAGAGTTGCTTATATGGCCGCTGCGGCGGTCGGTTCTGCTAATTTAACAAAGGACTTAATTTTTAAAGAAAAGTACGTAGCAACTTATTTAAACCCCGAAGCATGGAATGATGCAAGACGCTACAACTACCAGTATAAAAATTTTACCCTGCCTGTTAATTCCGTGCTGTCAACATTTATCAGACGGGTGGCCTATCCTACCGGAGAAACAAGTAAAAATGGGGCCAACGTTCCTGATGTTGCAGGCCTGGATACCAGATTGTGGTGGGATCAATAAAATATTTGCATAATGCAAAAACAAAGGCCGGATTTCCGGCCTTTGTTTTTTAAAATATTATACCAATCTCTTTACCGCCTTTGTTTAAAAAAAACCTTCATCAGTGCGGCACATTCTTCCTGTAAAACACCGCTTATAATTTCGGACTTGGGGTGAAAAGGAGATTGTTGTTTTGTTAACCGTTGGTGACCGTTTTTTTCATCATCGGCACCCCAAACAATTTTACCCAATTTACTCCAGTAAACAGCGCCTGCACACATCAGGCAAGGCTCTACTGTTACATATAATGTAGCATCCGGTAAATACTTGCTACCTATATTACTAAAAGCCGATGTAAGTGCAATCATCTCCGCATGTGCGGTTGGGTCGTTTAAACGTTCCGTCATATTATGGCCACGGGCAATAATTTTATTTTGCATTACCACAATGGCACCAATGGGTACTTCTTCTTCTTCAAATGCAAGCTCGGCCTCACGTAAGGCTTGTTGCATAAAATATTCATCCGTCATTAAAATAATTATTGGCCTGTTAAGTTATAAATAGCCTGAATATCCTTCAGTATTTTTTCAAAATCAAGATTCAAGTCTTTTAACAAACCTGTTTTTAAATTAAACACCCAACCATGTACGGTGGGGTATTTATTTTGAATATATGACTTTTGTACACTGGCCAGTTTACTTACATTAATACATTGCTCCTGTACATTCACTTCCACCAGTCTGTCGTAACGTTGGCTTTCATCTTTAATCGCATTCAGCTCATCTTTATGCAAGCGATAAACGTCACGTATATTTCTTAACCAAGGGTTAAGTATGCCCATGTCTTTAGGTTGCATAGCTGCTTTTACACCTCCGCAATTGTAGTGGCCACAAACAATAATATGTTTAACGCCCAGATATGCAACCGCGTAGTTAATAACCGACATTACATTTAAATCGGTAGCGCAAACCAGGTTGGCAACATTGCGGTGTACAAAAACTTCACCAGGGTCAAGACCCATAATATCGTTAGCCGGTACACGACTATCGCTGCAGCCAATGTATAAATAATCAGGGGTTTGGTCACGGGATAGCTTATCTAAAAAATCAGCGTCGCTTGCTGTTTTTTCGGCCACCCATTTTTTGTTATTTTCAAACAGTTGTTGATAGTTTGGCATAAAAGTGTTTTTATGGTAAAGGTTTATTGTTCGTCATTAAAGCCTGCAGTACGATGGCCGCCATCGCAATAAGGTTTGTTTTTTGAATGCCCACAGCGACAAAACGCCGTAACATTATTTTTCGCTTCCTGCTTGCCTGTTTTGTCTTTTACTTGAATAGATCCATGTACTAACAAAGGACCATTTTGCATGACCTCAACAGTGGTAGCACTTGTTTCAGTCAATACATCAGAAGGCTTTTCGTTATTGTAGTAAAAACTTAGGGCTCCACTCGGACATTTTTCTACCTGAGCAGCAATGGATGCGCTTTCGCCGTTGGCCATCGTAATCCACGGACGCTCTTTGGGATTAAAAACCAGTGGTAAGCCTGTTGCCTGTTTCCAACAAATGGTGGAGTGAATACATTTAGCGGGTTTCCAAACTATAGTAATATCGTCGTTAGTATATTTTTTTGTAATTTCTTTTTCCATGGTTATTTATTTAAAAGCTTACCAAAATTACACCGCTTCCTTCATAATTCAGCGGGTTGTTTTTTTGAAGCCGGCAGCAGTAATTCTAATCATCGTCCCTTACAATTCGATAGGGATTGGGGTATAATTTATTTCCACTGGAAATGAACTATATATTCACTTTTGTACAGTATAACAATATTCTGCAGAGGGAAGTTCGGTAGTTGGTAACACAGAAAGTTCGTGAGTCCGAAAGACTGTGTATTACAATAGTCGTAACATTCTTTAACAGTAAAGTTTAGTGCGGTCAAATATGAATACTGCAAAAGCCTTTTTCTTTCAGTTCTTCTGCTGATTAGCGAACGCAACGATGAACGGAGCGTCGCAACATTAGCTCAATCAGAGAACTGAAGCCGGCAAACAAAAAATCACTACAACTAAATAGGTGCCTGTCAGGTTGAGCTTAACAAAGCCCTTGTAAACATCCTTCGTCAGGCTCAGGAGAACAAAGAGTCCTCTGGTTTATAGATGCTTTTAATTAAGTTTCTGACAAGTCTTTTTTATATCGCCGGCGATACGGGAAATAAATAAAAACTGATCGATGATGGGTTTCAACTCGCCCAGTTGAACACGGGTTTCGGTATCCATTAAACCCTGTTGAATTTCAGTGCGTCGTTTTTCTATTAATTCCGTAGCGTGTTTGTTTAAAATTAATTCCGGGTGATCATCTTCTTCCTCCTTCCAAGCCGTTTTATTTAATATGGCCAGGCAGTCCTGCAGCTCATCCAGCGTATCATCAATTACGGCCGTAAAATCTATTGACCGGTACTTGGTAGACAATGTGGGTGAATAGTAGGAAAGTGTAGCAATATGCGAATTGAGCATATTACTCATTACCACAAACTGGTGTGTCAGCTTGCTGTGCACCTGTTTGCTCTTAGGCTCTGCCAACATACGTGAAAATGCACCGGCCAAATTGGCCTGTGATACAAATGCATTTTTGCGGCTTATTTTAAAATCTAGCACCGATGATGTTTCGTTTACATAACGTTGGGCAACATTTTTATAATAGGCAATACTCTCTTGTACGGCCTCCAACATGTAGGTTTTTATTTGCTCTTTTTCCCATGCGGGCACCAATAAAAATGTAGCGCCAAATGCAATGACGGAGCCAATGGCCGTATCAATAACCCGGTCTTGTAATATTACCTGAAAATGTGCGGTGTCCAACAAATAAAACATGATTAACACAAACGGTGTCATGAATATTACACTGAACAAATAACGGGTTCGCATAAAACTATACGAGCCTATCATAAACAATAACATGATGGCAAATAAAGCCGATTCATTTTCAATCAACTTAAGTACGCCTAAGCCGATTAAGGCTCCAAAGATGGTGCCTGCCAATCGTTGGTAATTTCGTTCGCGGCTTAAACTATACGCCGGTTTTAATATAACAATGATGGTTAACAAAATCCAGTAACCATGGCCGAGTGAAAATATATGTGACAGTATATAACCTGCGGTAGTAGCAATGCTTACCCGCAATGCATGACGGAAAGTGTTTGACTTGATGGAAAGATTATCCAATACCAGCCTACGATTTAAATCGGTAGGTGTTACAAAATGTTGATAGTCGCCGGGAAGTTTATAATCGGCAGCAGATTTTTTATCATACCCGGTATAGTGATGCAGCGTGTACAACCTTACCGAAATATCATCCAACGATTGTAATATTTTACGCAGACTAAGTAAGGCTTCCAGGTTTTCGGGGTTACGTTGTTTGTCTCTAAATTCATTAAAGTATTGTTGCAACTCTTTTAAATGCTGCTGCATATCAACCGGCTCACGGGAGTACTTACCACTTTGTACCGATAAGCCTATTTCATCTAGTTCGTTAGCCATCTCTATTATTATGGTGCTGAAACGTTGCAGAATATCCGTATCATCAAAATGTTTATGCAGTGCTTCGTAAGCAAAAAAAGTTGTGGTGGTTTTTTCAAACAAATCAACCGTGTCCGAAAAAATCATGAGTATGGTACGGCTGGTTGTAGTTGATTCTTTAATAATGTGCCGGCTTTTAAACAACATTTCCCGCAGGGTTTGTTGTTGGTTTTGTACAATTACCTGTTTCTCTAACAATAATCCGTACACTTTATCATAGTCAACCGTTTTGTTATAAAACAAAGCCCTGCTGCGTAAGTAATCGGCAACAGCCATAATGTTTTCGCCAAGTGCTTGTTGTATTAATTTATACGGCCGAAAGCTATACAAAACAATACTCAACAGCATATACCAAATACCACCGGCGGCAACATACAAGGAGTTAAACACAATGCCTTGTGGGGAATTGTGTACCTGCTGTATGCCTAATACCATTACCAATAATGCCGACAGGCCTATGGCATTTACTCTGGCACTGTATACCCCAACCATGCTAAACAAAAAACAAAACACTGCAATTAAAACCCCAAGTAAAACCGGCGAGTAAGAGACAAAAGCCGTAATAAGCGATACAAAAAATATGATAATTACCGTAGCCCGCATACCATTGCGGCGGTGTAAAATAGGACCCGGCATATCCGATACACTTACGCACAATGCACCTAAGGATGCAACAATACCTATATGAAGCAGTCCGAATGTGTTGAGGATAATAGCAGGTAAAGTTACACCGGCAGTAATACGTATGCCTTCAGCAAAATAATAGCTGTTAATAAAACTCCGATATTGTTTTACATAATCCATTTTGCAAAAAAGCTAGCCTGTTAACGCAAATCCTTAATGTGACGATACCGCCTTCAATCCTATAATAGATGCAATTAATGTTACCAAAAAAACAATACGCCAGGTGGTAGCCGGCTCTTTAAAAACAAAAATACCTACCAGCACGGTTCCTACGGCTCCAATGCCCGTCCACACGGCATAAGCCGTACCCAGGGGTATTTGTAAGGATGCCTTATACAATAAGTACATACTTGCCGCAAGGCAAACAAAAAAACCAATCATCCAGATAGTTGTGTTAGTACCCTGCTCTCTTGCCTTTCCTAAACAGGTAGCAAAGCCCACTTCAAACAACCCGGCTATAATTAAAAGTATCCAATTCATACATTAGTCCAACTGTGAGGTAATGGCATCGCTTAAAGGCGATACTGACGGTGCATAATACTCAATTAAAGTGCCACTCTCATCTACCAGGTACTTTGAAAAATTCCATTCAGGTTGTTTATCATTCCATCCATTTTTAACCGCATCAGTTAACCACTGATACACACTGTTTTGGCCCTGGCCTTTTACCACCTGGCTTTTTAACATTAACGAAAACGTAACACCATAATTAACCTGACAAAAGCTGGCAATCTCTTCATCCGAGCCTGCTTCCTGTTCTTTAAAATCATTTGCCGGAAAACCGAGTATTACCAGTTTGTCCTTATACTGTTCGTGTAACTTTTGCAGCTCGCTGTATTGTGCCGTATAACCACAGTTAGATGCGGTATTTACCAGCAATACTTTTTTACCGGCTAAATCTTTAAAGTTAAAAGGTTGTTTATTGTTGGCCGTAGTTTGCAAACTATAAAACGAAACCGGTGCTTTTACTTTTTCCTTGTTTTGCGACATACTGTTTTTTTTACTGCTTAAAAACATGATAGCAGGATAAATGGCTTTCATTATTCTTTGCCTGATAGTCATATCTGTATTATTTCTGGTAACAATAAATACATACACGGCAAACGTTGCACATAGTATAGCGGTAATAACAAAACTGCGCTTTAATAGTTTATATACTTTCCCGCCTGTCATTCATGTATTATTAACTGCAAGATACTGAATAAGGCTTGAGGAATAAGGTTAAAGGTGTAAGCCCTTGCTTAGTTTGTGGTATGAATTTTATTTGATAATTACTTTTTGGTTACGGGCTGTAGTACTACTAGCATCGTCTGTTGTGTCACTCACTTGTGCTGTAACAATTCTATTGAGCATTGTGCAAGCCTTTCAACGTTTGCCAAAAGTTTTCAATGCAGGGTTAAAATATAAAGCATGCTATAAAGACTCATCCCCTCCTGGGAAGGGCGATTTAAGGAAAAGAAATTGTATAGGAGTTTGGGGTGGGTTGCTGAACAAAGAACAGAAAGATGAAGAGTGCGACGCAAGGGGCGATGATCCGTGTTACTACTGCCGGTAACATAAAAAAACTTACAGCCTTAATTCCGCAACACATAAAAATGACATCGGTTTCTTTATTATTAATTATTAACTAGTAATTATTAATTGTTCCCTATACAGGGTATCTTTACAGCGTTTCGTAAGATGACGGGCTTAATTAACAGATACCAACAACTACTGCGCCTTTGCTTTTTTACTATTGTTACCCTATTGCTAACCAATAGTATTTATGGCCAAACAGCCGCTTTTACCATTGACAATGCAAGTGGTTGCGCACCGTTGTCGGTAAACTTTACCGACGCCTCTACCGGTGGTACAGTTGTAAGCCGTGTGTGGAACCTTGGTAGCGGGCCTATTTCCAATACCGACCCTACTGTTGGCGCCAACTTTAATACTCCCGGCACTTATACCATTAGTCTTACGGTTAACTTTAGCAACGGTACATCACAAACACAACAACATACTGTTACGGTTCATCCAAAACCTGTAGCCTATTTTGATGCGAGTACATTAATTGGCTGTGCTAATTTACCGGTAAACTTTACCGATGCATCTACAACAAGTACCGGCACTATAACCAGGTGGAACTGGAGCTTTGGCGCTAGTTCCTCTATTGCGCAAAACCCATCTTATTCTTTTAATTCAAACGGGCAATACACGGTATCGTTATTTGTAGAAAATAATTGGGGCTGCCGTAGTGATGCAGAAACAAGACCGAATTATATTACCGTACACCCGCGGCCCAATGCAGCGTTTACTATTGACGCTATTGCGAGTTGTACGTTGCCTTTTTCGCCAACAATAACCAACACATCTACCGGTAGCGGTACACTTAGTTATGAATGGAATTTAGGTAATGGAGAAACATCAACTGATGCTAACCCTACAGCCAATTATACAACACCCGGTGTTTATACCATTAGTATGACGGCCAGTAATGGTACCAACTGTAATAGTGCCGCTTCCAGTCGTACAGTTTATGTGGGAAAACCGGCTGTGCCGCCTGTGTTAACCGGACCGGCAAATATTTGTGCAGGTGCCTGGGCAAACTTTTCTTACCCTGTTGTTAATCCATCCAACTGGGTACAAAGTACCAATTGGAATTTTGGAAATGGCGTTACACAAAACGGAGGATCATCTATTAACTATACTTACCCCACCCACGGAACCTACACTGTTACTGCAACCATACGATACCGCAGTGGTTGCGAAGATGTGATTACTACCAGTGTTGTTGTTTCGCCTACCTTAAGTGTTGCAGTAAGCGCTGCGCCACCAACAGCTTGCCGCTTGCCATTTGTTACAACATTTACGGCAAATGTTACACCGGCCAATCCTAATTATGTATATAGTTGGAATTTTGGTGATGGTAGTCCGCTACAAACAGGGGTAGGATTGAGTACTCCCAACCATAGTTATGGAACTGCCGATAATTATACAGCTTCGGTAACCGTAACAGACCCAGACAACCCCAATACAACCTGCAATAGCCGAACCGCAACAACATTAGTTAGGGCGGCTATTCCTACCATTAATATTTACAGCTATACCCCGCAAAGTGGTTGCAAACCCTTACTTACCAGTTTTAATTCCTACTTAAACATTATTACGCCTATTGCCGGTGTTCAATATACATGGGATTTTGGCGATGGCAGTACACCTTATGTTCATTCTCCCAATAGCCATTACGCTACAGCCCAACATTTATATACAAATGCCGGAACCTTTACAGTACGTGTTACCGCTTTAACCCCGGAGGGTTGTACCACTTATGATGAAGTGCAGGTAACGGTAACCGATGATTGCCCACCTGGCGGAGGCAACGGTGGTGGCGGAGGCGGCTTTGGCAATAATGGTGGTACCTGTGCCAATCGCCTAGCATACACATTCAACGCCAATGCAGTACCAGGTACAACCGTATATAGCTGGAATTTTGGCGACCCGGCTTCGGGTGCTACTAATGAAGTAATGGGTAATAATGCAAGCATAACCCATGAGTTTAGCGGCCCGGATACTTATACTATTACCCTCACTCGAGAAGTAACAGCAACGGGGCAACTGATTACCTCGACACAAAACATTACCGTTTCTAACAACCCAATTGTTCCGGCTTTTACGGCAAACCCAGTAGCTGTTTGCCCGGATGGTGTCATAACTTTTACACCAACAGGCATTAACCTTAATCAGGTACAAAGTTATAGCTGGGACTTTGGTGATGGTACCGTATCACCACCTATCATAAACACAATGCCTCCAGCTACTCCCATTGATGGAGTAATAACGCATTCTTACACCAGAACGGGAAATTATACTGTTACTTTAACCATTATTGACCGTTTGGGCTGTGAGTCAATATCTGACAACAGCGTACAAGTAGTTGTTGCCGGGCCTGTGGCAGATTTTAGTGCCAATGCTCAAACTTCCTGTGAGGAAAATTTTGATATAATATTTACACCTACACAAACACCGATTGACCCAACAGTACCCATCGTAAGCTGGATATGGAGCTTTGGTGATGGTGCTACCGTTACAAGCAATAATGCTGACCCTGTAACGCATAGCTACCGTAGTAATAGCTTTTATAGCGCATATAATGTTAGTTTAACAGTGGTGGATATTAATGGTTGCCGAAGCAATGTTGTTTTAAAAACGGAATATATAAAAAGTTATCGGCCGAGGGCAAATTTTTCTACACCAAACCCATTGCGTTGTAACAATTATACTGTTTCGTTTAATAGTGGCTCCTCGTTAGTACAAGGTATGCCCACAAACCCTAATGATAGGTTTACATGGGATTTTGGCGATGGCAGTCCAATCATTAAAACCGGCTCCACTTTAATAACCCATACTTACCCTGGCGATGGTGAATACAATGTTACCTTAACCGTAATGGACGAAAATGGTTGTACCCATACTTTTACGCAGTTAAATTATATACGTATTGTAAAGCCAATTGCCAACTTTGAGCCGGGCAATAGTATTACGGAATGTGCGCCTATTAGTTTAGGCTTTGTAAACCTGTCCGAAACCTTTGGCCAACCCGCCACCTATACCTGGGATTTTGGTAATGGGGGTACCGGCTCTACCAATGTTACGCCACAGCCCATTATTTACCCCGTACCTAACGATTATAATGTTACACTAACCGTAAACGCATTAGGTTGTGTAAGTACTATTACAAAACCAATTACGGTTAAAGGTCCTCGTGGTAATTTAATTGCCAATGTGTTGCCCGGTTGTAAACCTTATACTTTAAATATGCAGGTTACAGGTACCAATATTAGCAGCTATGCCTGGGATTATAATGATGGAACACCCGTAACGCCTTCGCCAACCAATCATACCGTTTCGCATGTATATAATTTGGCCGGTATTTACAACCCTAATGTTATTCTACGTAGTCCGGAAGGCTGTTCGTTTACCTTACGCCCAACTGACCAAGTGATTGTTGATTCCGTTAAAGCAAAATTCACTGCTGATAATATAAAGTTTTGCGATGCAGGTACTGTTACGTTTGGCAACCAATCTGCCGTACCGGCCTTCTCTTCCTTTACCAGCCAACAGTGGAACTTTGGCGATGGCACAACATACAATGGCGGCACCCCTCCTCCGCACCAATACAACACACCCGGCACTTATGCTGTAACATTGCAAACCACCTCGCAATATGGCTGTACCGATGTAGTACAAACTACCGTACAGGTAAACACCTCTCCAACTGTACAAATAAATGGTGCTGCAAATAACTGTTTGCAACCCGGTTCTATGTTGCAATACCAAGCGGCTGTTACTACTACCGATGTAGTAACACAATACCAATGGTTATTAAATGGCAATCCGGTAGGTACTAATAATGCTGTTTTAAATATCGATTATCGCCAACCCGGTATTCACCGTTTAGGACTTACTGTTACCACCGATAAAGATTGTTCAACAACCGTTTTCAGAGATATAGTTATTGATTCTGTAGTTGCCCGTTTTGTTATAGATGAAAATGTTTTCTGTGGTAACGGGACAGTAAACTTTACCAATCAATCAACAGTACCGGCTTTCTCTGGGTTTACAAACCAGGTATGGAACTTTGGCGATGGCTCACCCATATTTAACGGCAGTACACCCACCCCGCACAGCTATAATACGGCCAATACTTATACCGTAAATCTTGCTGTAGTATCGCAATACGGCTGTACCGATAACCAATCGGCAACCGTTACCATACACCCTATGCCCACGGCACAAATAAATGGTATTGCCATTAATTGTTTGCAACCCGGCAGCACCTTGCAATACAATGCTGTTGTAAGTAGTGTTGATCCTATTACTACTTATCAATGGCAAATCAATGGCACAAATATGGGTGAAAACAACCCCATCTTTAATGTCGATTACCGACAACACGGCACACACGAATTAGCACTTACCGTTACCACTTCCAACAACTGTAGCTACACTGTTACACGCAGTATTATTATAGACTCAGTTGTGGCCAACTTCACTGTTGACAATAGTTTCCACTGTGCAACAGGTGAAGTGTTGTTTACCAACAACAGCACGGCGGCATTTCCTATAACCGGTTATGTATGGAATTATGGAAACAGCATTCCGGCTACGTTATCATTACAAGGCGGTACGTATACTTATGCGCTGCCCGGTGAATATTACCCAAGCCTACAACTTACGACAGCCAATGGTTGTAGTAATAGTTACACGTTGCCTCAAATGATAAAAGTGTATACTGCCCCCGTTGTAACCATTACCGGCGAAGAAGAAAAATGTGCGGAAAACGAATTAAGTTTTACATCCAACATCCAGTCTGAAGATGCAGTTATTTCCACCGTATGGCGTTTAAACAATATCATCATTAGCAATACAACTGAGGCGGCTTATCGTTTTACACAAGCCGGTGATTATGTATTAACCTTTACCATTACTACACAACATAATTGTGTGGAAGTAGTAACTAAAAATATTACCATACATCCGCTACCGGCACCTAACGCCACCCCGCAACAAGCTACCATTTGCGAACAAACAACTATTCAATTGCAAGCCGGCGATGGTACACAATATCTATGGACGCCTTCGGCCGGAATTGTAACTGGCGCCAATACCGCTACACCGGTTGTGTCGCCTGCCAATACAAGCTGGTATTATGTTACGGTAACCAACCAGTTTAATTGCATACAAAAAGATTCTGTATTAATTACTGTTGAGAGAAGAGTAGGCTTAACCCATAGCGATAATAAAGTTGTTTGCATTGGCCAACCCGTACAGTTACAGGCAGCGGGCAATACCACACAGTTTGTATGGTCGCCGGCAACCGGTTTAAATAATGCGACAATTGCCAACCCTGTTGCTACTCCGCAACAAACAACCACCTATACTGTAACCGGCGTAAGCCAAAATGTTTGTCCTAACGAAACGGGCCATGTACTGGTAGTAGTAGGCAACTATCCTACCGTTGATTTAGGAAACGATATAACTATTACTGCCGGACAACAACATACATTTAATCCGATAGTAAGTGCCGATGTAGAAAAATATGTATGGCAACCCGCCACCGGTTTAAGTTGTACTAATTGTGCCCGTCCCAACTTTGTAGCCGATGATGATATTACCTACAGCCTTACTGTAACCAACCAGTATAATTGCAGTACCACCGATGATGTACGCGTAAAAGTGCTTTGTAATAAAGGGGCTATTTATGTGCCCAATGCCTTTACCCCAAATGGCGATGGTAAAAACGATATCTTTTTTATTGGCAAAAGTTTTGGCGTACAGGAAATAAAATCCTTCAATGTATTTAACCGCTGGGGTGAGTTAGTATTTAGCAGAAAAAACATAAGAGCAAATGAACCCGGCAGTGGTTGGGATGGCCGTGTAAAAGGACAAACGGTAGAAACCACGACCGTATTTGTTTATACCATTGAAGCTATTTGTAATGAAGGCTTACCGGTCGTTATTAAAGGAACGGTAACATTGGTAAAGTAAGGTCTGCAATTTTTTGATCTAAGATTTTTTTGTTACCAGCTGCATTACTACTAGCATCGTCTGTTGTGTCACTCACTGCATCGTTCGGTAATTCTATTTAGCATATGGTTGGGGTATGCGTGTTTATAAGATTAAGCATCGAGGCGAGCAATACCGTTTTAATCATTAAATAATCCAATGAACTTTATGGCTGTATAGTACAACTCTTTAAAAGTAACAAACTAATCTTAATGCCCTTGTGTTCGTTTTTTCCGTTTTTTTTTACATGTACTGTCTTTCATGTTAGAAAAACGGTAAAAGGTTAACACGTTTTATGCTTGTGTTAGGTTTATAGCTTCACCTTAACATGGCGTAAGGCTAATGTTAAATCATATATTTATTGTGGTTATTGGGTCGGTTGTGGGCATGGCAGCCGGTACTCCGGCTAAAAATAGTTTATATAGCGGGTCGTTCATGTAAAAATTGCTTTTCCCAATTTTTATTTTGGTTAAAAACCCTGCATCGGATAACTTACCCAAATATATTGATGCGGTTTGGCGACTTATGTCCAAATCTTGCTGTAAAAACTCTATTTTAGTATAAGGATGTTTAAACAAATTATTTAGTAAGTCTTGTGTATAGATATTAGGAAATTGGGTTCTAATTTGTTTTTTATAATCTGCCATAATCCTTTTAATTCCGTCTATTAAAAAAAGTGTTTGCTTGGCCGTTTCCTCAACACCTTTTAACATATACAATAACCAAGGCTCCCAATTACCATCTTGTCTTACTTGTTGTAATAGTTTATAGTACTCTGCTTTGTATTGTATAATATAACGACTAAGATATAAGATAGGTAGTTTGAGCAAATCTTCTTTTACTAAATAAAGTATATTAATAATTCTACCAGTTCTGCCATTACCATCATAAAAAGGGTGTATGGTTTCAAATCGATGGTGTACGATAGCCATTTTTATAAGAGGGTCAATGTCACTAAGGTTTTCATCATTTATAAAGTCAATTAAATTGTTCATCAACTTTTCGATGGTTGGAAGGTCTTGTGGAGGAGTATATACAATTTCTTGTGTCCTATCATTTTTAAGTACTGTGCCGGCATTTTGTCTATACCCGGCATCGTTATCTTCTAACTGTCGTTGAATTGCTTTTATTTCTTTATTGGTAATCAATTTCTTTATCCGTACTACTTTAAACCCATCCTTTAAAGCTTCGGCATACTGACTTACTTCTTTGGCTGCCGCATTATTAAAAAAATTATCAACCAACTGTGCCTTGTAAAGTTCATCATGGGTAGTAATAATATTTTCTATGGCGCTACTTTCTTTTGCTTCTTGTAAGGCCAATGTATTTATTAATATATTTTCATTGGGGATAGTGGCACATATGCCATTAAGCAATGCCAAGTGACGGTGAGCTTTTGCTAATTGTTTGAGAACAACCTTCGTTTCTACATCTTGTATGGGTGGAAGTAAAGGAATATTAAACTGCATTACCTATCTATTTATATTATTTCTGATAATGAGAAATGAATAACCATTATTTTCTTTTTTCAGCGAACGGGACTGCAAACGAATGCTTTTTCACCATATCATCTCTATTTTTATTATAATTCAGTAACAAATACACTGACAAAATAAAGAATAATAGTTCAATAAAGTTGCTGTTAGGTTAGCTTTACAGACATCCTAAATCCCCTAAATAATCTTCTTCAATAACCCCAATTTTCCTTTTAAACTCGGGTATTTTGCTGATGGGTCGAACCAGGTAGGGCTTTTTAATACACCTTTTTGATGGCTGAATGTAGTAAAACTATGTTTACCATGGTAAGTACCTATGCCACTGGTTCCTCTGCCACCAAAAGGTAAATGATGATTGGTGGCGTGCATACTGCTGGTATTTATGCAGGCATTACCCGATGGTACGGCTTGCAGCCATTGCTGCTGCTTTTTGGTGTTGCCGGAGTAAATATAAAATGCCAGCGGATTGGGGTGTTTAGCAATAATAGCTAAAGCTTCGTGCATGGTATTATATTCCAAAACCGGTAGTATGGGACCGAAGATTTCGTCCTGTAATGCAGCAGCGGCGGGACTAATATTGGTTAATACGGTTGGGGCAATGTATAAATCGTCACGGTTATGCTCGCCGCCTGTAACGATGCTACCATCTTGTAAATAAGTTACTAAACGGTCAAACTGTTTTTGGTTAATAATACGAGCATAGTCATAGCTGGTTGCGGGTTTCGGGCCAAAAAATTGCTCAATGGTGCTTGTTAATGCTTGCAGTAGTTTTTCTTTTATGCTGCTATGTACCAAAATATAATCCGGGGCAATACACATTTGTCCGGCGTTGGAAAACTTGGCCTGTACTATTCGTTTGGCGGCTACTTTTATATTAGCATCGGCTTCTACTACACAGGGGCTTTTGCCGCCTAATTCCAACACCACCGGCACCAGATTTTCGGCGGCCATTTTATAAACGGCTTTACCAACGGCGGGGCTTCCGGTGTAAAAAACAAGGTCAAAAACAAAGTTTTGCATTAAGGCCGGTACTACTTCGTGGCCTTCGCCTTCTACTAATAAAACATACTCGGGCTTAAAAATAGATTGTATAATGGTTTTTATAACAGCTTGTGTAGCCGTGGCAAACTCGCTGGGTTTTATTACTACACAATTACCGGCGGCAATAGCACCAATCAAGGGTACCATTATTAATTGCAAGGGATAATTCCACGGGCCAATAATTAACACCGTACCCATCGGCTCGGCTTGTACATAACTGGTTCCGGGAAAATTGAGCAGGTTGGTGTCAACATATTCCTTTTTCATCCAATGCTCCAGATTAGCCAAGGCATAATTAATTTCGTTTAAAACAAAACCGGTTTCGGTTACCCAGGTTTCTTCGGCATTTTTTCGTAAATCGGTAAAAAGAGCTGTTTGTAGCTCCTTTTCGTGTGTTTTTATGGCTTTTTTAAGCAAATTGAGCTGTTTTTTGCGAAACTGAAAACTTTGGGTAGCGCCGGACGTAAAGTAATTTTTTATATTGTTTAAGTCCGTTGTATAGTTGCTCATATACTGGCAATGTTTAAAATTATACCGTTAAGATACGCAATTGTTTTGAGGGTTTTAGGGTGAGGGATACGGAGGGCGGCGAGGAACGAGCCGGTACGAGGCCTTAGCCGAAGTACGGGAGCGAAGCGTACCCCGTAGCAGCCCGACCCCGTGTTAGCCACCAAGGCGAGGTACGAGCCGTAGTGTGGCGTTACACGGGGGCACCCCATAGTAAGCTCTAAGTTTTAAGTGCTAAGTTTTAAGTTGTATAGTTCCTTTCACTATCTTGCAGCCCATGTCCACTACACTCTGCTTTGATTTTGGCAATACGCGGAAGAAGGTAGCCGTATTTACTGATGCGGTTATTACTAAAATATTAATTCTCCCAAATGACGATTTAGCCACTATTGAGCAGTTGATGGACGAGTTTAAGCCTCAAAAGACCATTTTATCGTCGGTTATTAACCATAACAGCGAAATAGAGGATTTTTTAAAACAACATTCTAAATTTCATAAACTGGGTCATACTACCAAGGTTTCGTTTACCACACCCGTGGGCAAACCCGAAACTATTGGGGCCGACAGGTTGGCTATTGCTGCTGCGGCCGTGCATTTTTATCCGGGTAAGCACAATCTGGTAATTGCATTGGGCACCTGTGTTACGTACAATTTTATTAATAAATACCACGAGTTTGTGGGTGGCGCTATTTCTCCGGGACTGGAAATGCGTTTAAAATCGTTGCAGCATTATACTGCATTTTTGCCGGTGGTAAAACCTACGGCCAATGTTCCCTTAATAGGTTATGATACGGATACCAACATACTTTCAGGCGTCGTGTTGGGCATTTGCTACGAAATTGATGGATTTATAGACGAGTATGCCGCTAAATTCGACAACTTTAACGTGGTATTAACCGGTGGTGACATGGTACATTTGGGTACACACCTTAAAAACAAGATATTTGCAGACCCTGATTTAATATTTAAAGGTCTTTATGCTATTAGCGAAGTCAACAACCCCTAAAAAAATTGTTTTTAAAGGGGCCTGCCGTATAGCGGCAACCATACTGCTTACTGCTGCAATTACACCTGTATTTGCACAAGATAATTCGCCCTACTCCAGGTACGGGCTTGGCGATGTTACACCTCCAACCAATGTTATTAGCCGTAGCATGGGTGGCGTATCTGCCGGTTATAACGATCATTTGTCTATAAACTATAACAACCCTGCATCGTACGCCTGGTTTCAAAGTTATATTGAGGCAAAGAGTAAAAAAATGTCAACAGGCCGTGTGGTGCTGGATGTAGGCGCAACTATTGACAACCGTACACTGCGTGAGCCTAATAACAATACGATAAACAGTAAGTTTGGGGCTAATAATGTTACTTTTTCGCATATTTATATGGGTATGCCTATTAATCGTAATATGGGCATCAGCTTTGGCTTACGCCCGCTTACCCGTATAAGTTATAATATGAAAAAAGATGGCCCGTTGGTTGACCCTGTTACCAATAAAGTTATTGACCGTGCTCAAACCCTTAGCCAGGGTAACGGAGGTAGCTACCTGCCGTCAATTGGTACCGGTTATAAAATTCGTTTAGACTCGGCCCAGTTTCTTAGCCTTGGTGTAAACGTGGGCTATGTTTTAGGTAAAAAAGATTACAGTACCCGTGTTGTACCTTATAGCGATAACGACATTTATACACCCGGCAACTGGCAAACCTTAACCACATTTGGTGGTTTTCACTTTACTGGTGGTGTACAATATAGTTTCCCTATCAACAAAAAAATAAGGGCCACTATTGGCGCCTTTGGTACTTTAGAGCAATCGTTAAATGCCCGCCAAAACACTACCCGCGAAACCTATTATTTCAGTGCCGACGCTGGCAATGTACGTATAGATAGTGTGTACGAATTGAATGAGGTAAAAGGAAAAATCATCTCTCCGTCTAGCTATACAGCGGGCATATTTTTACAAAAAGCAATTAACTATAGTACCGCAACCCCGGAAGGAGGTTGGAGCCTCGGTATTGATTTTCATCGCAGCAACTGGGCCGATTATCGTTACTATGGCCAAACTGATATGGTGAAAGACAATTGGCAAATACGCATTGGCGGCGAGCTACGTCCTATACCACGAGCAAAAAATTATTTTAGTAACGCGGCTTACCGTGCGGGCTTTTTTACCGGTCCCGACTATATCAACGTTGGTGGTAAAAACTTACCGCAATATGGTATATCTGCCGGTATTGGTTTGCCTTTGTTAGGCCAAACACAACAAGCAAAAAATCAGTTGTTAATGTTAAACCTTGGTTTTGAGTACATCAAGCGTGGTAACAACAGCAATGTAATAAAAGAAGACATGTTCCGTGTTTCACTGGGGTTATCGTTAAGCGATTTCTGGTTTGGTAAACGTAAGTACGATTAATAAATAATTGGGCGTGCCCCTGTAAAAAAGAGGTGTCTCTACAACATTGTGGGGACACCTCTTTTTTACAAGGTCGGGCTGTACGGTGTATCTTTTGCTCTGCGCTGCCATTGACCATGCTTCGCAAAAGGATGCCGCTTCCATCCCTCACGCAGTAGTGCAGGCACACAACTAAAATACTATTAACTTGCACCGGTAAATTAACAATGGTAATACAACAACATAAGCAAACACATCCGCTTTTAGCCCTGTTATTAATAATTGGTTGCAGTGTTTTGTTGTTCGCCTGCGAAAACGACCAAAAGGAAATAGATAAGTGGACTAAAGATGTAAAACTACCTGAGGTTGCCAAATTTATTGATGGTACCCTTAGCCAAAATGGTGTAGTAAAAGCCAAGTTAAAAGCCCCCGTAATGATTCGTATGGAGGGCTATACCAGCGACTCCGTTTTTACCGAGTTCCCTAAAACCTTGCATGTCGATTTTTTTAACGACAGCATTAAACGTGAAAGTTGGCTGGATGCCAAATACGGCAAGTACTACAATAACCAAAACAAAATTTACCTGCGTGATAGTGTGGTAATCATTAATGTTCGTGGCGATACACTTTGGTGTCATGATATGTGGTGGGACCAAAATACTAAAATGTTTTTTACGGATACGGTTGCCAAATACAAATCCTTTGGCCGCGATATAACCGGTTACCATGGTATGAAAGCCACGCAGGATTTAAAAACCGTTACATTTTTAACGCCTGTAGGCTCTATTGATACCGAGGCGGGCAATAAAAAAGATAGTGTGCCGCAGGCAATTCCCGTTGCTCGGGATACTATTAAAACTCCGGTAAGCCGTTAACCAGTTAGTTTTTAGTAAATCTTTTTTCTTCTTCCAACTGTTTAATAAGAGCGGTTGTTAACTTAATAAGACTATTCGTTTTTGTTTTCTGATTTTCATCGTAGTAAATATTTTCATGGCCGTCGTCAAAGATTTTAAAAGTCAGGTCATAGGTATCAACTGCTATGTCGGTTTTAAAAGTAGTTGACTTAAAAGTGTGAAAACAAGAGTGGCTAACAGAAGAAGAAACTTCCATTAATACTGTTTTAAAAAACTTTTTCCTTTTATAAAAATACCTTGGCGGTTTTATAACTTCTTTATGTATACTATCCCGATTATTAATGTAATATTCAAAAGGGTTATTAACTGATAATTTTATAGGCATGTAAATATTACAAGCATCAATTTTTACGATACTTGTTTCTCCTCGTTTATGAATGAAAGCATATTGTGGTGTTTCATTTGAACAACTGTCAAAAGGGGGTGTCATGCCATTGTAATATTCTGAATAAATAACAAAACTGTCTATTTGTTCTTTTATTAAATATGCTTTCGTTCGGTCGTCTATTTCTTGCGCATAAATATGTCCCACTATAAAATTCATACATAATATAAGCAGTAGTTTCCTCATATCTTAAAAAGACCCTTTCCTTGTAACCTTTCCATAAAACTCCCCAAACTTTACCACAACCAATCAATTTTTAATCTGTTTTTCCTGTTTTTACCACTAAACCGTATTTTTAATTTTAAATTTTTACTTTTTAATTAATTATATGGAATACAGATACATGGGTAAAACCGGCCTGCAGTTAAGCTTGCTTTCATTTGGCAGCTGGGTTAGTTTTCATAAACAAATAGATGATAGCATAGCCGATGAACTAATGGGCATTGCTTACGATAATGGTGTTAACTTTTTTGACAATGCCGAGATATATGCCCTGGGCGAAAGCGAAAAAATGATGGGCCGGGTATTACAAAAGAAAAACTGGGAGCGCAGCTCTTACACCGTTAGCAGCAAAGCATTCTGGGGCTGGCGCGGCGAAAAAAATAAACCCAACCAAACCGGACTTAGCCGCAAACATTTGGTTGAAGCCTGCCACGAAGCCTTAGGTCGTTTACAAGTGGATTACCTGGATATATACTACTGCCATCGCCCCGATAAAAAAGTGCCTATTGAAGAAGTAGTATGGACCATGCACCAATTAATACAACAGGGTAAAATTTTATACTGGGGTACCAGCGAATGGAGTGGGGTAGAAATTATGGAAGCCCATCGCATAGCAGCCCAACACCATTTAATTGGACCAACGGTGGAACAACCACAATACAATTTGTTTGAGCGTAACAAAATGGAAAACGAATACAATATGGTTTTTAAAACCGTAGGTATGGGTACTACTACCTGGAGCCCCTTAGCATCCGGTTTGTTAAGCGGCAAGTACAACGACGGCATACCTGCCGACAGCCGTTTTGCCATTGAGGGTTTTGACTGGTTAAAAGACCGCTGGATTAAAGATGGTTTTATTGATAAAGTAAAACAACTGGCGCTACTGGCAAAAGATGTAGAGGTGCCTTTAGCCGCTTTAAGCATTGCCTGGTGCTTATTAAATCCTAATGTAACTACAACCATATTGGGGGCTACTAACAAAGAGCAACTGTTGCAAAACTTTAAAGCACTGGAGGTTTTACCCAAATTAGATAGTGCTATTGTAGCAAAAATTGAGGCCATTGTACAAAACAAACCGGTATTGCCGGAACATTAATAGCTTTAAATAAAACCGACCCGCTAAAAAGCGGGTCGAGTTTTTTGAGGCCTTAAAACGATTACTGGACGGTTCCTCAAAGTTTTTCATTGGGGGTATTAGGATTTAAACGGGACTCATTTAACAAAAAAGCCTCAAAATTATTTATTTAATGCGGGCCTTATAATCAAATTCGTTTTTCACAGGGTTGGATAAAACTTATGCTTTATGGGGTAAATGTAATATCCGTTATTAGTTTATACCAGCGCATTTTTGGCTAAAAAAAAGCTTGTTAAATATACTTGCCAAGTCGTATTATTACCTTAGGTTTACTTAATCTCAATCAATACATTTAAAAATATTCTTCAAAAAGCTTGCGTATGTCATTAAAAAATAAAACTGTTTTTATTACCGGAGCCAGCAGAGGTATTGGAAAAGCCATTGCATTGCGGTTAGCCGCAGAAGGCGCAAATATTGTGGTGGTAGCAAAATCGGTAGAAGAAAATAGCAAATTAGGCGGCACCATTCATTCTTCTGCTCAGGAAATTGAAGCAGCCGGTGGTAAAGCCTTAGCAGTACAATGTGATATTCGTTATGAGGATCAAATTGTTGCTGCTGTAAACAAAGCCGTTCAAACTTTTGGCGGAATTGATATTCTTATCAACAATGCATCGGCCATTGCCTTAACGGGTACTGAACAAACCGAGCCCAAGCGTTTCGATTTAATGCACGACATTAACGTACGCGGAACATTTTTTGTAACTCAGGCTTGTATTCCTCATTTAAAAAAATCGGCCAACGCTCATATCATCACTTTATCGCCACCTATTAATATGCAGGTAAAATGGTTAAAGGGCCATGTGGCTTACACCATGGCAAAATACAACATGAGCATGATGGCATTGGGTTGGGCCGAAGAGTTTAAAAAAGACAAGATTGCATCCAACGCTTTGTGGCCTAAAACAACTATTGATACCGCCGCTGTGCGTAATTTATTAGGTGGTGAAGCTTTGGCAAAAATGAGTCGTACTACCGATATTTTAGCCGATGCGGTTTATTACATTGTTACCAAACCCGCCAGCGAAATAAGCGGCAATTGTTTTATTGACGAAGCCGTTTTTGCAGCCGAAGGCATCACCGATTTAAGTAAATACTCGGTTATTCCCGGCGCTAATTTATATACCGATTTGTTTTTAGATTAAATAAACCTACTTCATATTTGTAAAAGACATCAGTTGGTTGGTGTCTTTTTTGTTAGACCAGCTTTTGTCCCCTGATTGAGCAGATGTTGCGACGCTCCGTTCATCGTTCCGTTCGCTAATCAGCAAGGAAGTCATAGAATCGGGTAGCCCGTAAGAGAGTGTATGATAAGAGCGGCGACATTTATCAACGGACAAGTTTCTTATTTTCTTTGACTGTTGTTTATGTCGTAACAAACTGTTTTACATCTTCTGATAATGGTGAGTAATGTTACAGGCGTATGAGTGTGCGACGCAAGGCACAATGATTAGTATTATTGCGGTTGATAACAAAAAAAATATCAAAACTGTATGCACAAAAAAGAGCAGTTAACACTGCCCTTTTTTAGAAAAATTTAAAAAATCAACTACTTATTTTACGCTGTAACAGCTTGTTTCTGTTTAATTTTTTCAATAGCTTTTTTACTATGCTCACTTGTAATTAGGCGTCCGCTAATACCGGCACGTTCAATTAATAATTTATCCCAGTGTTCGGTTCCTTGCCAGTTTAGCTTTTTTAATTCGGCAGTTGCCTCGGGGCTGCTTGCCACCAGTGTATGAGATAATCTTACAATCGACTCATCCATACTTTCTACCGATGGATGTAACTCGGCAAACAGCCCTTTTTTACGGGCCCAGTCGCCATTCCGCCACATGTGAGCATCAATAGCCAATTGTGTAAAAGCCGATAACCCTATTTTTCTTTCCACTGCAGGGCCTACTACAAACGGACCAATGCCTAATGCCAGCTCACTTAATTTTATATCCACACCTTCTACAGCAATAGCATAATCCACAGCGGCAGCAAGGCCTACACCACCGCCAACACATTTACTATGTATACGGCCTATAATAAATTTTGGGCAAGTACGCATGGCATTAATCACGTGTGCAAAACCGCTAAAAAATTTTGTTCCTTCTTCGGTTGTTTTTATACTTGCTAACTCGTTAAATGATGCACCTGCACAAAATGCTTTTTCACCTTCCGATCGTAAAATGATAACCTTTGTTTCCCCATCATTACCGGCACCATGTATAGCTTGCGCCAGTTGCTCCAGTATTCTGGATGGCAAAGAATTACTTTGCGGATGATGAAACTCGATAGTGGTTACGCCATTATGAAACTCGCTTTTAACATATCCATTTTCCATAGTTAAATTATTTTGTGGTGTAAATAAATATACAAAATTTTTAAACCAAAGGTTTATAAAGTATAGTTGCTAAAATGTTAAGTTACTTTGCCACCATGGTTAATATGGTAGATACGCCAACCAATGGTTCATCCGTATCATCAAAAATCTCTACCAGCCATTTTACAATGCCTTTATCTATATCGGTTTCTTCTTTTTTATCCTGGGGTAATTTTTCTTTGCAGGTAAAGCGCACATGAATTTCGGTGCCGGGGTAAACCGGTTTGGTAAATCGCAGTTCATCAATACCGTAGTTTAGCAATACAGGGTTTTTATCATAACTGTCAACAAATAAACCGGCTGCCAGGCTCATTAATAAATAACCATGTGCTACTTGTTTTTCAAACATAGTGCCATTAAAATCGGTATAGGCAATATGCGCATAAAAATGGTCGCCGCTTAAGTCGGCAAACTCATCAATTAGCGTAGAGGTAATTAGTTTAGTATCGGTTATTAACTGGTCGCCAATGGCTAGCTCATCAAACTTTTTCTTAAACGGATGAATGGTATTGGTGTTACCCTTTGCATATTGCTGGTACACTTGCGTAATAGCCGTTAGCATAGTAGGAGAGCCTTGTATTGCGGTGCGTTGCAGGTAATGTTTTACACCACGCAGTCCGCCCATTTCCTCGCCACCACCAGCACGTCCGGGGCCTCCATGTACCAGTAGTGGTAGTGGCGAACCATGTCCGGTATTTTCTTTGGCGCAATCGTTATTTAAAACCAATATTCTGCCATGGTGCGAGGCGGCACCAATAACATAATGCTGTGCATGTTTTTCGCTGGCGGTAATAATGGAGCTGCACAAACTGCCCTTGCCCATTTTACTTAAAGCAATGGCTTCCTCCATACTCTTGTAAGGCATTAAAGTACTTACCGGCCCAAAAGCCTCCACCTCATGCGATACGGTTTGTTGCAATGGATTTGGGTTTAAAAGCAACAATGGCGATACAAAAGCTCCTTTTGTAGCATCAGCATCCACTACTTCTACACTATCCAGCGATCCATATATGATTTGTGAAGCTGCTAAAAGTTGTTGCACCTGTGCATATAACTCAGCTTTTTGGTCCTGCCCGGCTAAAGAACCCATACGCACTTTTTCATGCAGCGGATTGCCAATTACTGTTTGCATTAAAGCCGCAATAAGTGCTTTACTTACATCATCCATTTTATTATCGGGTACAAATATTCTGCGTACGGCCGTACATTTTTGTCCGGCCTTGGTGGTCATTTCTTTGCGTACTTCTTTTATAAACAAGTCCCATTCAGGCATACCCGGTTCCACATCCGGTGCTAATACCATACAGTTTAGCGAGTCGGCTTCCATATTAAACGGCACTGATTCGTTGATGATTTGTGGGTGTGCTTTTAATTTTTGACCGGTGAAGGCCGATCCGGTAAAGGTTACTACATCCTGCGACGTAACATAGTTAAGCATATCGCCTGCATTACCGCATAGTAGCTGTAATGCACCTTCCGGTAAAATACCCGATGCTATAATTTTTTGTACAACTGCTTCGGTTAAATAACTGGTAACAGTGGCGGGCTTTACTACGCAAGGCACACCGGCTAACAGATTAACGGCTATTTTTTCCAACATACCCCATACCGGAAAGTTGAAAGCGTTAATATGAATAGCCACCCCTTCTTTTGGTGTTAAAATGTGAGTAGCCGCAAAGGTGTTTTGCTTGCCCAGCATATGTGTTTCGCCATCAACGGCAAATGTGGTATTGGGAAATTTTCTTCTTAATGATGCGTTGGCAAACAGGTTACCGATGCCGCCTTCAATATCTACCCAACTATCGGCTTTGGTAGCACCGGTTTTATAGCTAATCTCATAAAAATATGGCAGGTGTTCCCGCAAATACATGGCCAATGCTTTTAACATATTACCCCGTTCGTGGAAAGTCATTTTACGCAAGGCCGGGTTGCCTGTTGTACGGGCATAATGTAAAACGGCATTAAAATCTATGCCTTTGGTAGAGGTGGTAGCAATGGCTTCACCTGTAACAGCGTTAAACAAAGTTTGTCCTTCTCCGTCGCCGGTTATCCATTTGCCGGTAATATAATTGTGTAATTGTGGCATTAGCAATAATCGTTGTTTACTTGCAAAATAAGGCAAGTTTGTATTACAACAACATAATAAAAAATTTGTTGGCGGCCTGTAGTTAGGCCTGTTATTTTGGGTATTGCCTAATAGTAATGACTACCTTTGCTCCTAAATTATTTTACCATGATGTTTAAAAAAATGGCATTTGCCTGTGTGGCAACAATCGTATTGGCGGCTACTGCCTGTAATAATAAAGCAAATGATAACTTACAAGTGGAGGCCGATAGTTTGTTTGATGTAGTGATGAAAGGCCACGATGTGGGCATGCCTAAAATGATGAAAGTTGAAAAAATGCAAATAGCGGCAACACAACTTATGGACTCAATAGGAAAATTACCTGCCGCACAACAACAGGCTTTAGCGGGGTATCGCTTGCAGTTGGATACATTGGTGAAAGATCTTAATTATGCCACTACGGCAATGGATAAATGGATGATGGAAATGAACTTTACGGATACTTTAAGCGATAATTTGCCTGAACGCATAAAATACTTGAGCAACGAAGAAATAAAGGTAAATAAAATGAATGAGGCTATTACTAATTCATTGGCGAAGGGTGATACTTTGTTGAAGAAATAGAAAGTATGTCGTCAGGTGAATTATCTGACGACATTTTATTTATTTAACCACCAGTTAAAAACCGTTTCAGCTAATTTTTCTTTGTCAAAGTCTGATGATAATAAGCCATAGTGAGTAGTTAGCTCACTTGATATTATGTTAGCTAACTTTTTAGAATCGGCATTTTTATACAAATGTGAAAGCAGTTGAGGAGCAAGCTGCGCAGCAAAATGATTATCAGTATTATTGTAGGAAATCCCACTTACTAATCAGTTTTTTTAATTGATGTAATGCTGTTAAGTATTGTTGGGTAGCCTCTTGTTCAGTCATTCATTCTACTTTTTAAATCCATTTGGTTGTGTAGTATCCTTACAATCTCTACCTGTTTTACATTTATTTCTCTGTAAAAAATAATATGTTTTCCTGCTTTAAATCCACGAATCTTGGTTGACAGTTCTGTATAAGCTTTGCCAATAAGCGGTTTTTTTGCCACTTCTTTAAAACCACTAACAAGCAATTCGTAATATTTATCGGCTTGGTTTTCCGACCATGTTTCGTAGGTGTAATTCCATATGTCAGAAAGGTCGTTAACGGCTTTGTTGGTTAAAACATATTTAGCCATTTTTTCGCTTTTGGGTTTTTAAGCTGGCTAAATGCTTTTTTGCATCAAATTTTTGTGCTGTTCCACTTTCAATGCCTTCTTTTATGGCTGCTTTTAAAGCAAGTACTTTTGTTTCCTCGTCTTCTAAAAGTCTGAGGCCGGCACGTATTACTTCGCTGGCGTTTTTATAACGGCCTTCTGCAATGCTGTTTTCAACAAAGTCTTCAAAATAGTCGCCTAGCGATACTGATGTATTACGTCCCATATTATACAATTTTACTAAAGTTACCAAAAATTGGTAATTTATGAGTTATAAAAAGTTAAATATGAAAATGTGTTTTGCACAATGCTGAGTAGCGTTACAACTACTCCGATTAAAATACGGAGTACTGCATTTTGCCCAATAGAATTAATGCAGTACAAGTGTGCGACGCAACAAAAGTTGATAGTAGCAATGCTGCTGACCTAATAAAAATTAAAAACCCTCCAAGCGGAGGGTTTTTGCTTAACTATTTAAACTTTCGCCTTTTGTGTATCTATCACTTCGGCAAGTGCGCCAAAAATATCATCCACCGAACCTTCACCTTTAATGCTGTGAAACTTTTTCAGTTTTTTATAATGCTCCGATACAGGTGCAGTTTCGTCATTGTAAACCGCAAACCGCTTACGAATCACTTCCTCATTGGTATCATCGCTACGCCCCGATGTTTTGCCGCGGTTTAATAAACGGGCCACCAATTCCTCCTCGCTAACCTGTAAGGCCAGGAACAACGAAATATTAGTTTTTTTAAGTTCCAGTAATTTATCCAACGCCTGGGCCTGTGCAACCGTACGTGGAAAACCGTCAAACAAAAAACCTACAGCTTCTTTATGATGTTCAATACTGCTGTCAATCATCCCGATTACAACTTCATCGGGTACTAACTGACCTTTGTCCATAAAATTTTTAGCCTCTAAACCCAAAGGAGTTTTATTGGCAATTTCCTCACGCAACAGGTTGCCGGTTGATAAATGTACCAACCCATAATCGGCCACCAGTTTTTCTGACTGGGTACCTTTACCACTGCCCGGAGGACCAAAAAGAATTAAATTAAGCATAAGCACACAATATCCTTGGTGAAAAACAAATATAAGATAGCATTTTTAAAAAATGTTTATCAAAGCAAAGATTTCGTTGAAATCTATTCAATGCTAGCAAATTGTTAATGATTTTCAATGGTTAAACTGATATAATTTAGCTTTGTTATATATTAAATATGAGATTACAAAAAATTATAATATTTGTTTTGCTCTGCTCGGTCTTTCAGCAGTGTAGTTATTCGCAACAAAACAACCGCAAAACTGTAATTAAAGATACTATGGACGATAAAAAAACAAACAATCCCGTTTACTCCAATTCCGACACCAGCAGTGTAAAGCTCAGTGAGCAAGAATGGAAAAAAATTCTACCGGCCAACATATACCAAATTGCCCGTGAAAAAGGAACCGAAAGACCCTGGACCAGCCCCCTGGAAACACTGACCGATAAAGGCACTTATTACTGCGCTGTTTGCGGCAATGCCCTATTTTTAAGCGATACCAAGTTTGAAAGCGGTTGCGGTTGGCCAAGTTTTTACCAGCCCGTTAGCAAAACCAGCATTATATACACTCCTGATAACTCACATGGCATGAAACGAATTGAAGTGCAATGCGGTCGCTGCGAGTCGCACCTGGGCCATGTGTTTGAAGATGGACCTCCCCCAACCGGCCTGCGTTATTGCATTAACGGTGTGGTGCTCGATTTTAAAAAGGCAAAAGAAATAGAAAAGAATTTTAAGGATAAAAAAGACAATACGGAAGGCAAACAACAATAAGTAGGGTTGTTTTTTATGTTTACCGGCAGCATATCCCTGATTAATCGTTTCTTGCGATCCAAATAGGATCGGGATTTAATTTATTTCCAGTGGAAATGGATTAAATACTTACCGTTCAACAGTAGTAATGCTATTGAACATTCGGTGAATGCAAGCCATATTGTAAAGCTAAAACTTTGCAGTTGCCAACATAAAACACAAAACATAAAACCTTAAACAATATATTTGCCCCTTAAACAAATGACATGAAGCTTAAACATGCCGTTTTTATTATTGCAGCAATCATAATTGCAGATCAGGCGTTAAAGATTTTTATTAAAACCAGTTACCCTACCGGCGAAATTGTACGTGTATTTGGCATGGATTGGTTCAGGTTACATTTTATTGAAAACCCGGGCATGGCTTGGGGTTGGAAATTTGGTAACGAAACCGGTAAAGTGATACTTACCTTATTCAGACTGGTTGCTGTAATTTTTGGATCATGGTTATTGGTAAAATTTATTCGTGAAAAATATACCAAAGGGTTTATTGTATGTGCTGCATTAATATATGCCGGCGCATTGGGCAACCTTATTGACAGTATGTTTTACGGGATGATTTTTGACAAAGGCTTACACTTTGATCCGGTAACGGGCGATTATCTTTCCTACGCGGGTACGGCATCATTATCTACCAATGGCTATTCTTCTTTTTTACATGGTAGCGTGGTAGATATGTTGTATTTCCCTATGATACAGTCAAGTTATCCCTCATGGTTTCCATTTGTAGGCGGCGATGAGTTTGAGTTTTTTAGTCCTATTTTTAATATTGCCGATATGGCCATATCAACAGGTATTATTACATTACTGGTGTTTCAAAAAAAGTTTATACAAAAACATGATCCCGATAAGAAACAATCAATTGAAACTACTACTACCGTTAACGACGATGTGCAGGTGTCGTAAATTGGCTTAGTCAGTAAATAATGAATTAAAAAGTCCGATTGGTAAAACCAATCGGACTTTTCTTTTACACAAGAACGGGTTTATTATAATTTATCGCTTGCCGCTTTTAATAAGTTTATGTGTAGTTGTTTTGCCTGAGTGGCCGGTAATTCGAACAATGTACATGCCGTAGGAAAGGTCATCCATACCGTCCCATCTGATAACATTGTTTCCTATTTTTAAATCAAAGGCCGTTTGTTTTATTTTTTTGCCTGAGTAGTCAGTCAACTCAAGCGTTATTTTGTCTTTTTGCGTAGCGGTAATATCCAGTTTAATTTCCTGGTTAAACGGATTGATAACTGCATTCACTACAAAGTTGCCTTCGGTTTGCCCTAATGATACAATTTTGGAATAGGTTATTTTACCTTCCTTATTATACATCTTAAGTCGGTAAAAAAGCTTGTTAGCATTTTGCGGATTATCTGTACTGTGGTAAACGTTTTGTGCTTGTGCAAACCTTGCCGCACTGTTATGTGTACTAACTTTTGTAAACTCAACGCCGTTAATACTTCTTTCCACATCAAAATAAAGCAGTTCATTTTCTTTGGAGGTTGACCAGTTTAAACGAACCTGGTTGTTTTGCAGCACCGCATTAAACGATAACAGGTTGGTGCTAAGTATAGGGGCGCAGGTAATTACATTTAAAGTAACAGCATTAATAATATCGGTGGATCTACAGGTTTCGTTTAACAGGTTATTGGTAGAAGTAGCTACAACTAACCTGTACCTGTCGCCACTATTATCGGGTGTGGTATGTGTAGGAGGAATAGTATGATCGGCAATATATTCCCAGTTGCCACCAACCAATACCGGTGTTACAGGCCCAACTGCACTACCAATATTGGTCCATGAGCTCGCACCATCAGCTAAATACTGCCATTGAAAAAAGCGGTAGTTATCAAAATATGAGCGTACGGTATCGTAAATAGTAATGGGGTTTCCTTCACAAATATTAGGTGTAAGTGAAGGCGAATAGCTCATGTTAGGTAAACAGGTAGCAACGGCAATATCATCAATAGCCCAGTCGTTACCACCACCGCCCGGGGCATTATTACGAATGGTTATGGTAAAAGAAGTTTGCCCGGGTTTTGTCCTGAATACAAACCCTTTTTTAATCCATTGGCCGGTATATTCAATATTTCCACTGGTATAATACTCTTCGCCATCAATCTGAAAGCTAAGGTTGGGTTTAACACCGGATGAGTCTCCTGGTCCGGTTGGAATGTATCCATTTGAGGTAGAACCCCTGCCATTTGCATCACAACCGCATTTGGGGCAAATATTCCTGAACCATGCCGAAAACTCGTAAAAGGTTTCTTCACAAAGGTTAGTGATGTTTTGCGTAAAAGCTATGTTAGTTTGATAACTGGCATTAATAACCAACGCATGTCCGCCTTCTGTACCAGGCGCAGCTGGTGGATTGCCTAACAGCGGGTCTGCTGCTCCGGTATGGTCGCCAATTATATCCCATACACTATGAACTTTTGTATTGGTAACAGGGTTTGCGGCCGTATTATTAGCCACGGCGTAATCATTATCCTGTGGAGCACTTGCAGCAAAATCTACTCTATTATATGGTAAGGGTACAAACGGACTTCCTCCTACTTTGTTAGTAACTGTACCGGAACCAAATGTACCGCCGGATTCACCCAAAATAGCATTGGTACCAAAAGAGCTGGCGCATAGACCGTAATCAGGAGCGATTCTAATTCTGATAGGTCTGAAATTTGAAACATGATTTGTGCTGCCAATTCTATACCTGAAGTTTCCTGCATTTAAAGTAACTAAACTATCTAAGGCTACAACTGTAGGGGTACTTCTTATTCTAACTTGAAATACGTACATACGAATACATGTGTTGCTATAAAAGTTAGGCAAATCACTACGTCGTAATCTACCGGAACCTGTAGTACCATCAGTTTGCGTTGAAACATTTGCATTGGTGGCGTTGCCACCAATGTTAAAGCGAATAAAATTTCCCTGAATATTGGCTAAGTCATCGTTGGCCGCATCTGTAAAAGCGCTTCCTTGTAGCTTACCTTCATTGGATAACAAACGCATTGAGCCGGCGATATACTCAAACTTAGCCGAATTAATAGTATCGTTATATCTAATATTGGTTACATAAGTATTGTCGTTACTACTCCCACCATTAACGGCAATGGTAGCTCTTACTTCAATTACATCTCCGGGTAAAAAAGTACTGCCATTGGGTCTGGTAATATTCACAAAACTCTTGCCTGTAGTAACGTTTACTTGTGCATTGGCGTAGTAACTACACCCTAATACAAGTAGTAAAAAAAGTTTGGGCATTAGCAAAAACTTTGCAAACAAATTTTGCCAACTTCCCCGAGGGTTTAAGGGTAAACAATGTTTCATATATTGGATTTCTGTAAACCCAAATGTAGATACATAGTTTGATTCCAGCAATCGTAAAAATCTTCGTATTTATACTAGCATTATAATTTTAGCATTGTAATTCTGCTTATTTTTTTATTATAAAAATTACCTGTTTGTAATAAGGGTAAACAAGTAAACCAACGATGACTTAATGATTATGTATATTTTTTATAAGTGCAACTACTTAATGTTTGTCGAAAACGATTAACGGCTACAAGTGCATCAAAAAAAGAAAAAATTTTGATTTCAGTATTTTTACTAACAAATATGCAAGTTTTGCGATTGCACATTATTGAAATGATTTATATCATTGCGTATAAATCCAATATTAATGAAACGCTTATTTCTTCTGGGGCTTCTTACGCCCATTTCGCTATTTAGTCTTGCACAAGTAACTGTTCCCCTAAATCAAAATGAGCCATTTGCTAAACGTACTGTTGCATCGGGCTTTAACAGTGCCTGGGAAATGGTATACGGCCCTAACGACTCGCTTTTTGTAACAGAAAACAAAGACTATTTAATTCAAAGAGTAGATATAGCAACCGGTGTAAAAACACTGTTGTTGGATGTAAAAACACAAGCGACAGGGGCATCAATAGGTTATAGCAGTTTTGCTTCAAACAGATTTCCGCAAGGAGGTTTAATGGGAATTGCTTTACACCCAAATCTGTATTCAACGGACCCCGCCGTTAGAAACGCAAAGCCTTGGGTGTATGTAGCGTTCGTATATAGGTTGCGTGATGCGAATAGTTGCCCTAATAATACACAAAACGGTTGTTTTTATAATACAAAGATTATGCGGTTTAACTATACAGGAAATAGTTTAACAGGTGGTATTACTATTATTGACAATATGCCGGGCAGTAGCGATCATAACTCTGGTAGGCTAGTAATAGGCCCAACTATAGAAACACTACCTGCAGGAGGTAGTCACAATCAATACAGGCTTTACTACACTATTGGAGACATGGGTGCCGGCCAATATTTGAATACTAACAGAGCCCAAAACTCTTTAACGCAAAATTCCCTGGAAGGAAAAGTATTACGCTTAAATACCGAAACAGATGGTGATAGCAATGGAGATGCATGGGTGCCGAATGACAACCCTTTTTATAATGCATCGACCATAAGTGCCGAAGATTATGTTTTTACACTTGGTCATCGTAATGCTCAAGGCTTGGTATGGGGTAAAGTAAATGGTGTAGACAGACTTTACAGCTCTGAACAAATGAACAGAAGTGACGATGAAATAAACATAATTGCAAAAGGCAGAAACTATGGTTGGGATAGAGTTTCCGGTTACTGCGATGGAAACCTTAACGGATACAGGGCTGGCACAGTAGTTATTAATAACGAAGTAACGAATTGTAATAATATTACAAATAATACGGAGCCAATTTATACCATGTTTACTACACCTGCTAGTGGAATGGCCGCTTTGCAAAGCCAAAATGATAATGGTCAATGGCCAACCATTGCCTGTTCCAGTATTGGCTTTTTAGGAAAAAGCCGTATTGCCGGCTGGAGCAACTCGTTGTTTGTTACTCCGTTAAAAAAAGATTTTGTCTACCGTCTTAAACTGAATGAAGCCGGAGATGGGGTAGAGCCAGTAATTTACCAGGTATTTACGGGTGATGGCGGTCGTATAAGAAACATTACTATGTCGCCAAATGGCCGAAAATTTTATGTAGCTCGTGATGCCGGTACCGGAACATATGGTGGTGCTATCAGAGAATATACATACACAGGCGAATTGCTTGCATTAAATGATAAACCGAACGACGGAACTATAGCGCAAGACAATATTGATATTTTTCCTAACCCTGTTACCAATATACTTACAGTGAAAGGTAAAAAAGAGTTTCAAAAACCTTTACTGGCACAGTTGTACGATGCAACAGGTAGTGTAGTGGAAACGAAATCCAGCTTTCAAAATACATTTACATTGGACGTTAGCAGACAAAAAAGCGGGATTTATTTTTTAAAATTATACAATGGTAATGGTCAATTAGTAGAGAGTACAAAAGTTATAAAACAATAATAAAAGATACTTAGATAAAATAAAATGGCGTGTTATTAATAACACGCCATTTTATTTTAACCACTATTATATAGCTGGTTATGATTTTTGCCGGCTTTTAAAAATACGCTCCAACGCATGGGCATTGGTGTTTTCCTGGACGGCTGTTTTATGTCCCGTTTTTGCCGTTAATACTGCTTGTAAATAAGGCGATAATGTATTTGCTACAGGCAACACGGTAGCTGCCAACATAACAGTTGACGAGCTACCAATTTTTTCATTGGCTTTCATAGAATTGAATTTGATATTAAGTTACTACAGCTATATATAACTTACAACTGTTTACATAAAAAAAGCGGATACCGAAGTAGTATCCGCATTGTAATATTAGTAAACCTACGTTGCCCCTAAATTTGTTAAGCAAAAACGCTTACGGCATTAACACGATGCTGATTAGCGAACGGAACGATGCAGTGAGTGACACAACAGTTGATGATCTGTGTTACTGCTGCCGGCAACATAATAAAAACTAAAAGCTTTTACAGTTTACCCACCATGTTAGCAGGTATTACCCATTCGTCGAACTGGGCAGGTGTAACATACCCAAGTTTAACGGCCATTTCTTTTAAAGTGGTTCCTTCTTTATGTGCTTTTTGTGCAATTTCGGCAGCTTTATAATAGCCAATTTTTGTGTTTAATGCTGTTACTAACATTAAAGAATTGTCAACGTGTTTTTTAATATTGGCTTCAATAGGCTCAATACCTACAGCACATTTATCGTTGAAGGATACACAACCATCGCCAATTAAACGGGCACTGTGTAAAAAGTTATAAATCATTACCGGTTTAAATACATTCAATTCAAAATGTCCGTTAGCACCGCCTACACTTATGGCCACATCGTTACCCATTACCTGTGCAGCAATCATGGTTAATGCTTCGCATTGGGTTGGGTTTACTTTACCCGGCATAATAGATGAGCCCGGCTCATTATCCGGAATAAACAGTTCGCCAATACCACTACGGGGGCCACTGCTTAACATACGAATGTCGTTAGCGATTTTCATTAAGCTAACCGCCACTGTTTTTAAAGCGCCATGTGCTTCTACAATGGCATCGTGTGCCGCTAAGGATTCAAACTTATTCTCTGCAGTTACAAATGGCAACTTGGTAAGTTTGGCAATATGTTTAGCTACATTTTCGGCATAGTTAGGCGGTGTGTTAATACCGGTACCAACAGCAGTACCACCTAAGGCTAATTCACTTAAATGTGCTAATGTATTATTAATGGCTTTTAAACCATGATCTAACTGCGATACATACCCACTAAATTCCTGACCAACGGTTAATGGCGTAGCATCCATAAAATGGGTACGGCCAATTTTAACCACTTTCATATACTTCTTGCTTTTTTTAGCAAGTGTATCACGTAGTTTTTTAATGCCCGGTATGGTTACTTCTACTAAAATTTTATAAGCAGCAATATGCATTGCCGTTGGGAAAGTATCGTTAGATGATTGTGATTTATTTACATCATCATTGGGGTGTAAAAACTTTTCTTTATCGCTTAATTTACCGCCGTTTAATACATGGCCACGGTATGCTACCACTTCATTCACGTTCATGTTGCTTTGTGTACCGCTACCGGTTTGCCATACTACTAACGGAAAATAATCATCTAACTGCCCATCTAAAATTTCATCACACACTTTACCAATTAACACCGATTTATTTTTAGCCAGTACACCCGCTTGTTGGTTAGTAATAGCAGCGGCTTTTTTTAAGTAAGCAAATGCCTTAATAATTTCTTTCGGCATTTTGTTAATGTCTTCGGCAATTCTAAAATTATCAATGCTACGTTGTGTTTGCGCACCATAATATGCTTTGGCAGGCACTTTCACTTCACCCATGGTATCCTTTTCAATTCTATACTGCATGTTGTAAACGTTAAGTTGGTAAAAATTGTTTTTTTGCGGGGCAAAGTTATGTGAATACAACCGTAAATAGGCATTGTGCCCGCTTTTCAATCGTTTGTCTGTTATTTTTTACATGAACATGCCCGTAAACAAAAGCAACTTAGCTTTACCTGATTAACAGGGTTTTATTTTTGTTACCGGCTGCAGTAACATTGTGCATCGTCCCTTGCGTCGCACTCTTGTACAGCAGTAACGCAAAGCATCAATGAGGCTAATCCAATAACT
>DHEF01000021.1:56557-70253 GCA_002399735.1 Chitinophagaceae bacterium UBA4857
AACGCAAAGCATCAATGAGGCTAATCCAATAACTAATATCGAATTAATTCTATTCAGCAATGTGCCATACTCCAACAGTGGCAAATAGTATGTTATAGTTAGTTAAGTAAATAGCCGGAAACAATTTGTTAATATGCATACACGCTAATGTTGTGGAACTTTGCATGGCAAAAAACAAAAAACAAATAAAGGGTTTTGCACATTGTTGAGTAGCGGACAGAAAGATGAAGAGTGAGTCTTTAATTCATTTCCACTGGAAATAAATTAAATCCCGATTCTATCGAATCGCAATGAAAGTTCAATAGAGAGATGGACGATGATAACAAAATTTGCTTTACTATTTAACAGCGTTTAAAATACCTTTAAGGGTTAAGTTTGTTTGAAGTTATAAGATGTAAACATAATTGATATTCTTTTTTACAAAGCCTATTTAAGCCCTCCTTTGGAGAGGTTTGGGGAGGCCTAATAACCGATTTATGAAACCAATACTATTACTGACATTACTTGTATGTACCCGTTTTGCATTTGCGCAAACACCATCTGAAAACATAATTATTATTACTACCGATGGTTTACGTTGGCAGGAATTGTTTAAAGGTATGGACAGTGCCATTGCCAACAACAGCCGCTACAACGAGGGCGACAGCAGTTATATTTTTCACAACTATTGGGCCGCAACCGAGGAGGAAAGACGTAAAAAATTAATGCCTTTTTTCTGGAACAATATTGGCAAAATGGGTCAGGCATTTGGCAATCGTGTGTATAAAAACGAGGTAGATGTTTCCAATCCACATTCGTTTTCATACCCGGGCTACAGCGAAATTTTTACAGGTTTTGGCGATCCTGATATTAACAGCAATAGCTATCCTGCTAATCCGCATACAACGGTATTAGAGTACTTACACCAGCAACCACGTTACAGAAACAAAGTGGCTGCATTTGGTGCCTGGTTTGCATTTGACCGTATACTAAATGAAAAACGAAGCGGCTTTCCGGTAATAAATGCTTTTGATACTGTGGTGGGCAGCAACCTTACACAACGCCAGCAATTGGTTAACAGCATGCTGAAAGATTCTTACAAACCATGGGGAAGCGATGAATGCCTGGATGTTTTTACGCATTACGCGGCCATGGAATATTTAAAAATAAACAAACCCCGTGTACTGTTTATTGGTTACGGCGAAACCGATGAATGGGCGCATGCAGGAAAATACCGTTCGTATTTAGATGCTGCCTGGCAGGTAGATGCTTGGTTAAAAGAACTGTGGGATTATTTACAAAACGATGCACAGTATAAAAATAAAACCACCGTCTTTTTTACCACCGATCATGGCCGCGGCGATGTTAAAAAAACACAATGGACAAGCCATAGCAGCAGTATTGTAGGTGCTAATGAAATTTGGTTTGCTGCCTGGGGTAATGGTGTGCAGCCAAAAGGTGAAATAAAAACGCAGGGACATTTATTTCAGCAAAGGTTTGCGCAAACATTTGCTGCATCATTAGGCTTACAGTATAAAGCTAAACATCCTATTGCCGATTCATTCTGGAATCTGCTATCTAAATAGTCATGTGCTGTATAAAAATCAAAAATGTCAGCCAGCCCTGTTTGAAAAGGGACTTATATTTTTTATAACATTGTTTAAAAACATAAAGGCTGTTGCTAACAGCCTTTTTCTGGACGGTCCCTTAATGGCGGTTAATGTTGTGGTGAAAACAAAAGGTTAGCGTATTCCTTGGACGGAAAAAGATTCATAAGGTGCGGAATACTAAAGTAACATTGGAAAAGGTGTTAATTACAGGCTGCGTATAATGGTAGCGGATTATCTTATTCAGGCTTTTCGGAAGTGCGTATTTTGCAAGTTCAACTATCGGCTATATTTATTATGTTTCATTTATTGGATTAACAACACAAAGCTACCATGCCGAAACGCCATTTGCGGAAAAACTCTGTGAGTTGACATATATTTTCGCCAAATTGCCTAAAAATAACTTTAAGCTGAAATCCTTTACAGGACTGCGTTTTGTGCAAATGATTGCAATAAAATAAGTGAAATTACTTAAAGTGTGTAAGGGTGGGATGTACTTTGTATATTAAAACCCTAGTCTGCCCGGCATATGAAACTCAAGCACCTGTATGCGGTATTTCTTACCCATTTTAAATTCTTTTTTTCTAACCCAATGGACAACGGTCTGTATACCATAACGTACTATGATAGAACCAAAGCCCATAGCCAGACCGGTCATAATTGCATTCTTGGGCGTTTCCATATTATTAAGCATTAACCCGCCCGACACCATGGCCGATCCGGCAGTAATTAACAACAGGGTTTTACCGTCAACCGGAAATTTATTGGAGCGTACAGGCATTACAACAGCCTTTACATCTCTGGCGGGTATAACTTTTCCGTTTAAATAAATAGTATCCCGATAAAGTAATGTAATTAAACCATGATAAACAGTATCGTTAGCCAGGCGTAATGCAATACGGTCACCTTCTTCGTAAGTTCTTTTTTTCTTAGCCCCTTTTTTAATAAATAAGTAGCCGGGCTGTGCGTATACCAACGCAGGTAAAAGAAAAATAGTAAGTAATAGCAGCAGGCGGTTCATGCATCAAACTTACAACGCTTTGCTTGAAGCAATTGTTAAAAAAAACTTTAACTATGGCAGTAATTATTAGGGACGGTCAGCAATAGTCATGCTAATCAGCTACAGTCCACGCCTTCTGTAATAGTGCAATGCTGCACTCCTGCCCACACACCATTATAGCTACTATTTCTAACCCTACCCTTGTAAAACAAGGAGAGAACAATGAGCCGTAGTTTTTGCAGGGACGGAGCTGCCAGCCGGGCAGCCCTTCAACTATTAAACCCTTGTTTGCTTAAAATACAGGCGGGTTTTATTATTACTCCTTTTTTCTGTCGATATTTACACTATGTGCGGCATTGCCGGAATTATACAAAAAGGAACCAAGTCATACAATATTGCACAACTGCAACAAATGACAGCTACATTGGCTCATCGAGGGCCCGATGGTGAAGGTTTTTGGCAATCTGCCGATGAAAAGGTTTTGTTAGGCCACCGTCGTTTATCCATTATTGATTTAAGCAACGCAGCAGCACAACCCATGGTACGTAATTATAAGCAAAACCTTACCATTACCTATAATGGCGAAATTTATAATTACCCGGAGCTACGTACCATTTTGCAAAAAGAAGGCTACCATTTTACCACACAATCTGATACGGAAGTTATTTTAGCCGCTTACGATTTTTATGGCGAAGACTGTGTATTACATTTCGACGGTATGTTTGCTTTAGCTATTTGGAACGAAGCCGAACAAGAACTATTTGCAGCCCGTGACCGCTTTGGCGAAAAACCGTTTTTTTATACAACGGATGACAAGGGGTTTCTATTCGCATCGGAAATGAAAGCTTTGTGGGCAACAGGCTTAACAAAACAGCCAAACCTGCAATTAATGTTTAATTACATTACCATTGGTTATGTTGATAATCCTGAACGGCCCGAAGAAACATTTTATACCAATATTTTTAAATTACCTGCTGCTTGCAGGTTGTACTATACACCGGATGATGGCGAACTCTTCATAGAAAAATATTGGGATATTGACCCGCAAGCGCAGCAAAGAAAAATAAATGAGAATAATGCACTGGACGAGTTTGAATATTTGTTTGAACAATCTGTACAAAAAAGATTACGCAGCGATGTGGCTGTAGGCACATCATTAAGTGGTGGCTTGGATAGTTCATCGGTGTTAAGTACCATTTTACAAGGGGATAATACTAAACCACAAACCTTTTCAGCCATATTTCCCGGTTTTGAAAAAGATGAAGCAGGTTATATAAACCAACTGGCAAAAGATTGGGAAATAAAAAGTCATACCGTAGCGCCAACCGCCGATGATATGATTAATAACTGGCAAAAGATTGTTTACCACCAGGAAGAACCTTTTGGCTCATCGGGCATTGTTGCACAGTATAAAGTGTTTGAATTGGCCGCCACACAACAAATAAAAGTATTGCTTGACGGGCAAGGAGCCGATGAAACATTAGCCGGTTACCAGCACCACTACAAATGGTACTGGCAGGAGCTTTTTGTTAAACGCAGATTATTACTTAGCGGAGAATTAAAAGCTGCCCACAAGTTGGGAGTTAAGGAGTCTTTTGGTTTTAGAAATGTTATAGCCGCACTTTTTCCCGAAATAGCCTCTACTGTTGTAGAAAAGCGCTACCTGTTATCTGCCTTGCAGCAAAAAGATTTAACACCCGATTTTGTACACCTGCAAAGCCGCGAAGCTTATTACAGCACACCACCATTTTTTAACCTGAACGGTGCCCTGTATTTTAATACGTGTTTGCATGGATTGGAAGAGCTTTTACGTTATGCAGACAGAAATAGCATGGCCCATGGCCGGGAAGTACGATTGCCGTTTTTAAATCACGAACTGGTGAGTTTTGTTTTTTCGTTGCCTTCATCGTTTAAAATTAAAAAGGGTTACACAAAATGGTTATTACGCAAAACCATGGAAACGCGTTTGCCTGAAAACATTTGCTGGCGTAAAGACAAAGTTGGTTTTGAACCGCCGCAAAAAAACTGGATGCAACACGCTACCGTAAAAGACATGATACACGAGGCGAAGAAAAAACTGGTTGCCCAAAAAATTTTGCATGCTAATGTACTGCAACAAAAGCCAGAAGCACAAAGTGCTTATGAGGCAAATAATTTTAATTGGCGTTATTTAACGGCTGCTCCATTTCTATAATGAGATAATTAATTAGGGGCTCTCAACAACATATCGCTTATCTACAGCAGTCCGTTGCCCACCCCGTGTTTGAAAACAAGCTGAGGAACGAAGCGTAGTTTTCGTTATTCGGGGCTAAGCAGCGCAGTCCGTCATCATCAGTAATACGAATCAGCATCGTGTTATGCAAGGGCCGCTTTTTGGGTTTTTAAAGTGGTTGGGTTATTGTAAATTTGCGGCATGAGTAACTTCAGACAGGTAAGGCCGGATAGCTTTCCGCCGGTTGTAAAAAACTTAATTATTTTAAATGTTTTAGTGTGGGTAGCACAACTGGTGTTTGCAAAACAGTTTCATCTTACCGAGCGTATTGCATTATGGCCAATAGATACTCCTTTTTTTGAGCCCTACCAGATTTTTACCCATATGTTTGCCCACTCGCCTTATGGCCTCATACACATATTGTTTAATATGTTTATGTTATGGATGTTTGGACGTATACTTGAAAATGTTTGGGGTGCTAAAAGGTTTCTTACATTTTACTTATTATGTGGTATAGGTGCGGCCGCAGCGCATTTAATTATTCAGCATTTTACAGGCGGTTACTCAAATGTAGTAGGTGCTTCGGGCGCCATATTTGGTGTTTTTGCTGCTTTTGCCATGCTTTTTCCCAATACCGAGATGTATATTATGTTTATTCCGGTACCCATTAAGGCTAAATGGGTAGCTATTGGTTATATGGCTTTAGACCTGTTTGGAGGTATATCTAATGCTCCCGGTGATAATATTGCCCACTTTGCCCACCTTGGCGGCGCATTAACAGGTGTAATAATTGTATTAATCTGGAACAAAACCAACAAAAAAACGTTGTACTAGTATAACGACACAGATAGCGCTAAAAACCTGTTTTGCTTGAAGTAATTTTGAGTTGCAATGAAATCATCTTACGAATCTTCTTATTACAAACGATTGTCGTTAAACGACCGCAGCGGAACGCTGATTTTACTCATTGCGATAAGCGCCATTATTTTTGTTGTGCTGGGCTTTTTTAAAGCGGTATCATATTTGAATTTTTATACCGAGAAAGAGTTGGCTATTCAAAACTTTAATGATACTGTACTGGTTTGGTTTGCTATGCCCTCGGGCTTTAACGAACTACTGTACAAGCCCTGGACCTTTTTAACACACGCGTTTACACATACCGAGTTTTGGTTATTACTGGCTAATATGTTGTGGTTATGGTCCTTTGGTTACATTCTACAAAATCTTACCGGCAATCGTAAAATAATTCCATTGTATTTGTATGGCTCATTAATTGCCGCTACAGTGTATTTACTGCTGATAAACATGGTTCCGGCTTTTAGACAAACTAATACCGAGCAGTTTTATTATGGAGCATCGGCAGGTGTTTTGGCTATTGCAACTGCCGCAACTACTATTGCTCCGCAATACCGTTTATTGCCCATGTTAAATGGTGGCATACCCCTGTGGATATTGACTGCTATTTACCTGGTGGTTGATTTTGCTACCATACCTGTAAGCGGTGCCGGTTTAGGCCATATTGTACATTTGGTAGCCGCATTAACGGGCTTTTTATTTATCATACTTTTACGAAAAGGTTTTGACGGCAGCGATTGGATGAATAACCTCTACGATTGGTTTATTAACTTACTAAACCCCGATAAGCCTAAGAAAGGCGAAAGCATAAAAGAAACCTTGTTTTACAAATCTACCAAGCAGCCTTTTTCCAAAACGCCTAACCTTACCCAACAACGTATTGATAATATTCTTGATAAGATTAATCAGGAAGGTTACAGCGCACTTACCCAAGAAGAAAAAGAATTATTAAACCGTGCCAGCAAGGAAGGCTTGTAATTAATTTTGTCTTAATTTAGGCGCAATGGCCAGCAAGTTTCGTCTCTTTACCAAGCGCTTTTTATTACTATGCAACATTATTGTTGTAGTAGTATTTTTATTGGCCTGTGCGGTACCCTATTTTAGTCCTTCGGAGTGGTGGTTTTTGTCCATTTTAGGTATTGGTTTTCCTTTTTTATTATTGATTGTTATAGTTTTTTTTGTGTGGTGGTTAGTGACCAAGCGCAAGTATGCACTGCTTTCGGGCATAGCTCTCGTATTGGGGTTTAAAAGCATCAGTGTTTTTTTTGCTTTTAATTTTTCAACAAAATTTACGCAGGAAAAAAAGACCGATATAAGAATAGCAACCTGGAATGTGGCCCGCTTTATTGAAATGAAAAACAATAACAACAAAGGCAGCCAAACCCGCCTGAAAATGTTTGATTTACTGAAAGAGCAAAATGCTGACATACTTTGCCTGCAGGAGTTTGTACATGTAGATAATAACCCCGAATGGTATGCTAATATTAATGATATACAAGAAAAACTAAATTATCCTTATTACACTTACACTTATTACAATGATGGCACCCCAAACTTTATTTTAAAAAACGGGACCATTATTTTTTCTCGTTTTCCCATAGTGGATAGCGGCCAGATTAACTTTCCCCGCCCTACGTTACGGGAAGGACTGGTATATGCCGACATTAAGGTAAAACAAGCTGTTATAAGGGTGTACAGTACACACTTACAGTCATTTCAGCTGCGGCCCGACGACTACGATAGAATATCAAAAATTAAAGAAGGGGAAGACGGCATAGTTAGCAACTCCAAAAGCATATTTGCCAAAATGAAAACAGCCATTGTTAACCGTCAGATACAAACTGATATTACCCGTAAGTTGATGGACGATAGTCCGTATCCCGTAATGTTTTGCGGCGATATGAACGATGTACCTAACTCCTACACCTACTTTACACTACGCGGTAATATGCAGGATGCATTTTTAGAAAAAGGTAAAGGCATTGGCCGCACTTTTGCATCCTTATCACCTACGTTGCGTATTGATTATATTTTGGCCGACAAATCGTTTAAAGTAAAACAATTTAAACGTGTGGTAAAAAACTACTCTGATCATTATTTGTTGGTGGCGGATTTGCAATTGCTAACTAAAAATTAATGTGCTAATTAGCAAATATGCTGATGTGCTAATTAAAAATTCAAAAGTAAAAATTAGAAATGTTTTGCGTCTATTAGGAGTATTGCATAATGCCCAATAGAATTACTGGACGATGAAGAGTGCGACAAAAGCCCCATCAGGGAACTGAGGTTGGGGACATAAAATCAGTTTGCAGTATTTAGTATATAGAAGGGGCTCCCGCCTTTCACGACAACATTGAACTTTTGAACTTCCGTATGGCAAAAACAAAACCCGAACCTAAGTCCGGGTTTTATATATCTGTGTTTATAGTTGTAGTTACACTTCAGCGCTTAATTTTTTCGCTTGTTTGGTTCTTTCGTTTTCGTCCAAAATTACCTTACGCATACGAATAAAATTTGGCGTTACTTCAATACATTCATCAGGCTGAATATACTCCATACATTCCTCTAAAGTCATTAAAGTTTTTGGAGCAATACGGGTAGCATCATCGCTACCACTTGCACGGTGGTTGGTTAGTTTTTTACCTTCAGTAGCATTTACTACTAAGTCGCCCGGTTTAATGTTTTCGGCAATAATCTGGCCGATGTAAACATCTTCACCCGGATCAACAAAGAAAGTACCACGATCCTGTAACTTATCAATAGAGTAACCGGTAGTTTTTTCGGTGTTTTTAGATACTAATACACCATTGTTACGGCCGGGGATAGGGCCTTTCCAAGGTTTGTATTCGCTAAAACGGTGCGCCATTACAGCTTCGCCGGTAGTAGCCGTTAACATTTGTGTACGTAAACCAATTAAACCACGGGAAGGAATGTCAAACTCCAAGTGCTGCATGGTTCCTTTAGTTTCCATAATAAGCATTTCGCCTTTACGACGGCTTACCAGGTCAATTACTTTACTGGCAAACTCTTCAGGTACGTCAACCACTAATGTTTCATATGGTTCACATTTTTTACCGTCAATTTCTTTTACAATTACCTGTGGTTGGCCAACCGTTAACTCGTAACCTTCACGACGCATGGTTTCAATTAATACACCTAAGTGCAAAATACCACGGCCATATACCAACATGCTATCACCTTCTTCGCTATCTACCACACGTAAAGCCAGGTTCTTCTCCGTTTCTTTCATTAAACGGTCACGTAAGTGGCGGCTGGTAACAAACTTGCCATCTTTACCAAAGAAAGGAGAGTTGTTAACCGAGAACAACATGTTCATGGTAGGCTCATCTACACTAATTACCGGTAATGCTTCCGGAGTTTCCGCATCAGCAATGGTATCACCAATGTTAAAGTCTTCAATACCTACAACGGCACAAAGGTCACCGGCAAAAACTTCAGTAGCTTTCTTTTTGCCCATGCCTTCAAACACATAAAGTTCTTTTACTTTTTGTTTTTTAACGGTACCATCGGCTTGCATTAAAGCTATTTGTTGACCTTCTTTAATGCTACCACGACTTACTTTACCTACGGCAATACGGCCTAGGAAAGAAGAATAGTCTAACGAAGTAATTTGCATTTGCAAAGGACCTTCGTTTACTTTTGGTGGTGGAACGTGTTTTAAAATACCGTCTAATAACGGGTTAATATTGTCAATCTGGGTCAACGAATCGTTAAACCAACCATTTTTACCGCTACCATAAAAAGTAGGGAAATCTAATTGTGCTTCTGTTGCATCCAGGTTAAAGAATAATTCAAAAACTGCATCATGCACTTCGTCAGGGCGACAGTTAGGTTTATCTACCTTGTTAATAATAACAATAGGTTTTAAGTTTAACTGTAATGCTTTTTGTAATACGAAACGGGTTTGAGGCATTGGACCTTCAAACGCATCTACTAATAAGCAAACACCATCGGCCATTTTCAAAACCCTCTCCACTTCACCACCAAAGTCGGCGTGACCCGGGGTATCAATCACATTAATTTTTACTCCGTTGTAAGTAACGGCAGCATTTTTACTAAAAATAGTAATGCCTCGTTCTCTTTCCAGGTCGTTACTATCCATAATTAACTCGCCTGTTTCCTGATTGTCGCGGAAAACCTTTGTGGCATGTAAAATTTTGTCAACAAGGGTAGTTTTACCGTGGTCAACGTGAGCAATAATTGCTATGTTTCTGATTTCCATAATGTCTTTTAATACCTGTGTTTGGTTAAATTTCATAACCGTAGCCAGTCAGTACTTTGCCCTATTTTCCACCCCGGTGGTTGTTTGCCACACATCCAAATGGTTCATTTAGAAAAGGCGGAGGTTTTAAACTGGTTGATAATGTGTAAATTATCACTGCGAACGTATCTAACTGTCAACAATTTTCATTTCAAGGGCGCAAAGGTACGCTATTAAAACGGGGCTAACAAGTGAAAGTATTGTTATCAAAAAGAAAACAACTACTTTGGTCTATACCATATTGATTAACAGTATAGTTGTGTTACCTGCTGCATTGCCCTGATTGAGCTGACGTTGCGACGCTCCGTTTGGGGTTTTGTTCGCTGGTCAGCTTTTAAATACCCATTACTACGGATAGCTACAGACACTTCCGCCATGAAAACTTTATGTTTACTGCTATTACTAACAATTGGTTTAACTAAAGGCAATGCACAACATTGTCCTTTTGATGGAGGTACAGTAGTCCTTATTCAATTAAAAAACAAGTCCGGAAAACCCGTGAACGATTCATTGGTGCAAATCAACTTATCCGAAACGGCAAACCCTTATGCCGATTCCTGTACTTATGCCACCGGGCTGTTAAACCTACCTTTTGCTACTATTGAAAAAGGCTGGATAGAAAAATATGGCAACAGCTGGAAAAATACAGCTATACATTTACTAAAGGAGTGTAAGTTTAAAACGAAGCAAGGTTACAGGGCTGTTGTGATAAACCAGGCTCAAACAAATTGCATGATAAAAAACGGAAATGATTTTATTTACAGAGAAAGAAATTATACCATAGAAGTGGTTCAAATGAACGGAGCCAAACAACGCATAGTTGTTCCCGCTAATCGTAAATATGCATTATGCAAAGGTTCCGGTAAATGGTCTAGAATACAACCAATTGAAATAATAGTTGAGTAGTTCCTTACCCTATATCCTAAAGCTTAAAACCTTTGCCTATACCTCCACACTCACATCACCTCCAACCGGATAACTCTGGCAAGTAAGTATCTGTCCGGCTTCTACTTCATCGTCCAACAATACTTCATTATAAGCCATCCAAACCTTGCCTTTTTTGCAAGTAGCAATACAGCTACCACAGCGGCCGGCCTCGCAACTATAAGGTATGGCAATATTATTTTCTTTAGCGGCGGCTAAAATACTATTGGGGTATTGTACCGTGATGGTTGCAGTTCTGCCGGCTAATGTAACGGTTACTTTGTGTGCAGCCGTATCAGGCGGTTTGGGTTTATTTGTGCGGGGTAAAGTGCTGAAATTTTCTTTAATGATTTGTTGTGGCTGTAAACCATGTCCCAGTAAAGTAATACTGATGGTTAACATATAATCGAACGGACCGCACAGATAAAACAGGGTTTTACTAATGTCGGTTTTTATGTACTCCTGTAACAGTTGTTGTAATAGCCAATGGCTTAAACGGCTATGGTACACATTAAACACATCACTAAACAAAAAACGAATGGTTAGTTGTTCGCTATATTCTTTTTCCAGTGTTTTAAGTTGCTCGTAAAATATGGCATCGGCCTGCGTTTTGTTGCTGTAAATAAGCGTGACATGACTGTTGGTTGTAACCAGCAATGTTTTAATTAATGAAAAACAAGGCGTAATGCCACTACCGGCCGCAAGAAAAAAATATTGTTCAACATTTTCCGGCTTTTCCGGTAATTGAAACAGGCCGCTTATGCCCGAAGTAAATAAAATATAACCTTCTGTGGTATGGTAAATCAATTGCCGTGAAAACTCGCCATTGTCTACCTTTTTAACCGTTATGCTTAGCGTTTCGTTTAACGCATTGCTGGAGGAGATGGAATAAGATCTTCTTTTTTCGCCATAAGGCGTATAAAAAACCAGCGTTACAAACTGACCGCTGGCATATTGCGGTTGCCAACCGTCCAGCGGCGTTAATACAAATGTTTTTGACGCAGCAGTTTCTGTAATTATTTTACTAATTACAAACCGATTAATTCCATTAGGTAATACATCCATGCCGGTAATATACAACTAGTATAAAAAATCAAACCAGTAGTGGTAATAAGCTTAACCTACTACGGCTGAATAAGTTTAAAAAAGTTTTTCTTCACGTTAATATCAAAAACAGTTGCTGTTTCCAATGGTTCGCCATCTATATGTAAAGGAGCATTGTCCTTATTGGTTATTTTTATTTTATCCGTTTGAAAATAAATAACCGCACGGTTAGTATCAATAGGTCTGGTGGTTTGTAGGCTATTAAACCCGGTTACCTGTCGCAATGTTTGCAATACAAAATTCACCTTGTTTTGTTTGGTAACAATTACAATGTCCAGCAACCCATCACTCAGGTTAGCCTTGGGGGCAATAGTTACATTATTACCAAACTGGTTACTGTTAGCAATGCTTATAAAATAAGCATCTACTTTTATTTTTTGTTTGTCAAAAGCCATATCAAAAGCATAACTTTTGGCGGCAAAAAAATTTAAGGCCGATTGTTTAACATACATAGCCAAACCACGGGTTGGTTGTTTGGCAAAATCGTGGGCAACTTTTGCATCAAAGCCAATACCACACAGCATACAGGCAAAACTTTCATTCACTGTAAAGGCATCTACCTTTGTAGGAAGGCCGTTAAAAATTAATTGTAATGCCTTGGTGGGGGCCTTGGGTATGCCGGTTGCTAATGCCAGGCTATTACCCGAGCCACAAGGTAAAATGCCAAAGTTTACACCGGTGGATTGCAAACTATGTATTACCTGGCTTACTGTGCCATCGCCGCCGGCGGCTACAACATCTGTTATTTTTTCTTCCTTAATTATATCGTGTAAAAAACTATAATCGCCATTAGCTACCGATGGGTAAATAAAATACAGAATACCTTGTGCGGCAGTTCTTTTTTCTACAAGGGCTTGTAGATTTTGTTTGCCCTTAGTACCCGATATGGGATTAATTATATAAATTATTTTCCTGCTCACTTTACTCTAAAATTAAAGTGCATAAATGTATAGGGCGCACTCTTACCGTTGCCGCCAAAGCCGGATCAGACGGAATAGCCAAAGAATATATAGCAGCTGTTTTGTTTTTACCAAGTGCTTGTTGTAACTCAGTACCACTAATGGCAACCCCATTTTTTTCAAAACGGTAAAGTTCTTGCCGATTATCATCCATAATAATAAAACTGCGGTTTACTTTAGCGTCAGGATCTTCAGTGTACACAATTTTTAATCCGTCGGTGGCAAACAAATCCGTGGTTTTAACAGATTTAATATTTGTATTTACATCCTCCATATTGCTTTGCAGCACCTGCTGTTTGTTTACAAATATTTGCCAGCCCGGTTTTGTCTGCATATTATACGTTAGGGTGTCATTTACAATAGGGGCTTCATCAGCCGGCTTGTTTTTTTTTGCCGACGCACAGGAAGTAAGCACAAGCAAAGCGCAACTATATAAAAGTGTTTTTATAAGCATGTATCAGGTATTAGTACTGCAAGATACTAAATAAGGGGATGAGGGAAGGTTAGTGGTAAAAGGTTTAAGGCAGAGGGAAGTCGGAGAGGCGGAAAGAAAGTGAATAGTCAATAGCGAGTTGCTATTAACGATGAACCATGAACTAATGCTGATGGGCTGCCCGACTGGCCGTAGTAGCTGCAATTGTAGACAGGCTTTGCAGCCCGGCATTGCACTACTACAGAAGGCGGGGACTGCTGCTGATTAGTATTACTACAGCTGATAGCCCCTAATTAATTAGATAATTTGGCGATTTGGAAATCATTGTTGTCCGGTAAACA
>DHEF01000025.1 GCA_002399735.1 Chitinophagaceae bacterium UBA4857
GCCTTGGGTTATGTAGACAAGTTGTTGTTTATGGGCATGGAAGAAGGTAGAATCCGTAAAAATGATGCAGGTACATCGTTCCAGTATGACTATATGTTAAAAGACCACTTGGGTAATGTAAGAATGGTACTGACGGATGAGGAAAAAACAGACCAGTACCCTGCGGCCACCTTAGAACCTGCTACGATAGCAGCAGAGGAAACGATATATGATAACCTGACGGCTACGCAGTACAATAAGCCTGCATGGTTCACAGATCCGCTTTACAGCACCAACACCAAGGTAGCGAGAACAAAGAATGTAAGCGGCAGTAATAAAATAGGCCCGAGTTTACTGTTAAAAGTAATGGCAGGTGATAGTTACAATATCAGGGTAGCGAGTGGTTGGAGCGGCAGCTCAGCAACTAACAATACCAGCAATGTATTAACTGATTTATTTAATGCATTAAGCACAGGCTTGGCAGGCGTAAGCGGCGGCAAAGCAACCTCGGCACAATTACAACATGCAAACATTGGGCTTAACGATGGTTTAGCGACGTTTTTGACAACACAGACAACAAGCGGTAGCAAACCTAAGGCGTATATTAACTGGATAGTGTTTGATGAACAGTTTAAGATAGTAACAGGTAGCAGTAGTTTTGAGCAGGTAGGTGCCAGCGGCTCTGCAACCATCCACACTAAAACAGGATTAAGTATACCGAAGAACGGATATTTGTATATTTACACCAGCAACGAGGCTACAAACATAGACGTGTTCTTTGATAATTTGCAGGTAACGCACAACAGAGGCCCGATACTGGAGGAAACGCATTATTATCCGTTCGGACTTACTATGGCTTCCATCAGTAGCAAGGCTTTAAATGGACTAGCTGAAAACAAGTTTAAATTTAATGGAAACGAAGAACAGGATAATGAATTTAATGATGGTTCAGGATTAGAGATGTATGATTTTAATGCAAGAACATATAACAGCCAAATAGGACGTTTTTTGCAAATAGATCCATTAAGCGATCAGATGGGGCAATTGAGTTTAACTCCATACCATTCATTTATCAATAATCCAATATTAAGAAAAGACCCAACTGGGCTGTTTGCTCCTATATATGATCAAGAAGGGAATTTCCTAGGCACTGATGACCAGGGATTACAGGGTAAGGCGATAGTAATGGATCCTTCAGATTTTACCCAAGGAATGTCCCATGAAGATGCGCTTTTTTCAAGTTTAGGAAAAGAAGGGTTCAAAGAAGGTGCCTATGAGAAATTTAAAGCTCATTATGATGGTTTAAAAAGCAGACCAGATTATGATGGTGTTTTGACATGGACAGAAGCTAACGAGTGGTATAGAAAAGGGAGCGGACAACCACTATATGTGGATATATCAAAAATAGATATTTCAAAAGTTTTTTTAGAAGACTTTAATGTTGGCGAGACTAGATTTATAAATTTTCAATCTTTTCAAAACATGGACATGTCCGATCTTAATACTGGTCTTGTATATGGTACTTTAGGTATCACACTTTTGAATAATGAAGGTGATACAAGAATAGGAGGGGCTAATGGATTAGTAGATAGATACGATTTTGACAACCAAGAAGGCAGACGCATGCGAAATCTAGCTACTAGGCTAGGAAAACTTGCAGCGGGAATTTGGGGAGAAGGCTTTGAAATTAGAGGTTATGGTCAAGGTCAATTACAAAACCGGCCTACTCCATTACGAGATTTTATAAATGCCATAAAACAAGCTATTACAATTCCAAGTGTTTTATCAAATCCTTGACACTAAATTGTGATGTTTATAAGATATTTTTTAATTAGTGAATGTAACGACTATAAACTCAATATTTAATAATTAATTTGAATGAATACTAAAATTTTAGTACTTTTTATACTTATTTTAATTTCGTGTAACAATGATTCGGTCTATAAAAACGAATACTCTAAATTATTAGGAATAAACAGCTCTGCAAAAGTTGAAATTGTTGAAATTAATGATGAGTTCGGTGGTTTTGGAGAGGGCTTTTCAATAGAGGTATATAATGTTGATAAGGCTTCTGTCGACAAATTTCTTTCTAAGGACAATAAAGATTTACCTGATAATCATAACGGTTGGAATAAATATGGTTGGGATACGGTAGCTTTGGATACTAGTTACGATTTTGTTCTAGCAATAACATTTAATCGAGGTACAAAAAATAGCACTTTAAGCAATAAATTAGAAACGATTAAAAAAAAGTTATCTACTGAAGGATGCTATTATGCATTTTATTATTATCCAGAATTGGAGAATGTACGAAAAGTGAAGTTTTTTATTTTAGATTCACTCAACACAAGATTTTATGCTATTGAAAGTTTTATATAGAGAAACGAACCTCGTTCTTCGGAGTATATGAACCCGTAAAGTGATTTTAAGTTATTGAGAAGTTGTCTATTGTTTGCAACAATAGACTGCAAACAATGCTAATAAAGCCCGGTAATACCGGGCTAACTTTTTATATAATTAAAATTTTGTCATTCGTTTGTACGAATGACAGCTTTCATACTTTTTTATATAGTTTTATAGTAACTAAGACTACCGAGAACGAGTGTATCTTTATATCTGTGTTAGTAATGAAACGCCTAACATAGATGTGTTCTTTGATAACCTGCAGGTAACGCATACGCAAGGCCCTATACTGGAGGAAACGCATTATTATCCGTTTGGCTTGACTATGAGTGGGATATCATCAAAGGCCTTAAACGGAATATCCGAAAACAAACTAAAATACAACGGCAAGGAAGAACAAAAAAAAGAGTTTAGTGATGGTAGTGGGTTAGAGTGGTTGGATTATGGAGCTAGGATGTATGATAACCAGATAGGAAGGTGGAATGTGGTTGATCCGTTGACCGATACAATGCGAAGGTTTTCTCCATATAATTATACTTTAAATAATCCAATAAGGTTTATCGACCCTGATGGTATGGCAGTAGCAGATCCAGGAGATAAGTTCAAAACCATTGTGGCAGCGGCGAAAGATTTTGGTAAACTTTATAATGATAATTCTATTGTTGAAAAAAGAGAGTATGGTGCAACGATATATAGGGCTACCGAGAAAGGGAAAACTTACTATAGCTATTCTGTTCTCAATGCCGGTTCTCCCGCTAGAATAGAAATCAGTAAAGCCCCGGAAGGCACGACGCCTGTAGCAGACATTCATGCTCATGGAAATGCATGGGGAGCCAATGTTGCACATAGTGATAATAATTTTTCAAACTCTGACAAATGGAGCAATGTCAATAAAAAAATGGATGGGTACTTGACAACTCCAAATGGGTCATTAAAAAAGTATGATTATAAAACTAGGCAGCAATCTACAATAAGTACAGATTTGCCAAGTGATCCGAAAGACACCACACGCCAAAATAAAATAGATCCTGTTCCTCTGCCAAAGAATGAACCTAAAGTGGATTTAAATAAATAAGTATTATTCAATATAAAATGAGACTCCGTATGAGAATATCTATCAAATTTTTTCTTATACTATTGATTTGTGGTTGCAAAAGCGTCAAAATAGAAACAATCAACGATTATAAGAATTTTAAAGACCATATTCCTTCCGATAGCAGCTATCAATATTTTCCATTCGATTCTGCCTTTTTAATATCAAATGATAGAGAGGTCGATTCTAGTATTAAACAAATATATTCTGAAATCTTATTTCATTTAAAAGAACCCTCTTTGTACAATGATTATAAGAATAGTGAGATGAACGGTATTAGGATATTATGGTTGAATGCTCGTCAACCTCCTATTATGATTAGGGTGAATGATCTTGGTAACTCAAAATACCTAATTCGAAAGGAATTTGACAGCACCTATAATGGTAAAACAGGAGGTATTATAGAAACGTTGATAGATCTTGATAAAAATTACTGGGAGACTGTTTCTTCCTCACTTGATAGTTCTATTTTTTGGAAAGAAAGAATAGGGAATCCAACTGATTCTGAAAAGGATGGAATCTTATGGGTGTTGGAATGTCGTTTTAATGAACGGTATTACTATATTGAAAGATGGGATGACGGAACCCTATCTTCTATTTTGCCCTTTTCGTTTTTGAACAAAATATTGAGAACAGCTAAAGTGTTGAAATAGCAATAATTTCTCTGTTTTTCGTAGTATGTGAATTAGTAAAGCATTTTTAAGTTATAGGAAAGTTGGATAATGTACTTAATTAGCATGTCTGTCAAATTAAGTATTAAATAATTGATTATTAATGGTGTTTTTTATTTATGAGGATAGATTTTTACTAAAAATGATAGATTTGCAAAACCGCCTTTAGGCGGTTTTTTCTATTAGTGTATTCAAATAGCAGCTATGAAAACGGGTTGTAAATATTGTTATGGCAATTGCAGGAAGGCCGGTACGTAAAAGAATGGTGTACAACGATATTACTGTAAACACTGCAAAAAGTATCAACAACAAACCTATTAATTACACTGCTTGTCAACCAAGTACTGACCCAATGATAATGAAACTGGTACGTAATGGAGTAGGTATGCGTAGTATTTCAAGAATTATGAATATTGTAGTAAGTACGGTAATCAGAAAAGTAAAACGGATTGCGGAAAAAACTATAAAATCAATAGCTTTCCGCTGTTGTTGGTATGCGGCGTTGGCAAATAGCAAGGCGTACCAACAACCGATAATGTAACCTGCCAAGTGCTGAGTAGAATTGTTGCAGTACAAGCGAGCGTGGCAACAGACGATGATAGCAGCACCTCAGCTGACGACATAAATTTTTTTCAAATTGCTACAGTGATATCGTAGTTTAAGTATGATTACAAGCTCGAAGATCATCTGGGTAATGTAAGAAGTACCCACAGAGGAAGATAAACAGATAGTTAGATAGGTACCACGCTTGAACCTGTTACGATTGTTGAAGAAAAAATATGATAACCTAACGTAACGGCTACACTATACAGTAAACTTGCGTGGTTTACTTACCCTCGCTGCACAATCCTCCAAATTTTATAGCTATTTTTTAAAGATAAGCATTTGATAATCAATATACAAAAGTGTCAATTCGGTATTGTCACTTTACCAGAGTCATCATGTCATAGCATGTGACTGGTCTCCAATAAAAAAAGAGTAAATATTTTCCAACCATCTTTGCATGATACACTCTTATATAGGAACAGCATAGTTGAAGCCACAAACAGAAATATCAGTAGCAATTATTAACCGGGCCCAAAGTGGGGATCCGGCAGCCCGTGGACAATTGTACCATCACTTTAGTAGAGGGATGTTTAGTATTTGTATGCGCATGGCCGGGGAAAGGGCATTGGCGGAAGATATTTTGCACGATGCGTTCATTACTATTTTTAAGCATTTACCACAGTTAAAACAACCGGAAGCCGTGGCCGGGTGGATGCGAAGAATTGTGGTGAATGAATGTATAAGACAAACCAGTAAGAAAATAAAGATAGAGGAGTGGAATAGCGAAACAGCAGATATTGAAGAGGATGTGCAGGACGATTTTTATAAAAATATTAGTCTGGTACAGATACATGAAGCTATAAAGACATTACCGGATGGATGCAGGCAGGTATTTGTCCTGTATACGATGGAGGGGCTTACCCATAAAAATATAGCAGACGCAATGGGGATAAGTGAAGGTACCAGTAAAAGTCAGTACCACAGGGCAAGATCACTATTGAAAGAAAATATTATGAACTTTTTAAAAGTGGCCAATGGATAATTTTAAAAAATTCTTGGAAGACCATAAGGATGACATGGATTTTGAAAATCCATCAGCTGAGGTTTGGCAAAAGCTGAATAAACCATTGAAAACAACGCCGGTTATCAGCATAAAAAAAATCCTGTATGCAGCTACTGCCGCCTGTGTTTTATTGGTAGCAGCATTGTTGTATGTGATGCAGGAGAAAAAACAAACAATGTCTGGTGAAATGGCTATGATGGGTAAGGGTCACATAAAATTGCCTGATTCTTTAACAAACGAACAAGCTGTGCTTATACCGAATAAAACAACCGACCTTTTATTAGCGAGTACTACTATGGAGCAATCGGTAAAAAAGACAAATACAACAAAACAAAATACCAGCAATACAATTGATAGTGAAGTGCAAATGGCTGTTAAAAGTATTGACGAAAATTTTAATAAAATATTGAATGCACAGTTAAGGAATATTAACCAAACACCAATATACGCAGAAGATAAAGATATGTTTGGTGGCTTTAAAAATCAGTACCGACAATTAGAAACGCAAGAAAAGCAATTGAAAACTGATATAGTAAACTTTGGAATGGAAGACCAACTATTGCAACAACTAATATTTATCAATCAACAAAAGCTAAACTTATTAAAAAGCTTGCAGGTTGAAATTAATAAAGTAAATAACAATATACCTCCACAGCAAAAAAATAAACAACAGTACTTGAAAATGTAAGTACATGTTTTTAAATAAAATAACGCATTATGATGTACAAAAATATTATAGCAGTCTTCTTGCTTTTGATAGCAGCAGGTACGATTACTGCACAGAACAAACGGAAAATGGAAATTACTATTCAGTCATCTACTGTAAATGGTAAGGAAATAAGGGATACGGTAATTAAAATTAACGATGTTGTCAAAACAAATTTAAAAGCAAAAAAAGTTGTCGGAGAAGCATCGGCTAATGGAATAGATACTATACAAATAATAAACTTTATGAGAAGGCTTACTATTAAACCTTCAAAAGACAATAAGGTAAGAATGACGACTACGGTGTACTACGACGAAAGCAAACCCGTTTTGGGTGATGAAGTGTATATTAAACAAGCGAATATTGCGCAGGTTAAAAATAAAAATGTACTACAATTACAAATTGGAAGTGCGGCACAGTTTAGAGATAAAAACTTTCCCTGGAAAAGTATGATTATCGGCAACGAAACAATCATAAAAGATAAAGGCGATCACTATAGTACTACTGCCAGAGCATCCGGCACTACATCATCTGGTTATAGTAATACACAGAGTACAACAACAACAACTACAAGTACGGTAACTAATGATATTAAAAATGCGAATATGGATATAGTCGCATCTACCGGAAGTAATCGCACTATTATGACAGGGGATAGCAGTAAACGTACCGTAATGCAAATTGTAGATGCGGCCACAACAACTGAAGATGAGGATGAGTTTATTAATAGATTACAGGTTAACGATATAGAATTAGAATTGCCGGCAAATAAAAGTATTGTCATTAAAAGTAAATATGGTAATATCATCGTGAGCGGAAATAAAAACAACTTCGACTTTGATTTAGTAAGCTCTTCATTGGAATTACCGGATGTAGAAACAGTGAAAATAAAAAGTGAGTTTTCTAATATTTCGGCCAGTAATATTAAAAACGGCGACCTGGAAATAAAAAGCGGTTCTCTTAATATTAGAGATGCAGGTACGCTTACATTAAAAGCTAACTTTACTAATGTAAATATTAAATTGGTAGATAAAATTACCGGTCGTGGTAATTCAAGTAATTTTGATATTATAACAGCAGGAGAAACGGAATTGGAACAGTCGTTTGGCTCCTTACGTATTACAAATTTGAAAAACGATTTAAAACTCAAGGCCGCTAATACGGAGGTTAAAATATTTACCCTGTTACCAGCAGCAAAAAATATTATTATTACTAACAGGTTTGCCACCATTACATTACCTCTACAAAATGTGAATAATTATAAACTTGAGACAAGCGGAAACTTTTCCAGCCTTATTGGTATGGATGATATGATGGAAGAACGCCTTAATAATGAGAAAGTATATAAAAAACAAGTAGGTTCCGCTAGCCTGAATATTAAAATAACCTGCCCAAACTGCACGACGGATTTTAGATAAAATCGTCTTTAAACACTTACAACAACAAACCTATAAATGAGAAGATTATTCTTACTGGCATTGCTATGCATTGCCTCGGCTACATACGCCCAAAAAGGAAGTATTACAGGTATAATAAAAGATAGTACCCAGAACAAAAACATTCCGCTGGCAACTATTTCAGTATTTAAAGCAAAGGACACCAGCATAGTAACATACAGGCTAAGCGATGAAGAAGGTAAATTTAAAGTACCGGGTTTACCATTGAACGAAACATTGCGTTGTGTAATTACTTATTCAGGATACGAAGCATTTAGAAAAGAATTTACATTAACCCCCGTCCAGCAGGATATTACTATTGAAAATATATGGATGATACCTACAACACGGGAGTTAGATGAAGTAATTGTTATGTCAGAACGTCCACCGGTTACCATTAAGAATGATACTATAGAATTTAATGCCAATTCATTTAAAACATTACCCAATGCTTTGGTAGAAGATTTGTTGAAAAAATTACCCGGTGTATTTGTTGATAAAGAAGGTAACATCATGGTAAATGGGAGGCCAGTGAACAGGATAATGGTAGATGGAAAAAACTTTTTTGGAACCGACCCTAAAATGGCAAGCCGAAATTTACCGGCCAACATAATTGATAAAGTACAGGTAACAGATGATAAAGAAGAACTGGAAAGGAATACAGATAACAACCTGTCCAATGTGGGTAAAGTAGTAAATATTACCTTGAAAAAAGGTGTGAAAAAAGGATTGTTCGGAAAGCTTTATGCAGGTGGCGGTACCGATAATCGTTTTGAAGGAGGTGGTATTGTAAACATGTTCAGAGATACCTTACAAATAAGTCTGCTGGGCTATGCCAACAACTTAAATAAAACAGGGTTTACCTATGGTGAGCTGATGCAGGCAGGAGGACTTAGCCGGAGCATGGGTAACCTGAATAGTACCAGTACTATGACATCACGTTACAGTTCCGGAGGAAGCAATATTGTGGTAAATGGCGTAAACTTTGGTGGTGCACATAGGGGGGGCGGTATTTCTAATAGCAAAGGTGCAGGTATTAATCTTAATCATTCGCCCAATAATAAACAATCCATTTTTGGACAATATTTTTTTGGTAATATAAGAGTGGATCAATGGCGCAAAGCAAATACCAAACAGTTTAACGAAGACACTGTGATTGTGCAGGATAATATTACGACCGCAGATATTATTTCCAATGCCCATAGTTTTGGTTTGGGCACTAAACTAAAGCCCGATTCTGTTACTACTATTATTGCAAACGCTACCTATACTTTAGGCTTACAAGATGAAATAAGAAATACAAATATCAGCAGCAGTAATAATAAGATCGGTGATTTAAGTAATGGCAACATTGGTCAGGACAACGTAAATAATACCTACAATTACAGTCATTATTTTACAGTCACCCGATTATCAAAACGAAAAAAAGGTGCACGTTTTACGGCTACGCACGGTTTGGATATATCAAACACGCGGGCTGATTTTACCACTAACTCGCTTACCAGTGTTTTGTACCCTATGTTATTTGACAGTACTTTACAACAATTGAGGGTAGAGCGTATTCCCCGTACCAATATTTATGGCGCACTGGTTTATCGATTGCCGTTGAATAGTAGTTTTGCAATAACGGCTTCGTCCAGATACGATTATAATAAACTGAACAATAAAGTAAACACCTTGGATGCGGACGGTGATAAAAAATACAATCAACTAAACCCTTTATTAAGTAATACATTTAATCGTGAGTTTCATCGTTCCAATAACTACGTAGGGTTACAATACATTTATAAAAAACTTACCATTACGCCGGGTATTACCGCATTGTGGCAACAATACGATAATCGTTTATTATCATTAAACAATGCCATTACAAAAAGCCAGTTTAACTTTTTACCGGCTTTGGGTATTGTGTTTAAGGAGTTTAATTTTAATTACAATAAAGATGTTTCCTTACCGGCCTATACCAATTTAATTCCGGCATTAAACAATACCAATCCGTATTACTTAACCAATGGTAATCCCGATTTAAAACCAGCGGAAAGAGACAATTTCAGAATTAATTATTACCATAACAATAGCAAGAAAAATTTAAACCTTAGCTTATATGCTACCGGAACACTTACCAGAAAAGATGTTATCCAGGATATTGTGGTAGATAAATCCGGTATTCAAACCAGTACACCTGTAAACGCAAATGGCAGTAAGAATGCAACGGTTAACTACAACATTAACAAGCAATATAAGTACAATGCTAAATTTACCTTGGGCTGGAATGCAGGCGGCTGGTATGGGTTTAATAAAAACAAACTATTGTATAACGGTGAAACAAGTTGGCAAAACAATTTTAACCTGGAACATTGGGCGGGCATTCGCTTAAATTTTAACGACAAGGTAGAATGGAACAACGATATATCTTTAAGTAATTACCAGTCTAAATTTACCAGCAGTAATTTTTCAACACTAAAAACCAATCAAAAATCAGTTTCAACGGAGCTAATTGTCCGAATGCCTAAACATGTAATTTGGGAATCGGTATTGCAGTACGAAAACAATGGCAATGTGCCGGCCGGTATTCCTAAAAATGTTACCCGCTTAAGTATGGCCGTAAACTTTACCATGTTAAAAGATGAAAAAGGAGTACTAAAACTAAGTGTATGGGATTTATTAAATCAAAACAGCAGTATTGGTTTAGTTACTAATCGCAATATTATTTCTGCTACGCAAACAAATGTACTGGGTCGGTATTTTATGGCAACCTTTACCTATAATATTCGCCAGATAGGTGCAACCAAAAAGAAAGTAGGGGGAAGCGGAATATTTGGGTATTAGTTTGAAATTTATAAACAGAAGAAATAATTATTCTCCCAAACTATTACCTGCACATGAATAAAAAAAAGGTGTTGTTGGCAATTAATATCCTGAAATAAATAGGTAGCTGTTCAATGGCGATTTTCAAGAACAACCGCCAGATCTTTAACCGGCATTTGTACTATTCAACTCCTTAAGGATATGGTTATAAACGTATGAGGAAACTGTGCTACAGCCGCCCTCTTCGCAAAAAGCTTCGAAGTAATTCGGAGCTTTTTTGCATTTTAAACGGTTTTGTATAGTCTTAATACTATATGCTAAAATCTAAATACTATGCTGGGGCTCTCAACAATAGTAACTCCGGTAAGTAGCAGTCCCCGCTGTTACGGGCTTCGCTTTGCTCCGGTGCTTGTGCTTTGCACGCAAGTTTCGTCAAACGTAACATTTAGTTACGTTCTTCTCACTTGCACTACGCACTAAACCCTGCACATCGGGCAGCCCTTCAACTGTAGTAATGCTATTCGGCTTTAGCGTTTTTCTCAACTATTCCAGGCTTATAATTTATCGTCTTTTGCAATTGATTAGGTTATATCATATACTGAACTTTATAAAAGCTAAAGATTATTTAACATTGTTACAAATTCCTCAGGTGGGCTAAAGCTCAATTTTTTTATGTTAATACGTATGTCAACGGTATAACATCTAGCGCAGGTCTCCTTAATGCTATAAGTTAAGCCTTCAACTAAATGAAAGAGAAGTCTCCCGAATTTAAATATGCCTTTGATATGCAGGGGATGTTTCCTATCGTCGGCATGACATACTCCTTAACTTAATAGCATTACAGGTCTCCTTACCTGTGCTAAAGCGTTACTTAGCTTCCACGTTTTATTAACCACAGAGTTTATAATTACTTTAATGTCTCGAGTAATGTTTAGTTAAGTAACTTAGATACACATGTCAGGAGACCTGCACCAGCTATTATTTTACTTGTTTTGTAAAATGTAAATTTGCAAACCATTGTTGTCCGGTAAACATTTT
>DHEF01000044.1 GCA_002399735.1 Chitinophagaceae bacterium UBA4857
ATTTGTTTATATCTTAGAATACGTAACAAAAGTTCAATCAGGGATATGTAGTCGGTAACATAAAAAACTTACAATGTTGCTTTTAACATACGTTGCTTGCCTTGCATATCCTCTTTAATGTTTGTTTGATAACCTTGTTCTTTATAAAAATCAATTACTTCTTTATGGTAAACATCATACAGTTCCAGATAAATATAGCCACCGGGGTTTAAATGTTGTTTGCCAAAGAAGGCTATGGCTTTATAAAAAACAATAGGGTTATTGTCCGGTACAAATAAAGCCATCTTTGGTTCGTATTTTAATACATTGGCTTCCATTTGTAAGGCATCTTTCTGCGGAATGTATGGAGGATTGCTTACAATAATATCATAGTTTGGCAAATACTTGGTTGCATTTTCGCTCAGGAAGTCAATGCTTATAAACTCTACCGCTGCCTGTAATAAAGCTGCATTTTTTTGTGCTACTGCAATGGCGGATTCGCTCAGATCTATTGCAAAAACGGTAGCATTAGGTAAGACTTTTTTTAAACTAATGGGAATACATCCACTGCCGGTTCCAATATCCAGTATGTGTAAATTATTGTCTGCCCGTGCATGTTCCTTTACTATCCAATCTACCAGTTCTTCGGTTTCCGGACGGGGAATTAATACGTTTTCATCAACATAAAACTTAAGGCCATAAAACCAAGCTTCGTTAATCACATATTGCAGCGGTTCATACTTTAATAGTCGTTTAGTGGCTTTATTCCATTTCTCTTGTTGTTCCTTATTTAAAACCAGTTTTTGCCGTATTTCTCTGTCCGTTTTTTGTGTGTTGGTATAAACTTCTGCCAATCCGTTGGCAATAGCAGTTGCTTCGTTATTATCGTAAATGGCCAGTAACTGTTGTTTTGTATTATTAAATGCTTCAAATACTGTCATACGGCAAACTTAATTCATTTACTTTTGCGCCACGTTATGCAAACAGCAGAAATATATATGGAACGCTGTATTCAACTGGCACAATTGGGTGCCGGTTCGGTAGCACCTAACCCTATGGTAGGTGCTGTACTGGTGCATAATAACCGAATTATTGGCGAAGGATGGCATAAAAAATATGGAGGGGCTCACGCAGAAGTGAACTGTATTGCCTCGGTGCAGGAAGAAGACAAACCTTTAATCTCGGCTTCTACCATTTATGTTTCATTGGAGCCTTGTGCGCATTTTGGTAAAACACCACCCTGTGCCGATTTAATTATAAAATACAATATTCCTGAAGTTGTAGTTGGTTGTCGTGATCCTTTTGATGCGGTAAACGGAAAGGGTATAGAAAAATTAGAACAGGCCGGCATTAAAGTAACTGTAGGTGTTTTAGCAAGAAAATGTTTACAACTAAATGAACGTTTTTTTACCTACCACCTTAAAAAAAGACCATTTGTTATTTTAAAGTGGGCACAGACTACCGATGGTTTTATAGCCAGAGAATTCAGAGCCGAAAGATTATTAATAACCAATAGCGAAACCAATACGTTAGTGCATAAATGGCGTAGTGAAGAAGCAGCTATTTTAGTTGGAACTAATACCGCTTTATTGGATAATCCTTCCTTAACTAACCGTTTATGGACGGGTAATTCACCTGTAAGATTGGTACTGGATCTGGATATGAAATTACCTGCTACACTTAACTTGTTTGACGGCGAACAAAGGACAATTGTTTTTAATACACAGAAACAAGAAGAACAACAAAACCTACTGTATTACAAAATCTCTAACAAAGAAAATTTATTACAGGAAATAATGGCGGCGTTATACGAGTTTAAAATATTAAGTGTAATTGTGGAAGGTGGTACCGCACTAATACAATCGTTTATTGATGCCGGTTTATGGGATCAGGCGAATGTAATTACTAATACGGTTTTATCAATTAATAAAGGATTAGCAGCACCCCATTTACAAAACGCATCTTTATTAGAAACAACCGCCATTGGCACCGATGTGATTAACGTTTGGCAAAACACCATTACAACTATTACTGCATGAGCGAAACAAAATATATGAGTCAGGATTATTACAACACGATTGATAAACCAGGAATGGCGGAATACAAAGACCGAAACAGTAAGTTTGTTGCGTATGCATTGCCTATTAAATCGGTAGATGATTTTAAAACCCAATTAGCACAGATAAAAAAAGAACACCCAAAAGCAGGACATCATTGTTTTGCGTATCGTTTGGGTTTGGATGGTAATACTTTTCGTGTTAGTGATGATGGCGAACCATCTGGAAGTGCCGGCAAACCTATTTTGGGGCAAATTGATAGTAAACAAGTAACCAACGTACTGATAGTTGTTGTACGATATTTTGGTGGTACATTATTAGGAGTGCCGGGATTAATTAATGCCTATAAAACAGCTGCTTCATTTGCCTTGCAGGTTACACCATCCGTACAAAAACCGGTGATGGAAAATTATCATTTGCAATTTGATTATACGCAAATGAATGCGTTAATGACTATTATTAAACAATTTGATTGTGTGATTTTAAAACAGGAAATACAACTGTTTTGTACGATGGATATCGGCATCTCGAAAAACAGGTTACAGGAGGTTTTGTTTAGGTTGAAAGATATTAGGGAGATTGACATAAAAAAAATAGCTGATTAGCAAGTGTGCTGATGTGCTAATGTAATAAAGCAAGGGATTATCAAATTACTGCTACTAGAAATAAGAACGGAGTATTGCACGATGCTCAATAGCATTACCGAACGATGCAGTGAGTGACACAACCAAAGATGATAGTAGTAATGCAGCTGATAAAATAAATAAAAAGCTCCTTTGCAGGAGCTTTTTGTATAAAGAAACAATTTGATATTAAGGGAAAATACCCAACTCAGCATAACTGGTGGCAACCTTATTAATGGCTACAACGTAGGCTGCAGTGCGCATATCCGGTATCGTTGGATTACTTTTCCACTCGTTCATAATTTCGTGTGTGGCGGTAACCATGGTTTCTTCTAAACCACTGTACACTAAGTCCACTTCATCAGCACCATGAACAATATATTCTCTGTCTTTGGTAGTCATTTTTTTACCGCTTAACGATTCCATTTGGTCAACAATGTGTGAGTTCATGTTTTCGTTAAAACGTTTTTCCATACGACCATAACGTACGTGGCTTAAGTTTTTTAACCACTCAAAATACGATACGGTTACACCACCTGCATTCAGGTACATATCGGGCACAACAAGGGTACCTTTTTTTGCTAAAATTTCATCAGCATCGGGTGTTAAAGGACCATTTGCCGCTTCACCAATAATTTTTGCTTTTACACGAGGTGCATTTTCGCCGTTGATTACATTTTCCAATGCAGCAGGAATTAAAATATCGCAATCTAATTCTAATGCATCTGTATTTTTTGCAAGGTTGGTAGCACCTGGGAAATTTAAGATAGAACCGGTTGTCTTACGGTGGTTAAATACCGCATCAACATCCAATCCTTCTTCGTTATGAATAGAACCTTCGTACTCGGCTAAAGCAATAATTTTTGAACCTGCATTTTGGAAAAACTTAGCTGAGTGATAACCTACGTTACCTAAGCCTTGTATTACAATACGTTTTCCTTCTACGCCGGTAGGCAAACCTAATTTTTCCATTACATCGGGTATGTTACATACTTCGCGTAAACCAAAAAATACGCCTAAGCCGGTAGCTTCTCTACGGCCACGAACCCCGCCTTGCGATACCGGTTTACCGGTTACACAACCTGCAGCATCAATTTCGCCGGGGCGCATAGTAGTATAGGTATCTAAAATCCAGGCCATTTCTCTTTCACCGGTTCCGTAGTCCGGTGCAGGTACATCGGTACCAGGGCCAATAAAGTTTTTCTTAATTAATTCTGATGTGTAACGACGGGTAATTTTTTCTAACTCGTAAGCAGAGTAGTTACGCGGGTTAATTTTAATACCACCTTTACCACCACCAAATGGTACATTTACAATGGCGCATTTAAAAGTCATCAATGCAGCCAGTGCCATTACTTCATCCTGGTTTACCTCGGCAGCAAAACGAATACCACCTTTACAAGGTGCTTTGTGGTGAGAGTGTTGTACACGGTAAGCTTCAATTACTTCAATCGTTCCGTCATCTTTTTTTACAGGAAAACGCATGCGGTAGGTGGCATTACATGCTTTTATTTGTGCCAGTACCCCTAAATCCCATTTTGTAAATTTAGCGGCCTTGTCAAAGCTTTTTGCAACGTCGGCAAAAAAGCTGTACTGATTGTCAGACATAATTTAATGTTTAATTTATTTCATATAAGCAAAGCAAAATTAGTAGCAATACTAACAACTATTAGTCATTTAATTGTTAGGCTTTTAATAAATCTTAGGATTGTTGTTTTTCCAGCTTGCCAATTTTGCGGTCAAGCCTCACCAGGTATAGTACAATACCGGCTAAAATGGTAAGCATTACTGCTACCACAACGTATATGCGCCCACTGGTGCGCATTAAACTTTCCTGCGGGTTGCCGGGTTGGGCATTGGCAACAGTTACCAGTAATAACAAAGTAACAGAAAAAACTAACGATTTTAATTTTGTCATCATAACATATTTTTTTCTTTCACCAGTTCTATTCTAATCTTAATAGTTGTAATCCAAACGGCCAGTAAACTCCAGCCACCAATAGCGGGGTAAAACACCATTCTTAAACGGTTGTCCACAGCCCTGAAGTCCAAAGCGGGGTGTAAACTTTCCATTAAGCGGGGTATTATCCAGATAGTGGGAAATAACATAGCAAAGGCAAAAATGTTGTACACCGCACTTGTTTTTGCACGACGGTCAATATCGGGTATCGATCCGCGAAGTACCAGGTATGCACCATATATTAATAAGGCAATAGCGGCACCTACCAGTTTAGGTTCACGGGCAAAAGTACTGAATGAGTCAGCTAAGGTTGCATTAGGGTCGGCCCAAGTATAACTCATCCAGATGGCGCCGGTAGCATACCCCAGTAAACCCATAAAAATACCGCTGGTAGCATATTGTTTAGATGCTATATCGTATTTCAATTGTTTTTTATTCAAATACAAAATGGCATTTACTACCGATACAATAAACAAAATCATCATGGTAAACCACATAGCTACGTGGTAGTACATATTCCTGATGGTTTCTTCCAGTTCGGGTAAATAGGGAATGTTTAATAACAAACCACCGGCAATAGTATAAATCAATAAAACAACCGCTGCAACTTTCCACCACGATTTATACATAAAACCAGTCTTAGAATTACTCATGCTTAAACAATTTATAACACCAATTTTTACAGATATTACCATGCGGTTTAACCGTAAACATTTGGTAACAAATGCAAAAGTAAGGGGGATTTGTTTATTTAATATGTAAACCGTTTGTCAAAAACATAAATGTTATTTTACTATAGTTTATCTTATCATAACCTATAACCGTTGTTGGTATTCAATTTTGTGGGTATTGGTACAAATCATTTCTTTCATCAAATAAAAAAAATGTTTTTTTTACAAACAATTCAAAATCATTTTGTGCGGAAATAAAAATCCCCTATTTTTGCCGCCCAATCACGGGATGGCTGCGTAGCTCAACTGAATAGAGCATCTGACTACGGATCAGAAGGTTTCAGGTTTGAATCCTGACGCGGTCACAAAAAATAAAAAAAGTCGACAATTTGTTGGCTTTTTTTATTCCACCTGCTGAAACTATTAAAAACTTTGCCGTTTTCTTATTTACACGTACCTTTGCCACCCAAATTATTAAATAAACAATACGGCAAAATCCGTATTACCTTAAAAATCATTCAATTATGAAGCAAGGTCTCCATCCGGACAGCTACCGGTTAGTTATTTTTAAAGACATGAGTAACGGTACTATGTTTTTAAGTCGTTCAACTGCATACTCTAAAGAAACTGAAAAATGGGAAGATGGTAATGAATACCCGGTTATTAAACTGGAGATTTCAAATACTTCACACCCGTTCTTTACCGGTAAAAATGTATTGGTTGATACTGCAGGTCGTATCGACAAATTCAAAAAGAAATACGCGAAAAAAGCATAATAATTATATATTGTGCAACGGCTTTTGGCCTTGCCAAAAGTTTGTTTTTCATGGCTATACTTTTAACCCCGTAGATTCATCTTCGGGGTTAGTTTTTAGTAAGCATTGCCACGAACTTTTTATTTAATTTTGCGTTATACAACTATACATAAAAAATTTAAACAATGTATCCAGCACAAATAGTACTTCCCATGAAGGAAGAATTAACCGACAACGGTTTTAGCGAATTACTTACTCCCGAAGACGTAAACAGTCAGTTAGACAAAGAAGGTACAACCCTTGTAATGGTTAACTCGGTTTGCGGTTGCTCGGCCGGTTCGGCTCGCCCGGGTGTGTTAATGGCTGTAGCCAACGCCAACAAAAAACCAAGTTTTTTAACTACCACTTTTGCTGGTTTTGATGTGGATGCCGTTAAACAATTACGTGTTAAACTGGCTCCTTATCCCCCATCTTCGCCTGCTATTGCCTTATTTAAAAATGGCGAGTTGGTACATTTTATCGAGCGTCACCATATCGAAGGTCGTTCGGCACAAATGATTGCCCAAAACTTAGTAGCAGCCTTTGAAGAGTATTGCGATTAATTTTATGCAACTTATTATACAGCCCGGTTTATCCGGGCTTTTTTTATTTGGGGCTGTCAACTATAGTACTACTAGCAGCAGCATATACGGCTGTACGCTTGTAGTGGCCTGCCACACACTTTGCCATACACACAGCGGCCAGCTACCACTTCCATCCGCCAGCCCTTGGGCGATAGAATATAGTTAATCGTTAATGGTTGATAGTGAATAGTGAGTGGTGAGTAGTGAATTGCGCCAATTCACTATTGACTATTCACTGCTCACTGACGGACTTCCCGACTATTAAACACCTTTTTAATTTTTCCTTTTTCCTTTTAACTTAATACCACTATAAACTAACTGTGCCCTATTTGTTTACCTTGCAGTATAATTACACACTATGTATATTAAAATATATTTTGACGATAAACCGCTTTTTTTGTGTGATGCCATTGAGTCGGTTATTGAACCGTTTTTGCATCATGACGATGCGGTGTTTATTGATGAACTGGATGTACATACCGTAAAAGCCATGCTGCATGAAATGCAATTGGAAAAAGTGCATGCCGGTGTTTTTTTACATGACAACCTGGATGAACTTAAAAAAGCATTTTTTAAAAAGTTTACAGTAATACAAGCCGGTGGCGGCCTGGTGAGTAATGATAATAACGAATACTTATTGATTTTAAGACGCGGTAAATGGGATTTACCCAAGGGAAAACTGGACGAAGGTGAAACAATTGAAGAATGTGCGGTAAGAGAAGTACAGGAAGAAACAGGGCTAAAAAATGTAGAAATTGTAAAGCCTTTGCTAATAACTTACCATACTTACCATGAAGGCACAAAATTTGTTTTAAAAGAATCGCACTGGTACGATATGTTTGCCGGTGGTGAACAAGCTACAAAACCACAAACGGAAGAAGATATAGAACAGATTGTTTGGGCTCCGGTACAGGAGTTGGTTAAGTACACCACCAATACATTTCCCAATATTACGGATGTGTTGCAGGCAAAGGAATAATTAATTAAACAGGCCTGTGTTTTGCTTGTTTGCAGTGCTTTATGTAGGTTTGTAAATATCCATTTTATGTCGGAAAATTATAAAAATAAAGTAGTAGTAGTAACGGGTGGATCCGAGGGCATTGGCAGAGCATTGGTTGAACAACTTTTGTCGCAGGGTGCTATGGTGGCTACCTGTGCCCGTGATCATGACAGGTTATATGCATTGCAATCAACCTTTCCATCGTCGCCGTTGCACACCATGGTGGCTGATATAAGCAATGAAAATGACTGCCGCCGCTTTATAGAAACGACAATAAAATACTTTGGCGGCATTGATGTGCTGATAAATAATGCCGGTATATCTATGTGGGCACAAATGAAAGAAAGCTCCATTGACCTGATAAAAAAAGTAATGGATACCAATTTTTGGGGTATGATTTACTGTACAAAATATGCGTTGGATTCTATCATCAGCCGTAAAGGAACCGTTGTTGGTGTATCGTCGGTAGCGGGTTACCGTGGGTTACCTGGCCGTAGTGGTTATGCCGCATCTAAGTTTGCTATGCAGGGCTGGCTGGAATCTATTAAAACCGAATTGGAACATGATGGTGTACACGTAATGTGGGTATGCCCGGGCTTTACAGTTTCTAAAATAAGATACAATGCTATTACCAGTGAAGGTGTGGCACATGGTGTTGATACAGTGAATGAGGGTGATATGATGAGTGCCCAAGATTGTGCTACACATATTTTAACGGCTATTGAAAAAAAGAAACGCAGCTTGTTGCTTACCTTTGAAGGCAAACGGATAGTATGGTTAAATAAACTATTTCCACGTTGGGCCGATAAAATGATACAGAAATTTTATTTTAAAAACGGCGAATTAGTAAAATAGTATTCACCACAAAAAAAGCTAACCATTTATTATTTGCCTGATTTATTATGCCACTAATTACACTTACTTCCGATATTGGTCAGCAAGATTACTTAGTAAGTGCTATTAAGGCGCAGTTACTGCAAATAAATGCTGCGTTTCAACTTATAGATATCTCGCATCATATAGCGCCGTTTAATTATCCGCAGGCATCTTATGTTTGCCGTAGTGCTATCAGACATTTTCCGCCTTATAGTTACCATATTATTCTTATCAATCTTTTTGAAAGTAAGCCGGAGAAATTATTACTGGCTTACCATAAAGAACAATATTACTTGTGTGCCGATAATGGTATTTTACAAATGATACTGGAAGAAAAACCGGAGATGGTCATTGGTATTCCATTGGATAAAACAGCTAACCGTAATACCATGTATTGTACCGGTGTTATGGGCAAAATAATTGATCAACTGGTACAAGGCGACTCCATACAAAACATTGGTGAGCCCGATGTGGCTTATCTTGAAAAAAATCCTATAAGGCCTGTATTAGACAAACAGTTTATTGAAGGGCAGATTATTTTTATTGACAACTTTGAAAACGTTATTGTAAATATTACCCACGAACAATTTGAAGAGCAACGTAAAGGCCGCCGTTTCAGAATTGTTTTTCGTAGGGATGAAGTAATTGACCGCATCAGTGAATCGTATGCGGATGTACACCAAGGTGAAAAATTAGCACTTTTTAACAGTGCAGGCTATTTGGAAATAGCTATTAATAAAGGTAATGCTGCGGGACTGTTTGGCTTGAAAGGCTTTACGGAGAAAACTGGTATGCTGCATAACCGTTTGTTATACGAAACCGTTAGGGTATATTTTGATGATTAGTACCCACTACCCTTTTTCTTATCCATTACACATAAGCCTTTATGGTATACACGATGTTGATTAGCGAACGGGACCTACAAGAGTGCGACGCAACCACAGCTGATCTGTGTTACTGCTGTTTGTAACACAAAAAAGTCACTATATATAAGGGAAACTTATAATGCAAGCCTCATAAACTATGAACGTGGCTATTATTATTTAAACGGAAACTCTTTTGACTTATTTATAATTAGTTTTACTTTTTCCTAATTTTTTTTATATGAAAAGAATATTTTTATTGCTCACTGTTTTTGTTACCGGCTTAACACAGGCGCAGCTAAAAGTAAACGACGTACAAAGTTTTACACTGAAAAACGGTATGAAGTTTTTGGTGGTGGAAGATTTTTCTATCCCCAATGCCAATATGTATTTATTTTATAAAGTCGGCTCCCGTAACGAGTATCAGGGCATTACCGGCTTATCACATTTTTTTGAGCACATGATGTTTAACGGTGCAAAAAAGTATGGCCCTAAAGAGTTTGACCGAGTAATGGAATTAAATGGTGGTGCCAACAATGCCTATACCCGTGAAGATATTACGGCTTATACCAACTGGTTTCCGGCATCATCGGCCGAAGTAATGTTCGACTTGGAAGGCGATAGAATATCGAGTCTGAGCATTGATCCGAAGATGGTGGAAAGTGAAAGAGGTGTGGTAATATCTGAAAGAAGTACCGGTTTAGAAAACTCACCCTGGAATGGATTAATGCAAGGTGTAAGTGGGCAGGCATTTCAGGAACACCCTTATCACTGGCCTGTAATTGGTTACCTGGATGATATGAAAAACTGGAAACAGGCCGATTTAGAACGTTACTTTAAAACTTACTATGCACCTAATAATTGTTTAGTAGTTGTATCGGGTGCTATGAAATTAGCGGAGGTAAAACGCCTGGCTGAAAAATACCTGGAGCCGATTCCTGCACAAGCTGCTCCGCCTGCTGTACATATTGTAGAGCCTGAACAAACCGGCGAACGCAGAATAGAAATGCAGAAAGATGTTACTACGCCTTACCTATATATTGCCTGGAAAGCTCCAAATGCTATGGATGCTGATTATTATGCTTTATCGTTATTGAATGATATTTTAACCGGTGGCCGATCCTCAAGATTGTATAAATCTTTGGTGGATGAAAAACAGGCAGCCACTACAGTCTTTGCTTCGTACAACGAAAGCCTTGACCCTACCTTGTTTGGTATAGCCGCTGTAACAGCAAGGGGTACAGATGTAGCGAACCTTGAAAATGTAATTTATACTGAGCTGGAGAAAATTAAGAAAGAAGGCATTACAGCAGCTGAACTGGAGAAAGTAAAGAACGCAAAATTGATTGAATTTTACGGTCAGGTAGAAACGATAAATGGTAAATCAAACAACCTGGGTACTTACGAAATATTTTTTGGCGATTATAAAAAAATGTTTGAAGCTCCTGCTGCTTACAATAAAGTAAGTATGGATGATATTAAACGTGTGGCCAATAAATACTTTAATAAAACTACAAGAACTGTTGGTGTGTTAAAAGCCAATACCGATAAATAAAATCAACATTTTAATTACAATATAATACCTGATTTGTATGAAAGGTTTACAATATATTACTGTTTTTTGCTTGTTACTGGTTAGTACGCTAACTACTGCACAAGATTATAAATTACCACCTTACCAAAAGTTTACTTTAAAAAACGGCTTAACTGTTTATTTGATGGAGCAACATGAAGTGCCCATGATTAACGTATCGGTAGTATTACCTGCCGGTGCTATTTATGATGGTGATAAGGCTGGCCTTGCTGCTTTTACGGCCACTGCATTAAAACATGGTACACAAAAATATCCTAAAGCCAAACTGGACGAAACATTAGATTTCATGGGGGCAAGTGTAAATAGTTATGCCACGAAAGAATCGGCAGGCATTTCAGCAAGCTTTGCTGCAAAAGATAAGCAACCCGTTTTTGATATTATTTATGAATTGCTGACACAGCCCACTTTTAATGCGGAAGAATTTGCCAAAGAAAAACAACGTGCCTTAACCAGATTGGCGCAAGCAAAAGAAAGTCCACGTTCGGTGATTGGTTCTCAGTTTGACAAATTAATTTATGGTGACCATGTGTATGGCAATGTAACCGGTGGTACTACCAGCAGTGTAACTGTTCTGGACGTTGCTGATTTGAAAAAATTTCATGCAGCCAATTATGTTCCCAACGGTTCGGCAATAGCTGTAGTAGGCGATTTTAACAGCAAGGAAATGAAAGCGGAGTTAACCAAACTTTTTGGTAACTGGAAAAAAGGAAATAGTCAATCTACTAACTTTGCATCCGCACCCATTGCCACAGCTAACGAAGCCAATGTGTTATTGATAAATAAAGAAGATGCCAAAGAAACAACTTTTATTATTGGTAGTAAAGGTGTAAGCCGTAATAACCCTGATTTTGTAGCTATTGATGTAGTGAATACTTTATTTGGTGGCAGGTTTACCTCTATGTTAAACGATGAATTACGTGTAAACAGTGGATTAACCTATGGTGCCAGAAGTAGCTTTAGCGCTTTAAAAAACAGTGGTAGTTTTTCCATCTCAACCTTTACCGCCAGTAACACTACCGAAGCAGCTATTGATAAAGCTTTGGATGTTGTAAATAAACTACATACTGATGGTGTTGATGAGCAAATGCTTACCTCTGCCAAAAACTATGTAAAAGGACAGTTTCCTCCAAAGTATGAAACCAGCGGACAATTGGCTGGTTTATTAACCAGTATGTTCTGGTACAATTTTAATGAATCGTACATTAACAATTTTCAAAAAAATGTTGATGACCTTACATTGGATAAAGCCAGAGAGATTATTAAAAAATATTTCCCTAAAGACAAATTGCAATTTGTGTTAGTAGGTAAGTCGGCAGATATTAGGAAGATTGCTGAGAAATACGGTAAAGTAAAAGAGATACAAATTACTGACGAGCCAAAGAAAAAAGCGTTTTAAGATATTTTAAGTTTATAAAAAAGCCACTTGAAATTTCAAGTGGCTTTTTTATTTCAACAATTCTGTGAGATTTTCAGGTTTAAAAACAGCAAAATTTGAGTGTTAATAAGTTTTTATTGCATTTATTTTTGGGAATATGCTATTTTATGCGGCTTTATTCATAAATTTAAAATAGAATTAACATTTTGGCTAGTTTTTAGCCGGATTTTTTCTAAAGCTCAATAAACTAACAACAAAACAAACAATGCTATGAGAAGATTTCTTAGGCAAATAATATGCTTGGGCATATTACTATTTAGCCTGTTAACAAATCTGTTCGCACAAGAATCCACCGTCTCGGGAGTGGTATTAGGAGATGACGGTACAGCCTTGGAAGGTGTAACGATCACAAATCTCGAAACAAAAAAATCAACAAAAACAAATGCTTCGGGAGCTTATTCCATTGATGCCCAAAAAGGGCAAAAGGTTAGCTATACCTTCGTAGGTTACGTAGCACAAACCGTCACTGTTACTGATGAAAAAACATTCGACATTCGTTTAATCAGGGATGACAAAGACTTGGATAATGTAATTATTACAGGATATGGCCAATCAAGAAGTAAACGAAGTTTATCTTATCAGGTAACAACAATTAAAGGTGAAGAAGTGGCTCAAACAAGACGTGATAATTTTTTAAATGCCTTTGCGGGACGAGTGCCGGGTTTAACCGTGACCTCCACATCCGGTATGCCCGGTGCGAGTGCTCAAGTTATGTATCGTGCAGGTTCTTCTATAGGGGGCAATAACCAACCTTTATTTGTGGTAGATGGTGTTCCTTTAAATAATGGATCAATTGACCAAAACGAAATGGCTACAGCCTCCAGCACTGCGGTTTCCGGTGCGGGAAACTTAGCTCTCGCCAACAGAAACAGTGACTACACTAATCGTATTGCTGATATTAATCCGGATGATATTGAAGATATCCAGTTTTTGAAAGGTCCTGAAGCCACTGCCGCATATGGCTCAGACGGAGCAGGCGGTGCCATTGTAATTATAACTAAAAAAGGTCGGGGTGGTAAAACCCGCGTAAACTATTCCAATTCCGTTTCTATTTCAAAAGTATACCGTTACCCTGATTTACAACAGGAATACGGTCGCGGTACGAATGGTGTATATGACCCAAGCGCACACGGGGCTTATGGTTACTCCTATTTTGGCCCCAAATATCCAGAGAATACCACCTTTTATAACAACATAAAAAATTTCTTCACCACTGGTATCGGACAACAACATAATCTATCCTTAGAGTCGGGAACTGCCGCATTAAATTACCGATTAACAGCAGGTTATTTTAAAGCTAATGGCGTAGTGCCCAATACAGATTTAACCAGATACAATTTTAGGTTAACTGTAAATGCAGATTTATATAAAAACCTAAAACTTAGTACTTCTTGGGCGTATACAAGCTCTGATAATAACAAGGCAGTAAAAGGTGCCGGCAGTTTTTACACCAACTTAATGACCTACCCAGCAGATATTGATGCCAGAGACTATATGAATACTGATGGCACCAGAAAAATTATCAGAAATGTTACGCCTGATTTAGAGCTTAATAATCCTTTCTGGGATGTTAATAAAAATAAACTTTTTGATAAAAATAATAATTTGTCGGGTAACGTTAATTTAACGGCAACATTAGCAAAAGATTTAACCGCAACGGGCATCATTGGTTTAAATACTTACACCACCATGTCAACCATGGTTTATCATCCCTACTCAAGAGAATCATTTAGCTTAAAAGGATTTCTATTAACATCTGAACAAGTGTTTAATAGTTTAAATGGAACATTCAGGGTTAACTACAGAAAAACCATTGCTAAAAAAATATCCAATGATTTTTATGTCGGATCATTTGTTGAAGCAAATAAATCAGTACTGAACTCACAACGTGGCGAACAGTTTTATGAAATAGATTTTGTTTCTATTAATAATACGAACCCAACGGCACGTAGTGCAAGTTTAGCCCAGGTTGAAACAAGAAAAACGAGGTTTTATGCCGGGTACACTATGAGTTATAATAATTTGTTTTATCTGACACTAACAGGTACACGTGAGGGAGCTTCCAACCTTACGTCCAAATTTTATAATAAACAGCCTTTTTACAATTTCTGGTCTGCATCAGGTAGTTTTATTTTCTCTGATTTAGACTTCTTTAAATCGCAAAAAGATTGGTTGAGTTTTGGGAAGGCAAGGCTCTCTTATGCTACTACCGGTAAAGGCCCTATTGCTGCATATATTATTGATAATGCATTTGTCAGTACAAGCAGTACAGGTGGTGGTTTTGCGTTGGGTGTAACAGCTAGCAATCCTGATTTGAGACCAGAGTTCTCCAAGAATTTTGAAATTGGCGCTGAATTGAAGTTTTTCAACAACCGTATTGGTCTTGATTTAGCATATTTCAACAATAAAGTAAAAGACAACATCATACAAAACAGGATTAGCTATGCAACAGGTGGTATTTTAAGGTGGGTTAACGGAGGTGAACTATCTTCTAAAGGCTGGGAAGTTCAATTAACCGCTAATCCGATAAAAGCCAAGAATTTTGATTGGAATATTATCGTGAACTTTGATAAAGCAAGAAGTATAATTAGCAAAATACCCGGTGACCTACCGTATTATTATGATTCAGATACCTGGGTGTTCGGAAGTGTGAGATCACAGGTAGGTGTTGGCCAATCCTTAGCTAACTTATCTGGTTATACATTTGAAAGAAATGAAAAAGGAGACCTACTAATCTCTCCTACTACGGGTTTACCCATCACTGCTCAAACAGACTATGTACCTATTGGTGACAGACAACCCGACTATAAATTTGGTATTATTAATACCATCAACTTTAAAGACTTCATGTTAAGTTTCAATTTAGATATTCGTAAAGGCGGGGATGTATTTAATGCGAATGAAATGATGATGACAATTAACGGAACCAGTAAAAGAACTTTAGACAGGGAACAACCTAGAGTTATTACCGGTGTTTATAAAGACGGCTTGGAAAATACGGATCATCCATCTGTTAATACTATTGCAATTACACCTTATTTCAGAAACAACTATTATAACGGTGTATTAGCTGAATCAGATTATATTGAAAATGTAAACTGGTTAAGAATGCGTGATATAACCTTAGGATATCAGATTCCGCAAAAAGTAATCAAATCACAAAAATTTATTAGTTCAGCATCTATATTTTTAACCGTTACTGACGTGTTTATTATTACCAATTATTCCGGCATGGATCCAAATGTGAATGTATTGAATTCTTCCAATGTAAAAGGTTTCGGAGGTGCGGGTATAGACTATGGTGCAATTCCAAGCCCTCGTACCATCAATGTTGGATTAAAAATTGGTCTTTAACTTTTATAATATTATTATATGAAAATAAAATCATTATTTTTTTTATTTATAACTTTTACAGCGCTTATAAGCTGTAAAAAGTTTCTGGATATTAACTCTGATCCAGACACAACGCAAAACCCTTCTAATAGTTCTGTCCTTCCTCAATGTTTAGCAGCAATGGCAACCGGATTACAATCTGATGGAGGTTTATATGCTGCTAAATACACACAAAACTGGTTGACAGCAGCAAATGCAAATGCAAACCTATATGATTTACATGGGTATAATTTTGCGGGTGCAACCATGGCCGCCACATGGAATATGAATTATTATGCATTGGGCAACAACCTGAATTATATTATTGATAATGGAATTCAACAAAATCAATTAGAATACGTTGGTGTGGCTTTAGCTTTAAAGGCATGGTCATTCCAACATACTACTGATTATAATGCTGATATACCATTTTATGATGCATTTAAGCCCAATACCTTTATATTTAAGTATGATACGCAGGAGGTAGTCTATAAAGGTGTAGATTCTATTTGTCGCTTATCTATTGAGTATTTAAATAAGGCACTTACTAATACAAGTATTAGTACATTAGCTACCAGTGATTTTGTTTATAATGGTGATTTAAACAAATGGAAAAAATTTGCCTATGGTATTTTAGCTCGTAACTGGCATCATTTAAGTAATAAAACAGGTATATACAATGCAGATTCTGTAATTAAGTATGTAGATAATGCAATGCTATCAGTAGCTGATGATTTTGTTATTCCTTTTGATGCCACCGTAAATGCTAATGCCAATTATTTTGGCACATTCCGTAATAATATGGGAACCTTAAGGCAGAGTAATTTTATCGTTGGATTATTAGATGGGAGTGCCTTGGCTGGAGACAGCAGTAAAGCATATAACAGAGATCCAAGGATGGCATTCATGCTTACCTTTTCGCATGATACCACAAATGGGAATGGAGGCTACCGTGGTGTTGATCCTGGTGTGGGTGATCCATACTCTGGATTAGGAGCGCCTTCCACTTATGCTGTGGGTTCTACAAACTGGGTTAATGCCAGGAAAAAAGTGGCTACCGCGTGGGGAGATAGTATTTATGCTAATCCTAGTTCTGCAGTTTTTAATCACAATACAGGAAAATATTTATTTAAAAACAAAGCAGTATTTCCTATTATGACCTATGCCGAAATGCAGTTTATAAAAGCAGAAGCTGCTTTAAGAAGCACTACGCCTAATTACACCTTGGCGCATGGTGCTTATATAAATGGCATTAATGGTCACTTTGATTTTATCAACAGAAGTTATGGAAGTATTAGAGGGGCCTCTAACTTGTATAACAACAATCCTATTTCCGTTACTGCCAGAAATGCTTATTTAGCCGGTAATAATGTTAAACAAGTTGAAACAGATATAACCCTTACAGATATTATGTTACAAAAATATATTGCTTTATGGGGTTGGGGCTTTTTTGAAACCTGGGTTGATATGAGAAGATACCACTATACAGATATAGATCCTGCTACAGGTAATCAGGTATATCATACATTTAACTTGCCTCCAGGTTTTTATGTTAACAACAACAACTTACCGGTATATCGTGTAAGGCCGCATTTTACATCAGAATATACATATAACAGATCAGAACTAGAGAGATTGGGAATATTGGAAATGTTGTATCACACTAAAGAAATGTGGTTTAGTCAACCGTAATCTTCTTTTGATATTCTCTTCATTAATTAATAATAGTATTATGAAATATATTAAACATTGTATATTATTGGCGATCGTTACTACAATAGTATTGGTGGCTTGCAAAAAAAATGTATTAACCGTTTCCCCTTTTGAGTACACCAACGGAAAAGCATTATTAAAAGTAGTTTACGCATGTCCATATGCAAGAAATCCGGGGGTTATCATAAAAATAAATGGTGAAAAAGTCAGTAGTGTTATAACCTACTCTACCCCTTATCCTGGTGGCGGATTAAATACGGGTGGTAACAGTTTTGCTGATTACCTTTCTGTTAAGCCTGGTGAAAACACGGTGAGTTTATCAATCCCTTATGTAGGAACGGGTAATGATTCTATATTGTTACACCAAGGTGTTTATAATTTTGTGGCCAATCAATTTCAGTCATTGCATCTTACTGATACACTAACATCTACTCAAGCGGTACAAATTATTGATCCGGCTAACAGACCTGACTCAGGATTAGTGTTATTTCGTTTTGTAAATTTAATACCCAATTCAGGCGGTATAGATTTATATTTTGGGCCTACAAAAGTAGCATCCAATGTTATGTATAAAGCATCAACTGATACTTTTTCCATTGCAGCAGGTACTTCATTAGCTTGGTCGCTTAGAAATGCCGGTGAAACAGGTACACTGGGCACTACCTATACTAGTGCTAGCACTGTAGCTAACCAAAGAGTATTTACAGTATATGCAAGGGGTTATACCGGATTACCTGTTGCAGATATCAGGAGTCCGAAAATATCATTTGCTTACAATAAGTAAGCCCATTAAAAAAAGCCACTTGTACAAGTGGCTTTTTTTAATTATTTCAGTAAAAATTCTTTTAATTTTTCATACGATACATCCATTTGTACACTTTTCTTAGCCGCATCCATAATGCTTTTTACATTATCAGGAATAGTAACGGCTTTACCCGTAATACGTTCAACCGCATCCGGAAATTTAACCGGATGAGCAGTTTCTAAAAACATACCACTACCACCGTTTTTTAATATGTATTGTTCCAAAGCGAGGTAACCAACAGCTCCATGCGGATCTAATAGATATCCGTTTTGTTCATACACACGCTTTATGGTTGTTTCCGTTTCGGCATCGCTAATAGTTGCTGATGATAAGTTGGCTCTTACCTCATTAAACTGTTTATTAAATATTTCAAGTACACGTACAAAATTACTTGGGTTAGCTACATCCATTGCGTTACTTAATGTGGCAACAGATTTTTTACTTTGCCAGTTGCCGGTTTGTAAATACGGCGTTACTACATCATTTACATTACAGGCCGCAATAAAATGTTGCAAAGGCAAACCAGATTGTTTAGCCAATATACCGGCACAAATATTTCCAAAATTACCACTGGGTACGGCTACTACCGGTGGCTTGGTTTTATCGATCCATTGTTTGTATGCAAAAAAATAATAAAACTGTTGTGGTAACCAACGTGCAACATTAATAGAGTTGGCTGATGTTAAAAATATTTGATTTCGTAAGGCTTCATCGGCAAAAGCTTCTTTCACCAGACCTTGGCAATCATCAAAACTTCCATGTACTTCCAAGGCATGTATATTGCCGCCTAATGCTGTTAATTGTTTTTCCTGTACAGCACTTACCTTTCCTGATGGATATAAAATTACTACCTCCACTCCTTCTACCCCGTAAAATCCATTGGCAACTGCGCCACCTGTGTCGCCACTTGTTGCTACCAGAACCGTTACTTTTTTTGTTTCATCTTTTAAAAAATATCCTAAACAACGACTCATAAACCTTGCGCCAATATCTTTAAAGGCTAATGTTGGACCGTGAAATAATTCCAACGATGAAATGGTTTCTGTTACCTGTTTTAATGGTATGGAAAAGTTAACCGTTTCCGCTACTATTTGTCGCAGCACATCATCAGGAATAATATTGCCAACATAAGGTTTTATTACTTCATAGGCAATGTTTTCATTACTCAACGATTCAATATTTTTAATCAAATCATGGCTAACCTGTGGTAGGTATTCAGGAAAATACAAACCTTTGTCTGGTGCCTGCCCCGCAATAGCCGCTTGCTTAAAATCAACCACGGGTGATTGTTTGTTGGTACTATAATATTTCAATCTTTTATATTTTACTGTTATTTTAATTCGCTTCTACGTCAATTTATCAGCATTATATTTGGGGGCTGTCATCTTTCTATTCTTTGTTCAACTGCAGTTCCCGCTGTCCGCTGTACCGCTGCGGCTAAGGCCGCATTCGGTGCCGCTTCCATCGGGCAGCCTTTCAGCGATAGAATAAATTTCAGCTTCTAATCGACCGATTACATAACAACCGACTCATCCGTATTGATGACTTTTACCCCATGTTTATTAATAGTTGTAACATATACATGGTGCGTTATACCAATCTGTTCATATACTTGGTGCATTACTTTGCCAATATTTTCGGCAGTCTCTTTGTCAGCACTCAACATAAAAATAGAAGGCCCCGAGCCGGAAATACCACCACCTAATGCGCCGGCATCTTTGCATTTTTGTTTTACTTCATCAAAGCCCGGAATAAGAATACTTCGTATGGGTTCTACAATTACATCTTCCAATGAACGGCCGATTAAGTCAAGATCGTTTTTAAAGAAACCGGTAATTAATCCCGCAATATTTCCCCATTGTTTAATGGCATCTTTTAAAGGAACCTGTGTACGTAAAATTTGCCTCGCATCAGATGTTTTTACTTCTACCTGCGGATGTACAACCGTCACATATAAATGGGGTGAAGGGATTGACATAACATCCAACGGATGTATGCTACGAATAAGTGTTACACCACCTAACAAACATGGTGCAATATTATCGGCATGTTTTACACCGGCTGCTAATTTTTCTCCATGCATGGCCAGTTGTATTAACTCGTCATTATCAAAAATATTACCCAACAAATAATTGGCAGCAGCTGCAGCACCAGCGGCACTGGCAGCGCTGGAACCTATACCACTACCGGGTTTTATCTTTTTTTCTATCGCTACTTCAAAACCAATATTGCCATTCGTTTTTTTCATGGCTTCTAAAAAAACAACCCCGGCAACATTTTTTTCAGGGTCGGTAGGCAGGTTATAATCATCCACGTTTTTAATACGTACAACAGGTTCGCTAATTAATGTAACATGCATCACATCAAAAGGTGCTTCTAAGGCCAGGCCCAAAATATCAAAGCCACAAACAAGGTTAGCAACGGTTCCGGGACAGTGTACAATACAAGATTTATTTTTCAAACAAAATAATTTTATGAAATGAATGTTAAGCTTTGGTCGCTCTTATAATATCGGCAAATACACCACTGGCGGTTACTTCAGCGCCTGCACCTGCTCCTTTTACAACCAAAGGTTGTTCTTTATATCGGTCGGTATAAAACAATACAATATTGTCTTTACCGTATAAGTGATACAAGTCGTGTTCAGGTTTTATATGCTGTAAGCCAACAGATGCTTTACCATTTTCATACGAGGCTACAAATTTTAAAATACAACCGGCAGCTTTCGCTTCTTCGTATAGTTTTTTAAAATGCGGTTCTTCCAACGCCATGGCTTTGTAAAAATCTTCTACAGAACCTTTCACGCAAGACTCCGGCAGGAAGGAATTGTTTTCAATATCCTCCATTTCCATTTTATCACCTGCTTCACGGGCCAATATCATAATTTTACGCATTACGTCAGTGCCACTTAAATCTAAGCGTGGATCCGGCTCGGTGTAACCTTCGTCCTGTGCTTGTTTTACCACATCAGCAAAAGGTCTGCTGCCATCGTAATTATTAAAAACAAAATTTAAGGTGCCACTTAGTACGGCTTGCATTTTATGTACGGTATCGCCACAACGGGTAAGATCATTTAACGTACCAATTACAGGTAAGGCTGCACCCACATTGGTTTCAAACAAAAACTGTCCATGAAATTCTTCTGAAAGTTGTTTAAGGTGTTTATAGTTTTCATATGCTGATGATGCGGCTATTTTATTACAGGCAACTACCGAGATGGTTTTGTGTAATAACTGATCGTATATACCGGCTACTTTATCATTTGCAGTAACATCTACAAAAATTGAGTTACGCAGGTTGCGGTTAATAACCTGGTAAACGAATTGTTGTAGATCAGATGTATGACCTGCTTGTAATTCCTGCTGCCAGTTATTTACATCAATACCGTTTTCGTTAAATACCATATTACGGCTATTGGAAAGGCCAATTACCTTCACCACAATATGCATTCTTTCTTTCAGGTATTGGGCCTGTTGTTGTAATTGTCCCAACAGTTTTGCACCTACATTACCGGTACCCACTATAAATAAATGTACCTGTTTGTAACTGGTGCCAAAAAACTCTTCGTGTAAAACGTTGATTGATTTTTTTACATCTTTAGTAGCTACAACAGTTGATATATTTTTTTCGGAAGAGCCTTGTGCAATAGCCCTGATATTTACGCCATTTTTACCCAAGGCACTAAACATACGTCCGCTAATGCCGGGATGGCTTTTCATGTTTTCGCCAACTAAGGCTACAATGGATAGTTCTGTTTCTACGGTTAACGGTTCTACTTTTTGTAAAGCAATCTCATTAGCAAACGCAGTATCTACCGCTTGTTTTGCCTTGTATGCAAAATGGGCATCAATGGCTACAGAAATGGAGTGTTCAGATGAACCTTGTGTGATTAATATCACATTAATCTGCTCATTACTTAAAGCTTCAAACAAACGTTTTGAGAAACCGGGAATACCTACCATGCCACTACCTTCCAGGCTAATAAGGGCTATATTATTTATGCTTGAAATACCACTTACAATATCACCGCTTTTTGCTGCTTTTAATTCTATTACTGTTCCCGGGTCAGTTGGTGCAAAGGTGTTTTTAATCCACACCGGAATACCTTTTACCATGACAGGTTGTATGGTTGGCGGGTAGATAACTTTTGCACCAAAGTGTGAAAGCTCCATAGCTTCCTGGTAGGATATACTTGGGATGATTTTAGCATTAGCAGCTAAGCGTGGATCGGCAGTCATCATACCGCTTACATCTGTCCATATTTCCAATACATCTGCATCTAATGCCGCAGCAAAAATAGCTGCAGTATAGTCCGAGCCGCCACGACCTAAGGTAGTAGTTACTCCATCCACATCGGCAGCTATAAAACCCGGTACAATTAATAGTTTCCCTGTACCCAACTCATTATAATAAGCAGCAATATTTTTATTGGTTGCAAAATAATCAAGCTGTGCCTGTGTATAATTGGAGTTGGTTACCAAAAGTTCCCGGGCATCTTTCCAATTGGCTTTTTCGTTTTCTTTATTAAATGCAGTAACAATAATTTTTGATGATAACCATTCGCCATAACTGGCTACACGATCACGGGAACGGGGCGAAAACTCCTTTAATAAAAATATACCATTGCATATATCTTCTATTTCATTGCAAGCCTTTTTTACCAGGCTTAACAAACTGCTTTGGTTTACTACCGGTATTAGTTGTTTTACTGCTTCCATGTGGCGTTGCTCTATTAAAAGCAGTTTTTCTTTATAGGTTTCATCGCCGGCAGATGCCAAATGAGCAGCAGACAAAAGTAGATCTGTTACACCTCCTAATGCCGATACTACGACAATAGTAGTTCCGTTATTATTGCTTTCATGTTTATCGCTTACTATACTTATTACCTTACTTATGTTTTCTGCATTGGCTACGGAAGTGCCACCAAATTTTAATACCTGTATCATGTTAATTTTATAAATATGCCTGAAAGTGTTTGAGAAATGGGGAAATAGTTATCTTCTATTTCGGCGGCCTACAAGGCCCAGGGGGTAATATAAACAAGTTAATCCGCGTTAGCGGATCGTTGTTGTAATTGTAATAATGGAAACCAATGCTGTACCGGCAACAGTATGCGTTGCAGGAGTAGAATTTATTATATGGTTATAATTGTACAGCACTTTTTTAATAGGTGTACAAGATAAGCGCAATTTTGTATTCAAAAATATTTTTTATCATATTTTTTTACAAAATCCAGTATTGACGCAGGTTTTAATAACTTACGGTAGTTAGCTAACGGTTGATGTTTGTAGATAATCAGTGGCTTTTTTCACACTACCGTACTTTAATAATAGTGATTTTGCGTGTTCGTAATCGGTAAGTTTATTACGCTCCATTAACATACGTGTACCACGGTCAACCAGTTTATCGTTGGTCAATTGCATATTCACCATCTTATTGTCTTCTACCCTGCCCAACTGTATCATGGCCGATGTAGAAATCATATTTAGTACCAGTTTTTGTGCAGTACCACTTTTCATACGGGTACTACCGGTAACAAACTCCGGACCTACTACAACTTCAATAGGATAATCGGCTGCAGCACTTAATGGTGTATTGGGATTACAGGAAATACTGCCAGTGGCAATACCACGTTTTTTACATTCGTTTAATGCGCCTATAACATAAGGTGTAGTACCACTGGCAGCAATGCCGATTACTACATCATTTTCGTTAACATCATGTACAGAAAGATCTTTCCAGCCTTGTTGTTCATCATCCTCGGCAAATTCAACTGCGGTGGTAATGGCTTTATCACCACCGGCAATAACTGCAATTACCAAACCATATGGTACACCGTAAGTTGGAGGACATTCGCTGGCATCAACCACGGCTAAACGACCGCTGGTACCTGCGCCAATATAAAATAAACGACCACCCATTAACATTTTATCGCTTACAACTTCTAATAGCTTTTCTATTTGTGGAATTGCCTTTTGAACAGCCGTTGGTACAATCTGATCTTCAATATTAATATTGGTAAGTAATTCGTTCAGGGACATTTTTTCGAGGTGCCTGTACCCACTTGCTTGCTCTGTAATTCGTTCAAAAGGCATATATCAATTTTTAAAATAAGGCTAATGCAATCGCAAAATTAAATGAAATAGATTTTATATGGTATTTATATCAAGGGTCATTTTTAAAACTAAATTTCAACGATTAAGTAAGAACTGTTTTCATGCTGTTCAATAGCCTTGTTGCAGTTGAACGGAGCGTCGCAACATCAGCTCCATCAGGGAACTGATGTTGGTAAAATAAAAATAATCGCGTCAATAGTTTAGCTGGTATGAAACTTAATCAACCCTTGCATAGGTTTTTTAAGTACTGTTCCCAATTCAAACTCGTAGCTATGGCAAAGCTGATTTAATACATCTTTAAAGCCATGTGCTACACTGCCCACAAAGTTAACGGGGTGTTTCCAACTTTCGCGGTATTTACACAAATGTGTGAAAAAGAAATCGTTCAAACCATCCTCTATAATGTTCTCTATCATGTAGTGACCGCGGTTTTCTGCAAGGAAGTAGGCAAAAGAAGCCAGATATCGGTTGGGTAACGGCATTTTGTAGACATTTTCCAAAATCTGCACCGAGTTGGTGTTGTAGGTTAAATCAAACCGACCACGCAATTCATCATCAAAAGTATTGTATAAATAATACTGAATTACTTTACGACCAAGGTATGCACCACTGCCTTCATCGCCTAATACATAACCTAAGCCCGGACTATTTTTTATAATTGATTTTCCGCTGTAAGAACATGAGTTGGCACCTGTACCTAAAATACAAGCAATACCTTTTTCATGTCCGCATAAAGCACGGGCAGCGGCCATTAAATCGTGTGTTACGGCAATTTTAGCACCATCAAAAGTTTTGCTGATTGCTTTTTTTACGGACCTGGCATTTTCAGGATTGGCACAGCCAGTTCCATAATAATATATATCCGAAATATTTGCATTTTTTAATTTAGGTAACAAATCCTTTTTTAACAAATCTTCAATTTGTTGTGTATTTAAAAAATACGGACTGATACCCTGTGTCGTGATAGTTTTGGTTTTTCCATTGGTTACCAGGCACCATTCGGCCTTGGTAGCACCGCTGTCTGCAATTAAAATACTAGAGGTCATATTGATTTTGGTTTAGGCGTTAGCATTACAACAAAAACTAAGCTAAAAACACCACCCTTGAAATATTTGGCGGGTTTAGTTTAGCCGAAAGAGTATTAACTTATAACTTTTCGATAATTTGCGCCAAATTACAGAAAGTTAAATGATGGGAAATAAAAAATTTCAAGTTTGGTTGCCTTTACTTTTATCGGCAGTTTTAACTGCGGGAATGTTTTTAGGATATAAGTTAAACAAAACCGGTAATAAAAACAGTTTTTTTGGTACAAATAAACATACATCCTTACAGGAAGCACTGGATATTATTCGTTTAAAATACGTTGATTCCTTGTCGTTGGATTCGCTGGAATCCAGTGCCATTAAGGAAATGATGTATAAACTGGACCCTCACTCTGTGTACTTACCGCCTGTGGAATTGAAACAGGCTAATGAAGAATTATCTGGCGGATTTGATGGTATTGGTGTGCAATACAATGTATTTAATGATACCGTAAATGTTATTTATGTTTTCCCTGACGGTCCAAGTGAAAAAGCCGGATTAAAGATTGGTGATAAGGTATTGGCTGTTGATGACTCAACAATAGTTGGTAAGGTTAGTTATACCCGTATTAGAGAATTAATTCGCGGAAAACGCGGCTCGGTAGCTAATTTAACCATTATTCGTGATGGCAAGCAGCAAAAAGTGGCAGTTACCAGAGGTAATATACCAGTACCATCCTTAGAGGCTGCTTACATGGTTAGTCCGGGACTAGGTTATATGAAGCTGACCAAGTTTGCCGAAAACAGTTACCGTGAGTTTATGATTGCTTTAGAAGATTTAAAAAAGCAAGGACTGAAGGAACTGATTTTTGATTTACGTGGTAACGGTGGCGGATATATGAACGAAGCTGTTGAGATGATTGACGAATTTTTATCGAACGATAAACTGATTGTTTATACCGAAGGTGTAAACAGCCGCCGGGAAGAATACCGTGGCAAACGACCCGGATTGTTTGAAACCGGTAAACTGGTGGTTTTAGTTGATGAATTATCGGCCAGTGCCAGTGAAGTAGTTGCCGGTGCCTTGCAGGATTGGGACAGAGCCACTATTATTGGCCGTCGTACTTTTGGTAAAGGCCTTGTGCAAAAACAATTTCCTTTAAGCGATGGTGCTGCATTGCGTTTAACAGTTTCCCGTTATTACACGCCATTGGGTCGTAGCATTCAACGCCCGTACGATAAAGGAAAAAAAGTATACATGGATGAATTGTGGGAGCGTTATAACAATGGTGAAGTTTTTTATGCCGACTCAAATAAAGTAACCCATGGTAAACAATACACAACTCCAAGTGGCCGTATTTTATATGGTGGCGGTGCCATAATGCCCGATGTATTTGTATCCTTAGATACATCTGCTTATCCTTCTTTCATTAATAAACTTTTTATAAGTGGCAGTTTTGATAGCTTTGTATATCAGTATTACTTAACGCATCAACAAACTTTATCGCAATACAAAACACCGGCCGAGTATATTAAGAATTACAAAGGCGATAATGAAATATGGAAAGATTTTCTGCAATACACGGCAAAGGATTCTATTAATCCAAAGGCCTTAACATCCGAACAACAAAAAACATTGTTACACCGCTTAGAAGCACAGTTGGCACGTTTTAAATGGCGTACCAATGGCTTTTTGCAGGTATTAAATTCGGATGATACCGTATTTCAAAAAGCGTTGGAAGAAATTAATAAGTAATTTTTTGTAGGTTAGCTGTAGTACTACTATCATCGTTCCTTGCAATCAGTTGATTGTTCGCAATCCTTTCTTTCACTGAAAGAAAGGGTGAAAGCCACACTTGTGCTGTAGTAATGTGAGGTATCTATAAGGCTAATCCAATAAGTAATATCGAATTCATTCTATTGAGCACAGCAAAGTCCGAAAGTCTGTAAGATAATTGTGTGATAAAGTCCGAAGCACTTATATTATTACAAAAAAGCAACCATAAAGGTTGCTTTTTATTTCTCAGCCGGGCATCTTGCCGTTAGTCCGGCATGAAAAAGTTTACTATATTATTTTACTACTCCCCTGCCTAATTGTACCCTGAAAACTGATCCGTTATTATAAACGGCCTGCTCATTTAAACCAACCGAAAAAAGCCTGAAGCGTTCTGAGTGTAATCGTATCATCGTTCCGTCGGTAGCTTGTACCTGCTGAATAACAAAACCAATCAGTGCTTTTTTTCGGTTACCGGATGGAATCACATCTACAATTTTGCCAATAACAGGTGCTCCTTCACGTATCAGTGTTTTGCCGTCAACAATTACAGCTTCGGCAATATGTAACCTTACCGCACTACCATCTTTGGCTCTTTCTTCCGAGCTTAAAGTTTGGTCTAATACAACCTTAACCGTTTTACCTGCCGGCACTTTTACCGGCTTGGTATTTACCAAAACCTCTTTTTCCTTTGGTGGTGTTACTTCGGTCGGTTTACTTTTATTTTCATCTATTGTCTCTGTTTTCTTCTCTTTAAGTTTTGTTTCTTTTGGTTTAGGTTCAACTATTGTTTTTTTATCCGGTGTGTTATTGGGAATAATTACTTTTTCGGGTGGTTTAATTATTTCATTTGTGTTAATAACGTTGTTACCTGCAACAGTTTTTACCGGTTGATTAACTACTGTATTTAAGGGTTCTGACATATATTCGGGAGGCGTTTCTGTACCCGGCCCCTCAACTACGTTATCTCTGTTACCTTTAATAAGTGCATTGCCAATAACTAAACTTAAACAAACAAAAGCAATAACAACAAGGGAAACAATGGCTTTGTCCTGCAACCACTTTGGTTTGTTTTTTACAAATGCAGCAAACTGTGGTAACCTTACATTGGCCGGCCATTTTAACCTAACCATATATTTTGAAAATAAATGGCTGATGGCGCTAAGGGAAAGTTTTAATTTAGGCCTTTCCATTTCGCCGGTTACCGCTAATTTATGCTCGCCGGTATTTACAGGTCTGTCGGTATGTAAGGCTTGTATTAATTGCTGCTCCTGAAAAATCGCATAGTTTACACTCTTTAACAACGCATCTTTAAAAAGTTTTACTGAGGTAAAACGTTTTTGGGAATTACGTTCCAACGCAGTAGTTAAAGCCTTTTGTAAAGTGGGTGTAGCGGCATTGGTTAAAGCTGTGGTTACGGGTGCTCTTTCTTCCAGCTTGCGTTTCATTAACTGGTAATCTGTATCGGAGTAAAAAGGTGTTTGGCCGGTAAGTAATTCATATAAAATATTGCCAACAGCATACACATCTGTCAGTTCATCTCCCTCTTTTCCTTGTATTTGTTCGGGGGCCATATACTCCAGGGTGCCAACTGATTTACCATGTTGTGTTAGCCGTTGTGAGTTACGAATACGGGCAATACCAAAATCCATTATTTTTACCTCGCCTTCGGCTGATATCATTACATTGGCGGGTTTTAAATCGCGGTGGATGATACCTTTTTTATGGGCGTGTTCCAGTCCATCTAAAATTTGTACAGCAATACTGCAAGCCAGTAAAGATGATATTTTACCTTTTTGTTTCAACCAGTATTCCAGTGTATTACCTTCCACAAATTCCATTACCATCCAGTACGATTCGTGACGGGGAATAAATGCGTACAGATGTGTAATATTAGGATGGTTTAATTTAGCAAGTGCCAACGCTTCCTGCTGAAACCTGCCTTCCATTGACTCGGAAGAATTGGTCACTGATTTATTGAGGGATTTAATAGCTACCAAACGTTGTATTAGTTTGTCTTCGGCCAGATACACCGTACCCATGCCCCCTTCGCCAATTTTCCGGATTATATTATATTGATCGGATGGATTAAAACTCATACAAAAACATTTTGTTCTTTGGTTTCCAATTGCTGTTCATTTTCATTAAACTGAATTACCTCCATTAACACAGCCGAAAAATTATCTCTTGCCCTGCGCTGTGTACATAATGCTTTTACACATTCCATTGTTAACGCTGCCGATGGCATGCTTAATAATTGCAATAAATCTTCATCGGATAACATATCATATATACCATCAGAACATAAAAAGAATTTATCGCCTGCTTTTACTTCAATAGCGGTGTTACTCAGCTCAGGCTTTATTTGTACTACAGTACCCAATGCCTGTAACAACACATGTTTCATTTCGTGGTGCTGGCCTTCTTCTACTGTAATTTTTCCTTCGCTGATCATTTGGTTAACCAATGTTTGATCGGTGGTTAACTGTTGCAATGTGTTGTTGCTGTAGTAATAAATGCGGCTATCTCCTACCGATGCAAAATGAGCTTCGGTGTCTTTTATAAATACACAGACTGCCGTTGTTCCCATGCCTTGGTATTGATTATTTTGCTGCGATGCATTACGAATTTGCTGGTGCATTTGCTGCATAAGTATCTCTAACATTGCTGGCGTATTGGCCAATGTATATTGTCTTTTAATATATGCATTGGCTACTTCGCATGCCATGGAGCTGGCCACTTCGCCGGCATTATGTCCGCCCATGCCATCGGCTACCATGGCAAAAACTGTTTGTGTATCATGTCCGGGAAAAAGGTGTAAAAGACTGTCTTCGTTTTGTTGACGGCTGGGGCCGGTTTCTGATACTGATTGTATTTTAAATGAAAGTTTGTCTGATGTGTGATGAAGGTTATTGTCAGCCGATAAAACATTTTGTACGGATGTAGCTTCCTGCTGTACTGAGGTAACCGGTGATTTTTTCCTTTTCTTCCACAAAAAGTTCATAATAAATAATTGTATTGGTAAAAGCAAAACCTTGTTATTAACTATTACTGCTAAACCGCCACCCCATGGAACAATGCAATTAAACTAAACTGATGACACGTAAACAACACAGGATGATGATGAGCGATATACTGTTGAACGAAGCGTCGCCCCGAACCAAACCCACAAGTCCAACTCGGGGTTAACACAAGGAACGATCATCTGTGTTAATGGCAATGATGCCATAATAAAAAACTTAGCTTAATAACATTGCCCAGGGGCAGTCGGTTAATTAGCAGGCCCGTCAAAAAAGAGCTATTTGTAGGGCGGTTTAATTAGTTAATTACATCCTCTCTACCCATTAATTCCAATGCATATTTAATTGGAATAGCGAAGGACATATTTGAGTTAACAGCGGAATAAATACCAATAACATTACCTTGATTATCGAACATGGGACCACCGCTATTACCGGCTCCGGTTGAGTTGATGGTTAACTGATAATAATCGCCCATAGAATTAAAGTATTGAGCAACTTTCTCAGTACCTGCATTTGCTTTTATTAAGCGGCCAACAATACCTGCACTAACTGTTGGTACGGGCACTTTTATTATTTTGGCATTACGGTTAAAGTAATCGTTTGATGCTGTTGCTACGTATTGATCAGGTGACATACCGGGATAACCCATTACAGTTACTTCGCTACCGGTTTCGATTTCGTTATAGTTGTTTAATAGTTTAACAGCACTTAATTCTTCTACAATTTCAATTTTAAAGATGGCCACATCGTGTGATGGAGAAGGCATTACTTTACCTGCAGGAATGCGGATAGAGTTGTTGGCAAAAGTTACATCCATATAAGTTGACTCGCCTTTGATAACGGTGATGCCAGATTCCACATTCATTAAATTAAGGTTCATGGCATTGGCTGGTACCCATGTTGCAACGTCTTGTGGCATTACTGTCCTGCCTGGTACATGTGATAAACCACCACGGGTATTCAGCACATATAAACGTCCTGGAAAATCAGATGGTTTAAAAGCATAGGTAGTTTCCCAAGGTGCAGCTACGTGCCTGTTGGTAACAATAAAACCGCGGGGATCAACAACAAAACCGGTACCTGTGCCAAAACCGCCAATGGGCTCTAGTATAGCACCGGCAGGCTCTTCGCCTTTGGCACATAATAAAGGTTCGATTGCACCGGCTGTGTTGGTAGTATAAGCCGCATAGTAATTAATAATACCTAATTCTTTAACCGGTACCTTTACATGGTACAATTGTTCGCCATTGGTCATTTTTAAGTTCCACCCAATTTCTATAAATACCACATTTTTGCTATTGTCTTTTGTAATTTGAACGGGAGATAATTTTTTAGACGTATCGCCAATAACTACAACAGAATCTTTCCCCTTTTCATGTACAATTGTTTCAACAGGTTTGTTGGCATATACCAGCCATGCGCCCGTACCTAAAACAAGTAACAAGGCAATGGATATAATGGTAAGTCTTTTTTTGCCTTTCTTTTCTGACTCCTGAATAATATGCTGCATGGTTTGTTTACCAATGGTTTCCTTTACCGGCGTGGTTTTGGCCGAGGTTACGTTGGTGGCACCGGTTGCATGAACTTTTGTTTCTTTACCGGCTGAAAGAGGTGCATCAATAACCCTTGTTTGTTTTATATGTGAAACAGGTTTTGGATCCAGGTCAAATTCTAAGGTAGGTCCGTCTTTTCCCAGGCGTATAACATCACCGGCAAACAATACTGTTTTTTCGGTAATAGCTTTACCATTAACAAATGTGCCGTTCTTACTTTGTAAATCGGTTATTTCGTACGTATCAGGCAACAGGCTGTTTACTTTAATGCGACAGTGCTCACGACTAATGCTGTCGTCAGCTAAATCATAGGCAATATTATTTGCCTGCCCACGACCAATTTTAATTTCCAGATCGTTGGTCACAATAAATTTTTCAATTTGACCTGCTTTATTACCATCAATGTGGCGTAACAGGATGTTTGTTTGGTTGCTCATTTTTTGTTTTTTTTTGACGGTTAAGAAAAATACGTTGATGCCTTTAGGTTCCAGTATAGTTTTCGCAGGAGGGATTAAGGAAACATATATTCAGCTTTTAGTACATCGGGAAATGATGAAAAATGTCATCATCAACTTTACAATTACACTAAAACTACTTTTGTTAAGACTATACATTTAGTCGTTCATACAAGATTAAAACATACCCAAGCGAAAGAAAATACTTAAAATGATGTAGGCAGCCGATTGTTAAGGGCATAAAAAAGCGGGTGCAATACCTGCACCCGCTTCACAAGAATTAATAGTATTGTTTTACTGACCTACAAAAAACACTGCATTACAAAACATCAGTTTACCGTTTTGCCAAAAATTACGGAATAGTACATTGTCGGTGAAATAAGTAATACTCCCACGTCCCATATCCTGTACACCAAACACTAATCCATCTTTTAATTTGTCTTTTAATTTATGACCTACAAAACCGGCCAACTGATCAAACTTTTTAATTACACCTACGTTCCAGCCACCCTCTTTAATGTAATCATACACTAAATCATCCTGTTTCAGTGTATAGTAAAAATTAGGATAACCAAACATTAAAGGATGGGTATTGTCAACCGTTACTTTATAAATTGAACCTGGTGTTGTGCCGGGTATAGCATCAGACTCACGGTTTTCGTATACGAATAAAGATTTATAAGGATCTTTTTTATCAACGGTATCATCATCTTTACGTTGTTTAATAACGCTCCACTCCTGTCTTGATAATTGAGCTACTGCACTTTCTAAAGCCACTACACGGCCGCCTTTTCTTATCCAGCCGGTAAACTCTTCCGATGCAGTTTTATCGTTTAAAAAACGATAATTACCACTTGGTAAAATTAATACATCAATATTTTTCCAATCGGCCCGGGAAAAATCATTGGCATTAATTAAGGTAACAGGATAACCCAATTCTTTTTCCATAAAATGCCATACTTCGCCGGCGGCATTTGAAGAAACACTTTCGCCGGTAAGCAGTGCTACTGATGGTGGTTTAATTACGTTTACCCTTGAGCTACCAAAGTCAAAACCGCTGTCAACCATGCCGGTACTAACCGCATGCATTTGTATATTTTTTTCGTTACAGACTTTGCTTACTGTTTCCCATAACCTGTTGCCCAATTGCTCATTGCCTTTTTTAATAATGATAACCGAACCACTGGCAAATTTTTGGTTGTTAACAGTAAAGGGGGTTTCGGAATAACGCAGTTTTACCCCTTTTTGTAAAAGCGCCGCTACTGCTTTGGCAGTGTAAATGCCATCCCATTTTAAAACATAACCATAAGCATCGGTAGCATTATTTACAATATTAGCCGGTTGTGGTCTTGCACCTGCTGTTATATTTACTTTGCTGGCATAAGCGTTTAAACCATATACGTAAGGTAAAGACCAGGCGGTGATATCGTACGTTAATGAGTCAACCAGTTTTGAATTAGGCTCAAATAATACTTTAACCATAGTAGCTCTTGGTTGCGAAGAAGAAATAACGACATCGTTATTACCTATACTAAAACTTTCTTCCTTACCCGTATGATAATTATAACCTTTACCGTTACCAGAACCTACTCCGTACTGAATTCCGTTTTTATCTAACAGCTCCAAAAGCGATTTTACTTTTTCATGATCGGCAGGCCCATTTTTAATTACATAAGATTTGTAATCGCCTACATTACCGCTTACTGCAGCATTAAAAAACGAACGATATTCCTTAATTAAATTACCTGCATTTAAGGAAGCAATTTCAATAGTGCTTAAACCGGTTGTGTGGTGATGTATGGCTCTGTCGTATAAGGTAAGTGTATCTCCTTCATCTGTATCGGCACCCAGCCCACCAGCAGGTCCGCCTCCTTGCTCATACGTCATACCAATGGCACCATTGTACAAGGGGTAGGTATCGCCGTATGAAGGGTAAAATAAATCGAATATTTCGCGGGTGAAATATAGCCAACCGTTTTTATCAAAATACTTAGCGTGGTTTTTACCAATGGTCATTTGAAAATCACGCTGCCATTTGGTAATAGCCTCGTGGTAAGGCTGTGCAGCCGGTGCAAAATAATAAGGCTGGTTAATACCTTGCTCATGATAATCCACATGTATTTGCGGCATCCATTGGTTGTATTGTACAATACGCTGCTGGCTTTCTACCTGTGTTTGCCAGGCCCAATCTCTGTTGAGGTCAAAATTGTAGTGATTGCTGCGACCACCCGGCCATGGCTCACGGTGCTCACGGGCATCTAAACGAGGATTATATTTTGTACCTACCACACTGTTAAACCAGTTTACATAACGGTCTCTGCCATCGGGGTTAACACAAGGGTCCATGATGATGACTGTATTTTTTAGCCATTCTTTTGTTTGTGTGTTGGCAGGATCTACCAACGAAAAAACAGTTAACATGGCTGCTTCCGATGAAGATGTTTCATTACCATGTACATTGTAGCTTAACCATACAATGGCTGGTGCGTTTTCTTGTGGTGCCATCCGGTCTTTGGCAATATTGGCCAAACGTAAATTGTTTAAACGAATACCTTCCAGATTGGTAATGTTTTCGGCGGAGGAAACAAAGGCTAAATACAATGGGCGGTGTTCATTGGTTACGCCATACTGCTGCATTTTTACATTGGCCGATGCGGCTTGCGCAATATGTTTAAAATAGTTTACTACTTGCCAATGCGGCGTATAACGTGTTCCAATTTTGTAACCTAAAAATTGTTCGGGTGATTGTACCTGGGCAAATGTTACAAACCCTGACAATAGAAATAATAGACTAAGCAATTTTCTCATGAAAGAATGAAGTTTAGAATTGATATTGCGGCAAGTTACGTAAAGAATAAGTTGATTAAAAACAATTTGGAAATTTGGTGATTGGGAAATTTGAAAATGAGGATTTACAATAATAATAGGTTTACATGATGCTGAATAGAATTACCGAACGTACCACCGACAAGTCGGGGTGCACCTTGCACAATGGTGAGCAATGTTACAGGTGCACAAGTGAGTGACACAACAGACGATGATAGTAGTAATACAGCCGGCAACATAATAAAAAAAGCCTCACTTGCGTGAGGCTTTTTGTTACAGTTTAAACTGCTAAGTTTATTTTACTTCTTCGTAAGGTACGTCGGTTACATTATCACCGCCATCAGCTGGTTGCTGTTGTCCGGCATCTGCACCTGGTTGTTGTGCACCACCTTCGGCTCCCTGCGTTTTGTAAATATCTTCGCTTGCGGCTGTCCATGCTGTATTTAATGTTGCCATATGGGCATCAATACCTGCAATGTCCTGAGCCTTGTGCGCTTCTTTTAATTTTTCAGCAGCATCTTCAATAGTAGCTTTTTTATCAGCAGGAATTTTATCGCCGTACTCTTTCACTTGTTTTTCTGTTTGGAAAATCAAGCTATCAGCAGCGTTTAATTTCTCTACTTTTTCTTTTTCTGCTTTATCATTTGCTTCATTGGCACGGGCTTCAGCCTTCATTTTCTCTACTTCGTCTTTGCTTAAACCACTACCCGCTTCAATATGAATTTTTTGCTCTTTACCGGTTCCTTTGTCTTTAGCAGTAACATGTAAAATACCGTTGGCATCTATATCAAATGTTACTTCTACCTGCGGTACACCACGTGGTGCCGGCGGAATGCCATCCAGATTAAATATACCTAAGCTTTTATTGTCTTTAGACATTGGACGCTCACCTTGTAATACATGTATTTGTACACCCGGCTGGTTATCACTGGCGGTAGAAAATACTTCCGATTTTTTAGTTGGAATGGTTGTATTGCTGTCAATTAAACGTGTCATAACACCACCCATTGTTTCAATACCTAATGATAAAGGTGTAACGTCTAATAACAATACATCTTTTACTTCACCGGTTAATACAGCACCTTGTATGGCGGCACCTACAGCAACTACCTCATCGGGATTAACACCACGGTTTGGTTTTTTACCAAAGAATTTTTCTACAATTTCCTGTACTTTAGGTATACGCGTACTACCACCTACTAAAATTACTTCATCAATTTCCGAAGTATTCATACCGGCGTCTTTTAAAGCCGCCTCGCATGGTTTTAAACAACGGGCAAAAAGGTTATCGGCCAATTGTTCAAACTTAGCACGGGTTAATTTTTTAACCAGGTGTTTAGGTACACCGTCAACTGCAGTAATATAAGGCAGGTTAATTTCAGTTTCCGAAGAAGATGATAATTCAACCTTTGCTTTTTCAGCAGCTTCTTTCAGGCGTTGTAAAGCCATCGGGTCTTTACGCAGGTCAATAGCCTCTTCGCTTTTAAACTCATCAGCTAACCAGTCCATAATTACTTTATCAAAGTCGTCGCCACCTAAGTGCGTATCACCATTGGTACTTTTTACTTCAAATACGCCATCGCCTAATTCTAATACTGATATATCAAAAGTACCACCACCTAAGTCAAACACAGCAATTTTTTGGTCGTGTTTACCTTTGTCAAGGCCATAAGCCAAGGCAGCAGCAGTAGGCTCGTTTACTACACGGCGTACCGTTAAACCGGCAATTTCTCCGGCTTCTTTAGTAGCCTGGCGTTGTGCATCATTAAAATAAGCAGGCACTGTAATAACCGCTTCTGTTACTTCCTGACCTAAATAATCTTCGGCAGTTTTTTTCATTTTTTGTAACACCATTGCAGATATTTCCTGCGGCGTATACAACCTGCCATCTATGTCAATTCTAACGGTATTGTTATCACCTTTAGCTACTTTGTAGCTCCAATGACTGATTTCTTCGGTAACCTCATCAAACTTACGACCCATAAAACGCTTAACCGAGTTAATAGTGTTTTGCGGGTTAGTAATAGCCTGACGTTTAGCAGGATCACCTACTTTACGTTCGCCATTTTTTAAAAAAGCCACAACTGACGGGGTTGTTCTGCGCCCCTCGTCGTTAGCAATTACCACAGGCTCGTTACCTTCCATAACGGCAACGCAACTATTTGTGGTACCTAAGTCTATTCCAATAATCTTTCCCATAATAAAATATTCTCCTTTAATGTTTTGCCCCTTATCTGCAGGCAATTTTCATTGTCAATCATTATGCCGAACCAGTCAGTCTGAAAAAATGTCATATTTGCGGTGTCAGGTTAGTTTTTCAACACATTCACTGTCATGCTTTACTGCAAAAATGATCCATTAAAGTACCTTTTTGTCATTATTCGGGGCTGTCGGCTGTATTACTACCTTCAACTACATATGCGGCTGTACGCTTGTAGTGGCCGGCCCACCCGCTTAGCTACCCCTCAACGGCCAGCTACCGCTTCCATCCGCCAGCCTTTCATCTGTATAAACCTCTATCATCAGCCGATTTGTTACTACAATTCTCTGATAATTATGTCTTTCCATTTTACTTTAATACCACCACCATCATGTATTTGTAAGGCTATAAAACCATTGGCTAAACCAATTTTGGCATCAGCCATTTCTACCATTTTATGCCCGTTCAACCAAGTGATAACTACACTGTTTTCTACTCTTATTTTTAAATCGTTCCATTTACCCACTTTTAGTTTCTTTTCATCTTCAGGTTTGGGTTTAGCTAACCAACCCCTGCCGTAGGATTCATATATACCACCGGTATGTTGATCCAGCGGAGCAACTTCTACCTGCCAGCCTTTAATTTTTAATGTATCAATTGATGAACGAAAAAACACACCACTATTACCATTGGCTTCTTGTTTAAAGCGTAAGGTAAGTTCAAAGTTTTTGTACTTTCTGTCTGTTGAAAGGTAACCGTATTGTTTATCGGGGCCGCTTTCGCAAACAAGAGCGCCTTTTTCTACATACCATTTTTCGGTACCATGCACTGTCCAACCGGTTAAATTCTTTCCGTTAAATAAATACATGGCTCTTTTTTCAACAGGTGGTTCATCCTGCGCAAAAAGACAGGAACTAATAAGTACAGTAAAAACAAAACTGAAAAGAAGCTTCATATTATTAATGTTTAAATAAAATTTAAAATCGGTTGACAGGTATCAAACTTACACCAATCGTAGCGTACTAATATTATAAATGACAAGAAATTATGAAGTGTGAAGAATAAAATGATAGATACCAGCTTGGTCAATGTCTGTCAAACACATAGTTTTTGTCATTTTTCGAACAACCATTATGTAAAAGAGTACTACAAACTAAGTATTTTAAATAAGACAGGTTGTTTTCATTTTTGTTATCCAAACTAAACATAACAATCATGAAAAAAATGGTCATCACCCTCGTTACACTTTTAGCTGCTTATAATATCAGTCAGGCCCAGTTAAGCTATGGGGCTCGTGCAGGATTAAATATGAGTAAAGTTTCATTTACAGAAGACGATTTTAAAACAAAATTTCAACCAGGCTTTACCATTGGGTTTTACGGTAAATATGCATTAAATGATGCCATGGCAGTACAGGTGGAAACATTCTTTTCCAGAGAAGGAACAAAAGAGCAAAGAATTTCTTCCGGCTCAAAGGGGCACATCAATAAATCCTATGTACAAATACCAGTATTATTTCAGTACAAATTGATAAAAGGATTATATGCCGAGGCTGGCCCTCAATTGGGCATACTGGTGGCTTCTAAAGAAAAATATGGTTCCGGTAGCCTCAATAACATTAAACCCAACTATAAACCTGTTGATATACGTGTACCCATTGGTGTAGGTTACGACCTGAACGATGTTGTAAAAGGACTGAGTGTAGATCTGCGTTATTCTTTCAGCCTGTCCAAGATTAATAAAGTTGAAGTAGGTGGTGGTAATTTAAAAAACCATGTTATCGGTCTAACTGCTTTTTATAATATTGGACAGCTGTTATCCAAATAACACCTATATCAAATATCATACACAAAAAAGCACCAATTATATTGGTGCTTTTCTTTTATAAAGGCTTACTGTTTTAATTCTGATTTTGCTGCAGGCTTCTAAAGTCAACACTTACCAGTTTACTTACACCCGGTTCCTGCATGGTTACACCATATATAACGTCTACCGTACTCATGGTTGTTTTATTGTGGGTAACAATAATAAACTGTGAGTTGTCACTAAACTGGCGAATCATGTTGGTGAATTTACCTACGTTGGCATCATCCAACGGAGCGTCCACTTCATCCAGGATACAGAATGGTGCAGGCTTAATCAGGTAAATGGCAAATAACAAGGCAGTTGCTGTTAAAGTACGTTCACCACCACTAAGCTGTGTTAACGATGTGGGGCGTTTACCTTTAGGACGTGCAATTACCTCAATACCTGTTTCGGCCAGGTTATCAGGTTTTTCCAATAACAAATCGCAATGGTCATCTTCTGTAAATAACGATTTAAATACTTTGATGAAGTTTTCCTTAACAAGGTTAAAGGTTTCCAGGAATTTCTGGTTGGCCGTAGCCTCTACTTCTTCAATCGTTTTTAATAAACTGTCTTTAGCAGTAACCAGGTCGGTTTTTTGCTCAACAATAAACTCGTAACGTTTTTTCATTTCGGTAAAAGCTTCAATAGCTGTAGGGTTTACCTCACCCAGGTTTTCCAAACGCTTTTTCATGCGGTCGGCTTTTTCCTGTAATTCTTCCACGGTTACTTCGCCGGTACGTTGTTGGTCTAAAATATCTTCCAGTTTAATTTTAAACTCAACATCCAAACGTTCTTTGGTACCTGCCAGTTGTAATTTTAATTCGTTCAGTTTATCTTTTATAGCAGCTAATAAATGTTCAATCTGCTCTTTCTCTTTTGTTTTTTGGCGCAGTAAACTCTCTTTTTCGTTTAACTGATTACGCACTACGTAATATGCCTGATCTGCTTCGTTTAATACTTGTTCGTCTTCGGTTTTCTTGCGCATCATTTCAACCAAAGCTTCCTGTGTTTCGTTTAACAACTGAGATGAGACTTGTATGTTCTCTGATGTTTCAGCTAACTGGGCCGTATTGGTATCAACCTGATTTTTTAAATCGTTCAACTGGTTGGATTTAAACTCCAACTCCTGTTTTAATGCGGTTATTTTACTTTGCTGACGGGTAACTGTCAGGTTATATTCATTATAACGTTGATTGGCTTCGTTATAACTTTGTTCCGCTGCTTTAAAAGCATCGGCTGCTTCCTGCAAACGAGATTGGAATAATTGTAACTGTTCGTTTAATTCAGCCAGGTCTTCACGTACACCAGATACTGAGCTTTGTGTAGCTTGTTGTTGTTGGCTATATTCCTCTAAACGGTTTAAGCTTGTATTTTGTAAACTTTGCAGGTTTTCCAACTTGTTTTGTAACGAAAAAACCTGGTTGGTTAACTGCTGAATTGTTCTTTCGGTTTCACGTAAAGCGGCTTCACGCAGGTCTTCGTTAAACGCTACAACTTCGTTATGGCGTGCCTGTATTGTTGCTTTCAGGTTTACTACTATTTCTTCTTGTTTGGCTATACCTTCCTGTAATTTTTCCAGGTTTTTTACACGACCAATTTTTTTACCTTCAATTAAACCAACGCTACCACCGGTTAAAGAGTATTTACCTTTTACATACTTACCACCTTTTTCAATAACTACAAAACCATTGCTGTTTTCTAAGGCAGCATCACTATCGGCAATAAATACATTTTGTAATAAATGCGCTGCCAGTTTAGCATACTTTTCTTCTACCTCTACTACACTTAAAGCGGCTGTGCTACCGGCTAATGTATGCGCAGCATTTTGAGTTACGCTGGCGTTTATCTGATCCAGTAAAAAGAAATTGGCTTTACCTTTTTTATTTTCATCCAATAAACGAACAGCTTGTAAACCTTCTTTTAAATCGTTAACTACATAATAGTTAAGGTAAGGCTCCAATACATTTTCTAATGCAGTACGGTACTCTTCTTTTACATATAAAATATCAGAAAGAATAGGTGCTGTATGATTCCAGTTTGGATTTTTGTGTAAAAATTTCACACTATCCGGATAACCTTCCATCGAGTCGATCATGCTTTTTAATAAGTCATGTTCGTTTTTACGGGCATCCAGTTTACGGCTTTCATCGGCCAGCTCGTTACGCAAACCTTCCAGTATAGATTGCGTTTGTAAAATTTGCTCCTTGGTATGTTCCTGGTGAGCCTGTAATTGTTCTAAATCTACTTTGCTGGCTTCCAGTTCTTTTTCCTTTGTTATTCTTTCTTCGTCAAGTACAATGCGCTGTTCTTCACGTTGTGCTCTTTCGTCTTCAATTTGTGTAATGGTACGTTGCAGGTTTTGTAAAGATGTATCGGCCACAGCTACTTTCTTTTCTGCATCAAACTGGCTCCGTTGCACTTGTTGGTATTCGCCACGCAGCTCATCCACTGCTACCCTTTTTTCGTCCAATACTTTTCGGTTAGCATCTACCTGATCACGAAAACCACTTAACTGGCCACTTATATTTTCCAGATTTTTTTCTTCCTCGGTAACTTGTTTGCTGGTAAAGGCAATACCTTCTTCCAAGCCTTTTAATTGTCCACCGGCTTTTTCTAAAAAGTCATGCAGACTGGTTTGTCGTTCTGTTAAGTATTCTAATTTTTGAGCAGCTAAGTTTTTTTCGTTTTCCTTGGTACGTACTTGCTGTACCAATTCGTTAAAAGCATATTGCATGCTTTGTAAGGCACGTTCTTTTTCAACAAAGCCTACTTTTTCCTTTTCTAAATCAGCCTCCTCGTTCGCAATCTCGGCTTCTAAACGTATGCGTTTATCGGTTTCAATATCCTGTTGTTCGTTCAGGTCTTTGTATGTAAGGTTAAAACCTTCCAAAGCAGCTTTGGCCAACTCAATACTTATTTCACGGTAGTCTTTTTTAATCTCATGGTATTTCTCCGCTTTCTTAGCCTGATTTTCCAATGATTTTAACTGGTTGTTAATTTCAAACAACAAGTCTTCAATCCTGTTTAAATCCTGCTCGGTAGCGTCTAGTTTTTGCTTAGCTTCTTTTTTACGGGTTTTGTAAATAGAAATACCCGCAGCCTGCTCCAACATACGACGACGACTGTTGTCTTTATCCTTAATCAGGTCGTCCACCATGCCCAGCTCAATAATGGCGTAGGAGTCGGTACTTACACCAGTATCCATAAACAAGTTTTGAATATCTTTTAAACGACATTGTACATCGTTTAAGCGATACTCACTCTCGCCACTTTTATAAAACTTACGGGTAATGGTTACAGTGCTAAACTCTGTAGGTAACAGATTTTTGGTATTTTCAAAAGTCAGGCTAACCTCGGCAAGGCCACTCGCCGAACGGGTTTTTGACCCGTTAAAGACCAAACTGTCCAGGTTTTCGCTACGTAGTTGGCTAATTTTTTGTTCACCAATTACCCAACGAATACTGTCCACAATATTACTTTTGCCGCAACCATTAGGGCCAACAATACCCGTAATGTTGTCGTCAAAATTTACAATGGTTTTGTCGGCAAAACTTTTGAAGCCCTTAATTTCTAAGCTCTTTAATCTCACGTTAATTCACTTTTTGTCAGGCGGCGAATTTAAGGTAAACTAACTGAATATCAAGGTTAATGCACAACCTTATTAATGCACAAGCGTAATTCAAATTTGGGGACAATATTTTTAAAATAATTAAATAATATCAAAATTATATAATTATTTGAATATCAATATTTTGTTTGCCAACTTTAGTTCCCTGATTGATCGTCCCTTGCGACGCTCCGTTCAACTGTAGTAATTCTATTAAGCAATGTTATATGGTCGTTTTTTACTATTTAAAAGCTTTTATTGTTAAAAATAGTAGACTCGAAAACTATGTTGTATCCGCCCCCCCTATTATTTAAACAAAACTAACAGGTTATATCTCCTCCTTTTGCCCATTATATAATATCCTGTAATATTTGCCATCTTCAATAAGTAAACCCTCCGATTTTTTACTCGGAAAATTTTTGCTGTAGTCTTTAGGGTGTTTAACATCAATACCTATTACTTTCCCATTATAGCGTTCTTTTACTCTAGTCTGAAGTGTATGTCCGACTACGATGGATTTTGCATTAAATTGCTTAAGACCACGTTCAACATCATCTTGCGACAGATTATCCTTGAAGTAACCTCTATACCAACAAATTCCTGTATTAGTTGAGGTTAATAATTGCTCTATGGTCTTTTCCGCTTTGGGATAATATGGTTTGTAATAATTATTACTGATAATCATATTAATTTTCTCTAAACTTAATTGATGTTCTAATAGGCCCGGATGTAAACCTCCATGAGTAAAAAGTGTTCCATTAATAAGCTCTATTGCATTTTTACTTGCCATCCACTTTCCAATAACAGAAGTTGAATCGTATAGTTGGGTTTGTTGTTTTTGTAATATGGCTGCTACATGAAAATATTTTGGTGATGCGGATTCATAATTTCCTTGCATATTTTTTAATTCGTGATTGCCCAATATAAAATGAACAACCCCGCCTTTCGAAACAGCATCCTGTTCAAGCTTGTAAATAAACCAAAGTACTTGTGTTGCGGAAAAACCTCTATCTACAAAATCACCTACTAAAACTAAATGCCCTTTTCCAAAAATCCAGTTAAGGTTTACATCAATAACTTTGTTTTGTATTAAAAAATCACGAAAAGTTTTAAAGCTACTTTCAATATCAGAAATGGCTAAAATATTATTATTATCAGTATAAGTACTTGCGGGTCTCTTATAATTGGTATTTATGAAAAACTCAAAACTTGTTAAATCAAGTGGAAAGTAGCACGAAGCCGGAATTGTTGTGTTTACTGCATAATCTTTTTTTTCAACAGCATAACCATTACTCTGATTTCCTTTAATGTAATTGACAGTTACTGTACTGTCATTTTTGTAAAACACATAGGGGCCTTCTTTGTCCCAATCCATCATTAACGGATTATCGCCATAATGTAAACTTGCACCATGATATAAACCAAATAACACAGCGGTGGTTCCCAATATTAATAACGTTATCACTATATGTTTCATGTACCTGAAAATTCTTTTTTTCATTTTTATAATTTTTGCAAACGTAAAAGCACTATTGCTACCCCTGAAATATTTGTGACAAACAGGTTTTTACCTTGACTAAATAGTATTTTGGAAATAATAAACGCATTTCATCACGTTTAAAGTCAGTTTTGCAATGTTTTAAAGCGTGTTCATCAACTTTCTTGTCTGATATTGATATACTTATAATCTTTGCAAGATGATTTTTAGGAAACCAAATAATAAATGGATTGTATTAACTCTTTTAATTCTGGGATTAATCCCTATTGTAATTACGGCATATGAAGTGATTTTTTCCAACGATAAATCGGTTATTTTTTTAGAGAGGTTTAATCCCAAAATCAGCTTTTTAATTAGTGCCTATTACATTTTATTATTTTCCCTTGGAATTTATTGGTTTGTAAAACAAGTCATGGCTATTTCAAGGTTAAAAAATGAAAAGGCAAAAGCAGAATTAATGCTCTTAAAAAGTCAGGTAAACCCGCATTTCTTTTTTAATATGCTTAATAATTTGTATGGTTGGGTAACAAAAGACCAGAAACGAGCACAGGAAATAATACTTAAGTTATCGGATATGATGCGGTACAGTATTTATGATGGCGAAAAAGAAACCGTTACACTTAAAGATGAAATTAGTTATTTAAAAAATTATATTGAATTGCATAAAATGAGGTATCATAAAACCATAGACATTAATTTTACTAGCAATATTGATGAGAAACAAAAGGTCCCTCCATTGTTATTTATTATTCTCTTAGAAAACGCTTTCAAACACGGTGTTGAAAGTTTGACAGAAAAAGCATTTGTAAATATTAGTATTGCTACTTTAAATGAAGAAACACAATTTGCGATAGAAAACAACTTTTCTGGTAACGACGAGAGTGAAAAAAAAGAAGCTGGAATTGGTTTAAAAAACCTTGAACGAAGATTGGAATTAATTTATCCGGATAAGCACAAATTGTTAATTACAAAAATGGAAAATCTTTATAAAGCACAATTAATTTTAAAAAAATTATGATAAGATATTTAATTATTGATGACGAATATATTGCTCATGACATAATTAAAAATTATTGTGATTTACTGCCAAATATGCTGTTAATGAAAAATTGTTACAATGCACTGGAGGCATTTGAATATTTAAACAAAAATGCAGTTGATTTAATATTTCTAGATTTGAATATGCCAGTACTTAAAGGGTTTGATTTTTTAAAAACATTAAATAATCCGCCGAGAGTAATTGTAACAACAGCCTATAAAGAGCATGCACTTGAAGGTTATGAACATAACATTTCGGATTATTTACTAAAACCATTTGGTTTTGAACGTTTTTTAAAGGCAATAAACAAAGCGTTTATCAAATCATCTGCGCAAGCCACTGTCATACAAAATAATAATTCAATTTCGAGTCGAATATTTTTACAAAGCAATAAAAAATATATACAGATTGAGATTAGCACTATCCAATTTGTAGAAGCTGCAGGAAATTATATCAAAATAATTACTACAAGCGAAACAATTACTATCAGGGAAAAACTATCCGCTTTATTAGCTTTATTGCCTACAAATGATTTTTTACAAATTCATAAATCGTTTGTTGTTGCACCAAAATATATTAAAAGTATTGAAGGGAATAGAATAATACTAACTAGTAAGCATATTATACCAATAGGAACATTATTTAAAGCAAATATTTTACAGTTATTAAAATAGTTTTGGGTGAATGCATAACCACTTGCATAATATGAAAACATTAATTATTAAATATTCATTATCAATTACTCACTCCTCTTTCCTGTCAAGGAACGAAGAAAATTTTCCAAATCAACTTTTTCCTGTTCGGTTAAATGTAAGGGTTGCGCTAATAAACTATCACGGTTTATTGAGTGCAGAACAACTTTATCTGGGTCGTCATAATAATCAATTACTTCACGTAATGTTTTAAACATACCATTGTGCATATATGGTGCTGTAAGCGCAATATTACGCAATGGGCCAATTTTAAATTTGCCTATATCTTCTGGTAATTTTGTTATAGCGCTGCGGCCACTATCGTTAAACTGTTTGCCATCAAACAAGCCAATGTTTCTAAATTCGGTATTATTAAAGTTGGTTCCAAAATGGCATTGTACACATTTGGCTTTTTTGTTAAAAATAGCAAAGCCTCGTTTTACAGATGCAGTTACTGCTTTTTCATTATCATTTATGCGCCAGTCATCAAAGGGCGCATTGGGTGTTTCTAAACTGCGTTGAAATTTGGATAAGGCAATAGCTAAGGTTTTTGCAGAAGGCCCCTCTTTAAAAATGTTTTGAAAAAGCTGGTTGTAAACGGCATCATTTTTTAAACGTTGTATTGCAGAGTCTATCGGTAAATCCATTTCATCAGGATTGGCAATAGGAATAAGTGCTTGCTCTTCTAATGTAGCCGCACGTCCATCCCAAAAAAAATGTGGTTGATCGGAAACATTCATGGCGCTGGGTGTGTTGCGTACACCCAGCCTGCCATGTATGCCCGGGCTTAATGAAATACTATCTGCAAAGGCAAATTCCGGTTTGTGGCAACTGGCACAACTAATGGTTTTGTTGCCAGATAAAATGGTATCAAAAAATAGCTTTTCACCCAATACTTCGGCTGTATCGGTTGATTTACTGTTGGCAGAAGTACAATAAACAAGCGTTGTTGTTATTACGATGACGATGATTGATATGGTGAGAAGCCATTTCATTTTTGTAAATACTTTGATTTTTTACCCGCAGATTTTCGCAGATTAGATACAACGCAGATAGTCGCAGATTTTTAATTTTTTCTACACTTGATTTCCGATGTATTTAATCTGCGTACATCAGCGGGATTGCTTCTATTTTTATTATATTACAGTAACCTAATGCTAATACTATGAACGAAAACGACTTGTCGTATATAATACGCGGCTGCATTTTTAATGTCTATAATAATTTAGGTCCCGGTTTATTAGAATCAGCCTATCATGTTGCACTGAGCCACGAACTCTTAAAAAAAGGACTACCTTTTTCTTCACAAGTTGGGGTAGCGATGGAGTATGAGACTATTCATCTTGACATTGGTTACAGGATTGATTTATTAGTAGATAATAAAGTAATTATAGAAATAAAATCGGTAGAAACTTTATTAGATGTACATCATAAACAAATCATTACTTATTTAAAACTATCTGGTTTAAAGCTTGGACTACTTGTAAACTTTAATACAGATAGGATTTCACATGCTATTTTTAGAAAGGTGAATAGGTTATAATTTTTTTTAACGCAGATTTTCCCTCTCTTAATTTGCGTTAATCTGCGGTGTATTTAATCTGCGAAAATCAGCGGGATTACTCCTTAATCATTTTTATGCCATCTAAATCATGAATACGTGGTTTGCAGGTATCCTGTATTACTTTAAACTGCATTTCGTTGGCGGTTGTAAAGTTTACTCTGTAGGTGGCATAGTAATCGCCATTACAAATAGGATCAGCTTCGCTTAAAGTACCATTGGCAAAACTGTATTTACCATTGGAGAAAAGTTTACCGTCAATAAAATAGTCGTGGGTACCATCGGCACGAAAAACGGCTAATACTTTTGATCCGTTTTTAAAACTGGTGTTCCAACGACCAACAATTGTGGCATCAACCGTTTGTTTTTGTTTACAAGCTGCAAGACCAGTTATAATAATTAAAAGAAATAAGGATGTTTTCATAATAGAAGTTTTAAGATGTAATAATTGTTTATGATTGATGATTAATAAAATATAGTTGAAGGGCTGCCCGATGGAAGCGAATACCCCGGTGAGGGCCCCACCCGACCACCCCAGCGCGGAGGAGGGGGAAGCTAAGCAACTGTGCCGGAGTAGCAGCGTACAGCGGGAACAAAAGCTGACCGGAGTTACTACTGTTGATAGCTCCTACTTGTTCATACGTTTAAAAAGAAAGCGTTTTGTGCCTTCGCGGCGGTTATCGCAACTATCAATAATGGGGTCAAGGCGCATAGAATCTTTGGCCCACATGATGATTTTATAAGAACCTTTTGGGTGGGGATTACAGGAAGCGTCGTTCATGTACATGGTATCGTTATTTTGTGTGTAACGACCGCCGGCAATGGTTACTTTTCCATCTTCGATACCATCGTAAGTGCCGTCTGTTTTAAAATAGGCAATAAAATCGTGGTAGGTTTTATCGTCGTGACTGTGGTTGTAGGCCCATTTTCCTTCAAGTGAAGTGTTGTTTTCTTTGTTGGAACAGCTAAAAAAAATGGCGATAATAAAAAGGGTTAATACTGTTTTCATGTGTTTGATTTTTGATAAACCAAAACTACAATGCCAGGTAAAAAACTACGTTTGATATTGTTGCAAATACATTTGATTTTGTACTGTATTTGTTTGAAAATGAGTTAAATATGTTTTTTGTGGCAAAAATTCAACTGTAATTGGAAGCTAAAAGTAAAATGGGAATAAGTAATTAAATTTCTATTTTGTTTTAGCTACTTCGCTTGGCGGATAGCCAAAATGTTTGGAAAAACTGGTGGAAAAGTTGGCTGGATTACCATAACCAACCATGTAACAAACCTCGGCTACGGTGGCAATATTTTGTTGTAATAACTCATGTGCCCGCTGCATACGAATACTGCGGATAAGTTCGCCGGGGCTTTGATTTATAAGCTGCTTTAATTTACGGTGAAGTTGGGTACGGCTCAGGCCAATATCTTGCCCAAGCTGATCTGCTCCATAGCCAGTATCGTCTAAATGTGTTTCAATTGCCTGGCGGACATTATTTAGAAAAGTTTGCTCTATTGATGGCAACTGTTCGGCATTGGTAAGCCAGACATTATGCTTACCATATTTTTCTCTTAATTGCTGACGAATGCGGATGAGGTTTTGGGTAACTGCCAATAATTCTCTTTTGTCAAAAGGTTTGGGCAGGTAAGCATCGGCACCGGTTTCTATTCCTTGTATGCGGCTATCAGCATCGGTTTTTGCCGTAAGCATAATAATGGGAATATGGCTGGTACGAGGATCAGTTTTTAAAGCTTCGCATAATTGATAGCCATTTTTTTGTGGCATCATTAAATCGGTAATAACTAATAAAGGGATTTTTTCAAATGCCAGGGTTATGCCTTCTTCGCCATTTTGGGCAGTTATTATATTGTACTGGTTGGCAAAAGACAAAGTAATAAAATCTCGCAGGTCGGCATTGTCTTCTGCTAAAAGAATTAATGGCAGCTCGTCGTCAACATTTTGGATTACCTGATTTGCGATATTGGCTTTGGCCGTTGTAATAATTGGTAACATTGAATTTTCGATAGCAGCAATAAATGGCAATTGAAGTGTAAAGTTACTACCCTCGTTTAGATTACTTGTTATGGTTATTTGCCCACCTAATAATTCTGCCAGTTCTTTTGTTAATGCCAAACCTATACCTACGCCTTCACCGGAACGGGTATCTGTAGCATCGGCCTGATAAAAGCGGTCAAAAATGTAGGGTAATTTATTGGGCGCAATTCCAATTCCATTATCCTCTACAACAATAGTAAAAGTATTATTGTCAGCTTTGTTAACTACAACTTTAATTATTCCATTTAACCTGGAGAATTTAATGGCATTGGATAAAAGGTTTTGTACCATTTTTTCGAGTTTGTCTACATCGGCCATTAACCAAAGTTGCGGCTGTGTGCTTTGAAACTGAATGGATATATTTTTTTTATCGGCCAATGAACTGAACTGTTGTGAAAAAGTTCGCAACCATTGTACTATTTCCAGTGGTTGAGTTTCTACGGTTAGCTGTCCGCTTTCTAGTTTACTTAAATCGAGCAATTGGTTAATAAGTTGTAATAACCGTTCGCTGTTTTGTAAAATAAATTGGGCGTATTGCCTGGATGCGGCTTCGTTGCTTTGATGCAAAAGCTCTTTTGCAGGATTGATAATTAAAGTAAGCGGCGTTTTAAATTCATGCGTAAGGTTTACAAAAAAGCGGGATTTAGCTTCATCCATTTCCCTGAGTTTTTCTGACTGCCGTCTTACTTCGGCTGTGCGTTCCATTACAGTACGTTCCAGTTCTTCGGCCTGACCGGCAATCAATTTTGTTTTTTCCTGTTCCTGTTGCAAATTATGGGCTGCCAGTTTTTTATTCTCCGTTAATTGTAACTCCAGACTACGATTAGTACGAGCTATGTTAATAGCCAGATAAACGGAAAACATAACCGGTAATACTAAACTGACAATACTCATTGTCATCATAACTTGTTGTAAAGTAAACCAACCGTACATGTTACTACCAACAACAACACTGGCCGTTAAGTTAATAAACATGGCCACTGCAATTAACCAAAGTAATTTATCGCCTCTTTTAATTGCCTTTGAAATAATAATGAGCCCATCAATAAGCACCAGTAATGTAAGTGAATTTATGAAAAGAATGTAAGTACTCTTGCCATTTAAGAGGCTGGGATTGCTTTGTGTAATAACATATGCAATGAGCGCAAGCGTAAGCGTGCTGATAATAACGAATCGGACTTTAGGTATATAACCATAACTGACATAGTAAAATAATAAGGCACTGGTAATTGGTATGAGTACTAAAGCATAAATGAATACCCAATAACATAAGTATTGCCAGTTTGGATCGGTAGAAACCACTGTATAATACCTTGCCAGTGCTGCCAGTAAAACAACTAATACATAGATGCTATAATATAAATGTATTTTTTGTTTGGGATAAAAGAGAAATAATAACAGGTGCAATAATACCAGCATCATTTGTACAGCCGGAGATAACAAATAGTAACCATAATTTCTTTGCGACTCAAAAGCTTGTTGGTTTAAGGTGTACGTATCTCCTAACCAAACCTGGAAGCCGGCAAAATCATCAAAAGGTGTTTTAAAATTACTATATCTGATTGCTAATAAATGCGGTACTGTATCGCTGATGCTTATTGGGAAAATAGTATAAGGTGCTCTGGCCACTTTTATATTAGCAGCGTTGGTAGAAAAACTCCCCACATTGCCAATAGGTTTTCCATCCCAAAATATTTGGGATGCACCATCATGATTAATACGAAGCCCCCAGGTATTAAAGGTTGATAAACTGTCCTTTTTTATCCAAATGCGGAACCAACCATACCCTTGCCATTGGGGTGGTACATTTTTAGGGTTGAAATGAGTTGTAATATTCCTCCAGCTACTGTCATTTACAGTTGGGTTAGCCCATTGCAGATTGTCGCCAGCCTGGTATTGCCACAGGTATTGCTGCAGCGCTACATAGTTATTTTTATTAGCTAGATTATTAAGCTGTACAACAGTTGGTTGTGCCTTTGCAACCAGGGCACATAAAAAAAACAATACACAAAATATGGTTAGGTGCTTTAGCATAGTGCTATACAAAAATTCAGGCAGCTAATTTGTTGTTACCTATACCAAATATAACAAAGAAAACAATTTGCCAATAAGTAATATGTTTATGTGCTGATTGGGTGAAACCATTTGAAAATTAGTTAATTTGAAAATTTGGGAATGAGAGCTTCCTATATTAGTAGGGAACTTAACAAATGCCCAATAGAATTACCGAACGATGCAGTGAGTGACACAACAGACGATGATAGTAGTAATGCTGCTGACTAAATAAAAAAAAGGCCGCCCTATGATTAAGGCAGCCTTATGGATAGTGTACGTATTAGAAAATCGCTATCCTACTACTAATGGAACAAGTTTATGCGTTTACCCACAGCGTCCATTTATCGTCAAACTTGTACCACTTTCCGTCGGATCCTTCCCATTTCCATTCGGGAACTTCCGCCCAATTGTTACCGTCTGTTGTCCAAACAAGTTTGCCGTTATTAATTTTAAGCCATTTGTTGTCTTTATCGGCCCACATACCGTTTTCTACTGCGGCCCATTTTTTACCATCGGCGCTCGACCAAAGTTTTGCCTCCTTATCTAACTTGTACCAATAAGTTTTACCATCTTTTTTACCGGCCCAAGTTCCTGTTTTTGATTTTTTCCAATCGGCCAGGCTAATAACTGTAGATGTACCGGGTTCATTGTTAGCTATTGCGGGTGTGATAGTTAAAAAGCCAAAGGCCATTAAACTTAACACGATGATTTTCTTTTTCATATTTTCTATTTTTTAAATAGTGATTGATTTTTATTAAAATGTTTTAGCTTATAAAAGGGTCAACGATGGCTAATACCTGTGCTTCGGTTAGTGGTTCATCAAAGCTTTCGCTGGCAGCAGATGCACTTACAAATTGCGCTATGTTAATAGTTGCCTGTGTTGTTAGTTCCTCCCCATCGTAACTGGCTTGTACCGCAGCACCTATGCCGGAATCTTTACCGGTAATCCAGGGTTTAACATTGGCACCTCTTGCTTTACGCATGTAACGTATATGTGCTGCATGGCGGGCTTCTACTGCATGAATTTGTAAGGCCGCGGTTAATACATCGTTATTACTGATTAACTCACCGGCTTTGCCTTTGTAAGCCCTTACCCCTGTATCTTCAAAAGTTTGGGCTACTGCTAAGAAGGTATCGTAATTTGTAAATACATTACTAAAAGCACCACCAGCGGTAAAATCAAATGTTGGTTTTGTTACGGCTGTACCACCCATTGACATAATCACTTTCCTTAAAAAAGCTACGTGTGCAATTTCATGATCACGGATGGTTTTAATAGCACCTTCTGCCGGTGTACCTGCCGGTACAATGCCGGAGTCTACACCTTTAATATAAAATTCAGATTCCAGATACTCCAATGTTAAAGCATAGTTTAAAACTTTTACTATACCGCTGCCACCTGTCTGACCATAGGATTTTTTAAACAAGCCACCCAATGCTAGTGGTAATGCTGCCAGTGCAATTTTCCCACTAGCACTTGTAAAGCGTTGCATGATGCTCCGGCGTGTATCCATCCGGTCATAAACTTCCGGATCTACTTTTTCAATTTCATTGAATATATGTTGCATGTTCATAACTGTAAATTTTTAGTTGATTGAATGGATTTATTGTTTAGGAAGATTACCGCCCCACAAAACCGATTTTAAAAATGGTTTTGCGGCTGCCAATACTATATCCGGGGATTTAGCACCATCTAATCCGTCAGCATCAATAACGGTGCTATCGGCAAAAGTGCCATTACTAATCAGGTCTCTGATTAATGCGGCATGACGTGCTTCTACCGAAACAATTTTACCTGCCAGTAATAAATTACCACCATCAACAATTAATTTACCGGCACCATTGTAAGCAGCTACACCTAAATCCTCAAAAGTTTTGGCTGTAGCCAGTACACTTGCTCTGTTGGAAAAATTGATTGCCGAAAAGTTTACTTCCAAACCGGGAATTGCATTTGTCTTTAATGCTGTTTTGAAAAATTCACGGTGAGCAATTTCATGATCACGAATGTCGGTAAGCAAAGCCAGTTCGGCTGTAGTTATACCGGCATAAGGTGATGCAATTACTGCTGTGTAAAATGCGGCTTCTAATTGCTCAAGCGCATAAGCATAGTTAAGTATACCCACGTCTCCTTTACCCAAATCAATGCTACCCGCAGGTGCCGTTGACATGTTGTTATCATCCTTTTTACATGCGTACAATGCAGCTGCAGTGGCTGCGGCCATACCGGCATAAGACAGGAACTTTCTACGATTTACTTTTGCTGCATCCTCTGCCTGAATAGCTATTGGCATAGCAGGTTTTTCGAGTTTAGTATCCATAAAAAAATGTTTTAACGTGAATGAATTTTGTGAGCAATAATGAAAGGAGGCGTTGTATAATTATATACGAGCAGTGAAAAGGATTTGGATTTAATTATTAAAAAAATTATAAATAAAAAAAAGCCGCCCTGTTAATTGGCGGCTTTTTACGAGTAATAAAGGGCAGTTATTATCCTGTTATTTTACCCAATACATATAATTGTTCAAGGTTTGGTGTTGGACTACCACCGGCATTTTCCAATGTTATAGCAAATGCCTGGGCTTCACTTATGTTTTTAGCAGTACATATATTATCACAATCTTGTAGCACACCCGCATCAACCGGTTTGCCATCTACCAATGCCCAAAGCTGGTATTGTTTTCCGGAAGGTGCGGCAGGTAATTGATTGGCCACTAAATAAACTGCGGCGGTTTTTTTATTCCAAAAAACAGTAGCGGTATAATTTTCTTTACCGGCCATGGGAACTTTAATGTAATCAGGCGATGAAAAAATTTCAGCAGACTTAGTATAAGCAGTTAGTTGTGTTTGCTGTTGTTTATTTTGTTGTGCTAGTTGTGTGTTCAGGTTATTTAAATCGGCATAAGCTTCATTAACCTTTGTATATTTTTGGTATAAATAAATATTGACCGCAGCACTGGCAATTAATAAAATAATAGCCGCCGCTGAAAGGTATTTAAAAATACTTACGTTTTTTGGTTTGGTTGTTGTTAAAGGTTCAATAGCGGGAATGTTTTTTTGTACACCTTGCTCATCAGCAGAAATATTACTGATAGCCTGTAAAAAATTATTCTTTCCTGCTGCCGGTGCGGCAGTAGCTTGTTGCATGGCTGTTTGCTCCAGCCATAACTCACATTGGTAGGCATACTCCTCTACTTCCGGATGTTGTAAACGCAGTTGTTGCAATTCTGCAACGTCTTTGTCGTCCGCAAGTCCCATCACAACAGTTTCTATGATGCCACTTTGTATGTACTCGTTTATATTCACTTTTCTATACTAAAATTTTTCCTTAATTGCAGTAGTGCTGCCCGCATTCTTGTTTTAACGGTTCCTAACGGAATATTTAATAATGTCGATATTTCCTCTTGTGTGTACCCTTGCGAATATGACAGTTCAATAATTTCTTTAAACTCATTTTTTAAATGATGTATTAAACTTGTAATACCCGACGAGTCAGGTATGCTATCTGTCATATCTTCTCTGTTCAAATTTATATCATCTAACTGTTCTGTTCGTTGTTCATTTTGCCAGCCCTTGCTTTTTAACACATCAATCGCTGTGTTTCGGGCAATATTATACATCCAGGTAAAAAGTCTTCCCTTCGTTGCATCATATTTTTCAATCTGACGCCAAATCTTCACAAAAACATCTTGTAATATATCGGAAGCAATTCCTTGATCCGGTACCAATTGTTGAATTACACCATTTAGGGCACCTGAATAGTTATCATAGAGATATGCGAAAGCTGACTGGTCTTTCAGTTTTAATAATTGAGCCAGTTCAGGCTCCGAATATTTAAGTAATGTAGTCAATTGAATAGCGATAAATTCTAATACCTAAATATATACGATATACAATGAGCAAAAGATTTAGTGCATAAAAATATTTTTATACAATCGTAAAATATTGCTTATCAATATATTACTTATTTTAATAATCTTTATTTACGGCTTCTTCTATTATCTTTTATTAACTTTATAGCAAACCATTATTTTAATGGAAGTAAAAATATACACTCCACATATTGCTTTGCAGGAGTTTGTTTTAAATATACTTACCATTAATGCGCAGTTACCACAAAGCATGGAGAATGTTGTTACACCCTATCCACCCTCACCTTTTCAATCGTTAATTTTTTATTGTAATCATCCTGTTTCTGTGGGCCAGGCTTCCAGAAAAATTTTTCAATTGCAGCCGCTTACCGTACTTACGGGGCCGCAGTATTCCCGCGTTAATGTAAAAGTGCATAAGCAAATCAAATCAGTACGGGTCGATTTTTTGCCCGGTGCTTTGCATCGTTTATTAGGTGTGCCAATGGATGAGTTATTTGATATGGGTTTTGATGCAGTTGATTTACTTGGTGTAACCATGCGACAACTAAATGATCAACTACAGGAAATTTCAGATTTGGATGAAGCCAAAATATTAATCGAAAAATTTCTGTTACATCGCATTCATACTTATACAACGAAGGCACTTTTGCCTTTCGACCCTGCTATGCAGGTTTTACTAAAAGCAGCCGGCGATATGTCCATTAAACAAGTGGCTTCCCTTGCCTGCCTTAGCATTAAACAATTTGAGCGCAAGTGTAAAGAACGTATTGGTATGAACCCCAAAACCTTTACCCGGATTTTAAAATTTTCTAAAGCTTACCGTTTACATGAACAACAACCCACACTTAGCTGGACGAATATTGCCTACAAAGCCGGTTACTATGATCAAATGCACGTGATAAAAGGTTTCAAAGTTTTTGCAGGTGTAAATCCTTCTGTTATTGAAAGACAACTTCTTTCTACCCCCTTGCGTATGCAAAAACATATGCGTTATTAAGTCAAGATTGCTATCTGTTTGTTTTTATTTTGTTAGCAGCGTTTCATCCTTGATTGAACTTTTGTTGTGATCCTATTGGATCGGAGTATAATTTATTTTAGTGGAAATAAATTAAAGACTTACTCTTGTACTGCAACAACACGAAGCGTCAATGAGGTTAATCCAATAACTGATATCGAATTAATTCTATTGAGTAATTTTGTAAAATGTTGATTTGTTCTGTAGAACCCAAATAAGGTATAACTACTTTTTCTTTAGAAAAATCTTCTTAAATATAGTTACCAACCCTACTACTACTAAACCGGCAAGTAAACCAGCTACAATTTCTTTTGCAATAGAAGGAACACTTGGATATAAATCGTGTAAGTATTGAATATTGTGAACAAATATTCCACCTGATACTAATATAAGTGCTATAGTACCGATTACTGCCAAGGATTTTATAACAATTGGTAACCCATTTACTAACACATTACCCAATGCCGCCCAAAAACCTTTATTATTGGAACGTTTTATTAATTTATAACCTGCATCATCCATACGAACAATTAAAGCTACAATACCATACACACCTACTGTTGCCAAAACACCTACCACAGTTACCGTTAATATTTGAATAGTAAGTGTTTTATCAAGCACAGTACCTAAGGCTATAATAATAATCTCAACGGAAAGTATAAAATCGGTAGTAACAGCAGATTTTATTTTGGCTTTTTCAAGTGCCTGCCCCTCCTCTTTACTCTCCTGTATAACCTCCGTTCCTTTTTTAGGTTTATGAAAAATGTATTCAATTATTTTTTCAACACCCTCGTAAGCAAGGTAAAGTCCGCCAACAATTAAAGCCACTTTTATAGCAATAGGAAAGAAAAAGTTTAATAATAATGCCAGCGGAATAATGATTAGCTTATTGATGAAAGAACCTTTGGTAATAGACCACAAAACCGGCAACTCACGTGTAGAAAGAAAGCCGGTAGCTTTTTCGGCATTCACCGCCAAATCATCACCCAAAATACCTGCCGTTTTTTTAGTGGCTAACTTACTGGCAACGGCTACATCGTCCATCAAAGCTGCTATATCATCCAATACAGCAAAAAATCCTGAACCCATACTATTTAATTACAATTATAACAGTAAAAATATGGGTTTAATTAATACAATTTTGAACAGTTTTATTGGTTACGGAAATTGATAATCTTTTGAATTGATGACAATAGTACATTCCGGCATTTGCTGTTTTAACCGGAGCATAGTTGTTGGCAGATTAATATTATCACCAGCATCTGAAAAATGGAGTTCCTTTAAAAAAGGCTGCCCGGTTAAATTTAATAATCCATGCGAAGTAATTGAGGTTCCTTTCAGATATAAAAAAGTTAAGCCCTTTATCCTGTTTAAATCACTAACACAGTCATCTGTAATTAGATAGCAATCTTTTAAACGAAGTTCTTTTACATATTCTAAAGCCGGTAACAGTTTAATACTTTTATCGGTAACATCTGTTTCATGTAAGTCCAACATATCTATACGTTTAACATGTTCAATTATATAGGCAAACCCTTCATCATCTAAATCGGAGTATGGTCGTAAATCTAAATGATGATAATACGTGTTAGTTAGCTCACCAAACTTACGTTTATAATATTTTCGGTTACGTGGCATGAAAAAGGTACTGTTCAATAAAGTTTAAGATATTTAGCCAATAATATACCACAAAGATCATATGAAATAGGGGCTCATAATTTCCTTATCCTCTTGCCCCGATATTAACCGGCGAAACTTCGATATTGTCGTTATTATCTATGGATATTTTACTCTTAATATACTGTTTTACTTTTTCTACAACACCACTATTATTTTTTTTAGTTGATAAAAAATCTACTTCAATTTCAAAATTCTTTTCTTTAACTGTTACATTAAAGTTACCCCCAGGTTCTATTTCTACTTTATGTATAACCTTACCATCAATGGCTACAAATTTCACAATCGTTTTTAAATCCTTATTCGTGTTTTTTCCTTTTACAAACATGTTTTTTAAAGGTGTAACAATATACTCCACTTGTAAACCGCCGTAATCTTTAAAAACAGATTGTTTTATTTTTTTTGTTCCTCCTTTACCATCCCAGCTTACAACTACTTTCGGAGACGTAAGAAATACTTTAGTGTTTTGAGCAGATTCATTCATTTTATTTGTGGCATCTTCAATCGTTTTGCCATAGGAAACTCCATGTGCTGCGTACTCACAGGTAAACCCTTGCATTTTGGTTTTAAACTCATAAACAACAGCAGCCTGATTGGGTTTTAGCAAATACATATCAGCGGAGCTGGCATTATTTTCTTTGTAAAAGTTTTTTCTTATTTCGCTGTATTCCGTAATATTAGCCAGTGGTTTTTGAGCGAATAACCTGTCACGACAGCCCTCACCTTTGGTTAGGTAAGAAGCAACAAAAAGATGGTCTTGGGCAAATGAAGATGTGCTGATCAATAAGCAGCATATGTAGATGCTTTTATACATATTGCGTTTTTAAAATAAATCTTCTTTTATGATTTTAGCGTTATTAAGATTTGCTATATGCTTAAAAGCTTTTATAATTTTATTGATATCTTCGTCTGGAACAGAATTGGTTTGAGCAAAACCTGTTTTACAAAAGAAACATAATAGTAATAATAATTTCATATTTTATAATTTTTATTTATTTTTCCCTTCTATATTATTTCCTTCATTACCAATTTTAAACAACCCAATACCTATACCCAGACCGAACCAGGGTTTATTGCGATAAACCCATTTTTTTTGTAGTTGTCCGGGAGGAAAATCTACTCCTACTAAAAAGCTTAATTGTACATTATTCTTACCCCACATCCAGCCAATAGCAGGAGAAAACGTGGCAATTTTATAGTCATTTCTTTGTTCTTTAATTTTTGACGAGTCGGCAGTAAAACTGCTGATACCCACATAGAGTAAAGCATTATGCGTAAACCCTTTTTTAAAATTATGGTGAATGGTCCACGACAAGGTTGTTCCAACAGAAAAACCATCAGAAAAATCAAACTGACCACTTTCTGTTGCAAAAGGACGTATTTTTACTGGTAGTGCAAGTAGCCCTATATTAAGTGCCTTGTTATGATTTTCAAATTCAGTTGAATTATTGATAATAAGTGATGTAGGTACAATAAATACCGTTTTTGATAGATCAAAAACTTCCGCTTTTTTATCTGTCTCAGACCCTGATAAAGTCAATTTCAATCCGTCGACGGTATAAGAAGATTCTTTATCAAAGCGATTTAATTTCTCTCCCTCCTTTTCTCGTGATAAAAGATAACCAAATAAGTTTTTATTCTTTTGATTTTTAAGTGGCCAAAACTGTATAAGGCTGTAACTGCCTATTTGTTGAATAATATTAAAAGCATAACCGGGTGATATTAACAGGGTTCTTAGTAATAAGGTATCAGATCTTCCTTCCGGAATTCTTGTTCCTTGTTTTAGTATAATGGAACCATCGCTATCTTTAATATCAGCTTTTAATACGGTATAAATGGTATCTTTTTCAATAGAAATAGTTTCTGTATTAGCAGCTAATAAGCCTTCTTTAGCAAAGGTTTTCGCAATATCAATTGGACATAGTGGTGTAGCGTACTTTAAGTATCGAGGTTTATCTGATATTTGGGCCAACAGGTTATTACTCCCATAATATAAAAATATAATACAAAAGAAAAGAAGGACTCTGTTCATAAAATGGTTTAATGGTTAATATTATGGTCAATTACTCTAATCAAAACTTATTGGGTCAGGAGCTCCGCATAGTTTACGCAAATGATTGAATGCTTTGCTAATTTTTTCTACTTCTTCATTATCAAACCCATCCTTACATCCATACCATAAAGGAAAAGTTGCTGAATTATCCATTTTCGTTTTCCAAGGGTCATCACCATAACCGCCTGCGTTTTCTGTCTTTATTTTATAGTCGCCCGGTGCCACATTAAATGTGATACGGATCTGTTGAGCGTCGCAATTACTCTTGCTTTCAACTGTAATAAGAGACGATTTTTTAATTGATTCAATCTTTGATAAATCAATATTTATACGATTTTGATATATCACCTCGCCATTGTCCATATTAATACTGATCTCATACTCCCAATACATTTGCAAAATGTTTTTTTCTTTATCAAACTCTATCTTATAATGCTTATACGAACGTTTTAGGCCATCGCTTGAACGTCCACAATACCAATTAAAACTCTTTTCAAAAGACTGTTTAATAAATGCAACTGTTTCTTCCTTTGTAGGTTTGTTTTGTGCTTGTACTGACTGCAAACTGCCAAATAGTACGAATAGTACAAATAGTAGAATTATATTTCTCATAAACAAATTTTAATCTGCAAACGGGTCTTTATTCTCTTCTTTGACAATTTCTGTTAGGCGGAGAAAGGCTTTTTTTACTGATTCAGCTTTGCCTTTTGGGATTAGTATAGCAAGTACTGAACTATATCCAACTTCTTTTTTTGATTCATTCCTATTGTAAGATGCTAAACCATTATTTGTTTCTTCCCTTTTAACATCTTTTTTAAAAGGAATCCATATTTCACAGATATCATCTCTTCCTACTTCACAATTCATCAGTTCAAACTCCTTCTCCATGTTTAAAAATTCTAATGATGGAAAAGTTTGCGTTTCTACATATTTATTTGTTTCAACGATTGTACCATTATCTTTGTTTATTTCCATAATACTAATTCGTCTGTAACTCATAAGATCAAAAGAAATTTCTTTTGTCCTAGTGGAATTATAAATTGTCCCAATAGCCTCTTCAGCAGTTCTATTAATAAACGCAATAGTTTCTTCCTTAGTAGGTTTATTTTGTGCATACATTGTATGTATACACACAGTAAGACATAGAACGGTTATTATCTTTCTCATATTTTATTTTGGATAATAGCAAATATTTTAATCGCAGTTATTAATATCGTATTTAATACCCCAATCATATTCTTCAGTATACTTTCTGTCTTGAAAAATGATATGAAATAAGGCTAGTTTTGCATCAGCCTTTGTCTGGTGTTTACAAGATGTGGTAGCATTTAACATACGGGTATTGCCTTCTTTATCTTTTACTCTTACAGATGCTGAACCTCCGTATTTCCACGCATACTTATCACCTTGCTCATATTTATCAATACTATAATATACCTGACTACTAAACTTTTCATTGTATTTACATTCGCTTTCAAGCTCTTTGAGTAAAGATGCTTTGGCATCAGTTTCGGAATAATTTGACGATTGTTTTACCACATTCAATACGCGGGTATTGCCATCACCATCTTTTACATGAACCCAGGCGCTACCACCATATTTTTGGGCATGTGTTATACAACTAAGCAATATGATTAATTTGAATAAAATAATTTTTCTCATTATAATATTTTAGAATATAAAATCGGCTCAAAGGTTATTTGTTTCGACTATAAAAAAAATACTCACATGTGAGTATTTTTAATATAATGATGTATTTTGCCGCTAACCATTACAAGCTTATATGCCCTTTCAAACCAATCTGCTGGAAAAAATTGCCTTTTCGGGAGAAATTCATGAGATTATCGAAAGTATACATACCATGGAAGACTCCTTCCCCGGAGCAATTATAGTACATGATTTAACCAAACAACTACCGATATATATTTCCCGTTGGGGGCTTGATTACCTTGGTGTAACAATACAAGAGTTACATGACTATGGCCCAGAATATCATAGCTTTTTTTTTAATCCGGATGATGTTAAAGATTATAACCCTAGAATTATTGATTTATTTGAACGTAAAGTTTCTGACGACTTTATTACCTTCTTTCAACAAGTAAGAAAATCACCCAGGCATGATTATGTTTGGTTTTTAAGCGCCACAAAAATTTTATACAGGAATGCTGATGATATTCCGTTGTTCAGTATTGTTACATCAATACCTGTGGATACAAAACATTATATTACGAATAAAGTACAGCGCCTTTTGGAAGAGAATAGTTTTCTTAAAAAAAATTATTTATTATTTAATTCGCTAACTAAACGAGAAAAAGAAATACTACAGTTTATGGCCTTAGGCAATAGCTCAGAAGATATTGCCGGTAAACTCTTTATTTCTGCCAAAACAATAAACACACATAGGCGTAACATACAAGCCAAACTTAGTATAGATAATAATTATGATATAGTGCGCTTTGCCCAAGCATTTGACCTAATTTAAAGACTAAAAAAAATAGAAAGCTATACCAATAACACGATGATGATGAGCGGACAGAACGATGAACGGAGCGTCGCAAGGAACGATCAATCAGGGTACTACAGCTGGTAAACAAAAACTACTTTGCATGTTTTCTGATAATATCCCAAGTGCTTGCATCGTTATCAAACACAGAATTTAACCCTTGTTCTTCCATGGGTGGATCGCCGGTTAAATCATCGCCTTCCTTCCAAAATATTTGATTGTTTTTAGGACGAGCAGTACCGCCAAAAGCCCAAAAATTAACACCACCAATGGAACCTTTGTTTAATTTACTTTTAAGAAAGGCACTAAAAATAGCAGCAAAATATTCGTCGCGTAAACGGGTACTTACATCTATCGTAAAACCATGATGATCCCTGGGTAAACCAAACTCTTCTATAACTAACGGTTTTTTAATTTTGGTGGCTATTTTTTCGTGTACACCAATATAATCCAAAGCCCGTTGTTTTAAAGTATCTATCACACCTGAAAAATCTTCGCCTTTAAACCAACTCCAGTTTTTTGCCCAAATATGTATGGCCAGATAATCAACATTTTTATCCTGATGTATTTTTTCAAATAATTGCATATCGCCATCGGTTGCCATATAGCCTTCATGACCAATGGTTACTAAATGATTTTTATCCATACTTTTTATATATGCCGCCGATTCTTCGATCCATGTTGCATAGTCCGCATCAGCAGCCGGTCGCATAGGTCTTGGTTCGTTGGCTAACTCCCACGACATGATTGTAGGATCGTTGATATATAATTTACCGGTTACTTTATTTTTACGGTTAACAATAAATTTTACCTGATCTAAATACGCTTCTTTGCACGATACACAACTATAAAATTGTGCTGTAATATCACGTTGTTCGTCCCAATTTAATTTTCGTTGTACAATACTATCCTGCACCAGTCCGTACCAGTTTACATATTGCATAAATCCACCACTCCACTCCCAGTTATTACTTAAAAATAAAACAGCTTTCATTTTACGTTTGGCCATTTCTGCCAATAAAAAATCTATTCCTTCTAAAAGTTTTTCATCAAATACACCGGGTGCAGTTAGCACAGAAGGTTGTACCCGGTTTACACCATTCACATAACCCGATCCTTCTACAGCGGCCATTACACGTAAGTTAGTAACGCCATTTTTTTGTAAAAAATCCAACTCTTTTAATAGTCGTTGCCTGTCACCACCGTTCTGTTTATCCATACCCAAAATGCCGCCATACCAGTAATTGGTACCCATAAAATAATATGGCTTTTTATTAATAACAAACTGATGGTTGGCAACTTTTACAAAAGCATTTTGTTGCGCATAAACAGTCACTTGATTTGTAACAATAAAGAAAAGGAAGACAGTAAAAACAAAACCTTGTTTACATTTTTTAAGCATAGCGTTGGTTGAGAACATAAGACAAAAAAGAAATCGTTAAAAATATTTTTATTTGGTGCATTTCATATTTTATGCAGTGTATAATTTTACTAAGGTATTTTTATTTTAACACGTATCAGCCCTTGAACAATGTTCCTTCCCTCCGTTTTACTCAGAATCTAAAGGAACTTTAAAGTCCAATTTGTTGGATTTACTTTGTTACCTGCGTCCCACCCTTGATTGATCTTTACTTGCGACGCTCCGTTCACCGTTCCGTTCGCTCTTCGTCATCGTAATATGTTTAAAGTCGTTCTTTTATCCGTATAGCAATAGAATACAATAGCAACAATTTATTTTAATAAACCGGCCAGTGAAAAGCCTCCTAAATAAAGCATGGCTAAAAGCGAATTCATAATACTAAGTATAATAGTAAGCTTGAGTATTTTATTATTGGCACGCATTAAAACCCCAAATACACTCCCATAAATAAATAAAAAGCCCATCATAAATACTATTAAAAACCAGGTAAAATCTATATTATTTATTTTGTGTGTAAACAATACAACCACTAATCCCACCAATCTTATAAGTAACAAAATAATATTTAGCTGTGCAGCTATATAGGTATTTGCTAAAAAATGTTCCCAGTAATTATATTTTCGTTTATAAAAAGTAAGCCAGGTTATTAAGCTGGCAACGGGAATCATGATGAAAATAAATAGGCTGAAATAATGAGCAAAGAAATTATCATTAATTGGTGCTGCAACCCCGGGATTATTGCTTATGAAAACTTTAGCGGTAGCCCACTCTATACCTTTAATAATAAAAGTGCAAATGGCCGACATAATTACCACATAGGAAAATGGCCTGAAATGTTTTACCCGCTTGCCCTGTAAGTATTCTTCTATCATATAACCTGGGCGGGTAAACATTGATTTTAAAGTATAGAAAAAGCCTTTATCAATATGAAAAATGGAATGTGGAATGTCGTGTAAAAAATAATGCGCATTTATTTTTCCTTCGTGCGACGATTGTCCGCAGTTTGGACAATAATTACCTGAATAGAGATTATTACAATTAATACAACTAGTATTTCCCATGCGTTTAAATTAACTATTTTTTCTTAAACATTAAAAAGCTAGTTTAAAAATGTACAATTATGCTTAGAACCGGATAAAAAAATACAAGAAGTAACAATATAGTACCTTAAAATATCTGCTATTTGTTATTGCTGATATAATAGTAATTGATATAAATCACACAATCGTTTGACATAACATAATGAAAGTAATTAGTCTATTTTCGTAAGTATCAATGTTGTTTTACACATACACTTCTAAAGATTGTCTTCTTATGAAAAAAACAAACCCGTTTTTAGTCTTACTCTTTATTTCTTTATTCTCTCAAAACATATCAGCACAAAATGAGGCCTGGAAAAAAGCAGCAACCGAAAAAAAACAAGATCGGCTTGCATGGTGGTTAAATGATCGCTTTGGCATGTTTATTCATTGGGGGCTTTATTCGCTACCGGCAAGGCATGAATGGATACAAAATATGGAAAGCATTGCGCCTGATGTTTATGAGGAGAAGTATTTTAATTTATTTAATCCTGATTTATATAACCCGGATGAATGGGCAAAAATGGCGAAAAAGGCCGGTATGAAGTATGTTGTAATAACCACCAAGCACCATGAAGGTTTTAGCCTATGGGATACAAAATTCAGTGACTTTAATGCAGCTAAAACGCCATACAAAAAAGACATTCTTAAAATGTTTGTAGATGCTTGCAGAAAAGAAGGATTAAAAATTGGATTTTACTTTTCATTAATTGACTGGCACGATAAAAATTTTACCATAGACGGAATACATCCATTACGTAACAATGCTGCGGCTAAAGAAGATAATAAAAACCGCGACATGGGCAAGTACAGAACATTTGTAAAAAATCAGGTGCGGGAACTATTAACCAACTATGGTAAAATTGACTTGCTGTTTTGGGATTTTTCTTATCCGGGCAATGATGGTAAAGGAAAAGATGAATGGGACAGTGAAGGACTGGTAAAGATGGTTCGTAGTTTACAACCTGATATTGTGATGAACGACCGCCTAGATTTAATGGAAGATAAATGGGGTTGGGATTATAAAACACCTGAGCAGTTTATGCCCAACACATGGCCTGAACATAATGGTGAAAAAGTACCTTGGGAAACCTGTCAAACATTTTCAGGTTCGTGGGGTTACCACCGTGATGAAAATACATGGAAAAGTACCAACCAACTTATTGCCATGTTAATTGAAACTGTGAGCAAAGGCGGAAACTTATTATTAAACGTGGGGCCAACTGCCAGAGGTAATTTTGATTACAGGGCTATTGAACGTTTGCAACAAATTGGCGATTGGATGACGTTTAACAGTAAATCAATTTACGGTTGTACAGCTGCGCCTGAAAAATTCCAAGCGCCAAAAAACACCTTTCTTACTTACAACAAAGAAACAAACCGTTTATACATACACTTATTGCAATATCCTTTTAAAACCCTGTATTTACCAGGTTTTAAAGGTCAGGTAAAGTATGCACAGTTTTTACACGATAATTCGGAGATAAAATACAGGGAAAGTGCAGCGGCCAAAGCATCGGAACATATGGCTATTACAGCCGGTGCAGATGACCTGATAATGGACTTACCCGTAGTAAAACCCAATACAGAGATTCCGGTAATTGAGTTAATACTTAATTAATAAACGTTGTTACAAAAAAGGTTGCTTTGTATAAAGCAACCTTTTTTGTTTTATTTAGCCTTTGGTAAAGCGGCTTTTTTTGCGGCCACTTTACGGTTAGGTGTTTTAAGTTTATTGGCTTTAGCCAGTTGTGTTTTTCTGATCCTCAATCTTCTTTTGGCACTGTCGGCAATTTTTAAAATAGCATCTTCAAAAATTTCGGAACTGCTTTTTAAATACTCGTCTTTACCCGGTACACGGATGTTTAACGTACAAACAACCACTTCTTTATTTTTTCTGGCCTCATTTATTACGGTTACTTCTATTTCCTGAATGTCTTTATAAAACTTATCTAACCCTCCTAATTTGGCTGTAATATAAGCTTTCAAGGAAGGGCTTAACTTATGTCCTGGCGATTCGATACGAAACTTCATAACTGTTTATTTTAATTAAAGAAAAAACTAAATTATAAATTTATAGTCAGGTATAACATGAGTAATATCAGTATTCAACTTGCGTTTACTCAAAATCAGGATACAACAAATACTTTTTACGTATCTCTTTAAATTTTACTAAACCCGGCTGCCAGCTTGCACGTATTTCGGCTTCTGACTTACCGGCTTTAATTTGTTGCCATAATTCGTTATTACCTGCCAGTTTATTAAAAAAAGACTGTTCCATACTACCCGATTTTGGTAAAATGAAAAACTTATCTTTTTCAGGAAACAATTTATAGGCATTTATCAGCCATTTAAGCTGAATTTTATCATCTACTTCTTTTACTACTTCATCAACCGTGCCACTTACATCCCAGCCATAACATTTTTGTCCATATAGTTTTGAACTTTTAGCTCCTTCATTCGGATTGGGTGTAAATGCATACAAATTTTGGGGTAATGATGGATGTCCGAAAACCTGAAAAGGTTTATCCGTACCACGACCTTCACTTAATACCGTACCCTCAAAAAAGCAAGTAGATGGATATACATAAATGGATTGTATGTTAGGTAAATTAGGTGATGGTTTTACCGGCAACACATATTTTGATTTATGCGTGTAATTTTCATTTTTTATAATTAAAAAGTGAAAAGCAGTATCAGGATGATGTTCTTTTACCGATTGATAATAGGCATAAGTGGCATTGCCTTTAGTGCTCAACCATTTTTCGCCGCCGATCATTAGGGCATATTCACCCATTGTCATACCATATACAACCGGTACAGGTTGGCGGCCAATAAAGGATGTGTATTTGCGGTCTAAAACCGGCCCGTCAATATAATGACCGTTAGGGTTTGGACGATCCAGTACCAATAGTGGTTTTTTTAGTTCAAATGCAGCTTCCATAAATTCTTCCAGCGAAGATATATAGGTATAAAATCGAGCACCTACATCCTGTATATCAAATACCAGGATATCTACATCTTTTACGTCATCGGTAGATGGACGGCGTTTTGTTCCATATAAAGACACCACAGGAATACCTGTTTTTTTATCTGTGTAATTGCCAATTTTTTCACCGGCATCGGCCGTGCCTCTAAAACCATGTTCGGGCCCGAATATTACTTTAATAATTACCCCCAATTTTTGTAGTGTATCTACCAGGTGTGTGTTGCCACAAGTAGTAGTTTGGTTGGCAAAAATGCCAATACGTTTTCCTTTTAGTAAGGGTAAATAAACCTGCAATCTTTCGGCTGCCGGAATTATTCTATTTTCTGCGTCTATAATGGTGGGCGCCGGCATAGAATCTGCAGCAACCACAACACTTTTATCTGTATTATTATTTATTTTATGTGTTGGGCGGGAAGCACAACTAAATTGCAAAAAACAGCCGGCAAATAGCAGCAACCATACCTTTAAAGTATGCATTTTGCCCAATGCCCAATATTGGACAGAACGTTGAAGAGTGCGACGCAACCTAAGCTGATAGTAGTTATGCAGCTGACTAACAAAAAATTTTATCATAAAAATGTAGATTTTTCAATAAAAGCTATAGGCTCAATTATAAACATTTTTTTGTAAAAATGTTATTAAAAGTTTAGTAAAATAACATGCGATACAGCGATTTTACCCTACCTTGCCCGTGTCAGGAAAATTAATGACTTCAATAAAAATGTTATGGTAAAAAAAGGTGATAAAATAAAGGTGCATTACCACGGTAAATTGAGTAACGGTGAAACTTTTGACAGCTCGGAAGGTCGTGAGCCACTTGAGTTTGAAGTAGGTAGTGGAATGGTTATACCTGGTTTTGACGAAGGGGTTACCGGTATGACGGTTGGTGAAAAGAAAACGGTTAATATTCCTTTTGCTGAGGCTTATGGCCCTGTAAATCCGGATATGGTGGTGGATATGCCAAAAGACCGTTTTCCGCCGGAAATGGAAATTGCTGTTGGCATGCCATTAGTAATGAGCGACCAAAATGGTCAACAATTTCAGGTAACGGTTACCGAAGTTAAAGAAGACAGTATTTTATTAGACGCTAATCACCCGCTTGCAGGTAAAGACTTAACTTTTGACCTGGAGTTGGTAGAAATAGCCGGCGGCAGCCCGCTGATTATTATGCCATAAAAACTTACTTATTTTGTTTAAATGGTTTGCAATATCTTTATTGCAAACCATTTTTATTTTATTAACTGCCAAGTGATTTTGATATGAGTTTGCAATACACCTACACCGTTGCCGAAAGATTTATGAAGTATGTTCAGGTTGATACACAAAGTGATCCGCAATCAACCAGCTTTCCATCCACCGAAAAGCAAAAAGATTTAGGAAAAATTTTAGTGGAAGAATTATTGAGCATTGGTATAGCCGATGCCCATTTAGATGAATGGGGTTATGTATATGCTACCATACCATCGAATACCGATAAAAAAGTACCTGTTCTGTGTTTTTGCAGCCATATGGATACAGCGCCCGATTGTACCGGTAAAGATGTAAAACCAATTGTACATGAAAATTATGATGGCAAGGATATAGTGCTACCAGATGATAATACGCAGGTAATTACAACCAAAGCGCATCCGTATTTACGTGAAAAAATTGGCGATGACATCATCACTGCATCGGGCACTACTCTTTTAGGTGCTGATAATAAAGCAGGAGTTGCAATTATTATGGATTTAGTAAATTATCTTAGCCAACACCCAAACGCTAAACACGGTACTATAAAAATTTTATTTACACCTGATGAAGAAATTGGACGTGGTGTAAACCATGTTGATATGAAAAAACTGGGAGCCGATTTTGGTTATACATTGGATGGAGGCCCATTGGGTGCTTACACCGATGAAACCTTTAGTGCTGACGGTGTAAAAGTTACTTTTTATGGTGTTAGCGCACATCCGGGTTATGCAAAAAACACCTTGGTAAATGCATTAAAAGTAGCCGGCTTGTTTTTAGATTTATTACCAAAGGATCATTTTTCGCCGGAGACAACCGATGGCCGTGATGGCTTTGTTCATCCTGTACATATTGATGGTATTGCGGAAAAAGTAGCGGTTCAATTTATCATCCGAGATTTTGATACTGACAAATTAAAAAAACACGAAGCCCGTTTGGAGGAATTTGTAAAACAGGCTGTGGGCCGTTACCCGGGTTCGTCATACGAGTTTGAAGTTAAAGAGCAATACCGAAATATGAAAGAGGTTGTATCGCAACATCCGGAAATGACAAGCCATGTACAAAAAGCAATGGAATTGGCCGGTATACCATTTAAAAAAGAAAGTGCCCGTGGCGGAACCGATGGCAGCAGGCTCTCATTTATGGGACTACCCTGCCCCGATATATTTACCGGCGAAATGGCTTTTCATGGCAAACACGAATATGTGAGCATACAGGATATGCAAAAGGCCGTAAACGTGTTAACGCATCTGGTACAGGTTTGGGAGAAAGAAGCGTAGTAATACATTTTTATGTTATCAGCAGCATTGCTACTATCATCGTCCCTTGCGTCGCACGCTTATACTGCATTAATACTATTGGGCATTGTACAAGTTTGCAACAGATTTTTAAAAACCTAATTCACCAAATTGTTAGTTAAATAATTTTTCTATCTAATAACCTAATTATCTAATCACCACATTATCTAATTATCATGGTACCATCATTACGTGCAGATTATAATAAGAGTTTTACCAAGGAAGCGTATGAAAATTTTCTAAAGGATATCGATAGTTTTCATCCCGGAGCCATTGAGTTTAGATTGGCCGAAACGCCCATTTTTGTACCTAAAACTTTTACCAATAAATTGATTGGTGCTTGCGAAAGCATTGTAGATATTATTACCCGTCCGGATTTTAAAGAACTAACAGCCAGAGCTATACCTGATAATGTTAAAGTACCCAAAGAAAACGAGTATACTGATTGTATAGCATTTGACTTTGGTATATGTGAAAACGAAAATGGCGAACTTGAACCACAGCTTATTGAGATGCAGGGCTTCCCTACGCTTTTTGCATATGAGGTTTTATTGGATGATGTTTTTGCAAAACATTTTCCTTTACCCGAAGGTTATAGCAGTTATATAGGTGGTTATACTCGCGAAACTTATTTGCAATTATTAAAAGATGTAATTGTTGGCGATTATAAACCGGAAGAAGTAATTTTGTTGGAGTTGTTTCCTCACCAGCAAAAAACCCGTGTAGATTTTTATTGTACACAAGATTACCTGAAGATAAAACCGGTTTGTTTAACCGAATTAACACAAGAAGGCCAAGATTTATTTTATATAAACAATGGTGTAAAAACACAGATTAAAAGAATTTATAACCGAATAATTTTTGACGACTTACACCAACAATCAGAAGAAGTACAAGAAAAAGGCAAATTATTGTTTGAAAACCTAGATGTAGAATGGGTACCGCATCCATCATGGTTTTACCGTATAAGCAAATATACTTTACCGTTTATTGATAATGCGTATGTGCCTCAAACCACTTTCCTTAGCGATGTAAAAGAAACACCTGCCGATTTAGAAAATTATGTATTAAAGCCACTTTTTTCATTTGCCGGCCAAGGTGTAGTAATTGATGTAACTCAAGAAGATATTGAAGCAATTAAAGACCCTGAGAACTGGATTTTACAACGTAAAGTAAAATATGCCGATGTTATAGTTACTCCGGATATACCGGCTAAAGCTGAAATACGTATTTTTTATTTTTGGAAAAAGGGTGAAGCAAGGCCCATACCTGCAAATAATCTGGCCAGGCTTAGTAAGGGTAAAATGATTGGTGTACGATATAATAAAGATAAAGAATGGGTTGGTGGAAGCTTTTGTTTATTTGAGCAGTAATTAACAATCATATTTAATACAGGAAAAACATTGTAAAAAATAAGGGTTTTTCCTTATTTAAAAATCTGTTATTTTCTTTTATTTAGAGGAAAATTCAAAAATAATGAAAAGAAAAAAACTTCTTATTGCTGTTACAGGTATTTGTGTGGCAATTTTTTTTATTAGTTGTACTAACGATGCAAATATTGTAAAAGTTAACAAAGACGAATATGAAAAACTCAAAAGTGATGCAAATAAATGGGAAGAAGTTACTAAACTTTCTGATGAACTATTGGCTCGTAAGTCATCTACAGCCGAAAGCAAAAATGCAATGATTGATACTTCTTCCGCTGAAAATTATTTACTAAGTTATAAAAATTCAAAAATACCACCGCCAAGACCATCTGCCGGTATTGATTTTGATAAAGAATCAATAGCGTTTATGATGAAATATATGTTGGATAATAAAATTAACACAGTAAGAGCTGGCTTTGGGATCTATAGTAATGTGACATCACCCAAAAAAGATGGATATGGAACCGTTATATTTGGTTTAACCAAAAACGTATCAAGAGAAGAATGGGAAAAAAATCCAACAGAAACAGCCATGACACCATTTAGCTATAAAAAAGGTTCAACCGAAAGAGATTCAACTAGTGATACAAAAGGATATCTGAATTGGGGAGATGTTTCACCATAAATAACTGAATAATTATTTTATGCTTTTATTAAGCGTTATTCTGCAGGCATTTGCTCTTTTAACCGGTGTTTTTTTCTTTAGTAAAATAAAACCACCTGTTTACAGGGCATTAATTATTGTATTATTTCTATCAGCCTCTAATGAACTATTTATTCTAAATAATGGCCCCCAAATATATAATGTAAACAAGCATATACTTTATAACACTTTTTTTATAGTACATAGCATTGTAACCTTTATAATATTTTACAATTGTATATATTCCAAACTCCGAAAAAAGTATTTAATATTCTACTGCATTAGCTCACTATTGGCTATAACAATTTTACTATTAAATAAAATGACGGTTTTTAATCCTCTTTATTTATCAGTAATATGTATACAAATAATGACAGGTGCCAGTATGTATTTATACCAGGTGTACAAAAAAGAAGAGTATCATCAATTAAAAACCGATTCACTTTTCTGGTATTCTGTAGGCAGTATAATTGTTTTTTTCTTTTTCTTTTCTTATTTAAGTGCCACCCACAACCCTGCCTTCGTAAAAAATGAAACAGGAAATATTATTTACCGTGTATTAAATACAATTGGTAACTTGATTTATTATTCCCTCATAATAATGAGCTTTCTATGTTCAAATATATCACAGAAGCGGAGTGGTACTTAATTGGTGCGAGCCTTTTATTCGTTTTGTTTTTCTTTTTTTTTATATATTTTTTGTATAGAATTAAAGAAAAACAAAACAATTTTATCATCAATGAAAAAGAATTAAAATCTCACTTTTCGGAAACCCTACTTCAAACACAACTAGAGATAAAGGAAGAGACATTAAATCACATTGGACAGGAATTGCATGATAACCTGGGGCAAATTGCAAGCCTTATAAAAATTCATTTAAACACTTTACAACTAAGCGACCCCAAAAAAGCAAGTGAAAAAATAGAAGATACCAAAGAATTAGTAAGACAATTAATATTTGATATCAAGTCCTTATCACTTAGTTTAGGGACTAATAAAATTCAACAAATTTGTTTAGCAAAAGCGATCAGAATTGAAGTACAACGCTTAAAAAAACTTGAGCAGTTTACCATCTCCTACTCCGGTGTTGAAGATATAATTGGTTTGGATGCGGGCAAGGCTACCATCTTATATAGAATGTTTCAGGAAAGTTGCAACAATATTATCAAACATAGCCAGGCTAAACACATTCATGTTTTGCTTACTGTGTCAAATAATTTACTTACTTTAGTAATTAATGATGATGGTATAGGTTTTGAACCTGATTTATTAGAAGGAAACGGTTCCGGGGTAGATAACTTAAAGAACCGTGCACAATTGATTAAATCTAATCTTACCATTAGCAGTAAACCGAATAAAGGAACTACAATAAGTATTATACTTCCCCTCAACCATGTTTCACCAACATCAGAAAATCAAACTGGCCTTAGTTGACGATCATAAACTTTTTAGAAAAGGTTTAAAAAGTCTTATTGATATGCTTGGCCCACAATACGAAGTAATTTTTGAGGCCAATAACGGCAAAGACTTACAAAGCCTGCTAACTCCAGACAATTCTCCTGACATTATTTTATTGGATATTAACATGCCGGAAATGGATGGTTTTAGCACGGTTAAATGGCTAAGCACCCATTTTCCATTAATAAAAACGCTGGTTGTTAGTATGGTTGAAAAAGAAGAAACGGTGGTAAGTATGTTAAAGCTTGGTGTAAAAGGATATTTATGTAAAGATGTGGAACCAAAAGAATTATCAGAAGCATTAAACTCTGTTTATAATAAAGGTTTTTACTATACCGATTTTATAACCGGAAAACTCTTACATGCTATTCAGCAAGATAATAATGGTGATGGCTACGGCAATGGCAATCAGTCTTACCAATTGAACGAACGAGAAAGAGATTTTTTGAAATTAGCTTGTAGCGAACTTACCTATAACGAGATAGCCCTTCAAATGTCATTAAGTCCCAAAACAATTGATGGGTATAGAAATGCGCTTTTTGAAAAATTAAATATTAAAAGTCGTGTAGGACTTGCTTTATATGCAGTAAAAAACGGATTGGTTCATTTATGATTATGGCTGCAACCGCAAAAAAGCGGTGTTAATCAAGTAAGTTAACATCCAGGGATTGGTTAAGAGTTTAATGGTTAATGGCACTAATTAGTTTCCCCTAATGTTAAAACAAAGTAAACACATAGCCATTTATTTAGACACAGGAAAAACCCCCATTTTGATACAGGAAAAATCCTGTTTTGCTTAATAAATAAAAAAATGCCGACTCGTTGTAAAAGCGGCATTTTATGTTAATGATGAATAATATTGTGTTTAATCGTCAAACTTCTTTTTTAACATAGCTAATTTAGCCTGAAAAGGATTTAACGGTTCTACCTTTTTAGTTTGTCCGGCTTTTTTTGTTTGTACATTTTTAGTTTCCTGGCTAATGAGGCCTGCGCTACTATCTTTCATACTTAATGCAATACGTTTACGGGCAACATCTACCTCAACCACTGTAACCATTACTTTTTGATTAAGCTTTACCACCTCTTTTGGATCGCTAACGTAACGATTGGCTAAATGTGAAATGTGTACTAAACCATCCTGTTTTACACCTACGTCTACAAATGCTCCAAAGTTGGTTACATTTGTTACTATTCCCGGTACTTTCATGCCTACCTGTAAATCACTAATGGCTTTTAACCCATCGGCAAATCTGAATTCTTCAATTGGTGAACGGGGATCACGACCGGGCTTCTCTAACTCTTTTAAAATATCTTCTACTGTAAAAGTCCCTACACCTTCCTGCACAAAATCTTTAACATTTAACTGTTTTCTTGTATCCGCCTTTTGAATCAAATCAGCTACCGTACAATTAACTTTTGATGCCATAGCCTCAACAATATGGTAGGACTCCGGATGTACTGACGAGTTATCTAATGGATTTTCTGCGTTAGGTATGCGCAAAAACCCTGCGGACTGTTCAAATGCTTTTGGTCCTAACATAGAAACTTTCTTAAGCTCCTCCCTGTTTTTAAAACTACCATTTTTAGTTCTGTAATCAACTATGTTGCGGGCCACCGTTGCACTTAAACCTGATACATAGGTTAATAAATGTTTGCTGGCCGTATTTACATCAACACCAACATAATTTACACAACTCTCCACCACATTATCTAATGAATCTTTTAGCTTATTCTGGTTTACATCATGCTGGTACTGACCAACACCAATACTTTTTGCATCAATCTTTACCAATTCGCTTAAAGGATCCAATAAACGACGGCCAATACTGATGGCACCACGTACTGTTACATCCTGATCAGGAAATTCTTCACGGGCAACTTCGCTGGCCGAGTAAATGGAGGCACCGCTTTCGTTAACCAGGAAAATTGATACCGGTCTATCAAACTGAATGCTACGCACCAATTGATCAGTTTCTTTACTGGCGGTACCATTACCATAACCAATTGCCTGAATATGATATTTAGCTACCAGCTCTTTTATTGTATGTGCTGCTTTGTCCCATTCATTTTGTGGTGCATGCGGGAATATGGTAGTATAATGTAAAAATGTACCGCTTTCATCCAGGCATACTAATTTACAACCTGTTCTAAAGCCTGGGTCAAGTGCCATTACACGTTTATTACCTAATGGCGATGCAAGTAATAATTGACGCAAATTATCTGCAAATACTGCAATAGCCTCTTCGTCAGCTTTGTTTTTACTGTTTAAACGAAACTCTGTTTCAATAGATGGTTTTAACAGTCGGCTATAACTATCATCAATAGCTGTTGCAATTTGTTGTCCCACTGCATCCAGATTTTTTACAAAATGAGACTTCAATTGGTTAGCAGCAATTTCTTTATCAATAGAAATATCCATTAATAAAAAACCTTCTTTTTCACCTCGGCGAATTGCCAGAATACGATGCGAAGGACTATCAGCTAAATATTCATTAAACTCAAAATAGTCACGATACTTTTGCGCATCTTCTTCCTCTTTTTTACTGGTTAAAGCTTTTGATGTTACTTTGGCCTCATTAGTAAACATTTTTCTAATGATGTTGCGAGCCTGTTCATCTTCAGCTACCCACTCTGCAATTATATCACGGGCGCCCTGTAATGCTGCTGCTTTGTCTGCTACCTGATCTGTAATAAATTTACCGGCTTCAGTTTCGGGATTAATTTTTTCGGTTTGCTCAAATATTATTTTAGCCAACGGCTCCAACCCTTTTTCAATGGCAATGGAAGCTTTTGTTTTACGTTTTGGCTTAAATGGTAAATAAATATCTTCCAATTCAGTAGCAACTATACAATCCTCAATACGCTTTTTCAATTCAGGTGTTAACTTACCTGCTTCGTCAATTGTTTTTAAAACGGTTTCTTTACGCTTTTCAAGTTCTTCAAAGTATTTAATCTGTTCTACCACATTACCAATCGCAACCTCATCCAGATTACCGGTTGCTTCTTTACGGTAACGTGCAATAAAGGGAATAGTAGATCCGTCTTTTACTAACTCAACAATACTGGTAATACCTTTTATAGGCAGACTTAGTAAACCAGAAATATGCTGTAAATATTTAATTTCCATATGTATATTATGCCTTTTTGGGGCGGCAAATGTAGGTGAAAAAACTGCAAAATCCGGTGCAAAAACTTTGACAATTTGGTAATGTTTATAAGTAATTAGGAAGCCAAAAAAAGATGCCCAATGATATGCTGATAAATGGAGCGTCGCAAGCTGGATGCCATGAAAAACTGCTGCTGATTAAAACAAATAAAAAAATATTTGATTTGCATAAAATCCAGAAGGGAAAAGCATTTGAAGAGATGACAAAACAATCGTTAGCATAAAATTTTAGAAAAATATTTTGCTGTTTAGTTTTCATCATTACCTTTGCATTAGTTCTTTTGCATCACTTATCAAGAAAGGCTGAGGGTAATGGCCCACAGACGCCTTGGCAACCTATCAGAATTTTATTTTGAAAAGGTGCCAACTCCATCTCCGGTAAAACGGAGGCAGATAAGTCAGATTTCAAGCTTTGGTATTTATATTCAACTATATTATTGCTCATCTGATTTATCGGATGAGCATTTTTTTTGCTGTTAATACCGCCAAAAATATGTAATCCGGTAAACCTCTCTCCTTCTCTTGTTAACAGTGACTGTTTTATCAAATTAATCATCTCTTGTTGTTACAACAAGAACAAAACTGTTTAACAATGACAACTCAAAAAATGTATTTAATGCAACGAATGTGCGTTTGTTTGATGACCGTTAAAATCACACAAACAAAATTTTAACAAATTAAAATTTGGAACTTTAGTTAATTGTCTACTAACTTAGTGGAATAATATGCAAAACAAATCAACATACACATTCTTAAAAACAGCTACTACTTGCTGTCCGTGTTGTATTTGTTGTATGTAGTAAACATACCTACTATTCTACCTGTTGTATCGCAACAATCTTACATCGTTTCAAATTATATTACTACTTAAACTTTTAAAGTAAATTACTTATGAGCAAGTTACACTTTGACACATTGCAGTTACATGCCGGACAAAAAGCTGATTCATCAACTAATGCAAGAGCAGTTCCTTTGTACCAGACAACTTCTTATCAATTTAACAACTCTGACCATGCCGCAAATTTATTTGGCTTAAAAGAATTTGGCAATATTTACACCCGTATTATGAACCCAACCACCGATGTGTTTGAGCAACGTATTGCAGCACTGGAAGGTGGTGTAGCAGCGGTTGCAACTTCATCGGGGCAGGCAGCGCAGTTTTTAGCCTTAAATAATATTTTACAAGCAGGAGATAATTTTGTATCCACCTCGTTTATTTATGGTGGTACATACAATCAATTTAAAGTTGCTTTTAAACGTTTAGGTATTGAAGCCCGTTTTGCAGAAGGTGATAATGTTGAAAGCTTTGTACCATTGATTGATAAAAATACAAAAGCTATTTATTTAGAAACTATAGGTAACCCACGCTTAAATGTTCCTGACTTTAAAAAGTTTGTTGCCTTAGCAAAAGAGTATGATTTACCCTTAGTAGTTGATAATACATTTGGTGCAGGCGGATATTTATTCCGACCCATTGAACATGGTGCAAACATTGTTGTAGAATCGGCTACAAAATGGATTGGCGGCCATGGTACCAGTATTGGCGGTGTTATTGTTGACGGTGGTAATTACAACTGGGGTAATGGTAAGTTTCCACAATTTACTGAGCCATCTGAAGGTTATCATGGTTTACAATTCTGGAATGTATTTGGTGAAGGCAATCCGTTAGGTTTACCAAACATTGCATTTGCTATACGTGCCCGTGTAGAAGGATTACGTGATTTTGGTCCGGCTTTAAGTCCATTTAATTCGTTTTTACTAATACAAGGATTGGAAACATTATCCTTACGGGTACAACGCCATGTTGATAATGCATTAGCATTAGCTGCCTGGTTAGAAAACCATGAGCAGGTTGAGTTTGTATGGTATCCGGGTTTAGCAAGCAGCCCTTATAACAATTTAGCCAAAGAATATTTAACCAATGGTTTTGGTGGTGTATTACAGTTTGGTATTAAAGGCGGTTTGGAAAATGGTAAAAAATTTGTTGACTCGCTTGAACTCATCAGCCACTTAGCAAACGTTGGTGATGCAAAAACCTTAGTTATACATTCGGCTTCCACTACGCACCAACAATTGAGCGAAGTTGAGCAAGAAAAAGCAGGTGTATTGCCTAACTTAATTCGTATCAGTGTGGGTATTGAACATATAGAAGATATTAAGGCAGATATACAACAGGCATTTAATAAAGTTTTTTCAGCGAAAGAAGCATTAGTAGGATAATTATGACACAGACATTTCAGTATAGTCATCTATTTCAATTGGAGTCGGGCGTTACATTGCCCGGCTACCATTTGGCTTATACAACATACGGTACCCTTAATGAAAAAAAAGACAATGTAGTTTGGATTTTTCATGCGCTTACGGCAAACAGTAATGCGGCAGAATGGTGGCCCGGTTTAGTTGGCGAAGGCCGTTTTTTTGATCCCGCAAAGTATTTTATTATTTGCGTTAACAAACCAGGTAGTCCTTATGGCAGCATATCGCCATTAAGTAACAATCCGCAAACTAACCAGCCTTATTACCACGATTTTCCAGTATTTACTATTCGGGACATTATAAACACTTATAAAAACCTGCGTGACCATTTAGGTATTACACAAGTACATGTTGGTTTGGGTGGTAGCACCGGGGGTATGCAGTTATTGGAATGGGCTATTGATGAACCTGATTTTTTTGAACATATTGTACCCATCGTAACTAATGCGGTATTATCGCCATGGGGCATAGCATTTAATGCCAGTCAGCGTTTAGCTATAGAGGCTGACAGTACCTGGTTAGAAAAACGTGCCGATGCCGGTCAAAAAGGTTTGGCGGCTGCCCGTTCTATTGCGCTTATCTCCTATCGTCAATACAAAGGCTACGAGGTTACGCAGCCCCGTGAAAAGGCTTTTGTACCATTGGCCAATAATGTAGTTTTTGCAGCCGATAACTACCAACGTTACCAGGGATTAAAACTAATCAACCGTTTTAATGTTATATCCTACTATCGTTTAACACAAACCATGGATAGCCATGATGTAGGGCGTAATAGAAATGGTGTGGTAGAAGCTTTAAAAAAAATAAAAGCACAAACTTTAATTATTGGTATTAAAACCGATTTGTTATATCCGTTAACCGAGCAGGAATTTTTAAAGGAACATATCCCCCACTCGCAACTATTTATTATAGCCAGCGATTTTGGACATGATGGTTTTTTACTGGAGTACGAAAAAATTGAAGTGGCTTTAAAAAATTTCATCACTCACAAACAAAAAAACTTTCTTAAAATAGTTAATCAGTAAATTTTATGTTACCGGCTGCAGTGCTACTATCATCGTCTGTTGTGTCACTCACTTCATCGTTCAGTAATTCTATTGAACAGGGAAAGTCGGAAAGTCCGAAAGACCGTAAGTCAGTAGTGAATAGTCAATTGTGAGTATTCATTCACCATTAACAATGAACAATTAACTATTAACAATATAAAAACAACTAAGCTTTAAGCATTAAGCTTTCAGCTCTTAGCCCAAACAAATAACAACTATATAAAAATGGAAACACATAAACAGTTAGTAATTGGCCTATTCGGATTTGGTGTGGTAGGAGAAGGATTGTATAAAGTACTGGCACAAACCCCATCCTTAAATGCACGCTTGAAAAAAGTATGTATTAAAAATCCGGGTAAAAAACGTGAAGCCCCGGCCGAACTATTTACTACTGATAAAAACGAATTATTAAACGACCAGGAAATAAATGTAATTGTTGAAGTAATTGATGATGCGATTGCCGCATTTGAGATAGTTTCTACCGCTTTACAAAACAATAAAGATGTAGTAAGCGCCAGTAAAAAAATGATTGCAGAAAACTTACCGGCTCTATTGGACTTACAACAAAAAACCGGTAAATCATTATTATACGAATCAGCAGCTTGTGCTTCTATTCCGGTAATACGTAACCTGGAAGAGTATTATGACAATGATTTGTTACACTCTATAAAAGCCATTGTTAACGGTTCTACCAATTTTATATTAACCAAAATATTTGAAGATGGCCTGGACTTTAAACAAGCACTAACACTGGCTCAACAATTAGGCTTTGCCGAAAGTAACCCTAAGTTAGATGTAGAAGGATATGATGCGGTAAACAAATGGAGTTTCTTACTCACACATGCATATGGCATAGTAACAACTACGGATAAAATATTATTCAACGGCATTCAAAATATTCACGCCAGTGATGCACAGGTAGCAAAAGAAAGAAAACAGGAAATTAAATTAGTTGCTCAGGCAAAAAAGTTAAACAACGGTAAGGTTGCAGCTTTTGTATTACCACAATTTGTAAAACAAACTGATCACCTGGCTTTTGTTAAAAATGAATACAACGGTGTAGTAATTGAGAGTGGATTTGCGGATAAACAATTCTTTTATGGCAAAGGCGCCGGTAGTTTACCAACTGCATCGGCCGTGTTAAGCGATATTTCGGCATTGCGTTACCAATATAAATACGAGTATAAAAAACTATATCATCACCAACCACATGAGCTGTCAACGGATATTTATTTACGGGTTTATGTAAGCTTTACTGATATTAACAGCATTCCAAAAGATAAATTTGAGTGGATTGAAGAGTGGCATTCGCAGGAAGAAAGAAAATATTTATCAGGTGTAATAGCTTTTAATGAGTTAAAAAATAACGATTGGTGGAAACAGGATAATGTATCACTTATTCTGAGCGCTGATCCTATTATTGAAGAAATAGAAACAAGAAATTTAAAAAAGAAAAGTCTGGAGCTGGCGGGATTAACCCTGTAACGGCTTTTCTTAAACGTTTTATAGTTGTGTTGTTTTAACCGGGGCCGAATTCTTTCGGCCCCTTTTTATTATTTTATTGTTAATTGCCCGTATTGCAGGATTTATACATACTAACACCTGTTCATTTCCTACATAATAACTACCTTTGCAAACTAAATTTACCATATGGAATTTTTACACGTTTTAAATATTGCCGATAAAAATAATGGCGTTAGTACCGGTGTTAAATGGATACCTACAACCGGTGAAAATATTACCTCCTACACCCCTGTTGATGGTGCTGTAATTGGCACGGTAAATACTGCTGACAGAAATGCTTACGACCATGTTATAAAACAAGCACAAGAAGCTTATGTAGAGTGGCGTAAATGGCCGGCACCAAAACGCGGCGAAATTGTTCGTCAGATTGGCGAAGCATTACGCAAGTACAAAGAACCATTAGGTAAACTGGTTTCCTACGAAATGGGCAAAAGTTTACAGGAAGGTTATGGCGAGGTTCAGGAAATGATTGACATCTGCGATTTTGCTGTTGGCTTATCTCGCCAATTACATGGCTTAACCATGCATAGCGAAAGAGCTAATCACCGTATGTATGAGCAATACCATCCGTTAGGTGTTGTTGGCATCATATCAGCATTTAACTTCCCTGTGGCAGTTTGGAGCTGGAACACCATGTTAGCCTGGGTTTGTGGTAATACCTGTGTTTGGAAACCATCTGAAAAAACACCTTTATGCGCTGTTGCTTGTCAAATAATTGTAAGCGAAGTATTTGCTAAAAATAATGTACCGGAAGGTGTAAGCGGATTAATTATTGGCGGTCGTGAAGTGGGTGAATGGTTAAGTACCGATACAAGAGTTCCATTGGTATCTGCAACCGGATCTACACGTATGGGTAAAGCAGTTGCCGGTGCAGTAGCACAACGTTTAGGTAAATCTTTACTAGAATTAGGCGGTAACAATGCTATCATTATTACCAAAGATGCTGATATGGATATTGCTATTTTAGGTGCATTATTTGGTGCCGTTGGTACAGCCGGACAACGTTGTACCACTACCCGTCGTTTAATTATACAGGAAGAGGTTTACGAAGAAGTAAAACAAAAACTGGTTAAAGCATACGCTCAGTTATCCATTGGTGATCCGCTAAATGAAAAAAATCATGTAGGTCCATTGATTGATACCGATGCGGTTAAAATGTATTTAGACTCTATCGAAAAATGCAAAGCCGAAGGTGGCAAATTTGTTGTTGAAGGTGGTGTGTTAGAAGGTGCCGGTTACGAAAGCGGTTGTTATGTAAAACCTTGTATTGCCGAAGCACAACCCGAATATAAAATTGTACAACACGAAACTTTTGCCCCAATCTTGTATTTATTAAAATACAAAGATCTGGACGAAGCCATTGCTATACAGAACAATGTACCACAAGGTCTTTCATCGGCTATTATGACTTTAAACCTGCGTGAAGCCGAGCAGTTTTTATCGTATGCCGGTAGCGATTGTGGTATTGCCAATGTAAACATTGGTACCAGTGGTGCCGAAATTGGTGGTGCATTTGGCGGTGAGAAAGAAACCGGTGGTGGCCGCGAAAGCGGTAGCGATGCGTGGAAAGCGTATATGCGTAGACAAACCAATACCATTAACTACAGCACTACCCTTCCGTTAGCGCAGGGTATTAAGTTTGATATTTAATCTAAGTAATATTATCCCATCATCTTTAAGATGATGGGATTTTTTTTGTATCAAGCTGCATTGCTACTAGCAGCTGTCGTTGCGTCGCACTCTTGTACGTTCTGTTCGCTAATCAGCATTGGGTTAGTTGTTACTTTTTTATGCAGCTAATAATGGTGCAATATATTTTGAGTGATATTGTATTCAAAAAGATTTATAGAATCAACAAATATAAAAATGGCCGACTTTAATAAGTCGGCCATTTTTATGTAGCAAATCAGTTGTTGAATTATGTTATGCACTCCGATTAAAAATACGGAGTACTGCCCCGAATCAAACGCACCTTGCTAAGCTCGGGGTTAGAAACATTTTGGCCAATAGAATTAATTCGATATTAGTTATTGGACTGGCCTCATTGATGCTCCGCGTTGATGCAGTACAAGAGTGCGACGCAAGGGACGATGAGCTGTGTTACTACTGCTGGTAACATAATAATTATTTACACTACTACAGTAAAATTATCTTTTACCAAGAATCAAGAAAGATATACCAACTTGAATGGTGCTGTTTTTAAAATCAGGATCACGAAGCTCGGTAGTATTATCACCAACTTTTGATAAACCGGCAAGGTAACGAGCACCAATACCAAAACCACCGTTAGCTTGATAACCAATACCTACACCTGCGGCAAGATCTAAGTTTTTAGCTAAGTCGCCCACTTCTGTTCCTGAAACATTTTCGCCAACTTTCATACCTACCTGTGGGCCTGCTTCAAAATAAAAGCCACCCGGAGTTCTAACTTTTACCATTACAGGTAAGGTTACATAAGTAAGACGAAAACTAGAGTCGGCATTTTTAAAAGTTGCACCACCGGTTGAAACTAATAGCTCAGGCTGCAATGAAATAGCACCTAACCTGAAATTTAAAAATGCACCGGCATGAAAACCAACCAATGCCTTTTTATCTAAATCTTTAAAATCGCCACCGGTAAAGTTGGTAATATTAGCACCACCTTTTAAACCCAATGAAACCTGTGCTGTTGCGGACTTTAAACAAAAAGCAAATAAAGCAATTAAAAGCGCTTTTTTCATAAAAAAATAGTTTAGTTTGCAAAAATAGGTATTTACTTATCAAAGAATTGTTAATCACTTACATATAGCGATTGTTATGAAACAAATTTTACTGTTTGGTGCAGGTAAGTCGGCAACTGTATTAATAAACTATTTTATCAATAATGCTGCCAAAGAGGAGTGGATGCTTACAATTGTTGATGCGAGTTACGATTTAGCCCTATCAAAAATTGGAAATTCGGTCTACGGAAAAGCAATCAGCTTTGATATTAATGATACAGATGCCCGTAATAATGCGGTGATGAATGCCGACATTGTAATATCTATGTTACCCGCTGCACTGCATTACCACGTTGCCACCAGCTGTTTACAATATAAAAAACATTTATTAACGGCATCATATGTTGACGAAGCCATTAAAAAAGAGGAAGCCAGACTTAAAGAAAGCGGAATATTGTTTTTGTGTGAAATGGGCTTAGACCCGGGCATTGACCACATGAGTGCTATGCAATTGATTGACGATATACATGCTGAAGGTGGCTCAGTACAATTTTTTAAATCGCATTGTGGCGGTTTAGTTGCACCAGAAAGTGACAATAACCCCTGGCATTATAAAATAAGCTGGAATCCACGTAATGTGGTATTAGCAGGTAAAGCCGGTGCGCATTATCTGGAAAATGAAAAAGAAGTTAAACTGGCGTACGATAAATTATTTAATCCGGATAATGTGGTTGATGTAACGGGCTTAGGTAAATTAGGATGGTATGCGAATAGAGATTCGTTAAGTTATGGTAGTTTATACGGCATAAAAAGTGCACATACTTTTATTAGAACTACCTTACGTTATCCTGATTTTATTAGTGGTTGGAAAGAAATTATTGAACTGGGATTGACGGATGAAAAGGAAACCATTACCATTAATAAAGAAACTATTGCGGATATATGGCAGAAGCTGGTGCCTGCTGAATATTTTAATAATGCACCTACCCTTTTAAAAAAACAGTTGGAGTATTTTGGGTTAGATGATAGCAAAACTTTTTTACCGGACGGCACATATACCAGGGTCGATTTTATGCAAATGATTTTAGAAAATAAATTGGCTTTATTACCCGATGATAAAGACATGATTGTGATGCTGCATGAAATTGATTATACCGACAAAGAAGGAAAAGATAAACATATTAATAGTTCGCTAATTGTAAAAGGCGATAATCATTTAAACACTGCTATGGCAAAAACGGTTGGTTTGCCTTTGGCTATTGCAACAAAGTTTATACTTAACGGACAGATAAAACTATCCGGTTTACATATTCCAACTATTAAGGAAATTTATGAGCCGGTGCTGGAGAATTTGAGTAAAGAAGGTATTTCGTTTAAGGAAGTGAAATCGTAATGTTTATTGCGATTCTTTCTCTACTGTAATATCTTTTACAGATAATGTACGATAATTGATATCTCTTAACACCAATTTATATTTCCCGGGTTTTAAATAAAGGCTATAGTAGCCATTATTGGCTGCAATATAAGTTTGATCGGCCGGTATTAGCTGGCCTAAAATATCTGCATGATACTCATTGTGATAGTATGCCTGTACTAAAAACAAACCCTTTTCGGTTGGCTGTATAGGTGTTTCTTTTCTATCACCCTCTAAGCTTAACCATGTTGGTCGGTTATTTACAAATACAGTTGGAGGATGAACAACAGAAATAGTAATACCGGGAGCGCTTAATAAATTTGCCGGTTTTTTATCTAACAACATAACTGAAGGTTCAGTTATTACAAACTTTTTAGTGAACTGTTGGTAAAATTCCGCACCACTTTCAAAGTAACTGCCTTCACTTATTGCTACTTGGTCAACCGTAAGTGGTGTTATATTGCTTATTTTTTTAAACGCCATTGCCATTGGTGTATGCCCTGGTACCAACGCTTCGTTACTATTACGACCAAAGCCTGTTAGCACAATCATTCGGGCTGTGCTGTCCTTCTTTATCACCTGATAAAGATTAACAGCTTGTATGGAATCTCTGACATTGGGTGTATGTTTTGTCGCAGCAGTATCATCATAGGCTATCATCGTAAAACCAAGGTCAATGGCGTGACGTATCAGTTCTGCATTTACCGGTTCAGAAGTATACTCGCCTGTAAAAATATTCACCTCATCTATTACCTTACCTGGTCTGTTAGCCATGGTTTCCATAGCTAAATACTTAAACCCATTGTTATAAAGGTCTTTTAATAAACTATATACAAAGGCCCGGTGTTGTGGCTGATGATACATTTCGTTTATCATGAGCACTTTACTGTTGATAGAAGAACCAGTAATAAAAGATTTTGCATTAATAGACTGTAAACCGGTCAGCTCATCTACATAGTTTTTTATATCCCGCTTTTGACTATTACTTAATGGAACATATTTTTTTTGTGCATAATTAGAGGCGGATTGATAATCGCCGGCCATAGATAAAAACTGACTGAAATAATCGTTGTAAGCAACATCACCTAACAGCCTTTTAAAACGTTTTTCCCAGGCAATTGCCTGATATATTGGATAAAGGTAATGAAGGTTGTTACCGATTTTATTGGTAAGATTATTTTGAAGAGAATCCTTTTTTGCCGGAGCTACCAGTTGGGTATATTTTTTTATCTGCTCTAATTGGTATTGTGCCTTTGCCAATGAAGTACACAACAATAAAAAAATTACAATAACACTAGGTATCCCTTTTCTAGGTTTCATTCTCCTTCATTTAAGGTACAATGTTACGAGCATTGCTGTTAGTAAAAATATAAAATCGTTTAATAAGTACAACCAAACGCCGTTTTAATGTGCCTTTAAAAGAAAAAGCCCCGATATAAATCGGGGCTTTAGAAAAAATATTTAATGCTATTATTTTAACTTTTCGTCCAAGTCATTCCATTTTTTTTCTTCGGCAATATACTTTGTCAAATCGGCACCTTTGGCACCCTCACGTTTAACAGAATAGTATTGTGCCAAATTACCTACAATAATTTTGTACTGACGTTGCTCTGTACGATCTAATTCAGATTTTTTACCAAAAATGATAGCCGCTTTTTCGTAATAATCTTTCATTAAATCATAATCCTTATCGTAGCTAACCTGAAGATCTTTTAATTTCTGAGCATCTTCGGCCGTAGGCTTAGTACCAGGTTTTACTTTTCTTTTTATTTCACGAATAATTTCTGACTGTCTTTCAGATTTATCCATGTAATGATCAGCCATGTAAATATAATTTTGCGCCGCTCTATCAGGGTTAAGTTCTGCTGCTTTACTTAGGTGTGCTACCATTTTAACTTCCAATTCATCAGCATTGGCCGGTTTTACAGCACCTTCCTTTTTAGGGTTTAGCGTATCGTAAATCAGTTCACCTATAATTGCATTAGCTTTATAATTATTGGGGTCCTTGGCTAATATTTCTTCTAAAGAAGCTATTTTGGCTGCCCAATTTTCTTCAAGGCCTACTGCAAAATCTACTTTATCATAATCAAAAAACTCACTTTGTGGGTACATTTCTTTACCTAAAGTCCTGTATTTTTCAAAGTTATCATTGTCTTTTGTACCCACATAATGTCTTACCAGATAACGATAAACATCTTCATAACTAGGATCGTTCAACTTTAAATCTGCAAGTATTTTATAATACTTTACTGCCGCTTCTGCGTTTTTGCTGTTTTCAGCCAAAACACCAGCTAGTATTACTGTGTTGGTATCAATTGGGCCAGGTAATTCTTTCTTAGCAATTAAAAAGTTAGAAACTTCAAATACTTTTTCAAATTTAGGGAACCCTTCTGCCCAGGCTTTATTTTGATAATCCTGATAGCCTGAGTTAAACAACCACCAACGAAGGTTTAACACCCCGTTTTTATAAGTTTCCTCTTTTTCAATTAATGAAGCAGAAGGATCCATTTCCAGATACTTCTTAAACGCAGTAAATGCCTCATTAATATAACCAGGAGCCTGGGCTGCCTGTGTACTGTCTAATGCATTACCAACATATAAAGCGTTTTTCAAGATATATGCCTCTGGTTTAGACATAAATTTCTCGTCGGATTGTTTTTTATCAAACTCCTCTTTACCTTTTTTAAACTGATTTAATAATGCGTAATTTTTATACGTATCATACTTTTGTGCAAACACGCTTCCAACAACAAATGATAGCATGGTGCCAAGTGCAACAATCTTTTTCATTTTTCTTTTTTGGTGAGTGATTAATAATAATATTTTATTCTTCTGTTTTACTTTCTTCCGCCTCTCCGGTTTCTGTTTGTCCGGATTGGTCAGGTAGTTCAGCTGTTTGTTCTGGTACAACACCTTCCGTAATTACATCTACTGTTTCATCAAATATTTTATCATCTTCCTGATCGTCAATTTGTGTAATAGCTGCAATCTCATCGCCTTCGTCTATTCTTATCAGTTTAACACCTTGCGTAGCCCTACCCAATTCGCTAATATTAGCTACTTTCATACGGATGGTTACCCCGCTTTTGCAAGTAATCATTAAGTCCTGCGACTCCAGCACCGCTAACATGCCTACTAAGCTACCGGTTTTTTCGCTTACATTAATGGTTTTTACACCTTTTCCGCCACGGTTAGTAAAACGATATTCATCAACAGCGGTACGTTTACCATATCCTTTTTCACTAACTACCAGTACTGTTTTTCCGGCATCAGTGGTAGAATTAACACAAATCATACCAACAACCTCATCATTGGCGTCGTCTACCTCAATACCGCCTACACCAATAGCTCCGCGACCCGTTGTACGTACTTTTTCTTCAGAAAAACGAATAGCACGGCCACTTTTAACAGCCATCATAATCTCCGATTTACCATCTGTCATACGGGCTTCTAACAGTTCGTCACCTTCTACAATGGTAATAGCGTTAACACCTGTTGTACGCGGTCTACTAAAATCGGCCAACTCGGTTTTCTTAATAATACCTTTTTTAGTACAAAGAACAATATTATGTGTTTTTACAAACTCCTCATCTTTTAAGTCCTGTACATCAATAATAGCTTTTACCTTATCATCCGGTGGTATCTGAATCATATTTTGAATAGCACGACCCTTACCTGTTTTTTCACCTTCCGGAATCTGATAAACATTTAACCAGTAACATCTTCCCTTTTGTGTAAAAAACAACATGGTATGGTGTGTACTGGCAACAAACAAATGTTCAATATAATCTTCGTCACGGGTTTTACCACCAATGGCTCCACGACCGCCACGTTTTTGAGCCCTAAACTCATCAACAGGCGTACGTTTAATATAACCTAAATGCGAAATGGTTATTACTACATCCTCCTCTTTCACCAGGTCTTTAATACTTACTTCATTATCAAGGTAGGTTATCTCACTTTTACGTGCATCACCATATTTATCCTTAATTTCCTGTAACTCCGTTTTAATGATGTCAAAACGCATCGATTCGTTGGCAAGAATATCCTGCAAATGCGCAATTAATTTCTGTAACTCCTCATATTCAGCTACAATTTTATCCCTTTCCATACCGGTTAAGCGCTGTAAACGCATTTCCAGTATCGCTTTTGCCTGAATTTCGTCTAAACCCCAGCCTGCATTTATTAAGTTATCTTTAGCAATTTCAGGTGTAGAAGAAGCCCTGATCATAGCAATTACTTCATCCAGGTGGTCTAAAGCAATCAGATAACCTTTTAAAATATGGGCTCTTTTTTCCGCCTCACGTAATTCAAATTGCGTACGACGTACTACAACGTCATGTCTAAAATCAACAAACTCACTAATCAGGTCTTTCAGGTTTAAAATCTTGGGCCTGCCTTTTACAATAGCTACGTTGTTAATACCAAATGATGTTTGTAGCTCCGTATGTTTATACAATTGGTTTATTACAAGGTTGGCAACACCATCACGTTTTAAATCAATAACAATACGGGTACCTTCTTTTTTATTACTCTCATTGTTAACGTGTGCAACGCCTTCAATGGTTTTATCGTTTACCAGTTCGCCAATACGGTTGGTAAGGGCATCACGGTTTACCTGGTAAGGCACTTCCGTAATAATAATCTGTTCCCTGCCGCTTGGCTTTGTTTCAATATTTAAACGTCCACGCACAACTACCCTTCCTCTGCCGGTATAAAAGCCCGCTTTAATACCTTCCATACCGTAAATAATGCCTCCGGTTGGAAAATCAGGTGCTTTTACATGCGTAATCAATTCGTCAATTGTAATTTCTTTATTGTCAATAAATGCAATACAACCATCAATTACTTCCGATAAGTTGTGCGGCATCATATTGGTTGCCATACCTACCGCAATACCGCTACTACCGTTTACCAATAACTGCGGAATACGGGTTGGTAAAATGGATGGCTCTTTTTCCGAGTCATCAAAGTTTAACTGAAAATCAACCGTATCTTTTTCAATATCATCCAGCATGTGTTCGCCTAATTTGGCTAAACGCACCTCCGTATAACGCATCGCTGCCGGTCCGTCACCATCCTGGTTACCAAAGTTACCCTGACCATCCACCAATGTGTAACGCATATTCCAGTCCTGCGCCAAACGTGCCATGGCATTATATACCGAACTGTCACCATGCGGGTGATACTTACCCAACACTTCCCCTACAACTCTCGCCGATTTTTTGTGGGCTTTATTGTGATTTAATCCCAGGTTGTTCATAGCGAACAATACACGTCTGTGTACGGGTTTAAAACCATCCCTTACATCGGGCAATGCACGGCCAACAATAACCGACATCGAATAGTCGATATATGCCGTCTTCATTTGTTCTTCAATATTCACCGCTACAATACGGTTAATATCATTGGTTTCCTGTGGTTCCAAATTTTCTTCCATGCTAAAATTGGTTACTTATTTTATCGTTTTTGCGTTGTGGTTAATGGGCTTTTTTTGTTAATCAGCATTAGTAATTCTAATCAACTTTCGTTGTGTCACTCACTGCATCGTTCCGTTCGCTAATCAGCTTTTTGTAAGGCCGTTTTATGATATAAAAACAACAACTTTACAATAAGTATTTCAGCTACAAAAAATGAGGCTTGCAAATTTAACTTTTTAAAGGCTCATAACCTGATAAATAACCTTGTTTTTAAGCCATTTTACTCCCATCTTTTCCACCATTGTGGATTAAAATTCAGGTTTTTACAAACTTTAATGACAGTAAGCTCAAATGGCTCTATTATAAACAAAAAAAGGGCCATTTTGCCCCTTTACATAAATCATATATTCATTGTTAAACCCTACCCAATTTTATTTCAAATATTTTTCAAAAAACGGTAAGGTTTCGGTATAAAAACGTCCTTCAAAACCATCCTGCATATTGGTATGGTCGCCTAAGTATTCCTCCGAAAAATGTTTTATTCCCAATTGCTCTAATTTTTTACTAAACTGAAGGCCTGTTATGGGTATATGTATAAACTCTTCGTTACGGCCCCAGTCCAGTTTTAAAGCGTTCAACGTTTTTAGCTGATCAACATACCTGTCAATCATATTAAAGGGCAACTGTGCGTCCCATAATTGTTTTACGGCTTCATTTATCACTACACTATCCCCCACCCTACTTATCGGAAAATCAGCCTGTAAATTTTTACCGGTGTTATTTGGTGAATAAGCCCTGCCCAATGAGGCAAAAACAGCTGTATAAAATCCATTAAAATCTGTCATGCCCTGCATTACCTTTTTTTCGTCTGTTGCATTAGCAGCATACACAAAAGCTATATTGTTTAATGAAAAATCAGCATGCCAGTTTAATACCGCCGGACTCATACCATATACTGCACCAAAAACGTCAGTGTACATCATGCCTATTTTTAAAGCGCCATTACCGCCCATTGAGTGGCCGGATAACCCCCGACTATCCCTGTTAGCAATTGTTCTGAAATTGGCATCAATAAATTGCACAACATCTTTTGCAATATAATCGGCCCAGTTACCACCAATGGCGGAGTTACTGTAAAAGCTACCGCCCAAACTGGTTTCACTATCCGGTGTAACCAGTATCATGGGCCGCATTTTTCCGGTAAGAATAGCCGTATCCAATAAGGTTTTGGTTTGTAGCCATACATTCATCATTAAGCTGTCGTTACCGCCATAACCATGTAAAAAATAAATAACGGGGTAACGTTTTGTGCTTTTATCATAATCCGGAGGCAGGTAGACAGAAACATTCCTTTTAGCAGTTTCGCCTACTTTATTGTTTTGTACAGATGGAGCTGTAAAGTTTTTTCTAACAATAGTACCACCTTGTTTTTGTGCTGTGCCGTACAATACAAAACAAGTTACTATTACTGTCATAAGCAACTTTTTCATGGTGTAATGGTTTAATAGTTTTGGTTAGTTATTGTTTGGTAACGCTGTGTTCTATTACATGGGCTGCATTAATTTTCCAGCTATCATTTTCTTTTGTGTACACATCTACCCAGCTTATCAGTTCAATTTCTTTTTCCTTTGTTTTTATATTTTCGTTGGTTACCTGATTATGGTAACTGAGCACAGCATATCCGTCAAAAAATTGCAGTATTAAATTGTCATAATAAACATTGGTAATCACCCAATCAGAATTAGCAGTACGGCTTTGTATATACTCAGTCCTGTTCATTATTTTTTCATCGGCAGTGAAGGTGAAATTACCGGTGAGTATCGCATTAAAATCAGCTTCTTTTTTTGACTGTACGGCTAGGGGCCATTTACGTTTTGTAGTTAAAATTTCTGTTGCGTCTTGTAAACGATTTTCGTTCTTTTTTGTAACCAACACATATTTACTTATATGCACGGTTGAGGTAGTATCATCCTTTAACAAAATAACTTCTACTTTGCTGGCTTCGTCTTTTTTATTCGCAGCATTTTCTGTTAAACCGGGTTGGTTAGTACAAGACAGCATACCCAAAAAAAGCACAAATTTTATGCTTATAATATATCCTGTAATTAATATTTTCTGCATCATACAACAAGGTTTAAACGTGTACTTTAAAGATACTGTATTATAAACATAAAGCCTGTAACAGTTATGCACGGTTTTAGGTTAAGCTGAAAGACTGCCCGATTGCAATGGAAAGCCCGGTGAGGAAAGGTGGGTAGCGTAAGGTATAGGGCCAAAGTATGAAGTTGTGTGTAATAATAAAACTTTTACTTTAAGGCCTATGCCCTATACCTTACTTGTGCCGGACTTGTAATGAAAAACGGGTACTGCTGCTGAGGCTAGTTACCACTGCCGACAGCCCCAATAACCTAAAGTATTTGTTAAATCATGCACTAATTTATACTAATACGTATACTTATAACATTTTTTTACACTTGGCGGCACAGTATTTACGTTCTATTAATTACCTACAAAACCAAATGTTATGGTTACTTATTTGCTCCTTAGAGATAATAAAGAACAAGGCCCCATGCGGCTGGAAGATTTACTGGAAATTGGTTTAAAACCTTATGACCTTGTATGGTTGCCGGGCAAGAGTGCGGCATGGCGCTACCCCAGCGAAATAGAGGAATTAAAAGCTTATGCCTCTGCGGTGGAAGAACAACCGTTTGACAGATTTTATAAAAAAGAAAATACCGAAGCAACGGCACCTGCTGTTCCACAAAAACATAATACAACAATAAACGATACGTTTACCAAAAGTAAAATGGTAGCGGTAACCATGCCGACTGTGCAAAAAAAGGTGGTTGTAAAAACCGTTGTTGAAACGTCACAACAAACATCTACACCCGCATACGAGCAATACCAGGCATATATGCCTGCAGCAGAAAAAAAATTACCGACAAAACAAAAGGATGACTTTACAGATTTTACAAAAGAAAAAGAAGCAGCGGCTATAGCAGCATACTCAGAAAAATATGAACAGGCCTATTTAAACCGTAAAAAGAAGTTTGGTAGCAGAGCTGTTTTAATAAAATACGGATCGGTGGCGGCTATTATAATTGTATTGTTAGGTGTTGGTATTGTACTGGGCGTAAATGTAAATAAACAGGGTACACCGGAAGAAGTGGTTATACCTATTAACCCTGAAAACATTGCATTAGCAGATGTGCCGGAGCAAGAAACAACCGAAGAAGTTACAACAGAACAAATACATGAACCCGCAATTGAAACGCCTGCAGAAGAAAACGTAAAACCGGCTGCAGTGCCACAAAAAGCACCATTAACACTAAAAGAAAAAATACCTGCAGTACCGCCTGTGGCAGTAAAAAAAGTTGATCAATCACCTGATTTATCTAAACCGGTTACTGATAAAAAAACATTGAATTTATCACGTGATAATAAAGCAAAAGCAGTATTTGACAAACCATCTGTTGTTACGGCAACAGATACAAAAGATGCTTATGCTTACGAAACTTACACCACGGAAAACAATGGTGAACGCCGTGGTAAAGTACGGGATAACGAAAGCGTAAAAACCGTTGGCAGTAATAACAAATCAAGTAAGTCCGCTGATAAAAACAGTAATCCATTTTACGTAGCACCAACCGAAACACCGGTTAAAAGTAATGAGGTTAAAATAGTGGCCAATGATTATAAAGTGGTGCCCTTTGGTGGTATAAGAAACCTGCAGTTAACGGTGCAAAACCGATCGGACGAAACACTGGAACAAGTAATTGTTGATGTAGAATATATTAAAGCCGACAAAAAAGTGTTTAAAACAAAAACAGTGGAGTTTAAAAATGTAGGGCCCAAATCATCGGCTATTATAAAAGTTGATGATACCAACCGTGGTGTGGATGTAGCGTATCATATTAGGAAGGTGGTGAAATAGATGTGGGCGTTGAGAAGTCAGATTTCAGACGAACCCTATAATAAAGAAAGCCGGACATTATATCCGGCTTTCTTTATGTTAAAACGCTTCTCAATTCTGAATGCTCAACTCTGACTTCTCCAAATCAATCATCCAACTTCAATACCGCTAAAAATGCTTCCTGCGGTACCTCTACATTACCAATTTGGCGCATACGTTTTTTACCTTCTTTCTGTTTTTCCAGCAGCTTACGTTTACGGCTAATATCACCACCATAACATTTGGCAGTAACATCTTTACGCATAGCCGATATATTTTCACGGGCAACAATCTTGGCTCCAATAGCGGCTTGTATAGCAATCTGGAACTGCTGACGAGGTAGTAATTCTTTTAACTTTTCACACAATTTACGGCCAAAATCCTGTGCACGACCACGATGAATTAATGCACTTAAAGCATCCACTTTATCGTTGTTTAACAGAATATCCATTTTCACAATATCCGCGTCACGCATACCTATAGGGTGGTAATCAAATGAAGCATAACCGCGGGTTTGCGATTTTAATTTATCGTAAAAATCAAATACAATCTCTGTTAGCGGTATTTCAAAAATTAACTCAACCCTGGTAGTAGTTAAATAGCTCTGGTTAATTAGCATACCACGTTTACCTAAGCACAAGGTCATAATATTACCTATATAGTCAGGTTTGGTAATGATCTGTGCACGAATATAAGGCTCCTCAATACTTTCGGTTTTAACCGGATCAGGAAATTCAGTCGGATTATTTACTTGTATGGTTTCGCCTTTAGTAGTATGGGCTATAAAACTTACGTTGGGTACCGTAGTAATAACAGTTTGGTTAAACTCACGCTCTAAACGTTCCTGAATAATTTCCATGTGCAGCATGCCTAAAAATCCGCAACGGAAACCAAAACCAAGTGCCTGGGATGTTTCTAATTCGTAGGTTAAAGAGGCATCGTTTAATTGCAATTTGTCCATGCAATCACGCAACTCCTCAAATTCATCGGTATTAACCGGGTAAATACCGGCAAATACCATAGGTTTCACCTCTTCAAAACCCTTAATTTGTTCAGGTGTAGGGTTATTAACCAAGGTAATAGTATCACCTACTTTTACCTCTTTTGCATTTTTAATACCGGTAATAATGTAACCTACGTCTCCGGCTTTTACTTCTTTTTTCTCGGTCATTTTAAGTTTTAAAATGCCTATCTCATCCGCCTCATATTCTTGTCCGGTAGAAACAAATTTTACTTTATCGCCTTTTTTAATAGTACCATTTAAAATACGATAGTAAACTATAATACCACGGAAACTATTAAATACACTATCAAAAATTAAAGCTTGCAAAGGAGCTTCTACATCACCCACCGGTGATGGAATACGTTCTACAATAGCAGCCAAAACACCTTCAATACCTAAGCCGGTACGTCCGCTGGCCAATAAAATATCTTCGTCTTTACAACCAATCAATTCAATAATCTGGTCTTTCACCTCATCAATCATGGCACCGTCCATGTCAATCTTGTTAATAACCGGAATAATCTCCAGGTCATTTTCAATAGCCAGGTAAAGGTTTGATATAGTTTGCGCCTGAATTCCCTGGGTAGCATCTACCAATAACAAAGCACCTTCACAGGCAGCTAATGCACGGCTCACTTCATAGCTAAAGTCAACGTGTCCGGGAGTATCAATCAGGTTTAAAGTGTATGGTTGGCCATCAGTATGTTTATAATCAATCTGGATGGCTTTACTTTTAATAGTAATCCCTTTTTCACGCTCCAAATCCATATCATCCAGCACCTGATCCATCATCTCTCTTTCACTAATGGTATTGGTAGCCTGTAATAAACGGTCAGCCAGGGTACTTTTACCGTGGTCAATATGTGCAATAATGCAAAAATTACGGATATGCTTCATTATAAAACTCCTGCCCTTTTAAGGGTACTTTTCAGGACGTGCAAAGCTACGAAAATAAAGCGATGTTTAGTCATTGTTTTTAGTAATGTAAAATTTTGATATTCAGTCAATTAGGATAAATATGATATTATGTGATTTTTATTTTGGTTACCAGCAGCAGTACTACTATCAACTTTACTTGCGTCGCACTCTTGTGCTGCAACAATTCTATTGGGCATTGTGCCGGTTGCATAATATTTTAATGGAAGTGTTCAATCAAGTAAAAGTTTTGGTAAGTAATTATACTTTATTTTGATATACAAAAACAGATATATACTGTTCTCCCACCAAAATGCTTTCCGCTAAAACACTGTACAACATTATACTTTCAATAAATGGTTTGGCCATTAAACGTTGCGGTGTACTTAAAACAATTGTTTTACCTGCATTCAACAATTTATTAAACAGTATGGTTAATTGCGGAAAAACTTCCGGCTCATAATTTATATCACTTAATAAAACGGTATCAGCCGATAGATTGTCCGGCAAATTATTCCAGTTAATAATGGCTGTTTCAAGGTTGGATAATTTATTTAAAGTAGCCGATTCTTTTACATATTCCATTGCATCTAATGCATAATCACTACACAAAACATGGTTAGCATAATGAGCTGCTAAAACTGATGGCAGCCCTAACCCTGCCGCAATCTCCAAAATGTTTTTGTTAGTAATGTATGCGGGGTTTTGTACTAAAAATTGACATAAGCCCAAGGCTGCAGGCCAGGTTTTAGCCCAATACGGAAACTGATGTTGCGGCAGCTTGTTTTGAAGCCAATATTGTTCTACCTGTTGGTTGATGGGTACACTTAATAATACAGGTTTATTCCCAAAAAGGTATTCTTGTATTTCGCTATCAAATTGCATGGGCAACAAATGTAGGTAATGACTGATAGTTATTGTTTATTAATTGCTTAAGTATATGCTGGTATATATTAACTTTACGCCGCAGAAAACAGGTAATTTGGTAATAAATATCTTAGATCTGAGATCTAAGATTGACATTTAAACCGCTGGCACATTGCTGAATAGAATTACTACAGTACAAGAGTGCGACGCAAGTAAAGCCAAATCAAGGGAAGGACGTTGGTAACAAAAAAAATAACAAGATAAGTTCTAAAAGCTCCTTTAGGGGTTGGGACTAAAAATATAACTATGCAGATAATTCCGGCGATTGATATAATAGATGGGAAATGTGTACGACTAACAGAGGGTGATTATGACACAAAGAAAATTTACAACGAAAATCCGCTAGAGGTTGCTAAAGAATTTGAAGCAGCCGGTTTTACCCGTGTTCATTTGGTTGACCTTGATGGGGCGAAAGCAGGGAAAGTAACAAACTGGAAAGTGCTGGAACTGGTGGCCGGTAAAACAACCATGGCTGTTGATTTTGGTGGTGGTATAAAAAATGAAGCGGATGTAAACATTGTTTTTAACGCTGGGGCTAAATGGGCTACTATTGGCAGTCTGGCCGTAAAAGACGAATTACTTTTTGTAAAATGGCTAATGCAATACGGTGCGGAAAAGTTTATGCTGGGTGCCGATGTACGTGATGAAAAAATTACGATTGGCGGTTGGTTACAAACTACCGATATTTTAATAACCGATTTTATTGATAAATACCTGAAACAAGGTGTACAACAGTTTTTTTGTACCGATGTAAGTAAGGATGGTAAACTGCAAGGTCCGGCTATAGACTTATACAAAAAACTAATGGAACAATTTCCGCAGGTACCGGTAATTGCCAGCGGTGGTGTAAGTAATATTAATGACGTGGCGGATTTACAATTAATTGGTTGCGGTGGTGTAATTGTGGGAAAAGCTATTTACGAAAACAGGATTACATTAAAAGAATTACAAGCCTATAACAACTAAGCATGTTAACAAAAAGAATTATACCTTGTTTGGATATTAAGGACGGCCGCACCGTAAAGGGTACCAACTTTGTTAACCTGCGTGATGCAGGCGATCCGGTAGAATTGGGTGCATTATATGCCCAAGAAGGTGCTGACGAATTGGTTTTTTTGGATATTACCGCTACTATTGAACGACGGAAAACTTTGCGAGAATTGGTGTTGGAAATTGCGGGTAAAATTAATATTCCGTTTACGGTTGGCGGTGGTATAAAATCGGCTGAGGAAGTAGAAGTATTATTACAAAGTGGTGCCGATAAAATATCGGTTAATACGGCTGCTTTTAATACGCCACAATTAATTGGTGACATTGCGCTGCAATTTGGCAGCCAGTGTGTGGTACTGGCTATTGATACTAAAAAAGAAGCGGACGGCGAATGGTATGTGTATTTACATGGAGGCCGTACTAAAACTGATAAACGTTGTATTGACTGGGCTAAAGAAGCGGCTGATTTAGGTGCAGGCGAAATACTGCTTACATCGATGAATAATGACGGAACAAAAAACGGTTTTGCGTTGGATATAACCAGACAATTATCGCAAGAATTAAATATACCCATTATTGCAAGCGGTGGCGCAGGAACCATGCAACATTTTAAAGATGTGTTTGAAGAAGGCATGGCTGATGCTGCCTTGGCTGCCAGTATTTTTCATTTTAAAGAAATTGGTATACCCGAACTAAAAAACTATTTACAAGAACAAAATATTCCGGTACGTTTATAATTATGATGCTTAATTTTTCTAAATACGAAGATGGGCTGATGCCTGCAATTATTCAGGATGCTGTAACCAATAAAGTACTGATGTTAGGTTTTATGAGCAATGAAGCTTATCACCAGACATTGGAAACACAACGGGTGACTTTTTTTAGCCGAAGCCGACAACAAATTTGGGTTAAAGGTGAAACATCCGGTAATTACTTATTGGTAAAGGATATACTGTTGGATTGTGACCAGGACACACTTTTAATTAAGGCCGAACCGGTTGGCCCTGTTTGCCACACCGGTGCCGATACTTGTTTTAACGAAACCAATCCTGATTTTACATTGGAACGTTTAGAGCAAATTATCAGTGACAGAAAAAATAATCCTTCTGATACATCCTACGCAAGCTCGTTGTTTAAAAAAGGTATTAATAAAGTAGCGCAAAAAGTTGGTGAGGAAGCGGTGGAAGTGGTGATAGAAAGTAAGGATAATGACGACGAAAAATTCTTAGGCGAATCGGCTGACCTTTTATTTCATTACCTGATATTATTACAAGCCAAGGGCCATCAGTTAAGTGATGTAATAAAAGTATTGGAACAAAGACATCAAAAATAAAAGCTTCGTTATTAGCTTTTGTGTAAAACCAATATTTACTGACAATTAAAATTAACCTTTGAGAATTATTTTATTTTTTGTTTGGCTTACTATAGGCTGCTATTACAAAGGCGTAGCCCAAAATAATTACTGGCAACAGCAGGTAAATTATACTATTAATGTAAGCCTGGATGATAGCCGGCATAGCCTGAAAGGTTTTGCTACTATTGATTATACAAACAATTCTCCTGATACATTATCATTTATCTGGTTTCATATTTGGCCCAATGCGTATAAAAATGACAAAACGGCTTTCAGTGATCAGCAATTGGGGAATGATAATACATCGTTTTATTTTTCTTCTGCGGAAGACAAAGGTTATATTAATCAATTAAACTTTAAAGTAAACGATGAACCGGTTAATACCGAAGATCATCCGCAACATATTGATATTATTAAACTGATACTAAGCGAACCTTTACTACCGGGAAAAACTATCCGTATTACTACCCCATTTCATGTAAAGTTACCGGCTAATTTTTCACGTAGCGGACATATTGGCGAGAGCTATCAAGCATCGCAATGGTACCCAAAACCGGCAGTTTACGATAGTAAAGGCTGGCACGAAATGCCTTACTTAGATCAGGGTGAGTTTTACAGCGAATTTGGCAATTATGATGTGACCATTACATTACCCGACAATTATATTGTAGCCGCTACAGGTGATTTACAAAATACTGATGAACAAGAATGGCTTAAAAAGCTAAAGAAGAATGTATGGAAACCTATAGTATCTAAACAAAAAAACAAATACGGTCAGGTTAAAACAACCAAACAACTTTATCCGCTTTCATCGGCCAGCACCAAATCGTTACGTTATGTACAAAACAATGTACACGACTTTGCATGGTTTGCCGACAAACGTTTTAGTGTTGCGACTGATACATGTCAACTGGCTTCCGGTAAAATTATACAAGCTGCTGTTTATTACTTACCCCAATACGAAAACAGTTGGAAACCTGCTTTACAATACACTAAAAATGCGGTAAGGTTTTATTCAAATGCAATTGGCGAATATCCATATAATCAGGTAACTGTGGTACAAGGGCCATTGGGTTTTGGCGGCGGCATGGAGTACCCTACCATCACTATTATTACGCCTGATTTTAGCGGACAGGAATTAGACAGAGTTATTGCTCACGAAGTAGGCCATAACTGGTTTTATGGCATTCTAGCCTCTAACGAAAGAAAATATCCGTGGATGGATGAAGGCTTGAACAGCTATTACGAAAAAGCCTATATGCAGCACTACTACCCAACTGTAAAAGGCGAACAAATTTTGTATGATATAATTAGTGATGTAAAAGCTGCAACAAAAACTGACCAACCCATCAACACACCTTCAGAAGATTTTTCATCTGTTAATTATGGATTAATTGCTTATAAAAAAACAGCCAACTGGGTAAAAGAATTGGCCACACAAATGGGCGAAGATAATTTTTCGAAAGGCATTAAGTCTTACTATGAAAAATGGAAATTTAAACATCCGCAACCCGATGATTTTAAAACCGTGATGGCAACACATAGTCAGCAAAACCTTGATGCAACATTTAACCTTACAACAAAAACAGGTGCATTACCTGCACAACAAAATAAAAAAGGAATTAAAATAATTACTCCATTTACTAAAAACAAGTTTTACAATAAAGATGGTAGTAGGCCTGCTACCACCATATCTGTTTTACCGGCAATTGGTATAAACAGTTACGATAAATTTATGATTGGCGCTACCATTACCAATGCATTTTTACCACCAAACCCTTTTGAATTTTTAGTAGTGCCAATGTACGCTACCGGTAGTAAAAAGTTTACCGGTATTGGTTATGCACAGTATAGTATATATCCTGAAAGGCTTTTTTACAAAGCCCGTTTACGTGTTAACGCTTCTACATTTACCATGGATGAATACACCGACCCTATGGGTAAAAAGAACCTGATGGGTTTTACTAAAATAGCACCTGAGGTATTATTGGTATTAAAAGAAAAAAGTGCTCGTAGTAGTTTATATAGATACATCCAACTAAAATCATTTTTTATTAAGGAACAAGATTTAAGTTTTTACCGTGATACTGTCATCAATAATAATGATACAACCATTAGCACCAAGTACAATCGTATAAACGCTAATACAACATTGTTACAATTGAAAATTGGTATTGAAAACAACCGAAAATTATACCCTTACCAGGCACAATTAAATATTGAACAAGGTAAAAATTTTGTTCGTGCTGCATTAACAGGTAATTATTTTTTCAACTATGCTCATGGTGGCGGATTTAATGCCCGATTTTTTGCCGGTAAGTTTTTTTACATGGGCGACAGAACTTTTTCCAAACAAGCATCCTCCGATCGCTATCATTTAAACATGACCGGGGCCAACGGCTATGAAGACTATACTTACAGCGATTATTTTGTTGGGCGTAACCGGTTTGAAGGTTGGACAAGTCAGCAGATAATGGTACGTGACGGAGGCTTTAAAGTAAGAACCGATTTACTCTCCAACAAAATTGGCCGCAGCGATGATTGGTTAATGAGTTTTAATTTTAACTCAACCATTTTTAAAAACAATAAGGTTCCGCTAAAATTATTTGCGGATATTGGCACCTACGCCCAGGCATGGGAACGCAATGCCACCGATGATAAATTTTTATACAACGCAGGTATTCAGTTATCATTCTTTAAAGAAACCATCAACGTATACCTACCACTATTGTATAGCAGCGTGTACAAAGATTATATTTTATCAACCAGCAATACCAATAACAAACTGATGCGGTTTTTAAAAACCGTTTCCTTTTCTATTGATGTTTCCAACTTTAGTTTCCGAAAATTTAACCGACACCTTATTTTTTAAATCAGTTGTCACAACCACTTACCATACAATATATTTCCCATCAACATATTGATAAACAAAAATGGGACAACTGCATTACACATGCAGCTCATGGCACTATTTACGCCTACTCCTGCTATTTAGATGCCATGGCAAAAAACTGGGACGCATTAGTAGCCGGTGATTATGAAATGGTAATGCCCATTACCTGGAACAAAAAATACGGTATACATTATTTTTATCAACCGGCTTTTACGGCTTCGTTGGGTGTATTTGGTAATGTGGTTACCCAAACAATTGTCAATGATTTTATAAAAGCCATTCCCGCTAAATTCAGGCTTATTCAAATTTCACTTAATGCCAGTAATATGTTTGCTATTAAGCTGGCAGATACTGTGGTACAAAGAGTAAACTATATTCTTGCTTTAAACCAGCCATACGAAAATATTAAAAAGGCTTACCGCGAAAATCATAAACGTAATATTCAAAAAGCCATAAACCTTGGCTGCACGGTAAAAAAGAATATAAACTTTGATGAAATAATTGCACTGAGCAAAGAATCTTTACAACATATTGTAGCACCGGCAGACGAAGATTATAATCGTTTAAAACAATTATACACAACACTCGCTGCACAAAAAAAAGCTGTAACGTATGGCGTGTACAATGCACAACAACAGTTGCTGTCCGGCTGTACTTTTTTCTTTTCCAACAATCGGGCTTATTACATATTAGCAGGCAGTAACCCCATCAGCAAAACCATAGGTGCCTCGCATTTTTTAATGGATAGTTTTATTCGTGAACATGCCAACACCCATCTTGTGTTGGATTTTGAAGGATCAGACATCAGGAGTCTTGCTTTTTTTTACAATGGCTTTGGCGCACAAATTGAGTACTACCCTGCCCTGCATATTAATCGTTTGCCTTTTTATTTAAAGTGGTTGAAGAAATAGTATCCCAATTTTTATTTAACCAGCTGCATTACTACTATCATCGTCTGTTGTAACCCGATAGGGTTTGGATTTAATTTATTTCCAGTGGAAATGAATTAAAGACTTTCACTTGTGCACCTGTAACATTACTCACCATTGTACAAGGTGCACCCCGATTCATCGGTGGTACGTTCGGTAATACTATTGAACACCCCACCCCAGTATATTACATTAATAAGTGTCTGTTTATCGCCCATCCAAGGAGGGGAAATGTCCTATTTTTTAAGCCCAACTATTAACCATTAACAATGAACAATTAACTTTTTTGGTGATTAGCGATATGCTGTTGAACGGAGCCCTTCGACAAGCTCAGGATAAACTGCAAGCAAAGTTCAATCAAGGCACTACACCCGATAAAAAAAATATTAATTCTTAATTACTAATTATTCATTATCCTCCAGTAACTTCTCTGCAATGTATAAATCTATCGGGCGGGTAATTTTTATATTATTCAGTTCGCCTTCTACAAGGGTAATTTTCATGCCGTAGGCTTCTACTACATTCGCTTCGTCGGTAAACTTGTCCTTATAATCAATCTGAAAAGCGGGAATTAATATTTTACTATGAAAAGTCTGCGGGGTTTGCACCATCATTACATTATTACGGTTGGCCATTTCGTTACCATCATCGGTAAGTAAACGAATACTATCCGTACTGGTAACTGCAGGCACTGCCGAACCGGTTTCAACAGCCTGCTCATAACAACGATGAATTAAATCGGTGGTCAACAAACAACGTACACCATCGTGTACAAATACAATCGACTCCTCTTCTACCAGTTGTAAACCATTTTTAACAGATTGAAACCTGGAGTCGCCACCGGCAGTAATCTGTATACGATTTTTATCAAAATAAGCATCAATAATCTCCTGTCCCATATCGGTATAATCAACAGGCAACACCAATATCACCTGCAAATCATCGTAGGATCTTAAAAAAGTATCTAACGTATAAAATAAAACAGGTTTATGATTTACAATTAAAAACTGTTTAGGTGTAGCAGATCCCATTCTTACGCCTGAACCACCAGCCACTATGATCGCATATTTTTTCATAATAAAACTTTTGTTTCCACTTATTAGCGGGTTGCAAATTTAAAGAAATAATTTATTACTAAGACGGTAGAATTGAGATATGAGAATTGAGATTTTATGACAATTTCTATAAACAAATTCAATTACATTCGTATTCTATGAATTTTATAGCCTTAGCAGCGGCCCCGGGTATTGCCATTTGTTTATTTATCTTTTACCGCGATAAATATAATAGAGAACCTTTACTCAATCTTATTCTCACATTTATCCTGGGCGTATTAGCCGCCATACCGGCTGTAATTATCGAAACCGTTTTTCATACTCCATCCACCAATATTGCCAGTGTAGCCATACAGGCCTTTTTAGTAGTTGCCTTAACTGAGGAGTTATGCAAATTTGCCGTATTACGTTGGTATAGTTTTCCCCGAAAAAGCTTTGATGAACCATTGGATGGTATTGTGTACGGCTTAGTAGCCAGCATGGGTTTTGCCACCATTGAAAACATTTTATACGTAACCAAATACGCCGAAATGGGTATGGGCTACCAAGTGGCTATCATGCGTATGTTTTTATCGGTACCGGCACACGCAACTTTTGGTATTTTAATGGGTTATTATGTGGGTAAAGCCAAATTTGATCCGGTTAACAGAAAAGGTTTAATTTTTAAGGGTATATTCTGGGCAACTTTTATGCATGGCGTGTACGACTTTTTCTTATTCCTGCAAGGCCATCCGGATGTAAAGCCTTATATATCTGATTCGGCATTATTTATTGGTGCCGTGGTTTCTTTTATTATTGGCGTTAGGTTAAGTATGAAACATATCAGAACACATCAAAAAATATCGCAGACAATGCACCACCCTACCGAACACTTTAATATTCGTATTGCAACTGAAAAAGATATTCCAACCATCAGGCAACTAGCACATGATAGTTGGCCTGCCGCTTACGGTGCCATACTTAGTCCGGAGCAGTTAGATTATATGCTAAACAAAATTTACAATCGTGAAGCATTAGCCACCGATATGCAAAAGCCTACTACTTATACTTTAATTTATGACGGACTGGATGTAGTTGGGTTTGCTGCATTTGGAAAAATAACGGATGATACCGCCAAGTTGCATAAAATATATTTTCTGCCACAAATGCAAGGCAAAGGTTTTGGTAAATTAACCATCAATAAAATTACTGCCAGTTTAAAAAAATCAGGCGTAAACTTTTTACAGTTAAATGTTAACCGCAATAACCCGGCAAAATTATTCTACGAAAAAGTAGGGTTTACTGTTATTAGAGAAGAAGATATTGATATTGGCAATGGTTATTTTATGAATGATTATGTAATGGAACTCGATTTGAGTAAGGTGTAGGGTTTCAAAAGTTCAATAGGTTTAAGAAGTTCAAGAGGTTTAAGAGGTTCAAAAAGTTCAACGTTCAAAGTTTTCATGTAACAAGTTTATTCTATATACTTAATACTACATACTTTATACTATCAAAAAGGCAATCGTTAATTCGATTGCCTTTTTTAATAAGACTTTTATTTTGTTGCTTGTGTTGTTGTCGGTGGTTGTATAACACATTGTATGTATTTGCGAGGGTCAACTTCGGTTTGATAGTCTGTAACCAATACCTCCAATATATCGCCGGGTTTTAAAATGCCAAGCACATCATTAGGTTGTACTTTTTGGTTTTTAACCACATTGGCTTTGGTTAAGCCCGATACCCAAACATAATAATCCCGAAAGTAATAGACTATTTCCATTTTGCCTTTTCCATCGGATTGTACAATGCTTACCACTCCGTTTAAACCAGCTTTTACTAAGCTATCTGTTGTGCTACTAATACGCAATAAAGGTTGCTCTACACCTAAATCATAGGCTTTCTTCTTGGGTGGTGCTTCTACTGCATCATTTAAAAGGCAGCTCATTTGTAAAGAATCTTTTACCGGCTTGCCGGTACGGCGGCGCTTGGTATGTATTACTTCCTGTGCATCAGAAAATAAAGGCGCCAATAACATCGAGGCTACAAAAAAATAAAGTGTTTTCATCATCGTTTTAAATATGTAAGGTTAGCTTTTTATTAGCGTCAGGTTAGTGAGATTCGAACCAACACTTTTAGTTTCTTAAATTTTCGTGTAATTTTTTGGCCATTTGTGCACTCATTCCTTCGGCACTAATACCATAACCACTTACCAGTACACCCTTTTCGCCATTAACGCCTTCTACTGCATATACGATGGCTTCATCTGCCGGATCGGTTGCACCTTCAAAGCGGTGAAACTCTACAATTTCAAAATCCTCAATTTCAAATTTATTGTTATTACAAATAAGGCAGTTTTCCGACAAATTAAAATCAAGTGTATAACCTCTTTCTTTTAATCCGTTTGTTGCTCCGCTTAATGTATCGTAAGTAAATTGGCTCATAATAATATTTTTTAGAAGGGCTTTTAATATTATTAAAATTAATAAAGTTTAGTTTGGCTACATAATTTATTCGATGGATGCGGTTTTGTTGTCGCTAAAATGTACAAAAAATGCAAGTAAGATTTTATATTTATTTACAGATTACTGACTTCACTTTTTTATAAATCAGGTTTTCTTGTCGTTGTTTATAAACTGCATAATCTTCAACACTTGAGGGGTGTTGTAGCATTTTATTTGTCTTTCTGATTCTTCTTTTATACTGCCTTTCTGTCTCTACTTTTGTAACATCAACCAAAGCATTATTTTGTATATAGTAACGCCATTTATTTTTTTGTATAAATAGTTGTCCCCTACGATAAATTGTATCAGAAAAAAAAGTCACTACATCCTTTTTCACATTCCACTTTCCTATAGATTCCCATTTGAAAGTCTCACTTCCTATCACAAATGTACTATCACATTTAAGTGTGATAGTTTCACCAGCTATAATGCTGTCAATATCCTTTTGTATTAATTGGTATACTCCCGCTAAATTATTTTGTGATTTAGCAGAAAATGCAGTTAATACTAATACAATAGTTGTTATAAAAATTTTCATGTCTACTTAATATTAATGAAACTTAAATTCAGTTTTACTATATGCAAAATGCTGAACAAAGAACAGAACGATGAACGGAGCGTCGCAAGTAAAGTTCAATCAGGGCTATGCAGCTGGTCAACCAAATAATTAAAAAGCATCCAAATTTTTTACTTTTTAATTTTTACTTCTAAACCAACTGATGCGTTTGCTTTACAATGCCCATTACAAAAACGCTCTGCACATTGCCCAGGTTTTCTACCTCGCTCAGTTTGTTTACATGAAAGTTGTAATAATCATCCATATCGGCTACCACCACTTTTAGCATAAAATCAAATTCACCGGAAATATTGTAACACTCCAATACTTCGTTTAATGATTGTATGGCTTGTATAAAAGTTGCACCCGCAGTTTTGTTGTGTTGTTTTAAGGATACGTAACAAATAACCATCAGACCTTTGTTAATTTTAATATGATCTACCAGGGCGGCATATTGCTTAATTACACCCTGATCTTCCATACGTTTTATACGCTCATGCACGGGAGTGGTACTCAGGTGCACCGCCTCGGCAATTTGTTTTACCGTGTAGCGGGCATTTTGCTGCAACAGGCGTAAGATGGCCAGGTCTTTATCATCTAACTGGGCGGCTTTATCGGTGTTTAGTCCTTTTTGCAGGGCTTTTGACATGGTTTTATACTATTTTATGCTACAAAATACTAATTTTATATATTTTTATTCCAAAAATTGACCTACTATTTAGAATTTTGTTCTATTGCATTAGCTTTGCTGTGCAAATTTTAAACTTTCTCTAAAAAATAAACAAATCATGTCAACAGTTACCAAATCAGGTATTGATTTTAGCCTGCAAAACAAAGTAGCCGATATTAGTTTGGCCGAATGGGGTCGTAAAGAAATTCGTTTAGCCGAGGCGGAAATGCCGGGTTTAATGAGCATTCGTGCAGAGTATGGCCCATCGCAACCATTAAAAGGTGCTCGTATTGCGGGTTGCTTACACATGACCATACAAACTGCGGTTTTAATTGAAACTTTAACAGCTTTAGGCGCCGAGGTTAAATGGAGCTCTTGTAACATTTTCTCTACACAAGATCATGCTGCTGCTGCAATTGCTGCTGCGGGTATTGGTGTTTTTGCCTGGAAAGGTCAAACACAAGCCGAGGCTGATTGGTGTATTGAACAAACATTATTTTTTGGTAGCGCTGAGCGTCCGTTAAATATGATTTTGGATGATGGTGGTGACCTTACCAATATGGTATTAGATACTTATCCTGAGTTGGTACAATACGTTAAAGGTATTAGCGAAGAAACAACTACCGGTGTACACCGTTTATATGAGCGTGTAACTAAAGGTACTTTACCAATGCCTGCTATTAATGTTAACGACTCTGTTACCAAATCTAAATTCGACAATAAATACGGTTGTAAAGAGTCTTTAGTAGATTCTATCCGTCGTGCTACTGACGTAATGTTAGCCGGTAAAGTAGCTGTGGTTGCAGGTTATGGCGATGTGGGTAAAGGTTCTGCAGCTTCATTATCTGGTGCAGGTTGTCGTGTAATTGTTACCGAAATTGACCCTATTTGTGCTTTACAAGCTGCTATGGACGGGTATGCGGTTAAGAAAATGGTAGATGCTGTTAAAGAAGCCGACATTGTTGTTACGACAACAGGTTGCCGCGACATTATCACCGGTGAGCATTTTAAATTAATGAAAGACAAAACCATCGTTTGTAACATTGGTCACTTTGATATTGAAATTGACATGGCCTGGATGAACACCAACTATGGTCATACAAAAGATACGGTGAAACCACAGGTTGATATTTACAATGTAGAAGGTAAAGACATTATTATTTTAGCTGAAGGTCGTTTAGTAAACTTAGGCTGTGCTACCGGTCACCCAAGCTTTGTAATGAGTAACTCTTTCAGTAACCAAACATTGGCTCAAATTGAATTGTGGACTAACCACAGTAACTACGAGAACAACGTGTTTGTATTACCTAAACATTTAGATGAAAAAGTTGCCCGCTTACACCTTGCAAAAATTGGTGTTGAGTTAGATACGTTAACCACTACACAGGCAAGCTATTTAGGCATACCTGTTGAAGGCCCTTACAAAGTAGAACACTACCGCTACTAATTAGATAGTAGTATTTAGTATAAAGATGTTAGTATGTAGAGAAAAATTGCTGATCTACGTACTAACATCTTTTTTTTGTTACCAACGTCCCTCCCCTGATTGGGCTTTACTTGCGTCGCACACTTGTGCATCATATCGCTAATCAGCAGCAGATAGACTGCAATTATTCTACAGCATTTTCTTGGCACTTAAATACCTAATAGTTTCAGGAGTTTTCTCCCTTTGGTTGAAATGACGGATTCCTAAAATTTAAACGGCCGTCATCCCGAGTTTAAAATTTGGGAATCAA
>DHEF01000004.1:0-47923 GCA_002399735.1 Chitinophagaceae bacterium UBA4857
GCGTTTGTCGTTATTCACAATTAATATGAAGATTTCTCAAAACAAGGGCAGCCTTTTTTTACACATATCCACAAATTTAAACAGTCTCTTAGGGGTGTGCAGGTATAGCGGAAAGCCGGAACTGCAGCTGACCGGAGTTACTACGGCTGATAGCCCCAAATCAAAATCTTTCTATAAATTAAATACCGGTACTTTTAAGAAAATAACACCCTATTTTATGCTATGCCGCCTAATTTACTGTTATATAGCCTGTAACAGGTAGTAAAATATGCCATCTTTATAGTAATACCTGACATTGGCCAATTTGCTATCCTAAACTAATTTACTCCCTTATTTAAGTGGCTTTTGTAAGGCTGCTTATGAGTAAGTTAATGATTGCATTTTTTTGTAATGAGCCATTGATTAATTACAACCTAAGCTTGTATTAGTGTGTCCTCTGCCAGACAAATCCGCATCTGCTTATTCCTAAGTTTATAACCTGCTTTAGCCCTAACATTTTTTTGATAGGTTATGTTTTTAAAAAAATATTATAACGAGTTTGAAATAGGTGAGCAACGCCATACCATTGGCCGTACGGTAACCGAAACGGATATTGTGGTACATGCAGGTCAGTCGGGAGATTTTTTTCCGCACCACATGGACGAAGCATGGTGCAGTACACAGCCTTTTAAAAAACGTATTGCGCATGGCACGTTGATTTTTACCATTGGCATTGGGTTAACGGCCAGTTTTATTAACGAGGTATCTATGACTTACGGTTATGAAAGATTACGTTTTATAAAACCCGTTTTTATTGGCGATACCATTAAAGTAACCGTTACCATTAAGGATAAAAAAGATCATAAAAAACCGGGTTTTGGTGTGGTAACAGAATTGGTGGAAGTGTTTAACCAAAACAACGAACTGGTGATGCTTTGCGAACATTTATTACTGGTTGAAAAAAACGAAGCGTGAGTATGGGAGTAGTTTTAAAAGGAATAACATGGGGGCATAGCCGGGGCATAACACCTTTGCTGGCTTTTTCGCAGCGATACGCCGAGCTAAACCCTGGTGTAGAGATAACATGGAAAAAGCGCACTTTACAGGAGTTTGCTGATTTTCCGATTGAGGTGTTGACAAAGGATTACGACCTGTTGATTATCGATCACCCCTGGGTTGGTTGTGCAGCCGCTACCAATTGTGTTTTGCCATTGAACGAATATTTATCGCAGGAATATTTAGCGGATCAGTTGCAACATTCGGTTGGCGCATCGCATGTGAGTTACAATTATGACAATAAACAATGGGCTTTAGCTATTGATGCCGCTACACCGGCAGCCAGTTATAGAAAAGATTTATTAGATGCTAATAATATTGCTTTACCACAAACATGGGAGGAAGTAATTGCCTTAGCCAAAGATGGTAAAGTAGCCGTACCCGCAATACCCATTGATATATTAATGAACTTTTACTCGTTTTGTATTGCACATGGTAAAACACCTTTTACCAATGCCGATGAAGTGATTGATATGGAAACGGGTATAAAGGCCATACAAACTATGAAGGAATTATATGGCGTTGTAAGTAAAGAAATGTTTAATTACAACCCAATAGCAGTGGCGGAGCGTATGAGTAGTACGAATGATTATTGGTATTGCCCTTTTGCTTATGGTTATTCCAACTATTCTCGCTTGGGTTATGCTAAACATTTGTTGCATTATGCCGATGTAGTGGCTGTAAATGGTAAACGTTTGCAAACCACAGTTGGGGGTACCGGTATTGCTGTTTCGGCATTTAGTAACCACAAGGATATTGCCGTAGATTTTGCCCAACAAATTGTATCAGCCGAATGTCAATCAACATTTTACATGGAGCATGGCGGACAACCGGGGCATCGTAAAGCCTGGGAATCACCTGCTGCCAATGTATTAACGAATGATTACTTTAAAAACGTTTTACCTGTAATGGATAACGGCTATATTCGCCCCCGTTACAATGGGTATTTACATTTTCAGGATCATGCAGGTACACCACTGCAACAATGTTTGTTGTATAATGGTAATCCGGAGCAAGCCTTACAGGAAATGAACAAGATTTATAAATATAGTCAACCAGCTAAATTATCAAGCCAAGCAGTATGAGTCATTTGCCGTTGAAAGGATTAGTGGTATTGGAGTTTAGCCAATATTTATCGGGCCCGGCGGCCGGTTTACGCCTTGCCGATTTAGGCGCCCGTGTTATTAAAGTAGAGCGTCCGGGTGTAGGTGATGCCGGTAGAAAATTATCCATTAAAAACCTGTGGGTGGATGAAAGTTCTTTATTGTTTCATACCATCAACCGTAACAAAGAAAGTTATGCGGCAGATTTAAAAAATGAGGCCGATTTAGAAGTGTTAAAAAAGATTATTACCAAGGCCGATGTATTGATACATAATTTCAGGCCCGGTGTAATGGAAAAAATAGGATTGGGTTATGCAGCAGTGCAAGCCATTAACCCACAGTTAATTTATGCCGAGATAAATGGTTATGGCAAAACAGGTCCATGGAAACATAAGCCCGGCCAGGATTTATTAATACAATCCATTGCCGGTTTAACCCATACTACTGGTAACAAAGAACAATCACCGGTACCATTTGGTATTGCTATTGCTGATATTTTATGTGGCGCACAATTAACACAAGGTATTTTAGCCGCATTAATACGCCGCCAGAAAAAAAATACCGGTGCATTAATTGAAGTAAGTTTGATGGAATCCTTACTGGATTTTCAGTTTGAATTATTGACAACGTATTATGCCGACAGGCAACAACCCATACGAAGTGCAGTAAACAATGGCCACCCATTATTAAGTGCGCCTTATGGTATTTATGCTACAAAAGATGGTCATTTGGCGATTGCCATGATGGATATTCAGGATTTAGCAGCAGCTATTGCGTGTGATGCATTAACCAAATACACCACCGATGTAGCTTTTACGCATCGGGATGAAATAAAAGCCATTATTGCTGCACATTTATTGCAGCAACCAACGGCATATTGGCAACAACAATTACATAGTCGGGATATGTGGGCTATGGAAGTTTTAAATTGGCAACAGTTGAGCCAACACCCTGCTTATAAAGCAGTGCAAATGGAACAGACAATACAAGCAGAAGATAGAAGTATTACAACAACCCGTTGTCCTATTCGTATTAACGGACAAAGATTAACATCAAGTAAACCGGCTCCGAAAGTGGGAGCAGATAATGCGGCTATTTACCGCGATTTTATAAGTGAAATGTAGTTTATGCGTTTGTTGGAAGATATAATAGTGGTAGATTTTAGCCAGTTCCTTTCAGGGCCTTCCGCATCATTGCGTTTGGCAGATATGGGAGCACAGGTAATTAAGGTGGAGAAACCCGGCACCGGTGATATATGCCGGGAACTGTATGTGTCGGATGTAATGATAGAAGGTGAATCCACCATCTTTCATGCGATTAACCGTAATAAAAAAAGTTATGTAGCGGATTTAAAAAATCCGGAGGATCTGGAAAAAATAAAAGATTTATTGCGCAAGGCCGATGTAATGATGCACAATTTTCGTCCCGGCGTAATGGAGCGCATTGGATTAGATTACAACACGGTAAAAGAAATAAATCCGCAATTAGTTTACGCCGAAATTACCGGTTATGGTAGCGAAGGCCCTTGGAAAGATTTACCCGGACAGGATTTATTACTACAAGCCGCATCGGGCATTACCTGGTTAACCAATAATAAACAGGAAGGCCCCACACCAATGGGTGTAGCGGTGGTTGATATTTTAGCAGGTACACATTTAACACAAGGTATACTGGCGGCATTATACAGCCGCATTGTTTCTAATAAAGGTGCATTGGTACAAGTAAGCATGCTGGAAAGTATTCTTGATTTTCAGTTTGAAGTATTGACTTGTTTTTACAATGATGGTAACGAACTGCCACAGCGCAGCGAGGTAAATAGCGGCCATGCTTATATAGCAGCACCTTATGGTATTTATCAAACTAAAAAAGGTTTTATAGCATTGGCCATGGGCAGCATTACTGTATTAGGTCAATTATTAGGATGCCCTGCTTTAGAACAATTTACCGATAATACCGAGTGGTTTAGCAAACGTGACGAGATTAAAACTATTTTATCGGCACATTTGTTAACCAATACCGCCAATCATTGGCTGGCTATTTTAGAAAAGGCCGATATTTGGTGTGCTCCTGTATTAAATTACGACGAGCTAATGCAGGAAGAAGGATATAAAACATTGAATATGGAAACCACGGTAAAAACAACCAATGGTTTGGCTATTACAACAACAAGATGTCCTATACGCATTGATGGAGAAATTATAACCTCCGAAAGAGGTGCTCCTATGTTGGGCGAACATAATACAGAAATTGATATCCAGTTTGGATTAGCGCAACCGGTCACTAAGCTGGCCAATATTTGAGTAAACGATTAACGAGATGCTACAGCCGATTATTGACACACATATACATATTTGGGATTTACAAAAAGCCGATTATCCATGGCTTAAAGGAGACGAGTCTATACTGAATAATAACTACGACTTATCGCAATTAGAACCTGAGCGAAAAAAAACAAATGTGGTAGGTGGCGTTTTGGTACAAGCATCCAGCAATAAACAGGATACGGACTTGATGATGGAAGCAGCCCGTAACAACAATTGGATAAAAGGTGTGGTAGCCTGGTTACCACTTACTAATCCCGAAGCTGTAAGTAAATTGTTAAATGACGATTACCTGCACAACCCTTACTTTAAAGGTATTCGTCATCAGATACACGACGAAAAAAATGCCGATTGGTTATTACAACCATCGGTTATTAAAAGTTTACAAATTTTAGCACATCACCATATCCCATATGATATTGTAGGCGTACTTCCTGCGCATATTGAAACGGTATTACAAGTGGCCAAACAAGTGCCCGATTTAAAAATGGTGTTTAATCATTTAAACCAGCCGCCCATTGCAACACAGCAAAAGTTTGGACAGTGGGGCGAGTTAATGAAACAAGCAGCAGCGCATAAAAATTTGTATGCAAAAATATCCGGGTTAGGTACGGCATCCGGTAAGTTACATAACTGGCAAGCCGGTGATGTAGCGCCTTACATTGAATTTGTATTACAGGAGTTTGGAATAGATAAATGTTTTTGTGGTGGCGATTGGCCGGTGAGTTTGTTGGCAGGTTCTTATGAGCATGCTTGGCAAGTTTACGAAGAAGTAGTAAATAGTTTATTGAGCCAGGAAGATAGTAGTAAAGTATTGCATGATAATGCCGTACAGTTTTATAAACTATAGTTGTAATTAGCAGAGATTTTTTTTGTAATCAGCGATAGTAGCACAGATGATCGTCCCTTGCGTCGCACACTTGTACTGCATATCGCTAATCAACATCGTACGAAACATGTAAAATGTTTTAAGTATTAAAACTAAAACAGGTTAAAGCAAATGGAAGTAATTAATGGCATATTATTACATGGTGTAGGTGCATCTAGCGCTGCTTTATGTTATACGCCGCAAAAACAGGTGCGTAGCTGGAGCTGGCAAACCTATTGGTTGGCACAGGCTTTTGTATGTTGGTTTGCACTACCCATCCTCGTTGCTATTATTACCATTCCACAATTAGGTACAGTACTAAGCGAAGCGCCAACTTCCGCCATGATTAATTCGTTTTTATTAGGCATGGGCTATGGTGTTGGTGGTACAGCCTTTGGTATCGCTATTCGTTATGTTGGCTTTTCACTTACCTATGCTATTTCGGTAGGTATAAGTTGTGTGCTAGGTACTTTAATTCCACCATTGGTTAATGGTACGTTAAGCGAAACACTTTCCGGTTATGGAGCCAACTTTGTTATTATTGGTATTGTGTTAGGGGCGGTTGGTATTGCATTATGCGGTGTAGCCGGTCGCAAAAAAGAAAAAGATTTAGAAAAAGCCAATAATACACAAACAGGTTTCTCCTTATCAAAAGGATTGCCTATTTGTTTATTAGCCGGTGTGCTATCGGCTTTTTATGGTTTTGCTATTGAGCAGGGACAACCCATTGCTGATATTGCCGCCAGTTATGGTGCGGGTAATTTACAAAGCAATGTTATTTACATATTTGCCAATACCGGCGCTTTTGTAACTGCTGCCGGTTATGCTTTGTTCCTGCATTTTAAGCACAAAACATTTTCTGAGTACAAGTCGGTAAATAAAAACGTATTAAGCAAAAATTATTTAATGGCAGCTATAACCGGGGTGTTATGGTATGGCCAGTTTTTCTTTTATGGTTTGGGGCATGTGCGTATGGGCAGTTATAAATTTTCCAGCTGGGCAATTCATATGATTATGCTGGTGTTAATTAGTTCTATTGTAGGCATTTTATTAAAAGAATGGAAACCTACCGAACAAAAAACAAAAACGTATTTAGCCATTGCACTTACTGTTTTATTAGCGGCAGTGTTGGTTATTACTTACGGAAATTATTTAGGAGGTAACGAAACGAATGGATAACAATCAACATTTTCCTATTTGCATTATTGGTGCCGGTGGTATTGTACACGATGCGCATTTACCCGCTTATGGATTGGCGGGTTACACCGTAAAAGGAATTGTAAACCGGAATAAAGAAAAAGCTACCGCACTTGCCCAAAAATTTGGTATTGAAAAAGTGTATGATAGCTTGCAAGAAATGGTGGCCGAAAACGGCAACAATGTTATTTACGATTTTGCCTTGCCTGCTTCGGAAACAATAGAAGTGTTACAACAACTTCCCGATGGGGCTACCGTACTTATTCAAAAACCACTGGGCGAAAATATTGAAGAAGCAAAAGCGATTTTAGATTTAGCCCATGCAAAAAATATGCAGGCCGGTGTAAATTTTCAATTACGTTTTGCTCCATATGTAGCCGAGGCTCGTAAAATGATTGATGCAGGTGAACTGGGCACTATTACCGATGTAGAAGTATATGTAAACGTTTATACACCTTGGAGTTTGTGGGAGTTTTTATTCACCAAACCCCGTATGGAAATTGTGTACCACAGTGTACACTATGTTGATTTGATTCGATCTTTTTTAGGCAATCCCGAAAAAGTATTTGGTCGTTCATTTAAACATCCGTTATCGCAACCCTTAACATCGGTGCGTAGTAATATTATTATGGACTATGGCGATATGTTACGTGCCGCAATTCATACCAATCATAACCACGATTATGCTTATCAACAGCAGGAGTCCTATATTAAAATAGAAGGTACTAACGGTGCCATAAAAATTAATTACGGTGCATTAATAAACTATCCGCATGGTGTGCCCGATAGTTTTCATTACATCATCAGAGAAAAAGGTAAACAACCGGAATGGAAAACAAAACAGATTGAGGGTACATGGTTTCCACATGCGTTTATAGGCACCATGGAACAAATGATGCTGGCCAAAGCCGGTGTAATTGATAAGCCATGGAATAGTGTAGATGATGCTTTTGATACGATGCGTTGTGTAGAAGCAGCTTACATAAGCAATGAAAAAGGCGGTGTTGTTTTGGCAGAGATATAACAGCGTTTATATTGTTTGAATATTTTTTTGTTTACCAGCGATAGTAACACAGATGATCGTCCCTTGCGACGCTCCGTTCATCGTTCCGTTCTTTGTTCATCATCATGTTATGCATCGGTGGTTTACAATGGCCGTAATTGCAAATGACAGTAATATAATTTCTATAGTAAGACTTCAAAGCCCCTTTAGGGGTTTGGGGTATAAATTGTAATAAATAGTGATGAGATTTTTTTGTTTTATACTGATTACGTGTTTAAGTGTTTTAGTAGGAAAGGACGTAAATGCGGTACCGCCTAAAGAAAAAGTATGGATTGTGTTGCCGGCAAAAGCAACACCACGTGTAAAATATGGCGCAGAGCAATTGGTAAAACAATTGAAAACCTGGGGTTACGATGCGGCAACTACAACCAAAGAGGTAAAAGGTAATGTAGTGGTTCTGCAAGTAGATAGCACAAAAGGGTTAGCAAAAGAAGGTTTTGTTATTGATGCAGCTAATAAAAAAATAAACATAACCGGCGCCGATGCATCGGGTGTATTATATGGTTGTTTGGAATTGTTGGAACAATCAAAGCAAGCAAAAAAACTTCCGGTTAACTTAAAATTACAAGATCAACCGGAGATGGTGTTGCGCGGTGCATGTGTTGGCGTACAAAAACCTTACTACTTGCCGGGTAGAAATGTATATGAATATCCGTACACACCGGAAGTATTTCCTTGGTTGTACGATAAACAATTGTGGATACAATATTTAGATTCGTTGGTTACTAACCGGATGAACTCTTTGTACTTATGGAATGGTCATCCGTTTGCTTCCTTGGTAAAGTTGAAAGATTATCCGTATGCAGTAGAAGTGGATGATGCGACTTTTAAGAAGAACGAAGAAATGTACAGCTTTCTTACAACCGAAGCAGATAAGCGTGGCATTTGGGTAATACAAATGTTTTACAATATCATTGTATCAAAACCATTTGCAGAACACCATAACATAAAAACACAGGAAAGAGAAAGACCGATTATTCCGGTGATTGCCGATTATACACGTAAATCAATTGCAGCTTTTGTAGAAAAATATCCAAATGTTGGTTTGATGGTTTGTTTAGGCGAAGCCATGGAAGGTGTAGGTCCGGATGATATTGAATGGTTTACTAAAACTATTATTCCGGGTGTGCAGGATGGATTAAAAGCTTTAGGACAAACAACCGAACCTCCCATTGTATTAAGAGCACATGATACAGATGCACCTGCTGTAATGCGGGCATCTTTACCATTGTATAAAAATTTATATACCGAAGCTAAATTTAACGGCGAAGCATTAACCTATGCAAGGCCAAGAGGTTCGTGGGCAGAGTTACACCAAACTTTAAGCAAGCTGGGTAGTGTACAGATTGAAAACATACATATACTGGCTAACCTGGAGCCATTCCGTTATGGATCGGCTGATTTTATTCAGCAATCTGTTATTGGTATGCATGAAGTTATGGGTGGTAATGGTTTGCATTTGTACCCACAGGCTTCTTATTGGGATTGGCCTTACAGTGCGGATAGTGTAAAAGGCAAACGTTTATTACAAATTGAAAGAGATTGGATTTGGTATGCTGCCTGGAGCCGCTATGCATGGAAAGCCAAACGTGACAGAAAAGAAGAAGTAAAATATTGGAGTGGTTTATTAGCATCAAGGTTTGGAACAACGCCCAACTTAGGCACAGAAATACTTACCGCCTATGAAGAGTCCGGCGAAATTGCTCCTAAACTATTAAGACGTTTTGGTATTACCGATGGTAACAGACAAACACTGACCTTAGGCATGTTAATGACGCAGTTGATTAATCCGTATCGTTATGGTTTGTTTACGTTACTGTACGATGGAGAAAGCCCGGAAGGAGAAATGTTGATACAATATGCCGAGAAAGATTGGAAAGGTGAAAAGCATATTGGTGAAACACCGGTACAAATAATAGCCGAAGTAAAACAACATGGCGATAAAGCCGTAGCCGCTATTGAAGCAGCCGGTAAAAACATACAAGCCGATAAAGCAGAATTTGACAGGATAAAAAATGATATGTACAGTTATCAGGCTTTGGCTTATCATTTTGCTTTTAAAGCGGAAGCCGCTTTGCACACTTTACGTTATAAATACTCCAACGATATTAAAGATTTACAAAAAGCATTACCCTTATTACAAAAAAGTGTGGACTGGTATAAAAAACTATCTGACCTTACCAAGGGTACTTATTTGTATGCTAATAGTATGCAAACACAGCAACGTAAAATACCTATGCGTGGTGTAGACGCTACTTATAAAAACTGGTACGAAATGGTGCCGGTATTTGAAAAAGAATTAAAACATTTTGCACATAAGATTGATTCACTGCAAAACAACGCCAATGCCCCTGCAGCGGTTGTAAAACCTTTTGCCAATGCAACAGTCAAACTAACAGCTGCCAATACGAAACAATATGTATTGGATAGTAACGCAACTATTTTTGCTGATACTTCTTTCAAAGTAATTGCCGTTGCTAAAGAATTAAAAGGGTTGAAGGGCTTGCAACTGTCTTACCAACAACTTTTAAAAAGCCCTACACAAATACAGTTTAACAATAGCAAGCCGGTAAAAGTATTGGTTGGTTATTTTAAACCAACACGTGCTGCTTTTACGCAGGATACGGTTTATTTAAAAGCGCCTGAATTAGAAACTAATGCACTGGCTAATGATTACGGTCAGGCAGATACTAAGATTGCTAATGCTTTGGTAATAAAAGGTATGCCGCCGGTAAATGTACACACCTATACATTCCCTGCCGGTAACAATACGTTGAAATTAGCCAAAGGTGTTTGTGTAATATTAGGTTTTGTATATGACGATGAAATAATACCATTGTACGATGCCGGTTTAACAGAAAGCGGTGCCAGCAAAGAAATTGACTGGTTATTTGAATAATTGAAAAATCACTTTAAGTAATGAATTGTAAGATGCGTTTTATTTTATTAATTGCCTTTTTAGTAAGTGGTACAGTATTGCAGGCACAACGTTTTTTTGATGTAACAAAGTATGGTGCAAAAAACGATAGTAGTGCTAAAGCAACTGCTGCTATTAAAAAAGCGATTGATGCGGCTGTAAAAGTTGGCGGAGGCACAGTGTATTTCCCGGCTGGTAAATATTTAACCGGCGCTATACATTTAAAAAGCAATATCACCATACATATTGAAGCCGGTGCCGAACTACACTTTAGTGATAATTTTGACGACTATTTACCCATGGTAGAAAGCAGATACGAAGGCGTGGATGTGACTACATTCTCAGCATTGTTTTATGCTAACAATGTGCAGAATATTACCATTACTGGCCGTGGATTGATTGACGGACATGGAAAAAAATGGTGGGATTTTGTAGAGGGTTACAAAGCCGACCAACCAAGAAGTAAATGGCAAATAATTTTTGATAGCCTGAATAAAAATATTTTACTGCCCGACGAACCTAAACAAATGAAGCGTGGTTTTTTGCGTCCGGCGTTTATACAATTTATGCATTGTAAAAATGTATTGATTGAAGGTATTACTATAAGAAACTCTCCGTTTTGGACAGTGAACCCTCAGTTTTGTGATAATGTTACGATACACGCGGTAACAATTACGAATCCGCAGCGCAATGCGCCCAATACGGATGGTATTAATCCTGAGTCCTGCAGTAATGTACGCATTAGCGATAGTTATATTAGTGTGGGTGATGATTGTATTACCATTAAATCAGGTAAAGATTTACCGGGTCGTACCAAAAACAGACCGGCAGAAAATTATACCATTACCAATTGCACCATGCTTGCCGGACACGGTGCGGTAGTAATTGGTAGCGAGATGAGCGGTGGTGTAAAAAAGATTGTAATAAACAACTGCATATTTGATGGCACAGATAGAGGCATACGTTTAAAAACCAGCCGTGGCCGTGGTGGTGTGGTAGAAGATATTCGCATTGATAATATTGTAATGAAAAATATTCGTGACCAGGCTATTGTAATGGATATGGAATATGCCAAAGTACCCGTTGAGCCGGTTAGCGAACGTACACCCAAATTCAGAAATATTCGTATTAGTAATATAACAGCTTATACCAATGAAGCTATGTACATTAACGGATTAGCAGAAATGCCGGTGGAAGAGATTAGTTTAAATGATGTTGTGTTTGAAGCTAAGCGAGGCATTACCATTAGAAATGCAAAAGATATTACGCTACATGGTGTAAGAGTGAATACGGAGATTGGCCCTGCTGTAACGGTTTTAAATACAGAGCGTATTGATTTGGATAATATTACGGCGACAAAACTACCGGATACTTCACCAATGATACGTTTAACAGATGTAAAAGAAGCATTGATACGTAACAACTGGTTATTTAAAGGCGTTAAAAAATTTGCTGAAATACATAGTGGAAAGGATCAGGTGAAAATGTTGAACAATGAAATAGGTGATGCATCGGTAGTGTATATTGATGAGGTGAAGAAATAGTTAATAGTTCATTGTTAATGGTTAATAGTAATAATTGACAATGGACAGTTGACAATGGACAATGTTTTATCTCTGAGTAACGCTGTGACTAAAATATTTTCCATATACATAAGCAACTTGCATAATGCCCAATAGAATTACCGAACACCCCGATTAAAATACGGGGTACTGCAATATGGCCAATAGAATTGTTGCAGTACAAGTGAGTGACACAACTAAAGCCGATAGTAGTAATGAAGATGATAACAAAAAAAATATATGTTCTGAGTGTTGTAGTTATACTTTTAATGCAAAGTGTAAAAGCACAGGATTTAAAACTATGGTATAACAAACCCGCCGAAAAATGGACGGATGCTTTGCCATTGGGTAACGGCCGAATTGGTGCCATGGTTTTTGGTGGTGTAACGGAAGATCGCATTCAGCTAAATGAAGAAACTTTATGGACTGGCGGGCCGAGAGATTATAACAAACAAGGCTCATGGAAATATTTGGATACGATACGTCAGTTATTATTTGCAGGCAAACAGAAACAGGCAGAAGCCTTGGCTGGTGAGCATTTCATGGGATTAAAATCGGAAGAAGGAAAGAAAGAAGAATGGTTACAGCAAATAAAATCGGGCAAGGGTTTACAAGGCAATCCATCGATGGAAAAGTTTGATGATAGTAAATGGGGCTTGTTGCAAGTGCCTGCATACGATGGTTGGGAATCGGTTGGGCATGAAGGTTTGGATGGTGCCGTTTGGTTACGTACTTATTTTACATTGCCTGCCGATTGGCAAGGTAAAGATGTAGTGTTGGATTTAAACCGTATTCGTGATGAGGATTACACTTATGTAAATGGTAAATTAATTGGCTCGCAAAATAATACAGAGGCAAGGCGTTATGTAATTCCGGCAAGTGTTTTACATGCAGGTAAAAATACAATTGCTATACAGGTAATAAATTATTTTGATAAAGGCGGCGTTGCAGGTTATAAAGACACGGTAAAACATATTGGTGTTTACCCCAAAGGAAACGAACAAGCCAAGTTGTCATTAAATGGTAAATGGAAATTTTTTGTGCAGGATGATGAGCCGCCTGCAGCCGGTACTTATCAGGCAAGTTATCAACCGTTTTCGGATGTATGGTTACGGTTTAACGAAACAGCGTATACCAATTATCGTAGAGAGTTAGATATTACAACCGCTATTGCTACTACTAGCTACACGTCAGGTAATGTACAGTATAAAAGAGAATATTTGGTTAGCCAGCCACAACAGGTTTTTGTAGTACAACTAACAGCCAGTAAAACAAAAAGTATCAATTTTAGTGTAGCGTTAAGTAGTGTACATAAAAAATCATCACTAAAACAAATTGATAAAACTACACAGGAGTTAAACTTACAAGTAAGACATGGTAGTTTAAAAGGAGTGAGCCATATACGGGTGCGTACCAAAAATGGCAATATTCAATATACAGCGCAGGGCATTACTATTAAAAATGCAGATGAAGCAACAGTGTATGTAACTGCTGCTACTAATTATAAAAATTATAACAATGTATCGGCCAATGCAGCAGATATTAGCAAACAACATATACAAGCTGCGGCAGCCTTATCTTATGCACAAATAAAACAAGCACATACAAAAGAGTATCAGCAGTACTTTAATACATTTTCTATCAACTTTGGTAAGGATAATAATCAATTGCCAACCGATGAAAGGTTACAACAATTTGCTACAACCAACGATCCCGCCTTTGCTGCATTGTATGCGCAATACGGAAGATATTTATTAATAGCAGCATCAAGGCCGGGCACAAGGCCTGCCAACCTGCAAGGCATTTGGAACGATTTACAAACACCACCATGGGGTAGTAAATACACTACCAATATTAATTTAGAAATGAACTATTGGCCGGCAGAATTATTAAACCTTTCGCCATTACACGAGCCATTGTTTACCATGATTAAAGAGTTGTCTGTTACAGGTGCTACAACTGCAAAAGCTTATTACAATGCACCGGGTTGGGTGTTGCATCATAACACCGATTTATGGCGTGGTACCGCGGCCATCAATCATCCTAACCATGGTATATGGGTTGCCGGTGGCGCCTGGTTATGTCAACATTTGTGGGAGCGTTACTTGTTTACAAAAGATAAAAATTTTTTACAAACAAAGGCTTATCCGTTAATGAAACAGGCTGCGTTGTTTTTCAATAGTTTTTTAATTACCGATCCTAAAACCGGTTATTTAATCAGCACGCCATCTAACTCACCCGAGCAAGGTGGTTTGGTAGCCGGTCCAACCATGGATCATCAGATTATTCGCACCCTGTTTGACAATGTAATACAAGCAACAAAAATTTTACAAACGGATGAGGCTTTGCGAAACGAACTGACTGAAAAATACAAACGCATTGCACCCAACACTATTGGTAAATACGGACAGTTACAGGAGTGGATGAAAGATGTGGATGATACTACCAACAAACATCGCCACGTATCGCACTTGTGGTCGGTGTACCCCGGTAACGAAATCAATTGGGATCATACACCCGAATTAATGAAAGCTGCCAGACAATCGTTGTTGTATCGTGGCGATGAAGCAACGGGTTGGAGCCTTGGTTGGAAAATAAATTTATGGGCTCGTTTTAAAGATGGCGATCATACTTATCAGTTAATAAAAATGTTGTTAAGTCCGGCCAAAGGTGGTGCCGGTAGTTACGTTAATTTGTTCGATGCGCATCCGCCTTTTCAAATAGATGGCAACTTTGGTGGCGCTGCCGGTATTGCCGAAATGTTATTGCAAAGTCATGCCGGCTATTTAGATATTTTACCAGCATTACCTACTGCGATTCCCGAGGGTAATGTAAAAGGTTTGTGTGCCCGTGGAGGTTTTGATGTGTCTATGCAATGGAATAACGGACAGTTACAACAACTGCAAGTGTTGTCAAAAAATGGCGAACCGCTGAGGATAAAATATGGCACTAAAGAAGTAAAAATAAATACAGTAAAAAATAAGACTTATACTTTTAATGCAGCATTGCAACAACAATAAAATTTTTTATGATACCAACTGTGGTAACAATGAGCATCGTCCCTTGCGACGCTCCGTTCATCGTTCGGTTTTCCATGGGATCTTTTTTAGTGTCCTTTGTTGTGTTATTACACTACAGGTATCTGCGCAACGTAAGCAAATTAACTTGTTGGATAATTGGTTAACCTTTGCCAACGATCAATCAACCATCAGCGAAAACGAAGCAGCGCTACCTGCAAATGATAATGCCTGGAAAAAAGTCTCCATCCCACATAACTGGGACGATTATCATGGTTATCGTCGTTTATTACATGGCAATAAACATGGCACAGCCTGGTATAAAAAAAATATAGCTGTTAAAGAAACAAAACAAGGCAAAAGGTTCTTCTTGGTATTTGAAGGGGTAGGTTCTTATGCCACTGTTCACCTGAATGGTGAATATGTTGGCGAGCATGCAGGTGGAAGAACAAGTTTTACCATAGATGTAACCGAACAATTAAAAACGGATGGTTCTAATAATTTATTGACTGTACAAGCTGGGCATCCGGCGCATATACAAGACTTACCCTGGGTATGTGGAGGCTGTAGCGATGAAAGGGGTTTCTCCGAAGGCTCACAGCCCATGGGTATTTTTCGTCCCGTACAATTAGTTATTTCCAGCGATGTACGTATAGAGCCATTTGGTATTCATGCCTGGGCGACGGTTGGCGATAAACAAGCAGCATTAAATATTAATGCTACAGTAAAAAACTATAGTAAAATAAAACGTGCAGTAGCCATTACACATCGTTTGTTAGATAATAATAAAAAAGTAGTAAAAGCAGTTTCCTATACACAGGTATTACAACCCGGTGACTCGATCACACAATTACAAAAAAATATTGCCATCAACAATCCCACTCGTTGGTCGGTTGAAAACCCTTATTTGTATACGATTGTTACCGATATAAAAGAAAACGGAAAACTGTTGGATGAAATAAAAACAAGTTTTGGTTTTCGCACCGTTAAATGGAATACTTCCACCAATCAGTTTTTACTAAACGGCAAGCCGGTGTTTATGAATGGTATTGCAGAATATGAACATATCATTGGGCAGAGCCATGCTTTTAGTAAGGAGCAGGTTAAGGCAAGAATGAACTGGGTTAAGTCAACCGGATTTAACGCCTTTCGTGATGGTCACCAGCCACATCATTTATTGTACGGACAATTATGTAATGAGTTAGGTGTTTTATGGTGGACACAATTATCAGCACATATCTGGTTTGATAATCCTGCCTTTAGAAATAATTTCAAAAAGCTTTTACGTGAATGGGTGATAGAAAGAAGAAATGATCCTTCTGTAGTTTTATGGGGTTTACAAAACGAAAGCACTTTACCCGAAGATTTTGCGAAAGAATGTACAGAGCTGATTCGTTCATTAGACCCAACTGCATCAACCGAAAGATTAGTAACAACCTGTAACGGTGGTAAAGGAACAGATTGGGATGTACCACAAAACTGGACAGGTACTTATGGGGGTAATCCTGCAACTTATGATCAGGATGTAAAACGACAAATATTAATTGGTGAATACGGTGCCTGGCGAACCCTTGGCCTGCATACAGAAGGTGGCTTTCAACAAAGCGGGCCGGTAAGTGAAGACAGAATGACGGAACTAATGGAGATGAAAGTTAGATTAGCCGAACAAGCAAAAGACAGTGCAGCCGGTCATTTTTTCTGGTTACTTACTTCACATGATAATCCGGGTAGGGTACAGGGTGGTGAAGGCTTGCGTGAATTAGACAGGATTGGTCCGGTAAATTATAAAGGCTTATTAACACCCTGGGAAGAACCAACCGATGTGTTGTATATGTATCGTAGCAATTACACAAAAGCACCCATGGTATATATTGCTTCGCATACATGTCCTAATCGTTGGACAACACCCGGCATAAAAAATGATATAAGGGTTTATTCCAACTGCGATGAAGTAGAACTGTTTAATGATATCAATGCTTCATCTCTTGGTAAACAAAAAAGAAATGGTATTGGTACACATTTTACCTGGAACAAGGTAAACATTCAATACAATGTATTGTATGCAGTAGGCTATAAAAATGGTAAAGCTGTTGCTAAGGATACGATTGTGTTACATCATTTACCACAATCACCCGGCTTTGAAAAACTATACCAAACGGCTAAACCTTTGTTACAACCTGCTGCCGGGTTTAATTATATTTATCGCATTAATTGTGGCGGCCCGGATTATACCGATACTTACAATAACAAATGGCAGGCCGATAGATCTGTGCCGAATGATAATAAGACAAATTGGGGCTCTTTATCCTGGACAAATAACTTCTCAGGAATGCCGTCCTTTTTTGCCAGCCAGCGCAGAACAAACGATCCTATAAAAAATACAAAGGATTGGCCTTTGTTTCAAAGCTTTCGTTATGGTCGTGAGCAATTAAGTTATCAGTTTCCTTTAGCTGATGGAGAATATAGAATAGAGTTATACTTTAATGAACCATGGTTAGGTATTGGTGGTGGCATGGATGCAACCGCCATGCGTTTGTTTGATGTAGCTATTAACGACAAAATAGTTTTAAAAGATGTTGACATTTGGAAAGAAGCAGGTACAAATACAGCCTTAAAAAAAGTAGTAACGGTACAGGTTAAAGGTGGCATGCTTCGCTTATCATTCCCCAATGTAAAAGTTGGCCAGGCATTAATAAGTGGTATTGCTATTGCTACAAATAACAAAGCGGCACAAGCAGCACCCGCCATACCGGTCATTAGCTTACAAAATAATGATAGGGTTATAGCTAACACCTGGTTAGATGCAGGCAATAAAGTATTTACCGACGCAGCTATACAATTCCGCTCCCTGCCTTCTAAGTTATATGGTGCTGATTGGCTACAGCAGTCACAAAAAAAACAAACCGATATTATATTTACCGTGCACAAAGCCGTAGATGTTTTTATTGGTATTGATTCTGCTGTTAGTATTCCAAAAGAATGGCTAGCAACACAAGAAGCAACTCAGACGTTTATGGAAACCGATGAAAAGGGCAGTAAAATATATGCGGTGTATCGTAAACGTTATCAGGCTAATGAACAGGTAACTATTAAGGCTGTAAACCATACACAACTAATCACCATTGTTCCGGTTGATAGTATGCAAGCCGCCTTTGATTTAAAAAAGATAACCGTTTACAATATTGATAAAGCGGTATTGCCACAAGGTGTAACTGCGGCTATTGCTAATGAAAAGGAAACGGGTTTAATTAATACAAACAATAAAGTAATGGTGGAGTGGCCGGTGCATACCGGTGTAGCCGATCAATATGCTATTACTTTTAAATATTATTATCCGCAACAGCAGGAAATAAAAGGTCGTTTACAGTTAATTAGTTCGGTGGATGATGTAATGCTGGATGAAGAACTGACGATTGGTTTTACCCGCCCCGGCAAATGGAATACGGTTACATTTAATACACCGGGTATGATTAATGCCGGACATTACCGGCTTAGGTTTATTACAGAAAATGGCCAACAATTGGCCATACGCAGTGTTGAAATACAATAAGGATTTTTAAATGATGAAAAGCGTTGGTATAATTTTATTATGTTTTATAACATTTACGGTAAAGTCGCAAACACTTACCGTAAATAACCTGCGTTGCCAAATGCAGACCAATCCCTTAGGGATTGATGTGCAACAACCTGCTTTAAGCTGGGAACTTCAATCCACGCAAAAAAATATTTTGCAAACTGCTTATCGCATTATGGTAAGTGCGGACTCAATGTCATTGGTTAACAACAAAAACATTTTTTGGGATTCAAAAAAAATAAACAGTTCAGCTTCTATTCAGGTATCGTACAATGGTCCTGCACTGCAATCCGCGACTCGTTATTACTGGAAAGTAATCACTTGGGATAACAAAGGCCAACAATCAATATGGAGTAATATTAGCCATTGGCAAATGGGTTTATTAACAAAGCAGGATTGGAAAAATGCACAATGGATTACCAATACAATATTGCCTGATACACAAAAAATAATTCCTGCTGCACATGGTAATGGCGATAAAGCCTGGGGCAAACGGCGTAACGTTTTGCCTTTGCTACGTAAACAATTTACGGTTAACAAGCCCGTAAAACAGGCTACCGTTTATATCAGCGGTTTAGGTCAATTTGAAATGTCGCTAAACGGACAAAAACTGGGTGACCATTTTTTAGATCCCGGATGGACAAAATATGATAAACATGCTTTGTACGTAACCTTCGATATTACTCAACAACTACAACAAGGCAACAACGTCATTGGTGTAATGTTGGGTAATGGCTTTTATTATATTCCCGGCGAACGTTATCGTAAAATGACAGGCGCTTACGATTATCCAAAAATGATCAGCCGTGTTGTTGTTGAATACACCGATGGAACAACACAGGATATAGTTTCAGACAAATCCTGGAAAACAGCCGACTCTCCCATTATTTTCTCCAGCATTTATGGCGGCGAAGATTATGATGCCAACCTGGAACAAATCAATTGGAACAAACCCGGCTTTGATGATGCTAAATGGCAACAAGCATTAGTTACAACCGGTCATACATTACAATCGCAAGTAAGTACGCCGGTGAAAATTATGCAGTCGTTTAACCCCGTAAAACAAACAAAAATTACCGACACATTGTGGGTGTACGATATGGGGCAAAACATGTCCGGTATTCCAAGTATAACCATTAAAGGCAACAAAGGCGATACCGTTCGCTTACGCCCCGCCGAGTTGTTAAATGAAAAAGGTTTAGCCAATCAAAAACATACAGGCAGCCCGAGTTTTTACCAGTACATTTTAAAAGGCGATGGTGATGAAAGCTGGCAACCACGTTTTCACTATTATGGTTATCGTTATGTACAGGTTGAGTTAATAAAAAACACAACTTCATCAACGCTTCCTAATGTTGTTAAAATACAAGGTTTGCATTCCCGCAATAGTGCTGCTAATGTCGGCAGCTTTAAAAGTTCCAGCGACTTATTCAATAAAACCTTCGATCTTATTTTATGGGCCATCAACAGTAATATGCAAAGTGTATTTACCGATTGTCCGCACCGGGAAAAACTGGGCTGGCAGGAGGAAGTGCATCTTGTTGGCAACTCCATACAATACAATTACAATATCTCACCACTGTCTAAAAAAATATTTCGTGATATACAAGCTTCGCAGTTTAGCAATGGGTTAATCCCCAGCACTATTCCCGAGTTTACCGAAATGCATTTTGCTGATGGTTATTTCCGCGATTCACCGGAGTGGGGCAGCAACGCAGTTATTTTTCCCTGGTACACCTACTTGTGGTATGGCGATAAAAAAGCACTGCATGATAATTATAACACCATGCAGCAGTATGTAAAATACCTCGATGCAAAAGATAGCAGCGGTTTACTCATGTGGGGCTTAAGTGATTGGTACGATTTGGGTCCGCAACGCCCCGGCTTTTCACAATTAACGCCAATGGGCTTAACAGCAACCGCTTATTATTATTACGATTTATGCATCATGGAAAAAGTTGCCACACTATTAAATAAAAAAGCAGATGCTTTGCAATATAAAACACAAGCTGCTGCGGTAAAAAAAGCATTCAATAAAGCTTACTTTAATACTACTACAAAACAATATGGCAACGGTAGCCAAACATCCAACGCCATGCCTTTGTACATGAATTTGGTAGAAGAAAAATATAAACAAGCCGTACTAAATAATTTAATTACCGATATACAAAACAACGACAATAAAGTAACCGCTGGTGATATTGGCTATCGTTATTTATTGCAGGTGTTAAGCAAGGCTGGTCGTAATGATGTAATTTTTGATATGAACAGTCGCAGCGATGTACCCGGTTATGGTTATCAGTTACAACAAGGAGCAACGGCCTTAACCGAGTCATGGCAGGCGTTACCAACCGTTAGCAATAACCATTTAATGTTGGGTCATTTAATGGAATGGTTTTACGAAAGTCTGGCAGGTATTAAACAAGCGGTTAATAGTGTTGGCTTTAAAAATATTATTATTCAACCGCAGGTGGTGGGTAATATAACATCGGCGCAGGCAAGTTATCATTCGGCGCATGGTATTATTCAATCGGCCTGGCAAATTACCGGTAAACAGTTTCAGCTAACCGTTAATATACCGGTAAATACAACGGCACAAATTATATTGCCGTCTAATAATAAAATTAATAAACCCGTAACTATTGGTTCCGGTAAACATGTGTTTACAGTATCCTTAAAATAATTATTTTACCAGCTGTATAGCACTGATGGATCGTCCCTTGCAATCCGAAAGGATTGGGATTTAATTTATTTCCAGTGGAAATGAATTAAAGACTACCCGTTCAACAGTAGTAATTCTATTGAGCATGAAAAAACTTTTTATTTACACAGCGTCTCTTTTTCTTTCAGGCTTTTTGTTTGCACAAACAAGTACAAGGCTTACTTTGGATTTTAACAACAACTGGAAGTTTAGTTTAAAAAATGATAGCACCGCTATACAGCCGGGTTATAACGATGCCGCCTGGCGTACACTAACCTTGCCGCATGATTGGAGCATAGAAGGTAAGTTTAGCAAAGACCACCCAACTACCACACAAGGCGGTGCATTACCAACAGGTATAGGCTGGTACCGTAAAACATTTGTATTACCTGCACAAGCAAAAGGTAAACAACTACGTATTGAATTTGATGGAGTGTATCGCAACAGCGAAGTATGGATCAACGGGCAATATTTAGGTCTTCGTCCTTATGGTTACAGCGCCTTTAGTTACGATCTTACAAAACATATAAAACCTGCACCACATAAAAATGTAATTACCGTAAAGGTTGATAATAGTATGCAGCCCAATTCCCGCTGGTACTCCGGCTCGGGTATTTATCGCAATGTAAAACTGGTAGCCACCAATACTATTGCGGTAAAAAAATGGGGTCAGTTTATAACAACACCAAGTGTAAATAAACAACAAGCCGTTGTAAACATCGCAACCGAACTTATAAACGTTGCGGCTAGTGATGCATCCGTAACGGTTGAAACAAAAATATTTGATGGCAGCGGTAAACTAGTAACAACAGAAATATTGAACAAGGCCAACACTGTAAAAGTTGGAAAAAATGGGAGTACGGCACAATTGGCATTAAAAATTAATAAGCCAAAATTATGGTCGGTAGCGCAACCCAATTTATACAAAGCCATTACCCAAGTAAAAGCCAACGGAAAAATTGTGGATGAAGTAACGCAAACTTTTGGCATACGTTATTTTCATTTTGATAAAGACAAAGGTTTTTTCCTTAATGGCGAATGGCTTAAAATACACGGGGTTTGTAATCACCACGATTTAGGGGCCATGGGTGCAGCTGTAAATGTAAGAGCCATGGAACGCCAATTGGAAATATTAAAAGCCATGGGTTGTAATGCCATACGTACTGCACACAATCCACCGGCACAGGAGTTGTTGGAGCTTTGCGATAAAATGGGTTTCCTTGTAATGGATGAGGCATTTGATATGTGGGCCAAAAAGAAAAACAAGTTTGATTATTTTGCCGATTTCAAACAATGGCATAAGGAAGATTTATTGGATATGGTATTGCGTGACCGTAACAATCCATCAGTATTTATGTGGAGCATTGGTAACGAAATAAGAGAACAGTTTGACTCTACCGGTATAACCATTACAAAAGAATTGGTGAACCTGATAAAAACAGTGGATACAACCCGTCCAATTACAGCCGGCCTTAGCGAATGGAACCCCGAAAAAAACTTTATGTACAAAGCCGGTGCTTTGGATGTAATTGGTTTAAATTATCACCACGAAGTGTATGAAGATTTTCAAAAACATTTTCCCGATCAAATATTTTTAGGCTCCGAAAATATGAGTGCTTTTGCCACTCGTGGCCATTACGATATGCCTTCGGATAGTACTTATTTCTGGCCGGCTGCATCGCCACAAAAAATAGTAGAAAAAGGTAATCCTGATTTCACGGTATCAGCCTACGATCAGGTATCCGCTTATTGGGGTAGCACACACGAAACAACCTGGAAGCTGATTAAAAAACATAAATTTTTATCAGGCTTATTTGTATGGAGTGGTTTCGATTTTATTGGCGAACCTATCCCTTATCCCTGGCCTGCACGTAGTTCGTATTATGGCATTATTGATTTAGCGGGTTTCCCTAAAGATGTGTACTACATGTACCAAAGCGAGTGGACTAACAAACCCATGTTACATATTTTCCCGCATTGGAACTGGAAGCCCGGACAACTGGTGGATGTATGGGCTTATTACAATAACGCCGATGAAGTAGAACTTTGGTTAAACGGAAAAAGTTTAGGCATCAAGAAAAAAGAAGGCGATGCTTTACATGTGCAATGGCGTGTGCCTTTTGAAGCAGGAACTATAAAAGCCATAAGCCGTAAAAACGGTAAAGTAGTATTACAAAAACAAATTAATACCGCAGGCGCTCCAGCCCGCATTGAGTTAACCGCCGATAGAAGCAACATTAACGCCGATGGTAAAGACCTGTCCTTTATTACTGCCCGTGTGTTGGATAAAAATGGTAACCTGGTGCCCGACGCTAATAATGCACTAACTTTTAAGGTAACCGGTGCCGGATTTTTAGCCGCAACCGACAATGGTTATCAGGCAGATACCGTATCGTTTAAAAGTGCTACCCGACAAGCGTGGAAAGGGTTGGCTTTGGGTATTGTGCAAAACAATACAAAAAAGGGAAATATTACCGTTTTAGTACAAGCAGCCGGTTTGCCGCCAGCTACTTTAACCATTTGCACAAAGCCCTAAAAGCGTAGGTTTTATAACAGCCTTTTTATGTTATCGGCTGTGGTAATACTTATCATCGTCCCTTGCGTCGCACACTTCGGCTGTATATCGCTAATCAGCATCGTAACTGTGCGTAAATTTTTCACTTTGTAAAATACCTGTTTTGCCAATATAAAAGCATGAATGTTGGTAGCAAATAAAAGCTGCCATATGTACTGCTGCACAAGAGTGCGACGCAAGGTACGATGCCATTGGTACTAAAGCCGGGAACAAAAAAAGAAATACTGAAAATAGAAAAGCCGGGAGCAGGAAGTAATATTAGCGGTAATTGTCCGCAATCGTTCCCGAAAAATTACCGTGTTATCAAATAGTAAAATATTCCATCTTTATAACCAAACTTTGCATTTTCCTCGCCAAAAGGTACTTATACCTTTAGCATAGCTGTATCGGGTATTTTTTTTGAGAACCGATATATTGCCTAACGATAAAGTTTTCTTAGCTAAATGAAACGTTTTATGCTTGTCAATTCCTCTAAGTCTGTGGTGCGCAACCCGTATTTTTTCAGATTTTTTACAACAATCGTTATGATTGTAATGCTTGCCTCTAGCGTGCATGCACAGAATACTCCTGAACAGGAAGCGGCTTACAAAAAAACAATTACCGAAAGGGCTACCAAGATTGTTAATACATTAGGTATTAATGATTCGGGCAAGTTTAATGATGTGGTGGCTGTAGTGGCTAATCAATATTTTGCGTTGAACACTATACAAGAAGAAACAAAAACGGAAATTGCGGCTGTAAAAAATACCCATACCGAAAAAGCAAATCAGGAAGCACCTTTAAAAGCTGTTGAGGATAAAAAAAGTTTGAAAGTAAAGCAGCAACATGCTTCATTTATTGCTCAGTTAAATAACAAGCTTACCACCGAACAAGTTGAGAAAGTAAAAGACGGCATGACCTACAGTGTACTACCTAAAACATATGCCGCTTACCAAGAAATGTTGTTGGAATTAACTACCGAACAAAAAGAAAAAATTTATAACTGGCTGGTAGAAGCCCGTGAACTGGCCATGGATGCCGAAACATCGGACAAAAAACATGCAGTGTTTGGCAAATACAAAGGAAAGATAAACAACTACTTGTCGGCTGCGGGTTACGAGATGAAAAAAGAAGGCGAAGAATGGCAGAAACGTATTAAAGCCAAAGAACAAAACAAAAACGCTAAATAACTATTTCTATACAATAAAGATTGCTCTTTAATTACCAAAACAAAACAATGCTATATGAATCAATTAAGATTGCTTAAACTCTTTGCTGTATTGCTTTTTGTCTGCACATCATTTGTTGCTGTTGCGCAAGACTCTACTAAAGCAATAACAGGAAATGTAACAGATGAGGCAACAGGAAAGCCTATAGAAGGGGCCAGCGTTAAAATTAAAAACTCAACTATTGGAACTACAACTGATGAGAACGGAAATTTTTCGTTAAGAGCACCTTCGTCAGAATCTGTAATTACAATTACCTATGTTGGGTTTAAAGTGTATGAATCTAAAGTGGGTAATACCGCAAGTATTCAAATTAAACTTGCACCTACGGAAAATAATATGGATGACGTTGTGGTGGTAGGTTATTATACCGAGCGAAAAAGCCGTATTAATAGCGCCATTGAAACGGTAAAAATGTCGGAAGTGGAGAATTTGCCGGTAAGTAATATTGGCGCAGCACTTACGGGTAGGCTATTAGGTATTGATGTAAGTGGTGGAGATGCTCGTCCATGGTCAAGAGCCCAAATGGTGGTGCGTAACCCTCAGTCAATAACAAAAGATGGTGGAAATATTTATCCATTAATAATAATTGACGGCGTTATACAGACTGGTACGGATGGTAAAAGTGATCCTACTATGTTTAATAGCTTAGACATGTCTGAGGTTGAGGAAATCACGTTTTTAAAAGATGCCCAAGCCGCTATATACGGTGCTCGAGGTGCTAATGGTGTTGTAGTAGTTACCACTAAGAAAGGAAAAGCAGGAAAACCTCGCATTAATTACTCAGGTTCTTATGCACATAATGACGAAACCAGAAGAACAAACATGATGTCTGCATATGAGCAGGCAAGGTTGATTAATATTGTTAATGGCCCTAATGGCGAACGCAGGGATCCTACAGATCCTAACTTTTTCTTTTCTGCTGACGAGTTAGAGCATTTTAAAACGATTGATCACCATTGGATTGATCAAACCTGGAAGTCCAGCTTTAATATGCGTAATGCGGTGAATGTATCGGGTGGAGCAGATAGAGCAACCTACTTTGTTGGCGTATCACATTTTACACAGGACGGTAATATTGGATTGTTGGATTTTAATCGCTGGAATTACAGGGCTGGCACAAACATTAACGTTGCTTCCGGATTGAAAATTGGCTTACAATTAGCAGGTAGTACATCCAGCACCAGAAAAATGAATAACAGAATTGGTGGTACCAATGAGGAGAGAGATTATATGATTATGTTGAAAGCACCAAGATACATACCACCGTATGTAGATGGATATCCTTCACGTTTACCGGGAGGTACAGGTGCGAATAGTGTAAATGGCTACCATTTTTGGGAGTTACAAAAGTCAGGTAATTTTTCTGATGATAAAGGCAATTCTTTAACTTTTAATGCCAATATTGAATACCAAATTCCTTTTGTAAAAGGATTAAAAGTTGCGGCTACTTATGGTCGTTCAGATGACAGAGGAACAAATACCCAGATTGGTACCAACTATATGACATATGAGTTTACTGGTCGTTTAGGCGAGCATAAACATATTTGGGATGGAGCTACGGGACCTGTTGCAAGGGTTACACAAAATAGCAACAGGCTTTTAATGGAGACTAAAGAAAATATGCGGGATCAGTTTAATATGAATGGTATTTATTCCCGACAGTTTGGACTGCACTCAGTAGATGTATTCGCATCTGTAGAAAAATCAAGAGTAATTGGTTCGGATTTTTATGCGCTGAGAGAGGCTCCTATGCCAACAACAGATGGACAATTCAGAACAGCTTTTGGTGCCTCTGATGTAAATAGTAATAAATATGAAGGTGGGACATTGGGTTATATAGGTAGAGCTTCGTATGCATATGGTAATAAATATTCTGCTACATTTTTGGTACGTAGCGATGCTTCCACCAAATTTCATCCTAGCAACTATTGGGGTACATTTTACTCAGCAGGCTTAGGTTGGGTAGTGTCCGAAGAAAACTTTTTTAAATCGAATTTAATCAACTTCCTGAAAGTTAGGTACTCTTTGGGCTTGTTGGGTAAAGATAATACGGCTAGATGGGAATGGCGCCAGCGGTTTACATACCAGCAAGGACAAGGTGGATTGTTTGGTACATCAGACAATACCAATAACCTGAATGGTTTAAAAATGGAACGTTCACCAAATCCTGATGCAAAATGGAGTAATGATACCAAACATAATGTGGGTGTGGATATGAGAATGTTAGATAACCGTTTAAGTTTAACGGCTGAAGGTTTTTACAATTTGGAAAGAAACATATTGGTGAATTTAACAGAAAACGTACCGGTTACTGTGGGTGGTAGTGTAGCAGCAGTGAACTATGCCAGTATGAACTTTTTTGGATATGAATTTGCCTTAGGTTGGAGTGATCAATTCAGAAAAGATTTTAATTATGGTATTGATGTGCGTTTCTCTTGGGCTGATAATCATGTAATACGAGGTGATTATAGTGAGATAAATAAGCGGACTCCTTGGCAGGCTTCTCCAGGCCAGTCAACGGATATTGGAATGTGGGGTTATGATGTATTAGGTATGTTTAGAAGTCAGGAAGAAATTAACGACTACCTCACTAAATATAATATTACAAGTTTATTAGGTACAGCTGCGGCTGATATCAGACCAGGGATGTTATACTATCGTGACGTAAGAGGTCCATTACAAGCAGACGGAACTTTTGCAGCTCCTGATGGTATTATTGATATCAATGATCAGATTCAATTAAAACGTAGAAAAGACAATCACTATAATTTAAGTTCAACAGTAAGATTAGGATACAAAAATATTCAGTTTCAGGCAGTGTTAACCGGATCATTTGGTGGATTTGCTATGTATGATGGCATGAGCTTACAGTCCAACAATATCAATAACTTATATGAAAATATGCCAGCTTATTGGAGTAATATCTGGGATTCGGAGTTAAACCCTGGTGGTACTTTACCAAACCCTTTTTATAGCCGGGTAAATTTGGTAGAGTCTAACTTCTGGAGTCTTAAAAGTACACGTTTGAGAGTAGCCAGTGCGCAATTGAGCTATGGCCTTCCTAAAAACATTTTAAGTAAGGCTAAAATTCAAAGTGCGAGTATTCTTCTTTCAATGATGAATCCTTTTGAGATTATTAACCCATTCTCATCATACAGAAGCGCTTTAGGAAGTTGGGATACGTACCCTTCCTTAAGAACAACTTCTATTGGTTTAAATATTAATTTTTAATGATTGCTAATTAAATGATATGAAAAAAATATTATTATATATAGGCTTTGTTGCTACGGTAATGGGAGCCACCGGATGTAAAAAGGATTTTTTAGAGGACATGAGGGATTGGACTGGTGTGAATGAAGATACCTATAAAAGTGTAGAGCTTGCTAATCTGAATGTCGGGTATGTTTATAGATTATTTCAAACCCCATCAGGCACTAACCCTTTTACACGTTATCAAACAGGAGAGAATGGCACTTACAGTGACCAATATTTTAGAAGTACCGACGAACAAGCAGGGCAGACAGATTTTAACAGGTTATGGCCAACTGTTAATATTAATGATAACATGGCCAATAAATACTTTGGCCAAAAAATGAGTTCAAGCATTGCCAATAATGTATGGACACGTATGCGCCAGATTAATTTGTTTTTGCAGGAAATAGATAAACATGGTTTAACGCCTGAACAGACAGCTCCTTTGAAAGGGCAAATGTTATTTTGGCGAGCATACCAATACTTTGAATTGGTAAAACTCTATGGTGGGGTACCTATTGTTTTGGATGCACAAAACCCTATCACAGTTGGGAATGATGTTAATTTAGCAATACCTCGCAGTAAGTCTTCAGAAGTTATTGCCCAAATTGTCAAAGACTTAGATTTGGCTATCACCTATTTACCAGGTAGATGGACTAATCCCGGCGAAAATTGGGGACGTATTACTTCCGGTGCTGCCGCTGCTCTAAAAGGACGAGTATTATTAACATGGGCAAGCCCATTGTTTAACCGAACAGATGATCAAAGTCGTTGGCAAGCAGCCTACGACGCTAATCTTGCAGCCAAAACACTTTTGGAAACTAATAACTTTGGTTTATTCAATACTGGCGGAACTGCTAATGGAACAGCATGGGGAAACATGTTCATTAGAAATGGAGAAAATCCTGAAGGCGTTTTTGTAACTGTTTTTAATACTGTTACTGCTGCTAATCTGGCCAGAAATAACCCACATGAAAATGAGTCTAGGCCAAGAGAAATTGCGGGTACCGGATCTATATCTCCTACAAAACAGGTGGTAGACGCATTCCCGATGAAAGATGGTAAAGCTATCGATGACCCATCTTCTTTGTATGCTTATAATACTAATAAATTTTATAAAAACAGGGATCCAAGATTTTATAAAACATTTGCGTATAATGGGGCTTTATGGCCATACGGAGGCAATGCAAATTATCGTATCTGGACCTACCAATGGTACAATAACCCAAGTGGCACAAATCCTTTAGGGAACCCAGCTAAAACTACAGAAGCACTTGGTGCTAATGCCTCAGGGATTTATTTAGCAAAAGCTACCAATCCTGCCGCTACAAATGCAAATTTTGCCATAAGTGGTACTGATTATATGGAAATACGTTTTGCCGAAGTTGTTCTTAACCTTGCCGAAGCAGCAATCGGATCCAATAAATTTGATGAAGGCTTGGCGGGCATAAAACAAATTAGAGAAAGAGCAGGTGTGGAAAATGCAGATGGCGATTTTGGTTTGTCTGCAGCACGTGGTAACCGTGATAAACTTTTTGGTGCTATCATCAATGAAAGAAAAGTGGAGTTTGCTTATGAAAACAAACGTTTTTGGGATTTGCGCCGCTGGATGTTATTTAATGATGATTTTGGAACCTGTACCCGTTTAGGCCAAAAGCCTATTGATGGTACACGCAGAACGGGCTTCTGGGTTACCGTAAGAAGAAATGGAACCCCTTATCAAGTTGCCTCAAACTATAATCAAGATCCGTTTTTACCAAAAGCAGATGGTTCGTTCGATATTGCTAACAGAGCACCTGCCGGTTTATCTGTTGCTCAAATGGATGCACATGTAGACTTTTTATATGACAATTACTTTCATGTAATTGAGCGTGATAATTTAGACCCTACTAACCCTGCGGATTGGAAGTTTAAGTGGTTTAATCAATATTATTTCTTTGGTTTCCACAGAAATATTTTTGAAGGTTCACCTTATTTACAACAAACAACAGGTTGGCCAGACTTTTATGGTGCCGCAGGAACATTTGATCCATTACAATAAATTAACAGTAAGGAAAAGTTGACATACAACTTTTCCTTACTGTTTAAACTCTATAAGTAGTATTCAATCATTTAAAATATATCATTTGTTGTAAGGCCGGCAAATGAGCCCTGTGAACATGAAAAAAATTGGACTGTCTCTTATTGCGTTAGTAGTAACTATTTATGCTCAGGCACAATACCCACAAGTATCTGCCGAGGATAAAAAAACATCAGATTCTTTAATGAAAGCGGCGGTTGCCCATTCTGATTCGGCTTGGGCTGTAGCTTATCCCATTATTCAGCAACAAGCAAAAGAAGGTAAACCTTATATCCCTTGGGCTTCCCGTTACGATGAGTTGCCACATGCCGATATACCTGCTTTTCCCGGTGCAGAAGGTGGCGGTAAAGTAAGTTTTGGCGGTCGTGGTGGTAAAGTATTTGTGGTTACTAATTTAAACGATGATGGTCCCGGAAGTTTACGTTGGGCTTGTGAGCAAGGTGGTGCCAGAACAATTGTATTTAATGTTGCAGGCATTATAAAATTAAACACACCCTTAATTATTCGTGCACCATACATCACTATTGCAGGTCAATCTGCTCCCGGTGATGGGGTATGTGTGGCCGGCGAATCAGTTTGGATAAACACACACGATGTTATTATCCGTCACATGCGTTTTCGCCGTGGCGAAACATGGGTAGGCCGTCGTGATGATGCCATTGGTGGTAACCCCATTGGTAATATCATGATAGATCATGTAAGTGCGTCATGGGGCTTAGATGAAAACATGAGTATGTACCGTCACATGTACAACGACAGTACAGGTAAACAAGAAGATAAATTTGGTACCGTAAATATCACTATTCAGAATTCAATTTTTAGTGAAGCATTAGACACATGGAACCATGCTTTTGGTAGCACTTTAGGCGGAGAAAACGCAACTTTTATGCGTAACCTTTGGGCTAATAATGCAGGCCGTAATCCATCCATTGGTTGGAACGGCGTATTCAATTTTGTAAACAATGTAGTGTACAACTGGGTACATCGCTCTATCGATGGTGGCGATTACCGTGCCCAATACAACATCATCAACAACTACTTTAAACCCGGCCCCGCAACACCTAATAACAATGTAGGCCGTCGTATTTTAAAACCCGAAAGTGGCCGCAGTAAATTACCATACAAAGTATATGGCCGTGCCTATGTTAACGGCAATATTATGGAAGGCCATCCCGAAATAACAAAAGATAACTGGAACGGTGGCGTACAAATAGAAAACGAAAAAGATGCAGGCGAACACAAAGCCTACATGAAAGTAAATAAGCCACTGTTAATGACAAAAGTACCCGTATTAACAGCACAACAAACAAAAGATTATGTGTTAGCTAATGCAGGCGCCACCTTACCCGTACGTGATGCAGTAGATAAACGAATTGTAAAAGAAGTAGCAACCGGTAAGCCCACCATTTTGCCAAACATCGTTTTACCCGAAACACAATTCAAACATCGTCGCTTGCCAATTGATTCGTATAAGATAGGCGTAATTACCGATCCATCGCAAGTAGGTGGTTATCCCGAATATAAAGGCACGCCTTATAAAGACAGCGACAACGATGGCATACCTGACGAATGGGAACGTGAAAACGGACTAAATCCCAACGACGCAACCGACTCGGCCAAATATGCAAAAGATAAAAGCGGTTACACCAATATCGAAGTGTTTTTAAACAGCATTGGTACAAAGGCGAAAAAATAAGTGTAGCCAACAATCAAAGTTCTTTTATAAAATAATGTTATAGTATTACCGAATGTTTAATGATGATGTTATCGGCTCCATTGCTACTATCATCGTCTGTTGTGTCACTCACTGCATCGTTCGGTAATACTATTGAGCATTATGGAAGTTTCTTCAAATATTGGGTAATCGCATTTGGCGTTAAGCATTTTGCATTCAGCTTGGCGATTAGCGATATGCAACACAAGAGTGCGACGTAACCAAAGCAGCCGATCAGGGAACAAAAGCTGGTAACATAATAAAAACTTAATGAGCTATTGTAAATAAAATTCACGTTAGCAATCAATCTTTTTTAGGCAACTTTGTATTAACTGGCATTTATTACATCATCAAACGAGTAACGAGATAATAGGTTCAAAAAGCTAAATAGCAAAAATGTATTGTCTCTCTCATAAAACCGTTAATAGGTTATTGTGAAAGCGAAACATTTGTACATATCAACGCTATTATTTATTGCTGGCAGTTTATCAGCCCTATCGTCGATGGCGCAAAAGCAAGCCAAACCTTTACCACCACTTTCTTTTAATAAAAGCAACTTGGTATATATTGCCGACTCCTTAGGTAACCGCATACCCGATTTTTCTTACGCCGGTTATAAAGCATCTGAGAAAAAAATACCGGATATCCCTGTTAAAATAATTGTTCCTGTTACCAATGGCGATGCTACTTATCGTATTCAATCGGCTATTGATTATGTAAGCAAATTATCCATTGATAAAAATGGCTTTAGGGGAGCCGTGTTGTTACAAGCGGGTACTTACCAGGTGTATGGTGCTTTGCGTTTACATACTTCCGGAGTGGTGTTGCGTGGTACTGGTGTGGGTGCTAATGGTACTACTATTATTGGTGCAGGTAAAGACAGAACAACTTTAATCACCATCACGGGTATTGATAATAAAAAAGTAGCAACTCCCGTAACTATTACTAATAATTATGTACCAGTTAATAGCAACATAATTGAAGTAACAAATGCTGCTGCTTTTAAAAAAGGTGATGCCGTTATTATTACCCGTAAGGGAACAAAAGAATGGATTGATAAATTAGGTACCGATCATTTTGGAGGAGGTATTACTTCCTTAGGTTGGAAGCCTGATCAAAGAAATATTGAGTGGCGCAGAACCATTGCCGCTGTTAACGGTAACAGTATTGCATTAGATGTTCCTGTTACCACTGCCTTGGATAAAATTTATGGCAATGCTACCATTGCCGCTTACACCTGGCCCGGTATTGTTAGCGATTGTGGAGTAGAGAACCTGCAATTAATTTCAGACTACGATAAAAATAATTTGAAAGACGAAGACCATCGCTGGATGGCCATTGTAATTGACAATGCAACGGATAGCTGGGTAAAACAAGTAAGCTTCAAACATTTTGCCGGTAGTGCGGTTGCCGTTTATAGTAATGCATCAAAAATTACGGTAGAAGATTGTATATCCTTAGCACCCATTTCAGAAATTGGTGGTCAACGCCGCATTAGTTTTTTTACCGAAGGGCAACAGACTTTATTTCAACGTTGTTATACCGAAAATGCGATACATGGTTTTGCAACCGGTTTTTGTACTGCTGGTCCAACCGCATTTGTACAATGCGAAGCAGTAAATGCATTGGGCTTTAGTGGTGGGTTAGATAGTTGGTCATCAGGAGTATTATTTGATGTAGTAAATGTAGATGGCAATGCTATTAGTTTTTTAAATCGTGGTCAGGATGGGCAAGGTGCCGGTTGGAACATAGCCAACAGCGTATTATGGAATTGCACTGCGGCCCGTATTGATAACTACCAGCCACCTACAGCACAAAACTGGGCCTTTGGTGCGTGGAGTCAATTTGCAGGTGATGGTTATTGGAACGAATCAAACAATCATATAAGTCCGCGTAGTTTGTTTTATGCACAACTAAAAGAAAGGCTAACCAATTTGCCTGATAACAGACAACAGATCTTAGAGATGGGTTCCGAAGCCAGTAGTAGTCCTTCCGTAGCAGTTGCTAACGAATTAACCAAACAGGCCGCAATGCCATTACAAACTTTACAACAATATATTTTACAAGCTGCACAACGTACACCTATTGATGTTAATACTAATAACAGCAAAACAATTGATGAAATTGGGTTAACTACAAAACCCACCAAACAATTAGCAGGCAGTGTACAAATACAACAAGGTTGGCTTACCAGAACAAATAAAGTAATGGTGGGCAATAGCATTAGTTCACCCTGGTGGAACGGTAGTTCCCGACCTTATGCATTGGATAAAACCAATATGGCTATTACCCGTTATGTACCCGGTAAAACAGGCAAAGGATTAACGGATGATTTAAATGCAGTAACGGATTCAATGTTGGCCACTAATACCATTGTCTTTGAACAGAACTATGCTTTATGGTACGATAGAAGAAGAGACGACCACGAACGCATCCGCAGAATGGATGGTGATGTGTGGCCGCCGTTTTACGAATTACCTTTTGCCCGTAGCGGTAAAGAGTTAGCTTGGGATGGTTTAAGCAAATACGATCTTACTAAAAATAACAACTGGTATTGGAATCGTTTAAAACAGTTTGCCGATTTAGCCGACGAAAAAGGATTACTGTTAATTCACCAGAATTATTTTCAACACAACATTATTGAAGCCGGCGCACACTATGCCGACTTCCCCTGGCGCACTGCCAATAATATAAATGCTACACCTTTTCCGGAACCTGTACCGTATGCAGGTGACAAACGTATTTTTTTAGCAGAGCAATTTTACGATACCAGTAACGCGGCTTATCGTGCTTTACATAAACAATATATCCGTCAGTGTTTGGATAATTTCGTTGACAACAATGGAGTTGTTCAATTAATCAGCGAAGAATATACCGGTCCCTTACATTTTGTACAGTTTTGGTTAAACACCATTCGTGAATGGCAGGTGGAGAAAAATAAAAAATCAATCATTGGCTTAAGTACCACCAAAGATGTGCAGGATGCTATTTTACAAAACCCTGTTTATGAAAACCTCATTGATGTAATTGATATAAAATACTGGCATTACCAAACCAATGGCGATTTGTATGCACCAATGGGTGGACAAAATTTAGCACCTCGTCAACATGCTCGTTTGTTAAAACCAAAAGGTCCATCTGCACAACAGGTTTACCGTGCCGTGGTGGAATATAAATTACGTTATCCTAATAAAGCGGTTATGTATTCCGGCGATGCAGCCGATAGAAACGGTTGGGCCGTATTGATGGCCGGTGGTTCATTAGCTAACGTTAAAGTAAACGATAAAGATTTTTTACAAGCCGTAACAACCATGCAACCGGTAACACAATACACCGATAAACAATGGGTATTATCCAACACACAAACAGGTGCTGTTATTTATCAAACAGAAGGTAATACCGTTACTACCGATATAAAAGATAATAACCGTTACGATATTATTTGGGTGAACACTGCCGATGGCAGCATTCAAAAAACAAAACAAATTTATAAAGCAGGTACTGCCCAACAATTTACCATGCCCGCAAAAGGCAATTGGGTTTTATGGCTAAAGAAAAAATAAAGAGATGAGAATTTTAATAGCAGCATTTTTTTTGTGTGTCGCAGTAGTAACACAGGCGCAATCAACTTTACCATTAGTAAAAGTATCGGCTAATAAACGTTTTTTTCAAACGATCGATGGTAAACCCTTTTTCTGGTTGGGTGATACAGGTTGGTTATTGTTTGGTAAGTTAAAACAAGAGGATGCGATTAAATACTTAGATGTACGTAAGCAACAAGGTTTTAATGTGGTGCAGGCAATGGTATTGCACGAAATGACAGTTACCAATAAAACCTATGGCGATGCATTAATGAATAAAAACGCAGCAACGCCGCTGGTGAAAGATGGTCCCAATAATGATTACTGGGACAATGTAGATTTTGTTGTTACCGAAGCCGCCAAGCGTGGCATATACATGGCATTGGTACCGGTTTGGGGCAGCAATGTAAAAGGCGGTCATGTATCGGTAGATCAGGCAAAAGCCTATGGTAAATTTCTGGGCGAACGTTATAAAAAATACAACAACATTATCTGGTTAAATGGTGGCGATGTACATGGCACTGATATTTTAGCGGTATGGGAAGCCTTAGGTGCAAGCATTAAACAATATGATGCACAACATATCATGACCTATCATCCTCGTGGTCGTTATTCTTCTACCGAGTGGTTTCATAATGCTTCGTGGTTAGATTTTAATATGTTTCAAAGTGGCCACCGAACTTACGCACAAGACACCAGCAAGAACGATAAAAACCATTATGGCGAAGACAACTGGAAATATGTTAATTACGATTATACATTAACACCCACTAAACCAACATTGGATGGTGAACCTTCTTACGAAAATATTCCGCATGGTTTACACGATAGTTTACAACCTCGCTGGCATGCAGCCGATTTACGTCGTTATGGTTACTGGAGTGTGTTTGCCGGTGGTGCAGGTTTTACTTATGGCGAAAATGCGGTAATGCAATTCCATACCAAAGGCGATAAAGATGCTAACTATGGCGTAACCCATAACTGGACACAAACCATACAAGCACCCGGTGCCAACCAAATGAAATTTTTAAAACAGCTGTTATTATCTAAATCATATTTTGATCGTGTGCCGGCACAGGACATTCTTGCGGGTACTAATCAACCACAATACAATTACATAGTGGCTACAAAAGGTAAGGGCTATGCCATGGCATACACTTACACCGGTCGCAATTTTGATATTGATTTTTCAAAGCTCGGCTTTACACCCAAAAAAGCAAGTTGGTTTCGCCCCGAAAATGGCAAGCAAACAAAATTAAAATTACCGGCTAAAAAAGGTGTGGTAACATTTAACCCACCGGGTGAACCGGCAAATGGTAACGATTGGGTATTGGTGTTGGAGTAGGGAATAGTTCATTGTTAATAGTTAAATGGAAAAACTCACTACGATTAACCTTTAACTAATAACGATTAACTAAACTGCTGATTAGCGATATACAGTTGAACGGAGCGTCGCAAGTAAAGTTCAATCAGAGCTCAAAAGCTGGTAACATAAATAAAATTGATGTTGAATTTTAAAAAAATATTTTCATGGGGTGCCCCTTCGGGTCGGGCCAGCTACGCTGGTAACTTTCGGCAGCAAGCAAAGTTTAGTTGCTTGCCACCTCAGTTATGCTTCAAGTCCGCGCCACTCGTACCTCGTGGCTGTGGGCTTTCCGCTGCAACGGTGAAGCCCTCATCGAGACTATTAACAATAAAAATGAACTCGATAATCCCTCACCCGCTTACGCCTGCAAGCAAGCTATTGTATTTGGGTGTTGCATTTTTGTGTTTGGTATTTACGGCTTGTAGTAACAAAGCTTATTTGTTCACCTCCTTTCACGAGCCTGCTACCGATGGTTTAAGAATGTTGTATAGCTACGATGGTTATAAGTGGAAGGATACAGATACGGTTTTATTAAAGCCCGAGATTGGCAACCAAAAAGTAATGCGGGATCCATCTATGGTGCAAGGTCCTGATGGTACTTACCATTTAGTATGGACAACCAGTTGGCGTGGTGATAAAGGTTTTGGTTATGCCTCTTCAAAAGATTTAGTGAATTGGTCAGCACAAAAAATGTTGCCGGTAATGCAACACGAACCCACCACCGTAAATGTTTGGGCACCTGAATTATTTTACGATGACGAGGGCAAACAATTTGTCATGATCTGGGCATCCTGTATTCCCGGTAGGTTTGAAAGAGGCATAGAAGCGGATAGCAACAACCACCGTATGTACGTAACCACCACAAAAGATTTTGAAACCTTTACGCCTACACAGCTTTTTTTAGATCCCGGATTTAGTGTCATTGATGCGGTGATCGTGAAACGAGCAAAGGCCGATTATGTACTGGTATTAAAAGATAATACCCGTCCCGAACGAAATATGAAAGTGGCCTTCAGTGATTCGCCATTAGGTCCTTGGAAAAATGTATCGGGAAAACCGTTTACCGAAAACTTTACCGAAGGACCGAGTGTGGTAAAGCCGGGTAAGGAGTGGTTAATTTATTACGACTCCTACGATAAAAAAATATACGATGCGCATAGTACTACGGACTTTGTAAACTTTAAACATATTACCAATAGCGTGAATGTGCCGCAGGGGCATAAACATGGTACCATTGTACCGGTTACCAAAAAACAGGTAAAAAACTTTTTGAAATTAGTGAAGAAATGAGAGCAACCATTGCCGCCATATTATTAAGTACATCGGCACTTAGTGTGCAAGCGCAGGATACGGTGCGGTATGTAGGCACTACTTTATCTAATGTAGATTATCATCACGGGCAATTAACACCGGCTGTGGGGGTGCATAATATTCAAACCTTTCGTGCCAACCGGGAACATGGCGATTGGGCAGGTGGTATGAACTGGACCTACAACCACCAATCCATGCTTTGTTACTGGAACAATACCTTTTACATGAATTTTCTCAGTAACCCCGTTGGTGAACATATTGCACCGGGTAAAACTTTTATTCAATCATCAAAAGATGGTTATAACTGGAGTAATGTGCAAGTGTTATTTCCGGAGTATCGCATACCCAACGGATTTAAAAAAGCAGAAAGTGATTTAGTAGCAAAAGATATTGATGCGGTTATGCACCAGCGTGTTGGTTTTTATGTAGCAGGCAACGGTAAACTTTTGGCGCAAGGTTATTATGGCATTGCTTTAGATGCAAAGGACGATCCTAATGATGGTAATGGTATTGGCCGTGTGGTACGGGAAATAAATAAGGATGGCAGCTTCGGCCCGGTATACTTTATCCGTTACAACAAAGGATTTAATGAAAAAAATACCAGTCTGCCTTTTTATAAAAAATCAAAAGACAAAGCTTTTATTGCTGCCTGCGATGAGTTAATGAGCAAACCCCTGCAAATGCAGCAATGGGTGGAAGAAGCGGATAGAGACGATGTATTGATTCCTTTAAAAAAACAGTTCAAAGCATTTAGTTATTATCATTTGCCCGACGGCCGCGTGGCTGGTTTTTGGAAATATGCTTTAACCAGCATTAGTAATAACGATGGTAAAACCTGGGAGTATAACCCAACCCGTGCCCCGGGTTTTGTAAATGCCAACGCCAAAATATGGGGACAACGTACCGCCGATGGTAAATATGCAACGGTATATAACCCTTCGGAGTTTCGCTGGCCATTGGCATTATCAGTGAGTGATGATGGATTGAATTACAAGAACCTGTTACTGGTAAATGGTGAAATAACTTCTATGCGTTATGGCGGTAACTATAAATCTTACGGACCGCAATATATACGTGGCATTCAGGAAGGCGAAGGTACCCCTCCGGATAACAATATGTGGTTAACTTATAGCGTAAATAAAGAAGATATTTGGGTAGCATCGGTGCCAACACCGATTACTTCGGAAGTAAAAGAAAACATAGCCGAAGATTTTGCCACCATGCCCACAAATACGGCCTTAAAATACTGGAATATTTACAGCCCGGTTTGGGCAAGGGTTACAATGGATAAATGGGAAGGTAAAAATGTATTATCCATAAAAGATGCCGATCCGTTTGATTATGCGAAAGCAGAAAGAGTAGTGCCGGAAGCTGTGGTAAGCCGCATTGAGTTTAGTGTAGTACCACAGCAAAAAGATTTTGGCAGACTGGATATAGAATTCCAGGACGCTAAAAATACACCGGCTATTCGTTTTTCTTTTGACTCTACCGGTAACATTATTACCAAAGCCGGCTACCGGGATAAAGGATTGGCAAAATACGAAGTGGGCAAAGCTTACCATTTTGTAGTGGAGTTAAATACTAAAACACGTTTTTACACGGTATCAATCAATGGCAGCAACCCGAATAATAATTTAGTATTTGCGCCAATAGCAGCATTGCATCATGTAAGTTTTCGTACGGGTGGCGTAAGACGTTTTCCTACGGCTGATACACCTACCGACCAGATGTATGATTTACCCAATGCAGGCGAAAAAGATAAAGAAGCCGTGTATTTAATTCCGTTTTTTAAAGCGACTAAACAATAACGCATGCGTTTGAAGTGGACGATAGTAACATTATGTTTTTTGTGGGTAGCGCATGCTAATGCACAAAAGGCAAAACCTTATGTGTTAAAAGCAAATAATTACAAACATTATGTTGATTATTTCAACAAAATGGAAGATGAGAATATTGTGCAGGCCATACCCAATGCCGAATCATGGAATTGGATGCAGCAAAATATTCCCCTGTTTGAATGTCCGCAGCAAAACTTTGAAGAAATGTTTTACTACCGCTGGTGGACATTACGCAAACACATTAAACAAACCGAACAGGGATATGTATTTACCGAATTTTTAGTCCAGCGTTCCTATGCCGATAAATACAATTTAATCAGCAGCGGTTTGGGGCATCATATTTACGAAAGCCGCTGGTTACACGATAAAAAATACATGAACGAAAACCTGCTGGTTTGGTATCGTGGTAATAATGGAAAGCCTTTGAATCGCTTACGCTTTTATAGTAGTTGGAATATTGATGCTATTTACAATCGCTTTTTAGTAAATCAGGATATTGGTTTTATAAAAGATTTGTATCCTGATTTAGTAGAAGATTATAAAGCATGGGAAAAAGAGAAAAAAGCAAAAAGCGGATTGTATTGGCAATTTGATGTACGGGATGCGATGGAAGAAACCATCAGTGGCGGACGTAAAGAAAAAAATCCAAGACCAAGTATTAACGGTTATATGTATGGCAATGCCATGGCGCTTTCAAAAATTCTCAACACCTTTCACCAATACGAAGCAGCTGGTTTATACAAAGCAAAAGCCGATACAATTAAACAATTAGTACAGGAAAAATTGTGGAGCAACAAAGACCAGTTTTTTGAAGTACGTAAAGAACAGGGCGATACATTGGCCAACGTAATGGAAGCTATTGGTTTTATTCCCTGGTATTTTAATTTACCCGATGCTACTTACGATGTAGCCTGGAAAAAAGTAATGGATGAAAAACATTTTTATGCACCCTTTGGCCATACAACTGCTGACAGAAGCCACCCGGAGTTTAGAACACATGGTTGTTGCAAATGCGAGTGGGATGGTGCGGTATGGCCTTTTGCTACGGCACAAACATTAACGGGCATGGCCAATTTGTTATGTACCAATCGCCAGCAATACGTTGCCGACACTAGTTATTTTCACATGTTGGAAAAATATGTGGAGTCGCAATACTATCGTGGCCGCCCATATATTGGCGAATACTTAGATGAAAAAACCGGTTACTGGTTAAAAGGCGATGAAGAACGTAGTCGTTATTATAATCACTCAACGTTTAACGATTTAATTATTTCCGGCTTGGTGGGTTTAAAACCTCGTGCCGATAATATGGTGGAAGTGCATCCCTTATTGCCTGCCAATAAATGGGATTGGTTTTGCTTGGACAATGTATTGTACCATGGAAAAATTATTACCATCGTTTGGGATAAAACCGGAACAAAATATAAAAAAGGCAAAGGCTTAACAGTTTGGGTAAATGGAAAGAAAGTAGCGCAGCGTGATGAGTTGAAAAAAGTAACTGGACAATTATAGAGAAGAATTATGAATGATGAGTGGTGAATGATAAATAATGAGGAATGTTTTGTTACCAGCAGTAGTAACACGGATGATCGCCTGTTGCGACGCTCCGTTCATCGTTCGGTTCATTGTTCATCATCGTGTTAGGGCAAGTGTTGTTCTTTTACACAGTTTATTTCACCCGCAGATTAGCGCTGATTTGTTACGCAGATTTTTAAAACACATCTGCGATAATCTGCGGTGTATTTATCTCCGTAAATCTGCGGGAATAAATACTTGCAACACTAACTTACTTCGAGAAAGAAGGATTATCGCATAATGCTGAATAGAATTAATGCAGCACAAGAGTGCGACGCAAGGAACGATGCTCAGGGAACTGCAGCTCATAACATAATAAAAAAATAAAGCAAGAGAAATTTACAAGATGCGAATTGTTGGTTTAGTTATAATGTTTTTGGTTTCTGTTTGTAGTGTAATGGCACAACAAACAGAAAAATTGTATTTATCCGGGAAGGGTAATGATGATATGGTGCAATGGGATTTTTTGGTGACAGGTGGAATGAATGCGGGTAAATGGTCAAAGATTGGTGTGCCATCTTGTTGGGAATTACAGGGCTTTGGTAAATACGATTATGGTTTTGCAAAAGATAGTGTACGTGGAAAAGAAAAAGGGTTATACAAACATCAGTTTAATATACCATCAAACTGGAAAGGCAAAACAATCAATATTGTTTTTGAAGGAGTGATGACCGATGCAGAAGTAAAAGTGAATGGAAAGTCGGCGGGGGCTATACATCAGGGAGCTTTTTATGCATTTAAATATGACATTAGTAAGCTGGTAAAATATGGGGCAAAAAATTTGCTGGAAGTAACGGTTGCTAAACATTCTGCCAACAAAAGTGTGAACGAAGCAGAACGTCAAGCTGACTACTGGATTTTTGGCGGCATATTCAGGCCGGTTTGGTTAGAGGTTTTACCAACTACACATATAAGTGACATAAGTATTGATGCAAAAGCAAATGGCCTTTTTACCACAAAGTTTGCTGCAGGAAAAAACGACAAAGCAGTAGTAAATATTTACGATGCGAACGATCAATTATTGTCAACTACTAATGCTGTTGCAGCAAATGAAATGTATAGTGCACAACTGGATGTAAGTAGTATAAAACAATGGAGTCCGGAGTCGCCTGTTTTATACCGTGCTGAATATGTTATTTATAAAAACAACAAAGCCATACATACTGTAAGTGAAAAGTTTGGGTTTAGAACAGTGGAAGTAAAACAGCGGGATGGTATTTATGTGAATGGTGTGAAAATGAAATTTAAAGGGGTGAATCGTCATTCTTTTAGACCGGAAAGCGGCCGCACTACCAGTTATAAAAATAGTGTGGAAGATGTGTTGCTGATGAAGGAGATGAATATGAATGCGGTGCGTATGGCGCATTATCCGCCCGATGATCATTTTTTACAAGTATGCGATTCACTAGGTTTATTTGTAATTGATGAGTTAGCCGGTTGGCACGGACATTATGATACGCCTACCGGAACATTGCGTGTAAAAGAAATGGTGGAGCATGACCGTAATCATCCATCCGTTATTATTTGGGCTAATGGTAATGAGGGAGGTAGTAACCCTGAACTGGATAATTTATTTGGCAAATACGATTTACAAAACAGGGTAGTGATACATCCCTGGCAATTACGTAATGGTATAGAAACACAGCATTACCGCCAATATAATTATGGTGTGGGTAATTTTGAAAACGGTCGGGAGATTGTGATGCCTACAGAATTTTTACATGGTTGGTTTGATGGTGGGCATGGTGCAGGTTTGGAAGATTACTGGACAAAAATGTGGAACAATCCACTGAGTGCCGGTGGTTTTTTATGGGACTTTGCCGATCAGGGTGTGGTGCGTAAAGATTTAAATGATTCTATTGATACCGATAAAAGCCGAGGTGCCGATGGCATTGTTGGTCCGCACCATGAAAAAGAAGGAAGCTTTTATGCCATTAAAGAAATATGGAGTCCTATATTTTTTGAACGTAAAGAAATGACAACAGATTTTGATGGCAAACTGAATATAGAAAACCGTTATCATTTTACCAATGCTAATAGCTGTACCTATAGTTGGAAATTGAAACGTTTTACATTAGCTAGCCAAGAATCGCTTACAGGCAAAGCAACAGCACCCAATATTGAACCACATGCGAAAGGTGTTTTACAATTATCATTACCGGCTAACTGGAAACAGTTTGATGTGTTGTATGTAACGGTGCATGATAAAGACAAACAGGAACTGTTTACCTGGAGTTATCCTATAGCTGGTCCCAAACAAAAGGCGGCTGAATTAGTAAACGCCACTAAAAAGGTAAATACCGTTGCTATTAATGAACAGGGCAATAGTTACGAAGTAAAAGTAAACGATGTTATCCTGTTGTTTAACAAAGCAGATGGTTTGTTAAAAGAAGTGTATAATGCAAAAGGATTATTGCCTTTATCTAATGGCCCTGTAATACAGGAAGGCGCAAACAATTTTGCAGGATTGTCATATGAATTTGATGCGGATAAAAACCTGGTTATTAGATCAACCTATAACAAACAAAAAAGTTTTAATACCCTGCAATGGAACATTCATACCAACGGCTGGGTACAATTAACGGTAAACTATTTCCCTGATTCACTGCATACCAAAATGCTGGGCATCAACTTTGATTTACCCGAAAACACTATGCATTCGGTAACTTATATGGGCAAAGGGCCTTACCGTGTTTGGAAAAACAGGTTAAAAGGTGGCAGCTTCGATGTGTGGAAGAAAAAGTATAACAATACCGATACCGGTGAAAACTGGGTATATCCGGAATTTAAAGGGTATCATGCCAATTTTTATGGTGGCTTTATTAATACCGAAGGACAAAGTTTTGCAGTAGCCACCGAAATGGAAGATTTATTCCTGCGGTTGTATGGTGCCAAATGGAAAACAGATCAATGGCATAATTACGAGCCCTGGTTTCCTAAAGGAGATATTTCGTTTATGCAGGCCATACCATCTATTGGCTCCCGTACACAAACAAGAGAAACAACCGGCCCCATGGGCTTAGATAATATTTACTACGATTACGAGAAAGACCCGACAAGGGCTTTAAAAATTGTATTGTGGTTTAACTTTAGTAGCAATCAATAATGAATATGAAAGTAAGATTTGCCCTTATAGCGTTGGTATTATGTTACAGCCGTATTGTTGTAGCACAAACCACCGTGCAGCAATTGTTAACGGAGCAGCAATCGCACCCGATTGGTATTGCAACCACGCAGCCACGGTTTAGTTGGCAGTTGGGGTCAACAGAGAGAGGCATCAAACAATTGAGCTATGAAATTTTAGTAGCCAGCTCTAAAGCAAACCTGGAAAAAAACAATGCTGATGTATGGCAATCGGGTGAGGTGAAATCAGACCTATCGGTATTGATTCCTTATAACGGAAAAACATTAGCGTCAAATGTTTATTACTACTGGAAAGTAAAAGTAAAAACCAATAAAGGCGAAGCAATTGAAAGCAAACCGGTATTCTTTACCGTTGGTTTTGTGGATGCAAAAAACTGGAAAGCAAAATGGATTGGTTACGATAAACCCTTCGCCTGGGATAGTGTTACACAATGGTCACGTTTATCGGCTCGTTATTACCGTAAAGAGTTTGCGGCAACCCAAAAATTAAAAAAGGCTTATGTAAACGTAGTAGGCCTGGGTATGTATGAGTTATTTATTAACGGTAAAAAAATAGGCGACCAGGTTTTAGCGCCAGCTCCAACAGATTACCGCAAAACAGTATTGAGTAATACTTTTGATGTAACGGAGAATATTGTACAAGGTAAAAACGCCGTTGGGGTGGTATTAGGTAATGGTCGATTTTTTACCATGCGTCAAAATTTTAAACCCCAAAAAATAAACACATTCGGTTTCCCTAAACTGTTGTTACAACTGGATCTTGTTTTTGATGATGGCACTAAACAAACCATCATAACCGATGAAAGCTGGAAGTTTACAGCTGATGGCCCTATACGAACCAATAATGAATACGATGGCGAAGAATATGATGCCACCAAAGAATTGGGTAGCTGGACACAAACCTCCTATAACGATGCTAAATGGTTAAAGGCTGGTATAGTTCCGGCTCCAACGGGTATTATTACACCCCAGCCCAATCGCCACATGAAAATAATGCAGCAAATACAACCAATGGCCATTACCAAACTGGCCGGCGATAAGTATGTACTGGATATGGGGCAAAACTTTGCAGGTTGGCTGCAGTTCAAAGTAAAAGGCGAGAAAGGCCGTAAAGTGATGTTGCGCTTTGCAGAAAGCCTGGAACCCAGTGGTGAACTATATATGGCTAACCTGCGTGATGCCAAAGTAACCGATATATATACCTTAAGGGGTGGTGGTGAAGAAACATGGCATCCCACATTTGTATACCACGGTTTCCGGTATGTAGAAATTACCGGCTGGCCGGGTACGCCAACCGTAAATGATTTTGAGGGGCATTTAGTGTACGACCAGATGCAAACAACAGGCAGCATACAAACCGACAACGAAACCATTAATAGTATTGTAAAAAACGCCTGGTGGGGCATTGCTTCTAACTACAAAGGCATGCCGGTGGATTGTCCGCAACGTAACGAACGACAACCCTGGTTAGGCGACAGAACACAAGGTGCTTATGGAGAAAGTTTTTTATTTAACAATGGCGCATTATATGCAAAATGGTTAGATGATATTCAACAATCACAAAGGCCTGATGGCGCTATACCCGATGTAACGCCTGCTTATTGGAACTACTATAGCGATAATGTTACCTGGCCGGGTGCTTATATTTTAATTGCCGAAATGTTGCACCATCAGTTTGGCGATAAAGAATCTTTGGTAAAACATTATCCATTTATGAAAAAATGGATGGACTATATGCGTGGTAAGTATTTAAAAAATAATATTCTTACCAAAGATAAATACGGCGATTGGTGTGTACCTCCCGAAGATTTAAAAATGATAAAATCGCAGGATAGCACACGTACCACAAACGGACAATTAATTGCTACGGTTTATTATTATCGCTTGTTGCAAATAATGAAAAACTTTGCAGCTATTACTGGCAATAGTAGCGATACCACAGGTTATGTAAAATTATCTGTCGATATAAAAGAGGCCTTTAATAAAAAGTTTTTCAAAGCAAATATTGGCGTGTACGATAATGGCACCATTACTGCCAATTTATTGCCACTGTATTTTGGAATGGTGCCGGTTAAACAAAAAACACAGGTTATAGAAACCATTGCCCGCAAATTACAGGCAGATAAGATGCATATCAGCACCGGTGTTATTGGTACGCAGTGGTTAATGCGTGGCCTTACGCAGTTTGGTTTAGAGCCTGCAGCGTTTACATTGGCTTCTAACAATACTTATCCAAGTTGGGGTTATATGGTACAACAAGGCGCAACTACTATTTGGGAATTATGGAATGGTAATACCGCTAACCCGCAAATGAATTCGCAAAACCATGTCATGTTGTTAGGCGATTTATTAACCTGGTTGTATGAAGATGTAGCGGGTATAAAAAATCATTCATCCGGTGTGGCTTTTAAAACCATCAGCATGAAACCATCCATGCATCAGCAATTGCCATCCAGTATTGCATCGTATCAATCGCCTTATGGCACTATACAATCCGATTGGAAAAACACTGCTGATAGTTTTAACTGGAAAATAAACATACCGGCTAACACATCAGCGCTGGTACAAATTCCGGTTAAGGCAAAAGCAAGTATTACCGAGTCGGGTAAGCAAGCAAACACAGCAAATGGTTTACGTTTTATAAAACAGGAAAAAGGTTATGCTTTGTACGAGGTACAAAGTGGCGAATATTATTTTGAATCGAATTAATATGAGGCGTAAGCAATGTTGATGAGTGAACAGAAAGATGAACGGAGCGTCGCAACAAAAGTTCAATCAGGGGTGGGGCGTTGGTAAAATAATAATTATATTATCGGCTGCATTGCTACTATCATCGTCTGTTGTAACCCGATAGGGTTGGGGTTTTATTTATTTCCAGTGGAAATGAATTAAAGACTATCACTTGTGCTGCAACAATTCTA
>DHEF01000004.1:48009-230856 GCA_002399735.1 Chitinophagaceae bacterium UBA4857
TCACTTGTGCTGCAACAATTCTATTGGCCATTTTGCAGTACCCCGTATTTTAATCGGGGTTGTTCGGTAATTCTATTCAACATTGTGCTGGAGGTATTATAAAAACATAAAGTACTTACGGGTAAAAATTATATAATGAAAAAAAATATCGTTGCCTTAATAATTATGTGTGTTTGTATGCAAACAAGTTTTGCACAAACCAAATGGAAAGATGGCATTATAACGGATGAATTTATTTATACAAAAGCATCTTTTCCATCGGCACATTCTGCCACCATTGTAGAAACACCGAAAGGGTTGATGGCTGCATGGTTTGGCGGTACTCGTGAAGGGCATCCTGATGTAGAAATTTATATGAGCCGTTTAGAAGGTAATGATGAATGGACAGCACCTGTATCAATTGCCAATGGAATTATAAACGATACGCTGCGTTATCCTTGTTATAATCCTGTATTACACCAGGTGCCCGGTGGCGAATTGATTTTGTTTTACAAAGTAGGTCCTAAAGTAGCAGCCTGGGTGGGTTGGATGAAACGTTCTTACGATAATGGCCACACTTGGGGCAAGCCTGAGTTGTTGCCTGATGGTGGTTTAGGTCCGGTAAAAAACAGACCGGTAATGATTGGTGATGAATTGTTTTGTCCGTCGAGCACAGAAGTAGGCGGTTGGAAATTACATTTTGAAATAACCAAAGATAATGGTAAAACATGGCGTAAGATTGGCCCTATTAACGATGGTAAAGCGGTGAATGCTATTCAACCAAGTATTTTGGTTCACGGCAAAAATAAATTACAGGTATTGTGCCGCACAAGGCAACACCATATTGGTGAAACATGGTCATACGATGGTGGGCAAACATGGAGCGATGTTACTTTATTAAAAGCATTGCCCAATAATAATTCCGGCACCGATGCATTAACATTAAAAGATGGTAGGCATTTGTTAGTGTATAACCATGTATTGCCCGATACTACTTGGGTAAAAGGTAAAGGCCCTCGTACACCATTAAATGTAGCATTATCTAAAGATGGTAAAACATGGTATGCATCGCTGGTGTTAGAAGATTCTCCGATTAGTCAATACTCTTATCCATCTGTAATGCAATCAAGCGATGGTATGGTGCATATAGTTTATACCTGGCGCAGGGAAACAATTAAGTATGTAAAAATTGATCCGAGTAAATTAAAGATGAAAAAAATAAAAAAGCAACAGTGGCCCGGTGGGCAAGCAAAGTTGAAGGAATATAAACCTGAGGAGTAAATAAGATTAAGATTATGGTTGAGATTAAGGTTAAGTGGGAGCTGACTCAATCTTAACCTTTGCCTTAACCTCAACCTTAAACTATTCCTCAACCAAACGCCATTCATGAATAACTTGCCTGTCATTGATTTATTAATTATTACTGCCTACATGATTACCATGGTATGGATCGGTTTTTATTTTTCTCGTAAAAATAAAAGCGCCGAGCAATTTACCGTTGCATCGGGTAAAATACCGGGATGGGCAATTGGGTTGTCTATCTACGCCACTTTTTTAAGTAGCAATACTTTTTTAGGTGTGCCGGGTAAAGCCTTTGGTGGCAACTGGAATGCGTTTGTATTTAGTTTATCTATGCCATTAGCTGCATGGATAGCTGCAAAATATTTTGTTCCGTTTTACCGGCGCACGGGTGAAGTGTCGGCCTATACCAATTTAGAAAAACGTTTTGGCCCCTGGGCAAGAACCTATGCAGTAGTATGTTTTTTATTAACGCAGTTTGCCCGAATGGGTTCCATCTTTTTTGGTATGGCGTTAAGCCTGCAAGCATTGACCGGTTTTTCCATGGCTTCCATTATGATTGTAATGGGCATCTGTATTATTTTTTACACCGTGTTGGGCGGTATTGAAGCGGTAATATGGACAGAAGTAGTACAGGGTATTATAAAAACATTAGGTGCTATATTGATTTTATATTTAGTGGTAAAAGAAATTCCCGGTGGTGTAAGTAAGATAGTAGAGATAGCCACTGCAGATGATAAGGCAAGTTTAGGAAGCATGTCGTTTAGTTTTACTGAGTCCACTTTTTGGATGGTATTGTTGTATGGCTTTTTTATTAACCTGAATAATTTTGGCATGGATCAAAATTATGTACAGCGTTACCATACAGCAACCTCACAAAAGCAAGCGGCTAAATCGGTATGGTTATGTGTGGCCTTGTATGTACCGGCTTCTTTGTTGTTCTTTATAATTGGTACGGCATTGTATGCTTACTATCAGGTTAATCCGGCATTAATAGAAACGGTAAAATTAACAACAGCCGCAGAACGTTTAGGTGCGGATGCAGGTGTAGCGCAAGTAACTAATCTTGCAGCGCAATTACAACCGGCCGATTATGGCGACAAAGTATTACCGCATTTTATGGTAACCACTATACCGCAGGGTTTGGTAGGGCTAATAGTATCGGCCATATTATCAGCGGCAATGAGTACTATTAGTTCCGGTATGAACGCATCGGCCACTGTTTTTACGATTGATATTTATAAAAAATATTTTAATAAAAACGTATCAGAAAAAGGCCATTTGCGTACACTGTATATCACCACTGTGTTGGTGGGTATTATTGGTTTGTGTACGGGTTTGGCAATGATTGGTAGTAAAAGTGTATTAGATGTGTGGTGGGAGTTATCGGGCATTTTTGCAGGCGGTATGTTAGGTTTGTTTTTGTTGGGTTTAATCAGCAGGCGAACAAAAGGGCAAGAAGCCTTAACCGCAGTCATCATTGGAGTGATTGTTATTTTATGGATGACTTTCTCTGACCGATTACCGGAAAATTATGCGTTCTTAAAAAATCCGTTACATAAAAACATGATTATTGTAGTAGGCACGTTGACAATTTTCCTGGTGGGTATGTTGCTCACGGCATTTAAAAAACGTAATGCCGTCATTAATTAATAAACACAGTTGCATAAATTATACGTTATGGTAAACGATAAAAAATTTGTTCCGGTAATGATAACGCCTTTCAATCTAAAAGCAAAGGTGGATATGGATGCCGTATCATCACTCATCGATTTTTATTTGGCTGCAGGTGTAAAAGGCTTTTTTGCCAATTGTTTAAGCAGCGAAATGTTCAGCATTTCCGAAGATGAACGGCTGGAACTTACCCGCCATATTGTAAACTATGTAAATGGCCGTGCGCCGGTGGTTGCAACAGGTTCCTTTGGTTTAACCATTGAGGATAAAGCAACGTTTACCAAACAAATTTTTGATACCGGCATAGATGCAGTGATCATGATCACCGGCCACTTTGCCAAAGTAGATGAAAGCGATGAAGTGTTGTTGCGCAACTTCGATACCATGTTTTCACTAACCGGTGATATTCCATTGGGTATATACGAATGTCCTGCGCCATACAAACGCATCATTAGTGCGCCGGTGTTTAAACAGTTGTTGTCCACTAATCGTTTTGTGTATCATAAAGACACATCCATTCTTCCGGAAAATGTAAAAGCAAAACTGGAAGTAGCAAAGGATAATAGTAAACTGGAATTTTACGATGCGCATACGCCCAACGCTATGTTCTCTTTACAAAATGGCGCAAGAGGTATGTCGTCCATCTCTGGTAATTTTTATCCCGAAATTTTGGTATGGATGTGTAACAATGCAAACAACCCCAACAAACAGGAAGAAGTAAACTGGTTACAAAATGAATTAACAGCTGTTGACCCATTGATACATATTGCTTACCCAATGGCCGCTAAATATTTTTTAGAAAAACGTGGCTTGCCCATCCGGCAAATCAGTCGTTCACATATTTTACAACTAACGCCGGAACAAAAACAAGCATTAGATACTATTCATACAAAGTTCTTGCAATGGTGCGATAGATTACAAATAAAACCGGTTGTGTAATTTTATGTTATCATCTGCATTACTACTATCATCGTCCCTTGCGTCGCACTCTTCAGCTGTAGTAATACTATTGAGCATTGTGTAAGTTTCTATTATTAATTGCTAATTATTAATTGTTAATTAAGATGAACTTTTTTATAAAACTATTATTTCTATTATTGTATACCGGCATACTAACTGCTCAAACTAACAACAGCGATAACCAGTTTAAAAAACCGTTGAAAGAAGTATTAGATGATATCCAAAAAAAATACGGTGTAAAAATAAAATACGACGATAAAGCGGTAAAAGATAAATGGGTAAACTATGCCGACTGGCGTTACCGCAACGATGTAGACGAAACCCTGCGTAATGTACTTTCTGTATTTGATATGAAAGTAAAAAAGGAAGGCAATAAAACCTACAAACTAAGCGATTTTGAGTACTACCGTTGGCTACCACAAGAAGGTTGGGCCGAGTTGGATAGAATCGCAGCCCAATATAAAAATGTTAGCGAATGGGAAACCCGTAAAGAACAATTAAGAGCTTGTATTAAAGAACAATTACAATTAGCCTCTTTACCTGTAGCACCGACCGTAAAACCAATACTCACACCTGTAAGAAAGTTTAATGGTTATACGGTTCAAAATTTTGCAATAGAAATTTTACCCGGTGTATGGATCAATGGTTCTTTATACAAACCAGAGAAATACAAAGGCAAAATTCCGGTTATACTAAACCCCGACGGTCATTGGCAAGATCATCGTTACCGTGCCGATTGCCAGTTACGTTGCGCTGCCCTTGCACGTATGGGTGCTATGGCTATTAGTTATGATTTATTTGCCTGGGGCGAATCTATGTTACAATTCAAGTATGAAGATCATCGCCGCAGCTTGGCTATGACTATACAGGCATTGGGTGCAGTAAGAATACTTGATTATATATTAGCACAAAAAGATGCAGATGCGGAAAGAGTCGCCATCACAGGCGGTTCCGGTGGTGGTAGCCATACCGTGTTAATGGCTGCTATTGATGAACGTATCAAAGTATCAGCACCAGTTGTTTCTTTGTCCTCTTATTTTTATGGTGGTTGCCCCTGCGAAAGTGGTATGGATATTTTTAGTTGCGCCGGCCGTACCAATAATGTAGAAATAGCGGCGATGGCTGCACCCAATCCGCAACTCGTAATCAGCGATGGAGCGGACTGGACAGATAAAATGCCTGAACATGATTTCCCTTACCTACAAAAAATGTACAGTTGGTATAATAACAAAGAGAATGTAGAAAATGTACACCTGCCCACTGAAAAACATGATTTTGGTATTAATAAACGTACGGCTGTTTATCGCTTTATGGCAAAACATTTAAAATTAAACATCAATGCCGTTGAAACGGCCAATGGTTTAATTGACGAATCGGCCATTACTATCGAACCTAAAGAGGCTTTATATGTATTTGGTAAAAACGGCGAGCATCTTCCTGCACATGCAGTAAAAGGTTTCGATAATTTAGAAAAATTGTTTTACAGCGAAACAGAAAAAGCAAAAGCCAATCAACGGTATAAAATTGGATTGATTGATTTAATGTTGTTGAAGCGGCAAAAATTAAGTGCCATTACATTAACAGCCGAGTTAAAAGCCGATGGGGTAGAAGTAGATATGGGTGGTTTAGGTAATCGTCCAACATTCGATAATCAGTTAGCCATTGATTCCGTTAGAGAAAAGTTTTTACAAACAGCAAAAGATAATAAAGTAGAAATTTTTTCACTCGCTATGACAGGCTATTATGCCCAGGCATTTTGCACCCGTGGAGAGTATAAACAAAGCATTGCCGATTGTATTACTACCATGCAAAAAATGAATGTACAGCATGCGTTTTTGCCATTAGGTGTACAATGCGATTTAAGAAAAAATCCTGAGTTACGTAAATCAGTGGTGGAGCGTTTAAAAGTTGCCGGGAAAATGGCGCAGGATGCCGGTGTGGTAATTGGTATTGAAACAGCCTTAACCGCAAAAGAAGAAGTACAGTTGTTAAAAGAAATCGGCTCGCCTGCTATAAAAATTTACTTCAACTTCTCAAATCCATTAAAAGAAGGTCGCAACCTGATTAGTGAATTAAAAATTTTAGGCAAGGACAGGATAAGTATGATACATGCTACCAATAAAGACAGTGTGTTATTGCAGCACGATAAAGAATTAGACTTACACCTTGTAAAGAAAACCTTAGACGATATGGGTTGGAGCGGTTGGCTGGTAATTGAACGTAGTCGTGAAGCGGCCCGTGCCCGTGAACCTAAATACAATTACGGCGCAAATACGGCGTATTTAAAAAAGATATTTCAGCAGTAAAGCGGTATTGAATAATTTCGCTTGTTAAAAATTTACAGTTGAATATCGGAAATGCAAGGTTAAAGTGGGTTATTGGCGGATTATTATTTGCTGCGCTCTGGGCATCAGCATCAGTAGCTACAAAAATTGGTTTACAGGTAGCACAACCATTGGTAATAGCTAGTGTACGCTTTGGTTTAGCAGCATTAGTTATGTTAATCATAGCGCATGTAATCTTGCGCCAACCTTTACCCAATAAACAACAATGGAAACCAATAGCCATTTATGGCCTGCTAAATATTACCATTTACCTGGGTTTGTTTGTAATAGCCATGCAAACAGTTTCGGCAGGTATTGGTTCTTTATCCATTGCTATTAATCCGGTTTTTATGAGTGTGATGTCGGTGTTTTTTCTAAAGAAAAAATTAACCGCCACTATATTAATTGCATTAATAATGGGCACCGCCGGTGTAGTTTGTGCCGCATGGCCTTTGTTTAGTGATGCTTATGTAACACCGCAAGGTCTAATTATTTTATTTGTCAGTATGTTCTCGTACTCTGTTGCTGCTATTTATTTTGCCGCTAAAAACTGGAGAGGGTTACACCTGTTTACCATCAATGGGTGGCAGACTTTATTCGGCGGTATATTTTTATTACCCATCACCTTGTTTTTTTACCAGCCACAGTTAAATTATTTCAACCAATCATTTTGGCTAAGCGTCTCGTGGTTGGCTATACCTGTATCAGTTGCTGCGGTACAACTTTGGTTATGGCTATTAAAAACCGATGCAGTCCGTGCCGGCCTCTGGTTATTTCTTTGCCCGCTTTTTGGTTTTGCTTATGCTTCCTGGTTATTAAAAGAGCCATTGGGTATTTACACTATTATTGGCGTTGTGTTAGTATTAATTGGTCTGTTATTATCGCGTCGCGATATTAAAAAGAATACTATCAAATAAGCCAATCAGTTTTTGGGTTATTTTTTAATACCGGCTGCATATCTCTGGGCATTTTCGTTGCGTCGCAATCCTTTCATCTTTCTGTTCATTGGGCATCTTTTTTGCAACTTCATATAATCATAAAACAAGCTCAATTTTAAACAGTCAATTATCTATTATATTTGAAATTAGATTCGTTTAATATTTATTCATAACCTACAATAAAACACAACCCGTTAATTATGGAACCAACAATTCTTTTAGATTCTGTAAACCCTTCCGGTACGCTACGTGCCATTGTTGAACAAACTGATAGTACTGTTTATTTATACATTCAGCCACATCCTGATTTAGCGGAACAATATCCCATGCGTAGCAGTTGGATACGTAACTTAATAGCAGCACCTGCTGAGTTTGATTATGAAGCTATGCAGGAAGGGCAGGCACCTTTACTACCTGCCGTGCATTGTGCTCATCCCGATGGTGCTGCACCAATGGAAGAGAAAAGCTTTGCCTTGGTTTGGTTTGAAGCCGAAGATGGGGCCTCCTTATTATATGATGAAGAAGTGATTGCCATTATTCCGGGTTGGAGTTTGTATATGGAAAACCCGGTAACATACGCTAAAGATTGTATTGCCGAAACCAATAATCTTTTTCCTTTAAGTACTGATAATATATTAATAGAACAAACCTATAAAGCGGCGGAATATGTAGAGCAATGGACAGAGGATAGTACACCCTGGCCTGCAACACAAGATTATATTTTAAACAGCTACGAAAAAGTTTTTGGTGCGCACCACCAGTATTTTGCTATTGATGGAGGCAAGTGGCCGCCAATGGCATTAGCTTCCTTTAAATACCAGGATGTTTATTTGTTTCTTTCTATAGGTATATCACAACGGCCCATGCCTTGGGTTGATTTTTTATACGGCGACAATGCAAGTGCTTATCGCAGGATGGAATTAGGCATTGCCATTGATCAATCATTAGGAGATGCTTATGCCATGGAACTGGCACAAGGTATTGCAGGTATAGCCGGCATGCCTTGGCGTAAAATAAGTTGGTTAGGCGAAGGGCATACCATTAGTTCAAATGCCGTTAAGCCACCTTTCGAAAGTTTAATTCTTTCCTCCGCTTTATACAATGGTCCTGAATTACCGGCCTTGGTAATGGGCGGTGATAAAGTAAATATCTACTGGGCACAACCCATTACACAACAGGAACGGGAGTTTGCACATGCACAACCTAATGGTGGCTATCCTTTAATTGAGAAAATGATTAACGCCGATATTAACTGGATAATAACCGGCGATAGAAAAGCTGTTGTTTAATAATGTTACCTCAACATTATTGGCTGAACAAAAAAACAAAAAGTATAGTACGTAGTAAAAAAGTGCTAAAAGTTATGTAACACACCGTATTTATATTGTAACCGATTGCGTTATTGCTAACGGTTGCTACGAAAAAATGCGTACTATACTTTTGAGGCTAAATAGTAAAATATGACATCATTACAGTAGATAATTACATTGAATAGCTTTTTGATGAAGTTTAATTTTACTGCATAGTTTAAACAACGGTATATAACTGCAAAAAAATACTGTTTTGACTAACGATTAGCTGTAACGCATTTTGGTTTTTTGCATAGCTGCCATTTTCTTTCGTTGTCCATCAACTGGCATACATTTTACCAATTTACATTCGCTTAATCGGCAATTAAAAAAAAAGGATAAAAGAAATTTTATATTTTTTTATCATTATCCGGCAACGATTGCGTTAAGTTTTTTGTAACGCATAATGAATTAAATAAAACAAGATATCATCGCATTGATATAAACAATATGTAGCTTTTTAGTATGGCAATTTTAACAAATCGACCGGGGTTTCTACCCCGGTTTTTTCATGTAAATTATTTACACTCCTACACTTTAACTAATCGCTAATTTATAGTAAAGTAATAATTAGGTTACCGACTGTATAGCCCTGATTGATCGTCCCTTGCGACGCTCCGTTCAACTGTAACAATTCTATTAGGCAATTAGCAATACTCCGTATTTTAATCGGGTTACTTCTGAAATTAATCACATTTTAAGAATTATATCCTAAGTCATCCTATTATGTGCTAACTTTTCCCTTATAAATTTTTACGATCTTATATCTTAGTTTCTAAAAATCACATTCGACTCCTACGGAGTCGTGTTCATCATTGTGGTTGCTGTTATAAACATGCGATACCTTCAGTATCGAAAACAATTAAAAGCAAACTTAATTACAGCTACAAAATAGTTATGGTTTTCCATCCCAAAGGGATGGAATGTTTATAGAAGAGAAGTAACAAAAGGGTTTACGACCCCGAAGGGGTCGAACGTTAATATTGTACAAGAAAGAAGCTGTTTAAATTTCCCCATTTTTTTTCTATCATTTTTACCCGCAGACAGCGCTGGTTTGATGCGCAGATTTACATTTGAGTAATCTGCGGGTAAAACTATAGTATAAAAAATTAAACAGTCTCAAAGCTGAACATGTAGTGTAAGTGTTTTTTTTATTAGAAAACCTCATTAGCACATTTTCAAATCATCCAATTTCCAAATTGTTCTTTTGTTATTATTTGGCGTTGTATTACGCTCGGGCAGGGATTGCAGCGGTTACCCCACAGCCAGTGTGGGTTTTGTAGCGCAGCGGCGAGGAGTAATAGCATAAAGCCCGGCCCGTGTGGTAAACAAGGCCATGGTAATTAGTTGTTTTCAGGTGCTTGCGGCCGCAGTTTTCCAACACGGGGCCCGCATAATAAAAACAACAGTTTAACGCAAGGTGTTAATAGTAAAATATTCCATCATTATAACTAATACATACATTTTTCAAGCCGGTTAAGGGGGCTACATTTAAGTTTCTAATTGTTTGCCGTTTAAGTGTTTGGCACAGGATTAATACTTGTAATAATGAAACGATTGCCCTTCTGCCTGTTTGTGCTTATTTTACTATTTGCCGGTTCGTTACGGGCAACAGATATTTACGTATCGGCAACGGGTAACGATGCAAACGATGGAACAATAAACAAACCTTTACAAACTTTACAAGCCGCTATAAAAAAAGCAAGAGAGTTACGCCGCTTGCAGGATACCGGTATAAAAAATGGCATCACTATTAAACTGCAACAAGGGGTTTATACTGTTTACGAAACCATTAATATTTATCCCGAAGATGCAGGTACAGCGGAGAGTCCGTTAATGATAACCGGCAGCGAAACACAACAAACTTTACTAAGCGGTGGTGTAAATATTACAGGATGGAAAAAATTAGTACAACCAGTAAAAGGATTACAAGCTACAGCACACAAACAGGTATGGGTTGCCGATGCGCCGAAGGTAAACGGCTTACCATTTTTGTTTAGACAATTATGGGTAAATAATAACAAAGCTACCAAAGCACAATACTTTAATGGCAAAAACATGGGGCGCATATTGGCATGGAATAAAACAGATGCAAGTTGTAAAATTTTATTGCCCAAACAATTGCCGGTAAATAAAACATCGGCAACAGAATTGTTTATACACCAATGGTGGGCCATTGCTATGTTGCGCATAAAACAGGTGAAGTATAATAAGGACACCGCAAATATTTATTTTCACGAATCTGAAAGTAAAATACAAAACGAACATCCCTGGCCTGCACCCTGGATAAATAAACATACCGGTAACTCGGCCTTTAACTTAACAAACGCCATTGAATTTTTAGATGAACCGGGTGAGTGGTATTTAGATGCGGATGCAAAAAAAATATACTACTGGCCGCTGCCCGGTGAGCAAATGAGCAATGCAAAAGTAGTTGCGCCTTTTACAGAAACATTGATAAATATAAATGGCACGCCGGACAAACAAGTGCAGCATGTGTATTTTAAAAATATTCAGTTTGCGCATACGGGTTGGCAACGGCCATCGCAGCAAGGCCATGTGCCGCATCAGGCAGGTATGTACATGACCGAAGCATACAAGTTAAGACCGACAGGTACAAGTGAAAGACCACAATTGGATAATCAGGCCTGGATTGGCAGACCAGCCGCCGCCGTGCAAGTAAATTATGCAGCCAATACCGGTTTTGAAAATTGCATATTTACACGAATGGCCAGCACCGCCTTGGATTATAATAAAGCGGTTTATAATAATACTATTACCAGTAATGTTTTTAAAAACATTGGTGGATCGGCCATTGTAGGTGGTGTATTTGCAGAGGCTGCACAGGAGATTCATACCACCTATTTTCCTAAAGACTCAACTGTTTACTGCAACAAACTTTTTATTACTAATAACCTGATTACTGATGTAGCTAATGAAGATTGGAGCTGTGCGGCTATTGCATTGGGCTACACACGTAACTCAATAATTGCAAATAACCATATTGAAAATACATCGTACACCGGCATTAGTATGGGTTGGGGCTGGAACCCGAATGAAAATATGATGCGGAACAATACGGTAAAAGCAAACCGCATTGTGTTATATGGCAAACATAATTATGATTGTGCCGGTGTGTACACATTAAGTGCTCAACCGGGATCGGTTATTGAAGAAAACTACATAGACAGTGTATACAAAGCGCCGTATGCACATTTGCAATCGCATTGGTTTTATTTATATACCGATGAAGGTTCGTCGCATATAACTGTAAAAAAAAATTACAGTCCGAGTGCAAAGTATTTACAAAACAATAATGGGCCGGGTAATGTATGGCAAAATAATGGTCCGCAAGTGTCGCAAACCATACAACAAAATGCAGGCTTGTTAAATAAAAGGTTGTTACAGCATGCAAAAGGTTATGATAAAAACTATGCTATTAACGAAGAACATAAAGAAGTAATTGAAATTATTGTAGAGAACGACAGCGTATTTACCATACAAAAATTGAAAATGCTCTTGCATAAATATGAACTGGATAGCAGTGCTGTTTACCAATGGAAAAACAGAGTCGTTGTTTTTGCTAATATGCCCGATGTAGGGGTGATGGAAGGCCGCATACAAAAAAACTTTCCGGGCACTACGGTAAAATCTTACTACGATTTATTTTACCAGTACAATAAAAAGCAACATTGCCCTGATAAAACAGTGGTTAAAGAATGGGATCATTTTATTATAACAACCAATTTGGTGGCTGATGAAAAAAAGCAAAAAGAATACTTAAACTATCACGCTACACAATTTGAAAAATGGCCCGAAGTAGCAAAGGGTTTTTGTAACGCCGGTTTTCAGCAGTTGTTATTGTTTAAACATGATAGACAGTTAATGTTAATCATCAGTGTACCAAAGGGTAAAACATTGGCAGAACTAGACCCTAAAACAACGGAGAATAATCCCCGGGTACATGAGTGGAATAAGTTAATGAGCCAATATCAGGAAGGTATACAAGGAACAACAAAAGGTGAGGTGTGGGTGGAGCTAAAGAAATTATAAATACTAATAACAAATAACCAATAACAATTAACGAGAAATGTTAAACGTAGGCATATTAGGATTAGGCGAAGGTCGTAGCACCATGTCGGCCGTATTGCAAAGCAAAATTTTAAATTTAAAATTAGCTTGCGATAGTAATGTAGAAGTGTGTAAAAAACGAGAAGCAGAATTTGGCTTTAGCAATTACACACAGGATTATAACGACCTGTTGAATGATAAAGAAATTGATATCATTGCTATTTACACACCCGATCATTTACATGCTACACATATAAAACAGGCTTTGTTGCATGATAAACATGTGGTATGTACTAAGCCGTTTATTGATAACCTGGCCGATGCAAAAGAACTGTTGGACTTACAAGCCAAAACCGGTAAAAAAGTTTTTGTGGGTCAAAGCTCTCGCTTTTTTGAGCCCTACAAAAAACAACGTGCCGATTTTGAGGTCGGCATCATTGGTGAGTTAATCACTATCGAAAGTCATTACAATGCCGACCACCGTTGGTTTTTAGAAAAAAAATGGGCCTTAGAAAATTCTTTTAAATGGCTGTATGGCGGGTTAAGCCACCCTGTTGATTTTATACGTTGGTATATGCCCGATGTAGAAGAAGTAATGGGTTATGGTATGATAAGTAGTAACGGTAAAACAGCAGGTTTAAAAAATGAAGATACCATGCACTTTATTTTTCGTGCAAAAGATGGTCGCATTGCCAGAGTTAGTGGTGCGTACACCGGCCCGGTACAACCTACACAAAGAGAAAGTGGCATGAGCTGTATTTTACGTGGCACCGAAGGCGCAAGCCAGGCAGATTACCATGAACTACGTTATGCCGTAACCGATAAAACCGGTGAAGAACGTATCATTACCTGGGGCGATGAAAAACTAAAACATTTTTTCCGTTTCGAAGGACAAAGCCATCACGCAGGCGAGTACCAAAACTACCTGGAATATTTTGCTAACTCCATTACAGAAGATTTTACAGCTTATCCCAATATGCAGGAAGGTATTGGTACTGTTGCCTTATTACAAGCAATGGATAAAAGCCTGCAAACAAAACAACCGGTAAAAGTGAGTGATGTATTAGCGGAGTATGGACTGTAGAGAATGATGAATTATGAGTGATGAATAATGAATGGGTTTTCATAATTAATCAAGATGATAAACGATAAAGAAAAGCTATATTAGGTAACACATTTAAAGTGATACATTATATGAGCGAAAAGAAAAATATATTAAAAGACAAGTCTTTTTTGTTTGCGGTTAGAGTCGCAAAACTTTATCAGCATCTAAGCAGTACACAAAAAGAGTTCGTTTTAAGTAAACAGGTGTTGCGTAGTGGTACATCAATTGGGGCAAATGTGCGTGAAGCTAATAATGCTCAGAGTCCCGCTGATTTTGTTCATAAGTTATCAATTGCACAAAAGGAAACTGACGAAACAATTTATTGGTTGGAATTATTACAGGCAATAAACCTGATAAAGAAAGAAGAGTATGAATCGTTACAGCAAGATGCAACAGAACTATTAAAAATAATAAGAAGCAGTGTACTAACATTAAAAGCTAAATACCCTAAACGAAATTCATAATTCATCATTTATAACTCATAATTCTTGAATACAATCTACGACAAACTAACAACCCTCGATTTTGCTATAGTAGCCATCTACTTAGTTATACTGTTGGCTATTGGTTACTTTGTTAGTGTAAGACAGCGTAAAAAAGAAGAAACACTTTTTTTGGCTAACAAATCACTTAACTGGTATAACATAGGGTTTAATATGTGGGGCACCAATGTGGGGCCTTCATCGTTATTGGCATTTGCCAGTATTGGTTATACGGCCGGTGTGGTAGGTGGTAATTTTGAGTGGTATGCTTTTGTGTTTTTGTTATTGTTGGCCATGGTATTTGCGCCACGTTATATTGCCAGTAAAGTAAGCACCATGCCCGAGTTTATGGGCAAACGTTACGGAAAAAGTACGCAGGATATTTTAGCTGGTTATGCGTTGATAAAAATATTAATTAGCTGGCTTTCTTTAGGGTTGTTTAGTGGTGGTATTTTGGTGCGACAAATTTTAGGCATACCCATGTGGCAATCCACTATTGCGCTGGTTATTTTTTCAGGATTCTTCACTTATATAGGAGGTTTAAAAGCCATTGCCAAAGTGAATGTTTTTCAAATGATATTGTTAATCATTGTTTCACTAACGCTTACTTATTTAGGATTGGAAAAAGTAGGTGGAATAAAAGCATTGGTTAATCAAACACCTGGCCATTTCTGGAGTTTAGTGCGTCCTGCTTCCGATCCTGCTTATCCATGGCATGCCATTTTATTAGGTTATCCGGTTTCGGCCATTGCATTTTTCTGTACCGATCAGAGTATGGTTCAAAGTGTATTAGGCGCAAAAAATTTAAAGCAAGGTCAGTTAGGTGTAAACTTTATTGGCTGGCTTAAAGTATTGGCCTTGCCCATGTTTATATTACCCGGTATTATTTGTTATGTGTTGTATCCAAACATTGGCGATGATAAATTAGCCTACATGACCATGGTTACTAATTTATTTCCTGCGGGTATGAACGGTTTGGTTATCTGTGTACTTATTGCCGTGTTGGTGGCTACTATCGGGTCTTCACTTAATGCATTAAGCACCGTATTTACAAAAGATATTTATGTAAACAATATCAATCCATCAGCAACAGTAAAGCAACAAATAAATGTTGGCCGTATGGTGGTTATTGTTGGTTGTGTATTAGCCGTGTTAATGGCCATTGCATTGGATAATGTAAAAGGCAAAACACTGTTCGATATTTTTCAATCCATACTCGGTTACTTGGCACCGCCTTTAGCAGTTACATTTTTATTGAGTGTATTTTGGAAACGTACTACTAAATTGGCCGTTAATATTATTTTATCATTTGGCTCGGCGGTTAGTCTTTTTGTTGGCGCATTAAATCTGTGGATTTTACCACCTGATACAGAGACTGGTGCTAACACCTGGTGGCCGCATTATTTTTTAATCTCGTTTTATTTATTTGTTCTTTTAGCTATAACGGCTGTATTAATTTCTCTTTTCGATAAAAATAAAGTAACAGCAACTATCGATACCAATCCATTACCCAAAACCGATAAACAAGTGAAATGGTTATTTGCGGCATTGGGTTTTGTTATTGTTTTATTGTACATCATTTTTTAAATACATTAATTGCATGAATAATTTTTTTGTTAATCGGCTGCATTACTACTATCAACGTCTGTTGCGTCGCACTCTTCAACGTTCGGTAATGCTATTCAGCAATAGTGCGCAGTCGCTCACAAAATTGGTAAAGCCTGCTATACTTGGTTTAGTAATGTTAGGCTTTGTACAAACAGCAATGGCGCAAACAGCCACCTGGATCTGGTATCCCGGCGATTGGGAAATATCGTTATCCAATAAAATGCAAAACCGCCGCACCGAACGTGGTGTGTTTTTCCCGGTGTTCTGGAAAATCGATAATCATTATGTATTAATGGATTTTCATAAAGTCTTTAACCTTTCACAACCGGAAGAAGTTAGCTTGTTTGTAGAAGGAGAATACAATGTAAAAATTGATGGGAAAGCTTTTGAAGGTAGCCCTGCTAAAATAACTGTACCTGCCGGTAAACATAAAATAAATATTAAAGTATTTAACCAGCAACAAGTACCGGCCATTTTCGTGCAAGGCAAAACAATTGTGTCAGACAATAGCTGGCTGGTAACTTTTGAAGATAAAGAATGGATTGATGAAACAGGTAAAACATCCGACATCTCCGCAACCAAATGGTTAAATGCAGGCAGTAGTAATTTAAATGATCCCGCTAAATTACCTTCCACTTATGCATTACCGGTAAAACCCGAACCTGCATTAGCTATTGAAAAAAAATCACAGTCATTAGTAGCGGATTTTGGCAAAGAAACATTTGGATTTTTAAAACTACATGGGGTTAAAGGCAACGGAAAGTTAATTGCTTACTACGGCGAATCAAAAGAGGAAGCACTTTCGGTAGATCATGCCGAAACCTTTGACAGATTAACCGTAGCGGCTAATAATAAAAAAGATACAGTGCTTACCGTATCTAAAGCATTTCGTTTTGTAAACCTTATCTACGATGCAGGTATTACCGTCGATTCTGTTTCTGTCTTATATGAGTATGCGGATATAAACGATAAAGGAAGTTTTAAAAGCTCCGATGAAGAATTGAATCGTATTTACGATGTATCAAAATATACTTTACACTTAACTACCCGTGAGTTTTTTATTGATGGTATTAAACGTGACCGTTGGGTTTGGAGTGGCGATGCCTACCAAAGTTATTTAATGAACTATTATTTGACCAACGATAATGAAACCGTAAAGCGTACCATGTATGCCTTACGTGGTAAAGATCCGGTTACAGGACATATTAATACCATTATGGATTATACCTTTTATTGGTTCCTGGGTATTTACGATTATTACCTGTACAGTGGTGATAAAAGTTTTATTGCGCAGAACTATGATCGTATGCAATCATTAATGGAGTATTGTTTAGGCCGTAGAAATAATGAGGGGTTAATGGAAGGCTTACCCGGCGATTGGGTATTTATTGATTGGGCAACAGGATTAAGTAAAGCCGGTGCCGTGAGTTTTGAGCAATTATTATTATGCCGCAGTTTAGAAACAATGGCCATTTGTGCCGATTTAGCCAACGATAAATATGGCGCAACCCGTTACAAAAAAGAAGCAGAAGTTTTAAAGAAAAAGTTTTTTGATTATTACTGGAACCAAAGCAAACAAGCACTGGTGCATAGCCGCATTAACGGACAACAAACGGATAATGTAACCCGTTATGCAAATATGTTCTCTATCTTCTTTGATTATTTTACCGAAGAACAAAAACAAGCGGTAAAAAAATCAGTGTTATTAAATAATGCTGTACAAAAAATCACAACACCTTACATGCGCTTTTACGAGTTAGAAGCTTTATGTGCTATGGGTGAACAAGCTTATGTATTAAAAGAAATGAAAGATTATTGGGGTGGCATGTTAAAACTAGGTGCTACCAGTTTTTGGGAAGAGTATAATCCTGATAAAAGCGATGCCGAACATTATGCTATGTATGGCAGAGAGTTTGGTAAAAGTCTTTGTCACTCCTGGGGTGCAAGTCCGTTATTCTTATTGGGTAAATATTATTTAGGTGTAAAACCATTACAACCCGGTTATAGCCAGTATGAAATTGCACCGCAATTAGGTGGCTTGCAATGGATGGAAGGCAAAGTACCAACACCTGATGGTAACATTGAATTATCAGTAACCACCAAACAAATTAAGGTAACAGGTGCGGCCGGTACAGGCTTTTTAAAATTCAACAGTAAATCAAAACCGGTTTGTAAAGAAGGTGTTATTGCAGATAAAGGAAATGGTAATTACGAGTTAACTATTGAGAAAGGCAAAACCTACACGGTGAAGTATAAGCTATAGGGGAATTTGGAAATTTGGTGATTTGGAAATATGCTAATGTTAGCTTTCGATAGTTTGGGAAACTTACATAATGCCCAATAGAATTACCGAATGTACAGGTGATAGTCTTTAATTCATTTCCACTGGAAATAAATTAAATCCCGATCCGATCGGATCACAACAGACGTTGATAGTAGTAATGCAGTTGATAACATAATAAAAAAGTGATGGAGAGAAAATTAATTAAGAGATTAGGAGTGTTGCATAAATGTTTGGTAATAACAGGGGTTTTATTATCAGTACAAAGTATTGCGCAAAATGGTTTGCTGAATACATCGCAAAGTGCGAAGGCTAAAATGAATTCGGTGGGGTTGAGTGATGTGAAATGGACAAAAGGTTTTTGGGCAGAGAGATTTGAAACCTGCAAAGAAGTTATGTTGCCACAATTGTGGGAAACCTATACCAGTAAAACCATGTGTTACTCTTTCCAGAACTTTAGGATAGCAGCGGGTTTGGATACCGGTCGTTTTCGTGGACCATCATTTCATGATGGTGATTTTTATAAAACATTGGAAGCAGTAGCATCTATGTATGCTACTACAAAAGATAAAAAGCTGGAAGGGTGGATGGATGAAGCGATTGAGGTAATTGGCAAGGCGCAAAAGGCGGATGGGTATATTTATACAAAGAGCATCATTGAACAAAAGAAAACCGGCAAGGATAAAATGTTTGATGATATACTGAGTTTTGAGGCGTATAATTTTGGACACTTAATGACGGCTGGTGCGGTGCATTACAGAGCGACAGGTAAAACATCTTTATTAAACATTGCAAAAAAAGCTGCTGATTTTTTAATCGGATTTTATAATACCGCTACGCCGGAGCAGGCTCGTAATGCTATTTGTCCGTCGCACTACATGGGCTTGGTAGAATTATATCGCACCACCCGTGAACAGAAATATTTAACACTGGTAAATAAATTAATTGATATACGTGGAACCGTGGAAGGCACTGATGATAATAGTGACAGAGCGCCTTTCCGTGATATGAAAAAAATAATTGGCCATGCAGTTAGGGCAAATTATTTGTTAGCGGGTGTAGCCGATGTATATGCGGAAACAGGTGATGAAACATTATGGAACACCACTTTGAATTTATGGGATAATGTGATTAACACCAAAATGTATGTAACGGGTGGTTGTGGTGCATTGTATGATGGTGTTTCGGTAGATGGTACTTCGTATAAACCGGATACGGTGCAAAAAGTACATCAGTCTTATGGTCGTGATTTTCAGTTGCCCAATTTTAGTGCGCATAACGAAACCTGTGCAAATATTGGCAATGTATTATGGAACTGGCGTATGTTACAAGTAACCGGCGATGCAAAATATGCAGACATAGTGGAGCTGGCTTTGTACAATAGTGTGTTAAGTGGCGTAAGTATGAATGGCGAAAATTATTTTTATACCAACCCATTAGCGGCTACGCAAAACTATCCTTATCATTTACGTTGGGAGGGTGGTCGTATACCCTACATAAGTAAAAGTAATTGTTGCCCGCCGAATGTGGTGCGTACTATTGCACAGGTTAACAACTATATGTACACAACAAGTGCAAACAGTTTGTATTTGCATTTATATGGCGGCAATAGCTTATCAACCACATTGCAAGATGGAAGTAAAATAAAATTAGAGCAAACCACCGCTTATCCCTGGAATGGTAATATTAATTTGTTGGTAAAAGAAGCACCTGCTAATGCCTTGTCTTTTTATTTACGTATTCCGGCTTGGTGTAATAATTATAGCATTAAGGTAAATGGCAAGCTGGTAAAAGCAACTGTTAAAAATGGTTATGCGCAAGTACAACAAAAGTGGAAAGCGAATGATAAGATTGAATTGAGTATGGATATGCCGGCAACTTTGTTAGAATCGAACCCATTGGTAGAAGAAACCCGTAATCAGGTTGTAGTAAAAAAAGGACCGATGGTATATTGTTTAGAAAGCACTGATTTACCGGGGCAAAGTATTTTTGATGTGGCTATTCCAGCCAATATAAAATTACAACAACAAGCTATGAAGATTGATGGTGGTAATGTGATGGCTTTAACCGGACAAGCAAAATTGTTGCAACAAAATAATTGGAATGACCAGTTGTATAAAACGGTTAATACTAATCTGCAAGCGGTAAACATAAAATTGATTCCGTATTATGCCTGGGCTAACAGAGGAAAAACAGATATGACAGTTTGGATGCCGCTGTTACGTTAATGCGTTAAAAATTTTGTTACACAAAAAATTATGGATAATAACTTATATGCAAAAAATTAAAAACTATTCACTTTTTACGGCGAAGGCAGCATTGGCAAAACCTATTGCCGATGCTACGCATATACTAACCGAAATATCGTTTATTGTTTTGCGTTTGCAATTAAACAGTGGTGTTGTCGGCGAATCATATTTACTCAGTTTTCAGTATAGTCCGCAAGCAATAGCCGGTGCATTAAAAGATATTTGCGAATTAGCGATTGGCGAAAATGTTTATGATACCGTAACAGTATATAAAAAAATAGATGAGGCTAATGAATATTTTGGAAAGGAGGGTGTCAACCGCTGGGCACAGGCTGCTGTTAATATAGCCATGTGGGATGCCTGGTGTAAAACATTGGATCAACCTATATGGAGAGTATTGGGTGCCCATAATTTTAAAGTACCGGTGTATGGTAGTGGAGGCTGGTTGTCTTATACGCCGCAGGAATTAATTGCCGAAGTAACTGGCTATAAAAAAAGAGGGTTTAATGCTGTTAAAATAAAAGTAGGGAAGCATGATTGGAAAGAAGACTTGGAAAGGTTAGCACAGGTGCGGGAAGCAGTAGGAAATAATATTGGTATTATGATGGATGCCAATCAAGGCATGGATGTTTCATCGGCATTACAACTGGCCCGTGAAGCAAAAGCCTTAAATATTCATTGGTTTGAAGAGCCGGTAGATCATAATGATTTTCAGGGTTACCAATTGTTGAAAAATCAGGCAGGTGTATCGCTGGCAATGGGAGAAAGAGAATACTCAACCCTTGCCTTGCGAGAGCTGATTAAGCTGAACGCCATTGATATTTGGCAGCCGGATATATTGCGGTTGGGCGGTGTAGAAGCCTGGCGTAACAGTGCGGCCGTGGCATTGGCTCATCATGTACCGGTATTGCCACATTATTATAAGGATTATGATGTGCCGTTGTTATGCACTATATCCAATGGGGCGGGTGCTGAGTCTTTTGATTGGATAGATTCTTTGATAGACCATCCGTTGCAAATTGATAGTGGTTATGCCCGTCCGCATGACAGAGCCGGTTGGGGTTTTAATTTTAAAGATGAATTTTTAACACAGATATGATTAAGTATATACTAACCATAGTACCGTTGCTATTTTGTTTACAGATTTTTTCGCAGTTGGTAGATAAAACACCTGCGGCGGTACCCGTAGCGCCTCGTGTGTTTGATAGAGAGCCTTATGAAGATCCTTATGTGAGTGGCATTAATAGAGAACAATCCAGGGCAACGGCTTATTCGTTTGCTTCGGTTGAAGATGCTTTGCATAAAACAAGAGAACAAAGTAATCGTTATGTATCCTTAAACGGCGACTGGGATTTTTCATTTGCACTAAAACCGGGTGATGAGCCTAAAAATTTTTATAAAAACAAAGTAAGTGGCTGGAAGAAAATTCCCGTTCCTTCTAATTGGGAAATGCAGGGTTATGATAAACCTATTTATAAAAGTGCAGTATATCCTTTCAGGCCGGTTAATCCGCCGTATGTACCCAAAGATTATAATGGTGTAGGTTGTTACCAACGCAGTTTTACCGTGCCTGCTAATTGGAAAGGTATGAATATTACTTTACATTTTGGTGGGGTAAGTTCTGCGTATAAATTATGGATTAATGGAAAATTTGCTGGCTATGCAGAAGACAGTTTTTTGTCATCGGAATTTAATATTACGCCTTATTTACAGGATGGTGAAAATGTAATTTCTGTATGGGTTATCCGTTGGAGCGATGGCAGTTTTTTAGAAGACCAGGATCAGTGGCGTTTAAGCGGCATACATCGTGAAGTATATTTAATGGCCGAGCCAACAATGCGTATTGCCGATTTTTATTATCAAACAAAACTGGATGCACAGTATAAAGATGCTGTGTTAAGCATAAGGCCACGTATTGAAAACTTAACCGGTGTTCCGTTGTCAGGCTACACAGTAAAAGCGCAATTGTATGATGCGGATAATAAACCAGTACTTACAAAAGAATTAAGCCGAGGAGCCGATGAAATTATTAATGAAATTCATCCACGGTTAGATCAGGTGAAATTTGGTTTGTTAGAAACAAACATTACTAATCCTAAAAAATGGAGTAGCGAAGAACCTTATTTGTATAAACTAGTCATTACTTTATTAGATAGCACGGGTAAATTAGTGGAAGCAAAAACAACAAAAGTTGGTTTTCGTTCTATTGAGTTTAGCAAGGAAAATAGCAAACTGTTGATTAACGGAAAGCTTACTTATCTGTACGGTGTTAATCGTCCCGATCATCATCCAACAAAAGGTAAAGCTTTAAGCCGCGAAGATATTTTGCAGGATATTAAAACTATCAAGCAGTTTAATTTTAATACGGTTCGTTTAAGTCATTACCCATCCGATCCGTACTTATTAGACTTATGTGATGAGTATGGTATTATGGCTATTGATGAAGCCAATTTAGAAACACATGGCTTGGGTGGAAAGTTAAGTCACGATGCAGCCTGGGCCGGTGCTTATGTAGAAAGAGCCAGCCGTATGGTGTTGCGGGATAAAAATCATCCTTCTATTATTATGTGGAGTTTGGGTAACGAAGCGGGTAGTGGTCCTAACCATGCAGCGATGGCTGCCTGGATAAAAGACTTTGATATCACCCGTCCTTTACATTACGAACCTGCTGTAGGTGATAAAAAATCTCCGGGATATATTGATCCGTCAGATCCCCGTTACTTAAAATCAAATGACCATTCACATCGTATTCAAAATTCCTTAGACCAATATTATGTTGATGTGGTAAGCCGTATGTACCCGGCTTTGTATACCGCTCCGTTGTTAGTAAACCAATCTAATGGCGATAAACGACCCATCTTCTTTTGCGAGTATGCACATGCAATGGGCAATAGCGTAGGTAATATAAAAGATTTATGGGATCAGTGGCGTAGTTTGCCTCGTGTAATTGGCGGCGGCATCTGGGAGTTTAAAGATCAAGGTTTGTTGAAGAAGGATGAAAATGGCGTTGAGTTTTATGCCTATGGTGGCGATTATGGCGAAAAGTATTTTGACAACTTTACCATTAAAGGTATCGTTGCATCTGACGGTCGCCCCAAAGCAGCCATGTACGAATGTAAAAGAGTGTTTCAGCCTATTGAATGTACCTGGGCTGATGCTTCAAAGTATTTAATAAAAGTGTATAACAGAAGTGCGGTACAAAACGCCAATATTTTTATTCCTGTTTTATTTATTAAAGAAGATGGAAAAGTAACTACGCAAAAAACATTGCCGGTTATAAATCTGGAAGCTGGTGCCAGTACTAATCTTGATATTGCGGCTTACTTACCTCGCTTAAAACCTAATGCCGAATACCATGTAGATATTCAGTTTACATTACCCCAGGCAAATGAATGGGCAACTAAAGGTTTTGTGATTGCTTCTGACCAGTTAGTAATAAAAACGGCAACTAACAATAAACAACAACACACCGCCGGAGCTAGATTAGATTATAAAGAAACTGCCGACGATATACAAGTACAAGGTAAAGATTTTACCATCAAGGTAAAACGTACCGGCACGGGTGGTTTATATTCATATATCTATAAAGGCAAGGAACAATTGGCTCAACCTTTTATTCCGCATTTTACTCGTCCGTTAACAGATAATGATAAACGTGGCTGGAAACCTAACCGTACATTGAAACAATGGTATGATGCCGATATAAAAGTAAGTAGTGTAGTAAAAGGTGTAAGCAAAAATGGAGAACCCGCCATCGTAACTAACTATTCTTTAATTAACGATAGTGCAACCGTGCAAGTTATTTATACCATTGCCAATAACGGCGCCATAAAAATTGATTATGCATTGACAGTAAAACCGGGCTTGCCCAATATTCCTAAATTGGGTATGCAAGGGGGCATTAATAATGCGTATCAAACTATTGAATGGTTTGGTAAAGGGCCATTGGAAAATTATATTGACAGAGTGCATGGTTTTGATGTAGGCGTTTATAAAATGAATATTTATGATTTTATGGAACCTTATGCTGTGCCGCAAGAAAATGGCAATAGAACCGATGTGCGTTGGATGCATTTAAGCGATAATAAAACAAGTGATGGTTTATTAATTGTGGCCGATAGTTTGTTAAGCATGAGTGCATGGCCATATACGCAGGATAATATTCAAATGGCAAAACATACTAATAAATTACAACAAGCCGGTTATGTAACGGTGAATGTTGATTTATTGCAAATGGGTGTTGGGGGTAATGATAGCTGGAGCCCGGTTGCTGCTCCTTTAGAACAGTATCAAATACCGGCAAAAAACTATCAGTACTCATTTTATCTGTTGCCATTAAATTCAAAAAAATCAAATCCGGCAACAGGCGTTAAATTTGTAAAATAATAATGAAGCAAATAATTACAATATTAATAGCAGTACAATTTGCATTAGCAGTAAAGGCACAAAAACAAGTATCACAAGCCGAAATGCAACAGGTGTACAACGAAGTAAAAACACCACATAAATATGGACTTGTTATAGTGCCCGATGCAACTGATAAAAAAATAGATTGTCCCTCGGTGTACAAACAAGGTAAATATTGGTACATGACCTATGTCGTGTTTGATGGTCGTGGTTATGAAACATGGTTATCACGCAGTAAAAATTTATTGGATTGGACAACCCTTGGTCGCATCATGAGTTTTACAGATAGCACTCGTTGGGATGGTCATCAGCAAGCAGGTTATATTGCTTTACAGGATTATGAATGGGGCGGTTCTTACAAATGGCAACGGTACAACAAAAAAAACTGGCTCTCTTATTTTGGTGGTAAAGATCGTGGTTACGAAGCGGGCCCACTGGCAATTGGCATTGCACATTCTTCAAAAAAAATTACCAAATCCAACGAATTTGAAAGAGTAGATAAACCCGTGTTAACACACAATGATCCCGACACACGTTGGTGGGAAAATAAAAAATTATTCAAGAGCTCTGTTATTTGGGATAAAGCAAAAACAACAGGTTATCCCTTTGTAATGTACTATAATGCCAATGGCGATAGTAGTAACAACACTCCCAAGTGGCGCTGGTTTGAGCGTATCGGTATGGCCGGTTCGCATGACATGTTAAAATGGGAACGCATCGGTGTCGATCCTGTCGTGCATCATAAAATTGGTATAACCGGTGATGGTGTTATACAAAAAATGGGCAACCTATGGGTAATGTTTTACTTTGGTGCTTTTTGGGAAGATAGAAAAAATGAAACCTTCAATCGCTTTGCGGTAAGCTACGATTTAGTAAACTGGACCGATTGGACAGGTGATGATTTGATTAAATCCAGCGAACCGTACGATGCAAAATATGCGCATAAAAGTTTTGTGGTAAAACATAAAGGCGTCGTGTATCATTACTATTGTGCGGTTGATAAAAAAGATAATCGTGGCATTGCGATGGCAACTTCGGTGGATAAAGGCAAAAGTAAAGTGCAGTTTAAGGCCTCCCCAACCCCTCCAGGGGAGGGGCTAAGGTAGAGTCTAATTGAACTATAATTTTTATATTGTCAGCGGCATTGCTACTATCATCGTCTGTTGTGTCACTCACTTGTACGTCCAGTAATTCTATTCAGCATTGTGGTAGTTCCCACTGATTATCTTAAATTAAAAACACCGCAGAATTTTGCAGATGAGGATTTAAAAATCAGCGTATATCTGCGTAACAAATCGGCGAAAATCTGCGGGTAAAAATATGTAAGCTTAAAAAATGTTTAAAAGTTATAAATTATAGGAACCCTCAAGCCCCTCCTTCGGAGGGGTTGGGGAGGCCGATTAGCGAACAGAAAGATGAAGAGTGCGACGCAACGAAGCTGATTAGTATTACTACAGTTGATAACAAAAAAATAAGTAACGCATCATAAAATATTTAGCACAAAAATGCAAGAACTAAAAAATATTGCTTTACTAGCGCTGCTGTTGTTAACGGTGCATTTTTCACAAGCACAGCAACAAGATGTGTTCACACGTTTTAGTAACCCACCGGCTTCGGCAAAGCCTTGGGCAATCTGGTATTGGCTGCATGGTGCCATTAGCAAAGAAGGCATTAAAGCCGATTTGGAAGCCATGAAAGAAGTGGGTTTTGGCGGCGCTTATTTAATGACGATAAAAGATACCAATTCAAAAATACCTTTTCAACCACAGGTACGACAACTTACACCGGAGTGGTGGGGTATGATACGTTATGCATTACAAGAAGCGCAACGATTGAAATTAGAAATTGGTGTACATGTAAGCGATGGTTTTGCATTAGCCGGTGGCCCCTGGATAAAGCCAGAAATGAGTATGCAAAAACTAGTATGGACAAAAACTTTTGTAAAGTCTGGCGACAGCAAAAAGATTAAACTACCGCAACCGGAAACCAATGAAAATTATTACAAGGATGTAGCAGTATATGCTTATCCCGCTAATTATAAAAATGAAATAGCATTTAAAAATTTAAAGCCTGTTGTAACGACCAGCACTGGTGTTGAAGCCAGTTTTTTAGCAAGTGATACGGCAGCTAAACAAACATTCAGAGGCGATAGTGCTTGCTGGATACAATACAGTTATTCGCAAGCCATTACGGTTAGGCAGGTGAAAATAAAAAAGCAGAACAATGCTTACCAATCACAACGTTTTGTTATTCAAAAAAGTGATGATGGTAAAAGTTTTGTGGCTGTTGATACGTTGCATCCGCCAAGGCATGGCTGGCAGGATTGGGATGAAGCCAATACACATGCAGTAAAAACATTTGCCGCAAAATACATTCGTTTTGTTTGGACGGCTGATGGAACAGAACCGGGCAGTGAAGATTTAGATGCTGCCAAATGGAAACCGGTATTAAGAGTGCAAGGTATTTATGTGAGTGACGAGCCGGTTATAAATAATTACGAAGGAAAGAATGGAAGCATATGGCGCATAGCCGCCAATACCACTACTGCTAAAGTAAGTAATAAAGATGCAGTACCGTTAACAAGTATTATCAACTTAACCGATAAATTAAATGCAAACGGTGAATTAAATTGGACAGCACCAAAAGGAAAAGATTGGGTGATTGTAAGAATAGGCCATACATCAACCGGTTATAAAAACAATACAGCCGGTGGTGGTAAAGGATTAGAAACGGATAAGTTTAGCCCCGAAGCCATTACGCTACAATTCAATAATTGGTTTGCTAAATTTTTTACAGAGACTGATCCTGTCGCCGCTAAAGAAGTGATTAGCTTTTTTCACATGGATAGTTGGGAGTGTGGCAGTCAGAATTGGAGCAGGCATTTTGCAGCGGAGTTTAAAAAGAAAAGAGGCTATGATTTGCTGCCTTATTTAGTAGTAATGACTGGCACTCCTGTTAACAGTGCAGCCGCATCGGAAAAAATATTGCACGATGTAAGACAAACTATTACCGATTTAGTAAATGAAAAATTTTACGGCACATTACAAAAATTATCAAAAGCAAAAGGCACAAAATTTAGTGCCGAAAGTATGGCACCTACTTTTGTAACGGATGGTTTACAACATTATCAATATGCGGATGTACCCATGGGTGAGTTTTGGGTAAATAGTCCTACACATGATAAACCCAATGATATGTTTGATGCCATTAGCGGCGGACATATTTATGGCAAGCAAATTATAGGTGCTGAAGCATTTACCACTTTACGTAGCGATTGGGGCGAACATCCCGGTAATTTAAAAATACTAAGCGATCGTGCTTTTGCAGATGGTATTAATAAACTATCGCTGCATGTGTTTATGCATAGTCCGTGGCTAAATAAAAAACCGGGCATGACCCTGGATGGTATTGGTTTGTTTTTTCAACGTGACCAAACCTGGTTTGCACAAAGTAAACCATGGTTAGATTATTTTACCCGCAGCCAGGCTTTATTACAAATGGGTAAACCGGTGGTGGATGTAGCCGTGTTTACAGGCGAAGATATTCCACGTCGTTCTGTATTACCCGATAGATTAATCAGCACACTACCCGGTATATTTGGCGCAACGAAAGTTGCGGCAGAACAAACCCGTTTACAAAATGCCGGACAGCCCATGCGTACTATTCCGGATGGTGTATCGCATAGCGCAAACATGGCCGATCCTGAATTATATGTTGATGCATTGAATGGTTATAAATATGACAGTTTTAATCCTGACATATTAATGCAAATGCAAGTAGTGAATGGTAGGGTGGTAACACCCGGTGGTGCCAGTTATGCGGTATTGGTTATACCGGGCAAGCACCCTATGAATACAAATACAATCATGAGTGCAGCGGTGAAGAACAAGCTAAAAAATTTGGCTAATGCCGGTGCGAAAATTATTGTTGATACTAAACTGTATGGATTAAGTGACGTACCATTTAGAAATGCGCCTTATACAGATAGTAGTTTTGCAAAACTCGGTATAGAGAAAGATGTGGAGGCGGTTAATGCCAAAAACAAAATTTCCTGGGCTCACAGGAGTGAAGGAGATACGGATATTTATTTTTTATCTAACCAAAAAGACATAAAAGTTTCAACAGAATTAATTTTTAATCAGCAAGGGAAGTTCCCCTGGATTTTCAATCCTGTTACTAATAAATATACAAAAGCAAAATACGGGATAGTTAAAAACGGTAAAACTAATTTGTGGTTAAACTTGGAGGCAAGCGAGTCTGTATTTATTGTGTTTGTACCAACACGGGAAAAAGTTGAGTTGAGAGATTATCATACAGCAGGATTTGCTGATGTTGAAGAACAGTCATTTAAAAACAATTGGCAATTAAAATTTGCTACAGAAAATAAAACATTTTCATTGGATGAATTGGTTAACTGGACTAGTTTTGCTGATACCGCCATTAAGTATTACTCAGGTACAGCTTTTTATTCCAATACATTTGAAAGGGATGCAAATGCATTAAGTAACAAAACAGTGTTAACTATCGACTCTTTATATAATATTGCTACTGTAAAGGTAAATGGTGTAAACTGTGGTACTATCTGGACTTACCCTTACGAGGTTGATATAACAAAAGCCTTAAAAGCCGGAGTAAATACAGTAGAAATAGAAGTGGCCAACACCTGGCGCAATCGTTTAAAGTTGGATGAACAATTACCGATTGAGCAAAGAAAAACCTATCATAATTCGCCATACTCCCTAAAGAATAAACCTTTGTTACTGGCCGGTATTACAGGAGAAATAAAACTATTGGTTGACTAATGAAATGTCTCAAGTATATATTTTCGATTCTGCTTTTAAACATGGTGTTTATAGTTGTTGCGCAGCAACCGCATAACTACAATGTCGTATGGAATAGCCAAAGCAAAAACGCCAGCGAATCTATGCCTTGCGGTGGCGGCGATATTGGTTTAAATGTATGGGTGGAGAATGGCGACTTGTTAATCTATGCGGCTAAGTCCGGAAGCTTTGATGAAAACAATGGCTTACTAAAAGCAGGACGGTTACGTATAAAAACAGCACCTGAAATATTTAACGGTACAAGTTTCAAACAAGAATTACATGTACAGGAAGGATATGTGACTATTGATGCGGAACAAAATGGCATTAAAGCGCATGTAAAAATTTGGGTAGATGTATTCCATCCGGTTGCTAATATAGAATTTAAAAGCAATAAAAATATACAGGCGACAGTAGGCTATGAAAGCTGGCGCTACCAGAATCATGTGTTGCGTAAAAACGAAGGTTTTGGTAACTCCTGGAAATGGGTATTACCTAAAGAGCAACTGGTGAAAAAGGACGACATCAATTTTGTAAACAACGAACTTGTTTTTTACCACCAGAATAAAGGCGAAACTATTTTTGATGCAACGGTGAAAGAGGAAGGGATGGATGCGGTGAAAGAACAATTATACAATCCTTTGCACCAGTTAATATTTGGTGGTAAACTGGTTGCTAAGAACTTTGCACCTGTCGGTCATAGCGAAGGTGTATATGTAAATACGCCTTATAAAAGCTGGTTGCTGCAAGCTAAAAAAGCTACTAAAACATTTTCGCTGCAACTGTACTTATACAATTCACAAACAACAACGGCGCAATGGCAACAATCGGTTGATAGTATACAACAACAATACAATAGTATTGCTGCTAAACAACCGGCGCTAAATAAACAATGGTGGCAACAATTCTGGGGCAGAAGCTTTATTCATATTGGCAACAAACAAACCGATGCTAAAAGTTGGGAGATTGGAAAAAATTTTCAACTCTTTCGTTACATGCTGGCCAGTAACAGCAATAGCAAATGGCCGTTAAAATTTAATGGCGGTTTATTTACGGTCGATCCAATTTATACAGACTCCGCTAGAAAATTTACACCCGACTTCAGAAATTGGGGTGGAGGTTTACACACCATGCAAAACCAGCGCTTGGTTTATTTTCCTATGATAAAAAATGGCGATTGGGATTTATTACAACCACAACTTGAATTTTATTTACGCATTTTAAAAAATGCCGAGTTACGCAGTAAAGTGTACTGGAACCATGGCGGCGCCAGCTTTACCGAGCAAATGGAAAACTTTGGTCTGCCTAATATTGCCGAGTATGGCCAAAAGCGTCCCGCTAATTTTGATAAAGGCGTTGAGTACAATGCCTGGTTAGAGTATCAATGGGATACGGTGTTAGAATTTTGTTTAATGATGTTGCAAGAACATCAATACACCGGAAAAACTATTGATGATAAACTACCTTTTATAGAAAGTTGTTTACAGTTTTTTGATGAGCATTACCAATACCTTGCGTTGCAACGTGGCCGCAAGGGATTAGATGAAAAGGGCAAACTTGTTTTATACCCCGGCTCAGCAGCCGAAACATTTAAAATGGCTTACAATGCCAACTCCACTATCGCTGCTTTGCAAGTAATAACAACAGAACTATTGCAACTTAATGTTATACAAAATAACGAAACTAAAAAAGCAAAGTGGACAGCTTTCCTGAATCGCATTCCGCCTGTTAATTTTACAACATTCAATAACAAGCCCACCATCGCACCGGCCATTATCTGGGAGCGTATCAATAATATTGAGTCGCCGCAATTGTATCCTGTTTATCCATGGGGTATATATGGTGTGGGTAAACCCGGGTTGGATACGGCTTTAAACACTTGGCATAATGATACCAACGTAATTAGATTTCGTAGTTATGTAGGTTGGAAACAGGATAATATTTGGGCCGCACGTTTAGGTCTAACGGATGATGCTTGGCGAATTACATCATTAAAACTAAAAGATAGCGAACGTCGTTTTCCGGCTTTCTGGGGCCCGGGTTTCGATTGGGTACCTGACCATAACTGGGGTGGCAGTGGCATGATTGGTTTACAGGAAATGTTACTACAAACCGACGGTAAAAGAATTATGTTATTCCCCGCATGGCCTAAAGATAAAGACGTACACTTTAAGTTACATGCGCCTTACAATACAACGGTAGAAGCTGAGTGGAAAAATGGTAAGTTGCATCGTTTAAATGTATTACCTGTTGAGAGAAAAGCGGATGTGGAGATATTGCTGCAATAATGATGAATGATGAGTGATGAATTTTGCTTTCGCTTGCAACCGTCATGCCGACAATAGGAGGCATCTCCTGCAACAATAGGACTTTACGGTATTTTTTTGTTACCAACGTCCCTCCTTTGATTGAGCTTTTGTCGCACTCTTCAAGGTCCAGTAATTCTATTCAGCATTATGTAACACTCCTGCTTACTCGCAGTCCGTCATGCCGACGTAGGAGGCATCTCCCGCATTCGCTAAACATTGTTTTTATAAGGAGACCTCTCCTTCGTCGAGGTGACGAAGAGTCCTTTGATAAAATAAATCACTTGCCTCAACACGATGATACATAAAGAACAGAACGATGAACGGAGCGTCGCAACATCAGCTCCATCAGGGAACAATAGCTGGCAACATAAAATTCATCATTCATCACTCATAAATCATAATTATCCCTTACCATTCATCCGTTCTAAAACTCGACACCGGATAACCTTCGGTGCTAAATAAATCACCCACAACAAAATCTTTAAACGCATAACGTACTGCAACGGGGTTTTTTACTTCCGGTGCAGATACGACGATATTGCCTCTTACAATACTTGCTTTTGCAGGACGGAAATGTTTATCGGCACCGGCAATTTCAAACTGGGTAAGTGGTTTGCCAAACGAAGTAAATCCGTTGGGTGCATTATTAAACTGTAAAGTTGCAGCGCCGTTTTCAAAACTTACTTTTTGTAATAAAGGGCTGGCGTAGGCAAAGCCTTTTTGCTGATACGTTTGTGCTAATGCCATATAAGCAAAACGTTGCCCAACAATGGCTTTATTAGCAGGGTGAATATTATTTTCTTCACCGGCATCTAATAGTACAACCATGCCGCTGTTATTTATTTTATCAATCGCTTTACGTTGTGCATCACGCAAGTAGGCCGAATTAAATTTACCACCGCTATTGTAAGGTGGTAATTGCGCATAATTATAAGGTGCTATTTGCGCAAAGTAAAAAGCGAAATCACCTTGGTTAAATTCTTTACGCCATTGGTTTACCATGGCGGGAAATAGTTTTTCGTATTGGTCAGGACGTTCATAGTTGCTTTCGCCCTGGTACCAAATGCAGCCCTTAATGGTAAAGCCAATAAAGGGGTGTAACATGCCATTGTACAAAGCGGTTGGGGTGCGGTTATCAGCCTTTGCATCAGCAGCGGGTAATTTTATTTCAGGAAAAAGTTCTTGCAAAGTAGCGGCATTCATCCAGGCTTCGGCAGTGGAGCCGCCGTAACTAATGTTGACTAAACCAATTGGCACTTGCAAACGTTGCTGCAATAATTTACCAAAATAATAAGCGGTAGCACTAAAGCCGGCTGCTGTTTCAGGATTGGCAATATTCCAGTCATATTTTTTAGAACTGTCTTGTGGCTCCAGCTTAGCTGAACGGGGAACTACATAAAAACGTAATTGTTCATTAGTACTGTTAAATATGGCATCGTTACTGTTAAGTATGGGCTGGTCTTTATAACCCTTCATGGGCATTTCCATATTGGATTGACCGCTGCATAACCACACTTCACCAATTAATACATTGGTTAATTTTATAGCTTGTCCATCACTGATGGTAATGTCATAAGGCCCGCCGGCAACGGGTGTTTCTATTTGTGTTTTCCATTTTCCATTGACATCGGCTTTGATGGTGTATTTCTTTTTATTCCACGATGGGGTGATGGTCACCGTTGCTGATGCTTTGGCGGTACCCCAAAACGCTGCCTTGGTTTGCTGTTGCAGCACCATATTGTTGCCAAAAAAATAAGGTAACTCAACAGTGGCAAAAGAAAATATAGGTAAAAGGCAGCTGATAAAAGCGATACCTACCGATCGCATTTTTTGAAAAATAGTCATGCGTAAAATTAAACGATAATGCTTTTATAACTGTTATGATTGCCGTTGATAATGTTAAATTAAAATATACCGCCGCGGGTTGTCATTTTTTTTGTAATTTTTGCCGGTTTTAACCTGGAATTGCTGTATGAAAGAGCTAAACAAAGAAGGGTCGCATAAAAATATATGGTACGGTATGGGCCGTGAACGTATAGATATTCCCAAGAATATTTTAAAAGCCCGTGTGCAGCAGAATCTGTTATTACAACACCTTCATATATGTTCTATCGGGCATTACCCCAAAGCCAAAGACCATTACACGTACCGTAAAAAAGGCCTGCCCGAAAACTTTTTGTTTTATTGTGTAGATGGACATGGCTGGTACGAGTTAAACGGCGTAAGACATGAGGTTGGTCCCAACGAATTTTTTATTTTACCGCAGCATCAGGAGCATGCTTATGGCAGCAGCGACGATAGTCCATGGACAATTTACTGGATACATTTTGGCGGTACATCCTTACCAACATTGAATGAGGTATATGCCGTACAGCAGTTTTTTAAACCCTCGCATATAAAAAGTAACGATGAGATTATTGCCATTTTTACCCGCATTTATAAAACCCTTCAATTGGGCTATAGTATAGATAATTTGTTGTTTGCCAATATGTGCCTGGCACATTACCTTACCTTATTTGTGTATAGTGAAAGGCATAACGATAAAGTGGATAGCAGTAACCTTGACTGTGTAGACAATGCCATCCTGTACATGCGGGAACATATTAATGAAAATATAGCGCTGGGCGATTTAAGTAAAAACTATAATTACTCGGTATCTCGTTTTTCCAACCTGTTTAAACAAAAAACAGGTTATGCGCCTATTGATTATTTCCTGCAAATGAAAATGCAACGTGCCTGCCAGCAATTAGATTTTACCGGCCAGTCAATTAAAGAAATTGCTTTTGGTATGGGCTTCGATGATCCTTATTATTTCTCCAAACGGTTTAGAACCATCATTGGTGTATCACCCAGAAAGTACAGGGCATTAAAGAAACAGGAGTAGTTGTTGAAACCCTCACTTATTATTTTTGAAATTTTACAAACGAAGTTACGATTGCTGATGAGCAGTACTACCGATGAAGGGCTGCGCTGCTTAGCTGTAAATGGTAGCGAAGCGTACATTGCAGGCGGGCAGCGGACTGTAGTTGATGAGCGATAGGCTGCTGACAGCCCCAAAATATTTCTTTATTTATTTACCTGCATACCAATTTTTAAACCAAAGTCAAACAGATTTTCTTTAACAGGGTACCTGTTTTGAAAGCTGGATAATAACTGATAACGTATTTGCGGACCAACCTGCCATTGTGTATTGCCGGTGCGAAAGGCGGCAAAAGTTTCAAAGCTTGAATTAACATTTACACGGCGTATTAACCAAGGTACTTCTACGTAATGTTTATAGTCCGATGAAATTAAGTGCGAACGGTTACTGATTACATAGGTTGGTTGTATGGTGCCCGATACGCCTAAGTATGTTCTGTTATTGCCAAATACTTTATACTCCAAACCAATGGGTAATGATGCAGAAAAGTAAAAGTTTTTAATCCAGTTAGCTTTATAGCCGCTAAAGGTATTGTAGTAAGTCCAGCTGGATGCAAAATTATTACCGGCTCCGTTACTAACATCTACACTGGCCATTTGGCCGTTGTAAATAAAGGCTTTTATATCATAACGGTTAACATTTAGTTGAGCCCCTGCTTTTACTTTCAGCCTGTCGCTTAATGCATATTTGCCGGTTAAACCAAACTCCAGTCCTAAATCAGGCTTGTGGGTAACGGCGTTATTAATATCATCGCGGCTGTTAGCAAAGGGGTTATTGTTGGGGTTAATAATAGATGAGTTAGTATAGGTTTTATTTTCGCCCAGTTTACGATAACTGATAGATGGTGTAAAATGTAACTGCCAGTCTATTTTTTTTAAGAAATAGTTTTTCGGGCGTTTATAACCATTGGTTACACTTTCAATAGTAGCAATATGTATAGGGTTGTACAGGTTGCTATGGTTTTCTATCAGCGAAAAACGTTGCGTGTGTTGTTTACGTTCCTTTTGTTTTTGCAAATCGGCCACAGCAACTATATCTTCGGGTGCTACCGAGCTATCGGTTGGTACAATTGTTTTAACCGTAGCAGGCATACTAAGTGTTTTGCGTTTTACCTGTGCTATTTGCTTTTGTGTAATACCGGTAGCTACATCATTGTCTTCATCCACCTTTGCCAATAAAGGGTTACCGGTAGTAATATTCTGTTGATTGTAGGGATTTTGTACTGAAGCAATATTATTATAATCAAGTATTGCCGACTCGTGCATTAGTCCCGGAATAATATTAATTGCATTTACATTGGCCGATTGATGTGTGCGGCGCAAGGGTTTTAATATTTCAGGATTACTGGCAGCAATTACAGGAGGGGGAGGCGCAACCGTAATTGTTTTGTTGGATTTAAAGTCGTTTACCGGTACTTGTACTACTTCCGGCACATTTACTTGTTTAACGGGGTAGGAGAGCATTACGGCGGTAACGGCGGTTACAGTAAGCATAAACAGGGCTATCAAACCAATTGCATATCTCCTTCGTTTAATATGCAAAGTGTCATTAATCCCTTTCCATACTTTTTCCGAAGGCAGCATTTGGTAATCATCAACGCTTTCTTGTAAAAAGCGTTCAAAATTCCTGTTATGATGCGTTCTATCCATAATCCAGTTAATGGCGCAAACAACTTGCCAATTAACGCTGGTGTACAGCAGCTAACCAGTCAACGTTTGGTTTTGGTTTTTGCATAATTCGCCTATGCACTAATATATCTTCCAGCATACTTTTCGCTCTGGTGTACTGACTTCTGCTGGTACTTTCTTCAATGTTTAATAATTCCGAAATTTCACGATGACTATACCCCTCCAATGCATACAGGTTTAAAACCGTGCGGTAGCCAATAGGCAATAGCCTGATGCACTCCACCACTTGTTTAGCCTGCATAATGGCCGGTATACTTTCTTCTCTGGTGTACAATCCCGTTGCATGAATAATATCTACACTCTCATTAAACTTTTTATTCTTCTTTAAAATGTTAATGCAGGTATGTACAATAATCCTTCTGATCCATCCTTCAAAAGAGCCACGGTTTTCAAAACTATGCACCTGCAAAAAAACTTTTATAAAGCCTTCCTGCAGCATATCCTCCGCATCTTCGCGGTTTGGTGCAAAACGATAACATACAGCAAGCATCTTGGTACTATACCTGTTGTATAGCTCCTTTTGCGCTACTGAATCATTTTTTAAACAACCTTTTAATATAGCTTCCTCGGTCATATTGTGACGATGGTTGCCTGTAATTTAGACATTTTTTTCATATAAATGCTGCTTGGCTTAGTAGTTTTTCACACTAAAAGCGGGCAAATACGCAAAAGCAGGTTCATTGTTTATAGTTAATGACTAACAGTTATTAGCTAATCGGCTCAATCCCTACACCTTATAGCTTACACCTTAAACCTTCCGTCTACATACTAAATACGATTTGGGGCTATCAGCAGCAGTAATCCTAATCAGCTTTTGTTCCGGCTGTTATGGGCTTCGCTTCGCTCCGGTGCTACGTTGCACTTCGCACTAAACCCTGCACATCCGGCAGCCTTTGGTCGGTAGTAAGGTTGCTGATTAAAAAGGAATGACGTTTATGCAATACGGTAGTGCCATACTAAATAACTGGTTTTCAGTAGTAAAGGTTGTTGTATCTTGCAAACAATAGTATAAATCAGACAGGCTCATTGGCAAGATATAGCCTGTCATGGATATGGTAAATGGATTAAATTTTAAAAGATGAATAAAGCAGGCAGTCAGTTTATTACACCGGTACTGGGTGTGGGATTTTTAATATGGTTAGCAGCAACGTTAGCCTTTCGTTTGGCGGGACAATTCTTCTTTATTACATCGTCGCCGGTAATACTTACTATTTTATATGTAGCGGTAATACCTGTATTAGCCTTTATTTCTATTATTACCTTTAAAAAGTTTAAACTGGCAGGGCCGGAAACGGTAGTTGCAGGCGTACTGTTGGTATTACCGGGAATGATCATTGATACTTTTGTTATTCAGTTTTTTAAAGAGGTTTTTCCCAATATGTCACCCGACAAAGCTGCAACCTTTGGTTCCTGGCTTATGTGGGCATATACTATCGTGTTGGTAACATCCATAATTATTGGTCTGCGGAAAAATAAACCCGAACAGTTAACCTAATATGCAGCGGGTTAAAAGATGATGCTATGACAAAAAACTTTAGTCCATATTATTGCAACGAAACATTTGTTGATATTGTGCTGCCAGAAGACCGTATTGTAACTGATGAAACCGGTGAGTGGTTTATTATTGGTTATGCCGGTGTTGATGGGATAACGTTCAGGGCCGGCATACATGAAAACGACAGTACTATTTATGCATTTTATCCACTACAACAGGAATATGTTAAGGTTGCCGATTCTGCTGATGACTTGATAGCCAAGTGGAAAGACAATCAGGTACATTTATAAAAAAGCTTTTGAATTGTTAAGTGAAAAATCAAGTTTTTTTGAAAATGGAGGGCTTTCCCAAAAAGGTCTGTGCATTTTGATCATGCACTTTTGATGAAGAATATTGAACACGAACGCATCAGCGAATGGAATAAATGAAAGATGAAGGAACTAAAATATTAGCCAACACGTGATTCTTTACAAAAGAAATAAGCAGCGTCAGTTACTTATATTACGACTATTGTTTTGTGCACTGGCGGCAGGCGTTTTTCTTGCCTGGTATTTTCACCAGCAGGGATTGGTATGGTTACTGGCTATCATAATGGTGGGATGTTGTTTATAAAGATTCATGATATGATGGTTACTGGTCAATGCTTTCAGGTGTCAGAATATTATTGTTTTGGTTTAATCAAAAGAACCTGGCAGTTTAATAAGCAGGATGTTATACGTGTAACTGCTTATTGTGCCGATTTTGGGCAGGATGCGGAAGATGCAGCTATAGAAGCGGAAGAAATAGGTTGTTTGTTTAGTTTCTTGCTGCTTTTCGCCGATTCTAAAATCACAACAAAAAAAATAAAATCGAACAATTAAATGAAATAAACGATACAGTAAAAAGCGTACGGATATTTTTAAACAAAACAGAATGGTATTATTTAAGTGAGTTTATTAAATAACCTTCACTTGCTCGAACTCCGCATTACCCTTACCTTACTCACCATTTTCATTCGTCTACAAAGTACTATCCTTTTTCTCAATTTTTTTAAAGGCTAAGAAATATACCTTTGGTTTGCAAATTATTTTAAAAGTAATGATAAAAGTTACGCGGCTTACTATTGCCATACATGCCCTGGTTTGGGTTTTATTATTGGTTGTACCTTATGTAACCACCGATCAGGTTTTTAACAACTTAGATCCCGCATCGGATATACAATACCTGTTGCATTGCTTTGCGTTGAGTTCGGTATTGCTCATTACTTTTTACATTAATTACTTTTTTCTTATTCCAAAATTCTTGCTTACCAAAAAGTACTGGCAATATTTTCTGTTTTTATTATTGGCTATTGCATTGGTGTTTTTTCTTTCCGGAGTACTATTTTTCTATTCCAGTTTCAACCCGGAACTGCTAGCAAAAACAAACCCTACAATCGAAAAAATAATTCCCGTCATCATTATTAACGCCATCACATTATGGTTGTTAACGATTGTGTTGTCGGTTTTATGGAATTTGTATAACCGTTTAAAACAAACGGAGACAGAAAAATTAAACGCACAAATTGCTTCGCTTAAATCGCAGATTAATCCGCATTTTTTATTTAATACACTCAATAATATTTACGCAACAGCTATCGACACTTCGCCAAAAGCCGCCGATATGGTAGATAAATTATCGGAAATGATGCGTTACACCATGAAAGATACGCAGCAGGATGTAGTGATGCTGGAAGATGAAATTAACTATGTCAATAATTTTATTGAGCTGCAAAAACTGCGTTTAGACAGAAGCGTAAAACTGGAGTATAATAGTTTAGAAAACATACCGCCTTTGCAAATTGCACCTATGTTGTTAATTCCGTTTATTGAAAATGCTTTTAAACATGGTGTAAACTCCGAACAAAAAAGCCATATTAAAATTGAAATAACCGTAAACAAAACCGAACTGCGTTTAAGTGTTGTAAACAATAAAGTACATATTCAGCGTGACACCAGTGAAAAAAGCGGATTAGGAATTGATAATACCAAACACCGTTTAAATTTAATTTATCCGTCCAATCATTTGCTGGTAATTAACGATACCGAAAAAGAATTTTTCGTTTCTTTACACATCAATCTACAATGATAAAAGCCATTGCAATAGATGATGAACCTTTAGCGCTAAAAGTTATTACTGCTTTATGTGAAAGAAGCGAAAATATCAGCCTGCAAAAAACTTTTACACAACCCGGCGAAGCCTTACAATATTTGCGCAAATTTCCTACCGATCTTATTTTTTGCGATATACATATGCCATCCATCACCGGCATTAACCTGGTAAAATCTTTAGAACAAAATACCATGGTTATTTTCACTACGGCGTATAGCGAATATGCTGCCGTTAGTTACGAGCTTAATGCCATTGATTATTTATTAAAGCCCATTAATCAAAAGCGTTTTACACAGGCGGTTACTAAAGCACAGGAATATTTTGATTACCTGAATAACAAAGACGCTCATGCAGAAAAATATATTTTTATCCGAGCAGATTTTAGTCTGATAAAAATACTTGTTACCGATATTTTATACATTGAAGGACTGGCCGATTACCTGAAAATTTATATTAAAGACCGCAAAACCATTGTGGCCCGCATGCCTATGAAGGACATGATGGAAAAATTAAAATCCACCGATTTTATTAGGGTGCACCGGAGTTATATTTTGCCCTTTAATAAAATTGAATCAGTTAGAGGAAACACTATTTTTATTGGCGATAAAGAATTTCCCATTGGCAAAACTTACGCCGATGATTTTTTTACAAAATATACTGAGTAGTTTTTTGTTTTTGTTATCATCGTCCATCCTTTGATTGGACTTCCGTTGTGTCACTCACTGCATCGTTCGGTAATTCTATTCAGCATTATGCAATACTCTTACTTAACTCGTAGTTCGTCATGCCGACGAAGGAAGCATCTCCTGCATCTTATAAACACAATTCTAATCTGTAGACCTCTCCTGCGTTTAGGTGATGAAGACTCCGCAATGGTTCGTGTCTCACGAAACACCTTTACTTGCTTTCGGTTCCTGAGGCACGAACCGAGGCTACGCACATCACTATGCTGATTAGCGAACGGAACGATGAACGGAGCGTCGCAAGGGACGATCAATAGAATTTCTGCTGATGAAAAAATAAATTCCTGCTTACATTGTCATTCATCGCTTAACTGTTTCCCTTCTTCTCAAAAATTTTTACAGCCATTATTTTCCGTACACATTTGCACTGTCAATCATTTTTATGATTAGTAAATGAAAACCAGCCTCACAAATTTTTGACCGTAACTCATTAGTATGTACAAAACAATTATTACAAAATTGCTACTTGTATTAGTGCCGGGCTTGTTAATGGCACAATCAAAATTTACATTAAGCGGCACCGTAGCTAACCAACTTAACAACGAAACTTTAATTGGCGCTACCATTCATATTGTAGAAGCTAACACATCTGTAACCAGTAACTCCTATGGGTTTTACTCTATTACTTTACCCAAGGGTGAGTACACGGTTGTTATTAGTTATATGGGGTTTGAAAACATAGAGGAAAAAATATCGCTGACAGAAAGTGTGAAGAAAAATTTTGCACTAAAAGAGAATACCAAAGCATTGGACGAAGTGGTGGTAAAATCGAGTAGTACCAGTACAAGGGTTAATATTACTAAACCGGAAATGAGTGTAAACAAACTTTCGATAAACACTATTAGAAAAATGCCGGCGGTAATGGGTGAAGTAGATGTGCTGAAAGCCATTTTGCAATTACCGGGTGTGGCCAATGCACAGGAAGGTTCATCGGGGTTTAATGTAAGAGGCGGATCGGTAGATGGTAACCTGGTTTTACTGGATGAAGCAGTGGTGTATAATACATCGCATTTGTTTGGTTTTTTCTCGGTGTTTAACTCGGGTGTAATTAAGGATTTAAAATTGTACAAAGGTGGTATACCGGCAAATTTTGGCGGTAGAATTTCATCGGTTTTAGATATTTATCAGAAGGAAGGAAACAATAAGAAGTTTCATATAAACGGTGGCCTGGGTGCCGTATCCAGCAGGTTATTGGTAGAGGGCCCGTTGGTGAAAGAAAAGGGTTCGTTTGTAGTAGCGGGGCGAGCCTCTTATGCGCATTTGTTTTTAAAATTGGCCGGCGAACCTAACTCGGCTTATTTCTACGATTTGAATGCGAAACTGAATTATAAGTTTAATGATAAAAACAGTGTTTATGTATCGGGCTATTTTGGTAAGGATGATATGAATTTTAATAATGCCTTAATGAATGATTATGGCAATGCACTTGTTAATGTTAGGTGGAACCATATTTTTTCGGATAAATTATTTGCCAACGCATCGGCCATTTACAGCGATTACAATTATGGATTACAGATAAAATTTGCCGGCATGGATTGGAAGTCGGACATTAAAAACTATAACCTTAAATATGATCTTAAACATTATTTGTCGGACAAGTTGAACCTGAGTTATGGTTTTAATTCAATTTATTACCGTTTTAATCCGGGTACTATCAGACCATTTGATGATAAGTCGCCGGTGCTACCCGATCAGATTGCCAAAAAGAATGCTTTTGAAAATGCATTGTATGTAAGTGCCGAACAAAAGGCGACTAAAAAATTATCTTTTAATTATGGGTTCAGGTATAGTTATTTTCAACGCTTAGGACAGGAAACGGTGAATGTTTATGCCAATAACCAAGCGGTAGTATATAATCCGGAATTACATATTTATGAAGAAGCCATACCAACCGGTACAGTAAGCTATGGCAAGAATAAAAGAATAGCTGACTTTGGAAATTTAGAACCACGTTTTGCGGCGGCTTATGCTTTTAATAACAACCAATCGGTAAAAGCCAGTTACAACCGAATGAGTCAATACATTCATTTAATATCCAATACTGCATCTGTTTCGCCATTGGATATTTGGTCGCCCAGTGATCAGTATTTAAAACCACAATTATTAGATCAGGTAGCGGTGGGGTATTTTCAAAACTTAAAAGGCGGTAAGTATTCGTTAGAAGTAGAAGCCTTTTACAAAAAGATAAAAAACAAAGCCGACTTTATTGACGGCGCGGAGTTAATTGCCAATAAAGCTATTGAAAGAGTAATGCTGAATGGCGAAGGGAGGGCTTATGGTTTAGAAGTATTAGCGAGAAAAAATACCGGGAAATTAACGGGTTGGCTTTCTTACACTTTATCCCGTGCCGAGCAAAAAACACCCGGCCGGAGTGCAAGCGAACCCGGAATTAATAACGGCAAATGGTACAGGGCTAATTACGATAAAACGCATAACCTGTCGCTTACGGCTGCTTACCAGCTTACAAAAAAATGGAGCTTTGGCGGCATATTTACTTACCAAACCGGTAAAGCGGCAACCTTTCCTGTTGGCAAATACCAATACCAGGGTGTAACCATTGCTAACTATGGTACCAGAAATGAAAACTCATTGCCGGGTTATCATCATTTAGATTTATCGGCAACATACATACCCAAACCAGATAAATTAAAGCGTTGGAAAGGCGAATGGGTGTTTAGCGTTTACAATGTTTATGGTAGAAACAATGCCGCCGCAATGACGTTTGGACAAAATACGGATACAGGAAAAAGTGAAGCCCGACAAATGTCCATATTTGGTATTATACCAAGTGTTACTTACAACTTTAAATTTTAGCAGCTTAAAAATTTTGACATGAAAATATTGAAGTATTCCCTGATAATTGCCTTGGCTAATTTATTTATAGCTTGTGAAAAAGTAGTTGATGTTGACTTGGATACGGCTGCTCCAAAATTAGTAATAGATGCCTCTATTGATTGGCAAAAAAACACCAGCGGCAGCCAACAAAAAATTAAGCTATCTACCACAACAGCCTATTACAATGATGCGTTTCCTGTGGTGTCAGGCGCTACTGTTGTAGTAACCAATACGGCAAATACCGTTTTTAACTTTATAGAAAATACGGGTGCCGGCGAATATGTTTGTACTAACTTTTTACCGGTAGTTGGCGAAACTTATACGCTTACCATTACTTTAAACGGCGAAACCTATACAGCCACTGAAACGTTGATGGCTACACCGGATATTGAAGCCAATATTGAACAGGATGATACTGGTGGAATGGCAGGTGATGAAGTGGAGTTGACTTATTACTATCAGGACAATGCAGCACAGACAAATTACTATGTGTTTAGTAATAAAATTCCGCAAATGGCTTTTCCACAATATGCTGTTGAAGATGACGATAACAACCAAGGGGGATTAACGCCAGTTTATTATTCGCACAAAGATTTAAAGCCGGGTGATATAGTAAACATTAAACTATATGGTATTTCAAAAAGGTATTACGACTATTTTAGAAAACTATTAAACGCATCCGGTAATGATGATAGTCCGTTTGCTACCATACCAACCGAAGTACGTGGTAATATTATTAACCAAACCAATCCTAAAAACTTTGCCTACGGTTATTTCCGTTTGTCGGAAGTGGCGGCCAGAGATTATGTGATAAAATAATTGATTAGTAGTTTTTCATTTAATAGTTAGAATATGAAAATTAATATTGCTGACTTTTGGGGTGCAAACTATTACGACCATCCGGCCGTAACAAAAGACCTGATTACATCAACTGAAAAAATGTTGAATGTAAAACTGCCGGGGTTATTGGTGGAGTTGTTAACCGTTCAGAATGGTGGCTATACCAGTGGTTATGCTTTCCCTATGACGCAGAAAACTACCTGGGCAGATAACCATGTTCCTTTTTTAGAGTTGTTTGGTATTGTGGCCGATAAAAGTATACTTACTGCTCAAAATATATTGGATAGTGAATTGCTGGCAAAACAATGGAAACTGCCTGAACGGCAAATATTATTGGCTGGTGATGATGGACATTGGTGGATTTCGCTTGACTACCGAAAATACATAAACCCCACTGTGCGGTGGCTTAACGTAGCTTGCCAAGAAGATATACATATTGCCAATAGTTTTGACGACTTTATTAATGGGCTAGTTTTAGTAGATGAATTTGTGATTGAATAACACTTATGGTTTTTTGTATGTGTTTCTGTTTTTTAAAATAACAGCACCTTCGCTGGTAGTAAACTTTGTTTGTACAAAAGCATCCATACTATAGTTTAGTTGCCGCTTAACAGAAAAATGTAAATGCGGTCTGAATACAAAACCGGTGGCACCGCTTAATCCAATTTGTTGTCCCTTTTTTACTTTGCCCGTTTTAACCAACACGCCGTTTTTTTGTAAATGCCAGTAACAACCCATACTGCCATCGCTATGTTGTATCATTATAAAGTTGGCTTTACGTTTATATTTTGCAAAGGGACCGCCTTCGTCATTATGATCTTTATAGGCATACACAACACCATCTCTTGCAGCCATTATGGGTGTACCTACCGACATTTCAAAATCAACAGCCGCCGTGTTTTTATGCGAGAATAACCCACCATAACCCTGCACTACTTTATGTGAAGTGCCTTTTGTAAATGGTAATTCGTAAATATAAGTATCAATGTTTTTTGTTACGGCTGTAGGTACATACAAAACTACGGCAACTACGGCAATGCATAATATTAATAAAAAAATAAGCGCTTTAAATAGGTCGCGGTAATTCTTCTTTCTTTTCATTTCAATAATAAAGTTGGCATCAATTTAAATTGTGCTAACATTTGCTCAAGATAAAGTTTTAAAACTAAACATGTAAGTGAAGATTCGTTAATTCATATTCAAAATTTCAAAGGCTGCCGGATTGCAGTGGAAAGCCCGCCGCCCCGACGCAGGAGGGGCGAGGACTTGAAACGGAAAGCCGGGACTGCTGCTGACCGGAGTTACTACTGTTGATAGCCCCAAATAAAAATGCCCGCAAAACTTGCAGGCATTTTAAAATATCAATTGATAAATTTATATCAATACATCTCCCGTCATTTCTTCCGGAATAGACAAGCCCATTACGGTTAAAATAGTAGGGGCAATATCACCTAGTTTACCGCCTTCTTTTATGGTGCCATTATAGTTGTTGCTAATAATAAACAACGGTACAGGATTGGTGGTATGGGCCGTATTAGGCGAGCCATCTTCGTTAATTAAAAAATCGGAGTTGCCATGGTCAGCAGTAAGAAAAACAGTATAGTCAGCCTCCAACGCAGCCGTTACTACTTTTTGCACACATTGGTCAACTGTTTCCGCCGCTTTAATGGCAGCGCCCCAAACGCCGGTGTGGCCAACCATATCGGCATTGGCATAATTAAGACAAATAAAATCGGCACGTTTATTTTCTATTTCGGGTAACAATGCAGCCGTCATTTCAAAAGCACTCATCTCCGGTTGTAAATCGTAAGTAGGTACTTTTGGCGATGGTATTAAAATGCGGTACTCGCCTTCAAATTGTTTTTCGCGGCCACCACTAAAAAAGAAAGTTACATGCGGATATTTTTCTGTTTCGGCAATACGCAATTGTGTTAAACCATTGGCTTCAATTACTTCGCCAATAGTATTGCGCAAGTCGTCATTTTCAAAAATTACGTGTACGTTTTTAAACTTATGGTCGTACTGCGTCATAGTGGTATAATGCAGGTTAAGCGGCTGCATATCAAAATCTGGGAAAGCTGTTTGCGTAAGCACTTCGGTAATTTCTCTGCAACGGTCCGTACGGAAATTAAAACAAAAAGCTACATCACCTTCGTTAATAGTACCTACAGGTTGGTTATCGGCATTTACAATTACCGTTGGCTTTATAAATTCGTCGGTTACATTAGCTGCGTATGACAAAGAAACTGCATCAATGGCCGATGTATTGGTGTCGCCTGCCGCATGTACCATGGCATCGTAAGCCAGTTTTACACGCTCCCAACGTTTATCGCGGTCCATAGCAAAGTAACGGCCGCTAACCGTGGCAATTTTACCCACCGTTTTTTGTGCATGTTCATGCAGTTCGGTAATAAAACCTAAGCCACTGCGAGGGTCGCAATCACGGCCATCGGTAAACGCATGTATGTACACTTCCTGCAATCCGTTAACCTGGCAAATATCTAAAATAGCTTTCAGGTGATTAATGTGTGAGTGTACACCACCATCGCTAACTAAACCTAATAAATGAAATGGTTTGTTATTTTCTTTAGCAAAATTTATGGCTTGTAATAAAGTAGGATTTTTTGCCAACTCGCCTGTACGTACTGCTACATTAATGCGTTGTAACTCCTGGTACACAATGCGGCCGGCGCCTAAGTTAAGATGGCCTACTTCTGAGTTGCCCATTTGCCCTTCGGGTAAACCTACCAACTCGCCAAAAGTGGTAAGTGTGGTATGCGGATACTTGCCATATAATGAGTTAGTAAAGGGCACGTTGGCATGTTTAATGGCATCGGATGATGCAACTTTTCCTAGTCCCCAACCGTCCATGATTATTAAAATTGCTCTTTTTACAGACATAATTGATGATTTGTAGTTATATAAGTGGCAAGCGAACGTTAGCTTCAACTGACAGTAATAGTAATTTTGTCATTGAAGTGTGTAAAATTACACTGAATTAGCTTATTTCTGTATTAAAAACTAGTTGTAACTGAGTATTTTATTACATTAGCACTATAATCATATGCTTAACATGGCATATTTTTAGATACAATAACTATGAAAGCTTAAAATAAAAATTATGAAAAAGATTTATACTCCTTTGTTGGTGTTGTTTTCTTTTGTGGTTTTAACGGCTTTTGAACAAAAAAGCAATATTGAGGGTGTAATTACCTCCTTAAAATCAGGTAACGCTACCGAGTTGTCAAAGTACAGCGATGACAACCTGTTGCTCACTTTGCCCGATAAAAGCGATAGCTACAGCAAATCGCAGGCGCAACAAATTTTGCGTGACTTTTTTGGCACCAACGGTGTTAAAGGGTTCGATTTAAAACATAAAGGCAATGCACCCGGTGGGCAGTATTGTATAGGTACTTTGCAAACAAAATCGGGCAACTACCGCACCCATGTATTTATGCAAACCAAAAGCGGTAAAGAAAGTTTAAAAGAAATCAGGTTTCAGTTTATTGAGTAAACTGCAACCGTGTTAACTTATACAAGCCTGTACTTTAGTATGGGCTTTTTTATTTTGTTACCGGCCGCAGTAATTCTAATCATCGTCCCTTGCGTCGCACTCTTGTACTGCATATCATTGGGCATCAGAGTAAAGTCCGAAAGACCGGAAGATAGAAGTACGCAGTTCTTCCTATTAACCATGAACCATTAACTATTAGCTAGTCGCCAACTTATAACTTAAAACTTACAACTTATCACTCCCCAAAACCTAACTTTGCCCCATGAATTTCACTTCTAAATTACACCACTTAATAGACGAAGCCTGGAAAGAAGATATTGGTACCGGCGACCATTCCACTTTGTCAAGTATACCCGCAACCGCAACAGGCAAAGCAGTTTTAAAAATTAAACAGGATGGCATACTGGCCGGTATGGAAGTAGCCCAAGCCATATTTGCCTATAAAGAACCGGCTGCTATTTTTAACGCTTTTAAAGCCGATGGCGATACCATGCAATATGGCGAAACTGCTTTTGAAGTAGAAGCACATATACATACCATTTTGCAATGCGAACGTTTAGTGCTTAACTGTATGCAACGTATGAGTGGCATAGCCACCCTAACCAGCCAGTATACCGATAAATTGAAGGGTTATCATACACGCCTATTAGATACCCGTAAAACAACGCCTAATTTTCGTTTACTGGAAAAAGAAGCCGTACGTATTGGTGGTGGCGTAAATCACAGGTTTGGTTTATACGATATGATAATGCTGAAAGATAACCATGTTGATTACGCAGGCGGATTGGAAAAAGCAATTGATGCCGCTTACAGTTATGTACAAAGCAACAAACTGGATTTAAAAATAGAAGTTGAAACCCGTAACCTGGATGAAGTAAAAAGGGTAGTAGCCATGGGGCCGGAAAAAGTGTTTCGTATTATGCTGGATAATTTTACACCGGAACAAATTGCCGAAGCATTGCCTCATACAAAAGACCTTTTTGAAACCGAGGCAAGTGGAGGTATTAACTTAGATAATATACAAGCCTATGCACAAACCGGTGTTGACTTTGTTAGTGTTGGAGCTTTAATACACCAGGCAAAAAGTTTGGACTTAAGTTTAAAAGCTGTAAGCAATAAATAATAACAATTAGCTAATCTGTTGGTAAGCGGTACTTAAATAATTTTATACCATGAATTATAAATTATTAGTGTTGCCTGTTGCATTATTGTTAACGGGTTTGGTAATGGCGCAGGATATATCGGTGATGAGTTTTAATATTCGTTTAAACACGCCACATGATAGCTTAAACGCTTGGCCTAATCGTAAAGAAAAAGTAAGCTCGCAGATATTATACCATGCACCAGCGGTATTAGGTGTACAGGAAGCATTACCCGATCAGATGGATGATTTAAGAGCATCTTTAAAGCAGTATAAGTCAATTGGCGGTGGCCGTGATAATGGTACCGATAAAGGAGAAGCATCCGCAATATTTTATGATACAACCCAGCTTTCGGCATTACAATCGGGTATGTTGTGGTTATCGCAAACACCAACCGTAGTAGGTAGTAAAGGTTGGGATGCTAATTTACCTCGCATAATTACCTGGGCAAAGTTTAAACATAAAAAAAGCGGTAAACAGTTTGTAGCTTTTAATACACATTTTGATCATATAGGTAAAGAAGCCCGTAGAGAAAGTGCCAGAATGGTATTAAACACCGTTAAAGAAATTGCCGGTAAGTTACCAGCTTTTTTTACCGGTGATTTTAATGCAACGCCGGATGATGAACCGATACAGATAATTACTGATAAAAATAATCCGCTGCATTTAGTTGATGCCAAAGAAGTTTCTATACATCCGCATTATGGTCCAACCGGCACCTTTAATGCCTTTAAAAACAAAGAAACCAATAACCAGCCTATTGATTATATTTTTATTAAAGGCAATTGGAAAGTAAAAAACCACGCCACACTTTCGCAAACATGGGAAGGCCGTTTTGCTTCTGATCACTTTGCTATCTTAGCATTATTGAGTTTATCTAAATAATATCATTTTATTTTATACTTGTAGGGACGCATTGAATGCGTCTCTTTTTGTTTACCTATGGTAAACGATTGAAATTTAACACGATGCTGATTAGCGAACAGAACGATGCAGTGTGCGACGCAACAGACGATCATCTGTGTTAACATAGCTGATAATATAATAAAAAAAGACGCCTGCAAGGCGTCTCTACGTAATATTTATAAAATTTATTTAGTTTCCAATCCTCTTGTTAACCAACCCTTTCTGCTGGCTGTTGCAATGGCATAAGGCGTAATCCAGAATAAGGCAAATGCATAAAATATACTGTAGGGGTATGCCCAAAACGATTCTACTATATTATGCCATTTAGCATAAAAATAAACCTGTATACTGGAGAAAATCAATATACTCAATAACACAGAACTGATAAATAAAATGGGATGTGTAAATATAAATACCAACATTAACAAAGTTAGTGGTATCGCCATAATTACTTTTAGCCATTGATTTAATAAAAGTATTCTTGTTCCTGTCTTAGGTCCGTTACGGAAATCTTTAAAAGCAAATGTACTCATCATAATGTTTTCACGCACATTGCTTCTTTCCCAACGGATAAACATTTTATAAAGATTTTTGTATTTTTCCGGTATGTTGGTTAATACATGCGCATTGCGTTGAAATACTACATGAAAACCTTGTTTTAAAATCATATTGGTCATGGCCCTGTCTTCACCAATATCAGATAATTCACCCATAAATGTTTGGTTAATCCATTCAGGCAAACAAGCCATTACAGCATCTTTACGGTAAGCTGCTAAAGCACCTGGTGTACAAAGTACTGAACCTAATGAACTTTGCGCAGAACGAATAAATTCAAAGCTAAATACAAAGCTTACATTCAGCATACGAGGTATAATGCCCGATTTATTATTTAATACTCTTACATTACCTGCTACTGCACCACATTTTTCATTTACAACAAATGGGCTAACCAGATTTCTTAAAGTATTTTCTTTTACAATAGAATCGCTATCAATGGTAACGAAAATGTCGCCGGTACCTAAATGAAAACCACGATACAGCGCATGACGCTTACCCTGATTATGCGGTTGTTGATAAATTTCTAAACGATCACCTAATTCTTCCTTTGCTTTTAACATCCATTGCCATGTATCATCTTTGCTGCCATCATCAATTGAAATGATTTGCATTTTTTCTTTAGGATATTTGCTATTGGCAATACTCAGTAAAGTTTGCCATACTAATTGACCTTCATTATAAGCGGGTACTATAATAGTACAAGTAGGCAATAATTCATCGCTTACCGATTTCACTGATTTATAACGCAGGTACAACACCAGTATATATATAAGGAAACAAACTTTAATTACCAGTAACGAGACGGCTAAAATAACAAATGCAGTGCCCCATACAGTGTTCAGTCTTTCAAGGCGTATTTGTTCATAATGTGGTTGAAACAAATATACCAGATATGCGGCTCCCAACATTAATATAAATGTGGTTATTAAAACCATATAGTCTGATAATTTTAGTGCAGCTGTTTTTGCGTGCTCAACAATTTTTGCCTTAAACGCTTGCGCTTTCAAGGAAAGTTTATGCGTAAGGCTGGATTTTGTTTTCAGGGTACGTTCTTTAATCATATCAATGCTTTTTAAGTGTGTTAGTTTGTTCAACTATCAATTTCATTAGTTCACGATTCTTCCTTGTTGTAGACTTTAACACTCAGTAAACATTATCAGTCTGTGATGATATGTTTGTACAAGTAAGCCGAAGAAAAAACACATGAAAGTATTTTACAGACTTGGAGAACTACAAATTTTCAAATACCATGCCAGTATGGCCAAGTGCTTGCTAATACTAGCTTTTAGCGCATATTGATTTTAAAAAGTTAATATTGGACGCGACAATTTTTTTATCTATTTATTAAAGCAAGATTAGTGTTACATTAAAACTTTTTTAACATTTATTAGTATTGTAGATGTGCTGAAAAACTAACGCCGTATTTATCAATGTTATTGATTAGTAACATGATTAAAGCTGAATGTAGATATTATAAAGCACTGTTATTGCTGATGATTATTGTGGATAAAATATTTGGATAATTTTTTTATTATTTTAGTATTTCAATTTGCTTATGTGAATAAAAAACTCGTTGCTTTTTTACAAGCTATTTTGTGCTGTGTGTTATTTACTGCGGCACTAGCATTAACTGGGCCCTTAAAACATGTGCTTCCACCACAGTTTGAACGTTATGCTTATGGCGCTATTGGTGTAATTGTATCACTGGTTGTTGTATGGTTATTTTGTAAATGGGTTAAAAAGCAACCGGCGGATTATGGGCTACAATGGGGCAGTAAAAGCAGTAAAAACTTCTTGACCGGTTTTATTTTCGGCTTAATACTTTCTGTACTCGCTTTTTTTATAGTTATATGGGCTAATGGTTTATCAGTAGTATTGGCGGCTGATTATAATATTGGTATATTCTTTTTATGGGCCATGGCTTTGTTATTATTATCCTTAATGGAAGAAATAGCTTTTAGGTCGTTTGCATTTATACACTTAAAGAATAACCTGGGTATATGGCCGGCACAAATTACTATTGCTATATTGTTTGCATTATACCATGTAGTTGGCGGACAAGATATGCCTACCTCATTTATGGGGCCGGGTGTATGGGCTTTTATATTTGGTTGGGCTGTATTACGTAGCGGTGGTATTGCTATGGCTACCGGCATACATTTCGCCGCTAATTTATTACAAACTGTAATGGGGCAAAAAAGCAGTTATCCATCTATTTGGAAGGTAGATATTAGCGAGGGCATATCCGCATCGCTACAACAACAAATTAATACAACCGGTATGTTGGTACAAGGTGGAATATTAATTGTAGGTATTGTACTTACAATAATGCTACAACGTAAAAAACTTGTAGTATAGCGAGTGTATTTTGCTGAAGTTTAATATAAAGTTGAAGGGCTGCCCGACTGACAGTAGTAGCTGTGTATGCAGCGTGGGTAAGGCAGCATAGCGACACACTACTACAGAAGGCGGGGACTGCTGCTGAGTATTGTTACTGTTGCTGATAACCCCCTAACTTAAAAGCTAAAAATTATAAGACGCTTATTCTATCAGGGAGTTTTTAACGGCAAAGAAAACAAGGCCGGCAGTATTTTTACAACCAAAGCGTTCCATTAAGCGGTCTTTGATAGCTTCTACGGTACGAGCACTTATCTCCATTTTTTGCGCTATTTCCTGCGCCGTAAACTCCATGCAAATAAAGCGCAGTACATCTCTTTCTTTATCGGTAAGGGTTACTTCGTTATTTAGTGATGGAATAACTTTTTGGCGGGAATGTGATTTTTTAAGAAGTATGCGATTAACAAAGTTGTTAAGGTAATAACCTTTCTCTGTAACGTCCATTATAGCCCGACGAATTTCCTGCGGGTCGGCATTTTTAAGCAGGTAGCCATTGGCGCCGTTTTCCATCAGGTGATAAACAAAACGTTCATCCTCGTACATGCTTAACACCAACACTTTTATGTGCGGATACTTTTTACTTACAATTTTTGTGGTTTCAATACCGTCTTTGCCGGGCATACGAAGGTCCATCAGAATCACATCGGGTTCTGCTTCGTCTAATTTATCCAAAAGTTCATCGCCATGGCCTGCTTCTAATACAAATTTTATATTAGCGAATGGCCTTAAAGATAGAACTACACCTTTTCGGAAAATTTTATGATCGTCTGCTATGGCTACTTTTATTACTTCCATTTGTTTGGGTATTGGCAAATGTAAAGGATTCGGGTCACTTACCCATACACTTATGCATATTGCTTTTGCGTAATTTTAAAAGGAGCAGGAGTTGATGAAAGACGTATCGGGAGTTTAATCGTAAGTGTTGTTTTCTCTTGGAATTTCCAGGGTTACCTTGTAATAGGTTTGCGAGATATCTTTTTCGAAAACAATATTACCACGTACAAGACTGGTACGGCTGGTAATGTTTTTTAAACCTAAGCCTACGGTGCTTTTAGTTAATTTGTCAAAGTCTGATTGTACAATGCCACGGCCATCGTGGTGTATACGCAGGTAAAAACGATTGTCGTGTATGTTTTGTGTAAGGTGTATAAAACTGGAGTTACTGTGTTTTAAAATATTGCCCACCAACTCCTGTACAATACGAAATACTACTAATTCTGTTTCCGGTTTTAAACGGTCTTTATAGTCGTGAAAACGGCTACTGGCATTAATGGTACCCGAACCACTTATTTTTTGAAACTGGTCATTTATTGCTGACTCCAAACCAAAGTTTTTTAAGGTCGGAGGCATTAAGCTATGACTGATGTTTCGGATTAATTGGATGGTATCATCAATAATCTGACGGGCTTGAAAGATAGCTTGTAACTGTGTGGCCTTATCCTGGTTTACCAGGTTTTCGTTAAGGTACAAACGGGCGGTGGCAAGTAAAGGACCTGCATCGTCATGTAAATCTGCAGCAAGGCGCTGACGCTCTTCTTCCTGCATTTTTATAGAAGCATTTAATAAAACCCGCTGCTGCTCTTTTTCCATTTCCTGTACAGTGGCGTTAAAGCGGGCTACTTTACGTTGGTGGAGTATTAAAAGTGTTACAATGCTTACTGTAAGCACAGCCATACCTACGGCACCAATTATTAGTACCACAGGAATATTAGTTGCAGTGCCGGCTTGCAGTAAAAATTTCATATATGCAGGTAGATAAGATTAGGTTGCGCTACTAACCTATAAAAAGTTTAAAAATGGTTCGTTGGTTTTTTGTGCTTTTATTTGTGGTTTTTTATTGGCTTGGCGGATATGGACGAAGATAGCTATTGTAAAGAATATATTTTTAATTATGTCAAATATGTAAGTAATGTACCAGTATTCACGTATTTGTTCTTTCGGAAGAAGATCTATTAGCAAGTTGAAGAAGAAAGTACCTGCCAGATAAATTAAAATACCCAAAGCGACCCAGAAAGTATATTGCGATACTAAAGAAACTTCTTTGTCCTCATTACGCAATTCAAGAAAAATATAATAAAATATATAAAAGAAAATAAGCAATGTTGATACACCAACTGCAATTGAGTCGATAAGGCCCGGTTTTGTAGTTAAAAAGTGAATAAAATCAAATCCTACAAAAAGAATTGAACAGATAAGGACGGTTTTTACAAATGTTTTATTTTTTATGTATCCTAAACCAAGTAGGACAGCAAAAAAAAGGTATTCAACAAGTGTAAAAAGAAAATTATAAACAGCTGGGGTAACCAACTTCTTACTTACAATTGTATCAAAAAAAATGTTAAGTAAAAAGAAAAAGGAGCTATATACAATTAAGGGAATTAATTTTTTATCTCTTACATTTTTTCGAAAAAAATAATATAAGAATAAAACCACCGGCAAGAGGTAGCTAAATTTAAGCAGGTATAAAAAAAACTTTTCTATTAATTGGATTTTGTCCAAAAATAGAAAAGTTTTTTAAAAAAGTAAATTTTTGTAAAAAATTTAGTCTTCTAAACCTTCAAAGATTCCTTTTGTAGTAGTTGGAGGCCAATCCCAAATGATTTGGCGATTTAATTTCGTAATTTTTTTCATAACAGTAACAAATTTAGACGGTTCAAAAAATTATTGTACTGCAAAAATTGCACGTAGAAATCCCATACTCAACACACATATTTAAGAGGATAAATACTTATAACTTGATGAAACTCAATACTGACATGAGTTTTACGTGTTTGGGGGTCTAAAGCTGTTGTTAAAATTTGAGCAGTATTACCCATATATATTAGTAAAATTACTATTTTTATTATAGTTATTTTACTAGGGATAAACTCTTATTTTAAAAGAAAATTTAAATAAAGAAAAAAAGTAATAGGAAAAAACAGGAAAATCATCTGTTTTTAAAGGGGGATTTCCCCTTTTAGTCACTACAAAGTTATTAAACAGCAGAATGCAAGACAATAGAAAAACCCCTGCTACAAGGCTCGTAAATTCTACAGCTATTAATTTATTAGCTTTGAATTTTCTGTAACTCATTCATTTACATATAATTTATACAAAAGTTTCTTTACCAGTCTGTAATTAGTAATTACTGACAGTAGTATTAATACTACTGCAATGGTAATAACCAACCAATGCACAATAGAGGATAATTCCGGGCGATTGTACATAATAAAATGGTGGAAAGCCCACTGCATTATTTGAGTAGCTAGCAAGGCCCCGAATACAATAATTACGTACATGGGGACAAAACGGCGGGAAAAATTTGCTCCTAACCATTTTGGCGAGTAGCCAATGGTTAACAACAGTTGCAGGTTATCCTTACTGCGGGCTATTACAAGCTGTAAATAGAACGAGAATAAAAGTAAAGCCAATATTACTACCAGTAACCCGAATATGCCCAAAGCGCTAAAAATGCCCTGTATTACTATCTTATTGCGTCCTAAAAGGGTTTTGTCTTTATTTAGTTTATAGCCCTTGCTGTCGAAAAATTTTAATAATTCAGTACTATTGGCATCTTTTGTTTTTATGAAAAGGCGTGATGATAAAACAGGTTTGCCCTTGCCAAATTTTTCATTGGCCCAACTTAAAAAACTTTTGGGTACTAATACCGAGTTTACCCTGTCGCTAAATGCTACAATACGGCCATAAAAAACCTCATTGTTATTATTACCTTCGCAATGTACATGTACCACCATGCCGCCTGCGGTTTCTTTGGAAATCTGGGGCAGGTTTTGCCCGGGGGCAAATACATTGTATATCTCAAAAAAGTCCGACGAAAGTATGATGGGCAGGTTTTGCTGACCCGGTTGCCAGGTAAAACTGGGCGGCAACGTATCCAAAAAATCATTATCCAGGGTTTCTAAAAACATATCCGTTCTAAACGGCACCACATCACCTGCACTCAACATTACCCTGAAATCGTTGGGTAATAATGGCGATACATTTTCAATTAAGGGATAAGCTTTAAGTTCATCAATATCCTGTTGGTTAAACAAGCTTTTTTCCGGTTGCCCCATGGTGGCATTAGTAATAGGCTTGGTTATAGAAATATAATCGTAACCATCTTTACGTATGCTACCTTCTTTAAGCAACTGCTGTATGTTAATATACATTTGTACTGAGCAAAGTAACAATAACACACCAATGCCTAAGCCCAAAAACGAAAAGAAGCCCGAGCCGCCTTTGCCGCCGGTTAGTAATAAAGGTTTTATGGGTTTAAATGAAAGAGACATAGTATAAGTAAAAATTAAAAAGTAAAAAGAACATCAGTTATTATCCTACAATGCTTGTAAGTTTTTTGTTGACCAGCTGCATTGCTACTACCATCGTCTGTTGTGTCACTCACTGCATCGTTCAGTAATTCTATTGGGCATTGTGTCAGTTTCCTACGCTATCGGAAAACCTCATTAACAAATTTCCAAATCATCAAATCACCAAATTCTGTATTACAAATAATAAATACTGGTGTACGGATAAAAATCTATTTTTTCCAAATCGGCTAAAATTACGGTGGCATTACGCAGTTTAGCTTCTTCAATAATTAATGCCATAGCTTTTTCGGCATTGGCATTATCTAAATGGCTAAAAGGTTCGTCCAACAATAAATAATCAAATGGTTGTAATAACGATCGTATAATGGCTACACGCTGCTGCTCGCCGTAGGAGCAGGTTTTACCTTTGGAGTGTAACTTGCTGCCAACACCCAAACGCTGTGCCATTTCCAACACCTTATCACCATTGTGGTATGGGTTAAGCTGTCGTTTAATTTCCAGGTTTTCTAAAACCGTTGGCTCGGGTAGTAATTTCATATCTTGAAAAACAATGCTCACATTATTACTGCGGGCCTTTGCAAAATCTTCAGGCGTGTAATTTTTTAGCGAGTTGTTATCGTATTTTACTTCGCCGTTGTATTGGTTACGCATGCCATACAAAAAATGCATGAACGATGTTTTACCGCTTCCGGATGGGGCCACAATTTTTACCAGCTCCCCTTTGTTAAATTGTATGTTCTTACCCCATATATCTGAGGTATTGGCACGTTGTGCATCAAAGTAAGTTGGTAGTAAGTTATTAATGGATAGTATCATGTATTAGCAAATAAAATAGTAAAACTTTGCTACCGGCATTGGTTGTTGTGTAATGCTGCATAGCGAACAGAACGTACCGCCGATAAATCAGGGTGCACCTTGCGCAATGCGCAGCAAAGTTACAGGCCGCCCGATTAAAATACGGAGTACTGCATAATGCCGAACAATGTTGCTGCAGTACAAGTGTGCGACGCAACTACAGTTGCTAGTAGCACTGCTGCCCGGTACATAAAATAAAACAATGGGTACAATAATAAGCTTTAAACCTATTAATGTACCCATTGCAATAAGTATTAATTATTTTTTAGGCTTTGCAGGTGCAACTACCGGAGGTGCGGGCACGGCTACGTCGGGAACTGCAACTACAGTATCAACAGGTGCATATTCAATGGTCTGCCATTTAGCTCTTTGTTGTTTTTGTAAAGCGTTCATTTTATCAGCATACTGATTGATTTGCTTTAAACTATTAATGTTTTTGTCGCTTAACTGCACTTCCATATTGTAGGTTGATTTACCTTTTTTGTAATCGCTATTGGCCACAAACTCTAACCAGGTAGCTTTTGATAAATCCAACATGGCATTACTAATGCTGTCATCGGTCGATCTGCTGAAAGAACCTAATAGTTGAGGAATGTTAATGAAAAAATTAAGGTTATGACCTTTTAGTTTATCAGCATAGTTTGGTTTGTTGTTACCTGCTAAGAAAGTTTCCTGTGCTGCAGAATCGGTGCCAACAATAAACCAATCTTTTTCATTTTTAATAAAAATGTCGTTTGGTTTGGAAGGTCCCATTTCTTTCATAAACATGTTGTAAAGCTTATTAAACTTGTCCTGCACAACGCTAATACCAACCACTAATTTGGGGTTTTCTTTTTCGTATGTGTAGCTTTCTGGTTTACCATCATAACCCTCGTAGGTGTTAGTTACCGGAGTTTTTTCAATGCCTGTTAGTGCAAAAGCAATATCGCCTTTAAAGGCAGCAGCAATTTCGTCTAAGCTTAAATTTTCTTTACCTAAGTAGCTGTTAGCAATACCATCGGCACCAACTAACTTAATGACATCAATAATCATTGGTACAGACAACTTGTAAACACCGGCAGCCAATGCATCACCTGATGGTAAACGGTTAATTAAATCGGCACTAATTCCATCTGTAGGATGTTTGTCCATTAGTTTGGCTAATTCTTTACCATAAAACTGTTCGCCACCCAATGCTATTTTACCATTTTCAAAACTTAAAGTACCGGTGTTAATGTTGCCTTCAATAAGTGTGTTAAACTTCATCATGCTTAATATACCGCCGGCTAAAGAACTGTTGTACATTTTTTCGGCACTAATCCAATAGTGTAAATCGCCTTTACCGGTAACTAAATCAGCAAAACGTTTGTCGCTGTCCAATAGTTTTTTTCCGCTAAGTGCGTAAGTGTTTTTAGCAAAAATAAATAAGCTGTCAGTACCAAAACGGTTAGCACGGCCACCAGCGCCCATCATTTCATTAGCTACATTCATGGGGGCGTCAGCAACAAAAATAAAACGTGAACTATTCCAGGTAAGCACGGCGTTATCGTCCATGTTTGTGTAGCTCAGGTCGTCTTTCTTTTGAATATTAATGTCTTTTTTCAGGCTTTTTAAAGCGGCTTCAAAATCAGCAGCATTTTTTAATTTACCCTGAAAAGCTAAGTAGCCACCGTTATTCTGCGATTTCATGAAAAAAGCAAAGCCTGCTTTAATATCAACCCCTGATTTTTCAGGCTGGCTGATTAACGCCGTTAAAGCAGTATCGTCATTGGTTCCTTTGCTTTGTATTTCTTTATACCATTCACTGGCCTGAATTTCCTGCCAGGTAATTTTTTCACTTAAAGATTGTGAGTTGATGGTAACAACAATCGAAGCATCTTCGGGAACCAATAAGCCCGTTTTGCCCGATTTACTACAAGAGGCCAAAACCAGTACGCCAAAAATGGCGGCCAGCGATAATAATTTTAATTTCATGTTGTGTTTTTTATGTGTCAGTCGGTAAGTTTCTTTACACCGGATAAGACAACTTTTTTGTGATCAGGTTTTTTGAGGATACAAAGAAACAAAGAAAAAGCTTGCGTAAGTGCAAGCTTTTATAAATGGTGGTTTAAGCCGTATAAGTATATTAATGTAGTTGATGACCGTTTAATGCTTCAAAATTTCACGACTAATCACCAGCTTCTGTATCTCGCTGGTACCTTCGCCGATGGTGCATAGTTTGGCATCACGGTAGTGTTTTTCTACCGGAAAATCTTTGGTATAACCATAACCACCAAAAACCTGTACCGCATCATTAGCTACTTTTACCGCTACTTCGCTGGCATAATACTTGGCCATAGCCGCCTGTTTGGTCATTGGTTGATTGCGGTTTTTAAGGTCGCATGCTTGTAAGGTTAGTAAATCGGCAGCGGCGATTTCTGTAGCCATGTCAGCCAGTTTAAACGATATACCCTGAAAACTTGCAATAGGTTTGTCAAACTGGTAGCGCTCCTGCGAATATTGCAAAGCCGCTTCGTAAGCACCTTTAGCAATACCCAGGGAAAGGGAGGCAATAGATATACGTCCGCCGTCTAATACCTTCATGGCTTGTTTAAAACCGTCACCAACTTCACCCATGCGTTGTGTATCGGCAATGCGGCAATTATCAAAAACCATCTCTGTGGTTTCGCTGGCACGCATACCCAATTTATTTTCTTTTTTGCCGGCACTAAAGCCCGCAGTACCTCTTTCTACTATAAAAGCGGTAGAGTTGTTTTTTGTACGGGGCTCACCAGTACGGCAAATAACCACGGCCACATTACCGCTTTTACCATGAGTAATCCAGTTTTTTGTGCCATTAATTATCCAATGGTCACCGTCTCGGGTTGCGGTACATTTCATATTGCCCGCGTCGCTACCGGTATTAGCCTCGGTTAAGCCCCAGGCACCAATAAACTCGGCTGTGGCCAGTTTGGGCAGGTACTTTTTCTTTTGTTCCTCGTTGCCAAAGTTTAAAATATGACCGGTACAAAGAGAGTTATGTGCGGCCACACTCAATCCTATCGATCCGCACACTTTGGATATTTCTTCAATAATCGTTTTGTATTCCACGTAACCTAAACCTGCACCGCCATATTCTTCGGGTACCAAAACGCCCATTAATCCCAATTGCCCCATGGCTTTAAATATTTCTACCGGAAATTCCTGGCTTTCATCCCAGGTCATTACATGTGGCTGTATATATTGTTTGGCAAATTCTCTGGCGGTTTCTGCTACCTGTTGTGTTATCTCTGCTGTTTCAAAATTCATACGACTAAATGTTTTTAATAACCTTTCTAAATGTCCTTTTATACGAGTGTTTTTTATTTGACCAGCTTAAGTTCCCTGATTGATCGTCCCTTGCAATCCATAGGATTGGGATGTAATTTATTTCCAGTGGAAATGAATTATACACTAACCGTTCAACAGTAGTAATGCTATTGAACTTTTTTCCTTGGTTACCAATCAAAATACATACCCAATTAAGGATGTAGCAATAGTAAAAAAATGTGCCACCACAAAATTGGGATGGCACATTTACAAGGCTATTTGCCATAGGCTATGAGGCAAGCAACCAAAGCAATCGTTAAAGGCAGAACAAAAGTGCAGAATAATATTTAAACTAACAAATGTTAGTTTAAATATTTATAAAATAATTGCAGATTTTTATTCTACGGTTATTGATAGACCGTCATATGCCAGATGAATACCTGCAGGCAATTGTGCCGAAACTTGCTGGTGTAGGCCTAATTGATGCGAAATATGTGTAAAATAAGCTCTGGGTATGGCTAAATCCTGTACAATGGCTGTTGCTTCCGATAGGGTAAAATGTGAAATATGTTTTTGGTGACGTAAAGCATTTAAAGTAATGGCACTGCTGCCTTTTATTTTAGCCAACGAATCGGCATTAATAAAATTAGCATCGGTAATATAGGTGTAGTTGCCAAACCTGAAGCCCAGAACGGGCATATTCATATGCATTACCCAAATAGGTGTTACGCTAATATCGCCAATTACAAAATCATCATCGGTAATGGGTACAATGTTCATTTGTGGCAGGCCGGGAATATTACGGTGGTCAAAAGCATAATAAAAGTCCCGCCTGATGGCATCTTCCGTCATTTGATTGGCGTAAACAGGAATGGTTTTCTTTTGAAAAAAGTTAAAAGCCCTTATATCATCTAAACCGGCTATATGGTCACGGTGAGGGTGGGTAAAAATAACGGCATCAATCTTTTGTACTTTTTCTCTTAACATCTGGTACCTGAAATCGGGTCCCGTATCCACTATTATGCAGGTAGTGTCACTTTCTACCATAATACTGGAACGCAGACGGGTATCTTTTTTGTCGTTAGATTGACAAACGGCGCAGTTACAGGCAATCATGGGCACGCCACTACTGGTGCCGGTTCCTAAAAAAGTTATTTTTAATTTGTTAAATAACACAGTGGTAAAAGTAGTAAAAGCAAAACTAAACAGCAGACTAAACTTGTGTATCAGGCCTGACCTTCTTCTGTGCTGTTTACAGTAACAAGCGTTCTGTATAATTTGCGGGCTTCGTCAGTCAGTAAATTTGTATCAATAGATAATTGAGGAATAAGCTCCATTAACGTGTTAATGCGGCCTTCGGTAGGTAAAAACTTATTTAAAACAACCACTTTTTTAGCTTCCAGAATGCAAAATCCGCTTTGAAAAGTACCTCTTTCATAGCGCAAAACATAGCCACATTGTTCAGGTATGGCTTCCAGTTTATCAAGTGTTGTTTGTGTATATTTTATCATGCCACCGTTCGTTATAAATTACAGGTGCAATTTACTTTATATAAAAAGGGGGTGTGTAAGTACTTTTCCACATAAAAATGTTATAAAGTGAGTAATTAACACCTTAAAGCTTAATGCGATAGTTTTAACACGGAATTGAACCTAAAGGTTTATATATAAAACGATATTTTTGTTATGTCTTAATATTTACTCATTATTTATATTATTACTCCCATGAGTAAGAAAAATAAACAGGATCGTAACGGCTTTGTATTTAGCACGAATCCAGATTTTCGATTTGAGGAAGAACAGGAAGCTGTAGAAACCCTAGCACCAGCGCAACAGCAGCTGCGTGTAAAATTGGAGACCAAACACAGGGCCGGTAAAGCGGTAACCTTAATTACTGGTTTTATTGGCTCCGATGAGGATTTACAGGAACTGGCCAAAAAATTAAAAAACTTTTGCGGTACAGGTGGCAGTGCCAAAGATGGTGAAGCCATTATACAAGGTGACCAGCGGGATAAAGTATTGGCCTGGTTATTAAAAAACGGTTATACAAAAACTAAACGTATAGGTTAATGTATTGGCAGGTAGGTATTATAGGGTTGGTTTGTTGCCTGATAGGTATTTACCTGTTTGTTAAAAATGCTTTTGAAGAAGGTAAAAGCATTTTTAATGCCATTATGTTTTTAATATTGGGTGTGTTTTTAATTAGCTATGCCAGTGCTATGCTTTATGGTTGGGTAAGGTGACGAAAGTTGTAAGTTAGAAGTAATTAAGTTTTAAGATTTTAGTTATCTGCAATAGTGGTGTTAACTCCGTAGCTTATTCCCACATTCGTAAACAGGGTTTTTAAAAGTTCATATTGTTTAAAACAGAGATTGTCATCTAAACCCATGTTTATATGACTAGATCTCGTTCTGCTACACTCAAAACAAATTTCAAGATAAGCAAAGCTTTCATTTTTTTCATTTATAAAGATTAAAGCATTTCGCGGCCTGAAACACATGGTAACTTCATCAATATTGTTTGCTATCTTTTTCTCATAGTTGTACAAAATATCTGTTAATACATTTATTTGTACTAATCTAAGTGCTTTAATCTCATGTAGCTTGCTATAGCAGATGGTATCATTTTTCGTAGGTAAGCTATAATCAATCTTTCTCAATAATATACCACTAGAACTCGTATCTGTAATATATGATATCGCTAAAACACGAACAGCTTGGTTAAACGGATAACGTTGTGAAAGTTCATGAAAAGGAGTGTTGGATGTTTTAACGCAATCAATTACCTGGCTAAAGGATAATGTAGGAATAATTATAAATAGTATCGCTAAAAGTCGCATGGTTGAAAGGGGGGAATGCTGAATTTTAAGTCAGCCAAGCTACTATCTACATTATTAATTAATAAAACCACCGGCCTGCACAATTTCCCGCCTACTCATGTTTTTCAATAATACGGTTTCATTTCCTGTTTTATCATATTGTTTCCAGTAAACATAGTAACTGGCTTCATTAACATTAAAGCTAGGCAAAACGTTTCCTAATTGCATAGAGTGGTATTTAACCATAGCAGTTTTTTTATGCTGTTTGTCAAAACTGGTTTTTATTACTTCGTAGGTAGTATATAAAATTACACCTTTGCCATAGGTTATGTTTTTCCAGGTATATTTAGCTGTTACATTTCCCTCTTCATCATAATCAATTCGTGAGTCAGGTTTTATTTCGTTTTTTATTTTTTTATTAGGGTAGTATTCTGTTGAACGGGTAAACTTAGCTCTAACTTTTTCTATCTTTTTTACTCTCCCATTCGGGTAGTAGCTTGTTGCATTATATTCAGGTGAAAAATAAGAATGATCTAAAACATGTGTTATCTTGCTTAATACAGAAAGTGTGTCATACTCTCTGATATGAATTTTTTTACGAAAGAAAATAACAGTTTGGTATACCTCGCCATTGGGGTAGAAAAATGTTAAAGAGTCTTTAGGCGCTCCTGCTTTAAAATTCCCACGCATTTGTACAACTCCATTTTCATACACATCCTCATGTACGCCGTTTAATAAACCTTTACAACCATAGTAAGCTTCTCCGCCTTGTTCAATGCTGTATTTTATATTTATTCTTTTGTCATAATGTAAGTGTGTATTTACACTGTCGGTAATTATTATAGGAGCTATACTTGATTTACGTTGTCTTGGAAAAAAAAGATTGTATGTGCCTTTATTGTCTAACCACACGGTGCCTTTATCGCTTTTATAAGCATCACCTTCCAGGTTAACTAAATAATACATACCTGTATCTAAAGCTGTAATATTGGTACAGGGATTTACACGAAATAGTTGAAAAGAAATTTTTTGTGTATAACCGTTGTTAACACCAATGAAAACACTAAATAGTATGAAAAGTAGTTTTTTGTACATAATCAAGGTTCATAAAGATACAGAAATTAGCCTTTGCTTATTAACGCTTTATATGTGAGCATTTATGGATTTGTAATAAAACCCCCAATCTCTTTTACAAGCAATTTACCAACGTTTTTATATAGTACTTTTTCCTCGCCCAAATCGTTGTATTTTTTCCAGTAAAAAATATAATCAGCATCATTAAAGTTTAGTTTGGGTTGCTTTATATTACCTTGTTGGGAGAAATATTTAAGGTCTTCTTTTATTTGCCCTTTTTCGGTATAAACAATTTTTCGAATTTCAAATCCCCTTTTCATTAAAGAGCCGTCTTTTAAATTTCTATGCTTCCAGGTAAATACCATTTCAGGACTACCATCTGTAAAATATTCAGTTCGTTTATTTTTAGTGAGTGTAGTTTTTAATTTTCGGCTGGGATAATATTCTACATAATTGGATGATCTGTTTTTTACTTTTTCTCTGGACTGTAAACTACCGTTTTCAAAAAATGTAGTAGCGTTATAATCGGTTATAACAGGTAGCTTATTGCTATTACGACTTACTTTACGCAAAGTGCCAAGGCTGTCGTACTCTTGTATTATATTAAGCGTACTTAAATAATAGGTACTCCTTTTTATATGGCCGTTATAGTAAAACATGACCAGCGAATCTTTGGGCAGGCCATTTACAAAGTTGCCTCTTATGTGTGGATTACCGTTTTCATAAAAATCTTCATGGAATCCGTTTAATAAACCTTCGCAATTTTGAAAGGACATTCCCCAGTTTTTTGCAGCAAACCTTATTTTGGGTTCTATATATGTATATACAGTTTCATTGTCGGTTATATGTATTGTAGGAAAAACGGTATTCATACTTTTGGGATAGTATATTTCATATGTTCCTTTTTCTTTCAGCCAAACTTTTCCTGCTATATTTCTGTAATTAACCCCAAACTTATCTACTAAATAATATATGGAAGAATCTACGGTAACTGTTTTGGTGCAATAATTAACCCGCTGCATTTGAAACCATATTTGTTGTGCAAATACTGTAGAACTAAATAATAATAAAAATATGATCAGCAGTTTTTTCATGTAATGGTTGTAAAAACAAGATACATAAACAACTTATTAAGTAATTGTTAATTGCCGAATATAGAGGAGTGACACTTGCACATTGTTCAATAGAATTGTTGCAGTACAAGTGAGTGACACAACGAAACCCTAATCAAGGGTGGGACGCTGGTAAAAAAATAAAAAGCACCTGCATATACAGGCGCTTTTTATTATATAATGCTTGGCTAACTATTAACAAATAACCATTAACCAATAACGCCTACTGTCCTTGTGCTAAGCTGTAACCGCGTTTGTCGCCCCATTGGTTCAACAACTCAAACGAACAAATTTTAAAGTTGCCGCTAAGACTTACATATAAACCAATAATATCAGTTTGGCTAAGTGGTGTACCGTCTAAGCTTTCAAAACGTACATTGTATTGATTAACCAGGTTGGTATAAACTGATCCCGTAGGCCATACCTGCGTACCACGATTACTAATATTTACCAGGTTAAATTTAACACCCGCATGGCGCTGACATTTTAATGCAATTACATGCGGTTGTTCGCTGCTTTCAATAAACATATCTACACCGGCAATGGTTTCGTTTTCTGTTTCGTTACTAACCATCATGCTGTTTTGTTGCAATTTAAACGGAGCAGGAGTGCCCGGTTTGTTGGCAACAATTTCTTTAGCACCAACGGCAGGTTTTTTACCAAAGTTGGCTATAATAGCATTGGCAAATTCGGTAGTGTTAACCGATGCCGTGTTTTTATCACCAAAATCACCGGTATGTACACCGCTTTCTAAAGTGTACAACAAAGCATTTTCAATAATGGCTGCATTTTCGGTTAAGCCTACGTGTTGTAACATGGCAATACCGCTTAATAACAGGGCAGTAGGGTTGGCAATATTACGGCCGGCAATATCCGGTGCTGTACCATGTACGGCTTCAAAAATGGAGATATGATCACCAATGTTTGCCGATGGAGCAAAACCTAAGCCACCTACTAATCCGGCACAAAGATCACTCACAATATCGCCTTGTAAATTGGTTAATACCACCACATCAAACAAATCCGGACGGGTAACCAGTTTCATACAAAGGTCATCCACAATAATATCATCCGCTTTAATTTCCGGATACTCTTTGGCTACTTCGTAAAAACATTCTAAAAATAAGCCGTCGGTTATCTTCATAATGTTGGCCTTATGGCCACAACTAATACGACGTGCATTTTTCTGACGAGCCATTTCAAAAGCATAACGTATAACCTGCATACTTCCGGGGCGGGTAATAAAACGACGGCTCAACGCTACGTCATGTGTAAGCATATGCTCCACACCACCATAAGTGTCTTCAATATTTTCTCGCACTACCGTAATATCAATAGGTATACCGGCTTTGCTAAACACTGTATCTACACCATGCAGGCTTTGAAAAGCACGTTTGTTTGCGTACGTATTCCAGGTTTTACGGGCAGTAACATTAATACTTTTTACACCCTTGCCTTTAGGCGTTTCCATAGGGCCTTTAAACAACAAACCAAGCGTTTCAATAGTTTGCTTGGCTTCCGGCGTCATGCCGTTATTAAATCCTTTGTCAAACACCCATTTTCCCATATCTACAAACTCATACTCCAACGGTGTGTTATTGGCTTTAAAAATGTTAAGCACGGCATCCATTATTTCCGGTCCAATGCCATCACCTTTTGCTACAGCTATTTTCATAAATTATTATATAATTGTGTGTTTAATATTTTATTTTTTTTGGGGCTGTCAACAGTAGTACTACTATCAACAGCAGTTCCCGCTGTCCGTTATACCTTCGCCGCTAAGGCGGCTACGGTGCCACTGACATCGGGCCGCCGGTAAACAGTTGTACAAAGCCCGGCAATGCTACAGCAACCACAACCATGGGCAATGCTTTCTCAAAAAAAACGGGATAATAAAGCGGTTAATTTGGTGGCGCAAAGGTAACTTAAATACTGTAGCTTTTGGCATTAAATAAGGCTGTTTTATACGTATTTGCAATTTGTTTACATTTTACAACAACATTAAAACGGTATTAAAAAAAGGGTAAGTAAATAACGTTTATTAAGTAAAACAAAGTTAACGTAACATAATTTGTATTGTAAAGGCCATGGAAATAACTTATTTTTACCAAAACCATTTTATATGAGTAGCGCAATAACTGCCGGCATATTGGTGCATGTGGAAACCTATTACCAACCAGATTACAGCAACCCCATGCAGTCGGAGTTTATGTTTGCCTACCGTATTACGCTTGAAAACCACAATGCCTACCCCGTAAAATTACACCGTCGCAACTGGAAAATATTTGACAGTAACGGATCTTATCGCACTGTTGAGGGCGAAGGTGTAGTAGGCGTACAGCCCACTTTACAACCCGGCGAAAACTACCAGTACGTAAGCGGGTGCAACCTGCGCACCGATATGGGTAAAATGAAAGGCACTTACCAAATGGAAAACCTACACAATAAAAAATTATTTCTGGTAGAAATTCCAGAGTTTGAAATGATTGTTCCGGCCAAAAACAATTAATAGTCACTAGCCTATAGGTGATTATACAGAGAAAACTTTTTATATTAAAAAAACGTTAGTTGACGAAATAAGGGATGTAATCCCTTATGGTATTGGATTATAAATATTTATATAATATATTAACTTTTTTTATCTTTTTATAAATTATTATTTTATTATTTTACGGTTAATTTGGTATTACCAAAGCCGATTGTTTAACTCTTGTCAAAAAATAGCTTACATAACGAAACCGTGTTGGTTGCAGCATTGCAACAAGGCGATAAAGAGGCGTTTACCGTATTGTATCGTCACTATAGTCCGCAATTATACAGCGGTATACTTCGTATAGTAAAAGACCCCCTCACTGCCGAAGAAATTACACAAGAGTTATTTACTAAAGTTTGGGTGAAAAGAGAAATGCCCGGGCTACAGGATAATTTTGCAGGGTATATTTATCGTATCGGTCAAAGATTGATTTTCGACTTTTTCAGAAAACTAAAATCTGACCAACAGCTTTTACAGAAGTTTAAAAAACTGGCTGCTGAAAATTATAATCCCGTAGAGGAACAATTGCTGGAAAAAGAATGTTCATTACTACTTAATAAAGCTATTAGCCAGCTTAGCCCGCAACAAAAGAAAGTATATAAACTGGTTAAAGAAGAAGGTTATACCTATAAAAAAGCCTCTGAAGTAATGGGTATATCACCGCTTACGGTAAAAGAATACCTGGTTACGGGTAAAAAAAATTTGCAACAGTACATGCTGAACAATATGGATACCACCATGATACTCTCCTGGTTACTAATACAAGGCTCTTTACTATAAGGTCAGATTCCATTTATTGCTAGTTTTTGTTTGAAAAAATCTCAATTGATTGTTAATGAGTGTTTTAAATGCGTTAATTTTTTATTAAATTTCTATCCTTCCATCCCCCCATCCCTTTTTTTGCTACGTTATTAATGGAAATAAACCCATTGCAAAGTGGCATTAAACCGCAATCAATACAAAGAATTATTTGAGCGTCTGTTAACCTCCAATTTATCACCGGAAGAAACAACACTGTTGGTAAATTGGTTGGGCGATGATCAGTCTGATGAATTATCAGCCGGATTAATTGTAGAACAGCTATCGTTAGATACGCAGATGTTAGATGAGCAAACCAAAGATGCCTTGGAGCGTAGGCTTCAACGTATTTTGGAAAATATAGAAGAGGAAAAGCCGGTACGTCGTATACCGTTTTATAAAAAAGCAATTTGGCGTGCAGCAGCAGCGGTAATTATTTTGGTGGGAATGGGCATTTATTTTTTTAGTAACACCCGGCTACCCGATAATGGCCAGCAGCAGTTAACACAAATGATACCTGCCAACCAAATTACTGGTGGACAAGATGGTGCGGTATTAACATTGATGGATGGATCGACAGTGGTATTGGATAGTTTGGGTAATGGTTTAATTACCACTCAAAGCGGTACAAAAGTTATGTTGAAAAACGGCCAGTTGGTTTATGATGGCGATGAAACGGGAGTAGATGTTGTTGGTTACAATACCATGAGTACACCAAAGGGTCGTCAGTTTCAAATGATATTACCCGATGGTTCTAAAGTGTGGTTAAATGCTGCATCGTCTATACGTTATCCTATTGTTTTTACCGGCACTGACAGGTTAGTAGAAATAACAGGCGAAGCATATTTTGAAGTAGCGCATAATGCGGCCAAGCCTTTTAAAGTGAAAGTAAACGAGCAAACAGAAATAGAAGTATTGGGTACACATTTTAACGTTAATTCCTACCAAAACGAAGAAACAATTAATACAACTTTATTGGAAGGGGCAGTGCGCTTAAAATCGGCAAACGATAAAATTGAATTAAGGCCGGGTCAACAGGCCAAGTCAACCAATACAGGAAACATTAAAGTGCTGAATAGTGTAAACACAGATAAAGTGGTGGCATGGAAAAATGGTGTATTTGATTTTGAAGATGCATCATTGCAAGAGGTAATGCGACAATTAGAGCGCTGGTATGATATTGAAGTAGTGTATCAGGGTGACATTCCTAAACAGGAGTTTTTTGGCAAGATGGGGAAAGACTTAAGCCTGGATGTAGTGTTGAGCGGATTGGAAAAATCGAACGTACATTTTAAAATAGAAGCCAACAGGAAGTTGGTTGTTTTGCCATAATAATTAAAAACTAAAAGCCATGATGAATTAAAAAACTAACGCAACTAATACTTAAATAAAAACCGCCACGGACGGCCATCCGGGCGGCAAAGGTTTGAGTATTACAAAAATTAAAACACTATCAATTTATTCTTAATCAAACCCAAACAAAGGTATGCAAAAAATTGCTCTTTGTAATCTCAACGCTGTTGTGCTAAAGCCCTCATTGTCAATCCCTACCCATCCGTCAGGACAGGGCAGGGTTTTGCCGCAGCGACGGAGGTTACTCCCCAAAACGCTGTTAATCATGAAATTTTTTATTGTATTTATGATGGCAGGCTTGCTTAAAGTGCAGGCTAACGGTTACGCACAATCAGTAACTTTTTCCGGTAAAAATGTGGCTATAACAAAAGTGTTTAAAACCATAGAAACACAAACAGGTTATACTGTTTTTGCCAATAAAGAAGTTTTAAAAGGTATTAAACCTGTATCGGCTGCTGTACAAAATATGCCGCTACAAAATTTTTTAGCTTTTATAACCAGGGATCAACCGGTAGGGTATGAAATTCATAACCGGACGATATTTATTATTGCTAAAAAAGTAACAGTTACAACTCCCTTACCTGAAGTAAAAGAAGTGGTAACACCTGAAATAATATATGCCGAGGTAAAAGGTGTTGTTACAGCCGATGGCACCCCATTACAAGGGGCTACTGTTGCTATAAAAGGGACAAATATTTCAACGGTAACAAATGCCGAAGGACGTTATACCATTGCTGCACTTCCGGGGCAGATATTGGTATTTACGTATGTAGGTTATAAATCGGAGGAAGTTGTTTTTAATACACAAGCAAGTATTGACATTACGTTAGAAAAACAAGTAGGAGAAGAGGAGCATGTGGTGGTAACAGCTTTGGGTATAACTAAAAAAGCAAGAAGCCTTACTTATAGCGTACAGGAAATTAAGAGCAGCGAATTGAATGCAGTTAATAATGGAAACTTTGCAAACAGTTTAGTAGGTAAAGTTGCCGGTGCTACTATCAATTCTTCTTCCTCCGGTAATGGAGGCTCAGTACGTGTTGTTTTAAGAGGTGTAAAGTCCATTACCAATAATAATAATGCATTATTTGTGGTGGATGGTATTCCAATGTTGAATAATACGATTACCGGTCAACCCGATGATATTTTTTCAGGAGCAGGTCAAACAGGTGATATTTTAGCAAACATAAATCCCGATGATATTGAAAGCCTGTCAATATTAAGTGGCCCCTCGGCAGCAGCCTTATATGGTAGCCTGGCTGCAAATGGTGTTGTTATAATCAACACAAAAAGAGGTCAAAAAGGACGTACCAGTTTAAGTGTATCTAATACTACAGCCTTTTCTTCACCACTTATGCTACCTAAGTTTCAAAATACCTACGGCTCAATTGAACCAGGTAGTTATTATAGTTGGGGTGAAAAGCTAACTACGCCATCTTCATACAAACCTGCAGATTTTTTTCAAACAGGAATTAATTCGAATTCGTCTGTATCATTTTCTACAGGAACTGAAAAAAACCAGACCTATATTTCATTTGGTAATGTAAGGTCAAATGGGATAGTTCCAAACAACGAATTTGGACGCATTAATTTAACTGTTCGTAATACTTCTACATTCCTGAACGATAAAATGGACTTGGATGTTAGCTTTACTGCGGGCTTGGTAAACGAACAAAATATGATGGCTCAAGGACAATATTTTAATCCTTTGGTAGCCGTTTATTTATTCCCTCCCGGCGACGATTTTAATAAGGTTAAATCTTTTGAACGTTATAATGCTTCACGTAATTTAATGACACAGTCATGGCATTATGGCGATAACGGATTGATGATGCAAAACCCTTATTGGGTAACTGAACGAAATATTTTTGCTAATAAAAAAGATCGTTATTCCGCAACGGTTAGTTTGAAATATAAATTAAACGATTGGATTAATATTTCCGGACGAGGAAAAGTAGACAGATTAAATGATAGATTAGAAAAGAAATATGCAGCCTCTACAAATATGCTTTTTGCATCTGAGTATGGTTATTATTCACTTAACTCTATCAGCAGTCAGCAAAGTTATGCAGACGTACTGGTTAATATGAATAAAAATTTTGGTTCTGATTACAGTGTCACTGCCAATATCGGTTCGTCTATTGAGGATATACGCCAGGAGCAGGATTTATACGGAGGTCGTTTATCTGGCGTGGCCAACTTATATACGTACAGTAATGTAATTAGAGCTACTGCTGATATATCACAAAGTGGTTATGTGCGTCAAAAGCAATCTGTTTTCGGAACTGCTCAAGCAGGATATAAAAACAGGTTATTCCTTGATTTATCTGCTCGTAATGACTGGGCTTCTCCTTTAGATGGGGCTAATAAAAATAACTTTTTCTATTCTTCTGTTGGGCTTTCAGCAGTGCTTACAGACTTGTTGCCTATTCGTTCTCGTACATTAAATTACCTGAAAGTACGTCTTTCAAATGCGAGTGCCGGTAATGAACCAAGTGTATTGTTTTTAACATACCCATCCTATCCAATGGTGGGTGGCATGCCAAGAAGTAGGAGAAGAATACCTAATCCCGACTTGAAACCCGAATTGACTAATTCATGGGAGGCTGGTCTTAATGCGGTATTATTCAATAATGCTTTAAGCATTGATGCGACTGTTTATCATTCTCGTACTTCTAACCAATTTTTCGAGCCGCTTGTTTCTAGTGCCGATAATGTTGGTCACGAAACAATGTTTGTTAATGCAGGACGTGTAGATAATAAAGGGATTGAAGCGACGGTTAGATACAATAAACGTTTTGGCGATGTTGAATGGACTTCTTCGTTAACATATTCTTTAAATAAAAACAAAATTATAGAGTTGTTACCTGATTGGGAAAACCCATTAACAGGAATGCAAGCTGGCTTTGACGAGTTGGATATGACAGGAACAGGTAGTTACAAAATGGTATTAAAAGAAGGCGGTACCATGGGTGATATTTATGTTAACACCCTGCGTGTTGACGAGCATGGTGCTATATATGTCGATCCGGGTTCACAAACTGTTGTAACTGAGCAAAACAAGTTTATTTATGCGGGTACAAATTTGCCTAAATATAATATGGGCTGGAGTAATTCCGTAAGCTGGAAAGGTTTAAGTCTTAGTGCGTTGGTAACATTACGTGTAGGCGGGGTAGTAGTCTCAAATACCCAGGCATTAATGGATGCGTTTGGTGTATCTAAAGCTACTGCAGATGCAAGAGAAAATGGTGGCGCCACTGTAAATGGTCGTCCTATTCCTGCTCGTGAGTATTATCAGGCAATTGGTTCAGGCGGTTCTGGTGGTATTGCTTCCATGTACACTTATAGTGCTACTAATGCACGTTTGGCCGATTTAACATTGAGCTATAATGTTCCTCTGCCAAAATCCTTAAAATTTATTAAAGGTGCTAATGTAGCTGTTGTTGGTCGTAATCTGTTTATGTTATACAGCGAGGCTCCTTTTGATCCGGAGTTGGCTGCTAATACACAGACTTATTTTCAGGGTATAGACTATTTCATGATGCCTAGTCTTCGCTCAGTTGGGTTTTCTGTAAAACTTAATTTCTGATCCTATTAACTATTTAAAATTATGACTACAGCAATTTTTAAAAATATAAAACTACTGCCGGCATTAGGCTTACTTACGGTAGCAATGGCATCGTCATGTACCAAGAAGTTTGAAGATTATAATACAAATAAACATGAAGCCACTGAAGAAATGATGGCAACTGATAACCTTAAGACAGGAGCCTTCTTTACACAAATGCAACGTAATGTGGTATTGTTTCGGGATGGAGTAAACTTATCCAGTGATTACCAGGTGGCTCAAGGTCTTACAAGTGATTTGTATTCAGGTTATATTGCGCCAACAGGTACATGGTACGGGGGCATGCATAATGGATCTTATGCTTTTATAGCAGGTTGGATTGATAAAACTTTTACATCTGGTTTCGGCTCAGTAATGCCGGGGTGGTATTACATGGATATGTATGCTAAGGAGCAGGGTTTAAATGAAGTAGCTGCATTAGCAAAAGTGGTAAAAGTACAAGGTATGCATAGGGTGGCAGATGCTTACGGTCCTATACCTTATTTAAATTTTGGGGCTAGAGATGTGCAAAATAACTACAACGCTTTACAGGATGTGTATAAAAAGTTTTTTGAAGAGTTAGATGAAGCAATTGATGTACTTACATTGTATGCGCAGGGTAACCCATCTGCAACATTGTTGGCTAAATACGATTATGTGTATGGCGGCAATGTAGCTAATTGGATAAAATTTGCCAATACACTTAGGTTGCGTTTAGCCATGCGGGTTGTGTATGCAGATGCAGCTTTAGCTAAAACACAGGCTGAAAAATCTGCTGCAAATCCTTTCGGGTTTATTGCAAATGCAAATGAAAGAGCTACTATAAAACGTAGTAATGATTTGGATTACTTACATCCTTTGTATGAAATAGCCTATACGTTTAATGCCGGTGAAGTTAGAATGAGTGCGTCCATGGATTCTTACCTGAACGGCTTTTCAGATCCTCGCAGAGCTGCTTATTTCACGCAGGCTAACGATGGTAACTACCATGGTGTGCGTTTAGGTATTGTCGCCACTAACTGGACACCTTATAGCGGTGCTGGCATCTCTAACTTAAACGTTAACCAAAATACAACAGAAGTAGTATGGACTACAGCGGCTGAGTCATATTTCCTGAGGGCCGAAGGTGCATTACGCGGGTGGAATATGGGAGGCTCTGCAGAAAGTTTTTATACGCAAGGTGTTGCCACCTCTTTTGCTGAAAATAATATTACAGCATCAGTAAGTACATACCTTGCTGACAATACGTCAACGCCAATAGCTTTTGCTGATAATAGCGGCCAGTCTGGTAACAACGCTCCTGCTCCCAGTGATGTAACTATTGCATGGGATAATGGCGATGGATTTGAACGTGCCTTGGAAAAAATTATTACACAAAAATGGATAGCCATGTACCCGGACGGACCGGAAGGATGGGCCGAGTTTAGAAGAACCGGTTATCCTAAACTACACCCGGTTGTTACAAACAATAGTAACGGAACAATTAATACGGCTACACAAATACGAAGAATTCCTTTCCCGCAATCTGAGTATAATACCAACAGAGTAAATGTACAAACCGGTATTTCAGTTTTAGGTGGACCAGATGGTGGAGGCACTCGTTTGTGGTGGGATAAAAAATAAATAATACAATTAAAAATATTGATATGCGATCTTTTAAAAATAACATATTAATGCTTTTCGTTCTAATGGTTTCATTCACAGCCTGTGTAAAAGAAAAAGCCATAGAATTACAAAAGCCTTATACGTACGACGAACAGTATTATGCTAATTTAAGGGCATATAAAAAAACCGATCATCAGTTAAGCTTTGGTTGGTATGCGGCATATGCCCCTATTGAAGGAGCTGGTGGTTACAAAGACCCGGCTTCCTGGGGCGAAAGAATTATAGGAATACCGGATAGTATGGATATTGTTTCTTTATGGATGGGGATTCCAAGCAATGACCCTAATAGCCCATCGTATGCCCCAATAGCTTATGCCGATATGCATTTTGTACGTGAAAAGAAAGGAACACGCTTTGTAGTGCCAACTATCACACGTATGAACCATGTTATTACATTACGCGATGGAACTAAATATGATTTAACCGCCAACCGTAATGACGAGGGTATTAAAGTGTATGCACAATACCTGGTTGATCAGGCTTTAGATGCGGGATTGGATGGCGTTGATCTTGACTATGAACCGGATGGTGACTGGCTGCAAGGTGATCGTTTTACCAGATTGGTAGAGCATATTGCTCAATATTTTGGTCCCAAAAGTCCTAATCCGGAAAAGTTATTAATTATTGACTTCTTCACTTTAGTGCCTCCCGTAGCAACCGGGCAATATGCCGATTATTTTATTCGTCAGGCATATTCACAAGGTACAGGAGGTATACAAACAGCAACAAATTTGCAAAACTATTACAATGCTGTTCAAAATGCCGTGCCACCATCCAAGTTCATTGTAACCGAAAATTTTGGCGACTTTGCTGAAAATGGCGGTACACCATTTACCGAGGCAAATGGTAATACACTCTCTAGTGATGGTACCCGTATGTATTCTTTAGAAGGTATGGCACGCTGGAACCCTACGCAAGGTAAAAAAGCCGGACATGGAGCTTTCTACTTCGATCGTGATTACTATTCAAAAACAGGCGTTCCTTATTATAATGTTCGTAGAGCTATACAAATTGTAAACCCAGCGGCTCACTAGATTTTTTTAAAACTATTAAATGAACTATCATGAATAAAAAAATATATATCGGGCTCTTGTTACTGTCCTTTTTTACAATAGGATGTGAAAAGGCAGATTTTGGAGACCCGGTAATTTTCGTAGCCGGAACGGAAGTTTCGCCTATTGTAAAATTTACAGTAGAGGATACACCTGCAGAGTTTAATGTTACTGCCAATACATCACACAAAACAAACGAGGATATTAATCTGGTATTTGAGTACGACCCTGCAGCCGTAGAAAAATATAATGCCGATAATAAAACAACTTATTTTGTTGCACCTCAGGAGGCGTTGGATATAACAAACCTTAACGCCGTAATAAAAGCAGGTACAGCAGCATCAACACCGGTTTCTGTAAAAGTAATATCAACCTCACCCTTGTTGGATGGTCGTAGTTACTTAATTCCATTAACTATTAAAAGTAACTCTGGTGGAAAAATGGGCGTTTTAGAGTCGTCACGTACTATCTTATTACGTATTGCCAGGGTTATAAGTTTTGCATCGGTATCTATGAACAATGCTACAAGCGCCACATCCGGTTCTCCGGGTCAACGTGGTAGCTTTAATGGCTTTGCATTATTCGATCCGCAAAACCCGGCCAAATTGGCCAACTATACTTTGGAAATTAAAAACTTAATGTATGGTTTTAGAACAGGTGATGGCAATACCAATCCTCAACCAATTCAATACCTGGTGGCCTGGTCCGACCAGTGGGAAAATACAGCCATGGGCTTACGTTATGGCGAATTAGGAAATCCGGGTAATTCATTGCAGGTAATTGGTAAACTGGGTGGAAAATTTGCTTATGGTTTTAATACCAATCAATGGTACACCCTTTCTTTATCGTATGATGGAAGCAAATGTATTTTATACGTGGATGGTAATCCGGCTGCAGAGTTACCAGGTTCAATGGTGTTGGATTTCTCACGCATGCAATTTGGACAGTGCTGGGGTGGATACCATACCCGTCAGTATGTTAATGGTCGTATTGCTGAAGTAAGGGTTTGGGAACGTGCCTTAACGGCAAGTGAAATTAAGTTAAACTTATGCGGAGCCGATCCTAATGCCGATGGTTTATTAGCTTATTGGAAAATGAACGAAGGTTCTGGCCATATCTTCCGTAATTCTGCTAAAAGCGGAACAAAGTATGATATGGATTGGAGCAGGGTTTATTGGGATCCAAGTGGTGCCGGTAACGATAATCTGGTGCTGGCCAATAAATCATCATCAGTTTACTGGGCCGATGATGCGTTAAATAGATGTAGTCAGTAAACTGTCAGTAATAAAAACATTACGTTCACTGTAGTTCATTATTTATTTTTTGGGGGTGCCCCTCGTTCCTCGGGTCGGGCTATTCGCTACAAGTCCTCCCCCGTGTTACGCAACGCAAATGCTCGTTCCTCGCTTTGGTTGCTTACACGGGGTCCGGGCTTTACGCTGCTATCCCTCACCCATAAATCATGCAACCATCAGGTAAACTATAAAACAAAAAAATATGTTTTCAATAAAATATTTCACAGGGTGTATTATAGCAAGTGTTTTACTTGTATCATGCTCAAAAGAAGAACGGTTTGATGTTGAAGGAGACCCAACCGTAAAAATTTTTCTAAACAATGAATCTTTGGGCAATGCGCCACAAAACTCTATTTCTTTTTCGGCCGTAAATCACCCAAACCCTTCAGGTGCCGGCGTTATAAACTTATCAACAAATATTCCGGATGTAATTAAAATTCCGGTATTTTCTACAAGAGAAGTAAGCAATACAGTAGAAGTCTCTGTAATGCACGACAATGCATTAGTGGCACAATACAATGCCGCTAACAATACTAATTATCAAGCTTTTCCTGAAGGCTTTTTAAACACCTCCAATTTAAAAGCCACAATACAACAAGGTAAATTTGTGTCGGAAGATTCTATTACAATAGTGGTAAATAAGGCCAACATTGGTGTTTTAACAGCTCCGGCTTATCTGGCACCTTTAAAATTACAAACGGTATCAAACAATGCCGGGCAAATCAGTAATAATACCGCTTTACAAATTGCATATGTAGTAGTAAACGTAGAGCTACGCCAGATAAGATTTTTAACAGGTGCAGATGACGCCGTTGGTACTTTGGCTACCGGTAGGTCCTCCTGGGCCGTTTCATATACGCCATCACCCGATCTTAGCTCAGGTAATATCTTTGATGGATCTACAAATACCTTTGCACGTTGGGGAACTGCTGTTACCAGTCCGGTGGTAGATGTAATGATGCCTGAAAGTAAAAACATAACAGGTATACGTATTCATACTTCAACTTCATCTACTACTTCGCCCACTCAGGTTCAGGTACAGTTAAGTAATGATGGTATTAATTATGATATTATCGGTACGCCTTTAAGAGCTAATCTTACCTATCAATCAGGTTATACCTATATACATTTTTATAAAGCAATTACGGCAAGATATGTACGCTTAATTCCAACTTATTCTACTTCTACCAATCAGCAGAATAAGCGGTTAACAGAATTTGATGTATATACTATTGATTAAATAAGAAGATGCGAAAACAATGAGTATGCGACACTTTACTTTTTTATTACTTGTAATATTATCGTCTGTATTAATACAGGCTCAAACGCCTTCCGAAACAATAGTGTTTAAAGAGCGGGTGTATAACTTTGGTACCATTAAAGAGGAAAAAGGTAAAGTGTCACATACTTTTGAATTTGAAAACAAAGGAAAATCTGCTGTAACAATAACAGATATAAACAGCGGTTGCGGCTGTATTGGGAATGTTGTTTCAAAAAAAACAGTTGCGCCCGGTGCGAAAGGACAGGTAACGGTTACATTCGACCCATCGTATAAGGATGGTTTTTTTTCCAAGGAAATTGTTGTAATGAGCAATAATAACCAACAATACAATCGTATTTGGGTGGAAGGAAATATTGTGCCTTCAGAAAAACCAATTGAAAACGATTACCCATACAATTATGGCGACGGATTGTACCTGCGTTTAGAAGTAATGGCCTTTGGTTATGTTAAAGGAGGCACTACTAAAAAAATGGATTTGCATTTTGCCAACAATACCGATAAAGAAATGACACTCAGTTTTGTTGTGGAAGATAATAAAGGAAACTTAGTATATAAAAATCCGGGAAAAATTGGTGCTAAAGCAAAAGGGATAACAAACTTTAGTTTCTCAATGCCTTATTTAACCAATGATGATATAAATTTTAAAGTATATCCTTTTGTTAATGGAAAAAAGCTGGCAAAACCTTTACAAGTGCGAGTAATGAGTGAAACCAAGTTTAAAAAGCGTACTACTTCTTCATCAGTTGCTAACAAGTAATTGAAATAACCAATTTGGTGTTACAATAAGTTAGTGTGAGACTATTTTATTGTAACACCTTTTTTTTAGAAATATTAAAAAAAGGGGCATAAAACTTTTTAAAGTTTTAAAAGTATAATTTTTTCTTGTCGATTCTTCTGCTGAACCATATTATACTGCTCAAAGGCTGGCGGATGGAAGCGGTAGCTGGCCTGGTGTTGACAGGTGCCCGGCAGGCCACTACAAGCGTACAGCCGCAACTGATGCCGGAATTTGCACTGCAGCCGATAGCCCCAACTTTTTAAACAACTTACTGTTGTTGATTAATAAAATGATAGTACGCATCTTTGCTGTTGCGACTGCTGTTTGTAATACCCGATAAAAAAACGAGCTAAAATAATTTACCGTATGATTAAAAAAATAATTGTTATTGGTGGTTTGTTGCTTAATGCTGTTAGTAGTGTGCAAGCGCAAAATGAAAAAAATTATGTGTTGTTTAATACCAATGATAGCGATGCGGATAAAATAAAAAAAGCAGCAAATGTTACGCCATCTAAAAGACAATTACTGTGGCAGCAAATGGAGCTGACCGGCTTTTTACATTTTGGTGTAAATACATTTACAAATAAAGAATGGGGCGATGGCACGGAAAGCCCGTCCATTTTTAATCCTACTGCCTTAGATGCACGACAATGGGTGCGTGTAAGTAAAGAAGCCGGTATTAAATTGGTTATACTTACTGCTAAACATCACGATGGGTTTTGTTTATGGCCATCGGCATACACGGAGCATTCAGTTAAAAACAGCCCCTGGAAAAACGGACAAGGCGATGTAGTGAAAGAAGTAGTCGAAGCATGTAAAGAGTATGGTGTAAAGTTTGGGGTGTACTTATCGCCATGGGATAGAAACTCAAAATTTTTTGGTGATTCTGCAAAGTATAATGATTACTTTATTAATCAACTAACGGAGTTGTTAAGTAATTATGGCGAAATAAGTGAAGTGTGGTTTGATGGTGCTAATGGCGAAGGTCCAACGGGTAAAAAACAGTATTACGATTACAACCGTTGGTACACCCATATTAGAAAGTTGCAACCAAAAGCGGTGATTGCAGTAATGGGCCCCGATGTTAGATGGGTAGGCACAGAATCGGGCTATGGGAGGGAAACAGAATGGAGTGTACTACCTGCTGATGAAATGGTACAGGAAAAAGTTGCGGCCAACTCTCAACAAGCTGCCGGTTTTGCACCTATGAATTTAATGGAAGATGATTTAGGCAGCCGTGCAAAAATTGTAAAAGCAAAAAGTTTAGTATGGTATCCGGCAGAAACAGATGTGTCCATCAGGCCGGGGTGGTTTTATCATCCCGCCGAAGACAGTGTGGTAAAAACACCGGAAAAATTGTTGGATATTTATTTTAGTTCGGTAGGGCGTAACGGTGTATTGCTATTAAATATTCCGCCGGATAAAAGAGGACTTATTCATGAAGCGGATGTTAAAAGTTTGGTGGAGTGGAAAAAGCTGACTGATAAAACTTTTGCCAATAATTTATTGCAACATGCTACCATAAAAGCTAAAGGAAAAAAAACAAAAGCGTTGGTCGATGGTAAGTTTAATACATCGTGGACAAGCAACACAAATGACGGTACCGCAGTAATTGATTTTACATTTGCAACGCCACAATTGTTTGATGTGTTGATGTTGCAGGAAGATATTACCAAAGGTCAACGTATTGAAGATTTTATATTGGAGTATGAAGTAAATGGCGAATGGAAAGTAATTACCGAGGGCACAACCGTGGGTTATAAAAGATTGATACGCTTTACACCGGTAACAACAAACCGTGTACGATTATCCATATTGCAAAGCCGTGCAAAACCGGTATTGGCAGAGGTTGGCCTGTACCAACAACCTTAATTATTGTATTTATAAAAACAAACAGGAGTATGTTGTATTTACGTTTACTTGTTATTATGTTGGTATTAAGTTGTACGGTGCAAGCGCAACAAGTACCGCTTTTTCGTAACACCAACGAACCGCAGGAAAAAAGAGTAGCCGACTTGCTAAGCAAATTAACGCTGGAAGAAAAAATTTCGTTGCTGGGTTATAAAAGCAATGCTATACCACGTTTAAATATACCTGCTTACAACTGGTGGAACGAAGCCTTGCATGGTGTAGCCCGTGCAGGTTTGGCAACGGTATTCCCACAAGCCATTGGTATGGCAGCAACCTTTAATGATAGCTTGGTGCAGGAAGTAGCAGATGCTATTTCTACCGAAGCCAGGGCCAAGTATAATTTATCAACCGCAGCAGGACGCCATATACAATACATGGGTTTAACTTTTTGGTCACCCAACGTAAATATTTTTCGTGATCCACGTTGGGGCCGTGGACAAGAAACCTATGGCGAAGATCCATACCTGACGGCTGCCATGGGTACTGCTTTTGTAAAAGGTTTACAGGGTACCGATCCCCGTTATTTAAAAACGGCTGCTGCTGCCAAACATTTTGCCGTGCACAGTGGTCCGGAAGCCGGCCGTCATGCATTTAATGCCAAGGCTGATGAAAAAGATATGCGTGAAACTTATTTATACGCATTTAAAAAACTGGTGGATGCAGGTGTGGAATCTGTTATGTGCGCATACAACCGTTTAAACGATGAACCTTGTTGCACCAGCAACGAGTTGCTACAAAAAATTTTACGCACCGAGTGGAAATTTAAAGGCCATGTTGTTACAGACTGTGGTGCGATTGATGACATTGTTAACTTTCATAAATTAACCGACAGCAAACCACAGGCTGCTGCCGATGCAGTAAAAGCCGGTGTAAATTTAGATTGCTCAAACCTGTTGCAAAATCATTTAGCCGATGCGTTGAAGCAGGGTTTACTAACAGCAAAAGATATTGACTCGGCACTTGTTGGTTTATTTCGTACACAAATGCGTTTAGGTTTTTTTGACAAACCTGAACAAAATGTGTATGGTAAATTAGGTGCAGAAAGTGTACATACTGCTAAACATATTCAACTGGCACGTAAAGTGGCGCAGCAGAGTATGGTGTTAATGAAAAACGATAAAAATCTGTTACCGCTTGATATGAAAAAGTATGGTTCCATTATGGTGTTGGGTGCAAACGCCGGTGCTATGGATCCAATGGTGGCTAACTATCATGGCATGTCAGGCAATATAGTTACCGTTGCCGAAGGTATTACACAGGCCGCTGGTCCTGCTGTTGCTGTGCAGTACGATCAGGGTAGCGATTTTGCCGATACTACACGTTTTGGTGGCATTTGGGCCGCAGGGGAGAGTGATATTGCCATTGCCGTTATTGGTTTAACACCGGTGTACGAAGGCGAAGAAGGCGATGCTTTTTTAGCCGCTAATGGTGGCGATAAGTTATCGTTGGAGTTGCCAGCTGCACATATTGCCATGTTAAAAGAATTGCGTAAAAAAAACAAACCCGTTGTAGTGGTGGTTACGGCTGGTAGCAATGTAAACATTAAAGCCATCGAGCCTTATGCCGATGCTATTATTTTAGCATGGTATCCCGGTGAGCAAGGTGGTCACGCCGTGGCCGATGTATTGTTTGGTGCTGTATCGCCTGCAGGTCGTTTACCGGTTACATTTTATGAATCGCTAAACAACCTGCCCGATTATTCCAGCTACGATATGAAAGACAGAACCTATCGTTATTACAAAGGCAACGTACAATATCCTTTTGGCTTTGGTTTAAGTTATACCAGCTTTAAATATAACTGGAATACACAGCCCGTTATCGCACCACGTTCAACAAAAGACAGTATAAAACTAATTGTAAAAATTGCCAACACCGGTAATTACAATGCCGATGAAGTAGCGCAGTTATACATTCAATACCCGGATATTGACAGAATGCCTGTGCAAGAATTAAAAGCATTTCGTCGGATACATATAACAAATGGAAACGAAAATATTGTTGAGTTTGTTATACCGTTAAGCGAGTTGCAAAAATGGGATTTAAAAGAAAGCAAATGGAAACTTTATCCCGGCAATTATAACATACAAATAGGTAGCCACTCTCGTAACATACAATTAGAAACAAGCTTTACCATCAAAAAGAACCTGAAGTAAAATGTTTTTTTATTTTGTTACCGGCTGTAGTAACACAGATAATCGTCCCTTGCGTCGCACTCTTGTACTGCATAACATTAATCAGCATAACAAAGCCGCATTACCAATGAGTATTGCGGCTTTGTTTATTAAAAATGATTTTTTTAATTCTTAGCAATAACAAAAACTAGCTAATCTCCAACAGCGTCTGCATAAGCCGCATTTTTTGGTTCGGTACTGTCGTAGGCAGTATTCAAAAAATGCGCAGCCAATTTTTTGAAAGAAGCAAAATCAGCGGCGTTGCAGACGCGAAGCCGTCGGCTCGAGACAAAAACTCCAATTAAAGTATAGCTGGAAAAGTACATGACAGCCTCAAATTTTTTGTCACCCTGAGCTTGACGAAGGGCTACGCAGCATAATAAAAACTCCTACAGGGCTTCGTCAAGCTCAGCCTGACAATATTCTTGTCATTTTAACGAACATGATTTCTCTTTAATTTGCGCCTCAGTCTTACAGTTTCACTTACGGTTTTTAAATCCGTTATAATAACTACTCACCTGGCGGAGAATACTTCACAATATCAATCCCAATTCCATTCGGATCAACAATAGCAAAATGCCTGTCACCCCAAGGCTCATCCCTAATGGCAATTTCAATCGCTATTTTCTTTTCCTGTATGTCGGCATACAGTTTATCTACATCATTTACTTCAATAGTCAAATACATCCCCTGGTTTAAAAAAGGCTTTTGAAAAATTGTCTGCTGGCTAGGGTGATTGGGCAATAAAAAACTTATCTCTGCACGCTTGTCTGGCGTATGTAGTAATAAATAAAATTCATTTTCAAAGCTCACTCCAAAGCCAAGTACATCTGTGTAAAAAGCTTTAGTTTCAGCTATTTTTTCTGTAATAATTCCGGCATTAAGTTTCATGTTATTTGTTTTATTGTCAGATAAGTTATTTTGCGAGCAACTTTATGTCATACAGCAAAATACTGTAAGAGCTATAAACAATCGCCTCATAGTTGTGTAGTTTATACCACAAAGCTCATGTAAAACCCAAATAAAACATTGTAAAAATCGGACATAATTATCTGCTAAAAGCCTTGGCAGGTGTTACGCCATAAAAGTTTTTGAACTCTTTAATAAAATGCGCCTGATCGTAGTAGCCAACATCAAAAAAAAGTTTGTTTTGCCGTAAACTTTGTGTGGAAGGTTTGGCCCTTAATATATTTTGGAACCTGACTACTTTGCTAAAAGTTTTTGGTGTATCGCCAATATAATATTCAAATAATCTGCGCAATTGCCGCTGGCTGATACCGGTGTTTAAATCATTTTCAATATCAACAACTCCGTATTTTTTTAGTATTACATCAATCGCTTCATACAAACGGCTGTCGTTATTAAAAGGGGTATTGTTGGTAAGGTGTAGAAAGTAATTGTCTAATTCGTTAACAATATTTACCGCACTCATTTCGCTTTGTATATGGCTGCTAATGAATTCAGATAAATCAGGCACAACAGATTGTAAATGCTCAAAACGGTTACTTAATAAAATAGCATTTACATGAAATAACTGCGGAAATATAGTAGGCAGAAAACGAATACCGAAGTAGTTGAAATTATTTGCTAAAGGAAACTCGGTAAATTTTCTACAAAAACCCATTACAAAATTTTCGGCCGTATTGTTTAATTCAAAAAACACGTCAATACAGCCATCTGCCACTACACGGTAATTAAACTGCGCTGTTAAAGGTTCTTTGGTTTGCAATTGCCAGTAACAATAAATATAATTTTGTATATCTGTGTGTGGTAAATACTCTGTATAAGAAACATTTTCACCAGCCTTTTTTACCGTTGGCTGAATGGGCGTGTAAAAAGATCGTATGTTACCAATAAATTTCAAGTTATGTTGCTAATAACGGAAGTTACATCTATTCTATTAGTTGCCAAAGCTGTTCATTATTGCCAAACATTTTTCTAAAGGCATCGTAATCCTTATCGGCTACTTTTTTAAAAGCAACAGCCTGTTTAAACTCAGTCCATCCTGCACAAAAGTTCTTAAAAATATCAGGAGCATTTTTATGTAATTGCAATAACTCTTTTGTAAAGGTTTGTGTTATTTTTTTATTCAAATTTTTCTTATAAACAATAGGGCCTAATGGAATATTATTGAAAGAATCAAGCACCGTTACCTTACTGTCAAACGGTGCATATTTTCTCACACTATCAATTTCAGCACAGCCACAACCGCCTATACCATTGGGTATATTCATAATGTCCTCCGCTACTTTTCTGTGTGAACCAAGATAGTTTATGGTAAAGTTTTTTTCCGGTGTAGGTATGTTATTGTCATTTAATAAAAGCCTGGGAACAAGATTGCCCGATGTGGAAGATTGATTAACCAACGATAGCGAAAACTTATTAGGTTGTTTACTCAGCTCCGCAATTTTTGTAATACCGGTTTCTTTATTAGCAATCAGGCAGCCTGCATAATTTGTTGTTACCGTATTACCCATATCAAGGTTTATAATGGGTATAGCAACACCCGGGTTATTGCGTTGCAATGTTAAATAACCCGATGTATTCATCATAGCAAAATCAACACTATCGTTTATTATAGCACTAATTAAACCTTGTACGGTAGGGTAGCTAACAGCAATAATGGTATGCCCTGTTTTTTGGGATAGGTATTCGGCTAATGGAGTAAGGTTCTGCAAACGGTTATTAGTAGCATAAGTATAAGTTGCTAAAACTAATTTCTTTTGCTGTGCATTCAGTTGTACTATACTTGCTGTCAAAAGCAGTAGGAGTAGCGTAATTTTTTTCATCACCCAATTTACTTTAATATAATTGTGCTATTAGCCATAACTATTTTAATTGTATCATAAAATGCCTAACGGTTTAATATTGTTATTAACGGCTTGCGTCAGTATCAGGCATTATTTAGATAATCTCTTCCTGATAGGCCTGTCATAATATTTCATAGCCAAGTAAGCTACTAATAGCTGCACCGCTATTAAACTTACTACCACCAACGTTAATGTACTGTTTGATGGAGTGGCACTAGCGTAATAAGCTCCAAAGCCCCATAACACAAAGTAGTGAGTAATATATAACGGGTAGGAAATATTGCCCGATAATTTACAAATATTTTCATGCTTTGGTGATAGCGAACTACCTGCACCCAAGGCAATTAAAAAAGGAAAATAAATCAGTACAATTAAAGGCTCAACAATCCAGTTGGAAGCTTCACGGTAGGGTGATAAAAACGCAAGCACCAGTAAAACAGCTAAACCAACAAAACCAATCTTGTTTTTAATAAATAATTGGTAACGCATAATACACATACCTGCTAAAAACGAGAATATCATTCTGGCGCCACCGTGCCAGAATGTATCACCGTTCCAACCACCCACTAAAGATCCTGCTGTGTAAGTAATGTACACAATAAAACCTGCACTTATAACTGCTAACAGTAATAACCGTTTTCTATGTAGCCTTACTAAAATTAAAGCGTAAATAATATTGGCTACATACTCCCAAAACAGCGACCAACTTGGCGCATTTAATCCAAACAAATTAAAATACCTGTCTTCCATTACAGGGTAGGGAATCAGTAGAGCGGAGGTAATGAATAGCAAGAAAATTTGTACAAAACTATAACCGGATGCCGCATTACTAAACGGATCAAACAAAAAGGCCAGCAAGCCCAATACCGTACCTAACAAAACAAGCGGATGCAAACGTTTAAGCCGCTGTTTGTAAAAAGTTGACAGGCTCATTTTTTTCATGCGGTCATCATAGGCATAGGCCACCACAAAGCCCGAAAGGCAGAAGAAAAAATCTACCGCCAGGTAACCATGCGCAATAATGTTTTTAGAAAAATCAGTAATAATTACTTCCATAAAATGGAAGACAACAATCGCCAAAGCCGCCACACCACGCAATCCATCTAAAATTAAAAAATGTTTTTTAGCGGCATAATTAGGTGCCATGGCATTGCTTGTTTTTGTAACGTTAATTTATGTTCAAGAATAGGCTTTTTTACTCACTTCAACAAGCAAAGTAGTTGGTCTTTTCAGGTGCATTAATTGATGGTCATAAAATATAAATAATATTAATAAAGCCCCACTTATTGTTCGCCATCAATGGATTTTAATATTCTACAAGGATTGCCCACTGCAATAACATTTGCCGGAGTATTTTTTGTTACCACACTGCCGGCACCAATAATGGTATTGTCGCCAATAGTAACACCGGGCAAGACTACCACATTACCACCCAGCCACACATTGTTACCCACCGTAATTGGTTTAGCATATTCAAGCCCTTCGTTTCTTTGTTGTACGTTAACCGGATGGCCCGCTGTATAAAAGCCACAGTTAGGGCCAATGAAAACATTATTACCAAATTTCACCGGTGCACAATCTAAAATAACAAGGTTATGATTAGCATAAAAATTATCACCCAGTTCAATATTATATCCATAGTCGCACCAAAAAGGTTGTTCTACCAAAAAACTATCCGTAGCGGTGGTAACAATTTTCTTCATCAGCGTATTCCTGTTTTCCGCATCTTCATATTTCAATTCATTGTATTGCTGGCATAAACTTTTGCAAACCACTCTTTCGTTAATCAATTCTTTATCATGGTTTGGGTTATACAAAAGCCCCTGTGCACATTTTTCTTTTTCTGTCATGTTGTAAATTTTATAATGCTAACGATGAGTAATAAAGGTAGTTACAATATTTTTTGTTACCAGCTGTAGTAACACAGATGGACTGATGTTGTTTTTAACCCCGAGTTAGCCATGTGTGTTTGCTTCGGGGCGACGCTCCGTTTATCGTTCGGTTCTTTGTTCATCATCGTGATAATTTGGGGCTAATGTATTTTATGCAGAGCTCTTGTTAAATTATAAACACTGTCTTAGTGTCGAAAAATTGTATCGTAGCCCCATGCGTATTGAATTAATTTCTTAGGGATGTACTGCATCGTGTCATTTGGATAAATTTCTTTTAGTTTCTTGAGTTTTGTCATCTCATCCGGATAAACGAAAATATTTGTTGACGAACTTTCAAAAGACTCCAAATTGATGAGTTGAGAAATCTTAGGTGATAGATAGTTTATATTATTATTTCCTATTGTTAATGTCTTCAGCGAAATCATGCTATATAATTGATCTGGAATTATATTTATTTTGTTATTCCAGATATCAAGCGTTTCAAGATGTTTAAGATTAATAATAGGTAAAGGGACTTTAGATAGATTGCACTCGGTTAAATTGAGCGACCTTAAATTTTTATTATGGGTTAATCCATTAAGATCTGAACGACTTAAATCATTTCCTGTTAAGTCAAGTTCTTCAAGATGCGTGAATAAAGATAATTCTTCAGGAAGTTCGGTAAAAGCACAGCCATATAAACTAAGCTTTCTTATTGTGTCTGGGTTCTGTTTTAACATTGCATAGAATGCATTTCTACTGTTTTCAATACTGAAATCTTTAAAATCGAAATTTACCTCTCTAACTTTAAGTTTAATTTTGCCCCTTATTTGTACCGTGTCTGGTTTTATATCTCTAATGTCTTTATTTTTTCCAATAAAGTTGTATGCAATTTCTGCGATGACATAATCTTTTACTTGAAATGCTTTTTTATTTAAAATGATTTGACCCATTGAAGGTGTATAAACATAATTGCTATGATTGTCAAAAAGCATTAAAGAGCTATTGACGGAATCATTAACTATTTTAACCTTTAATACATAACTGCCTTCAAAAAAAACAGTACTCAGATGCAATAACATGGTATCACCAATAAGCTTACAAAAACTATTAGTGGTATCTGAAAATTGAGGGTAAAAAATTATGTCTTGAGGTTTGGAATAGTAATGAGTCATTTTTTGTAAGGACTAGATCGCTGTTCACATGAAGTTCTTTGGATGAGCCACTTAATAAGCGCTCATTATTATTTGTATTGTGGCATCCACAAATAAGAAAAATTGCTATAAATTGTAGATATCTCATATTCTTTTATCGCAAAAGGATGTCTTTATTGATTAGTAATGTATTATTTTTTTACCCGGCTTACTTTTTCAAATTTATAGAATACTTAAACTGCAACACTTTTTTACCCCAAAGTGTTAACATTTGTTCGGCAGTAAGTTGATCGTTTACAACACCTATAATTAATTGGTCACGAAAGCTGCGAATAAATTGTGCCCAGTATTTTCCTTTGGAATCGTTTAGTAAAAAGTAAAAACCGGCATCGCCGAGTTTTTTACCGGCTGAATTTAAAATAAGTTCGCCATTGAGGCCTACACTGGGTAACATAATAACGGTTGCATTACCTTTTGGCAAAGGGAAAACAGCTTTAACACAGGTTTTGCCGGAGGGTAGTGTACAAGTACTGTAAATACCCGAGTAAATAACTTTACCGGTGGATATAAAAGATCGGAACCAGATGGTATATTTTATAGTGCCTGATGCGGGATCGGTAAGCGTGATGATTTCGCTTTTGATGTTTTCGGCGTTTTTAGTATTGCGGGTGGGTACGTTTAACTGGTTAATGCGCTTGCTGAATAATTTGGTTACTAAAATGCCAAAACCTTTAAAAAACGGATTCCATTTTACGCTGAAATGTAAATTGTATAAAGCTGTTTTTTCGTAAAATCCAATAACCTCTTGCGATAAATTAGCTAACTCCGACTGAGATAAATGGAGCATATCCATAGAAGGAATTAATCCCCGGGTCTGGCTATTTCTTTGTATAGTTAAGTTTTCCTTAGTGGCTAATTGTTGTATAAAATCTTCGCCAATACCGGTAAGGTTACCAAAGGGTCCCATGAGCCAGGGGTAATCTTCTGCATTAATTTTTTTACCCCAAAGTATTACCCATTGCTGGGTAAACCAATCCTGAAACTTTTGCTTTGGATCTGCTAACCTCATTTAATTATTTTGGTTGAGGTTTGGGATAATATTCTTTTGCCCTTTCCACTCGCCATATTCGGCAATGGGTTTAAAACGCAAAGTGGTAAACTCAAAATGAAAATCTTTGCGGTCTCTTTCTTTCATAGCATTAATATGGCGTTTAGGTTTTGGTACAGCGCTGTGTCCATACACCATATCGGTCATTTCTTTTTGCGATTTCCAGACAGAGAAAGTAGAAACAGTACGAGGAAGACGAATAGAGGCTAAAGATAGAGTGGTGCCGGGATGGTCACGCACTAATTTTTCTACCGGCCTGCCCCAATGTATAAACCTGGGAACTTGCAACATTTTCATACGGGCAATGGTTACGGCTACAACAGGCGAATCGGGTGTATCCAATTCATGCGTTTCGTTAGGCATTTTAAACTCGGTTATATGACCCCATTGCCGCATAAAAAGTAAACGGGTATGCCAGCCTTTGGCCAGTATTTTACCAAACTTATGTGTACTTAAAAAGTTATTAATAGCAGTTTCATTTTCCCATTGTGCAAACACGACCACTTGTTTTACCAGCATACGCAACGGAGAAAAGATAGGTGAACCCAATGTCATAGCCGTTATACATTCTGCATGTACTAAACCGGGAGTGTTACCGGCAGTTGGCGGTAACAGGATTGCTTTAATAGCGGTGAAGTAGGATGTTTTTACAAGATGGTAAGTGAAGATGCTCATTGTTTTACTTTAGGAGACCTGTAATGCAATTAAGTTAAGGAGTCCGTCATGCCAACCTTAGGAGGCATCCCCTGCTATAAAAGGGTCCTTTTAAATTTTAAGAGATATCTGCTTCATCCATGCGGCAGCTTAGCTTAATAGTATTAAGGGAGCCTGCGCTAGATGGTGTTCAACGCTCCGTATGACGGTTCGTTGCTTTTATTTTAGTTTCTTTATTGCGTTACTTTCAGTTAGTGATTTCATTTGAGTTATCGCTACTTTGTTCAATTGGATCAGTCTGTCACTTTGTGAAAGTCCTTGACCAATAAGTAATGCGTTGATACTTTCCATATTGCTCAAAACCACCAATTGTTCCAAAGTTGCATAATCTCTGATGTTTCCTGATTGGTTCGAGTTCTTGTCTCGCCATTCTTTTGCTGTAATTCCGAAAAGAGCAACATTTAATAAGTCTGCTTCATTGGCATATACAAAACTGGCTTGTTGTTTAGTAATTACTTTCGGAATGAGATTTTCCTTTATAGCATCAGTATGAATGTGGTAATTTACTTTAGCTAAGGTTCTTTGTAAGTTCCATTCTAATTTTAGCCTGTCGTTTTCTTCACTTTTTAGACGTTGAAATTCTTTTATCAGATATATTTTGAATTGTGGGCTAATCCACATTCCAAATTCAAAGGCAATGTCAGGGTGAGCATAAGTGCCACCATATCGTCCTGCTGTTGCTTTCATTCCGATAGCATTTGTCTTGTCAACCCAATCTTTTACGCTCAATTTGTAGCTGTTCAAACCTGCTTGACTTTTAATTATGGCGAATTCGCCATAATTAAAATTTGGGTTATAAACAGTTTCCCAGATTCCAAGGTATTCAACGGTATTTCTGTTACGAAGCCAATCTGAGATAAAAAAATCGCCGTCTTTAGCTTTCAGCATATCGGTCAAAGAAATAAACTCTTGTTGCTTGTCAAGAATGATTGTAATTTCTTTGCCTTCAACTTCAATTTTCTTGTTTTTTGCCATTTTTAAAATTCTGTAAAAGCCAAATTTACTAAATTAAGTCTTGACTGAGTTTGGGTCCATTGCAAAATTTGCAAGAGTAATATTTACTTTTAGTTAAGGCGTGTATTCGGTTGCAATTACCGCTAACGTTTCGGGGCTTTGCGATGGTGGAGCAATCGAAACGAAAATCTTCAATTTTGCAGTTTTGTCCCACTATTGCAAACCCCATATTATGTGTAGTGTACTATTTGAGTGCCTCAGATTCGTTACGGGTAGATTTCTTGGTCATAGCCATTTGTTTTCGATGTTTTGCCGCTTGGATAAGTTGTAAATAAAGTCGGAATGATTGCTGTTAATTTATCAAAATAACTTTGTTCATTTGTAAATACTTCAAAGTAGCCATAGTCGTAAGCTAATTTCCCGTAAAACAAAAACACTATAGGGTCGGTACTAACATTCTGTTTTACCCATAGTTCAAGATTGTCGAACTCTAAAAAATCACCTTCGAAGATAATTGAATGCTTGTTTCTGAGTATTAGTTTTTCTCTTTCTTCGAGATCATCGCTATCAATTGGTCTTACTTTATATTCATGAACCATTTCAGAATAAGTAGAGAGTCTCATTATAAAAGAAGTTTATTTATTGCCTGTAAAGTCCAGAGCTTGCGGCTGTGCTGGTATTTTATAACGTCCAGTTAGGGACTGCAGCCCAATAGAATTACTGATGTTGAAGATAAGAACTAAAGCTGAATAGAATAACGTCTGACCGAACCGTTGCTAATACCGAACAAAAAGTTAAAAATATATTCGTATGCCGTTTTACTTCTTGTATTGTAAACCGAAATAATCAAATATCCAGTCTAAATTTTGTTTCTTGTTTATTTCGAACTTTGAAATTTTGTTTATTAGTGATTTTCTATGCGCTGCTCCAACAAGAAACAAAGCCTTACCATAGTTACTTCGATAACAGTAGTTATAAATATTTTTAACCATTTCATTTTCTCTATTGTCATTTTGATTTAGCCACTCGCTATACATTTGGAAAACATTTTCATGATTAATATTTGGCAATAACTGATTTTCTAACAAAAGCTTAGTTTCTAATAAGTTGCTACAATGGTCACTGTTTAGATATGGAAATCCAAACTGCCCTGTCAGATATCTCTGTTGTTGTGCTAATTATTTATAGTCTCTGTCGTTTGCGTAGAATGTCTTAGATATGCTGTTATAATTAGCTTTTATTCGTGCTTCGCTTATTTCATCCTCATCTTTGTCTACAGGTATATGCTCTATTGAATGCCTTTCTAAATATTTCTTAATTGTGGAGGTCTCTAGTGAGTCTTTCCGAGTTCCTTTATAAACTCCTTCAAATTTAGCGGGTGAGACTTCTTCAAAAATTATTTTAGGTTTGATACCTTCGATTATTTTAAACAGCTCAACTGTATTACATAAGCCGTTTTCAGAATGACCAGTTGTTATTAATATAATCATGAATTCAAGATAATATCATTTTAAGAGACATCGTAGTGTCTTTAGCAACTAATTGCGAAAAAATGCACATTACGTTCAGGGCTTACTGCTTTGCTGGTATTTTATAACTTCCAGTTCGAAACTGTAGCCTAATAGAAATAATGATGATGAAAGTAAGAACTAACGCTGAGAAGAATTCCGTCTGACTGAACTGCTGCTGATAGCGAACAAAAAGATGAGGATTTATTCATCCGCCAGCATAGCACCAAACCCGATGTTAGGCGCTGTTGTTCGTTTTTGCGGCCATTGATTTTTGTAATTTGTCGATTTTAGTTGGTGCAGTATATACATATTCTAACATTGCAAATAGAAAGTCTTTCATAGCATAAACTTCCGATGCATCAATTTTATAATCCGTGGCGTGAGCACTTAAATTTCCTAATATTCGTAAGGCGTCGCCCATCTTTACGAGAGTATTAGGAATGATATTTCTATGTGCTAAGTCATCTAATTGAGCCTTTAGATTACGTCCATTTGCTTGTTGATCTTTACAAAGTAATTCTAATGCTCGCCTAATTAAAATGGCTGAGGCGTCAGATGAAAATTTTTCAGCCTTCAATGCCTCATAGTAAGTTCTAGTAATCGCTATTGGAATTTCTTCTCCCAACTCTTTAATTGCTGGATAACATAAAAAAGCTTCTGTAATATATCCTGGATGTTCATCATACTCACAGTCATAGTAAAGAGAAATACCGCCACAAGTTTTGCATCTTGTCAAGTAGTAAGTACATTCAATTGATTCGCGTTCATCGCTATCTTCTATGCTATATGCTGTTGATGAAGACGGGGCCTCGCACAAAAGGATATTACCGCTAGTGTTGCCACAATGATTGCAATATAGTATGAGATCTGTCATAATAGCGCCTAACTCATAAATATACTCAAGTTACTAAATCGTCAAACTTGAATATTTTTTTTAATGATTTATAGTTGATTAGTTAAATATACAAAACTGTTTTGGCTTTCGTCAATACAACTGAGTTAGAAAGGGGGGATTTTTTAACACGATGATGGGCAATGTTCTACCGTTGACGGGCTGCCCGATGCGCAGGGTTTAGTGCGAAGTGCAACGTAGCACCGGAGCAAAGCGGAGCCCGTAGCAGCGGGAACAGCAGCTGATGGGAGTTACTACTGTTGATAGCCCCGAATAAAGTTGTAAGTAATAAGTTTTAAGTAATGCTAAACGCTGAATGCAGAATGCTTAACACAGCCAACATGCAAGCACAAAAAGCCGGTAACGTAACGCTACCGGCCTGCTTATAACTTATTACTTACAACTTATCACTTATTTAAGCACTCCCAACTCCTTACCAATTTTGGTAAAGCCGGCAATGGCTTTATCTAAGTGGTGTTGTTCGTGTGCGGCACTTAATTGTACGCGTATACGTGCCTGGCCTTTTGGTACTACAGGGAAAAAGAAACCAATAACATAAATGTCTTCGTTCAATAATTTAGCGGCAAAATCGGCAGCCAATACCGCATCGTACAACATAATAGGTACAATGGGGTGGTCGCCGGGTTTAATGTCAAAACCGGCTTCGGTCATTTTAGTGCGGAAGTACTTTGTGTTAAATTCCAACTTGTCACGCAGCTCGGTAGTTTCGGTAAGCATATCCAACACGGCAATGGATGCTCCGGCAATGGAAGGCGCCAATGTATTGCTAAACAAATAAGGACGAGATTTTTGGCGCAACATTTCTATCACTTCTTTTTTGCCCGATGTAAAACCTCCGGATGCGCCACCTAAGGCTTTGCCCAATGTGCCGGTAATAATATCAATTTTACCCATTACGCCACGGTACTCATGTGTACCACGGCCGGTTTTACCTAAAAAGCCGGAGGAGTGACATTCGTCTATCATGATTACGGCATCATATTTTTCGGCCAGCTCAACAATCTTATCTAACTGGGCAATAGTGCCGTCCATACTAAACGATCCGTCGGTAACTATAATACGGCTGCGGCAAGCGGCCGATTCAATTAACTTGGCTTCCAGATTGGCCATATTATTATGCTCGTAACGAAAACGTTGTGCTTTACAAAGACGTACACCGTCAATAATAGAAGCGTGGTTTAATGCATCGGAAATAATAGCATCCTGCTCGTTAAACAGGGGTTCAAACACACCACCGTTGGCATCAAAAGCAGCGGCGTATAAAATAGTATCCTCGGTACCTAAAAAGGCCGATATTTTTTGTTCCAGTTCTTTATGTATATCCTGCGTGCCGCAAATAAAACGTACACTACTCATGCCATAACCATGACTTTCAATAGCTTTATGGGCAGCCTCAATAACCTTGGGGTGCGATGAAAGGCCCAGGTAGTTATTGGCACAAAAGTTTAAAACAGTGTTGCCGTTTACTTCAATTTCGGCGCCTTGCGGGCTTTTAATAACACGTTCGGATTTATATAACCCGGCCGTTCTAATGTCCTCAACCTCGGCACCTATGCGGGTGGTAAATGTATGGTTCATTGCCTAAAATATTTGTTTGCGAAGATAAGCGGGATAAGACCCAATGAGTAATTTTTATGGTAGAAATACCGCTTTAACCTTAATTAACTACACTTCAAACGATTGTTTTAGGTAAGCGAACAAAATTATTTTACTTTTGTTGTAACATTTGATCATCAATAAGCGTCCAAAATGCTAAAGCAACTACAAATGAACAGGAAATGGCAAATAGCATTGTTTATCGCAGCTATTACCACCTTAGCGATGGTATTTCTTTATGCCGCTAATCCGGCGGTAGAAGAAACCAATGCGGAGAGAATGGAAGAAAGCGACAAGCAAACGAAAAAACTGGATGTACCCGGTCAGGGTTTTTGGAACATGCTGCCCAGCGCTTTTTCGCTGTCAACAGGTTTTTAAACTAACTGACTAACCGTTGTGTAGCCAATAAATGGGCTAAACCAATGTTTAAACAATAAAATATTTTACTATACCAGCACCCCTCTTTTGAGGGGTGTTTTTTTTGTCCAGTTCCTGATAAGAAGTTTTAAAGTCTGCCTAAGTATAAAACTCCGTGCAAAAAACTCTGTGGCAGAAATCTTACAAAAAAAATCCCGTAGGGGTTAGCTACGGGATTTTATAAGCACTAAACCAGTACTGTAGTTATATTAAAATCCTTTTTTCTGTACAGGGTTTCCGTCAGTGTCCAGCTCGATAATTTCATAACCCAGTTTTTCAAGGCCGGGTAAAATTTTGGCTTTATCACCAACCAGTAACACGTTAAACTTATCGGCAGTTAACCATTTTTTAGCCAAAGCATTAATTTCTTCTTTGGTAATGCTGCTGGTTATTTTGCTTTGTTGTTCAACATAATCACCAGGCAGGTTATAATTTAAAATGTTACCAATAAAGCCTGCTTTCTGGAAACCGGTTTCATAACGCAATGCATCACGCTGACCAATCGCACTTTTCATAAAGGCTAATTCTTCGTCGGTAATACCACCGTCAACATAACCTTTAATTTCTTTCATCATTTCAATCATAGCACTGTCAGTAGCTTCGGCTTTAATACCGGCACTAAATTCAAAATCGCCGGTTTGTTTACCACCGGTAAAACCACTGCGGGCGCCATAAGTCCAGGCTTTGTCTTCACGCAGGTTAAGGTTTAAGCGGCTGTTAAAGGCGCCGCCTAAAACGTAGTTCATTAAACCGGTTTTAAAGTATTCGCCGGTAGCATCATATTTTAAGTCGGTAACATAACCCACACGAAACTCTGTTTGTGCCGATTTAGGTACATCCACTAAATAAATTTTAGTTTTTTCAACACCTGGTGCTTTTGCTAATGTAGGTATGGTTACATCTCTGGCAGGCAGGTTGTTTAAAAAGCCAAGTTTAGCTAAAACATCTTCTTCTTTAATATCACCTACCACTACAACCTGTGTTCCTTTAGAGGTTAAAGCGTTATCGTAAAATTGCTGAATATCAGCCAATGTTAAGGCTGCTACCGATGTTTCGGTACCGCTTGAGCTGGTACCAAGTATATGCGTTTTGCCATAGTTTACTTTAGCAAAAACATCATCAGCAATAGAAGCTGGCTGCGATTTAGCCATTTTAAAGCCTTCCAGTACTTGTTTTTTGTTACGGTCAAAATCGTCCTGATTAAACTTCGGACGGAACATTCTTTCTTCCAGTAACTTCAACGTCGCATCAAGGTTTTTCACCTGTGATTGTACCTGGAAAACAATTTTATCGTTTGTGTTGTATGCCGATACCGAGCTGCCTAAGGTTTGCAACTGACGGCTTATTTCTTCCGATGTAAAGTTCTTGGTATCCTCATTCATCATGGTAGTCGTTAATGAGGCTAACCCTGCTTTAGACAAATCGTTAGCTTCCAGGAAAGTACCACCGGGTATGCTGATGCTTAAGGTCACGGTTGGTATCTCCGTATTTTCGGCACCAATAATTTTAATACCGTTAGCCCAGTCTTTTGTCCAGTAAGCCGGTACTTTTACCACCGGGTTTGGTCCGTTACCCGGAATTTTACTGCGGTCAAAATTATCTTTAGCTTTTACATATTTCAGGTTATCGTAGCCATAATCAGGTGCATTATAGTTGTCTTTATTTACTTTGTAATTGTCGTCGCCAACAATCATTTTTTCCTGACCTTTAGGTAATGCACTTACGTTAAGGCTGTGTTTGTGTTTAATGTACTTGTTATACACACGCATTACATCTTCCTTGGTAACAGCCTGGTGACGTTTTAATAACTCACCTAACATATTAGGGTTGCCGGCAAAAGTTTCAAAAGCTGCTAATTGCGAAACTTTACCTCCCACGCTTTGTAAACCGTTAATTAATTGCGATTCGTAACCACCTTTAAACTTAGCAATGTCTTCGTCAGTTACACCACGTACTTCAAAACTATCCAATGCATTGTTTAATAAATGGAACATGCTGGCCAATGATTTACCCGGAAAAGGGACAACCTGGAACATAAACTGTCCGGATAGTTCCGATAAACCGCTAAAAGTGCCGGCTTGCAAAGCCAATTGTTTTTTAGTTAGCTGCTGGTATAAAACCGAGTTGTTGCCTTGACCCAGTACCTGCGCCAAACAAGCTAAAGCCGCCTGGTCGGGGTGGTAGTTAGGCACGGTAGGATAAACTTGTACAAATAATGGGAAACGGGCATAGTTGTCGGTATAGCTGGCAAAACGATGTTTATCCAGTACCGGTACCATTTTCTCCATGTTTTTTACTTCCGGCCCACGAGGTATAGTGCCAAAGTATTTACTTACCAGTTTTAACACCTCAGCAGGTTTTACATCACCGCCAATAGTTAACACCGCATTGTTTGGCCCGTACCAACGAAGGAAAAAGTTTTTAAGATCATTTACGTCTACACGATCAAGATCTTCTACATAACCAATGGTTAGCCAGGAGTAAGGGTGGCCATAAGGGTAAAAGTTTTGTGCCATTACTTCCGACATCAGACCATAAGGCACATTGTCTACACGCTGGCCTCTTTCGTTTTTAACGGTACCGCGTTGTACTTCAAATTTTTGTTGGGTAACTGCATCCAGTAAAAAGCCCATACGGTCGGCTTCTAACCAAAGCATTTTTTCTAACTGGTTGCTGGGTACGGTTTGAAAATAGTTCGTACGATCCTGGTTGGTAGTACCATTTAGTGTACCGCCGGCTTCCGTTACAATTTTAAAATGTTGCTCGTCGGCTACGTTATCACTTCCCTGAAACATCATGTGTTCAAAAAAGTGTGCAAAGCCCGATTTGCCAATTTCTTCACGAGCCGATCCCACGTGGTAGGTAACGTCCAAATGCACTACCGGATCGCTATGGTCCTCGTGAATAATAACAGTAAGGCCGTTTGGTAATGTATACTTTTCGTAAGGTATTACCAGTTCCTCACCTTTTTTGGTAACTTTTTCAATAAGTTTAGCCTGACTGTAGCCTGCATATCCTGTAAGGATGGCAGCGCCGGCCAACAGCAATAGTTTTTTCTTCATGTTGTATTTCTTTTTTGGAAGACTACAAAGTAAGCAAATTGGCGTTTATAACAGTAACCGCTTGTCATATTCTCCGCTTTTTTAGCCGGCTTCTAATAACATTTAATCTTTTTTGTTTGGGGCTGGCATCCTCCGGTTCTTTGTTCAGCTTCAGTTCCCGCCTTCTGTAGTAGTGCAATGCCGGCACACTTTGACCACCCTTCCATTGCAGCTACTACTGCCAGTCGGGCAGCCCTTCAACTTAAGAATTTATGATTTTGGATTTAATAATGTAGGATTTATAAAAAGAGAACAATAAGTGCTTTCAGCTTTCCGCTTTTAGCATTCAGCTTTATGCTTTTTTTCACTTTCCGCCTTCACCATTCGTTCTTAACTTAGCACAAACCTTATGGATACATGCAACATAATTTTGTACAGGAAAATTCTATTGTCAGAAAAATATGGGGTAAAAGCGATACCGTGCTTTTCATATTTGCCGGTGCTGCAGCCGAGTTTGCTTTAAACAAAGCTGTTGATTGGTTGTACTTTACGGGTAAACTTCCTGCCGATCCACTTGGTCGTCTTTTTTCTACTGTTGAGTATGCCCGCAAAATTATATTTACGCCTACCGAGCAAGCGCATACCGCTATTGACACCATGAGCAAGATACATACGGCTGTAGAAAACAGTCGTGGTGCTACCATACCCGATTGGGCCTACCGTGATGTGTTGTTTATGCTTATACATTATTCCATTGCCGCTTACGAATTGCTGGAACAAAAATTAAGCGCTGAAGAAAAAGAAGAAGTGTACAATGTTTTTTACAGGGTGGGTACCCGTATGGGTATTAAAGAATTACCTGCTACGTACATTGAATGGTTGCCCGTTAGGGAAACACATATTATAAATGATCTGGAAAAAAGTAATTACACCGAAGACCTGTTTATGCAATACAAAAAACACTTGGGTGCTATGCGTTTCAGGGTATTGATAGAAGGTCAAAAACTGGTAGTACCACAACGTGTAAAAACTTTATTACACTTTAACGATTTTTCGCTGCTTACACCCGTTGTTCCGGTGTATAAAATAAGTAGGTTAATGAAGATGGATTGGTTGTTGAAAAGTATATTATTGCCTTCGGCGTATAAGGATAAAATTAACAGACTGGACATACATCCAGGTTAAAGAAATTTTTGTCACCTTGTTTTAACCCCGCATAGCGTGGGAGCTTGACGAAGGATAAGTAGCAAAATAAAATCTCTTAGCGGGCTTCGTCAGGCTCAGCCTGACATGTTCTTCTTTTCAAGTATAATTAACACCCAAGTACCTTCTCAAAACAAACACTATTGTCAACACCGGCATAATTACCATAGTTTGGAATTACTTTGTAATTATTTTTCTGGTATAGTGCAATGGCTTCGGGTTGTTTTTTGCCGGTTTCTAAAATACATTTTTTATAACCTAATTCTTTAGCCCAGTTTTCCAATTCTTTTAAAACAATTGATGCAATACCAAGCCCTCTCTTTTCGGGTAATACATACATTCTTTTTACTTCCATAACGCCGGGTTCGTATTCACGGATAGCACCAATGCCTACGGCTAAATAGCCATCGTATATTACAATAACCGTATTAAGGCCGGCGGTTTTATTATGTTGGGCATAAAACGCATGTTCATCGCCGTCTCTAATGGCCAGGTCGTTGTCCAGTTCGGTTACCAGTTTTTGAAAGTCGGGGTTGTCGGAGTTTGTTCGGATGATTTTGTACATACTATTTTTTTAATAGCTATTTAAACTGTTGTATTTATAGGAGGTTTTTAAGCATAACACGATGATGATAAGCGAACGGAACGATGAACGGAGGCTCTCATTCATTCTTTCATTGAAAGAATGAATTGCGAACAATCACTTAATTGCAACGAGTGATGATGGATGTTACTGCTGTTGGGTTCATAATAAAAATATGTCAAAAATTATAGTTACTCGTACATATCGTTCACATCCAACTTATCCAATTGTATTAATGTGTCTGCAATTTTTTGTGTAACTGCATTGAAAAAAACTTCGCCTTTTTCTTTGGTGGCCAGCTTGGGGTTACCAATGCCAGTGTCAGCCGAAACTTTTGACCATTGTCTTTCGGCCCAAACCCAGCCTTGGGTATAGGCTTTTATTTTATGTTTTTTTTCGGTGCCCAAACCGGCTTGGTCCAGCGGTAAAACTAGTTCGGGTTGCAGGTGTAATAAAAGGCTGGTTTCCATTTCATCGGCATGATCGCCGGCGTTTTCAAAATAACTCCGTTTATCAGGTAATTGAAACCAATTGCAAGCCGATATAAACATGGTGGGGAATTTTAAACCCAGTTCTCTTATCATGGGTTTAAAATCGTTACCACCATGGCTGTTTAAAATAAATAGTTTATAAATCTGTTGGTGGTTAAGGGTTGTAATAATGTCTTTTAAAATTTGTAATTGTGTGCTAGGGTTTAGGTTTATGTCCAGGGTAATATCGGCCTGGCCGGTATTAACACCAAAAGGAATAGTGGGTAAAACAATTACTTTGGCGCCTTGCTCCCATGCAAGTCTGGCCGATTCGGATGCAATATATGTGGCTTCAATATTATCGGTGGCATAGGGTAGGTGATAGTTGTGCGCTTCGGTGGCACCCCAGGGAAGTATGGCTATATTAAATTGCGTTTCTTGAATATGTTTCCAATTCGTTTCGGCTAAAATATATGGTCTCATATTTTTGTTTTGTAACGGTAAACAAATTTACTTAATCGTGTTGTTTTACATCGTTGTATTGCCACAATACATTAATAACTTTCCAGGCACCGTTTAGTTTTACAATATGCATATAGTCAATCCACTCATCGGCTATTAGTTTTACTGATGCTGTTTTTTCCGATACATCTAACAGCCTGACATCTTTTTTGGGTACTACCGGAAATTTATCTCCCTTTATGTTATAACTCTCTGCCAGTAATATCATGTACTCCGTGGTGGTTTCACGTATATATTCTTTGCCTGTTGCTTTGTCTTTCCAGAATGTTCGTTTAACCATACGAGGGTGCAATGCCCGTTCCATTTGTTTTGCATTGGACACATGTTGCGACTCAATATAATCAAGGGCGGCTTGTTTTATGTCAAGGCTGTCTTGTGCTGTTTGTGCAGAAAGAAAATGATGGGTGAAAAGCGAAATGGTAAAGAACAGTACATATTTCATATAATGAAATTTTAGGTTAATAAAGTTTAATGGAGTTGCAAGTGTACACTAAATAATCAGCATTTTTTGTACAATAAATTTTATTTAACAGCTTTCATGTTAAAAGGTAATCGGCAGGTATAAGTGTATGCTGCATTTACAAACCCCATTCCTTTTTTTACCATTGTTGAGGTGAACAAAATGGTGAGGTTATAACAGCTTATAAATTACTTCTTCTATTGCTGTTTGTCTTGCGTTAGCAAAACCTTTATCGGTACCCGCTTTTTCAAACCGCATTTGTCAAAACCTTTTATCAATCCAATATTATCAAATACAGCCCGGCCAAAAAGTGGTCGGGTTTGTTCTATGAGTGTAGTATTCTTTTTCGCCATTTTTTTTAGGATTTCGGAATTTGTAAAATTATCACTAGCAGGCCATGGTTTGCCTTTTATGACGGCATTTGAGAGTCGTCAGCCCAAATTTAGTATATGTTTAATAGTAGTACTAAGCTAAAATTATGCATATCAACCGTCATAATACCAAACTTATGTTAGCGATATGTACTATTTATTCAACGTTCTCAAGGCCTTTTTTGTTATATATTTTGTATCCTTTGTATTACTGATTTTTTCCCAACGTTTGCAAAGTTGCATTACAAATTCGGGTTTCGTTTTACTAGCATCATTTAACCAATTTCCTACGCTATCCTGAACGTATTTTGCTTGGTCAGACTTTAGTGGTTCTAAAATGGATAAAGCTAATTCAGGATTTTGTTTTAGTTCTTCGATGTGTTCACACCAAACTCCACGAGGTCTTGTTGCTTCTGTTGTGAATCTTCTGATATTTTCATCTTGGTTTGTTGTCCACTTAACAAGTATTTTGATGCTTTCTACAAGGTTTTGCGTAATTTTTGGTCTTACTGCCATCCAGCAAATTTCCCTTACTCCAAAGTGTGTATCAGCTGAAAATAGTTGAATTTGTTTGAGCGTTTCCGCTATATTCAGGGTTTCATTTTTTCCGATAGCATAAGTTGCCCAACAGCGAACTAGGTCTGCATTATGATTTGACATAATTACCAAAAAATCTTCGTCCTTATTTTGTGTTGTCAATTCAAAAAGTCCAGTTCCGATAGTTTCGTTTATCGTGTTTACTGTTTGCTTTTTTAGTTGGTTTATTTTTGTCAGAATGGTTTTTAAATAACCAGTTCGTTTATTTTGTTTGAGTAAGTTTTCAAGTAAAAGTTGCTGATCAACGGCCAACCACTCAACAAGGTTAGCCGTTTCAATTTTACCAGTGTTTAGTTGATGCAAAATGTTGGTAGGAATGTCTTTTATAGAACGTGCCCCTTTTCGCTTAATATCTGTCATTTGTTGATTTTATATTCTTTGGGTTTAGTCAGCCTGACCACAAAAATTCAAGGCCTTGCTATAGTCAAGTGCTTATAGTAATCATTGCCAATGCAATGTTGTAGACTGCTTTTTTTGTCAGCAAATTATTTTGCCGGAAAACATTGTGGGCCAATTGCCCCACCACCATATTCTAAAATAACTTTGTCAGAGTAAAGAATATATGTACAACTGTCATTGTAGTTACTTTTTAAACTGTCAGGAATTGGTTTGTCAAATATGTTATAAAAATATTTACCCATTCCGCTTCTTTGAAATCCAATAATACAGGGTTCGCCACTTTTCACAGAAATACAATTAGCTGCGTCAAGTTTTTCTTTTAATGTCTTTAAGGTTTCTTTTGTCCAATTGAGTCTTGTCAAAAGAGTGTCGGTCTTTTTGGATTTTAATTTTAAATCCCAATTGCTGTCATAATTTCCATTGTCCATTAAATGAAAAATGAGTAGTTTGTTGTTGCCCTCAAATTCTATGTCTACCTTTTTGTTACTAGGAACAATGCTATTTACATAAGTTTTTAGATCAGCAATCTGTGTCGCATTTTGATTATAGTTATCTATTAAGTCGTGTTTTGAGTAATGTTTTCCCTCGTCAAAACTAAAAGTTGAAAACACGTAAAAAATATATCCAAATACAAGTAACAGTCCGCTACCAATAATTACTGAAATCCATTTTAGTGTTTTATTCATTTCAAAGTGTTGGGGGGGGGCGACAAAGTTGCACACAACTCCTGTATTATACTATCACCCACAATATACAAAAACTATTACTCTTGAAAACCAACCAGTTAGCATCATACTTTTTGTATTATTATAATGCCAATATGATATTCTACCCAATAGCATTCCAACAAACCAAGGGCTGCCGGATACGACGGGTTTAGTGCGTAAGGCAGTGAAGCACCGGAACGGAGCGGAGCCCAAAGCAGCCGTAACGGCTGCTGACCCCGATTAAGAAAAACTACGGCTCATTCTTCACCTTGTTTTTCTAAGTCGGGGGTTAGAAACCGGAGTTACTATTGTTGACAGCCCCCAATAGTATTTAGATATTAGATTTTAGTATTTAGACAATGCGGAAACCTGCATTTAGCTTTATCCCTTATGATTTCAGCTTTCCACAAACAATTGTTAGTGTAAAAAATATTGCTCCGAAAAAATATTAATGTCCGAAAACGGCCGCTAAAAATTTGCTTTCCCTTAATTTTGCGGGATTTGTTTTTTCGCTAAGGTTTTAACCCCCGTTTTTTAAAATGCCCAAAGATAATTCCATCAAATCCGTGCTGATTATTGGCAGCGGTCCCATTGTAATAGGTCAGGCTTGTGAATTTGACTACTCCGGTTCGCAGGCGGCCCGCAGTTTACGTGAGGAAGGTGTACGTGTAACGCTGATTAACAGCAACCCTGCCACTATTATGACCGACCCTATGATGGCGGATAAAGTGTATCTATTACCACTTACGGTAGAAAGTATTGAACAGATTTTACAGGAAGCGCAGGACAGTGGAAACCCCATTGATGCGGTTTTGCCTACCATGGGCGGACAAACTGCCCTTAACCTGTGTAAGGAAGTAGAGGATCTTGGTTTTTGGAAACAATTTAATGTGCGCCTGATTGGGGTGGATATTAAAGCTATTGATAAGGCAGAGGACAGGGAACTGTTTCGCCAGTGGATGATTGAAATGGGTATTCAGGTAGCAACAGCAAAAACAGCAAACTCGTTTTTAGAAGGTAAGGAGTTTGCACAGGAAATTGGTTTTCCGTTGGTTATACGTCCGTCGTTTACCCTGGGTGGTACCGGTGGCGGTTTTGTACACGATAAAAGCGAGTTGGATGAGGCACTGAACCGTGGTTTACAGGCATCACCTATACATGAGGTATTGGTGGAGCAAGCGGTATTGGGCTGGAAAGAATATGAGTTGGAGTTATTACGCGACAGTGCAGATAATGTATGTATTATATGTACGGTTGAAAACTTTGACCCAATGGGGGTGCATACCGGTGACTCCATTACCGTGGCTCCGGCTATGACATTGAGTGATACGGCTATGCAACTTATGCGTAACACGGCTATTGCCATGATGCGCAATCTGGGCAATTTTGCCGGTGGTTGTAATGTGCAGTTTGCCCTAAATCCTGCTAACGAAGAAATTATAGCTATTGAAATTAACCCGAGGGTTAGCCGTTCATCGGCATTGGCGAGTAAAGCAACGGGGTATCCTATTGCAAAAATTGCGGCTAAGCTGGCTATTGGTTATCATTTAGATGAGTTAGAAAATCAGATTACCAAAACCACATCTGCTTATTTTGAGCCGGCACTGGACTATGTAATTGTAAAAATACCGCGTTGGAATTTTGATAAATTTAAAGGTGCCGATGATACTTTAGGTCTACAAATGAAAAGTGTGGGTGAAGTAATGGGTATTGGCCGCAGCTTTACCGAGGCAGTTCAGAAAGCTTGTCAAAGTTTGGAGAACAACGCCGTTGGTTTAGGTTACTATGGTAAAAGTTTAATGCACGCCGAGGAATTATTGGAGTACATTAAAACGCCAAAATGGGATAGAATTTTCCGTATAAAGGATGCTTTGATGGCCGGTATATCGGTAGGTAGTATATCTAAAGCAACCAATGGTATCGACCGCTGGTTTTTATACGAAATACAAAAAATATGTAACCTGGAAAAACAACTGGAAAAGTACTCACTGGCTACTTTACCAAAAGAGTTGTTGCAGGAAGCAAAAGTAAACGGCTTTAGTGATGAACAATTAAGCCGCATTTTACAAAATGGTACCGAAGATGAAATTTATGAAAAGCGTAAAGAGCTGGGCATAAAACGTGTATACAAAATGGTAGACACTTGTAGCGCCGAATTTGAAGCTAAAACACCTTATTTCTACAGTACGTTTGAAAGTACTACTTCTAATGCCGATGGTACCATTAGCGAACTGGCTAACGAAAGCAAGGTTACCGATAAAAAGAAAATTATTGTACTGGGCAGTGGCCCTAACCGTATTGGTCAGGGTATTGAGTTTGACTACTGTTGTGTACATGGTTTACTGGCTATTAAGGAGTGTGGTTACGAAGCCATTATGGTTAACTGTAACCCCGAAACCGTGAGTACCGATTTTGACATGGCCGATAAATTATACTTTGAGCCGGTTTATTGGGAGCACTTATGGGAAATAATTGAACACGAAAAACCCGAAGGTGTAATTGTACAGTTGGGCGGACAAACGGCTTTAAAACTGGCAGAGAAATTAACGGAGCGTGGTATTAAAATTATCGGTACTTCTTTCGATAGCATGGATATTGCCGAGGACCGTGGCCGTTTCAGTGATATGTTGAAAGAACTTAACATTCAGTACCCCGATTATGGAACCGCTTACGATGTAGATGAAGCAATACAGGTTGCCAATAAAGTTGGATATCCGGTATTGGTGCGTCCGTCGTATGTATTAGGTGGCCAGCGTATGCGTATTGTTATTAACGATGAGGAAGTGGAAAGCGCCGTTGTAAGTTTATTAAAACATATACCGGGTAATAAAATATTAATTGACCATTTCTTAGACCGTTGCCAGGAAGCAGAAATTGATGCCTTGTTTGATGGCGAAAATTTCCATGTAATGGGTGTAATGGAACATATTGAGCCGGCGGGTATTCACAGTGGCGATAGTAATGCGGTATTACCTGCATTTAACCTTACGCCAATGGAAGTAACTACCATGGAGTTTTATGCCGAAAAAATTGCAAGGGCATTAAACATAAAAGGGTTAATCAATATTCAGTTTGCGGTAAAAGATGGTAGCGTGTTTGTAATTGAAGCCAACCCAAGGGCCAGCCGTACCACACCATTTATTGCCAAAGCTTACCAGATACCTTACTTAAATGTAGCCACCAAAATAATGATGGGTACACATACCTTAAAAGACTTTAAGTTTGAAAAGAAATTAAAAGGCTTTGCCATTAAGGAGCCGGTGTTTAGCTTTAGCAAATTCCCTAACGTTAACAAAGAGCTTGGCCCCGAAATGAAAAGTACCGGCGAAGCCATCCGATTTATAAAAGACTTAAGAGATCCTTATTTCCGTCAGTTATACAAAGACAGAAGTATGTACCTGAGTAAATAAAGTTAAAAGCCCCGCAAGGGGCTTTTTTATTTTTGGTAATTATTTGTTTACCGGCTGTAATGCTACTATCATCGTCTGTTGTAACCCGATAGGGTTGGGATTAAATTTATTTCCAGTGGAAATGAATGTAATACTCTCACTTGTGCTGCAACAACGCGAAGCATCAATGAGGCTAATCCAATAACTAATATCGAATTAATTCTATTGGGCAATTTGTTTCTAACCCCGAGTTTGGCACAGTGCGTTTGATTCGGGGCAGCACCCCGTATTTTAATCGGGGCTGTTCGGTAATGCTATTGGGCATTATGTAAGTTTCCTTCTTTATCGGAAAACCTCATTGCCAAATTTTCAAATTTACGAATTGTCAAATTGTTTTCTCTGTGGTTAAAATGAACAATTAGTTTCTTAGCAGATTAGATGGTTAATTGAAAGAGCGATGAATGAGGCTATGGTTGGACGTGAAATTTATTTTATATTTTCTTCTACTAGTTTAGTTAGTAATAATAAACTGTAATCTTTACTCGCTTCTCTATTATATATTGTTATTCCATTCTTGTTAATCATATAAAGTTCAGGTATAGTAGTTATCCCTAATTCATTAAATAGTTTTTTATCGCCATACACTTGGTGCCAATTCATTTCATACTTTTTTACTGCATTTTGAAATTTTAACGAATCCTCATCTATCGATATAGATATTATTTCCAACTTCTCCTTGCCATACTTTTCATAAATTGTTTTTAAAGTTGGTAACTCCTCAATACATGGTGTACACCACGATGCCCAAAATTGTATAATTACAAGTTTGCCTATTAGTTTAGAAGATGATAAAGTATCATTGTTTGTATCAACCATTTTGTATGATAAAAAGGGCTTTTTCGATAATGTGTTTACTTTATTCTGTAGAATACTATGGATATATTGTCCGCCAGTTGTGTGTTTTACTTTGTTGAAAAAATGTGCATTGTAAATGTTTAAAAGACTAAAGAATCCGAAAGTTTAAATAAGACTTTTAAATGTTCCTGACTTTTTTTTAGCTCAATTAAATTTTTACTAAAATAATCAGTAAATGCATATTTAATGTCTTTTACAAATTTTTCATAATGAGGCCCGCCAAATTTATTATAGCTAATTATGTTTGACGATTTTTTTTCATCCGGGAAAAAGGGGATGCTATCTTTTGTACGTTCTCGGATTACAGCAAGGGCTTTCCCTTTTTTAAAAAAATAGTTTTCAGAAGGCGGAAACGTCGAATCAGATATTTTGTATCGAATGGTTAATTGTCCGTATTCTGCATTTATAACTCCTTTCCATTGTATGCGTTCTTCATTCAAATCAATGTTTTGAGTGTTTATACCGTCAAATATTTCCATTGTTGTTTTCCTGATGTCAAGCTTATCTTTCGGAAATATAATTTTAACAAAAGCGGAATCGTTACCACTAACAGATAAATTAGAAATAGAAAAAAGCAGTATTAGGTAGCATGCTTTCATACAAAATGATTAAATGAATGTATTGAATTTAATCAGTTAGAAAAACTATCCTCTTAGTTTTTTAATTTCTTTAACTGTCTTTATTCATCTAAACAAGATTGCTGGTGCGTATTCAAGTTGGCTGAAAAAAGTATTCCCAGAAGTCCCCTCTCTGCATTCGGAATGAAGGCCGTTGGAAATGTAGGACTCCGGCATTTCGACCAAAGGGAGAAAACCCCTGCTACAAATAGGAGTATAGGTTTAACAAAGTATTACTTCTCTTTATTCAGCATTACTAATCTTTATAAAGAGAAAACTCCGTGTACCTCTGTGGCCAAACTCCATTAACTCTGTGGTAAAAAACTGCGCAGACGCCAGCATGGTGTCTCTACAAACGCTAATTATCACATTTTCAAATCGTCAAATTGTTTTCCTTCGTGTACCTCTGTGACAAAACTCCTTAAACTCTGTGGTTGAAAATCTGTGTGATACACATTCTATGGTCAAGCCAATTAACCAATAACCATTAACTATTAACGGCATTTTTCTTATTCCATTTTAAAAACCGTAAGGTTAAAAATATGGCCGAAAAACTTAAGCCGATAATTAACCCCAGCCAAATACCATTTGCACCCATATTATAATAAAAGGCAAGCAAACAACCAATGGGAATGCCCAATACCCAATAAGCAATGGCAATAAATAAAGTAGGAATATTTACATCTTTTACACCACGTAATAACCCGGCGGCAATGGCTTGTAAGGCATCAGAAATTTGAAAGATGGCCGCAAATAATAACAAGGTAGCGGCAATGGTAATTACTTCTGTTTCATGATTGAAAAAAGTGGGTAATTGCCAGCGGAATACGGTAAAAGTAATACAGCATAACACCCCGTAAATAAGTGCTAAACCCAATGTGCTTTTTCCTATAAAACCAATCTTGGTGAGTTGCTTGGCGCCAAAAGCATTACTCACCCGTATAGATCCTGCTTGCGATAAACCTAAAGAAACCATGAAGGTAAAGGATGCACAACTGAGCGCTATTTGGTGCGCTGCTTGTGCCTGTGCGCTGATGGTACCGATGATAATACCTGATACAGCAAAAGCACCTGCTTCCATACCAATTTGCAGACTACTGGGTATACCAATTTTTAGCAATTGTTTCATGGCGGCACTGCGTAATTTCCATTGGTTTTTTCTTACGGCCATAAATGGACGGAAAACACGATGTCTTAAAATAACAATAGCAAGTGCAACAAAAATCAAGGTCCGTGTAATTAAAGTAGCATAACCTGCGCCTTCCAGTTCTAAACGGGGGAACCCCCAGTTGCCATAAATTAATAACCAGTTCAGGAAAAAGTTTATCGGTATGGCCGATAAAGAAAGCACCATAGCTGTTTTGGTGTATTGCAGTCCATCGGCAAATTGTTTAAGAGCCATAAACAATATCATGGGAATAATGGAAGTGCTCATTAAATCCATAAAAGGTAAGGCCAGTTGTACTACCTCAGGATCTTGTCCTAAATGCCACAATACATTTTTTCCTAAATGCAATCCAAATGATATAAGTAAGCCTGCAACAACACACAATAAAATACCATTAAAAAAATAATGCGAAACCAATTGTCGGTCGTGACGACCTTGTGCCATAGATACCATTTGCGCTACCGAAACAGTAATGCCTATGCCAAAGATGAAAGGTATGTTTATTACCTGCAACACCAATGAGGCTGCTGCCAGTTCTTTATAGCCAACAAAGCCAATCATAGCTGTATCCAGCAAATGCAAAGACATTTGTGACAGCTCACCTAAAATTATGGGGAACGCTAATTGTAATGTTTTCCTTCCCTCAGATCTGTACGTCATCATAAGCGGGCAAAATTAGCTTGTTTATTGGCAGGTACAAAATTGGTGATGAAATATTAAAGTAAGGAGAAAGGTATAAGGGGCGTAGGGCGTAAGGGAGAAGGTGATAAAACCTGTCATGCTGAGCCTGACGAAGCATATGGATAAGTTTGATTGTGCTGATGGTTCCGTTTGTCAAGCTCCCACGCTATGCGGGGTTAAAACAGGGTGACAAGTTGTTGAATAGAAAAAAGACTGTGACATAACACGATGCTGAATAACGATATGCAGCCGAAGTGTGCGACGCAACAGAAGCTGATTAGAATTACTGCAGCCGACTACATAAGCATTGTACTTATGTTAATAAGCGGCTTAAGCCAAAAGAAAGCGTTGGGCCTTTAACCTTACACCCTAAACCCTAAACCTTCCTTCTTAATCAATAATGCCTTATTTTTAAAGCTTAAAAAAGTTACATGAAACAATGTATTGTCTTTTTATTTACCAGTATGGTAATATATGCTTGCAGTAGTAGTAAGCCATATAGTAAAACCAATAAGCAATATAAAAAACAAGCTGCCTCCTACGCGGCTATATTAAAAGCTTATCCGTTAAAAGATTCGACTGGCTTACCCTATGCAACCGACTTTGTAGGTACAACCAATTTTAGTATGCGTAAACCTAACTATGTAATTATACATCATACAGCGCAAAACAGTTGCGAACAAACATTACGCACTTTTACTTTGCCGCGTACGCAGGTAAGTTCGCATTATGTAATTTGTAAAGATGGAACCGTACACCATATGTTGCACGATTTATTGCGGGGGCATCACGCAGGTGTTAGTAAATGGGGCAACACAACAGATTTAAACAGCAGTAGTATAGGGATAGAAATTGATAATAACGGCAGCGAAGTATTTACCGATGCACAGATTGGTAGTTTACAAATTTTGTTGGGGAGGTTGAAAAATGCTTACCAAATTCCGACCGGTAATTTTATTGGCCATTCGGATATTGCACCGGGCCGTAAGGTGGACCCAAACAATAATTTTCCCTGGCAACAACTTGCCGGAAATGGCTTTGGTCACTGGTACGACACAACCAATGTACAGGTACCGCCGGACTTTAATGCTTTACAAGCCCTGCGTATTGTAGGTTATAATATTGCAAAGCCGCAGGCAGCCATACAATCGTATCGTTTGCATTTTACTCCGCAGGATACCAGTAAAGCCTTAACCGAGGCCGATAAAAAGATATTGACCAGTCTGGTAAATAAATATCAGTAATGGATGTTAACCAGCGTCAAATGTTGTGAAACTGTTAACGCCACTTGTTTTTTAGGGTTACAGCCTTAATTTCGGGGACTGTACAGATAAAGGATGTAACGTCTGTACGTGTTTAATTACCAATGCTAAATGTTTAACACAGAAAATAATGATGATAATGCGTAAAATATTTTTCTTGTTTTTTTTATTAGGTAGCATGGTGCATGCAGTAAAGGCACAACAGTTAGATGATGTGCTAAACAGGTATGCCAACGAATTTACCAATGAACGTTGTTACCTGCATTACGATAAATCCAGCTATGGTCCCGGCGAAACCATTTGGTTTAAAGCGTATATAATGAAAGGTATTTTGCCCGCTACCGACAGTAAAAGTTTTTATGTCGATATTTCTGACGACAAAGGAAAACTGCTGGCGCATAATTTACTGCCCATGGTAGAGGGGGGCGCATCGGGCAATTTTGATATACCTATCACATACAAAGGAGAGTACATTCATGTAAAAGCATACACAAAATGGATGCTGAATTTTGACACAGCTTTTTTATACAACAGAGATATTAAAGTTTTAGTAGGAAGACCCGGTAACGCCAAACCCTTACCGTCAGTAATTCCAACTATACAATTTTTTCCGGAAGGTGGTGATGCGATAAATGGGGTGGCTGCAAAAATTGCTTTTAAGGCCAATGATCAATGGGGTAAGCCTGTTAAAGTTACCGGTACCGTTGTAAATAACACAGGTGTTAAAGTAGCCGATATTAAAACCATGCATGATGGCATGGGTTGGTTTGCGCTAACACCTAAAAATGGAGAAAAATATACGGCCAAATGGAAAGATGAAAAAGGTAAAGATTATACTACTGCCTTACCTGCAGCAAAAGCAAACGGTGTAAACTTAGCGGTTATTAGTGGTGCAGATAAACGTACTATAAATGTAACGGCTAATGCGAACGATGCTGAGAGTTTACAAAAAGTAATTATTGTTGGCACCATGCATCAGTTTAAGGTGTTTGAAGTGGTAAAAGATATTAGTGCGGGAAGTGCCACTGCCATTGTACCTACCAGTAGCTTAATAACAGGTATTTTAAATGTTACCGTATTTAACCAGGCGATGCAGCCGTTGGCAGAAAGAATATCTTTTGTAAATAATGACGATTATATTTTTAAACCTGATTTTAATGTAGATCATTGGGGATTAAGCAAACGTGCACGTAATAAAATTGATATATTGGTACCGGATAGTTTAGTAGCTAATTTATCTATAGCTGTTACCGATGTAAATATTGATAGCGATAGCAGCACGAATATTTATTCGCATTTATTACTATCCAGTGAAATAAAAGGAATGGTGTTTAAACCATCTTATTATTTTGCTAACAATAACGACACTACTGCGCAACACCTGGACTTAGTAATGCTTACACATGGCTGGCGTAGGTTTAATTGGGAGATGGTTACTAAAAACCAGTTTCCTAAAATTAATTACCCGATGGATAGTATGTACTTAACACTATCGGGGCAGGTAATGGGTTTATCACCATCACAAATGCGTGAGGCAGGAAGTATTACCATGTTGTTACCTAATCCAAACAAAGCACCGGATATTATTAATCTGCCGTTACAATCTAATGGCATGTTTATGGATTCTTCTTTGCTATTATTTGATACTTTAAAAGTTAATTACCAGGTAGGAGTAAAAAATAAATTCGGAGATCCTGTAGTTCGTTTTATGCCGGGCTTTTTACCGCCTTTGGCAAAAACAATGGCGGCAACCGGTAAGTATAACGAACGATTTGGCGATACAACCGGCTTGGGCCATCATTGGTTTTGGGCTGAAGAGGCCGCAAGTTTATTACGCCAGTATGAAGGTTCGTTAATGGATGAAGTAGTAGTAAAAGCAAAAGCAAAAACACGTGTACAGGAAATGGATGAAAAGTATACCAGTGGAATGTTTTCGGGTGATGGTATTCAGTTTGATTTAACCGATGAATTAAGTGCTTTCAGTGCCATGGATATTTTCCAGTTCCTTCAAGGCCGTGTTGCCGGTTTGCAAGTATCGGGTACTGGTGCAAATACCCAATTAACATGGCGTGGTGGTACTCCCGGACTTTTTTTAAATGAAATGCAGTCCGATGTATCCATGGTGTCTAGTACTCCGGTTGCCGATATTGCTTATATAAAAGTATTCCGTCCGCCGTTTATGGGTGGTTTTGGTGGTGCTAATGGTGCCATTGCTATTTATACCCGTCGTGGAGATGATGTTAAACGTGAACCCGGCAAAGGGTTGGCTTCAGGTGTTGTAAAAGGTTATCAGGCTATTAAACAATTTTACTCGCCCAACTATGCCAACTACACACCCGAAAACGATAAAAAAGACATTCGTACCACCCTATTCTGGAATCCTCAGCTTATAACAAACGGTAAGGATAATAAAGTAAGTGTTACATTTTATAATAACGATATCAGTGAATCCTTCCGCGTAATTATTGAAGGTATTACACGAGATGGCCGCATGACAAGGATAGAACAGATTATGGAGTAACATAATATTTTAGCCCATCGTTTTTTGATGGGCTTTTTTATGTTATCAACTGCATTGCTACTATGCCCCCAGCCCCTAAAGGGGAGTTTGGTTGCGTCGCACTCTTCAACGTCCAGTAATTCCATTGAGCATTTTACAAGTTTCCTATTTTATCGGAAAACCTCATTGGCACATTTCCAAATTATCAAATTTTCAAATTGTTCCCTGTTGTGTCACTCACTGCATCGGTTGGTAATTCTATTCAGCATTGTGCTGGTATCCGTTAAATATGCAATAACCTATATTGCCTAAAGTATTTGCTGTCAAAGTATTCATTATTTTAATCTAAGTTTAATGTAGTACTAATCTGACATATACTGTAGTATAGCCCTTTTTAATTTTTACTTTTCCTTTTTAATTCACAATCAGACACCCCAATACTTTTCACACTTCTGTTTGGCTATTTACTTTTATTTTTGCCTTTTGTAACCAAACCACCTTGGAGACCTTTTTCCATGATGACAGCAGAACACCAACGTTTGGCAGTAAACGCCAAAAAAGCAATTCCTCTGGCTCAGTGGGGGCCATACTTAAGCGAGAGGCAGTGGGGTACCGTACGTGAAGATTATAGTGCTCATGGCGACGCATGGCATTACTTTCCATTTGAACATGCTCATTGCCGTAGTTATTTATGGGGCGAAGACGGCCTGGCCGGTATCTCAGACTATTTTGGAAATATTTGTTTTGCTATTTCATTATGGAATGGTAAAGACGAAATTTTAAAAGAACGGTTATTTGGTTTAGCTAATCCCCAAGGTAACCACGGCGAAGATGTAAAGGAACTGTATTATTACCTTGATAATATACCTACGCACTATTACATGGAATATCTGTATAAATATCCACAACAGGCATTTCCATACCAGGAATTACGTGACAAAAACAGAGAGAAAAGCAGAGACGAACCTGAGTATGAAATACTGGATACCGAAGTGTTTAAACAGAATGAGTACTTCGATGTTAAAGTAACATATGCCAAACAATCAGCCGAAGATATTTTTATAAAAATTGATATAACCAACAGGTATACCAAAGCAGCCGAAATAACATTACTGCCCACTGTTTGGTTTTACAACCGTTGGCAAAGAGGTAACTTTAAACAAAAGCCTTCCATTACAACGTTAGATAAAACATCGGTTAAGTTAACGCATGAAAGAATGGAAGACTATTTCTTTTACTTTCAACCTGCCGATAAAACGCTGTTTACCGAAAACGAAACGAATAAAGAAATTGTAACGGGCCAACCCAACGAAAGTATTTATACAAAAGATGCTTTTAATACGGCTATTATAAAAGGCGAGAACTTAAATGCATTAACAAAGAAAAAATCGGGTACCAAGTTTTCGCCGGTATATAAAGTGAAGGTAGAAGGTGGCGCTACCACCACCGTTTATTGCAGGTTAACCAACAAACAAACCGATAAACCTTTTCCGCAAAACTTTGCGTACGTTTTTAACTTGCGTAAAAAAGAAGCTGATGATTTTTATGCGGCTATTTTGCCCAAAGATGTAAATGAAGATAAAGCGAATATACAAAGGCAGGCGTTGGCCGGTATTTTGTGGAGCAAACAATACTATCACTTTGATGTAGAAGAATGGTTGACAGAAAGCGATGGTATTACACCCGTTAGCCAATCGAAAATGACGGGCCGTAATAACGACTGGAAACACCTTAAAAATCAGGATATTATTTTAATGCCCGATAAGTGGGAATATCCCTGGTATGCGGCATGGGATCTGGCTTTTCAATGTATTCCCATGGCAGTAGTAGATCCTACTTTTGCTAAACACCAGTTATTGCTGGTAATGCGTGAGTGGTACATGAAACCAGATGGACAATTACCCGCCTATGAATGGAATTTTAGTGATGTAAACCCTCCGGTACAAGCCTGGGCTGCCATGAAAATTTACAACATTGAAAAGAAACAAAAAGGCAGGGGCGATGTTGATTTTTTAAAGAAGGTATTTCATAAACTGCTTATCAATTTTACGTGGTGGATTAACCGTAAAGACGTAAACGGTAATAATATATTTGAAGGTGGCTTTTTGGGGCTGGATAATATTGGGGTATTTAACCGCAGTTTTCATTTTCCCGGTGAAATACAATTAGAGCAAGCCGATGGCACCAGTTGGATGGGAACCTATGCGTTGGACATGATGGATATTGCTATTGAAATAGCGGTGCATGACAGCTCGTTTGAAGATACAGCTACTAAGTTTTTTGAACACTTTGTGCTCATTGCCGAATCGTTAAACGAACATGGCTTATGGAACGAAGAGGACCGTTTCTTTTACGATGTATTGTGCGTAACGGGCGCCGAGCCTGTACCATTACGTATTCAATCAGTAGTGGGTATTTCGCCTTTATATGCCGTATCAACCATTAGCAAAGAAAAACTGGATAAACTACCCGATTTTAAAAAACGTATTACCTGGTTTGAAGATTTCAGAAAAAAGAATAACAAGTTCTGGCCAAATGAAGAACGCAGTGAGGATGAAGAAATATTGTTATCATTAATACAGAAAGACCGATTGATTGATTTGTTACAACGTTTATTGGATGAGGATGGGTTTTTATCTCCCGGTGGTATAAGGGCATTGTCAAAATACCACGAGCAAAACCCTTACTCAGTAATGGTGGATAATAACACGTATAGCATTCGTTACGATCCGGGCGACTCTACTTCTGATATGTTTGGTGGCAATAGTAACTGGCGTGGTCCTGTTTGGATGCCGATTAACTTTATCATCATTCGTTCCATTATGAAATATGGCGTGTTTTATGGCGATAGTTTACAAGTAGAATATCCAACAGGTTCGGGTAATAAACTAAACCTGCAACAGGTTGCCAAAGAATTATCTAAAAGAGTGGTAAGCATATTTGAACGTGATGGCGAAAATGGCCGTCGTTTGTTTGGTGACTATAATTGGTTTTACAATCAGTCAGGTAACCAGCACCTGATAAATTACTTTGAATATTTTCATGGTGACAGCGGCCGTGGCCTTGGTGCATCGCACCAAACTGGTTGGACCGCCCTGGTAGCCGAACTTATTAGCGAATACGATGACCGTGATGGTGGCGTAAGATTGGATGATGAAGTGGTGCCGAATGAAGCATCGCTGGGTTATATTGGAGATATTTAGTTAATAGTTCATTGTTAATGGTTAATAGTAGAGATGCCATGCTGGCGTCTCTTACGTATTTTAACCACAGAGTTAAAGGAGTTTTATCACAGAGGTACACGGAGTTTTTTATAGCAGTTTATTGGTGCAACTCTGTGCAGACCCTCTGTGCAACTCGGTGGTTAAACTATTTTCCATTTATGCAGAAAACCTGCACATTGCTCAATAGAATTACTGCAGTACAAGAGTGCGACGCAAGGGGCGTTGATAGTAGTACTGCAGCTGACAAAACAAAAAAATAGATCTCCGAAAAGAGATCTATTTTTTGTTAGGGCAAGCGGTTTCTCATTTTTTTATTAAGCTCTAAAAGAATTTTGATAAGTGCCGGGTGTAACACCTTCCGTTTTTTTAAATAATCGTACAAAATAATTTACATCAGAAAAGCCACATTGCAGGCCGACATCCGTAATACTATTGCTGTCGTTAGCCAGTAATTGTTTGGCAAGTTTTATTCTTTCTCTGTTGATGTATTCAAGTGGGGTAATACCAAACTGCTCCTTAAACCATTTAAAAAACATATTGCGGCTTAAGTAAGCTTTGCGGCTAAGTACATCAACCGAAATTTTATCGGTTAAATTATCATGTATATAATGCAATACATAATGCAGGCGACTATGATTGGTGTTAGCGCTTGCTTCTGATTCTATTTGTAATAAATGCTGGCTTTGTACCAGGCGTATTAATAATTCTTTCAAGCTTAAATCGGCAAAAATGTTTTTAGCAGTATCGGCACTGCTGCATACACGAATAAGTTTGTTAATCAAATCTGCAATCTCCGTATCGTTGGCAAAATGATATTGGTTAAACTGCAACTTCCAATCGGTGCCGCTTGTTTTTTCTTCAGTATTGTAATACGTGTTTAAATATTGCAAGGTGTTGTTAATGTAACTTCCATCAACAGCCAAGGCAATACATTGCGATGGTGTGTCGTTGCTTGCTTCCGGAAAATCAATCACCATGGTTTCATTAGCCGGTATAATAACCGATTCGCCAGGCAGATATTCAAATTCAGGTTTATCGTACAAATGCATTATTTTTTTGCCACGCACCATACTGGTTATAACAAAGTCGTTAAAAGTAAGGGGTAGCCTGTAAGTTTGCTGGTAACATTCAAATACATTTAACTCACAGTTATCCAGGTTAAACACACGCCTGTTTTCCACCAAGGTATCCAGTTTGTCAGGATGCGTTAAATCTATTTTTCGCAAAAAGTTTCGTACCGGCACAGGCGTAAATATTAGGTGAAATAATACAATGTTAAGTTACTGCTATTAATTAGTACAATCATCACCGGGGGTACAATCGTACTACAAGTAAATACAATTATGCGTAGGTTTTGTTGATATAAAATGAAAATTAGCGTATTGTTTAACGATTAAAAATTAGCTTGACCATGAGTACTACTACAGCAGCTGCACCTGCTTCAAGTGCAGTTAAACGTCCTTCTTTTAAAGAAAAATACGAACATTACATTGACGGTGAATGGGTTGCACCGGACAGCGGTGAATACTTTGATAATATTTCTCCCCTTGATGGCAAAGCCTTTACCAAGGCGGCCCGCGGTAATGCCAAAGATGTAGATAAAGCTATTGATGCAGCGCAAGAGGCATTTAAAACCTGGGGTAAATCATCGGCCGCATCCCGTAGTAATGTGTTACTAAAAATTGCACAATTAATAGAAGATAACCTGGAATATTTGGCAGCGGTTGAAACCATTGATAATGGTAAAGCCATTCGTGAAACACGTGCAGCCGATTTACCCTTGGTTATAGATCATTTCCGGTATTTTGCCGGCGTTATACGCAGTGAGGAAGGAACCGTGAGTGAACATGATGAAACAACGGTGAGTATTAATTTACATGAACCTATTGGTGTGGTGGGGCAGATTATTCCATGGAATTTTCCGTTGTTAATGGCCACCTGGAAAATTGCACCGGCACTGGCTGCAGGTTGTACTATTGTAGTAAAACCGGCCGAGCAAACACCAACCAGTATTATGGTATTAATGGAACTGGTTGGTCATTTATTACCCAAAGGTGTTTTAAATATTGTTACAGGTTTTGGTGTAGAAGCTGGCAAACCCCTGGCATCATCGCCACGTATCAATAAAGTGGCTTTCACCGGCGAAACAACAACGGGGCGTTTAATTATGCAATACGCATCCGAAAATTTAATTCCGGTGACGATGGAGTTAGGTGGTAAAAGTCCCAATATATTTTTTGAAAGTGTGGCCGATGCCGACGATGATTTTTTTGATAAAGCGGTAGAAGGAGCGGTAATGTTTGCGCTAAACAGTGGCGAAATTTGTACCTGCCCCAGTCGTATTTTAGTACACGAAAATATTTACGACAAATTTATACAACGTGTTATACAGCGCACCCAAGCTATTAAATTAGGTAATCCGTTAGATGGAACAGTAATGATGGGTGCACAGGCCTCCGAAGATCAGTATAAAAAAATACTAAGCTATTTAGATATTGGTAAACAAGAAGGTGCCGAAGTATTAACCGGTGGTGAAGCCTTTCATCAAAACAGTGGTTTAGAGCATGGTTATTATATACAACCAACCATTTTTAAGGGCCATAATAAAATGCGAATTTTCCAGGAAGAAATTTTTGGTCCTGTTGTTGCTGTAACAACTTTTAAAACCACCGAAGAAGCAATTGCCATTGCCAATGATACTTTGTATGGCTTGGGTGCTGGTGTGTGGACACGTGATGCGCATGAGCTATATCAGGTGCCGAGGGCTATACAAGCCGGACGTGTGTGGGTTAATAACTACCATGCATATCCTGCGCATGCACCGTTTGGAGGTTACAAAAAATCGGGCTTTGGCCGCGAAACACATAAAATGATGTTGAATCATTATCGCCAGACAAAAAATATGCTTATATCATATAGCAAACAAAAACTTGGTTTTTTTTAAGGCAAGGCAAGCAATGTTAAAAAACAAAACGGTGGCGTAAGCCACTGTTTTTTGTTTTTTTATTTAGTCAACAGCATTACTACTATCATCATCTGTTGTGTCACTCACTTGTGCTGCAACAATTCTATTGGCCATTTTGCAGTACCCCGTATTTTAATCGGGGCCGTTCGGTAATTCTATTCAGCATTGTGCAGGTTTTCTTTACGGATGCAAAGAAATTGTATCACAGAGTTGCTCAGAGGGTTTGCACAGAGGTACACAGAGAGCAACATCAGAACTCTGTGTACCTCTGTGATTAAACTCCAATAAACTCTGTGGTAAAAAACAAAAGAGACGCCAGCATGGCGTCTCTACAATTAACAAATAACAATTAATTCAAATGATAAAAAGAATTCTCGCCACCCAAGCCGCATTAGATTTAATTGAAAAATTAAAAAGCACCAATGGTCCGTTAATGTTTCATCAGAGTGGTGGTTGTTGCGATGGTAGCCAACCTATGTGTTACCCGGAAGGTGAGTTTAAAATTGGTGGTAATGATATATGTTTAGGCGAAATAGAAGGCTGTAAATTTTATATGCATGCTGATCAGTTTGAATACTGGAAACATACCCAATTGACATTGGATGTTACTGCGGGCAGGGGCAGTAGTTTTTCGCTGGAAATTCCTTTGGGTGTAAGGTTTTTTATACAGTCAAAAGTTTTTACTGACAGCGAATTGGAACAGTTAGAACCGTTGCTAAGCGTAGACGAATAATATTATCTGGGAATTTTATGGGAAGTTGCCAGTAATTATTAACTGGGCAACCCGTCTTGTGGAGGTGCGAAAATATTTGCAAGTAATAGAAATGTTAACAATGGGCGGGTACTGGCTATGCAGTTTAGGCCTTTTGATAACAAGATGATGCCCAAAGAACAGAACGATGAACGGAGCGTCGCAAGGGACGATTAATCAAGGCCGGGACGATGACAAACAGCTACTTAATAATACAGTAATGGGTTAGGCTTATATTTGTTGTTTGGTATCCGAATAATAAATTTTATCACCTTACGTTATACTGTCCATGAACAAGCTCATCATTCTTTTTATAGCCGTAGTTACCCTGGTGGGATGCGGTAATAAAACCCAAGCACCCGATGTAAGTAACATTAGTATTGATTTAAAAGTAGAAAGGTTTGACCAGGATTTTTTTGCAATTGATACTAACCGTACCGAACAGGGTATGGCAGCTTTGCAGGAAAAATACCCGGTATTATTGTCTTTATACTTACAAGGTATATTGGGCGTATTTGATCCCGCAGGTGTAAATTCATTTTACCAATACTACAAACCTGTTTATGATTCGGCACAAAAAGCATTTGCGAATTTTGATCCTATTGCAAAAGAAATTGGAAATGCTTTCAGGTATGTAAAATATTATTTTCCTGACTACGAATTACCCCGCCGGATTATACCTGTTATTGGCCCGATGAATACCGCTGATGATTTACCACGTAAGGCTAATGGCGAATATACTGCTGTTTTTGGACGTGAAGATTTTGTTGGTATTAGCTTACAGTTTTATTTAGGTAAAGCGTTTTCGTTGTATAATATTGAATATTTTATTAACAATGTTGCACCGCAATATATTAGTCGCCGTTTTGAAAAGCAATACATTGTACCTGATATAATGAAATTAATTGTTGATGATTTATATCCTGACGAAAGCCAGACCCTGCCTTTAATTGGGCAGATGATTGAGAAAGGAAAAAGATGGTGGCTGGTTGATAAATTATTACCTGCAACTGCTGATAGTTTAAAAACAGGTTATACGGGTTTGCAAACAGAATGGGTAGAACATAATGAAGGCTCGGTATGGGCATCGTTTATAAAAAATGTGGATTTGCAAGCAACTGATCGTCCCACTATACAAACTTTTATTGGCGATGCGCCATTTACACAATTCTTTTCACAGGAGTTTGCTCCCGGTAATATTGGCCCCTGGTTTGGCCGCCAGATTGTAAAAAAGTTTGTGGAGAATAATTCGTCATTATCTATTGATGAGGTAATGAAAAAAACACCACAGGAAATTTTAGATGATGCGAAATATAAACCGAAGTAATGGCTATATTATTCCCATTGTACTTTATGTTGCATAGCCCATTTTAATAAAGCATTATTACCGTTTGGCAGCCCCAACTTTCTGCAAATGCTATGACGGTGATTTTTGATTGTGTAAGGGCTTAAAAACAATAAGGAGGCTATTTCTTTACTGGTTTTGTTTTGTACAATGTATTGAATAATTTTTCTTTCGGTTATTGTTAATAATTGATGTAATGAGTTGTTATCAATTGGTTTTCCTAACGTAGTATTTGCTTCAATAATTGGTAATGCTAATTTTAATGCAGCAAAAATCGCCGCCTCATCAACAGGTTTTATAATGTAGTTTAAAGGTTGTTGCTCCAATGCCCGCTCAATTATTATTTTTGATTGATAAGACGTGATGAAAATTATTGTAAAAGCATATTGCTGACGCAAATTTTCGATTAAGGTAATGCCGTCTTGTTCTTCTTTCAGGTTAATATCACATAATACTAAATGGGGTAAAAAGTCGGCAAAAGTACTGATGACTTCTTGCTTGTTTAAAGCAATGGTAACAGTGCAATTAAAATTTGCTTTTAACTGGCCTTCTATAAACCGGGCAATAATAATTTCGTCTTCTATTATTAGTATTCGCATTAAGATGGGTTGGGGAATTGAAAAGAATACGTTAAACCGTTTTCGGTATTTACAGTGTAATGACCTTTTAGCTGCCTTATAAGATCGGAAATAAGTGTTAATCCAAAACCATAATCAGATTTGTTTAGAGAAGTTTTTGTGCCGTTATCACAATAATGTATGTTACAAAGACTTTCTTTCTGTTTCATTTCAATAATTATTTGTGGTTTTTTTTGAAACGGAAATGCATGTTTATAAGAGTTGGTTATTAGTTCTGTAATAATTAAGCCTACGCATAAACCGGCGGTAGCGTTTAACATGATGTTTTTATCTATGGTTAGTTGTATATGTGCAGGCTGTGTAAACATGGTTTTAGCGTGCTCAACAATTTCAGTAATAAAACTTGCAGGCGATATCATTTGGTCCGACAAATAATTGTCTATTTGCAAACTTTCGTTTGCCAGCATCATAGCTTTAATACGTGCTATATTGTCCTTCAAAACACTTGCAGTATAGTTGTCTTTATTGTTTGTAAGTTGCAGGCTGTTTAAACTATATAATAATTGCAGATTGTTTTTTACACGGTGGTTCAGCTCATTCATTAATAGCTCAATATGTTCGTTACGGCGGTAAAGCTCATTGGTACGTTCTGATACCTTTTTTTCCAATAAATGATTTTGCTGTAATTGTAATTCGTTTAGTTGCGCCAGGTAAAGGGTTTTTTGTTTTTGGTTTTCCCATAATTTGCCATTAATGCCTGTTAGAAATAATAGACTTATGACAATAATCATTATCCCGGATAAAAGTGCAAATAAACTGAAAACGTTTTCTCCTATAATGAATAATAGTATCGTAACAAAAAAGGCTATCAGTAAATAAACTATAACACCATAAGCCAAAAAACGTTCTTGTCTGTCAAAGGTTTTCCAGAGCATTAGTGTACGCAGCAAGTACACAGCTTGAACTAAAAAGAAAAGCCCGTTCAACTGACTCATTATTTTAAAGTTGGTCGAATAAGTGAGTATAAAAAAAGATAATACAGAAACTAATATAATGCCGTAAAGAATAGCTTTTCCAAACCGATATAAAGCAATATGTTTTGTATTAATTTTCCAAAAATCAAGTATTAATAGGTAAAGACCAACAATTGCTAAATGAAGAAAATGAATAGTTAGCCGCAAACCTAAAATAGGATTTGCGGGAAATACCCAGTCAACGAAATACCTGTTTAAAGCAAGATGGTATAATATTAATCCTGTTATAAAAATGGCCAACCATAAATATGGTCTGAAGCGGGTGATAGCCCAGGTGATAATGACATATAATAATAAGAACAAAGCTGCACCCTGAAACCAAAAGTCTATTAATTCGCTTTTTTGTTTGTTTTTTGTAAATTGATATACACTGCTTAATTCAAAATCTAATATAGGTTTATACAATTTAGTGTGGTGGCTTCGAATGAGTATTCGATAGGTAACTCCCGCTGCCATTTTAAAGTAAAAATGAAACCTGCCATCTTCTGTGTTTATATATTGTTTTGGCCTGAATGCACCGGCTTGATGGTGTTCAATTGCAGATTCGTTTGTGTCTGGCAAAATATAAAGGTCCGCATAACTTAAATTTTTAAAAGATAATATAACATCCTTGTTTTCATTACTTTTTATATATGTTAGTAGCCAGAAAACATTATTGGGTTTCGTCGTATTAAAGCCTGCGATATTGCCAAAAAGTTCCGGTGTGTTTAATAGTTTAGTAGCGTTATAGCGGTTAGAATCGTCTTCCAGTAGTCTAAAATAAGGACGCAGGGGTATAGACTGATCGCCGGTTGTTTTGCTAAAAACCAAAGTGTCTTTTTGGGATAATAAATCCTTGCAGAACAGTAATACTATTAACAGGTATGAATATTTCAAACCGATGCTACTGGATTGTTTTAAATTGTTTAAAGAGGGCTGTATGAAATAAAAGTAACTATAAAAATTAATACAAGAAGGTATTAGGGAACACTTTCGTTTTATAATTTATTATAAGTAATAACTCTTACTTATTTATACAAAAAATAGACCCTGGGGTCTATCATAAAAAAAGTTTCAGTCGATACCTTTGTTATATCCAAATATTCTAGATTATGAAAAAACTATTGCTTAATCAAACTTGCATCTTTTGCAGTCAGGTTATAAAAATTAGCTCCACTACTACAAAAGCAACTGGCTGTTTTTCTCACTTTTACTACACTTTTTTCCAAGTAAATATAAAAAATACGATATCCAGTATCGTATAATAAACATATTGGTGGTATTAAGATTATTCAATAGTTATTGGCTAGCAGTAAACTAGCATATACCGACTGAAAGATAAGTCAGAAAATACACCTATCTGAATTGCATTTATATATTTAATATTTAGTCCTAAGCGTATGAACTACATTTTATCGTTTGTTAAATTAAGCTGCTTCCTTTGTTTGTTTACCAGCACAGTAGCAGTGCAAGCACAAGCTCCCGGAGGTGTAACTACCGGAACCGCCAGAGGGTGGAAAGTTGAGTATTTTAATGGTACCCACGGAACTAATTTTAATGCCTTTGGTTTAGGCGGTAGTAATACTACACCCGGTTTATGGGGCTATACCGGCTTTGTATCCGGCGATGAATTTATAGGACGTGACGCTGATTACTTCGGACTACAATATAGTGGAATACTTGAAGTGCCACAGACAGGGTTATACTCAATTAATGTTTATAATATTGATGATCATGCTACATTATTTATTGACGGTGTGCAAAGAGCTATTTATACATGGTCGGGCAGTAACGGTAGCGTAACGGCAACTGTAAACCTTACTGCAGGCGATCATACTATTTTACTTAAATATATAGAAGCAGGAGGTCCGGAGTCGGTGAACATACGCTGGAGTGGTCCTGGTATTACGGCTAACTCTGATTTGGATGGTCGTTTTGTGCGTGTAGATAATGCTGCGCTTGCTGCATGGTATAATGCATCAACCGTTAATGTTACGGCTAATTACAGTGCTGGTAGGTCAAGGGTTAATTCTTTTATTAACAAAGCCCCAGCTTTTAGTGGGCATGGCAATATTAGCAATTTAGGTAGCGGCTGGTCTCCATTGGATACCAATACACTTAACTTTAATCCTGCCGCTCATTTTGATGGTGACGATTGGTTTAGTAATGCGACTAACCAAAACGGATTAGCATTAAGAAGTGCTCCCCGTACTTCTTTTATGGTAAATAGTTTTATATCAAATACAACCGGCACAAGTTGGCTATGGGGGCAAAGCGGAGATGTGTCAGGCGCTAATGCTGTTGGCATGCACAAGAACAATGGTACACAAACCAGCTTAGCTCGCCAAGGCGCCCTAACGCCTATTGTTAGTTCTACTTACGCCGTTAATGAACCCAAGTTATTATCCGGCGGTATTCTGTTAGGTAACGGTAACACCGCATCAGTAAACAACAGCCGGAATATTACTGCAAATGGTGGTACTGCCGCTGCTTTGGGTTTTACAGAACGAATTACAAATTATGCCGGTCCCTATGGCATTCAGTTAGGTGCATTTTTAAGTACTTATGCTTCTGTTGCGCATATTCCGGAGTTTATTTATTATCCGTTTGAGTTAAGTACCACTCAACGCCAAAGGGTTAATACCTATATGGCTATTAAGTATGGTATTACCTTACAACATAACTATCTTAACACCAGTGGTAATATATTATGGGATGTAACGAGTAATGCAATCTACAATAATAGGGTATTTGGTATTGGACGTGAGTTAGCAGTAGGTGCCCTTAATCAAAAACAGAGTCAGAGTCAGATGCGCAGTGCCAATGGTTATAACTTTCTTACGGTAAGTAAAGGCGCTATAACCGGAACCAATGCCTCAAATACCGGTGTATTGGCTGATGGTGATTACATGATACTGGGTGATGACAATGCTGCCTTAGCTTTGCAAGGCACCGATATACCTTCCAGTTTTAGTGCTACTGCCGGTTGTAATGTAACCAGGCTTAGCCGTGAATGGAAGGTACAAAGCAGTGGTAACCCAGGTCCGGTAACTATTAGAGCGGGTGCTAACGGAGCATACCTTTTTCCTTCATCAGTAGCTGGTTTATCTCTGTTGGTTGATGCGGACGGGGATGGTAACTTTACAACGGGGAGTGTTTCGGTAGTACCGGCAACCAACTTTAATGCAGGGGTTGCAACTTTTACCAATGTAACCATACCTAACGGAGCGGTGATAACTTTTGGGTGGATGGTAACGGCGCCGGGTGGAGTATCTAATACACTGGCTTTATGGTTAAAGGCCGATGGCGAGTTGTATACCGACTTAGCCGGAACAACAATAGCAAACGATGGTAATACGGTAGCTTTATGGCGTGATGGATCGCCTTTGAATAACACAGTGTCACAGGCTACTGTTGCCAACAGACCTACACTAAGAAAAAATGTCGCCAATCTCGTAAACTTTAATCCTGTGTTACAGTTTAACATGGGTTCATCGTACTTACAAACCTCGGCTATATCCGCCGCTTTAAATGGAGATATAACCGGTTTTTCGGCACATAAGTTTGGTGGTAATACAAGCAATTGGAATGCGTTTATGGGCTCTCGAAGATCATCGCCTAGCACAGGATGGAATATGTATGTATCCAATACAACTGGGTTATATTCTTTATGGACTGCTACCGGTTCGGGTTGGACACAAACAACAGGCACAACACCGGCAGGTACAGAACCTGACCTTATTTCTTTTTCTGCTCTTTTAGGAAGCGGTGTTAAAAACCTATATGAAAAAGGACGTTTAACCGCTAGCCTGAGCGGCCCTTACATTGTTAATACAACACACCAATTTCAGATTGGATCAAATGGCGATGATAATTTAAACTTTGGTGGTAATATTTATGAGCAAATTGTTTTTAGCAGTGTGTTAAGTGGTACCGACCGCCAGAAAGTAAACACTTACCTGGCTATAAAATATGGTACACAGTTGGATCAAACTACAGCACAAAACTATATAGGCAGTGATGGCGCTATACTATGGAATGGCACCACCAATGCAGTTTATAGAAACAATATATTTGGCATTGGACGTGATGATTGTAGTGGCTTACTACAAAAGCAATCAAAGTCTTCTGCTACCGGTGATAACGTAGTCGTATCAATAGGTAATATTGCTGCTACCAATGCAGAAAATACAGGTGTGTTTACAGCCAACAGACAATATATATTAGTTGGTCATGATGGTGCTGCGTTAAATACGATTGCTACCGATATGCCCACCAGCTTTGCTGCGATTAGTTGTAATGCCCGCAGGTATGCCCGTGAGTGGAAAGTACGAAATGTAAACAGTACCGGACCTGTTACCATTACTATAGGTGATGCGGTCAATAAAATTAAAACCAGCATGACCAACCTGCAGTTGGCGGTGGATACAGATGGTGATGGCGATTTTACAACGGGAACTGTTATATTATATCCAATGGCCAACTTAAAAGCCGGCATTGCTACTTTTAACAATGTTGGCTTACCAGATAATGCCGTATTTACGCTATGTTGGACAGCGGCTGCTCCGGGTGGTGTACTGGCACCAACAAGTGGAACAACCGATATAGCCGGAGTGCCCCATTTAAATGGGCTGGCGTATAAATTTTATGCAAGTTCCGGTACAGGATATGCCTCCCCACTTGATTTAAGTGTTGTTTCTGTAATGCCGGGCAATTTGGTTTCTACAGGATATCTTAATAACCTTACCAGCCCGCAAACTTTGTTTGGTCAGTATGCCACCACTCAAATAGGAATAGAGATTACAGGCAAACTTTATGTTCCAGCCACTTCCTCTACCTACCAGTTTAGGGCAAATGTACCAGATGATCAGGCTTGTATTAAAATAAACGGGGTAACCGTTGCTAATTCAACATCTTTTACATCCGGTGTTAGCGCAACAAGCGGCAATGTAACGCTTGCCGCAGGATACCACGACATTCTCATTCGTTTTGGACAAGGCGGAGGAGTAACAGCATGGGACATTTCCTGGAATGGAGGTTCTGGAAGTACATTCACAGCCATTCCTAATGCTAACTTATTCACTACATTCTCCGGACCTTCTGTATGGTATGCCGCAGACGACATCCAGTTGCAGAACAATGCAGATGGAACCAACCTTGGTGCATTGGCTGGTACCAGGTGGCCAGATATGAGTGCCAATGGCAACGATCTTGCACAAGGCACCGGCAACCCACTATATTACAATGCTAACAGCGCTTACTTACGTAACTACAATCCATCAGTATACTTTACAGCTGATAATCTTTTTTCTGTAGGCGGAACTCATGGTGTGGCATTGGGAAGTTTAGGTAAGTCTGCTTTCAATGTAGTGCAGGACGCAGCCAATGGATCAGGGTCTATATATTCAGGGATTGGATACTTTACAAGTGGCAATCCTGCACATGCATTTGGTCTTGCAAAAAACAGCTTACAAAAATTGTATCTTTTTACTTACAGCAACGACTACATTGAGCCAGGAACTTTTTACAGCAGTGCTACCGCTTCTACCAATATAATTTCCGGTACGCTTACCTCCGGATTATCTGCATCTTTATATGCTAACGGTAGCGCCAGAGGTACAGGATCTGTGAGTAACTACAGCACCTGGTTAGCCAATAATGGAACCATACAGTTAGGCACCACTTATGGATCTGCACCTGTATTTACGGGCAATATGAATGAAACTATTTTTTATCCGTGGGCTTTGTCGACTACTGAACGGCAAAAAATAAACAGCTATCTGGCTATTAAGTGGGGTGTTACCTTGGATCAGTCATTAGCTACTAACTATTTGTCCGCTGATGGCACTACCACTTGGACTGGTGACGCAACCTTTAAACATGATATTACTGGTATAGGAAGAGATGATTGCAGCGGATTAAATCAATTGCAATCCACTGCTACAGATGGTGCAGATATTGTAACCATATCAAAAGGAAATCTTGCTGCTACTAATTATACAAATGCGGCAAGTTTTGGTGCCGATAAACAATTCGTTATTGTGGGGCATGATAACGGCACTATTAATAGTCTTAATGCTACCAGTATGCCTGTTGCCTTAACAACTATAACCGACTGTTACCAAAAACTGGGCAGGGTATGGAAGGTGAAAACAACCGGTAGCGTAGGCGCTGTGCAATTACAATTAGGTAAACAAGGATTATTTATTTTTAATAAATCATACTACAAACCTAAGTTAATGATTAGTTCCAGTAGTACTAACTGGACAGCTGCTACAATTGTAGATGCCGACTCAGTAATAAACGGTATAGTACATTTTAGCAATGTAAACTTTAGCGGTGACCAATATTTTACCGTAGCATTGATACAAGCTGCACCCGGCGGTGTAACTACTAACCTTAATTTATGGTTAACTGCTGATGATGGTACTAGTACTAAAACAGATAATACAGCAGTTGCAACTTGGTCAGATCTAAGTTTGCAAAATATGCATGGTACAGGAGTTGCCGGTCCGGTGTACCGCTCAGGTTCAAGCGCAGGCGCTGCTAACTTTAACCCATCTGTTTCTTTTAACGGAACAAGCCAACACTTCACGCTGCCAACAGGATTCAATAATTTCGAAGCAGGTACAACAGCCTTTAGCGTATTAAATACAAATTTTGGAACGGTTGATGCTTGGGGCAGGTTATTCCATCTGGGAACAGCATCAAATAGTAATGCCTTAGCTTTTAACCGTGATAATGCTTCAAATAATATAGGTTCGTTTACCAGTAACGGATCCCCGGTTACAAGTACAGCACTTTTATCAACTACAAGTAATCCACTTGCTAATACCAATGGGTTTAATATTTATGCTTTCAGACTGCAAGCCGGAAATAGCGGACAAGCTAACCGAACCGGCGATATTTATGTAAATAGCTTTACGGCTGCAACCAGTGCTACACTGGCTACACCAAACACTGTATCCAGAACGTTTAATTATATCGGCAATGGAACCGCATCAGAATTTATTAATGGTTACATGCCGGAAATAATTTTGTATAACCGCGATCTTTCAGCAACTGATAGAAATAAAATTACTTCTTATTTAGCGGTAAAATATGGAAGAACAATAGATGTAAGTGCTGTCAATTACCTTAGTAGCAACGGCGTTTCTGTGTACAATTACACCACACACTGGAATCGTATAACTGCCATTGGTCGGGATGATTGCCAGGCACTGGAACAAAAACAATCCAAATCTGCCGAAGCAAATAGTCTGGTAACTATTGGTATTGGTAGTAGTATCGCCACATCTAACGAAACAAATAATAATACCTTCAGTGCCGATAAAAGTTATGCTGTAATTGGCGATAATGGTAAAGCGGCAACTTGGACGGGTGTAGATAATTTGGGCAATGCCTTGGTTAGGTTAAACAGAATCTGGCGCATTAAAGAAACAGGTACATTAGGAACAATATATCTTGAGGTGCCGGGCAGTTATAGTGCATTAGCTACCAGGCTTCCTGCAGGTAATACGCCAACCGATCCTGTTTATTTGGTTATTAGTAATAGCGGCAACTTTAAAACTGCTGTTACCATGATAGAGATGACACCGGATGTAATTGGTGCAGCTACCAAATGGGCTGTTACACATGATTTTAATGATGGAGAGTATTTCACTTTCGCTACTAAAAAGTTATGTCTTGGACCTGCAGGTATTACTGACGGATTGACCACATGGTACAGAGCAGATAATAAACCTACAGGTACAATTGCTACTCCCGGTGGTACTATTGCAGATGAAACCGGTGCACATACACTTACCCGTAATGCAAGTGGCGCGGCTGCTGTACAAGCCGGTAGCGGTAACAATTTTAACTATAACAGATTTATTACTTTAACCGGCGATGCTGCTTTTATTAAAGGTGCATTAAGTAATACAGATATTACATCAGTTAATGAAGGAACCATGTATGGTGTAGGTACATTAAGCAACTCACTCTTCAGAGTTGGTATTGCTCCGGCAGATGCAACAGGAGTGAGTGGCAATGCAGCCTTCGGTTTGGTTAATACACCATTAGGAACGGGGATAAACAATACACCAAATATATTTGGCATGGTGGCCGGGGGTACTTCCTTGACCGCTATAACTAACGGCACTACTACATCAAGTTCTCCGGTTACACTTGCCCGACCTGCCGGTACACATATTTTAGGGCTGGGACGTAATGGAGCTGGTACAACTGCTACTACATCCTACAATAACGGAAGTATTGGCGAGGCATTTTCTTTTAACAGAGCAGCAACTGCAGCTGAACAACAGGTATTAAATTCATACCTGGGTATTAAGTACGGTCAAACAATCAACCATAATTATTACACTGCGGATTATGACGGAACCAATGCTGCTACATCTACTATTTACGATGTAAGCACTTACAATAACCGCATATTTGGTGTAGGTATTGATAGTACAGGCTGTTTATATCAAAAACAAAGCAGAAGCCAGTTAGACGGTAGTATGTTAAAAATGAGTATCAGCGATATAATTGCACCGGATAACATTACCAATACAGGCCAATTTGCGCTGGACAGAACGTATGTGGCAGCGGGTGATAATGATGGCTCTGTTGCTGCATGGATTACCGGTACAACACCTGCTATTTATGTAAGCGGTAACTGTAACCTGCCTGCAAGAATCACAAGACAATGGAAAATAAAAGCAATCAATAATCAACAGTCCGTATTAATTACTATACCTGCCAGCACCAACGCAGCTACTACTAAATTGCCTGCTATACCTGCAGGTTCAAGCAAAGTGTTTATGGTGGTAAATGATAATGCTGACATGAGTATTAATGCAGCACAGGAAGAAATTGAAATGCTATTTAATGCTACTACCAACGAATGGGAAGTAGTGTACACACTGCCTGACAACGTATACAAGTATGTTACGTTTGTAGTTAAACCCGATATTAAAGGCTTGCAACCTGTAGCAGTAGCAACCGGTGTGCAGGATGCCGTTTCTACAAACTGTATTGGTACGCCATATATTTATTACAGAGGAACAACCAATAGCACTAATGCAATTATGGCTGTTAATCCAAATAATAATACATGGGCACCAACTAGTATTACCGTAAACAACCAAGGTACACTTACCGGTGGCGGCGGCACTTTTACTAATACAGGTAACGGCTACTATCAAAGCACCGATGGCGTACATGCATTGCGTATTACCAAACGCCTGCATACCATTGTAGCCCCGGGTACTTACGCATTTAATGATGGTGTAACCGTAAGGTTATACTATACCAATGCCGATACAATGACCTTGCTTACCGATCCATTACCGGGTGGTGCATCAGTGCATCAGCAAGGTTGGTTTAAATTTAATGGTAATGCAGCGGCGGCAGTTAGCTCCATGATGCCTTTTGATTTAAGTGGTGCCGAAGAAGTAATACCATCAGCATGGGGAATTGAACAAGGAGTTAGGTATGTGGAGTTTTTAGTAAACAGCTTTAGCAGCTTTGGTTACTTTGCCAAAACATCCGGCTTCCCTTTACCAGTTGTATTCGATTATTTCCGGGGTAATACTGCAGGTTGCGATAATGTATTAACATGGAAAACTGCAACAGAAACAAATGCAAAATACTTTGATGTAGAAGTTAGCGATGATGGTATTTCCTTTGCATCAATTGGTGTTAAGCAAACCACCGGTTCTGGCTCTGTGTATCAAATGAAACATAATACTACTATTGGAAAAGCACATTACCGCTTAAAAGTAGTGGACAATGACGGAGCTATTAAATACAGCAGCGTTGTTACTTTGCAAAACAATTGCTCTACATCTGTTATAACCCTTACGCCTAACCCAGCTACCAACTTTGTAGAAGTAGCAGGTATAAAACAAGGTAGCTGGATTAAAGTATTGGATTACACCGGACGAACATTACAGTTCTATAAATCCAACGCCACCACCGAAAAAGTAAATGTGGTTAACCTAACACAAGGCATTTATGTATTGGAGGTAATGAACAGCGAAAAGACAGAGAAAAAAGTATTTAAGTTTATAAAAAAATAACTTGTTTTAATTGCATAAAAGCCCTGCATGATTATCATGCAGGGCTTTTGTTTTGGTATTTTTTTTATGTACCCAGCTGCACCGCCCTGATTGAACTTCCGTTGCGTCGCACACTTGTGCACCTGTAACATTACTCAGCATTTTGCAAGGTGCTCCCCGACTTGTCGGTGGTACTGAAACAACGCAAGCATCAATGAGGCTAATTCAATAACTAATATCGAATTAATTNNCTTGTGCACCTGTAACATTACTCAGCATTTTGCAAGGTGCACCCCGACTTGTCGGTGGTACTGCATCAACGCGGAGCATCAATGAAGCAAATCCAATAACTAATATCGGATTAATTCTATTGGCCAAAATGCAGTACTCCGTATTTTAATCGGAGTGCCGGTATTTCTATTCGGCAATAACACGGTTTTCTCAATTTTGCATATAATTCGCATATATAAACACTTACCTTTGCGCTACATTTTTTTGCTTACTTTTTAATAACATTATTATGTATCCGCATTTATTAGCCACACACAACGTTTTTCGTTGGTTAGTTTTATTTACGTTATTAATTGCTATTATCATTGCCTTTAGCGGTTGGTTGGGTAATAAAACTTATGGTAAAGGCGCTCATAAGGCCAGAGTATTTACCGTAATTTTTGCGCATGTGCAATTAGTACTTGGATTAGTGTTATACTTTGTTAGTCCGCAAGTAACTGTTTTTTTAGATGATGTTTCTGCCGGCATGAAAGACAAAGCCTTACGTTTTGTAGGCATGGAACATGGTTTAATGATGCTGATTGCTGTTATTGCCATTACCATAGGTTCTGCAAAAGTAAAACGCCAAACAACTGATCAAGGAAAGTATAAAACAATGGCCATTTGGTTTGCCATTGCATTAGCAGTAATTCTATATGCTATTCCTTGGAATATGCCACATTTCCGCCCTTTTAATTAAATGATTTAATTATAAAGCAAAAGCCGAAGTTTCTATACTTCGGCTTTTTTGTGTTTCTAGTGCAGGTCTCTGACCTGTGATTAGGAGTTACTTGATTTGTTTTATAAGAAAAATATTATTTTGTATTGAAGTTAAGTAATAAGAAGGCACAGGTCGGGAGACCTGCAATGCTATTAAGTTAAGGTTTATTTATAAGTTTGATGGAGTCTTGTTTTGTTTTTTCGTAGCGGAGATCGAGGGAAGCTTCTATTAGGCCTAATGGTAATCACAGATTTTATTATCAGTGTAATTAATTCTTCAATTAGGTTTTTGACTTTATTGAAATTGACTAACGCTACTATTTTATGTCTGATAAATCTGTAGGCATTTTGCCAATTGAATTTGTATTTCAGAGTTCTATGTTCGTGCTTACACTCTATCTCATATTGGCTAGCCCTACCAATGATTGAAATCAAATTGATCATAAAAATATGGGCCTCGAACTCTTGAAATATTCCTTCGGGTTTACGACTGCCAAAGTGTTCAAGCTTCATCTTGGGTTTCAATTTTTATACCCTTCTTCTATTCCCCATCTCAGCTCATAAAGTGTTGTAATATCCTTACTACTATACAATTTTAAGTTACATAAAGAAGATACAAGCAGTTCGACTTCTCCATTAGCTAAAGTTACCCTGGTTACACGTACCTTGATTGGTTCATAATCAAGATTGTGCTTACAACACGTCGCTTTCTCTTTTTTACTTGGGCGCCAATCTGTTATTACATCAGTCTCAACTATTTCTATGGCTCTTTGGCCAAATAAAGAACTGGAACCACTAATTCTAACACAAAAATCCTTTTTATATTTTAGTAATCGCTTAAGCGTACTGAAATCTCCAAATCCTCTGTCAAGTAGAAGTATAGACTTGGACTGCGGTAATGTTTCTAAACATTCATCTAAAAGGGTTCTTTCTGAGTTTTCCATTTTTGAAAGTCGACCAGCTATAACAAAGTCAGTAAAAACATCAAAAATCATTAAGGCTTGGGCTAAACAGTTTTTTACTCCATGATTATTGCAGGAATGCACTCCAAAGTAGTCTTTCATTTGTTTGGAGGCAGGTAGGGATACGGTAGAACCATCTGCGGCAAGCAACTGAAATCCCTTCCACAGCTTGGTATGAGTACCGTGATGGAAGTCAACGAGAAGCTTATTAAGGTCCTTAAAAAAGGATATATGTATTTTAAACCGGGCCAATGAAAATGCGGCACCAGTAACAGAAGAAGCGGTATTAAAAAATGGCAATACCAGGGAAAGGTTATACTCAACAGATTCTTTAAATAAGTTTAAGATGGTGGAGACAACGACAGGAAAAGTGAGAACCCTATTTCTGGAAAAGGAACTTGAATCAGTAATGTAAGCTTCTTTTGAAGGTCCGCTAACAATAAAATTATATACTTTTTTTAGAAGCTTCTCTATGCTTCTTAGTGGCTTGAATATCAATATTCATACTGGTATATTTATTTAAAACAAATATACTCCCTCATAACTGATTTTCTTAACTTAATAGCATTAGGGAGACCTGCGTTATGTAAAAACTCTTTTTTAATTAAATAAATATGAATGTAAGAATTGTTTATCCCGCTATTGTTATTGGCGTTAACACTATTGATAAAATTAACTACCGATACTTGGTTGCGGATAAACGATATTTATCAACCGCTTTTAGAAATGTTAGGATAGTTGATTATGAAGGCAATCTTTTTGATATACCCAAAGTAGAAAAAAGTGGAGGGTTAGACCTTTTCTACAGTGTTAAGCTGTTTGGTTATATTGTTAAGGTTAAACCTTTTTTGAAAGAGCTGTAAAACAGATTGATATTAAAAGTTTAAAAGAGGTATTGACTGATTTTTTGCAAAGAAAACCTCATGAGTTTTCTGCATTTCCCGATTCTAATAGTTTGATTAAAGAAATTGAATCTAAACTTCTCTTTCTGATATAATAGATATGTTTTAAACATTAAGAATCTTCGTCAAAAAACTCGACACGAACATTAGGATAATGATAATAAAAAGAAACAGCATTGTCCAATGCTGAATAGCGATATACAGTACCACCGACAAGTCGGGGTGGACTTTGCAAAATGCTGAGTAATGTTACAGGTGCACAAGTGAGTGACACAACAGACGATGATAGTAGTAATGCTGCTGGTTAACAAAAAATCTTTAATTTGACAGACTCTAATCTGAGCCCCTCCTTCGGAGGGGTTGGGGAGGCCGTTAATAACCCGGATTAGCCAAGGAATCATAAATACTTAAATAACTCATGTATCTGTCTTCGTTAATTTGTTCTTCGGCTACGGCTTTTTTAATGGCACATTTGGGTTCGTTAATATGCTGGCAATTGTTAAACTGGCAATCGTGTAAACGGCTGCGCATTTCGGGGAAATAGTGCGACAGCTCATCTTTTTCAACACCTGATATGGCAAACTCACGCATGCCGGGAGTGTCGATGATTTTACCATTGTTGGGGAGGTCGTACATTTCGGCAAAAGTGGTGGTGTGCATGCCTTTGCCACTCCAGTTACTTACGTCCTGCGTTTTAATATTTTTACCGGGCAAAATACTGTTTACAAATGATGATTTGCCTACACCACTGTGTCCGCTAACCAGGGATACTTTGTCTTTTAATAAGGCATCAATTTCCTGCATACCGGTTTGCTCGCTAACGCTAATGTTTAATACTTTGTAACCAATGGCTTCGTACCTGTTTTTATATTCTTCAAACTTGTCCAGCTCTTTTTGTTTGTATAAATCGGCTTTATTATAAACAATAATGGCGGGTACATGGTACATTTCGCAGGCAACCAAAAAACGATCGATAAAGCCTGTGGAAGTGCGGGGTTCTTTTATGGTAGCTAATAAAATAGATTGATCGAGATTGGCGGCAATAATATGTTGCTGGTGTTTGTGTCGTGGCGATTGTCGGTTAATATAGTTTTTACGGTCATCTATTCCGGTAATGGTTACTGTTTTTTCGGCAGTATCTTCAGCGGCTATAGTCACCACATCGCCAACAGCAATAGGATTGGTACTGGTAATATCCTCGTCAATTTTAAACACACCCTTCATACGGGCTTGTACCCATTGCCCGTCATCTGTTTTTACACTATACCAACTACCCGTTGATTTGTACACCGTTGCTTTCATGCAGTAAAATTAGGCAAAGTAAAAATGAAAAAGTAAAAATGAAAAACTGACTTGAAAAGATGGCAAGTTCTTACATCCTACATCATCAAATCAGACATCATACATCTAGGGGAGTTTTCTAAACACCGTCATTTTTAAAATTTGCTCTAACAGTAAAAAAGCTAAAGCGGCCAATAAAAAAGGTAAAAACTGTTCTTTAAATCTTTTGTAGGTTACTAATTCTACTTTCGATTTTTCCAGTTTGTCGATAGAGGCATAAATATCAGTAAGTGCTTTTTTATCGGTGGCACGGAAAAACAAGCCACCGGTTTCGGTTGCAATTTTAGTCAGTAAGTCTTCGTCTAAAAAATCATCAGTTGCTTTAATTGTTTCGTTACCTAACTCAGATGTAGAGGCTCCCCTGGCGCCCATGCCAATGGTGTACACTTTTACACGTTTTACTTTAGCAATTTCCAATGCCGACAAAGGGTCAATCAAACGGGTAACAGGTGCATCCTCCTTACCGTCTGTTAACAAAATAACTATTTGTGTTTTAGCATTTGTGGATGATATTCTATCCACGGCAGTAGCCAGTCCTTCGCCAATTAAAGTGCCCGGTTCAAGGTATTGTCCATCACGAATTTCCAGGGAACGAATCTGTTTGATTAATGTGTTTTTATCGGGTGTAATGGGGCATTTAGTAAAACTTTCGCCGGAAAAAATAACCAGGCCAATGCGGTCAACAGGGCGGCTGCGTACAAAATCTTCTGCTACTTGTTTGGCCGCTTCCATACGATTGGGGGCAATATCTCTTTCGCTCATACTACCACTTACATCAATACACAACATAATATCAATGCCTTCGCCTTGTGTTTTTTGTATATCGCTACGTTCTTGCGGTCGGGCCAATGCAATAATGATAGAAACGATAGCTAACAAACGCAATATAAAAACCAGATGACGTAATTTACTTTTGCCGGTGGTAATGTTTAAGGTGCTGGTAGTAGTTACTAATACCGAACCATTTTGTTTGTTGTGCGTACGCAGGTAATGCCAGATAAGAAATGGCAGTAAGCCCAATAATATAAAATTTTCGGGCCAGGCAAAATCAATATTTTTTAACCATTCGTACACCATTAGCTCTTGGTATTTTTATGGGCATTGGCAGCAGCTTCCTGCTGCTGTTGAAAGTTTTCAATATGTTTTATGGTAGCGGTGATGGCTTCCATGCTAAAATCATCTTCGGTTGTTTGCGGGGTAAATCTGGCAAACTTTACAAAATCGCCTAATAACAAAGCTTGTTTTATATTGTTAAACTTAGTTTCCGGTAACAAGTATGCACTTAAGCTTTGTAATAACTGGTTAGTGGTTTGTTGGTTAGTATTTAATGTTAAACGACTATCCAAATAATCTCTTAAGGTGTCTGATAAAACAGTATGATAAGTTTTGTTATCCGGTTTGTTGGCAGCTAATTGTTGTAAGGCTTGCATAGCGGTTTGGTAGGCACTTAATGCTGGCGCTGCTACTGTAGGCGCTAGTGTTTTTTTCTTTCTGGTTAATGCGTACAAAACTATAATTACAAACAATAAAGCTATGCCTGCTACTATCCACCAGGTAATATTTTGTTCTCTTTCATCGGGTACATCTTCTACATCTTTAATGTCGTGGTAGGGTTGGTTGCTGTCAAATTCCGAGTAACCAACATCAACCGTTATGCTGTCGGTTTGTACACCATCGCTCATTACATACGGTGGTATAACCCACTGGCCGGAATCAAAACTGGTAACCTGTAACTGACGGCGAATAATGGTACTGCCACCTTTATTTATGGTATCGTTTTTACTAGTACCAATAAATTCAAAATGCGCAATACTATCAATACCCATAAAACGGATAGGCTCGTTCTCGGGAATAGTAGTTTCTATGGTTAACGAAAACTGTTCGCCAATAAAAATCTTGTTTTTATCTACCGATGCCTTTATAGTAGTAGCCTGTTGTGAAAAACTGTAAGTACTAATAAAATGAAATAGTAATAAAAATAAAATCCTATGTTGTGTTAAACCTGTCATGTAGTTACGTCAATCATTTATTTCTGCTTAAAAAGAAACGCTGCAATACTTTTACGTAATCGTCGCCAGTACGCACATGTAATAAATCGCTGTTGGCTTTTTTAAATACCTGCGTAGTAAGGTTGGTGTTATTAAAAAAAGCCTGTTGGTAATGGTGTCTTACTCTTGCCGATGAAGTGTCTACCCATTTCCCTTCACCTGTTTCTGCATCTGTCATTTGAGTAATACCAATATCAGGCAATTCCATATCCAGCTTGTCATAAAGTTTTATGCCAATAACATCATGTTTTTTGGCGGCAATACGTAAAGCGTCTTCGTAGTTCATGTCCACAAGGTCACTTAATATAAAAGCAATACTTACCTGGCGTGTTGCATTGGTAAAATAACGTAATGCTTCTGTAGTTTGTGTGCCATTGCCTTTAGGTTCTTTGCTAATCAACTCCCTCACTATGTACAAAGCATGTTGCTTGCCTTTTTTAGGTGGTATATAACCTTCTACTTTATCGGTGTAAAAAATTACGCCAACTTTATCGCCATTGTTTACGGCCGAAAAGGCAAGTACGGCTGCTAATTCAACGGCTAATTCTTTTTTGCGAGCATATACGGTGCCTATATTGTTGCTGCGGCTTATATCCACCAACAACATCACGGTTAATTCTCTTTCCTCTTCAAACACTTTGCTGTATGGGTGCCCAAACCTGGCCGATACGTTCCAGTCAATAAAACGAATATCATCACCTGGTGCGTACTCCCTTACTTCCTTAAACGACATACCCTTGCCTTTAAAAGCACTATGGTACTCACCGGCAAATAAGTCAGTGGCCAGCTTGCGGCTTTTAACTTCCAGCAAACGAACTTTTTTTAATATTTCTTTTGTCGTTAACATACAGGAAAATCTTAGATCTCAGATCTGCGATCTAAGATCAAGGCACATTTATCTGTTTCAAAATATCATCAATAATATTTTCTACACTCATATTTTCCGCCTCGGCTTCGTAGGTAAGTCCAATACGGTGGCGTAACACATCATTGGCAATGCTGCGTACATCTTCCGGAATTACAAAACCACGTTTATTTAAAAACGCTTGTGCTTTTGCAGCCAGTGCCAGGTTAATACTTCCCCTTGGCGATGCACCATAAGATATCAACGGGCTTAAATGTCCCAATTGATATTTTTCCGGATTGCGGGTCGCAAAAACGATATCTAAAATATACTGTTCAATTTTTTCGTCCAGGTAAATCTGGCGTACCAAATCTTTAGCAGCAGTTACTTCCTGTATACTAACCACTTTGTTTACTGCAGGAGGTTTAGTGCCAGATACATTTTGGCGCAATATCAATTGCTCTTCGTGCATTTGCGGGTAACCCACTATTACTTTCATAATAAAACGGTCTACCTGTGCTTCCGGTAAGGGATACGTACCTTCCTGTTCCAACGGGTTTTGTGTAGCCAGTACCAAAAACGGCTCATCCAACTTATAAGTACTGTCGCCAATAGTTACCTGACGCTCCTGCATGGCTTCCAACAAAGCCGATTGTACTTTTGCCGGAGCCCGGTTAATTTCATCGGCTAATATAAAGTTGGCAAAAATGGGGCCTTTACGTACTATAAATTCATTACGTTGCTGATTATAAATAAGTGTTCCCAATACGTCTGCGGGTAATAAATCCGGTGTAAACTGTATACGGCTAAAATGTGCGTCAACTGCTTGTGCTAACGATTTTATGGTAAGTGTTTTGGCCAGGCCCGGTACACCTTCCAGTAAAACGTGACCGTTACTCAACAGCCCGATTAATAAACGATCCAGCATATACGACTGGCCCACAATAACATGTGCTACTTCGGCTCTTAATTTATCAATAAAACTTCCGGCTTGGGTAATACGTTCGTTTAACACACGTATATCTTCTGCGGTTTTAAGCATGACTATATAATTAGTTATAAAATTACTTTGTAAGTATAAGCAAAAAAATTGCCGATATTATGTTATTGGCCAAATAATTAGCAAAAAACTAGTAGTTTTTATGTGATTGGTAAAATAAAGCAGGCTTTTTAGTTTTTGTTAGTCAGCAGCAGTACTACTATCATCGTCTGTTGTGTCACTCACTTGTACGTTCGGTAACAATATTCAGCATTTGGCACAACGCTGCTTATTACAATTTAACTTAAATGCAACAATCGTGAGTCTTGCTCAATCTATAAATATTAAATGGCTACGATAAATATTTCGCTACAATCGGCAACCTTCTACCCATGCCAAATGCTTTCATGCTAACCCTTATTATGGGACAAAACTGGTTACGTTTATATTCATTCACGTTTACCATTTTTAAAATGCGGGTAACTAATAAAGACTCAAAACCTGCAGCAATTATTTCTTTGGGTCCTTTGCGGCGTTCAATGTATTCGTATAAAACACTGTCTAAAATATCATATTCCGGTAAGCTGTCACTGTCTTTTTGGTCAGGGCGCAACTCTGCTGAAGGCGCTTTGGTAATAATATGATTGGGAATTATTTCCGCATGTCGGTTAATATAACGAGCTAAGGCAAATACCTGTGTTTTGTACACATCGCCTAATACACTTAATCCACCGGCCATATCGCCATATAAGGTTCCGTAACCGGTAGATAATTCGCTTTTATTAGATGTGTTTAACAATATGTAACCAAACTTATTGGCAATGGCCATTAACAAATTGCCTCTTGTACGACTTTGGATATTTTCTTCCGCAACACTAAATGGTAAATTGTTGAATATAGGATGTAATTCTGTTAGGAAACTATCGTATATATTTTTAATAGGCACAATATCATAAGGGTTGTCCAGTGTTTTACTTAATTGCACGGCATCATCAACAGAATGAGATGTAGAAAAATGCGAAGGCATTAATACGGCTCTTACATTTTCTTTACCCAATGCATCAACTGCAATAGCAAGGGTTACAGCGCTATCAATACCACCGGATGAACCTAATATGGCTTTGGTAAAACCCATTTTAGTGAAATAATCTTTAATGCCTAAAACCAATGCCTGATAAATTTCGCCAATGTTTTTTTCGTCGTTCAGGTAGTTTAAAGTGCTTTCGCCAACACCTACATCCATAGAGGAGAAATATACTTTCTCGTTTTTATTAGCCAGTTCATGCTCAGGCAATGCAGCTGCAAAATTGGCGGTATCGATCATGGCATAATCTTCTTCAAAATATTTCATCTCCAATTGTTGTTGGCCATTGGCATCGTACACTAAGCTGCCACCATCAAAAACAATTTCTGTTTGAGAGCCTACAGTGTTGCAATACACCATGGGTAAACGGTATTTCAACGTATGTGCTTTTACCAGGCTATTGCGTACAATATCCTGCGCATAATTGTAAGGCGATGCGGAAAGATTAATCATCAGGTCGGGTTCCTGCGTAATTAATTTTTCCATGGGTGTTATACGGTACAAAGGATTGTTGCCCATGTTCCAGATATCCTCGCAAATGGTAACCGCTAATTTTTTGCCTTTAAAGTGTACAATGTTCCAGCTATCAGCAGGTTCAAAATAACGGTACTCATCAAATACATCGTAAGTGGGTAATAAGGTTTTATGTATCTCGGCTTTTATTTCCTGCTCGTGTAAGAAAAAAGCTGCGTTAAACAAATCTTTACCATCGGCAATGGTATTACGTGCCGGCGAACCAATTAAAACACCAATGGTATCGGCATGTTGTTTTATGGTATCAACAGCGGTGTAACATTTATTAATAAAATCTTCAAACTCTAAAAAGTCACGGGGCGGGTAACCGCATACACATAGTTCAGAAAAAACGACTAAATCAGCACCTTGTGCCTTGGCCCAGTTTATGCCTTCGATAATTTTTTCGGTGTTTTTTTCAAAGTTGCCTATATGATAATTCTGCTGTGCTAATGCTATTTTCATTGATCGAGTTTTGTGTTACAAAAGTAGCCATATTATTGTTCATGGTTAATGGTTCATAGTTAATGGTTTTGTAGAGACGCCATGCTGGCGTCTGCGAAATTTTAACCACAGAGTGAAAGGAGTTTTATCACAGAGGTTCACGGAGTTTTTTGGTAGCACTTTCTCCGTGCAACGCTGTGTAAACCCTCTGTGCAACACGGTTGTTAAAAATTTTTCCGCTTATAATAGGAAACTTGCACAATGCCCAATAGAATTACTGAACACTCCGATTTAAATTGCGGAGTACTGCATAATGCCCAATAGAATTACCGAACGTACAAGTGAGTGACACAACCGAAGCTCAATCAAGGGAGGGACGCTGGTAAAATAAAAACATTATGCTTACTTAGACTTTAAAGCCCCTTTAGGGGTTTGGGGTTGCTAGTAGTACTGCAGCCGGTAACAAAAAATAAAATAACCTAGAAAAGTGTTTTATACTCCTCTTTTAAGGCCTAGGGTTGTAATAGCTAACTAACATCTGTTCATGTTTTATTCAAAAAACCTTATACAAATTACTGTAAAAAAATGTTTCTTTGCATCGCCGGAAAGAGGTGTTGCCTTAACACATTAACCCTGTAAATGGGAACGTTGCCGGCCAATTAATTATAACAACAAACTACAAAAAATTTTATGAGCTACATTTCAGAGATTTTTGCCAGACAAATTTTAGATAGCCGCGGTAACCCAACGGTAGAAGTGGATGTAATTACAGACGAAGGTGCTTTGGGCCGTGCTGCTGTACCAAGTGGTGCTAGTACTGGTGCACACGAAGCAGTGGAGTTACGTGATGGCGATAAGAAAAAATATGTTGGCAAAGGTGTTTTAAAAGCAGTAAAAAATGTAAATAATTCTATTGCTCCGGCTTTATTGGGTTATGATGTAGCTGACCAAACCGGTATTGACCAAATGATGATTGAACTGGATGGTACAGAAAATAAAGCAAAATTTGGTGCTAATGCAATACTGGCCGTAAGTATGGCGGTGGCTAAAGCTGCTGCTGAGGAAGCCAGTTTACCATTATACCGTTACATAGGTGGAACCAATGCTAAAACATTGCCTATACCTATGATGAACATTTTAAACGGTGGTGCACATGCTGATAATAAAATAGATTTTCAGGAATTTATGATTATGCCTGTAGGCGCACCAACTTTTAGCGAAGGTTTACGTTGGGGTGTGGAAATTTTTCATGCTTTAAAAACAGTATTGAAGAAAAAAGGCTTTAGCACAAACGTAGGCGACGAAGGTGGTTTTGCCCCAAACATTCAAAGCAACGAAGAAGCTATTGATACGGTGATGGAAGCGATACATGCATCGGGTTACAAAGCCGGATCGCAAATTGTAATTGCTATGGATGCTGCTAATACCGAGTTATGGGATGCCAAGAAGAAAAAATATGTTTTTCATAAAAGCAGCGGTAAAGCCATTAGCAGCGACGAGCTGGTTAAGTTTTGGCAAAGTTGGGTAAAACAATACCCCATTGCATCTATTGAAGACGGTATGTCAGAAGACGATTGGGCAGGTTGGAAAAACCTTACCGACGCAATTGGCAGCAAATGCCAGTTGGTAGGTGATGATTTGTTTGTAACGAATGTAACCCGTATACAACAAGGTATTGATAAAAATACAGCCAACGGTTTATTGGTTAAAGTAAATCAGATTGGTACTATTACCGAAACCATTGATGCCGTATCCTTAGCGCAAACAAACGGTTACAATACCATTATGAGTCACCGTAGCGGCGAAACAGAAGATACTACCATTGCTGACTTAGCAGTTGCGTTAAACTGTGGTCAGATTAAAACCGGATCGGCCAGCCGTACCGACCGTATAGCTAAATACAACCAGTTGATAAGAATTGAAGAACAATTGGGGGCAAGTGCTATTTATCCGAAAGGAAAGATTAAATTTGGTAAGTAATTACAATACCAATTAATGGATACAGAAAATAATATACAGGATAACAATAAGCCCCTTGAAAAAAGGGGCTTTATTGGTATTCCATCTTTTTTACGCAACAAGTATCTGATTGCCATTATTTGTTTTGGGGCTATTCTGTTGTTTTTTGATAAAAACGATGTGTTTACCCAAATAGACCGCAAAAAGGAACTACAACGTTTGCAGCAAAGCAAGGAGCATTATATCCAGGAAGTAGAAGCCTTGCGAAAAATAAGACAAGGTCTTGAAAATGACCCGAATACGCTGGAAAAACTGAGTCGCGAAAAATATTTGATGAAACGTGACAATGAGGATGTATTTATCATTCAGTAACCTGACTTTTCCCCATTTTATCCTAAACTCTTTGAAATAGGCAATATCCGTATTAATTTGGCGTTTAGTATACGGACGTATTTTTTAAAGGATATAAATCAGGATAGCTAATGGACAATTTCACACCTGAGGATCTTTTATTGTATTTATACAAAGAAACATCCCCTAAACAAACAATCGCCATTAGAGAAGCGTTGGAACAAAGTTGGACACTACGTGAAAAACTGGCAGTTTTAGAAACATCTATGAAGCGATTGTCAACAATTATTGAGAAGCCCAGAACTTCATCTGTATTAAGAGTATTGAATTACGCAAGAGAACAGTATACAGTAAAAGTTTCAGGCGTTTAATAATTTTATTTTAATTAAGGTTCTTAACTTTTTTAAACCGGCTTAGGCCGGTTTTTGTTTTCTAGGGAGAGAATTTTTGGGCTGTCAGCAACATATCGCTAATCAACAGCAGTCCGCTGCCCGCCTGCAATGTTCGCTGCGCTACCATTTACGGCTAAGCAGCGCAGCCTTTTGTCTGTGGGAATGCTAATGAGCTGTCGTGATGGGGGTGGGTGAGGTTTGTTAAGTGACGGTAAGTTGTTTACAGAACAAGGGTAAAAAAATGAAAAATTTACTCTCGATTTATTTTGTAAGAGTAAAAGTTACCCTCGTTTTGGGCCTTTGTTGGTATTATGCTTGTGCAAAAGTATCAACAAGTTTATAGGAAACTTATTTGTTTGTGACGTTGATCTGATTGATACTCTGCTTAATGGGTATACAAGACTAACTGTGGCGTAAAGATTAGTTGAATAATTTTTTCATTACAATCAAACACTCAATAGCTTAATATTTTTTATTCTGTAATTATTTGAAAAACAGATTTGACATCAAAGTTTTTGGGTAAACCTTCATAGTGACATTCTTGAAGTAATGCAATGAACATGAATAATGTATTGTGAAATTTTTTAAAATCCGATATCATTGATAGACAATCTTCTTCTTTAAGTAATTGTTTTTTTGAGAATAGTTAGTTAATGTTAATTCTTTGTGAGCCGCCATCTTATTTCTAATAAAAGCAATATTTATATCAAATGAATGTTTTGTTTTTATTCTTTGTATATGTCTGCTAACATATTTAAAAGCCTCAAAATAATCATTGGAAGCAGGGAAGGCGTTTTTTAAGTCTTTCAACTTTTTGTTATATGCAGTTGAAAATTCATAAATATTTAAATATGATAGTTTAAATAAGTATTGTTTTTCGATTAACGATTTGGCTGATAAAATATACTTTTTTAAGTAGTTGAGTTCTAATTCGCTAATTACTGATATGAAATTCATTTCTTGGAGAATTCTGTCTTTAGTATATTCCATACCAAGAGAAAAATGATTACTCAATCTCATGATTTCGGTTTGAATTGAATCAACATTTTCCAAAAAAATCAATCGTTTCTCTAATTTAGATATTTCATTTTCAATATCTCTAAGTTCTTTGTCTGTAGGCATTGTATTGTCGCTGATTTTAAATTTATGAAGACTCAATTTTGAAATACTTCAGATCGGCTACCTTTATATTCAAATAAATAAATTTATGGATTGGTCGATTGATGACGATAATATACTTAAAGTTCTTGTTCCGCTAAATGAGGAAATGATAAGTATAGCAAATGAAGCAAAAAGTAAAATACCAGATGGAGATTACACTTTATTAGACTTTGTTTTTATCGGATTCTTCAATCGATTTATTGATACATTAGTTTCTACAAATATTTTACTGCAAAACTATAAACAAAATAGGAATGTTGAAACGGCAATCGGATTAACATTTAGAGCAAGTTTATTAGACTTCATGACTTTAGTTTATTTCGGATCTTATGAGTTGGATATTGATGATAGTAAGCCTGAAACTAATAAGAAACATGAGGAGGTACTCACGAATTTTGTCTGCGAACAATTAAGATACACAATTAAATATTGGGAACTGGTATATAAGTCAAGGGTTATTAATGATAAGGAATACAGTCTCGCATTAAAAAACTTCTATGAAACCCATAAAGTTTACTTTACTCACTTTGACGAGAAGAACTTGTCAGCTTGTCTTAAGGGTAAAAAGTATACCAACACAGATATGTTTAATCGAATACATCAAGATAAAAAGTTGAAACACCTATCGAATGTTTATGACTATTACACTTTTTATTCGAAATATGACCATTTTGGAATTCTAACCAATTCAATGCAAGACATGTCAATTACTGATGAGTTTTCTCGTATAAGATATTGTTATGATTATATTTATCAAGGGATTATTATTACGGTTCTAAAACTTGGCGATAAATTTCCATCTTTATTACCGTATGGAGATGAGCTACAAAAGACTTATAAAAAATTACGTCCACTACTCAAGTAGAAGTCTACAATAAAATATTGAATGTCACATCGCTCAATAGCATTCCTCCCGACCAAGGGCTGCCCGATGCGGCGGGTTTAGTGCGAAGTGCAACGTAGCACCGGAGCGAAGCGGAGCCCATAGCAGCGGGAACTGCAGCTAATGAGCGATATGCTGCTGATAGCCCATAATAGTATATAGATTTTAGTATATAGAATTTAGGCACGACGATTAACTACGGACCTTAAACCTTTCACCCTAAACCTTAAACCCCAAGTCATGAACTATCAACTATAAAAAACATTTACTTTGCAACATGACCCGCAAAGAACGTTATGCTACCGTTATTAATTATTTTCAGGAGTTTGCACCCGAGGCCGAAACGGAACTGGTGTATGATAATCCGTACCAGTTATTGGTAGCGGTTATTTTATCAGCACAGTGTACCGATAAACGGGTAAACCTTACCACGCCGGCAATTTTTGAAAAATACCCCGATGTATACGCGTTAAGCAAAACTGATTTTGATACGTTGTTTCCGTACATAAAAAGTATATCATACCCTAATAATAAAACCAAACATTTAATTGGCATGGCCCAAAAAGTGGTTAACCAATTTAACGGACAAATTCCTATGACGGTGGATAAATTGATTGAACTGCCGGGTGTAGGTCGTAAAACAGCCAATGTTATTACATCAGTAATTGATCAGCAACCCAACATGGCGGTGGATACACATGTGTACCGGGTAAGCCATCGTTTGGGTTTGGTGAACAAAACGGCTACCACGCCATTGGCTGTTGAAAAAGAATTAATAAAACATATACCCAAAGATTTAGTCCATAAAGCACACCACTGGCTTATACTACATGGCCGTTATATTTGTTTGGCACGTAACCCTAAATGTAACGACTGTGGTTTGGTAGATATATGTTTGTTTTATAAAGCCAATTTTCTTTCTCGTTAATCGTATTAATAATTTTAATACTACTTATTCACATTTTACAATTAATTTTTTGTAGCCCCGTTATTTGTTATATTTAGCATAGACAATTTCTGTGTACACCAGCACCATCTTACACTTCCCCCTAAGCCAAGGTTTAATTTAAACACAGCTAACTATGCAAAAAACAACCAAATGGGGATTGGGTATTGTATGTATTTTTGTCAACGCCAATCAGGCATTATCTCAGTATTATTTTCGTGATGCAAAACATTACAGTAACGATGTAGTTATTGAAGCCGGCGCATCGGTAGGTGTTATGAACAGCTTTACCGATTTAGGCGGCCGTAAAGGAAAAGGTAAAGGCTTTTTAAAAGATTACACTGCTAAAACAAGTAAGCCAAGTATTAGTATTTATGCCGCAGCTATTTATAAAGAATGGCTGGCCATAAGGTTGGAAGCAACCTTGGGTACGGTGCATGCATACGATAGTATTTTACAAGATTTTTCGGGTAGTACAAAAGGCCGCTATGAACGTAACCTCAGTTTTAAAAGCAATATCCGTGACTTACAGCTAGCCTTTGAATTACACCCTTTATTTTTTAAACATTACGATGAAGATAAAGCCCCGTTTTTATCGCCTTATATTGTGGGTGGTATTGGTGTGTACAATTTTAATCCGCAAGCAAAATTAAATGGCCGTTGGTACGACTTACAGCCCTTGCGCACAGAAGGGCAGGGACTGCCGGAATACCCTGATAGAAAACTCTATAGTTTAACACAATTTAATGTTCCTTTAGGTATTGGTTTGCGCTACGAGATTAATACTAATTTATTTGTACGTGCCGAGCTGGTGCATCGTATTTTATTTACCGATTATCTGGATGATGTAAGTACAACTTATGTTGATCCGGCAGTTTTTTATAATCACACATCACCTTCTCAGGCAAGCATTGCGGAGCAGTTGGCTAACCGGTCTATTAATATGAGTAACGGTTATAAACCCCGTGGCGGTGCGCAACGTGGCGATCCATCTGACAACGATGCCTTCTTTACTTTTCAACTAAAACTAGGTTATACTTTTCCGGGACAAAAAAGAAATAGTACAATCCGAAAACGTTTTTAGTTTTAATACAATCAACTGATTATTTTTTTGTTAGCCAGCAGCAGTAATGCTATTGATCGTCCCTTGCGTCGCACTCTTCTACAGCATATCGCTAATCAGCATCGTGTTATGTGGAGGTGTTTGCTTTGGTTGTAAAATATTCTTACTGTTATGGTTCGTCTTGTTCACAGTGTAAGTACAGCAGATGGCGGAACGGCGGTTTTCGGCCATAGCCTAAACAAGTTTTTACAAACAGCATAATAGCCTGAGTTAAAACGACCGGCCGAAAAATGTGCCTGAAGCCAATCGGCTGTACGGTTCCGCCTGGCAGTATTTTACAATAACAAACTCTTGCAGGCGGAATACACATTGAACAAGACTTGACTTTTTTGTTACTTTTTTTGTTAAGAAAAAAAGTAAAAGAACATCTTACAAAATATTAATCATACTTTCTCCCCTTCGTATACAACAAATCACGATAAGTAAAGCTTAAAGTAAGCTGCACATAGTTTTCTTTAATTAACTTTTGTTGCGTAGTACCACGGCTACCGCCTTCCAGCGCAACATTGTATAACAAACCTTGTCCTAATATACCACCAATACCGGCAGTAACGCCATACTCATAAATAGGTTTGTTTCTTATTTGTAAATACGATTGATTAAAAAAGCTGCCTACCTGAAAACTTCTTTTTTCAACCACTCCATTTTTGGAGTAATTAAATTGCGAAAAGTTAGCACCTGCCGAAATGCGATTGCTATTGATTAGTTGCCAGCCAGTTTCTTTTACTTTAAACGATGCCCAGTCTTCATGTACATAGTCAAGTGCATAAGTTGTTTTCTGGTTTTTGGTTAGGGCAATACCCAAACCGTAAGTAGTAGGCAGGTGAAATACTTTATTACCCGTAAACTCATTTACATTTACTTCAGTGCTGCCTTCTAAAACGGTTACTGTTCTTTCAGATGTTATATCGGTTGGTGGCGTATAAGTAGCACCAATAGCTACATCCCATTTTTGCGAAATTGGTGTTTTGTACAATACACCACCTTCAAAACGTAGCTTGCCTACATAGTCCTGAATTTTTGTGGTAAACGAATTAGGTAATGATGCGTCGGCAATTATTTCGGAGTGGTTTAAGCCGCCAGCAATTATTGATGATTTTACACCAAATGAAAGCCGCTTCTTTTTACCCGCGGCAAAAGCATTGGTCCAAAAATATTCGTGCAAGCCCCCATCGCCTTCGTATAAAGTAGTTACGGTTTGGTTACTGCCTTCTATGGATTTGTCGCCTGAGAACTTGTAATTCAAATTGCTAAACTGACGAAAGCCAATACCGCTTGCCCAAAAGTTATTCAGTTTAAGTGCCAGTGTAAAACGTTTAATCCAAAAGTCTTTGCTGTTGCTATTGTCCAGGCCAATAGGGTCGCCTTTGTAGGTTACACTTTTACCGGTTGCCGCAACGTTTACTAAGTAAACACTTTTAATAAGCGAGGTAATGGCTGCCGGGTTATTATCAACAAAAGAAGTGTTAGACTGTACGGCAATACCTGTATGGCCCATGCCGGATGTGCGATTATATTTTCTAAAATCAATATCGCCTAATTCGTAAATGGAATAGGGGTTACTCATGTTTTGGCCATTGGCTATTACTGTACAGCCCGTAATAAATAGCGTTAATAAAGTAGTTTTTTTATATAGCATAAATATTGTTATTTGTTAATGTACATTACTGTTAATAATAGTTGTGAGCTATAGGCATCTTTACCTCTTTCTGATAATATCAGTCGGTCTACGTTTGGAGTAATGCCCGAAGCCTGCCTGATATAGAAGCCTTGTTTTTCTGTACCCAATGTGTTTAACAGACTGCTTACATAGGAGGTGATATTAAATCGGTAAAAAGTTCCTTCGCCATACAAATCATCTATCACAACCTTAGCGTATTGTATGGCTGTTCCTGTTGAGTCGGTAACCGTATTTCCTACAAGATTAGTGACATCGGTTGTTGATAAAAACAGGCTATCGGGTAGTTTATACATGCTTCTGTTAAAGGATAGCGGAGTGGGTCTTAAAATTAATTCGGCCTTAATAAGCTTAACCGTGTAATTACTTTTTGCTACCAGAATATTTCTTAAAGAAGGAAAAGTAATTTTTGAAAAAGTACTCATGCTTTCCTGTGAAAAAGAAAGATGATTGGTAGCTGCGGATGGTATCTCCGTAATGTTAATACCTGCCGCACTGCTTACCAAGCCGGTTCCTGTTCTGTCGGCAGTAAGTTGGTTAAATACATAATCGTTAGAGAGCGATGCAAAATCTATGTAAGCGCTTTCGTGATATGGGTTGGTTTTGTGATAGTGCACCCGCATTACTATTTGGGCCGCATTAGCATTAATGCCAAACATAAAGCCATTGTTTGCATTAGTAGTACTTAGGTTAAGGCCATAGAAATAGTTTAAAAACTCTGTTTCGGTGGTAACTTCTGTTGCCTTAGTTTTTAGTTTATTATATAGTTCAAGGCCTTTAGCGTTATCTAATCTTATAATAAGTGAATCATAAATGCCTGGATAAATGCGGGTTGTTTTTTGTCCCAGCGTTTCAATTTTTGTTGCAATGCTGCTGGTATTATAAAGCTTACTATTATAACTGTAGGTAATAGGTGTGGCCAATTCTTTTACCTGAATGGTTAAGGGTTGTGTCGTATCGCCATAATAATATTTATTCAGCTTTACAATTAATGTTAGCGAATCAAAAACGGCTGTGCTGGCAATATCAGGTAGTGAAGTAGGTACGGTTAACTGAAAAGTATTTTTGCTCGTTATAGTTCCTAAATAAGGGTCATTGTATTGGCCTAATAAAAAATTTGTATGGGCACTGGTAACAAAGGAGTCGGCAAATACAGTTGATAGTTTTACTTCTACCGAATCAATATAACTTAATCGGGTGTATTCGTTTTCCGGAGTGGTGCCAAATGTAATGTCATTACGGGTACAGGCAAATGCAATTAAAGCGGTTAATAAAAACGCAAAGCCCCTTTTTTTTATTTTCATCATAATAGCCGTTTTAAGTATTAAGCGCTGCAATTTATCATGGCTATGGCCTACTATTTTGTTATAGTATATTAAAAGGGGCTTTTAATCTGCCAAATAATTTAAAACAACCATGAGTGCCTTTTTTGCAATAACCCGATGATAAAAACATATAAAAGGTTCAATATACTTCCTTAAATCATTGGTCTATACAAAACCTCGTTTAGTCTATTTTAAGAATTTCTTCCAACCAGATGCCAATACTTTTATCGGGTCTAATAAAGATGACAAGACATCTCCCTTTATTATAGAATCGTGTAATCTTTTAACTACTATATAAAAAACTAACGAAATGAAACAGCTACATGCTTACTTGATAGGAGCTATTATGATAACGGCATCAGCCATTTTTTCTGCCGGCTGCTCAAAAAGTACCGACTCGGATGAAGACCTGATTGGGAACTGGAAAAGAGCCGATGATTTTGAAGGTAACGCAAGAGGAGAAGCGGTTAGCTTTACCATTGGTGATTATGCTTATGTTACAACGGGCTCAACTATTACTGAGCGGTTTAAAGATTTATGGGAATATAATTTAAACAGACGTTATTGGACACAAATGGCCGAGTTACCGGGCAATGCCAGAAATTCAGCCGTAGGGTTTGCCATTGGCACAAGGGGTTATATTGGTACAGGTTATGATGGTGTTAGTCGTTTAAACGATTTGTGGGAGTACGATCAGGCCACTAACAGTTGGAGCCGGAAAGCAGATTTTGCCGGAACAGCTCGTTATGATGCTGTTGCTTTTGCTGTGGATGGTAAAGGATATATTTCTTGTGGTTATGATGGTAATTACCTAAAAGATGTTTGGGAGTTTACACCGGGTATAACAATTAACGATCCAGGATCCTGGACGCAAAAAGCAAGTGTTGGCGGCTCAAAACGTAGGGCAGCACAGGCTTTTGTAGTTAACGGTGTAGCATACATTTGCTCCGGTAATAACAATGGCGAGTTATTAACCGACTTATGGTCTTTTAATCCAACAGCCAATGAATGGACAGAAAAAAATAAACTTTATAATTATACCGATGAAACTTTTGATGATGATTATAACAGTATTGCAAGGTACAATGCGGTCACTTTTGTAATAGGTAATTATGTGTATTTAACCACAGGTTATAGTACTGCAATTACTCCCATTACATGGCGTTACGATGCAAGTACCGACAGGTGGATACAAAAAACAAGTTTTGAAGGTGCGGTACGAGAGGGTGCAGTAGCATTTACTTTAAATAACCGTGGTTTTGTGTTAACAGGTATTTCCGGGTCAGATGTTAAAGACAATGCTTACGAGTTTTTACCGGATGATGAACAAGTAGATAACGACTAATCATAACAGACAATGGGCGAAACAAAAAAAAGAAATCTGCTAATTCTTTTGGTCTCATTTGGTATGGCCATATTAGTATGGTGTATAGTGCAGGTAAGCGTAAAGAAAAATGCCAAGCAGGTATTTACAAGTAAGGTGTACAAGGAACCAACAGGCTGGGGTTACGATATTTATAAAAACGGAGCCCTATACATAAAACAAAATTTTGTTCCGGTAGCCGCAGGTAGAGCCCCCTTTGTAAAGAAGGGTCAGGCAGGTAAAGCCGCAGCTATGGTAATTGAAAAGTTAAATAAGGGCCAATTACCCAGCTTGGATAAAAATGAAATAGCATTAATTCTTTCTTTTGCAGAATAATCAAACAGTGAGCGACAATAAATTAAATACCTTCTTTTTTACTTTATTTGGTTTTAAGCCAAGCAAAAATAAAACCCAGCTTTTAGCTGTGGTTTTATTTCATTTAGCTGTTTGGGTGTTTTTTCTTTGGTTTCCCTTGTTGTTTTATCCGGCAAGGTTTGCAGGCGATGCAGCATGGCAACGAGAACTGTTTACTAAAGTGTTACCTATAGGCTTTTTTTATCTTAACTATTATTTTTTATTACCTCGTTATTTCGAAAAACGAAAACTTGGTGTGTACTTCTTGTTTGTATTGTCGGTTGTAATGGCAATTGCCGTAAGTGATATTGTTATCAGAAAAAAACTTAGTAATGATTTTGAACGTGGTTTTTGGGGTGCAAAAAATGATAATTTTTTGCAACGGGCTAATAAACCACAGGACGATGCTGCATTTAATAGTTCGCAACCACTAATAAACATTCCTTATAATAGAAATGGCCCACCGCCTCATATGTTTCAGGATCGGCAGTTTATTTTGGGTATTCCACAACCGGTTTTTTTAATGTCGGTTAGCAGAACGTTGTCAACTTGTTTTTTAATGCTTATTATAAGCGGCATGTTGCGGTTAGTGTATTCATTTTTAAAAAGTGAAAATCAAAAAAAATCATTGGAAAATGCTACATTAAATGCGGAGGTAGATTTATTAAAAGCACAAATAAATCCACACTTTTTATTTAATACGTTAAACAGTATTTATTCTCTGGCAAGTGTTAAATCCGATAAAACAGATGAAGCTATTTTGAAACTTTCAGATCTGTTACGTTATGCCCTATATGACACAGCCGAAGGTAAAGTGCAGCTGTCACAGGATATACAGTATGTTAATAATTATATCGATTTACAACTTTTGCGTTTATCAAATAAAGTAACGATTAAGTACACTGTTGCCGGTAATGCGGATAATAAAGTAATTGCGCCTATGCTGCTAATTACATTTATTGAAAATGCGTTTAAGCATGGTGTTAGTTATTTACAGCAATCGTTGATAAAAATTAATATCCAAATTTTTGATGAAACATTAACGCTTGAGGTAACAAACCCAATTGTCGAAAACAATAGTTTCGTTGCCGGTGGCATAGGATTAAAAAATGTACAACGCAGACTCGAGCTTATTTATCCTAACCAACATCAGTTGTATATATATCAAGAGCAACATCAATTTTCTGTAAGCCTAAAAATTTCCATCTAATGGTAAACTGTATTTTAATCGACGACGAACCGCTGGCATTGCAATTACTGGAAGGCTATATTGCCAAAATTCCGTTCATGAATTTATTAGGCAAGTTTGATTCGCCTATGCAGGCTTTTGACGTATTAGAAACTAAACAAGTTGATTTAATTTTTCTGGATATTAAAATGCCCGACATAACCGGCATTGATTTTTATAAATCGCTTACAACAAAACCACAGGTAATTTTTACTACAGCTTATACCGAGTATGCTATTAACGGCTTTGAGCTAAAAGCGATGGACTATTTGCTCAAGCCTATTTCCTTTGAAAAGTTTATGAATGCATGTTTGAGGGTAAACAGTTTTGTTGAGCAGCAAACAAAAAAAGAAACATCAGAGAACGACTTCTTTTTTATCAATGTGTCACATAAAATGTACAAAATTTTTATTGATGATATTGTTTACCTGGAGGGGTATAAAGATTATACAAAACTTCATTTAAAAAATGCCAATAATCCCTTGCTGGTATTGCATAACCTTAAATACTTTGAGGATATGCTGGATCCTAAAAAATTTGTAAGGGTACACCGTTCCTATATTATTTCGCTAAATAAAGTAACGGTTGCGTCACGCAAAGCCGTTTCCATTGGTGCAGTAGAAGTTCCGGTAAGTGATAACTATCGTGAGCCGTTTATGACTTACATAACGCAGTACCTGCGTTAAACATCATTAATCTTTCAATATATCCGGCCGGCGTTCTTTGGTGCGGTTTATAGATTGCTCATGACGCCAGTCGGCTATTTTTTTATGATCGCCGCTCATTAAAATATCAGGCACTTTCCAGCCCTTGTACTCAACCGGGCGGGTGTATACAGGCGGTGCTAATAAGTCGTCCTGAAAAGAATCAAAAAGTGCTGAGGTTTCATCATTTAACACACCGGGAATCAAACGGCCAATGGTGTCCACTACTACTGCAGCAGCCAGTTCGCCACCACTTAATACATAGTCGCCAATAGATATTTCTCTGGTTACATAATGTTCTCTTATCCTATCATCAATGCCTTTATAGTGACCGCAAATAATTAAAATATTTTCTTTTAACGATAGGCCGTTGGCAATTTTCTGATTCAATCTTTCGCCATCAGGCGTCATATAAATTATTTCGTCGTACTTCCGGTCCTTGCTTAATTCTTCAATAGCTTTTGCCAATGGCTCACACATAATTACCATGCCCGCACCACCACCATATTGGTAGTCGTCCACCATGCCATACTCATTAACCGCCCATTTGCGCAACTGGTGCACCTGCACTTTTAATAAACCTTTTTCCTGCGCACGTTTCATTATACTGTGCTCAAACGGACTTTGCAATAACTCAGGTAATACTGTTAAAATATCTACATGCATACCGCAAAGATAAACGAGAACTACTTAACTAATTATATTCTCATGTGGGATAAGTTTTTTTTATGTACCCGGCTTCAGTTCCCTGATCATCGTCCCTTGCGTCGCACTCTTGTGCACCTGTAACATTACTCACCATTGTACAAGGTGCACCCCGACTTTTCGGTGGTACTGCATCAATTCTATTGGCCAAAATGCAGTACTCCGTATTTTAATCGGAGTGTTCAGTAATGCTATTGGGCATTCCCGTAAAGCGGGACAGGTCGTGCAGGTTATCCCTTTTTTTGTTGTAAAAGATATAATGGCCAAAGTAAATGGTTGAAACCATTAATAATAGTGTGGCATTTACATAGCCCAAGGTTTAAAACGTGGGCTATGAAGCAGTGAAAAGCATGATAATCGTTTTAACGATTTATTTCTTCAGATAAATTGAAAAAGAATCTGCGAAAATCTGCGTAACAAATCAGCGTTAATCTGCGGGTAAAAAATAAATGGTGTAAAATAATAAGCCTTGCCTCAACACGATGATGATGAGCGAACGGAACGATGCAGTGTGCGACGCAACGAAAGATGATTAGAATTACTACTGCTGAGTAACAAAAAAAAGACGCCCCTGAAGAATCAGGGGCGGACATTGAAAAGGGACTCAACGCCCCCTTATCCAGGAAAGGAAGATTTCTGGGCTCGTAGTTTTCTTTGCAAACCACTTGCCTGAACACAGAATAATAATATTAAAATAAAGATGCCCACCGAAGCTAAAAACGCTAACAGTAAACCATAGTCTTTTGTAATAGATAATGGTTGGTGTTGTGTTTGTTGCTTGGCTGGTTTAATAACAGGTGTTGTATTGTTTGCTATAACCGCAACTGGCTGATAATTTTTTTTAGATAAAAATGACGGTAGGTATGTAGTAGTTATCAACAGTATTATAGCAATCAACCATGATTTTGGCTTCTCAAGTAAAGGCAAGCTTTTTTTAGTATGAAGTGAGGCTGCAACGGGTATATCTAACAAGGCATTTTCAGTTTTTTTGCGCAGTATTGTGCCAAAGAAAATAACCATAAATATTACGCCGGCTATAAACATAATTAGCCCACCCAATAATGCCAGTGTGGTGCTTTGCACCCAATCAGATCGAAAGAGTTCGCTATTTGAATTAAGATAATTTGTGCCGGTGTTAACGCCACTTGGTAAGCCAAGTAATCCGCCCCAGCTTAAACCAAACGAAAATATTATCATGCCCATTACCCATAAATAAGGTATTGTAATATTAAGTTTGGGCCAGATGATTTTTTTGCCGCTTAGTTTGCTGTACAAATACAAACTAATACCGGCAATACTTAAAAAAACTGGTCCGGCTATTGTTATATGCAAATTGGCAGATGGCCAAGTGCTATTATAGTTAGTATTGTTCCAGCCTTGTAAAATTTCAATAAAAACAGCAATACTTCCTAGTATAAATAATGCTAAAGCACTAATAAAATAAACGAATAAATATTTTGTCTCATCAAAATAAGGCAAGCGTTCTAGCCAACTGAACAAACCTTTTGAAGCACCATTTTTCTTGCCGGCATATTCCATAGAAGCGGCCAGTATATATGCGGTAACCCCGGCAATAATGATGATGCTGTAGTTGTGCCAATCAGATAAAAGGATGAAGCCTCTTTCCTGTGCAGGCTGCTGATTGATTTTATATAAACCAATCGGAAATGAAAGCAAGAGTAATGAGAAAAATAATATTCGTCCTGTAAAGTGGGAGTATAATTTACCACCGGCAACAGCGGGCAATATGGTATAAAAAATAATTAATACCGGAACCAGCCACATGTAAACTAAATTGTGACTAAAGTAAGCTGAAGCGATTATCCCAAAATTGGTAATAAAATGGGGTGTTTCGTATGTTGTTAAAGTAATTGTATAATACAGCACAAACCCCACTGTGCCTGTAAGCCAAATAATGCCATTTATAAGTACACCCAAAACTGCTAATGGCGTTTGCTGAAATGTTTTTTGGGCCTTCCAGCTGCGCCATTTTTTAAACCAGCTTAAGACCGAAACCCAGGAACCAATGATAAGTAAAGTACTGCCTATATTGAATAAAGGATGTGAATTCGTAAATAGATGATAAGTTATACCGGGAGAATTGTTTGCAAAAAAAATAGAGGTAATAACTAATACAAGTCCAGTAATCATTAATAAAAAGCTGCTCCACATTTTCTTTTGTGGCGGCTCTTGTTTGAAATAGAATGTAGTGATGACATGCCCGAATGAAACAAAAAAAAATGTAGTTATTATAAACGTATTAAGCAGTTCATGCGTGGCAAGTGATTGTAGAAATTGATCTGTGTGATTAGTTAATACACCTGCTTTGCAAAATGTTTGCAGCAAGCCATAACCTATACCAAGAGCAAACAGGCCAATAATTATGGCCAGATTTAAAAGGGTTATACGTTTAAATGACTTACTTACTTGCATATAAACCAAACGGGTTGGTTAGTTGTGGTAGTTTTATTTATTGTTTAGTGTCGGAGTGTTGAACTATTATTTCCGCTTGTACATTGTTACTATCGCTGCAAATAATTTTATATACGCCAGGTTTGCCAAAAGTTACCGACGCTTTGTTAATGGTACCATGTATTGCGGTTAACTGCACATTTTTTCCGGCTATATTAAATTCATGCGAAACATCGTTGGAGGTTAAATAAAAATCAACCTTACTACCCGCCGGAACTTGTACTTGCGATGGTTGTAATTGCTCGTTATTGGTTACGGCAAATACCCTGTAGTTTGTAGGGTTTAAGGTGTCAATGCTGGCAGTATTATAAGTGGTGTTAAATACCATGCGTTGCGAGGTATTACTGTTGTATTTATTTTGTGCATATATAACCGAAAACACAAATAGCAGTACGATACTGAGTACAATGCCAAGTGTTGTTTTTTCTTGTTTATCAAATAAAGGCATATAATAGAGTTTATATAGACTGGTGGTGCATTAAATAACGTAACCCAAACCAGTACACAACAGTAAGTGCCACTAGCAATAAAAGAAAGGCAATAGCGCCTTTGGGTTTAAATTCTTCTTCTTTGCCGGATGATGTCATAAATTGTTATTTAACGGAACAAATCTATTCCGCGTAGGCCAGCAAATGAATGAGATTAAAATGTTCAAAGCATGATTATTGTCAGTTTTTGGGTATTTAAACCTGAAAACCGGTGCGTGATTGATGAAAATAGTTTGATTAATAAGTAGTTATTGACTAGGATGTGTTATGGCTTAAGTATTTATACAAGGTATTAAGTACCTTCGCCACCTTAAACAGCAGGAAACGGATGCCACAAATAAGCAGTAGGCAAGCGGCAATATATGCGGCGGCCATTTTACTACTCACTTTGCTTTTTAGCTTTGTTTTAAAAACCTATGAGGTAATGGTTGGCGGCTTACTCATTGCCATTTTTTTTACCACATTTATAAAAGGCCGTTCCAGTACTTTTTTGGTAGCTTTTGTAGGCCTGGTGGTAATGACTTTTACGGTGCTTTTTTTAAACAGATCATCCAGTACTATTAAAATTCTTACTGAGAATATCTTTTCTGTGCTATTGGTGGTTTTTGCAGTTGCGTTGGTTTTTTATTTAAAACAACTACAACAGCATTTGGATTTTGAACGTATACATATGACCTCTTTATTTGAAAATGCCACCGAAGGTATTTTTGTAACCAATGCAAGCGGTAATATTATATTGGTGAATCCGGCGGCGGAAAGAATGTTTAATTACACAAAAGAAGAATTGCAGGGGCAAACCGTAGACAAACTATTGCCCATGCGTAAACAGGCCATGCATGCGGGCTTGCGGGCCGATTTTCATAAAAGCCCCTCTAATAGAACAATGGGGTCAGGACGTGATTTGTATGCGATGAAGAATGGAGGAGATGAGTTTCCGGTGGAAGTAAGTTTGAGTTACTACAAGGAAAAAAACGAAACCTATGTGATTGCATTTATTGTAGACATAACATTGCGTAAAGAGACTGAAAAGAATATTTTAAAACAAAAGGATGAGTTGGAGAAGATTGGCAAAGAAATAAGGTTGCTTAATACTGAGTTGGAACATAAGGTGGAGGAACGTACAATGGTGTTAAAACAGGCTTTAGAGCAACTGGAACAATCGGAAAAAGAATTACAGGAAGCATTGGTGAAAGAAAAAGAATTGAGTGAAATGAAAAGCCGCTTTGTATCTATGGCTTCTCATGAATTTAAAACACCCTTAAGTACCGTTTTATCATCGGCATCGCTGGCTTCAAAATATACACAGACGGAAGATCAGGACAAAAGAAACAAACACCTGGATAAAATAAAAACATCGGTAAAACACCTGAATGATATTTTAGAAGACTTTTTATCGTTGGGCAGATTGGATGAAGGAAAAGTGATTAGCAGTAAACAAGATTTTTTATTACAAAATCTTTTGCAGGAAACCATTGAAGAGATGCAGGTAATGGTGAAGCAAGGTCAGAAAATAACACTTACAGGCGCAGAAAACGTAGAACTGCATGCCGATAAAAGGTTGTTGAAAAATGTATTGATTAACTTACTGAGTAATGCCATTAAGTTTTCACCAACGGATAGTTTGGTAAATCTAACCGTGAGCAGCGAAGGAAGTAAATGCCAGGTAGCTGTAAAAGATAGTGGTATTGGCATAAGCGAACATGATCAGCAATATTTGTTTGGCAGTTTTTTCAGGGCCGGTAATGCACAAAATATACAAGGTACCGGATTGGGTTTGCATATTGTGCATAGGTATATGCAAATAATGGGAGGTTCGGTACATTTGCAAAGCAAATTAGATGAAGGCACCACAGTAACAATAGTTATACCTAAGCATTAAAAAAGTACATAGTATGAAGTCTATCTTGGTTATTGATGATAATGCAGATTTACGGGATAACACTGCCGAAATTTTAAGTTTGGCAGGCTATAAAACCTTTGTTGCCGAAGACGGTAAAAAAGGTGTGGATACGGCGATTAAAGAAAAGCCCGATTTAATTGTTTGCGATATAATGATGCCGATACTGGACGGTTATGGCGTATTACATTTAATAAGACGTAATACAGAAACATCGCATATTCCTTTTTTGTTTTTAACGGCCAAAAGTGAAAGAGCTGATTTTAGAAAAGGTATGGAAATGGGTGCCGATGATTACCTGACCAAACCTTTTGATGATATTGAATTATTGAACGCTATTGAAGTCCGTTTAAAAAGAGAAGATGTTTACAAATCCAGATACTCACCAACAGGTGAAGGTGTATCGCAGTTTGTTAGAGATGCCAAAGAGAACGGAAGATTTTTATCCTTATCGGAAAAATACAGTTCAGAAAATATTGGTAAAAAACAAGTCATTTATCAGGAAGGCCGCCACCCACGCTATTTGTATTATATATTAAGCGGAAAGGTTAAATGCAGTAAGATTAATGAAGATGGTAAAGAATATATTACCGATATTTTGGTAACGGGTGATTTTATTGGTTTTAATGCAGTAGTGGAAGAGAAAGCTTATGAAGATACGGCCACCGTTTTAGAAGATGCGGAGTTGTTGTTAATACCCAGGGAGGATTTTGTGAGTATGATAAAAGAGGATATGCGATTGGCTACCAGTTTTATTGCCATGATGTCGCAGAGTATGAAGGAAAAAGAAGAACGTTTGGTAAACCTTGCTTACGGCTCATTGCGCAAAAGAGTGGCCTTGGGTTTGGTTGAGCTGCATAAAAAATATAATACAGGCACAGAAGCGAATCCTATTGATATTTCAAGAGACGATTTGGCCCGATACATTGGTACGGCTACAGAATCGCTGATACGTACTTTAAGTGATTTTAAAAGCGAAGGACATATTGAAATTAAACAAGGTAAAGTATATGTTTTACAAGTATCCGCTTTACAAAACCTGATTGCTTAATTAACGGAAACATTATGGGTGACTACTGCCTCGTTGGCGGCATTATCTCTGGCACGTACCTGCACCTGATAAGTAATGCCGGCTGTTGCTGTAAAATTTTCTGCTAAATTATAATGAGTACTATTGGGATAACGGTGAATATCAATTAACAACCTGCCGGTTGTTAAGTCGGATATATGCACATGTATCATGTAAATGTTTTTATTATCGGTAACGTGCCCGGTAATATTTACTGTATTGCCGGCTGTTACAGTGCTGTTGTTAACGGGGGCGGTTAATACAATCACAGGTATTTCTTTATCATCATCTGCGCTGCTTTTTTTACAAGTAGTACTTAGTAGGCAAATACTTAATAATATGAACAGGAGTTTCATGTTGTAAAGGTTAATAGTTCATGGGGGAGTAGTTAATGGTTAATTGTTTGATTTACTGTCTTTCGGTCTTTCCGACTCACGGACTTCTATCAACCGCTGACACAATGCCCAATAGCATTACTGCTGTTCAAGTGTGCGACGCAAGGGACGATGATAGTAGTAATGCAGCCGACTACATAAAAAACTATCGCCACTTTAGCGTATTAATCAGGTGTTTTAAATCTTGTTTTAAAAAGTTGTTTACAATACCTAAAGAGTCTTCATTGGGCGTTGCATCAAAATATAAAGCACCGCGTAAAAAATGTTTGGCACTATCCGTTAAAAAAAACTGGTTGGCGGTAGCCGTATTGCCGCTTAGGCTAAAATACATGCCTTCTACTCCATTGGGTGTGGATATTAAACTATCAACAATGCCGCTGGAAATTTCGGTGTGTTTGCGGTAAGCCATTTTAAAGCCATCCTGTATAAGCGAATCAAAATTTTTGGTGTTAACAGGTTTATAGCTAACATAAATACGTCCGTTAAATTGGGGTACATCAATATTAATCCACCAGTCGCCTGCCTTGGTATCAAAAAAAGTAGTGTCTTTAACAACGGTTGCATAAGTTGGATACTCAAAGGTGTAAGGATAACCGGGTTGATCAAACACACGATAATTTTTTTCGGGAAGTGTTATTTTAAAGTAGCCTTTTTTCTTAAATGTGTAAGGGCTGTTGCAAGCCACAGCTAACAAGCTAACTAATAAACAAACAAATAATGCGGGCCAAGTTGACGAGGTGAGTAGCCGGTTTGTAAGGGGCATATTACGCTATAGATCTTTTAATAATTACTTTAACTTGTTTAATACGATTGGTAGCAGCTTCCAATACAACAAAGGTAAAGTCACCAACGGTTATTTCTTCATTTATAGCCGGAAAAGCACCTGCTATTTCCAACACCATACCGGCAAGTGATTCGCTTTCGCCACGCACTTTGTCAAAAGTACTGGTGGGTATTTGCATCACTTTACACATATCGTGTATCATGGTTTTGCCTTCAAAAATATACGTATTGTCGTCAATTTTTACAGGTGCATTTTCGTCATCATCAAATTCATCACGTATTTCACCAATCACTTCCTCCATAATATCTTCCATGGTAACAATGCCGCTGGTGCCGCCAAATTCATCTACTACAACTGCAAAATGCAGTCTTTTATTTTGCAGATCTATTAATAAATCTTCAATCAGTTTAGATTCAGGTACAAAAAATGGCTGACGAATAACCGGACGCCAGTCAGCATCGTCGGCAGCGTATAAAAACGGAATAATATCTTTTGTATTTAATACGCCAACAATATTATCCATACTGTCTTTGTAAACCGGAAGACGTGAGTAATGTAGTTCTTCAATTTTTTTAAGCAAGTCCGGTAGGGCTGTGTTGTATTCAACACCGTTAATATCCAACCGGCTTTTCATTATTTGCTTAACGGATATAGTGCCAAACTTTACTATACCCTTCATAATATTTTTTTCTTCCTGGTTGGCCTCTTCTTCACTTTTTATGTCAATAGCATCATCCAGTTCCCTTATACTTGCCGCATCCAGTTTATTAGTGCCCATGCGTTTGCCCACCTGCATAGCTACCCTTACCAGCCAGCCACTTATACGGCCCAACAATAAATGTATTACCTCTACCACACCTACAGCGCCATAAGCAAAACGCAGGTTACTTTGTGTAGCCCAAACCTTAGGTAGTATTTCACATAAAAAAAGTATAACAAACGATATCGCCAATACCTTAATAAATAAAGCAAACCCGCTGTGCAGGTGGCTTAAATCAATATACTCTGTAATAAAAAAGTTGGAGATTATTATAATACAAATATTGGTAAAAGTACTGGCTAATAGTAAAGAGGCAAACACTTCTTTCGGTTCTTCTAAAAGTGTAATTATTTTTTTCGCCGCATTATGTTGCTTTGTTTTAAGCATATTAATGTCTTTGTTGTTTAACGAAAACAACGCCACATCTGCCCCCGAAATAACAAAACTTAATAACAGCAAAAAGCCCAATACAATTAATAGTATGGGCGTTTGGGCTTCCACAGCCAACAAAACGTATAAAAAAGAATCAGGTAAAAAATTTATAACCGAATGGGTTTCCAAGAAAATAGGTTTTGGTACAATAATATGCTTTTTCAATTTTTGCTTCAGGGTTTAAAAACCATTTGCTGGCAAAAATAAGTTCTTTATAGCGCATCCTAAAATTGCAAATCATCCGGTGGTGTATCCGCCGGTGCATCTTGTGTAGCATCGCCGCCGTTTTCGCCATCTGTATGACCGCCGGGATAATCGTTTCTTTTATCCAGCATAATCAGGTTGTCGCCAACAATTTCGGTAGCAAATTTGCGGTTGCCATCCTTATCGTCCCAGCTGCGGGTACGCAGGCGACCTTCAATATAAACCAGGCTGCTTTTGTGCAGGTACTTCTGGGCCAGTTCGGCCAGTCCACGCCACAGTACAACCGTATGCCATTCTGTTTGGGATACCAGCTTGCCCGATCTGTCCTTAAACGTTTCGGTAGTAGCCAGCGGAAACTTTGCCACTGCAATATTACCTTCCAATAACTGCACATCCGGATCCTTGCCAAGATTGCCAATTAACGTTACTCTGTTTACGCCTCTCATACTATTCAATTTCAAGTTAAAGTAAAACCTATTCCGGCATTCAGGATATCGGGTATTTAAAGTTAAATTCTTTTAATCGGAATATGAAATTTTTAAACACCCGTTATTTGGCATTGTAGCGCAAGCATCAGGCCAAATAAATAAGTTTTTTTATTATGGCGCCCGGGCGGGCTATCCGCAGTACTCCGCATCCGTTTTTGGCCTGCACACAAAGCCGCCCTGCCAAAACCGTCTTTGCGGGGTACTTGCTACTATCCCTGGCGCAGAAAAACCTGTGAATTGTGTAATATCTAAGTGATGGTAAAACTAAAACACCCTTATCCCCTAAACCCTCCACCTTCCGCCTTTAAGCTTATTCTTCAATCCGCTCATCTTCCATTCGGGCAAACATTTCAGGGTTCAGTCTTTTTATGGGGTTACTTCTTTGGTCGTTGTATTCGGTTCGGCGGTTAAGTAAATCAATACATTCAAAAACGGCATTGGTAAACGATGATGCATCGGCAGTTCCTTTACCGGCAATATCAAAAGCCACGCCATGGTCCGGCGATGTACGTACAATAGGTAAGCCCACCGTATAGTTAACACCGTCACCACTGGCCAGTGATTTAAAAGGAATCAATCCCTGGTCATGGTACATGGCTAGTACAGCATCAAACTGATGATGATGCCCCCGGGCGAAAAACGCATCCGCACTGTATGGGCCAACAGCCAGAATATTTTTATTCTTTACTTCTTTAATAGCAGGTTTTATAATAGTTTCCTCTTCGGTGCCAATTAAGCCTTCATCACCGGCATGCGGGTTTAAACCCAGTACCGCAATACGTGGTGTGTTAATTAAAAAATCTCTTTTCAGGCTTTCGTTTAGCAAAACCAGTTTTTTTACAATGCTCTTTTGGGTTATATGTTTTGCTACATCGGCCACCGGCAGATGTTCTGTAACCAATGCCACCCTGAATTGCTCGGCATACAACATCATCACCACATCATCCGCATTAAAGCTGGCTTTTAAAAATGGGGTATGTCCGGTAAACTGAAAAGTTTCGCTGTACGTATTTTTTTTATGGATAGGGGCGGTAACCAATCCGTCAATATGCCCGTCCTTTAAAGCCTGTACAGCAGCTTGTAAAGAAAGTACAGCGTATTTACCACCATCACCGGTAAGTTGACCGGGCGTTACATTTACATCCTCGTCCCAGCAATTAAATATATTAAGCTGCTTTGGGCTAAGGCGTTCAAAATCCTTAAAATGTTGGTAGTTCAGGTGTAATTCAGGAAATGCCTTTTTATAAAAGTTAAGCACTTTGTTCGATCCAAATAAAACCGGTGTACAATGTTCGAGTATTCGGTTATCCGAAAACGTCTTAATAATCAGTTCTAATCCAATGCCGTTAATATCTCCACAGCTAATGCCAATAACCGGTTTATGCTGATTGCTCATGTTGTCTGCTTTATAATTTGGTAAAAGTAACGATTTTGTGCTGTAGTATAAAAGTTGCAAAACTTATACAATAATTCGTTGCAGTGGCTTACATTCCTATAATTAAGGTTGGTTTATACATTACTTTTGTGTTATGTACACACTGAAAAAGTCTTTAGGGCAGCATTTTTTAAAAGACGAAAATATCTGTCGTAAAATAATTGATGCCCTACAGCAGCAAAGTTTTACGCAATTACTCGAGGTGGGCCCTGGTGGCGGCGCCATTACCAAATACCTGATTCAGTTAACCGATATTGATTTTAAAGCGGTAGAGCTAGACGAAGAAAAAGTGGCCTATCTGCAAGCAACTTATCCTGAGTTAAGGAATAAAATTATAAACCAAAGTTTTTTGGATATTGATGCGCCTTTTGTTGACAGTTTTGCTGTCATTGGGAACTTTCCTTATAACATCAGCACGCAAATTTTATTTAAAGTGCTCGATTGGCGTCAGCAAGTACCCTGGATTGTAGGCATGTTTCAAAAAGAAGTAGCCCAGCGTGTAGCAGCAAAAGAAGGCTCAAAAGTATATGGCGTAATAAGTGTGCTAATACAGGCTTTTTATAAAGTAACCTACTTGTTCGATGTAAGTGAAAACAGTTTTAACCCGCCACCCAAAGTAAAAAGCGGCGTAATTAGCTTAACCATACGTAACGATGTACCGCCTATGTTAAGCGAAAAGCATTTTTTTACTTTGGTAAAAGCTGCGTTTAACCAACGCCGTAAAACTTTGCGTAATGCTACCCGTTCCTTATTTACGGATGAAGCCTTGCAGGACGATATTTTTAATAAACGTGCCGAACAGTTAAGTATTGATGATTTTGCCCGTTTGACTTTTAACATGAAAACAAGCTAAATTGAAACCACAGGTTATTATTACAGGCAATGCACATGCATACCTGTCAGATGCGTTAACAAGAGAAGGATATGAAGTGGCTTATTTGCCACAAATAACATACGACGAACTATACACACAAATATCTACATTAACCGGATTGGTACTTACCACACGTATATTGGTTGATAAAAAATTATTGGATGCTGCCATCAATTTAAAATGGATTGGCAGACTGGGTAGTGGTATGGAAAATATTGATGTGCCTTATGCTGCATCAAAAAATATTATTTGTGTAAACAGCCCCGAGGGTAACCGAACTGCAGTAGCAGAGCAGGCACTGGGCATGCTTCTACAAGTCATTAACAACCTGCCTCGGGCAACAGCCGAAGTAAAACAAGGTATTTGGTTAAGGGACGAAAACCGGGGTATAGAACTTACCGGTAAAACAGTAGGCATTATTGGTTATGGTAATACAGGAGCTGCATTTGCAAAACTATTACAACCTTTTGATGTAACGGTGTTGGCTTACGATAAGTACCGCAGCGACTTTGGGGGTGGTTTTATCAAAGAGGCTAATCTGGAACAAATAGGCCGCTATGCCCAGGTAATTAGCTTTCATGTGCCGCTTACTGCCGACACCAAACATATGGCTGACAGTAGTTTTTTTAATATGCTGCAACAAAAGCCATATATATTGAATACCTCACGGGGTAAGGTTATAAATACAGCAGATTTACTACTGGCTTTACAACAAGATAAAATTGCGGGAGTGGCACTTGATGTTTTGGAAAATGAGAACTTAAAAACTTATACTGACACAGAAAAAGAAGTATTAAACAAACTATTAAGTTACAGTAATGTAATGGTTACTCCGCATATTGCAGGTTACACACACGAAGCCCATTATAAGATGAGTGAAGTGCTGTTTAAAAAAATACAAATAATTCAATAGCTTGATTGTATGATGATTAAGGTGTAATTGGCAACAATTTGTTAAAAGGCAGGATTATTTGGTAAAGCCAATTACTTTAGTAACTTTGTACAAATACAAACCAATAGTGCAACGCTTCGGTATAACACCGAGGCGTTGTTATTTTTTTATTTTTTATTAAAGGAGGTTTTTTATGAGTGGCATACAGTATGTTACCCAAGAGACACTAGAGGTAATGAAAGAGGAATTGCACAAGTTGCGTGCCGTGGAAAGACCGGCGGCCAGCCGTGCTATTGCCGAAGCTAGAGAAAAAGGAGATCTGAGAGAGAATGCTGAGTACGATGCAGCCAAAGAAGCACAAGGTTTGCTGGAAGCTAAAATTGCTCAACTGGAAGGAGCATTGGCTAACGTGCGTGTAATTGACGAAAGCACTATTGATACCGGCAAGGTTTCTATTCTTACCAAGGTTACAATGACCAATTTAAAAACCAAGAAAAAAGTTACTTACCAACTGGTTAGCGAAAACGAAGCCGATTTAAAGTTGGGCAAAATATCTGTAAGCTCACCTATTGGTAAAGGTGTGTTAGGTAAACAAGTGGGTGAGACTGCCGAGGTAAATGCACCGGCCGGCATAATCAAATTCAAGATTGACGATATTACGATATAGTAAACCGCAACAATATTTTAAAGGCCGGTTACTATACCGGCCTTTTTTATGCGCTTACTATATGCTGCATTGTTATTTAATTTTTAATAACGATGAAATTGTTGTGTACATACATAGCCCACGGTTTAAGTATGGGCTATTAAAAGAGTGTTGTGAGGTTGCGGCACAAATAAAAGAGAGATTATATTTTTTGAAATAATAAGAACGTGTCAGGCTGAGTTGTCTATTAGAAATTGATATCATTTTTTCACTATACAAATTGCCCTAACTTTACCCCTATAAATTTTTTGTATGAGTGTGTTTACTAAAATTATTACAGGCGAAATTCCATCGTATAAAATAAAAGAGAACGATAAGTTTATTGCTTTTTTAGATGTGTTTCCATTACGTGCCGGACATGTACTGGTAGTGCCTAAAATAGAAGTAGATAAATTGTTTGATTTGCCCGATGATTATTTAGCGGAGATATTACAATTTGGCCAACCCGTTGCCCGTGCCATTGAAAAATCCTTTGATTGCAAACGTTGCGGCATTAGTGTAGTAGGCATTGAAGTGCCACATGCACACATACACTTAATACCTATTAACAATGCCAATGACTTAAATTTTACACAAGCTAAACTTAGTTTTACGTTGGAAGAAATGAAAGGTTTTCAGGAAAGTATCATTGCCAATTTGTAATTAAGTTTTAATTCTCTAATTATGTTTATTAAAGTACAAGCAGACTTTAAAAATATCTGTACACAGATTTTGCAAGAGGATAAGACTATTGAAGAGTGGGCAGAATTAGAATCTGATGATATGTTTAATGTTGGTACTTATTCAGGAGGTTTTGATGCAACTGAAATGGAGTTCTGCTTTAGCACTACTATTAATGAAACAGAATATTGGTTTCAATTATCTCTTGATGATGTTTTGAAGGTCAGTCAAAATAAACTTGAAACTTTTGAAATAAGGGTTGCTGAAAACTAATGAATATACTGGCGCCAATGCTGCTCAGCGATATACAGTTGAAGAGTGCGACGCAAGTAAAGCTCTATCAAGGGTGGGACGCTGGTATCATAAAAGGATTATGCTTTGTAAGACTTTAAAGTCTCTTTAGGGATTTAGGCTGATTTAAATTATTGCTGCTGACTAACAAAATTAAAACTCGCTTTAAAACGGCATAATAAAAAGGCTGCTCTTACGAACAGCCTTTTTATGTTATTTAAAACGGTAGTAGTTTAAATTACTACGTTTATCATTTTGCCTTTTACAAATATTATTTTTTTAGGTGCTTTACCTTCCAGCCATTTTTGTACCACATCGTTGGCTAATACCATGGCTTCTACATCGGGTTGGGCAGCATCTAAGGCAATAACCATAGTGGCACGCAATTTACCGTTAATAGAAATAGGATACTCCTTCGAGCTTTCGGTAACATACTTTTGCTCAAACATGGGGTAAGGCGCATCTAAAACCGAAGTGGTATTACCCAATAAGTTCCACAACTCCGCAGCAATATGTGGCGCATACGGCGTAAGTAAAACCAATATCGGCTCCAGTATTTCACGCTTGTGGCATTTTAAATCAGACAGTTCGTTTACTGCAATCATAAATCCGCTAATACCGGTATTAAAACTAAAACGTTCGGTAACGTCTTCAATTTGTTTGATGGCTTTGTGTAATACTTTTAATTCTGCCTCTGTTGCTTTTTCTTCGTTCCATTGTTTTCCTTTTAACTCGTCGTAAAACAAACGCCATAGTTTTTTTAAAAAACGATGTACGCCTTCAATGCCTTTTGTATCCCATGGTTTGCTCATTTCTACCGGACCCAAAAACATTTCGTACATACGGAAAGTATCGGCACCATATTTATGTACTAAATCATCGGGATTAACAGTATTGTACAAACGCTTACTCATTTTTTCGGTAAGGGTGCCACAAATGTATTTGCCGTCTTCTAAAATAAATTCTGCATTGCTGTATTCTTCACGCCATGTTCTAAACGCATTTAGGTCAAGTTCAACACCATCAACAAAATTTACATCAACATGTATTTCATCGGTATCATACTTGTCTTTTAAACCATGTGATACAAATTTATTGGTAGCACGTATCCTGTACACAAAACGGCTGCTGCCTTGTATCATACCCTGGTTAACAAGGCGTTTAAAAGGCTCATCAAAACCTATATAGCCCAGATCGTGTAAGGCTTTGGTCCACATACGGCTGTACAATAAATGCCCAACGGCATGTTCGGTACCACCAATGTATAAATCTACCTGCCCCCAATAATCCGATGCTTTGCGGTCGCAAAATGCACCCTGATTTTTAGGATCCATATAACGTAAAAAATACCAGGACGATCCTGCGTAACCGGGCATGGTATTGGTTTCCAGCTCACGACTTACCCATTCAGGAATATTTGCCAATGGGCCTTCGCCTTCAGGTCCGGGTTTGTAAGTTTCTACTTCAGGCAACTCCAACGGCAATTCGCTTTCCGGTAAAGACCGGGCAATGCCATTGCTCCAGGTAATAGGGAAGGGCTCGCCCCAATAACGTTGGCGACTAAAAGCCGCATCACGCATTTTGTAATTTCTTTTACGGGTGCCAATGCCGTCAGCTTCTATTCTTGTAATAGCTGCTTCCATGGCTTCACGCATTACCATACCGTTTAAAAAGCCGGAGTTTTCCAGTACCGCATCTTTGGTCGCATTGGCTTCTTCGCCATTAAAATGTTGTCCGATAATATTAGTAACCGGAATGTGAAAATGCTGTGCAAATTTAAAATCACGTTCGTCGCCACATGGTACGGCCATAATAGCACCTGTGCCATAACCCGCCAATACATATTCGCTTATCCAAACAGGAATTTGTTTGCCATTAAATGGATTTAAAGCATAAGCACCGGTAAATACACCGCTGATTTTTTTCTCCGCCATGCGTTCTCTTTCGCTGCGGCTGTTTACATAGTCTAAATAAATTTCTACGGCTGATTGTTGCTCCAGTGTTGTTATCTTACTTACAATATCATGCTCCGGAGCAATCACCATAAAGTCAACACCAAAAATGGTATCGGGGCGGGTGGTATAAACTTTTAATTTTTCACTACTGTCTTTTACTGCAAATTCAATCTCTGCGCCACTGCTTTTCCCAATCCAGTTGCTTTGCATTTCCTTCATGGCGTCACTATAATCCACTGTTTGCAAGCCATCCAGTAAACGGTCGGCATACTCCGTAATACGCAAATACCATTGGCGCAATTTCTTTTTTACAACAGGGTAACCACCACGTTCGCTAACACCGTTAATTACTTCATCGTTAGCCAGTACAGTGCCTAGCGCTTCGCACCAGTTTACTTCGCCAAAACCACAAAAAGCCAGGCGGTATTGCATAATAATATCCTGTTGTGTTTTATGGTCAAAGGTTTTCCATTCCGTAGCATTAAAACTGTTGGGGGCAAAGCCACTGCCCGGCATAACATGATTACTATTGCCTTCTGTCTCAAAAGCTTTAATTAATGTGTTAATGCTTTCTGCTTTGTTAGTACTGCGGTTAAAAAAGCTGTTAAACAATTGCAGAAAAATCCACTGGGTCCATTTATAATATTGCGGATCGCTGGTGCGTACCTCACGGTCCCAGTCAAAACAAAACCCAATATTATCTAGTTGCGAACGAAAATTAATAATGTTAGCATGGGTAGATACGGCAGGGTGTACACCATGGTCAATAGCATACTGCTCGGCCGGTAAACCAAATGCATCATACCCCATCGGGTGTAATACGTTAAATCCTTTCAGTCGTTTGTAACGGGCATAAATATCCGATGCAATATAACCTAACGGATGCCCCACATGTAGTCCCGCACCACTTGGGTAAGGAAACATGTCTAGTACATAATACTTTGGTTTACTGCTTTCATTTGGCACACTGTAGGCTTTAGTATCACGCCATTGTTGTTGCCATTTTTTCTCAATTTCTCTAAAATTATATTCCATTACAAAACCTCCATGCCACCCACTATTAAATTTATTTTGTGGGTGTATTAAATATTTTTTGTTCCTGGTTGCAGTGCTACTTTCAACCCTAAATCCCTAAAGAGACTTTAAAGCCTGACAGCGTTACTCCCTTAATTGGGCTTCCGTTGCGTCGCACTCTTGTACGTCCAGTAATTCTATTCAGCGTTATGTAAGTATCCTGTTTTATAAGAAAACCTCATTGCCGAATTTCCAAATTGACTAATTGCCAAATTGATTATACTTCTTTTAACAGTTTACACGCAGCTATTTACAATAAGCTGGCGGTCAGCCCGTTTAAAATGGCAGCAAAAATACTAATTGTAGCGCTTTATCCGCTAAATTTGCGGCAACCCATTATAATTTTTTAAAAGTTTACTACTTATGTCGAGCCCTAACAAAGCTTCCATTAAGCGTGGCAAACCATCTTATTTTATGTCCATTTTGGGCGTAACCCTTGTATTATTTGTACTTGGTTTAGTAGGTTGGTTGGTTATTAATGCCAACAAGCTTGGTGATTATTTTAAGGAAAGTGTAGAAGTACGTACCTATTTGCGTGGCGATCTTAATCCAAAAGACAGTGTAGCCCTAATGGAATACATATCGGCAAAGCCGTATGTTAAAACCATTAAATATGTAAACAAAGAAGAGGGTAAAAAAATATTTATTGCCGATGGTAATACCAGTTGGGATAAAATTTTAGATTATAACCCTTTACCCAACGCTATATTTTTCAAGGTAAAAAATGCTTACCTGCAAACCGATTCGTTAGCGGCCATGAAAGCTGATTTAAAAGAGCAAACTTATGTAAGTGATGTAGAATATCCTGAAAACCTGGTTGGTAAAATGAACTACAATATCCGGATGATAAGCATCTGGTTAATCGTTTTTGCTATAGTATTGGCGGTGGTAGTAATTGTTTTGATTGACAATACGATTAAACTGGCCATGTTTAGCAACAGGTTTTTAATTAAAACCATGCAAATGGTGGGTGCCACACGTGGTTTTATTGCCCGTCCCATGAACTTTCGTGCCATTATTAACGGTGCCATTGGTGGGGTAATTGCTTCTGTAGCAGTGTATTTGCTGGTGCTCTTGGCCGAAAGTCAGATACCGGATTTCAAAACCATACGTGATAATGCTATGTTGGGTATGTTATTCGCCGGACTAATTCTATTAGGCATTTTAATAAGCCTTTTTAGTACACATCGCAGTGTAACCAAATACCTTAAAATGAAACTGGACGATTTATATTAATCGCCGAAAATTAATAAATAAACACGGGGCAAAGGATTAACATCTTTTAGCCCCGTTTTTACTATATTGCAACCCTAAAAACAAACAAGTATGTCAGAAGCGAATGTAAAAGAGGCCATGTTTACAAAAGATAACTATATCTGGATGCTGATTGGTATTGTTGTTATTGCTATTGGTATGTTTTTAATGAGTGGTGGTGCCAGCACCGACCCCGGGGTTTTTAACAAAGACGAAGTGTACAATAAAACCCGTATTACGGTTGCCCCAATAGTTATTTTGTTAGGATTAGCCATTGAGGTGTTCGCTATTTTTAAAACTGTAAAAAAGTAAGCGACAGCACTTTAATTACAAGGCATGAGTATTATTGATGCTATTATTATAGCTATTATTGAAGGATTAACAGAGTTTTTGCCGGTATCTTCTACCGGCCATATGATTATTGCCAGCTCTTTTTTAGGCATTCATAAGGAAGAGTTTACCAAATTGTTCGAAGTAGCCATTCAGTTAGGTGCTATCCTGGCAGTGGTACTGGTGTACTGGCGTAAATTTTTTAAGTTTAACGAGTGGCAGTTTTATGCCAAATTACTGGTAGGCGTATTACCCGCTTTATTATTAGGTTACTTTTTCTCCGATCAGATAGATGCTTTACTGGAAAGTCCGGTGGTAGTGGCCGTGTCGTTACTATTAGGAGGTATTATTTTATTGTTTGTAGATAAAGCATTTAATAACCCACGCATACATACTGATGAACAAATTTCCTATGGCAATGCCTTTATGACCGGTTTGTGGCAATGTTTGGCTATGATTCCTGGGGTAAGCCGTAGTGCATCATCCATTATTGGTGGTATGCAACAAAAAATGACTCGTGGCGTAGCAGCTGAGTTCTCTTTCTTTTTAGCCGTTCCTACCATGTGTGCAGCTTCCGGTTATAGTTTGTTTTTAAAAGACTGGGAGGGTACAGGGGCAGCGCAAAAGGGGTACGAGATTATTCTATCATCTCAAGAAAATATTACCGCATTTATTACCGGTAATATTGTTGCTTTTGTGGTAGCTATTTTAGCTATTAAGTTTTTTATTAGTTTCCTTAAAAAATATGGCTTTAAAGTATTTGGTTGGTACCGTATCATCGCCGGCATTATACTTTTAGCTTTATTTGTTTTTAATATTATTGAGCACTAGTACGATAATTAATAATTAGCAATTAATAGTGGGTGGGAGAGAGCTAGTTTTTACCATTAGCAAATCAGCACATTATCTCATTATTTCCCTATTTTTACTTAAAGCATATACACCATGCAAACAGCTTCTAAAAAAGTTGTAAACGGTTGGGCTATGTACGATTGGGCAAACTCCGTTTATAACCTAGTTATTACCACCACATTTTTTCCTTTATACTTTTTAGCCGTAACCAAGGGCAAAAGCGACGATCATACCGTTGAATTCCTGGGCCGTAGTTTCGTAAACTCATCTTTGTATGATTATACCCTGGCAACGTCCTACTTATTTGTAGCATTGTTATATCCCATACTTACTTCTATTGCCGATACAAGAGGTAATAAGAAAAACTTTATGAAGTTTTTCTGCTACATGGGAGCCATTGGTTGCTCCATGTTATTCTTTTTTAAAACAGAGACTTTAGGGTTGGGCATTTTTGCCTTTATGATGGCGGCCATGGGTTTTGTAGGTAGTCTGGTTTTTTATAATGCTTATTTACCGGAAATAGCTGCACCGCAGGACAGGGACAGGATTAGCGCCAAAGGTTTTTCCTACGGGTACTTAGGCAGCGTATTAATGCAATTGATAGGCTTTGCGTTAATTCTTACACTAAAAGATGACGGATTGGCTAGTCGCATTACTTTTTTATTAGTAGGTTTTTGGTGGGTGGGCTTTGCACAAATAACATTTGCCCGTTTGCCCAAAACAACTATACAGCCAGTTAAGAAAGGCAATGTTTTTAAAGATGGTTTTGTTGAAATAAAAAAGGTTTACCAGCAGGTGCTGAAAATGCCTGTATTAAAACGTTTCTTACGTGGGTTCTTCTTTTATAGCATGGGTGTACAAACCGTTATGCTGGCTGCTACTATTTTTGGCAGTAAGGTATTAAACCTTCCTTCAACTAAATTAATATTTACCGTTGTTTTAATTCAGTTAGTGGCAATTATAGGAGCCTGGGGTATGTCACGTTTGTCGGCCATGTTTGGAAATCTCAGGGTGTTAATGGGTGTAGTAGCATTTTGGGTTATTATTTGTTTTGCTGCTTACTTAACGGCCAATATGGCCGGTCCTTTAAATCCGTATCACGACTATGTACAGGCATTGGAAACACAGCTGGCACTTTTAACAAGTGGCACAACTGAACATGCCGCTAAACTTGCTGAAATAGAAACTTACACAGCCAGTTTTAAACACATGCAGGCACCGGTGGAATATTGTTTTTATGCACTGGCTATTGGGGTGGGTTTGGTAATGGGCGGTATTCAATCCTTAAGCCGGTCTACTTATGCCAAGCTCATGCCCGAAACAAAAGATACTGCTTCGTTTTTCAGCTATTACGATGTTACAGAAAAGATTGCCATTGTAATTGGTATTTTTAGTTTTGGTTATATAGATGAACTAACGGGTAATATGAAATACTCCGTATTGTCATTGATTGTATTTTTTGCCATTGGTTTTTTCTGGTTATACCTGGCCTGGATAAAACAACGAAAAGAACAATTGCCTGAAGCGTTGAATCCGATAGCGTAAAATAAAATAATTCGTCATATGAAACTGACTGTAATAAACGCAGGATATTTTAAACTGGATGGTGGTGCCATGTTTGGCGTAGTACCTAAAAGTATGTGGAGTAAATTAAATCCGCCGGATGAAAATAATATGTGTACATGGGCCTTGCGTTGTTTATTAATTGAAGACGGCGAAAGAAAAATTTTGATTGATACCGGAATGGGAGACAAACAGGATGCAAAATTTTTCAGTCATTATTATATGCATGGCGATGACAGTCTGGAAAAATCTTTACAAAATGCGGGCATAACGGCTGATGATATTACCGATGTTTTTTTAACACATTTACATTTTGACCATTGTGGCGGTGCTATTAAAAGAGAAGGGGATAACCTTACACCGGTGTTTAAAAACGCCACATATTGGAGTAATGCAGCACATTGGCAATGGGCGGTAGAACCTAATGCAAGAGAAAAAGCCTCTTTTTTAAAAGAAAATATTTTACCAATAGAAGCATCGGATAAATTGAAGTTTGTAAATACTCCTGATACTTCCGATGATTTATTAGACGAGGTTTTTTTTAACGAAAACATACGCTTACGGTTTGCTAATGGCCATACTAATGCCATGATGTTACCACAAATAAAATACAAGGGTAAAACTATCGTTTATATGGCCGATCTGTTACCCTCAGTAGCGCATATCCCCTTACCTTATGTAATGGCCTATGATATGTATCCACTAACTACGTTGGACGAAAAAAAATCTTTTTTACAGGAAGCGGCCGATAACAACTACATTTTATTTTTAGAACATGACCCGGTAAATGAATGTTGTACGGTGCACCAAACAGAAAAGGGTATAAGAGTAAAAGAGGTTTTTACGTTAGCAAGTGTTTAGGCAATTGACAATGTTTCCTCAATATTTAATAATTTAAGATTGAATATTTTGAGTACTGCATAATGCCCAATAGAATT
>DHEF01000022.1 GCA_002399735.1 Chitinophagaceae bacterium UBA4857
ATTCTTTAACCTTATACATAAAAAAACAAAACTAAAGGTCGCACTCTTGTACTGCACCAATTCTATTGGGCAATGGGCAAGCAACTAAGTTTTTTGTGTAAACCCAATTAGCAGATTTTCAAATTACCAAATTGTTTTCTATGTAAGCAATGGCTTGCGCTTGCGTTAGTACAGTAAAATCTTTATACCGTTCGTGTACGTCTACAATTTCTGCAATAGCATCCGTAACCAGTTGCTTATTGTCCCATGTTTTTAAATGGGCAATAACAGTAGCCAGGCAATCTTTTTTATAAGCTATTTGTCCTATTACATGTACCAACGTATTGCGTACACGTGTAGTAGTATCAAACTGTAATTCCTGCAACATAGGTAAAATGTCCTGAGGATATTTGCGACCACGTAATTCAATGCCGTGGCATATTTCGCGGCGTATTTCTTTGTCGGGATGGTGTAAATATTTTTTAGCCCATTGTAAAACTGGCTTAGGGTTTACTTCTCCCATTTTTTTTATAGAACCGATTACGGCATTACGGGGCGAATGATGTGTGTCAAACAAACCCGAATCAAAAAAACTTTCAACTAACGCAAAATCTTTTTTTCCTATTTCTCCCGCTGCATTAATAACGGTTTGCCGCACTTTAAAATCGGTATGTGACAGTAAATCGTTTAACAGATGAATGATGTTGGTGGTAAGTGCTTTATGTTGCGTATAAATTTTGCCAATACCATTGTAAGCCGTTTTTCTAATATAGGTGTCGTCATCTGCAAAATAGACCAATGTTTTTTTGTAGGTACCTTTTTGTATGTCGGTTAAAATTTGTTGCTGAATTGTAATAACCAGTTTGTCTCGTTGTGTTTTGGGCAGGTCGTAAAATGGCATAAGTAAGCACTGTTATTTTAATAACAGTTATCAAATATAACAAAGAGAAGGTTGAGATTATTTAGCTACCTGAAACTTACTTGTTTCTATAACTTTACCGGTAGCATCTACCAGGCGAATAATGTACACGCCACGTGGATAGTCGGAAAGGTTAAGCGAATTTTTATCGGAAGGGTTTTGAATATCCTTTACTTTTTTACCAAGGAAATTATGAATCTGAATGGAAGAACCTTTTTTTACGCCGCCTTTAATATCAATATTAATAAGAGTAGTAGCAGGGTTGGGGTAAAATACCAGTGTTTTACCTTCGTCGTTAGAAGGTACATTGCGTGAACCCTGGGCTTGTAAGCCCAAAGAAGTTGTCACCAGTAAAATAGTTATAAGTAAAAGTTTATTCAACGAAACAAAGGTACTTTTATTTTTCAAAAATACCAGCTATTTCAAAACAGGACAAGTTATTTAGCTTAATTTGTAATTAACTATTTGATTTTTAATTTATTAGATTGAAAATGTTTTGCATTTTAACTTAAATTTTGCGTAAAATTACTGCAACATTGATTTTTATGGTGTCATCAAAGCGTAATGCCGACCGCTATTCTTTCGCAGTGGTAATAATCAAACCGGTAATTTTTAGCCCATCTTCCGTTTCCGATAAAATATAAAAGTTGGTTTCGACGCCGGCTTTTTTACCGGATGTATTAAAGTTGTTCCATTTTACTTTACAGGTACGTATTGTTTTAGAAAGTTGCTCTTCCTGAATCATTTCCGGTACGGTGTTTACTACACCTTGCTTGCGGTAAGGTTCTACACCGGCCAACCAAAAGTTAACCACTTCAGACATCTCAGTTACCTGCAGTATGCCATCATCGGCATATACGGTTAATGGAACCTGGTAAAAACCGGCAATTTCGTTAGCCGAATAAGTTAATAAGGCTGCTGCGTATTCTTTTAAAAAATCTTCTGTTTTCATAGCTATTCTTTTTAAGTTATTACTGATTGTGAAGTAATAAGCAAAAGGGTTACCATAATGCCTTGTTACAGGTAGTTTTTTATCATTTCTACCAAGGGCAACTTGCTGGTTCGGGAAAATACTCTTCACTGATGAATTTTCCTGTTGGCCCGTTTTTGTCAATCATAGCATATTTTGCGATACGCTTTCCCGCTTCCTCGGGTGTACTGGTTCCTTGATGATCCGTAAAGTCAGTTTGAGTATAGCCAGGACAAACCATATTGACTTTAAATTTTGTGTTTTGTAGCTCCTGAGCTAACGCTATGGTGTACATGTTCAAAGCAGCTTTGCTTGATTGATAAACAGCTAATTTGTAATTGTAACTTGGATCTGTAATGTCTGCTGCCAACGTAAGCGATGCCATAGCGGTACTTACATTGACAATTCTGGGTTCATTAGATTTTCTAAGCAAATCAATAAATGCTTGTGTCACTCTTGCCGCTCCAAACACATTGGTATTAAAAACCGTTAAAAATTGCGTTGAACTGACCTCTAATGCACTGTATGGAGTACCTCCATTAATGCCCGCATTGTTAATCAAAACGTCCAAAGTCCCTGTCTTTTTGTAGAGTTCAGTCCTAGCATTTTTTACGGAATTGTCATCGGTTATGTCAATGTGAACGGTTTCAACGTTTGTCAGATTTTCGGCTTTCAGTTTTTTGACAGCCTGTTGCCCGTTGGTCAAATTTCGGCTTCCGATATAAACGTAAAATCCGTTTTGCAATAATTGTTTTGCGGTTTCAAACCCTATACCTTTGTTTGCTCCTGTGATAAATGCTCTTTTCATTTTTCTTTCTTTTTAAAATTAACAGTGCAAAGGTTGCCCAAAAAAAATGAAGTCATTTACCATTTGGTAAAAAGTGATTTTAGCGAATGTTTTTTCTAATTCTGCTCAAAGATTGTTGTGTAACACCCAAGTAAGAGGCAATTTGAGAAAGTGCAATACGGTTTGTAAGTGTTGGATAGTTTTCAAGGAATTCTAAATAGCGTGTAGTTGCGTCTTGCGAAATTTTAGGGCTTTTTCTGGATTTTTGATAAAGACATTTTTGTACTATTTTGTGTTTGATACTATCCCAGCCTACGATTGTATGAGATAGTTCGCCCCAATCTTGTTTTGAAAACACGAAGAGTTGACAGTCTGTACTTGCTTGTAAATATTCGGCAGAGGCAGAGTTGGCTTCAAAGTTTGGGTAATCAACTGCCATATTGTTTTCGGGAATAAAGCAACGGGTAATTTCTTCACCCTTATTGTTGTAATAACAACCATGCAGAACTCCTTCCATCACAAAACCGACTTGCCGGGGAATTTTCCCTGCTTCGGAAAAATATTCATTTTTATGGAGTTTCAACGCTGTCGCCTTACTTGCAATAAGGTCAATTTGCTGTTTGTTTAAGTTGCCGAATTGCAAAATATATTCAATTAATTCTTCCATTGTTGCAAAGGTATCTAATGGCTTTGGTAGTTATTTACCATTTGGTAAAAAGTGTCTCCTAGTTTAAACTCTTTGGCCGGTTTAGTTTGTCCAGACGTTGCTGCTGTGCTGGTATTCTGTGATTCGTCCAGCCGGAACATGAGCCCAGTACTGTTACTAATGTTGAAAATATATTATTTTGTTTATCTGTGATCCTTCTGCTGGAACCGAAGCTGATTAGTGAACAAAAAGCTGATTATATATTCGTCCGCCAGTATAGCAGAACAATTCATGTTAGTCGCATTAAGTTAATGCAGTATCATAATAGTTAGTTTATTGGTTTCAGGCTGAGTAACTATTTGTTGACCTTGTTTAAAGCCAAACTTCTCCAACCATTTTCCTTCTAATCGGATTTCGGGAATAGTTGTGTTGTCGTAGGTGCGAGTACGAAATTTTGTATAAATCTTTTGCTTCCTTAATTTTTCCATTGTCAACTATTATATGACAAAAGTGATAAGAAAATCTTTATGTCCCTTAAAATATGACAAAATTTTTAATTATTTTATGCACATTCGGTCTGTGAAAAAAGAGCAACTTCAAAATAAGTTAGGTCAGAGAATAATTGAATTACGAACTCAAAAGGGTTGGAGTCAGTCCGACCTTGCAAGAGCGTGTAGTAAAGATCGTCAGGCAATTGAAAAAATAGAAAATGGTAAAGTCAATGCAACAGCGTTTTTATTGTATGAGATAGCTAAGGCTTTACAAATATCCTTGTCTGAATTGGTAAATATTTAGTCTTCGATATTTTAAACTTCAACCCATTATAATATGTGCAATTTTGTCCAACGGTTTGGGGCTTGGCGATGGTGGGGCAATCGAAGCACAAATCTTCAATTTTGTACAAAAGTTGAACCGAAGAACAACCGTTGAACTTTGCAGTTTCGCCCCACTATTGCAAAACCCTTGTTAGGCGATTGTGCTTTTATTCAGGCTTTATTTTCACGATTTTGTTGTCACGCAAAATAACCAGTTCACTGTTTTTCATTTTCTTAAATTCTAAAAGTTTTTCGTATACTTTTTCAAGTCCTTTTAGTATTTTGTTTTTTTCTTCAATATGTTTTTCAGTTGTTGTCATAATAATTTTTTAAAAGATTAAACTTGTCTACGTTTACAATATTAAGCGAAGTGTCAAATTGTTTATCTGCTAAAAGTTTGTGTTTCGCTTCCGAGTTATCAAAAATGAATGCTCCGTCAACAATAGGGAGATATATGTCGAACAGATTTTTAATTCCTCTGATATATCTTCTTTCGATAACTTCTGGTTCGATGTTATGTCCACCTTCCGAAACCCTTGTCTTTACACGCTCTTTAGCTAATTCAATGCTTTGAAGCCAAAAGAATAACAATGTCACTCGATAACCTTTATCTTTTGCTTCATTGATTTTGTTTTTATAACTTTTGGTAGATAATGTAGTTTCAAATGCGAAATTTTCGTTTTCAGAAAGCAGTTCGTTGATTCTGTTTAGCATTATTCGTCCAGCTTCAAACGAAACTTTTTCAGGTTGAAAAGGAGAAAGTCCTTTTGCAATTTCGTCAGCATTGACAAATTCCTTACAATCTAAAATCTCAGGTAAAATCGTAAATGAAGCAGTCGTTTTTCCTGCTCCATTGCAACCTGCGATTATGTAAAGTTTTTTGTCATTCATATTCGCAAATTTACAAATTATTTTCCTTAGTTTTTTAGCTCTTGTTTTCGGAGAGCATTCGTTTTAGCATATCGCCTAACGAACAGGGCTTTGTGCAGGTTGGGAAATAGAATTCCGTCTGCTCGGAACCGCTGCTGATTGAAAATATAAAGTTGAATTTAAGAACTAAAGTTCAAAGTTGCTTGTCCAGCCCGAACCACAGCTTGGATTTGCAATTAGCTGATGTTACAATGTCAAGCCCAACTTGCATAAAACCCAATGTTGTACGCCGTAAAGCTATCTTGAAGCCTTTAGTAAATAACAGTCTGTCAAATTTAGTTTTGTCAAGTTGCTAAGCCAATCTGCAAATGGATAATCATCTTTGCTATAAAGTTCTAATAGCCTTCCTATTCTCTCAAATCTATCCTGTTCGTCAATAAAATATTTGTCGTCATTTGGAACTCCATCTTCGTCTAAGTCATTATTGTCAAAAGCATTCCAATAACCTTCATTTAGTATTGAATTTAGCTGCTCAGTTGTTTTTGTTTCTGGAAGTAAAGCAGCAAAAACTTCTGGAATGTGTCGTTGAGAAATTACTTCTTCTCTGTCTGCTGGCTCTGTCAAAAAATATTGATAATTGCTATTGTAACCGTCTATTGAATTTCCTTCTTTGTCTAAGTTGTATAATAAAATATCATCATCGTGTAAGTGGAATGATAAAGCATAGGTCGCTAACCTATTACTCATAGAGTTTGTCAAGTCATACAAGTAAAACGGATTGTCGAGCTCTACGTTTATTTCAACAATCGTAGTCCAATTACCAATTTGTGGGGTAACTAAATAATAAACTCCATAGTTTTCGTAAACATATTCTTGAATAATCTTTTCAATGTTGCTATTGTCAATTTTAAGCCTACTAAACTTTGTCAATTCCCTGTTCTCTTGCAGTTCCTTAGTGAGTTCGCTGACAGTGTCTGTTTGACTGCGTTTGTAAATATGTAAAATTGTTGAAAATAATCCCATTTTAGAATTTTAGGGTGTCTCAATTTTATGGCGTACGTTTTGCGGCTTTGTGTTGTGGTGGGAATCAGGGAACGTCAGCCCACCATAACACAAAACCCATGTAAGCAGCAGCCTTTGTCGGCGAACATGTTTTAGTCAAACCATTCTTTGCCTGTGTCAAGGCGAATAAAAAAGTCGGTAAACGAATTGCCAATGTCAATGTGATACTGTTTGTCTAAGTCTATAAATGGCGAAAGCACTATCCTATAATTTCCATTGTCCATAAATTCGATTGCAATGAACTCACTACTTGGATTATTCCCAATTCCTAATGTCAATGGCAGGTTGTCGAATATGCCTGTGTCCTGGTTTCGGGATAACAGCTCGTCAATGTCCCAAAGGTTTACAAGTTCTGGTCCTACAAATTCTTCGTACTCTCCATAGTTGTCAAGGTAAAATTTATAGTCGTCTGGAAGTTGAAATCCAATTTGGTTTTCTATTTGTTCAAATGTTGTCGTCGGTTTTGTTGTTCGCTTAGGGAAATTATATTTAGTCAATATGGTTTCAAGTTCGGTCATTAAAACTTAGTCGATATTTTGTTTGTAAATTAGTTTAGTCTGTCAGTAAGGTTGCTGCTTACGTTTTGGGGCTTGGCGAAGGCGGGGATTTTAGCTCCAAAGCCTAATTAAAGCACCCAAATTCAAATTTAGCAAAATGTTTCATAGAAGCACGTCAGCCCCGCTTTTGCCAAACCCTTGTTAGCGGCTGTATTTTCACTGGTCTGTTTGATTTTCCTCGTCAACGGTAATGGTTATTTTATTCTTTTCCTGTTTTACTTTGATTGTCTGCCCATGCTCAAAGCCAATATCCTGCAACCATTTTCCACATAGCCGAATTTCGGGAAATATGATTGGACGCCAAGAATTGACACGCTCAAAGTATTTTGGATAGACCTTTAAATGTCTTTCATCTTTTTGTTGAAATTTTTTTTCTTGCTCCATGACAATAATTTCTTGCTACAATATTATAATAAATAATATTATTATGCAAATAATAACGCATGAAAATATAATTTATTGTCATTCGGCTATGATTTTCAAGTCTTTAGAATTTTACGATATTTGCAGGAAACGTTAATAAATTAGCATTGTGGCGAAAGTAAACTTAAATAGAATAAAGTCTGTTCTGGCGGAAAAGAACAAAAGCAGCAAGGATTTAGCCAGTCATTTGGGTAAAACCGAGTCAACTGTTTCTCGCTGGTGTACCAATGAAGTCCAACCATCTATTGAAACGCTTTACGAAATCTCGAAACTTTTGAAAGTGGATATTCGGGAGTTGCTGGTATCAACAGCGAAGTAATTTCAAAAACCAAAACTAACATTAGTTGGAAATTTAGCGATTAAGAAATCGCCAACAATCGAAGGATTATCTTGTCTGACTGCTATGATTGAGGCTGTATCATAAACTCCCATATCTTCCTTTTTACTATTTCGCAATCGAAGCTTTCTTCTCATTCCGAATAGGACAAATCCCATTAATCTCAGTTTCTCAACTTCTTCATTCAGGTGTACGCCAAACTTTGCAGTTTCAGCATAACCAATATCAGAAAGGATATCACCTATTTCTTTTAGTTCCTCAAAAAGTCCACCGACTTCAGTTGCTTCATGCTCAGTTCTCAACTCGTCATGATTGAAGTCAAACATATGCACACCATTGATAATGTCTACTATTTGTTTGTCAGAAGTGATTTTGGGTAAGCTCTTTATATTTTGTTGGTCATTTGCAAAAGCAGTAACGTCTCTTTCTAAAGTTGTCTTTACCCATGTTTCATGAACAACTTTGAAAAGTCTTAGGCTTTCTACTGAATAAATTTCAACAAGCTCATCCACTCTTTTATGGTCATTTGCGCAAAGCAAAATTAAATTGTCATAACCATCATAATCGCCATCGTAGGAGATATTACCTCTTGGACCTTTATCCGAAGAAGATATTATATGACATTCTTCTCCGATAATTACATTTTCGGTTGCTCCATCAGATGGTTGTACCAATTCAATTCTACACAACAAACAGCGATTACCTGATTTAGCCCAAAGAGTTTTTCTTGTTTTATCTGTTATGCTCATTAATCAATTGGTTCTGTTTCTTTATAACTGTATTCGTTTATAAGTCCGCTATACCTGAAAGAGACATGCAATAATAATTTCTTGTCCAATAAATCAATTTTATCAATCAGTATGTTTGAAATTTTTTCTTCGATTAGAGGCATATCAGTCATGAAATCATTGAACAGCTTGCCAACTTCTATATCTATAACGTCTGTGTAAAAATCAATACCTTTAAAAACTTGTATATTCAATTCCTCAGATTTTCTAAAGCCGAATTTTGGTTTCACATTATATCCTCTATGAATAATTCGGTTTCTTACATCTTTCAGTAATGTAATCCACGGATATTTACGTTTATCTCTAAAGTTTTCAAATTCCACAATAATTTCTGGGATATTAACGTCGTTTCTACTTTTTCCGAAATTGTGAAAATCTGGTAATTTGTGTTCCTCTTTAATTGTTTGATTTTGTACGATGTCTACCAAACATGAAAATAAATCTAGATAGGTTTTCATCCTTACCACTAAGAGATAGGAATAGTTTTTAAACTCTGTTTCGCTTTCCGCTGATTCGATGTCGTACTGAGAAAGCACTTGTCTATCATCATGTAGGCCTGAATTCTCATTCAGTGCTACAAATAGTTTGTACAATTTGTCATATGTAACAATTACAAATTGCCATTAATTGAAAAATGATTGTGCTAGCTCGTTGATTCTATTGTCTAAAGGAGAAAATTGATTTAAGTAACCCAAAGAACAAGCGACACAGCACAATTTAGATTCGTATTGAACCCAGTCGTATTTGGTTATGTTATATGTGTCAATGGGTCTCATAATATTGCCGATAACGGATTAGGTATTTGCGATGGTGCGGTAATAGTATTCCGTCAGTTGAGTTTTGTAGCAAAGTTAAATAGAATTACTGAAGTTGAGCGTTTAACGTCAAGCCGCACTATTGCAAATACCTGTTATGCGGTCGGCTTTCTTTCACGGTACTTTAATTTTTAGTTTTTTAAAAACTTGTCGTTTGTTGTCGTTAAGTAAATTGTCAACTGCTTCCCAGTTATTACTTTGTATTAGGCTTAAGAGTAATTCTGTATGTTTTAATATCTTGTCGTCAACTTTAATCTTTCTATATTTTGTTAGTCTGTCAATAAGAACTTCAGAACTTTTTAAATCTGTCTTGTTTGCTAACTCACAGTATAAAACTAAATTAGAATTTCTTTCTGTAATTTCTGATACATTATCCAGTTTAAATTTTGTCAGATTGTTTAATATGTCTCTTGAAGATTTATATTGAGAAAAGTATGGCAAAATGCTCTCCCGAATTTTTCTTGCTAGAAAGTCAGCTAAAAGTGGGTATTCTTGAGTAATTCGGTAGTAATCTCTGATTTTTGGAATTAAGTCTTCAATTTTTTTTGATGCAGTTAGCTCATAGTTTAAAATAAAAGTGTCGGTGTCATATATAGAACAAATAGAAATTTCTGTTTTAAAACTGTCAGAAATCCCCGTCCAACTCCCTCTTGTGTCAATGTGAATTATATGAAAAGGTCGTTGGATTGTTTGATAAGTTTTCTTCCTTTCAATTCAAAACCGTCTGCACGAAGATTATCGGCAATAATTTTCGTAAAGTCTTTATAAGCTGTTTTTAAGTCCTCCTTTTTTAAGGGTCTGTAAACTTTTAGGTCTTCCCAATTCATTCTCGGTGTGTCGTTTTAAGCTGCCGCATAACGTTGAAGCATTTGTGTTTGTGGCGGAATTTGAAAAATGTCCGCTGGGTACAAATGCTGATTAAAAATACAAAAGTTCATTGTTCTTTCTATCGCTCAATTTATAACGTCCAGCTCGAACAACAGATGATAGATAGGTGAAGTTGAAGTGGCGTTATCTGTCCGCCGACATAAAACAAATGCAATGTTACATGCAGTGCTATTTTAGTTTCCAATTGTTGTCAGGTCAATGTAATCGCCACTGTCGTGCCCAACTGCTACGAATATTTTGTCCTTATGTTTGAGAAACAAACTTTTGTCGAGTTTTGTTCTTATAATTTCGTCAAAAGTAAACGCACAATAAGCAAGAGGTAATATCCAGTCTAAAAACTCATAATCATCTTCATATGCTTTTGAGATTGTATCTATGTCCTGTAGTAAACCAGGTTGTGCATATCTGTTGTCAGGTAAATATGTCAAGTCACAAGCCCAGTTGCTATCATCTTTGTCGTAATTGTCAGCACCACCAAAATAGATTGTAGGAATTTCACTTTCATTATCGCCTGCAAACTTTAGTAGTCCAATCCAAATTGCCACTATCTTTTTAGGAATAGGCTTCTTTGTCACCACATTTGTAAGCCAATTAATAATATTAGTTTGCTCCTCTTCAATTTCAATTTCCTTAAGCGATGTCCAATAAGGTTTGGGAAAGTTTTGTTCGTGAAACTCTATAAACTTTGTCCAAGCTTGTCTTGCAGTCACTTTTGAATTAAGTATTGTTCTAAATGTCTCCCAAGATTTGTCGTGTTGAAATTCCATGTCAGTTTGAATGTTGAGGTTTGTCAACGCATTGCATGTAACGGGCAGGGCTTTATGCAGGTTGGGAATTAGTATTCCGTCTGCCGATAGCCGCTGCTGATTGAAAATATGTTGATGAAGTTATGTACAAAAGCTGATAGTTGTTAGTCTGGTGGAACTGAAGCTGGGATTTGCAATTAGCTGATGTTACAATGTTATGCCCAACTTGCATAAAACCCAATGTTATAGGGCGTTTTTCTTCATCCAATCGTCAAGCTGTCCTTTAAATACCGTTGAAGAGTATGAGCCTTCTTGTCTATTCGTTAAAGGGCAAAAGAAGACTGTAAATTCTCCAACACCTTCCTGTTCTGCAATAAAGCTGATATTAAATCTAATCGAACGGTCATAGCGTATGTCTCCATAGCGTTTACTTTCTTTAGGGGTCATTGGATATGTTGGCTTATATCCCTTTGGAATTACAATATCCTCAACTCTTGCATAAAATATTCTTTCGCCTGTTGTCGACGAAGTTTCAATAAATGACGCAGTAAACTCATTTTGTTTGTCAACTTGTGGGACAAACAAACTTAGATTGCATAAATCGGGAATTATCAAGCCGTTCTCAATACATTCTCCTGCAACAATTATATCAAGCCCGTTTGAGGAAACACCTTCGTTAGTAATTATCCATTCTCTAAATTGTTTTTCACCTTTTTTCGCATCTACTAATCCTGAACCTGCTACCATACTGAATTTTGTCAAACCTAATTCAGGTGTTTTCTTTTTATCTTTTTGTACAAAATTTAGTTTTATCTCTTTAGTTAGAGTTTCTTTATTTAAATACTCATAACCTGTCAACAATTTTGAATTGTCTAGATTTATTAATTTGGCAAACTGAGTTAAAAAATCCTCAACAAAAACAGATTTGCTTTGAAACGCACTTTTTACATCCTCGAATGAATAATTATTTATAAGGATTTCAGACCAAACAAGAGGCTTGCTTTTGTTAAAATCAATTTTCTTCGAACGGTTGCTTATTGCGTCTTTTAGCGTTCCATTGTTAGTAAGCCCTACATATACTGTATCGCTATCATTAACTAAAATACTAAGGGCTATTGTTTTGAATTTCTTTGATAAGCTAGAAGCTATTTTATTCAGTTTTTTTGAATTTTGGTCTTCAGTGTCTTCGTCATAGATTGATATCCACGTTAAATCTTCAGTAGGTGAAATAATTATTGATTTGTCAGCATCATCTTCATTGTCGGTTATAGTAAAACCTCCCTCCGCACTAAGCTTAATAATGTAGTCTACGACTTTGTCGGTTATGTATGATTTATCAAACTCCGAAGTCCTCAATTGTATGTTTGAAAAAAATGCCCCCATAGTTATGGATTATTCTTTGTGAAGTTAGGGTCGTCATAAAATGCCCTATAACGTAGAGGGCTTGCTGCTGT
>DHEF01000024.1 GCA_002399735.1 Chitinophagaceae bacterium UBA4857
GGGGAACACATTGCACAATGTTGAGTAAAGTTACAGGTGCTCAAGTGTGAGTATTTAATTCATTTCCACTGGAAATAAATTAAATCCCGATCCTATCGGATCGCAAGGGACGATGATACTAGCAAGACTGATGATGACATAATAAATACCACTACAGATTTGTTAGCTTATCCACAGTATGTGTGTATTTGGTATTTTGTTTACTGGACGAAGCAGAATATTTTGAGCAAGTATTATTATAACAGACTTATAATTCATGTGCTGTTTTACAACCGATAATTACCACCAAGTTTTTGGTTAAAATAAGTAAATGGAAAAACCCGTCTAAAAATCGCTTACTGTTTTTTGTAGGCGATTTTTTTTGTTAATTAACTGCCCATGGGATTAAAATACTCAATCAACTCTTTGGGTTCATTTAGTATTGTAATACGATCAAAGGCTTCCTGATACAAAAAACCTTCGTCTTTCATGGTGTGAATATGTGCAATGAGGTTGTTGTAAAAACCTGCACTATTAAGTATGAAAATTTGTTTATCATGGATGGAAAGCTGGTTCCATGTAACCATTTCAAATAACTCATCTAATGTTCCAAAGCCTCCCGGTAAAATAATAGCGGCATCGGCTAAATCATACATTTTACGTTTGCGTATATGCATATCCTCAACTACCAATAACTCAGTCAAGTTTTTATGTTGCCTCTCCTGGTTAACCAGTATTTGCGGTATTATGCCAACTGCTTTTCCGCCATGTTGCATCACCGAATCAGCAATTATTCCCATAATACCTACACTACCACCACCATATACTAATGATATGTGATGCTGTGCCATCAAGGCTCCCAGCGCTTTGGTATGCGTGGCAAATAATTCGTTGTTTCCATTTTTAGAACCGCAAAAAACTGCAAGTGATTGGATAAGCATGATAAGTTTATATTTGTTGCAAAGGGATAACAAATTTGTTTATCTTCAAAAATTACTAAACATTAATTAAAGGTTTTTACAAAAAAATAATCCATGTCAGCAGCTCTCTTGTTTTCGTTTGTAATAGGTTATTTTGTTTTATTGTTAATAGTTGCCTGGTACACTTCCCGAAATTCCAATAATGATTCCTTTTTTATAGGCAACAGGAATAGTAACTGGATGTTGGTGTCGTTTGGTATGATTGGTACATCCTTAAGCGGTGTAACTTTTGTAAGTGTTCCCGGGGATGTTGGCACGAATAACTTTTTTTATTTTCAGTTAGTATTGGGCTATTTCGTGGGTTATTTTGTAGTAGCTTTTGTGTTACTACCCTTGTATTATAAGCTCAACCTTAAATCAATTTATACGTTTTTAGAAAAACGGTTTGGCGTGTCGGCACATAAGGCCGGAGCCTTTTTCTTTATTCTTTCCCGTACGGTAGGCGCTACAGCAAGGTTATACCTAGTTATAAATATTCTACAGCTATTTATACTGGATTCAATGGGTGTTCCTTTCTGGTTAACGTCTATTGTTATTATTGTAATGATATTGTTGTACACGTTTGAAGGCGGTGTAAAAACGATTATTTATACAGATACTTTACAAACATCAGGCATGTTAATAGGCCTCGTGGCATGTATATTGGCGGTTGTGGCTGCTTTAAATACTGATTTAGGCGGGGTATTCGAAAGTATAAAATCGAATGGCTACAACCAGATTTTTAACTTTGACGGTAACAGTTCGCAAAACTTTTTTAAACAGTTTATTGGCGGTATGTTTATTACCATCACCATGACGGGTTTAGATCAGGAGATGATGCAGAAAAACATCAGCGTTAAAACCTTAGGTAAGTCGCAAAAGAATATGGTGACTTTAAGTTTTGTATTGGTGGTAGTAAACTTTTTGTTCCTGTTTTTAGGTGGTGTATTGTATGTATATGCACAAGCAAATGGCGTGTCGGCTACCGGCGATGATCTTTTTCCTACAGTAGCTTTAGGCGGTGCCTTCTCGGCAACCATTGGTGTTATATTTATTATTGCTATCATCAGTGCTTTGTTCCCCAGTGTTGATGGTGCCATCACTTCTTTAACATCGTCTTACTGTATTGATATTTTAGATTTGAATAAAAAATACACAGATGAAAAGCTTAAAAAGAAAAAGCGTTTAAGAGTGCATTTAACGTTTGCCGTGGTGTTTTTCTTAATGGCATTGTTATTTAAGTATATAGATGACAAAAGCATTATTCAGTTCATCATCAAATTTGCCGGCATAACTTACGGACCGCTATTGGGTTTATTTGCCTTCGGCATTTTAACTAAACGTAACATTAATCCTAAAATGGTTTGGCCGGCGGTACTTACGGGGCCATTGCTTACCATTTTATTGGATATGATTTGTAACCCCGCTTATTATGAAAGCAAACTGAAAATGAAATTACCTTTTGATGCGCTTTCGGCCAGTTTGTTTAACGGTTATAAAATAGGACCTGAGCTTATACTGATTAATGGTATACTTACGTTCCTTTCATTATATGTAATATCAAAAAAAGGCGGCGAAGAAAATTCGCTTAAAAATATTATTGCGAAAGAGACTGTTTAATAGTCTTTTACAAACATATTTAGGGCGGTTATTGCAACAGCAATAACCGCCTTCTTAGTTATATATAACTTGTTAAAATTACCCTTTAAAACTACATCAGGTTAATTACTATGCAGTTAGAGGCAGCACTTTATAGTTTTACATTACCTTTGCAAAAAAATATCCTTGCAGTTAATCAGTGATGAACTAGAAAATTTTGCTCAGGGCCTTACCACACCTGAAGATGCCCTGCAAAGCGAGGTAAATAAATTTACCTATGCCCAACACACTGAACCCCATATGTTAAGCGGGCATTTGCAAGGTAAATTACTGGAAGCCATTAGCTGGATGATCAGACCGAAAAAGATTTTGGAAATAGGTACTTTTACCGGCTATAGTGCGTTATGTTTAGCTAAAGGACTTACTGATGATGGCGAACTGCATACCATTGAACTAAGACAAAACGATGCAGATTTAGCCAGAAGCTTTTTTGATAAATCGGCCGCAGGCAATAAAATAATTTCGCATGTGGGTAATGCCAAAGAAATAATTCCGGCATTGTCACATACCTGGGATTTGGTTTTTATTGATGCAGACAAATCAGGCTACGTTGATTATTTTAACCTGGTATTGCCACAGGTAAAGCAAAATGGTTTTATACTGGCCGATAATATTTTTTTTCATGGCGAAGCTTTAAAAGCAGACCCGAAAGGTAAAAGCGCTAAAGCAGTAAAAGCATTTAACGAGTATGTCGTAGCAAGCAACGCGGTAGAAAAAGTGGCTATTACATTAAGGGATGGACTATATCTATTACGAAAACTATAACGATATTTTAAATGAAGGGTAAATTATTTTTTTGCGGAATACTGGCATTAGGTATTCAACTAACTACAACGGCACAAAATTCTGCCGTTATTCAACAGTATATTGAAACTTACAGAGATGTTGCTATTGCAGAAATGCAACGTACGGGTGTACCGGCTGCTATTAAACTGGCACAGGGTATTCATGAAACGGCTGCAGGTACCAGTGTGTTGGTAACAAAGTCCAACAACCATTTTGGTATTAAATGTAAATCTAACTGGTCGGGGCCATCAGTAAAACATACTGATGATGCGCCGAATGAATGTTTCAGAAAATATGACGAGCCTTCACAGTCATACAAAGATCATTCTGATTTTTTACGCAATGGCCAACGTTACGCTTTTTTGTTTAACCTGGAACCTACTGATTATAAAGGCTGGGCTAACGGTTTAAAAAAAGCGGGTTATGCTACCAATCCAAAATATCCGCAAATCATCATCAAGTTAATTGAAGACTACCATCTGGATGATTACACCCTTATTGCTATGGGTAAGATGGAACCTAAATCGCAAGCCATAGCCGTTGTAGCAGCGCCGGTTACACAACAGCCTGTTGCCACAACAGCCGTAATTACAGAAACAGTTGAAGTAGTAAAACCTTCATATCCTGATGGCGAGTTTAGACTGAACGATACAAAAGTTGTATATGTAAAAGCAGGCACTTCATTTTTTACTATTGCGCAACAGTATAACATACCGCTAAAAAGATTGTTTGAGTTTAATGATGATATGCCGGAAGAGGAAGAAGCTACAACCGACCAACTTATTTTTTTACAACGAAAGCGTAAAACCGGGGTTGATGAAATGTACATAGCTAAATCCGGTGAAACATTACGCAGTATTGCACAGGCACAAGGTATTCGCCTTGAAAGTTTATTAAGCTATAACGGCATGACAGCCGGAAGAATATTAAGCGGTGGTGAAAAATTGTATTTAAAAAACAACGCACCAACTGCTAAAAACTAATTTGCAATTAACTAACAAGCTACAAACCGCATACTATGGCCAACGTGCAGGTACACGATAAATCGTTCGAAATTTATTTATCTGAGCAAACGATACAGGAGCGTATTGCCGAACTGGCTGCGCAAATAAATAAAGACTATGCCGGCAAACGCCCTTTTTTTGTAACCATACTGAATGGTTCGTTTATGTTTGCTGCCGATTTATTTAAACACCTCACCATTGATGCAGAAATATGTTTTATAAAACTGGCATCGTACAAAGGCACAAAATCAACGGGTAATGTAATTACCACTATTGGTTTAGAAGATGATTTGTATGGTAAAGACGTAGTGATTGTGGAAGACATTGTTGATACTGGTAAAACATTGCATAACTTTTTACCTAAGTTGCAACACCAGCAACCGCAGTCCTTAAAAATTGCTACGCTTTTACATAAACCCGATGCCACCCAATTCCCGCTTACACTGGATTATATTGGCTTTTCTATTCCCAATAAATTTGTGGTGGGTTACGGATTGGATTATGATGGCTTAGGTAGAAACCTGAAAGAAATTTATCAGGTAGTTGGGTAGAAAAGTTCCAGATGTTCAAATGTTCAAGAGGTTCAATGTTCAAAAGTTCAAAGTTGTCGTGAGTTATCGGAGTGCCTAATCTATATACTAAATACTGTATACTACATACTGTCTTTATTTTATGTTGTCGGCTGTAGTACTACTATCAGCTTCCGTTGTGTCACTCACTTGTACGTTCGGTAATTCTATTCAGCACTATACAATACCAAATATTCAATCTACAATCTTAAATATCCAAGTTATTACCAACAGTTATAGACTACTCACTATTGACTATTCACTACTGACTTACGGACTTTCGGACTTTCCGACTTCCCTCTGCTCAATAACGTTATACAGCACAAGAGTGCGACGCAAGGGACGATGCTCAAGGCACTGCTGCCGGTAACCCAATAAAAACCGACTTAACAAGCGTATATTTTATCAGTTAAAACTGCCTAAAAGGCCCGTAATATGGGCAAATGCGGTCAAATTGTCCCATTTGTGGCATTGGCAATATAATTGACAATTGTACCTTTGCAAACAATTTTGAAATTATGGCAGAAAAAGACATGCAAGAACAACAGGAACCAATTGACAATAATGTGGACATGGGTATTAATGCCGATGAAAATATTGCAGGCACAACACACTTAAACGACCCGGTAGAAAGCGAAACTGAACTGGATAAAGTAAAAGCTGAGTTGGAAGACGCAAAAGATAAACATTTGCGTTTGGCTGCTGAGTTTGACAACTTCAGACGCCGTACGGCAAAAGAAAGGTTGGAATTAATACAAACTGCAGGTAAAGATATTATTATTGACCTGTTAGATGTAATAGACGATATAGAACGTGGCGAAAAACAATTGGAAGCAGCGACAGATGTTGACCAATTGAAACAAGGTGTTTCGCTGATATTTAATAAGTTTAGAAATGTATTGTCTTCAAAAGGATTAAAGCCAATGGATGTGGTTGGTAAAGAGTTTGATGCAGACCTACATGAAGCCATTACCGAAATACCCGCTGCCAACGATGAAGCAAAAGGTAAAGTAGCCGACCAGATTACTAAAGGTTATTACCTGAACGATAAAATTATCAGGCACGCTAAAGTAGTTGTAGCCAAGTAAAAAGTTAACAGGCCGTACTATGTACAGCCTGTTTTTTGTAAAAGCCAAAAGGCCGTCATAAAAAATATATGTCAAAAAGAGATTACTACGAAATATTGGGTGTAAGCAAATCAGCGAGTGCCGATGAAATAAAAAAAGCTTATCGTAAGGTAGCTATGCAATTTCACCCGGATCGTAACCCCGGCGATAAAGCTGCGGAAGAAAAATTTAAAGAAGCTGCCGAAGCTTATGAAGTATTAAGCGATGCGGATAAAAAAGCGCAGTACGACAGGTTTGGGCATGCAGGTGTGGGTAGTGCAGGGCGTGGTGGTTATGGCGGCGGTGCCGGCATGAACATGGATGATATTTTTAGTCAGTTTGGCGATGTATTTGGCGATGACTTGTTTGGCAACTTTTTTGGTGGCGGGCAACGCCGTGGCGGAGGCCAAAGAACCAGAGGAACAAGGGGTAGTAACCTGCGTGTGAAACTGAAGCTTACTTACGAAGAAATAGCTAAAGGTGTAACCAAAAATATTAAAGTAAAAAAATACATAGGTTGTAATACTTGTGGTGGCAGTGGCGCAAAAGATAAAAACAGTGTACAAACCTGTAGTGGTTGCGGTGGCAGCGGTCAGGTACGTAAAGTACAGAATACTTTTTTAGGTCAGATGCAAACTGTAACTACTTGTCCTACCTGTAATGGTGAGGGGAGTACAATTACGGCAAAATGTGGCGCATGTAAAGGTGAGGGCAGGGTATATGGTGAAGAAACAATCAGTATTGATGTTCCTGCAGGTGTACAGGATGGTATGCAATTGAGTGTAAGCGGCAGGGGGAATGCAGGCGAACGTGGTGGTAGTGCTGGCGATTTAATTATTTTAATTGAAGAGGAAGCGCATAAGGAATTGCAACGTGACGGATTGAATGTAGCTTACGACTTACATATATCCTTTACCGATGCGGTGTTTGGTATACAGGTAGAGGTACCCACTATTGACGGTAGAGCAAAAATCAAAATTCCGGCAGGTACACAAAGCGGTAAAATTTTACGCTTAAAAGGCAAAGGTTTTCCGGCGGTACAAGCCTACGAAAAAGGCGATCAGCTAATACACGTAAGTGTATGGACACCGCAGGAGTTAAACAACGAAGAAAAGGCTATGTTGGAGAAATTAAGCCAGTCGCCTAACTTAAAACCCCAGCCGGATAAAAATGAGAAAGGTTTTTTTGATAAGATAAGAGATATGTTCGCTTAACTATATTAAAAGAGAAAGCCCCTTGCAAAAGGGGCTTTCTCTTTATAGTGCTATTACTTTTTTATCTGGCCATCCAACCACCGTCAACAAATAAAACGGTACCGTTTACATAGTTAGCTGCATCCGAAGCAAGGAAGGTAACAGGACCTTTAAAATCCTCCGGTATGCCCCAACGGCCAATAGGAATACGTTCTAAAATTGATTTACTGCGTTCAGCATCTTCCCGTAAAGCTTTTGTATTATTGGTAGCAATATAGCCAGGCGCAATACCATTTACATTTACACCTTTACTGCCCCACTCGTTAGCAAATGCACGTACCAATCCGGCAACTGCCGATTTAGTAGCGGTATAACCCGGTACATTAATGCCACCCTGAAAGCTTAACAGTGAGCAGGTAAAAATAATTTTACCACCACCTTTTTCAATCATATGGTTACCAAATTCACGGCCAATAATAAACTGTGCGTTCAGGTTAATATCAACCACTTTATCCCAGTATTCGTCCGGATGCTCTGCAGCAGGTTTGCGCATAATTATACCGGCATTGTTTACCAAAATGTCAATACTTTCGTTTTCGGCTTTAACCGTTCTGATAAAAGCATACAGCTCTTCACGGTTGCCAATATCAACTTTATGATAAGTAAATTTTCTACCTGTACCTTCTACCGCTTCTTTAACGGCGCTGTAATCATCTACGATGGATGCGCCAATAATATCAGCCCCTGCTTCGGCAAGTCCGATGGCCATACCCATACCTAAGCCGGTATCGCAACCTGTAACCAGCGCTGTTTTTCCGGATAAATTAAATAAACTCATTGATGTTTGTTTATAATAAAGAATAAATGCTTTGTTGTAACCTTAATTTTCAGGCGCTTAAAGATAAAGGTTTGTGTTTATTTAACTCTCCTTTTCTGTATGATGCAAACGGTTGAGTATATGTTATTTTAATAGATGTGTTTATTAATAAGTAAAAGGCTGAAATAAAATTATGCAGGCTTACTGTTTGATAATCATATTGGTATGTTTTTTATGTGTACGCATACATCAAAATATATTTCAATGTATTTGCAAATAAACTTATGTACATATACCTTTGCACTCCGTTAAACGAACCGTATAGCGGCAAACACTTTCAGGTATTATTTTTAGCTGCATGCAACCAATACTTTTAAGTGTTAATCTAAACCTCGTTTATTTGGCAGATTTATTGCTTATTCAAAATTGAGAATAAGTAACTGAAAGACTGCGAAGCCCTCTCACAACCTCAGTTGGCCCGGCCAACAACGATTTCTTAGTTATTGAAAAATTGCCCTTTACCGTATTATCATTTAATATGTAATGTTATAACAGCAATGTTATAAATGTATATATACCATTTATTAATTTAAAAATAAACAGATGAGAAACAGTTTTCTGTTAGTAGTCTTGTTGGCATTTACAGTTGCCGTACAAGCACAAAAAAAGTCAGCGATAGGATTTAGTTTTAATGTGGTTGATTTTGAAACACCTGCTGCTATTAAAAACACATCGTTCAGTGATGTATTAAAAGGGAAAGACTGGTATAAATTAAACAACAAAGATTACGGCTTTTCTCTTTACTACTGGAAAGGTATTACTAAACAATTAGATTTGTCGGTACGTTACAACGGTTTATTCAATTCCGATTTTGCCTCTACAAGTACTAAAGAAAAAAACGATTACTCAAACGAGTTAGAAGCATCATTACATGCTTATTTATTAAAACCAAGCAGCATTGTTAATCCTTTTATTACCGCGGGTGTAGGTGTTGGTAATTACTGGAACAAAGACTTTAAAGGTTATGCGCCTTTAGGTGTAGGTTTACAATTTAATTTATTAGACGAAGCTTATGTTTTTTTACAAGCTAACTACCGTGCAAGTTTTGATAAAAACAAAGTACCAAACAACCTGTTTTATTCCTTAGGTGTAGCCCAATCATTAACTACTAAAAAAGAACCTAAAGTAATACCTCCGCCACCGGCTCCGGTTGTGTTAGATACTGATGGCGATGGCGTAGTAGATAGCTTAGATGCTTGCCCTACAGTAGCAGGTTTAGCATCTTTGCAAGGTTGCCCTGATAAAGATGGTGATGGCATTGCTGATAAAGATGATAAATGTCCTGATGTAAAAGGTTTGGCAAAATATGGCGGTTGCCCTATACCTGATACCGATAAAGATGGTATTAACGACGAGGAAGATGCTTGCCCAACTGTACCTGGTATAGCTAAATACAAAGGTTGTCCTATACCTGATACCGATAAAGATGGTATTAACGACGAAGAAGATAAATGCCCAACTATTCCTGGTGTAAGAGAAAATAATGGTTGCCCTGCCATTAAAGAAGAAGTAATTAAAAAAGTTGACTTTGCTGCTACTAAAATTTTATTTGCAACCGGTAGCTACAAATTATTACCATCTTCAAATAAAGGTTTAGATGAAGTAGTAAAAATTTTAAACGAAACCCCGGATTTAAAATTAAATATCGATGGTCATACTGATAACACCGGTAAGGCTGACAAAAACCAGATTTTAAGCGACAACCGTGCAAATGCTGTAAAAGAATACTTCATTAAAAAAGGTATTGCTGAAAACAGATTAGTTTCTGCAGGTCATGGTCAAGATGAGCCTATTGCTGATAACAAAACAGCAGCCGGTCGTCAGAAAAACAGAAGAGTTGAATTGAAATTAAATTACTAATTCAGCCCCTGAAATTTTATTAAAGGCCCTTCCGTTTGGAGGGGCTTTTTTATGTAGTCAGCTTCAGTGCTACTATCATCATTCCTTGCGTCGCACTCTTGTACGTCCGGTAATGCTATTCAGCATTATGCTCATTTCCGCTTCAAAGCAAATTATCTCATCATCTAATTTTCTAATTGTCCGCTTTCTTCTTCTTTTTCTTTTGTTTGGTGTAAATAGCTTTGGTGTTGGTTAATAAGGTTAAATATTCTTTTTGTATATAATTATTGGCATCAACCGATTCGGTGGCAATCTTTATAATTTCATCCCATTTAATATTTTTAAATGGCAAAGATTGTTTTAACAAGCCGGCATACATTATTAACGATGATGCCATGCGGTAAAAACTATCTACCTTATCAAAGGACTGATAGTTATTGAGAATAGTGGTGATTGTATTACTGGGAATAGTATCGCTACCGGTACGGTAACTTAATTTTATGGTGCCAATGTTTTTATTAGCCTTACTATTAATTAAAGTAGTATAAGCTTTAGTAGGTACAAACTCAATGGCTGCAATCAAGGAGTGGCCCGATCCTATTTCACCACCATCAACTACAGACAGGGTATCGCTGATAGCCCCTAATTTATTATCAAAGCCCAGCAGTTTATATTCCTGCACGTATTCAGGGTCAAAAGACAGGTTTAAATAAGCATTGTCCGCAACAGAGTATAATGTTTGTGTAAACTCCGTAAGTAATACTTTTTCTGCTTCCTGGTAACTATCTAAATAAGCAAAGTTGCCATTACCCATACGTGCCAGTAACTGAATTTTTGAGTCTTTATAATTGCCCATGCCCACGCCCAAACAGGTAAGGTAAATACCGGCTTGTTTGTTTTGTGTAATCAATGCTTCTAAATCTTCTTCGGTACGTAAGCCAACATTAAAATCGCCGTCGGTGGCCAGTACTACGCGGTTATTGCCGCCGGGTATAAAATGTTGTTTGGCTACATTGTAAGCCAGTTGTATACCCGATTGGCCGGGAGTATAACCACCTGGCGTTAATTCGTCAATGGCTTTATAAATTTTATCCTTTTCATCGCCACTGGTGGTTTGTAACATAATACCGGTTACGCCGCCATATACTACAATGGTTACGGAGTCCTGCGAACGCAGGTTGCTGGTTAATAACTTAAATGCCGATTGCAGCAAGGGTAATCTGTTGGCCATATCCATTGATGCTGATATGTCAATTAAAAAGACAAGCTGCGTTGGTGGCAGGTGGGCAACATTTAATTTTTTAGCCTTTAAGTTAACAAAACAAAGTTGATTGCTTTTATTCCATGGGCAATCGGTTAAACGTGTATTAACGGACAGGGTTTCTGTTTGTGTACTATCATTATTGTTTAGGTTAAAATAGTTTAATAACTCTTCGGTACGTACGGCATCGGGTGGTACGGTACTGCGGTTGTTTACAAACCGCCGAATATTACTGTAAGAAGCTTTGTCTACATGCAATGCAATACCGGTGCGGGGATAAGCTTGTGTATTTACAAACCCGTTTTCAATGAGGCTGGCATAGGTTTCTTCGCCGGTAAACCACCTTTTCTGGTCGCGGCGGGCAAGCCCCGACGTAAAGGAGGCCAGCTTAGGCACATTGGTATTACTAAATTTTCCGGTGGCGGCTTTTAGTTTTACATTGGCATATTGGGCAGCATCCAGATATAACACCGCATCAAAAAAACCGGAGGCGGAGAATAAAAAACTGTCTTTTAACTGGGTTTGTATAATACCAAAAGTTCCTCCTACACCGGATTTGTAGGTGTAGCCTGTACGCTTGTTGGTTATGTTAACATTTTGCAGCGGTTTATCGTTTTCGTCCTTTACATCGCCCCGCAGGTAATGCGATTGTGCGTTAATCGTAAACGACAAACCTGAGAAAAGTAGTATGGTTAGGGCAAGTTTCAAAAACTATAAATTAAAACCGTTAAAAATCTGGTGTTTTTATAAGAATGATGGTTTTGGTTATAGTGGGTGAGGGTTTGCAGCGGCATCCTTCTGCGCAGCGAGGCCTAAGCAGCGCAGGGCAAAAATATAGCATAACCGAGTAATAAAGCAATATAGATTGCTTTATGCGAAGGTTACTAACGCAGTTATCGGACCCTGTAATATGGGGCACCCACAAAAAAATTTCATCATTTATAAATAACTGTAGCTAATCGCAGGTATGGAAGGTAACACTAACATACTACTATATTTTAATAAATCATAACTGTAGCCGGTTTTGGTTAATTTACGACTGATAATTTGCTTTTTCTATGCCGCTTAGCCGTGTTATCTTTGCGGCCGCATGAGTACTAAAGTTTATTTAAAAAGAAAGATAGCGCCGCGTATTGCCAACGGCCACCCGTGGATATTTAACAACGAAGTAGAAAAAATTGATGGCACCCCGCAACCTGGCGATATTGTGGATGTATATTTTCACGACCAGAAGTTTGTGGGCAAGGGTTATATTAATCCGCAGTCACAGATTATTGTACGCCTGTTAACCCGCAACAAAGCCGACGAAATAAACGAGGGTTATTTTTATAAAGCCATAAAAGAGTGTTGGGAATATCGTAAGCAATTAGGCTATACCGAAAACTGCCGCCTGGTTTTTGGCGAGGCTGACAGTATGCCGCAGTTGGTGATTGACAAGTTTAACGATTACTTTGTTATACAAACCCTGGCCTTGGGTATTGATAAATGGAAACCGGCAATTATTGATGCATTGAACAAAATTTTTTCGCCAAAAGGTATATATGAACGTAACGATGTACCTGTGCGTGAACTGGAAGGGTTGGCGCAACAAAAAGGTTTTTTATCAGCACCGTTTGATACCAATATTGTTATTAATGAAAACGGTTTACAGTTTTATGTTGATATAGAAAATGGACAAAAAACCGGCTACTTTTTAGACCAGCAAGATAACCGACGTGCTATACAAAATATTGTAAAAGGTGCCGATGTATTAGGTGCGTTTACTTATACCGGAACCTTTGAAATTCATGCAGCTTATTATGGTGCTAAGTCAGTGTTAGGTTTAGATATATCGGAAAATGCCGTAAAACAAGCCAACCGTAATGCGGAGTTAAACAACCTGCAACACATTGTAAAATTTGAAACAGCCAATGCTTTTGATGTATTAAAACAATGGGGTAAAGATGGCCGCAAATACGATGTGGTGATGCTAGATCCTCCTGCTTTTACTAAAAGCCGTGAAACCATACAAAAAGCTATTACCGGTTATAAAGAAATTAATTTACGTGGTATGAAGTTGGTTAAGCCGGGAGGTTTTTTAGTAACCTCCAGCTGTACCAACCTGGTTAATGCCGATATGTTTATGCAGACTATTGAAATGGCGGCTAAAGATGTGCGTCGTAAAATACGCCAGGTAACATTTCAAACACAGGCCGCCGATCACCCGATTATACGCGGTATGGACAACACGCACTATTTGAAATTTTTGATAGTGCAGGTGTGTTAAGAAGTTCCAAAGGTTCAAGGGGTTTAAGAAGTTCAATAGTTCAACGTTCAAAAGTTCAAAGTTGTCGTGATAATGTAAGCGACTTTCTATATACTAAAATCTAAATACTGCATACTGTTTTTTTGTTAATCAGCAGCAGTAATTCTAATCATCGTCCCTTGCGTATTCTAAGATATAAA
>DHEF01000055.1 GCA_002399735.1 Chitinophagaceae bacterium UBA4857
CTAGCAACTTGAATTAATTAATTAGATAACTTAATGATTTGGAAATTTGATAATAAGGGTACGGTATTACAAGTTTCCCTTTTTATTGCTTAGAAAAATGGGGGTAAAGCCCCAAAAAAGGCTAAAAAATTTGACTGGTTATTAGTTTTACAAATTACTTACTTTTGCAGCGTTTAAATCCTGAAGGATAACGACAGGAATCACTAAAAATCTGCATATTTTTTATGGCTGATATTTTTGAAAGGCTGTTAAAAAACTACGGCCCACTTGGACAACACCGTGAAAGAGCACATGGTTATTTTGCGTTTCCAAAACTGGAAGGCGAAATTGGTAGCCGAATGAAGTTTCGTGGCAACGATGTAATTGTATGGAGCTTGAATAACTATTTAGGCCTGGCCAATCACCCGGAAGTTAGAAAGGCTGATGCCGATGGTGCTTCGGAGTTTGGTTTAGCATCGCCAATGGGTGCTCGTATGATGAGTGGTAACACCAATCTGCATGAACAATTGGAAGCTGAATTAGCTGCGTTTGAAGGCAAGGAAGATGCTATTTTATTAAACTTTGGCTACCAGGGTATGGTAAGTTTAATTGATGTGCTTTGTGGCCGTCATGATATTATTGTTTATGATGCCGAAAGCCATGCTTGTATTATTGATGGATTGCGTTTGCACCCGGGCCACCGTTATGTATTTAAGCACAACGATATTGAAGATTTAGATAAACAATTACAACGTGCAACTGCGTTAATTGATAAACAAAAAGCAGGTGGTATATTATTAATTACCGAAGGTGTGTTTGGCATGGCCGGCGACCAAGGTAAATTAAAAGAAATTGCCGACCTGAAAAGCAAATATGAGTTTCGTTTATTAGTAGATGATGCACATGGCTTTGGTACATTGGGCGAAACCGGTGCCGGTGCCGGCGAAGCACAAGGTGTGCAAGATGCTATTGACCTTTACTTCTCTACGTTTGCAAAATCAATGGCATCAATAGGTGCATTTATTGCAGGCGATAAAAAAATTATTGATTACATACGTTACAATGTACGTAGTCAGATTTTTGCCAAAAGTTTACCTATGCCTTTAGTGGTTGGTAACTTAAAACGTTTAGAGCTTTTAAAAACCCAACCTGCTTTAAAAGCTAAGTTGTGGGAAAACGCTACCAAACTACAAAACGGTTTAAAAGAACGTGGTTTTGATATTGGTAAAACCGACTCGGTTGTTACACCAATTTACATGACTGGTGGTGTAGAAGAAGCTACTGCCATGGTAATGGATTTAAGAGAGAATTTTAAAATTTTCTGCTCCATTGTTGTTTACCCGGTTATACCAAAAGGTCATATTATTTATCGCTTAATACCTACCGCTGTACATAATGACGAGGATATTGAAAAAACATTGGAAGCTTTTTCAATTACAAAAGAACGTTTAGATGCCGGTGCTTATAAAGTAGAAGCTATACCGGATATGGCGGATGTAAAATAGAATATTCAACATCAAAATAGTAAAAGCTATCTCAGTAATGAGGTAGCTTTTTTGTTAAACGACATTTACACAAATTATCTCATTACCTAATTTTCAAATTTAATTGGGCTATCAGCTGTAGTAATGCTAATCAGCAGCAGTTCCCGCCTTCTGTAGTAGTGCACTTCCCTGCCCTGCTAAGCTTTGCTGCAAGTGCAGCTACTACTGCCAGTCGGGCAGCCTTTGGTGTTATTTTATTGTTCAACAAAAAAAGTGGCTACTTCAACTATGTGAAGAGCCACTACTCTTGAGATTCTGAGAAAACGCTAGTTTATGGTATGAGTTAATAATTAACTTTTGTTCCTTTCCAACCCCAGTCGGCACCAGCAGTACCGGTTTCGCCCCAAATACCTTTTACACCAATATTAGCCTCGCCTCCAAATGTGTACAATTGGTTAGGTGTTAATTTTAGCTGGTTTTCTACAATAGGAAACTGAGTGGGTGTACCGGGTTGCAATAAATTATGTCTGCGCATAAATGCAAATGGCCCTAAATTACCACCTTCAACATCTATTTCAACTGCCCATTCGTAATGCAAAACATAACGTAATGCTGCTTCAGTTGCCGGAACATCACGAAGTCCGCCAATAGCTTTTCTTCTGGCAGTACTTGCATTTAACTCAGCAGCAGCACCTGCAAAATCATCTAACCAGAACTTTGCTTCTGCTCTTAACAATCTCAGCTCCTCTGCCACAAAAACAACCTGTCTGTTATCATAAGTAACAGGATTTGCACCAAACCCACGCCTTACACGACCATAATTACTGAACAAGTGTCTTCCTCGTTCTTCCAATAAAAAACCAAAAGCGGGGAAGTACCTATAATATTGATGAAAACGAGCATCATCTGTCTGGATAGCGTCTAAAACCGTAGTACTGTTAGTTGGATACGAGTCTGGATAAGTACCAGTATTATCTGCAAAATGCGCTAGTTTAATGTCAATAGGCAAATATGCTGCTGTGTTGGAGTTAATTAATGTATACAATTGCCTAGCAGAATAATTATAAAAATGGCCTGATCCTCCGTATCCTGCTGTTGTTAAATCAGTCGTAAGCCCATTTTGAGCATATGTTAATACTTTATTCCAAAAAGCAGCACCTAATGCTTTTGCTTCAGTTTTATCTCTGGGAATACTGGCTAAAAACCTAGCCGCTAACGAATTTGCAAATTGTATTAATGTTGTTTTGTTTCCAATAACATTAACATAAAAATCACTTAAAGTAATGCTACTTGCTTTATTTGCATATACAATTGCAGAATCAAAATGAGCAACACCATTTTCAATCAGTTCTTTGTATGAATTAGGGTATTCCTGCAATCCACTACCTCCTAAGTTTTTATCTACAATTACGCCTCTATCATAAGTAGCTCCTAAATAACCTTGCGAAACTCCTTTTATAAAATGTGCTATAGCATATACTTCATTCGTACGATCATTACCATTAGCATCAATACCAGGATTTCCAGCATATAACCCCTCTAAAGCTAAAGTTGCATTTAAATTTGCCTGATAGAAATAGTAATACGGTACATATAAAACATCTCTTCCGCCATAAGATTCGCTTGGATTTAAAGGAATTCTGGGTTCTTTAGCAAAGTCCCACCACTCAAGGTTTCTGTTCGTAGTTGTAGTTTGGTCAGCCAGGATACTAAAGCCTGCTGTTGAACTTGGGCCATCAAAAGAATAAAATATAGAACTAGCGAACGAGGCCGTAGTAAGTTTAAAGTAATAGTCAGGCGTAAGTGCCTTTGCCTCTTCAATAGTAAACGAAACGGGATCATCAAACTGCATTTTCTCACAGCCTGCTGTCCCAAATAATGAAGCCGTAATTAAAAGTTTATAATATATTTTTTTCATTTTATTATTTTTATATAAGGATTGTGCATTTTTCCTTAAAAAGTTAGGGTTAATTTAGCCGTGTAGTTACGAAAAACGGGGTAAGGAAAGTATTCATAATAACCTTCAGGGTTACTACCACTAAATTTAGACCAGGTATATAAGTTACGACCCACAACGGCTAATCTAGCATTACTCAAAGCCTTAAAACCTTTAATTGCCGGTAAGGTATAACTTAGGGCAATTTCCCTTAAAGACAAATAGGAACTATTTTCTAACCAGGCACTGGTATATGCATTACCATTATATAAAGCAGAGGCATAAGCTAAAGGTAATCCGGCTGAAGCATAGTCTTGCCACAGTTGTGACCGTGAGTCAAATGTTAAATACTGTGTTGTTTGGCTGTATTTATTACCACCTTGTTGCCAATCTAATGTACCGTAAATTTGGAAAGATTTAAATAACGTTAAGGTTGTATTGAAACCAACGACAAAGTCAGGCTGTGCATCTCCAATAACAACACTTTTTGAAGCACCATTTTCCTGTAATACTAACGGCGTTTCAGTTGCAGTTCCTAATCGGCTTTTTAACACTACATGACCCTGATTATTTACTACAAAATCATCAATAGTATATCCAGCCACTACTCCGCCAGCAGCATTGGTTACAATTTTATTTTCGTTTAACTCAAGTTGAGATAGACTGGTTAAAATCTGATGTCCAAAAAATGCAAAAGGACTTAATCCAACTTCTTTTCTAAATATACCATCTGTAAAAGGTGGTAACCCAACACCCAGGTCTTTAATTTCACTTCTTGTACGTGCAAAAGTCAAACCTAAATCTAAAGAAACATTTCTTTTCTCAACTATACCGTTTGCTCTGGTTTCTAATTCAAAAGAATAAGAACTTATGTTGCCAAAGTTTTTAACCGCTGACACCGTACTTTGCCAGGGAATGAAAACTGGGTTTCTAACAAAATCTCCTTTACTATTTGCTTTGGCATAATTAAAGGTTATATCCCATTTTTTAAATAAGGTAGCATCAAAACCTAATTCTAATTCAGCAGTATAGGAACGTTTTAAATTTGTGTTTTGAAGTTGTGTTACTGTAATACCATTTGTGCCAATTGTAGCTAACCCTTCTTTCGCATTAAAACCAGGAACCCTTCCTGCCTGTCCCCAAGATGCTCTAACTTTTAGTTCGTTAATATTAGGGCTTAATTCAAAATCCTTTGTTACGCGATAAGCGGCTGATATACGTGGAAAGAATGCAGTTTGTTCATCTGCGCCATATCGAGAGCTTTGGTCTATTCTACCCAGAACATCTAAAAATAATTTATCCTTATAACTGGTTTTGGCATTTAAAAAATAACCATAGTTAACTGTTTTACTCGTTTTTTCGTCTGATCCACTAATACTACGATCAGCTCCTTGTGTATTGCCAAAAACATATAATGGTACTGAAAAATTAAACCCACTAGCAGAAAATCCTTGGCTAAAGTAATACTCATATACTGATTTAGCACTAACAGAAAAATCAAAATCACCAAATTTCTCAGAATAATTTATTTGTGCCTGTCCGTTTACAAACTGATTTTTACTACTGGAAATAGAGAGGTTACCATTATTTAATGTTGGGCTTTGTGTAGCAGTTAAATATCCTTTGGGATATAAAGTTGATACATTCCCAAATGTTTGATTAATTGAACCGAGTGCCTCAATTGATAAATTTTTTAAGATATAATGTTTTATTTTACCACCGGCTAAAATTTCATTACTGTAATTATTATACCTGATTTGTGAATATTGATACAAGGGATTAAAACTTAAATTAGAACCTTGTATGGCATTACCTCTAGGTACCGCTACATAATCTCCATTAGCATCTTTCTCCTTTAAATTAATAAAAGGCTCTTGTTGTAAAATATTGGCAAAAAATGTTTGTTGCCCACCACCACTAGCAATATCAGAAGGACGGGTGTTGTAGAAATAGTGAATATTTGTTTCTATTTCCCATTTCTTTGTAGGTCTAAGTTGTAAGTTTAACTTAGCTGTTCGTCTTACATTAGATTTAATGGGTTCTAAAACACCAGCATTGACCTGATTTTGGAAAGATAAATACACGTTATACTTTTCTCCGGCATTTTGTAAAGACACAAAATTGGTATAAAAGGTTCTGTCTCCCATTAACGCATCTACATTATCATTGTAAGTTTTATAAGGACTTAAAATAACCGAGAAACCATTGTCTTGTAAATTCGCAATTCTTGTAGTTCCAGCAGAATATTGAAAACCAAACTCGTCATTAGGGTCTGTTTTCCAGCGATGGAAGGTTGCTAATTTTGGGGTGCGTTGTACATTATTTATACCATACTCATTATCTACGGTAATAGTAAGTTTATCTTTAGAACCTTTACCTTTTTTAGAAATAACCTGTATAACCCCACCTTCTGCACGTGTACCATACAATGCAGCAGCAGAAGCGCCTTTAATTACTTCAATTGACTCTACATCCTGAGGGTTTAAATCACCTAACCCCAAACTGGTAACATAACCATCAATTACTATTAATGGACTAATATTTCCGCCTAAAGATTTTGCACCTCTAAGTGTAACTGCCGCAGCTCCATCCCCTTCCGTTTGAATAATGGTTATACCAGCCACTTTTCCACGCAAAGTTTGTGATAAATCAAGTGCCGGAACCGTGTTAATCAGTGCTTCATTTACTTTAGTAACTGAGAAGGCCAGGTTTTTTTTACTGGTAGCCTGTGCCACACCGGTTACGACAACATCGTCTAATTGTTTGCTGTCTGATACTAATACAATAGATAAAGAACCTTGATTACCTACAGTAATTTCTTGGGTAATAAAACCTACTTCAGAAATTACTAATTTATCCCCTGTATTCACAGAAATGGAAAATGCACCATCCTTATCGGATGTGGTTCCGTTTTTAGTTCCTTTGATAAGAATAGATGCATCTGCCACCGGTCTTGACTCAGCATCAAGGATTTTTCCGGTTAGCGTTTTTTGCTGTGCTCTCGCCGCAATAAAGAAAAAGCACAACATAAAAACAGTCGAACAAAGTTTTCTCATGTGTTTTGTTTGTTTTGGTTTAGTAAATACTTTATCATTCACGTACTATACTTCATATAATACATGTTAATTTTTCTTGTTTACGCTATAAAAAATCATAGCAATACATACCCACTATGCATAAAATTAAATTTTATGCATACCACACTTTAATGGCAAAACTTCCAGGGAACAACAGTTAGTTATAAGTTAATGTGCCTATGTAAGCCGGTAAAAGCAACATAGCATTCAAGGAATAATTAAGGCAGAAATAAAAGTTAGTTTTGGTTTTATAATTTTTTATCCTGCGCTAATAACAATCAGATACATCTTAACACTAGTCAGACATAAATACAAATAGTATTTATTACTAACATTCTAAAAATTTGTATGGAGAAGCAATCGTGTAGAATACAGACTGGTACTATGTTCTATAAGTAATGTAAATATTATTATTAGTATATATAGCAGTCTGTTTTAGCAAGCAAATCAAAAATATTTCATTTTTTACTTGCTCAAAACAAATATATATAATGTGTTAATGAAAACCAAAATTAATAGTCTATAAATTTAATAGACTAATCAATACGATGCATATATTCTTTTGTTAATCAATTAATAACAGCTACTAAAAAAATAAAAAAAAATTAATATGCAGGTGGCAATTTGTTTAAAAAGTAGTCAACATTCTATTTTTCAATAAGTATTTTACCATATTTCATCCTATTTTTAGCACTTAAAAAATAACCTAGATGCGTAAGCTTTTTTTAGTATTAACAATTGCTCCATTATTTACATTTGCTCAACAAAAGCAAATCACTTTAGATGACTTGTACAAACGGGGTACATTTCGGGCCGATCCGGTAAGTGCCAGATTTGAAAGTCAGGCTTCGGCTGCTACAATTGATACAAAAGGTTTAAAAGATCAAGCCGGAACTGATTTGAGTCGACCGGACAGAGTAATTAGCTCAGATAAAAATTCTGGTTTTGCATTATTAAGTTATAATACAGAAAGTATTTATCGCCGTTCTTCCAAAGCATTTCTTTATTTATATAATGTAAATAATAAAGCGGTTACAAAGCTGGCAACGGAAAAAGCTTTACACCCAAGCTTTTCTCCCGACGGCAATAAAGTAGCATTTATTGAAAGTAATAATCTATATATCTATGATGTTGCAACCAGTAAAAAAACTGCGGTAACTACAGATGGTAAGTGGAATTTTGTCATAAATGGTAATTGTGATTGGGTATATGAGGAAGAATTTGGTTTTTCTCAGGCTTATCAATGGAGTGAGAACGGAACTTATTTAGCTTATTACCGTTTTGATGAATCGGCTGTTAAGGAGTATAACATGACCGTTTATGACGATGGCCATAACGCTGACTATCGTTTTAAGTATCCGAAAGCCGGTGACGCCAATTCTACAGTTGACATATTTGTTTACGATGTAAAAGCTGCTACTAAGATTAAGGCGCAGTATGAGCAAGGTGATATTTATATTCCCCGTATCAAATGGACAAAAAATGACTCGAAACTGGTTGTGTTTTGGTTAAACCGTCATCAGAATAATTTAAAGTTATTATTAACTGATGCAGTGACAGGAGCAAGTCAACCAATTTATGAAGAAACAAACCAGTACTATGTAGATATAAATGATGACTGGCAGTTTTTAGAAGATGGTAAACATTTTATTTATACCAGCGAAAAAGAGGGTTACACTCAAATTTACCTGAATAGTTTTGACGGAAAAGTAAAGACAAAAATCACAAAGGATAATTATGATGTTGCATCTATAAATGGAGTGGATGAAAAAAATAAACGCATATATTATACTGCTGCCTACCCTCGTCCAATGGACAGAAACTTTTTCGTGGCAGATTTTGCCGGCAAAAAAGTAACCCCGCTTACAACAGGTGAGTTTACACACCGGATAACTTTAAATAAGGACTTTACACAGTTTTACGATTTTAAATCAGATATTAATACACCACAGGTAGTAACCTTAAACAATATTGTAACTAAAAAGAACAATATTACTGTTACTGTAGAAAAGGTAGTGAGCAGTAGCGAAAAACTGAATACTATTATTGACCAATACGCAATTAGTAAAGCTGAGTTTTTAAGAATCCCTAACTCAAAAGGTGATACATTAAATAGCTGGATTTTAAGACCGACAAAATTTGATGCCAGCAAACAGTATCCTGTTTTGTTTTGTAATTATGGAGGCCCCGGCTCTCAGAATGTAGCCAATCGTTTTGGTACTGTTTCATTCTGGCACCAGATGTTAGCGGAAAGAGGTTTTATTATTGTTTGTGTGGATAATACAGGAACAGGCTACCGAGGTGAAGAATTCAAGAAAAAAACTTACTTACAATTGGGCAAATACGAAATTGAAGACCAGATAGATGCAGCTAAATGGTTAGGCAAATTACCTTATGTTGATAAAACTAAAATCGGGCATTGGGGTTGGAGTTATGGCGGCTTTATGAGTTCCTTAGCCATTACAAAAGGCGCCGATGTATTTTCGGCAGCTATAGCCGTGGCACCAGTTACCAACTGGCGTTACTACGATAATATTTACACAGAACGTTACATGCGTACACCTCAGGAAAATGCTGATGGGTACGACAAAAACTCTCCTATCAACTTTACCAATTTGATAAAAGGGAAATACCTTATTATTCATGGCACCGGTGATGATAATGTACATTTTCAAAATGCCACACAAATGGTTACTGCTCTGGTAAAGAATAATGTTGATTTTGAAAGTGCTTATTACCCTAACAAGAATCACGGTATAGGAGGTTCGGCTGATAATACCAGTTACCACCTTTGGAGTAAAATGACTAATTGGTTATATAAAAATCTTGGCAATAAAAATACTACTGAATAATTTACCTGGTTAACGAATAAAAAATGGCTGTTCAAATAACGAACAGCCATTTTATTTTCAGTAGTGTTATCTACCTATGGTGTAATCCTTATCGTTTAATGGTGCATTTTTAGTACTTAAGTATTGTGCTTTCTCCACCAGCTTTACAAACTCACTTCTATAACCTTCTTCATCTGTACCTTTTGATTTTTTGGCAATTTGCAATATCATATCATAGTTTACATTGCCTTTAAACTCTGAGTTACGTAACAACATACCAAATGCTGCTACCGAAGCAGAGAAACGTAAGTTCTCAGAGGCAGATTCAATACCTTTTACATTATTAACGACAGGGTATGATAATAACAAACTGGTTTCACTGTCAATGGGTTTGTATCTGGCTTTCACTGTCATCATTTCCGTTTTATTATTCACATACGTTTTAATAGGTTGCTGATATTTCAAGGCATCAACACTACCCATCATCGTATCTTTAATACCGGCGGGTATTACTTCATAAATAGCAGTCACTGTATGCCCGCTGCCTAATTCACCCGCATCTTTTTTATCGTTATTAAAATCTTCTTTAGCTAACATGCGATTTTCGTAACCTATAAGTCTGTAGCCTTGTACTAATGCCGGATTAAATTCTACTTGCAGTTTAACATCTTTTGCTATGGCAAACATAGTACCGCCAAATTCGTTTACCAATACCTTCTTAGCTTCACTTATATCATCAATGTAAGCATGATTACCATTTCCTTTTTGTGCCAGCTTTTGCATTTTACTGTCTTTGTAGTTACCCATACCATAACCAAGAACAGTTAAATACACACCGCCTTTTCTTTCATTTTCAATCAATCTTTCCATCGCATCATCACTGCTTTCGCCTACATTAAAATCTCCATCAGAACATAAGATAACCCTGTTATTTCCACCGGCAATAAAGTGTTGTTTAGCTGTTTTATAAGCCAGTCTTATACCCTCTCCACCCGCGGTTGAACCACCTGCATTCAGGTTATCAATAGCTTCTTTAATTTTTGTCTTGTTGTTACCACTGGTTGGTTTTAAAACCATACCTGCAGCACCAGCATACACCACTATTGCCACTTTATCACTTTCTCGTAATTGGTCAACCAACATTTTCATAGATGCTTTTACCAATGGTAATTTATTTTCGTCTTCCATCGATCCTGATACGTCAATTAAAAATGTAAGGTTACTGGCGGGTAATTTATCCATCGCAATCTTTTTTCCTTGCATACCAATCATCACCAGTTTATGATCTTTGTTCCAGGGTGCTTGTGTCATTTCTGTATTAATGGTAAAAGGTTTATCGTCGGTTGGTTGTGGGTATGTGTAGTGAAAATAATTTATCATTTCTTCAATACGTACTGCACCTGCAGGTGGTAAAGAGCCATTGTTTAAATAACGTCTTACATTACCATAAGATGCTGCATCTACATCAATTGAAAAAGTACTTAACGGATGATCAGTTACTCTTACAAATTTATTATCCTGTATAAAGTCATAACCTTCGGTATTAAAATCATCTTCTTGTTCATAAAGATTCATTATTTTCATTTGATCGGCTTGTGCAGGAGGTGTTGAAAAGTTTTTAGATTCAATACCTTTCACTTTTCCGGCTAATTCAGCAACCCTTGAGTCTCTTTTCCTTTGCGTATTATAACCTCTAACAATAACTTCTTCAAGTTTTGCTGCATCTGATGATAAAGTAACCGTTAACTTTTCTTTTCCTTTTAGTTCAATTTCCTGTTTAGCAAAACCTAAGGCTTCAATAACAAGTGTTGCTTTATTATGCGAAACTTTAATGGAAAAATTACCGTTTTCGTCTGTTGTGGTTGCGGTGTTTTTCCCCTTTTCTTTAACGGTGGCATTCTCTACAGGAAAGCCATCATCGTTCATAATTTGTCCTGTAATAGTTACAGGATCATTTTTTAAAAATGCCATTACAAGGCATAATACCGGTATTAATAATAATATTTTTTTCATATAGCTATTTTACTGTGAGATGTTAAAACTTTTCATTTTACACAAACAGCTTGCAACTATTTTATTTTTTATTTTGACCATCTTCAGTTCCCTGATGGAGCTGATGTTGCGTCGCACTCTTGTACGTTCTGTCCGCTATTCAGCATTTAGGAGTGAATAGTCAATAATTCACTATTCACCATTGACTATTCACTTCCTGACTTTCTTCTGCTGATTAGCGAACGGAACCCCGAACGAAGCGTCGCAACATCAGCTCAATCAGGGCTGTGCAGCCGGTAACACAAAATTTTATGTAAATAATATAAAACTCACATCAATAAAGGCGATTAACTGTAATGTTGTAGCAAACCATCCGGGATTGGGCCTCGTCATAAAATGGGCCGTTTTTGGTAAAAAAGCTGCATCTTTGCACATTGTAAAACCTATGTGGATATGAACGTATTTAAAATTTTTATTGTAACATTTTTTGCATTGTCATCAACGTTTGTGTATGCACAAACACAGCCTTTAGTGGCTAAAAAAAACGATGCAGGCTTATATATTGATCATACTGTAAACCCTAAAGAAGGTATTTATGCCATTGGTCGTTTATATAATGTGCATCCAAAAAGTATTGCCGGTTTTAATAAAATTGATATAAACAAAGGACTTAATATTGGCGAGGTAATTAAAGTACCATTAGAAGCGGCAAATTTTTCGCAAACAAATACAACAGGAACACCTGTTTATTATGTGGTTGGCGATAAAGATGGCTTGATGAAAGTGAGCAACTTTGCTAACAAGTTAACCCTTCAAAAAATAAGAGATTGGAATCAATTAAGTTCGGACAACCTGAATGTTGGTCAAAACTTAGTTATTGGTTATATACAATCGGCCGAGTTGGCAAAAGTGGCTCCTAAAACATTACCGGTAAGCAAACAAGTTGAAGTAAAACCAAAAGAAGATACTCACCCGGTTGAAGTAGTGAAAGCGGAAGTGATTGAACCTGTAAAAACAGAAACTGTAGCAGTAAAGGAAACGCCAAAACAGGAAGTAGCACAACCTGTAGTTAAAGAAACCGTTAAGGTAGAAGAACCTAAAGTACAACCTAAAACTGTTGCTGCTGCTCCTGCGGGTGGTGATGGCTATTTTGCAGCATCGTTTGCTGCACAAACAAAACAAAGTACTGCCGATAATAACGAAACTGTTACATCGGGTATTTTTAAAACATCGAGCGGCTGGCAGGACGCTAAGTATTATTTATTAATTGATAAAGTACAAGCGGGTAAAATTGTACGCATTACCAACCCTAATAACAATAAAACTATTTACGCTAAAGTATTAGGCGAAATGAGTAGTATAAAACAAAACCAGGGCTTAAATGTACGTATTAGCAATGCCGCTGCCGCTGCACTGGGTATTACAGATAGTGATAAATTTATTGTGAATGTAAATTACTAATAGCTTCTAAAGCATTGTACAAAAAAGAGCGGTAACCCGCTCTTTTTTTATTAGTTAAATCTATAGCCTGATAAAAAACTTTTTATATCCATTCGTTTTTTCCCTTCCAGTTGTATATCCTGTACATGTATATAACCGTTGCTGCAAGCAAATTTCAGGTAAGTTTTATTATCCGTTTCATACTCACCGGCGTTAATATGTTCGTCAGTCATTTCTTTTGTAACACTAAATACTTTTAATTTTTTATTATTTAAAAAAGTGAATGCTGTTGGGTAAGGTGCCAATCCTCTTATTAAGTTGTGCACTTCGTCAACGGTTGCGTTAAAGTTTATCTGACAGGTTTCGGTAAATATTTTTGGCGCATGTTTTAACGTGTTTTGCGGAGCAGTTTGCGGCACTTCGCTAACAGTACCTGCTTCTATTGCCTGAACCGTTTTAACCAACAATGCAGCGCCTATTTCTTTCATTTTATCGTGTACATCACCGGCAGTATCATTTTCGCCAATAGCAAAACTTTCCTGCAGTATAATGTCGCCGGTATCTATCTCATGTTTTAATTTAAATGTAGTAACGCCGGTTTCTTTTTCCCCATTTATAACTGCCCAGTTAATAGGTGCTGCGCCACGGTATTGCGGTAATAAAGAACCATGCAGGTTAATCGTTCCTTTTGTAGGCATGTTCCAAACTATTTCAGGTAACATTCTAAAAGCTACTACTACTTGTAAATCGGCTTGTAAGGCTTTTAATTCAGCTAAAAAACCTTCTTGTTTTAACTTAACAGGTTGTAATACTTTCAGGTTATGTTCTACCGCATATTGCTTAACGGCGCTTTGTGTTAATTGCATTCCCCTACCTGCAGGTTTATCGGGAGCTGTTACCACACCTACTATGTTACAACCGGCTTTTACTAAAGCATCTAACGATGCTACAGCAAACTCCGGCGTACCCATAAAAACAATACGTTGTGTAACCAACCCTAATGAAAAGCTAACCGCCTGGGGTTGTTTATGTTTCAGAGAAAACTCAATCATGTAGCAAAGATAATTAGATAGACGATGTTTTCATATCTGATGTTATGATGTCTGATTTATTATTACGCCGAGAGACCCGGTTGAGAAGAAATATTTGGATGTCTGATTTCTCAAGTCTCAATTCTTAATGCTGATTGCTCACTTCTGCTTAATCACAAACACAGCCGGTACAGCTCGTTGTTGTTTATCAGAAGGATAAATAGTTTCCTTACCATTTACCAACATACAACTACTCCCCCCACCATCTAAGTTAATGGCTTCTATACATCCTATTTGTTGCATAATAGCTGCTAATTGTGTCAATGATGCACCTTCGGCCGTTCCGGGGTTACGACCTTCTACTACCAATAATATTAATTTACCATCGGCAGTATAACCCATGGCGGTACGTGGGTGTTTGTCACTGATGGCTTTACCCGCAAATTTTATTTCTTCGTTATTGGTAATTTTCACTTTACCATCCTGCACCAAAACAGGCCCGCCTCCTACTGCTGTTTCTACTTTCCACTTTTTAAAATCGGTAGTTGCTTGTTTATTATACTGTTTGTAAAACTTGTTGGGTAATGTTAAGGATGAATCTTTAAAAGATGGTACGGGCTGTTGTGATGCGTAAGCATTTTTCAAGGTACTATCGGTATATAACCAGGCCACATCGGCCTTGCCTTTTTTACTAATGCCAATGGCACTTGTAAACGGGTGGCGATAGGTTAATGTATCATTGCCTTTACCGGCTAATGTGTGTACATTATAACCTAACAGTTTACCATTTTTAATTACAGTGTTCAGGTTTTGATGTGTGGCAAAAGAAAAAAAAGTAGTGTTTAATACAACAAGTGCCTGATTATTTTTTTCGTAATACTGCTGCGGTGTTAACCTTCTGTTTAGGGTAGTATCAACCGTAAATGAAAGCTTTTTATCTTTTAAATCGGCAATAACATACCAGGTTATATTAGGTTTACCATCATCCATCACCGTAGTGCTTTTAAAAACCTGAATGGATGTTGGTAAGGAACCAAAACCATCATTCATATTAACCCATTGCAATTGCGCAAAAGCAGCTTGGGTAACGAATAAAACACAACAGCTAAAAAGAAATTTCACCATATGGCAAGGATAGAAAACAATTTGACAATTAGATGATTTGAAAATTTGGAAATAAAGGTTTGCTATATTAATAATAAGAAACTTACATTATGTCCGATAGAATTACCTGACGTACAAGTGAAAGTATTTAATTCATTTCCTCTGGAAATATATTAAATCCCGATCCTATCTGATCACAACAGTCGTTGATAGTAGTAATGCTGCTTGTAACAAAAAATTAAATAGCCAATCCTGTTTTGCTCATTTCCCATTCTTTACGTCCTAAACCAGCATACACATGGCGTTCGCTATGGTAAGATGAACGTACCAAGGGTCCGCTTTCTACATAATCAAGTCCCATTTCGTAACCGGCCTCTTTGTATAAAGCAAACTCATCGGGATGCACAAAACGTTGTACAGGTAAGTGTTTCTGTGTGGGTTGCAGGTATTGTCCAATAGTTACAACATCGCAACCATTATCCTTTAAGTTTTGCAGGGTTTGTAATACTTCGTCTTTTTCTTCGCCCAAGCCAAGCATAATACCGCTTTTGGTGCGCATGCCACCATCTTTCAGCGTACGTATTACTTCCATACTGCGCCAATATTTGGCTTGTATACGAACTTTTTTTGTAAGGCGTTCAACGGTTTCAATGTTATGACTCACTACCTCTGGGGCCGCATCAATTACTCTTTGTATATCGTCTTTTTTACCTTTAAAATCAGGTATTAAGGTTTCCAGTGTAGTATCGTTATTTAAAGCTTTTACCGCTTTAATCGTGTTATGCCAAATGGTCGATCCGCCGTCTTTCAGTTCGTCTCTGTCAACCGATGTAATTACAGCATGTTTCACTTTCATTAAATGAATAGCCTCGGCAACACGTTGTGGTTCATCCCAATCTAAAACATCGGGGCGACCTGTTGCTACAGCACAAAAACCACAACTACGGGTACATACATTACCCAAAATCATAAAAGTGGCGGTACCGGCTCCCCAGCATTCACCCATATTGGGGCAGTTTCCACTCTCACAAATGGTATGTAATTTATGGGTATCTACAAGTCCGCGTACGTGCTTGTAATTTTCGCCAATAGGCAATTTAACCCTTAACCAATCGGGTTTTTTTATCTTAGATTTTGTACTGTCAACGTTAGATACTACAGGTAACTCGGTCATAACTGCAAAGATACATCTTATACAGATGCTATTTTATTCCTAAAACAATAGGCACTATTTACGATTGCCAAACACAATGGCCAGGTAACCCTGGAAAAACATTTGTCGTTCTTTATTGGCAAACATCATGGGTATTTTAGAAAAATAATAATCCAGGCTCATACCCACTTCCAGTGCCGATACACGTTCATTAAAACGGCCATAATCGAAACGTAAAGCCGCTTTACCAAAAACACCCGGTTTTACTTTTAGTTCACCCCAACCCTTACCAAAAAAACCGGTGCCACCCAATGTAGTGCCACCTGTCACCGGGTCAGCTAAAAATAAAGTACTGTCTTCAGTGGTATATTTAATAGCAACTTGTTCACCATTTTTTACAACATCAATATAATAAGGCCTCAATAACCCAATATTTATACCTCCGCTATAAATTCCCGATACTGATACGCCGTTTTTATTTCCTTTCTGGCCAAAAATGTACTGCTGACCATAACCCAAACTAATCGGATAAAAAGAATTTAGCTTACCATAAACAAAAGGGTTACCAAAAAACAAATTAGTATTAATCAGTTTTTCTTCCTTAGGGTGTTTTACCTCCTGAATATCAATTCTGAAAATATTGGTTTTACGTGTACTAATCATGCGGCCATGTTCGTAAAAAGCACCATACCCGTTAGTCCGTAACTGAATACCAAACATATTATGTTTTCTAAAAACAAGTACTCCTTCCTCGGATTGGCGTATCAACTCTGCTACCTTTTGGCGTTTGGCTTCGCGACGTTCCGCTCTCGATGGCTTATCCTCAAACGTACTATCCTGTGCCGAAACGGTTAAACCGGCAGCGCAGGCAAACATCAATAAAAGAAAAATTTTCTTCACTAAATTATTTGTTAGGTTAATACAAGATCTACCGTGTTGCAAATATAAACCAATGTACACTACTTTACTATTTTGTAATAATAGTGGTTTGGGGCTGTCATCGGTGGTAACTCCGGTCAGCTTTTGTTCCCGCTGTCCGCTGTACCTACTGCCGCCAAGACGGCATTCGGTGCCGCTTCCATCGGGCAGCCCTTCAACAGTATAACATTATTCAGCAACTAATCGTCGTTTAAAATGTGTTTTATCCAAACACATTTACGCTTAATGTCAACCATCTACCGGTAATAACGTAAATTTAGGCCAAAAATTGACATGACAGCTACCGTAATTTATAATAAAGACTTAAGAACTACCTGTACCCACCTAAAAAGCGGTTCAAACTTTGAAACCGATGCACCAACTGATAACAACGGAAAGGGTGAAAGGTTTTCGCCAACCGACTTGCTGGCCACCAGTCTGGCAGCCTGTATGGTTACTGTAATGGGTATAAAAGCCCGTACAATGGGCTTTGACCTGAACGATGTAAAAGTGGAAGTTTTAAAAAATATGAAGGCCGAACCCCGCCGTGTTGGAGGTATTGATCTCGTTTTTCATATACCCGCAACACTGACTGCAATAGATGCTAAAACTATCACAATTTTAAAACATACAGGTCACACCTGCCCCGTTGCCAAAAGTCTTCACCCCGATTTGGAAGTAAATATTAACTGGGGCGCCTGGGAAAACAACTAGCCAATGTAAATATGTACAACAAACCCTGATACTTTTCAAGTATCAGGGTTTGTTTTTAGGCTGATTAATTTAATATTATTTCCATTTTGCTAAGCCATTCAAGCAAACAGTCTGAGGGAATATTAATTACAAGTTTTAAGGCTTTGTCACTCTGTTTTAACCCCGCATAACGTGGGCGCTTAACGAAGGGCTACGCAACAGAATAAAAAATATCTTCAGGCTCCGCCTGACAGGTTTTCTTACATGTAAAGAATTTAATTCAGCTTTAAACTTACATTTTTTTATCCAGCACCTTTTATACTGCCGATTTTAAAATACTATTACCCACCGAACAATCAAGACATTTTTTAGGGGTACAATACATTGTTTTAAGTTCTAATAAAGCCTGCGTATCGGCAGCATTTTTACTCACAACTCCTAATTCTTTATAACTACTTACTACATGATTAGCTTCGGCTTTGGTTTGTAATAACCAACTTACAGCTTTAGTTTTAATACTTTCATCATTATGATAAATACCATAAGCAAATAAAATGGGGCAAATGGTATTAATAACAATACTGTCAAACATGGTTTTACCCAGGTGTTTTTCTTTGTAAGGTGTTGCCTCACCAAAGCGGTAATGGTACAACCAATAATCGTTAGGTGTAACTGTAAAGAGTGTTGCCAATTTTCTCAGTTCCGTTTCTTCTTTAATAATGGAAAATAAGTGTACAGATTGATGCACCAACATGGCCAGTTGCGCTAAACGAATGGTAGGGAAATTTGCCGGCCGCATACGTAAAAAATATACCGGAGCATGAATAGCTTGTAGGTTATATTTCTGTTTTAAAAAAGTATATTCCTTTTGCAGCAGCATGCCGTACTTATCCTCATGCACATTATTTAATAAGCCAGCCTGACCCAACATTAATGCTTCCAATTGATGTATTTGGTTGCGGTGTTTAGCCAGCATATTTATGGACAGAGATTTTGCGACAGCCTCAAAAGCTTCGCTGTTTACTTTTAAACCAAAGTTTGCGGCTAAATTACACCAAAAGACTTCCTCCCAAAAAAACATTGTGCTTTCAAGATGTTGTAAAATTTTGTCAGCTTTTCTGGTTAGTCTTTCAGCCAACAATCTTTCTTTCCAGCTTTGCCATACAATATTCTTTACTTGGATTATGCTGTTTTCGCAGGCAATAAAACCCTGCTGGCATAATAAGTTCTCGTATCGGGTTAATAGTATTTTGGGTACAACATTACAAAGCTCTAATACCGGTATATTATTTAATTGTTTAACGGTGTTGTTGGTATCGATATCGTGTTGCCAAACTACATGTAAAACCACTTGGTTATAATGCCGATCGTTTTGGTGACCATGTTTAAACCAATCGGATGTTTTAATATGCAATTCCACCGATCCTGCCCAAACAGTATTACCCATTTGTATTTTAGCCTGCAAAAAATCGGGACCTTGATTGGTGTTTAAAATGCCAGGGGCTAATATAACCAGCGGTTGCTGGCAATTTGTTTGCAGTTGTTCTTTATTAAAATACTGAAACTGCCAGATGTATTGCAAAAGGCGTTCGTTCATATTTAGTGTATTGGTTAGTTACACTAAAGTTCAGTATGTTTTAGCAATACAACAAACAAAAATTACATTAATGATATTACAGCGGGTACCACTTTACTTACAGGTAAACCCATTACATTATAAAAATCGCCGTTAATAGATTTAATGCCAATTACACCTATCCATTCCTGAATGGCATAGGCTCCGGCTTTGTCATACGGCTCATATTTATCAATATAAAATTCTACTTGTTGTGGTGTTAGTATATTAAACTCAACGGTTGTTGTATCATAAAAAGTAACCTGTTGCACACCACGCATAATAACCACACCGGTAATTACATAGTGGGTGTTGCCCGATAAAGCCGTTAAAATGGCAATAGCATCTTCCCTATCTTTTGGTTTGCCAATAATAATATCATTTAAAACAACCACTGTATCGGCCGCAATTACAATATCATCCGTGGTTAATTTATCTTTTACAGCCACCGCTTTTTGCTGGGCAATATGTACTACTGCTTCTGCAGGCGATAAGCCATCCGGAAAAGATTCATCCGTTGGTTGTACCAATACTTCAAAATCTATTTCAGCCCATTCCAATAATTGTTTACGCCTTGGCGATTGCGATGCCAGGTATATTTTGGGTAACATATAGTTAATTTTTAAATTCTATAGGTAAAAATAAAATAATCCCATAGATAATATGCCGGTAAGCATTACCAGTTTAATGGTATTACTTAAAGCACTAAAATCTTTTGTAGTGGCGGCTTTGTTAAGCTTGTAAAAAAATACTGCTAATGGTACCAGTATAAACGTAATGCAATAAATAACCGGTATCCACCAACCAAACTGTAAAACATATACTTGTACAACCAATAATAAGGCTATTAATATTACCAGCCAAACAGCTGTATATACTTTAGAAACAGTAACACCCCAAACAATGGGCATAGTCGTACAACCATATTTGGCATCGCCATGCATATCCTCCACATCTTTTACGGCCTCACGTATAATGGTACATAAAAAAGCAAAGGCGGCATATAAAATAGCAAACCGGAAAAACTTTACCTGGTTATCACCATCATAGGTAAACGCATCGGCAAAGGAAAATTTGGAAAAGAAGACAACTAAAATCGTCCAGGAAGTAAGTACAGAAATTAAAATATTACCAATTAACAGTTTCCGCTTAAAAGTGGTTGAGTAAAACCAAAGCAACAATACGCAAGCAATATTCGCAATAATCAGGTACCATTGTCTCATTACATCAACAGCTAAAGCCGTAAAAATTAACCCTAAACCACTTAATGCTAAATGCCAAAGTAAGGCCCAGCGACGATTAATTACTTTGTTTACTACCATTTTATCGGGCTTATTTACTTCATCTATATTAATATCAAAGTAATCGTTGATGATGTACCCTGCTGCGGCAATAAATACGGAGGCTGCAACCAGAAAGAAAAATTCCATTGTGCTGTTTATTGAAACAGCGTCTTTAAACAGTGGGTAATAAATGGCGTAATGAAATAGTATTTGCGTTAGGGCAATAAAAATAAGATTAGGTAGTCGTACCATTTTTAAAAAGGCAACTAATAATCTCATGTAAAATAATTTAGTTTTTTATTGCGAAACAATCTGATCTTCTACGCCCCATTTTTTATGCTCCCGCATCACTTTTTCAATTACATCTCTTACACAGCCCCAACCACCATTAAGCGGTGAAATATATTGCACAATTTCTCTGATTTCGGTAACAGCATCAGCAGGACAAGCACTGATGCCTACTGCTGACATAGCAGTTAAATCAGGTAAATCATCGCCCATGAATAAAATATCCTCGGCATCAAGGCCGTTAGTAATTTTATACTTTTCTATGTAATCTTTTTTATCCTTAACACCCATGAATACCTCGTCAATACCCAATTTGTTAAGTCTATCCACTACCGGCGAATGTGCAGCACCTGATAATATAAGAATTTTGTAGCCCTTTTTTATGGCTAACTGTAAGGCATAACCATCTTTTACATTCATTCTACGGGCTTGTAAACCGTTTTCCAGTACTATAATGGTACCATCAGTTAAAACACCATCTACATCAAAAATAAATGTGGTAATTTTTTTAAACTGTTCCTGTAAGTTCATGAAACGTTATATTAATGCCAATGTATTTTAAAGGCCGGTGCAAAAATAATGTTTTATGCGGGTATATATCAGGCTATAGTGTTTTACCTTCTATACTATCAGAAATTACTTTGTATATTTTTTTTAGTTGCGGATAGTTGCTTAATATTTCTAAATGTTTATTTAACGTAACCTCATCGTGCCTGATGGCGGGACCTGTTTGTACTAAGGCCGGTGAAGATGTATTAACTCTCTCGGTTGTTTCGTGAATTAATGGTAACAGTTGTTTAAAATCTACACCTTCTGCTTTACAGAAGGCTTCTACCAACGTATATAGATGATTTACGAGGTTATTAACCACAACAGCGGTTACGTGCAACTTTTCACGTTGAAGTTCGGTAACATGGTGTACTTCGTGGTTATGAGATATAGTTGCAGCCAGTGTATCTAATACCAATTGTGCTTTTTCGGTAGCAGCATCTACAAATATGGGTGTTTCGGGCAGGTGTTCACTTTCTTTTCTTAGAGTTTGTAAAGGATATAAAACACCATAATGTTCCGTTACAGTTTTTAATACGTCTTTAGATACAGCACCGGCAGTATGTGCAACCACCTGCCCGGGTAAATGCAACTCTTCTACTAGAGATTGAATAGAGCCATCGGAAACTGATATTATATAAACATCGGCATTTTTTACAATCATGCTGATGTAATTCGTTGATTCGGTGTCCCACTCGTAAGCCAACTCGCTGGCTGCACTTGCGTTACGACTATAGATTTGAACAATTTTATGCCCGGCCGCTACAAACTTGCGACCTAAAATTGCTGTTACATTACCTGAACCAATAAATACAATATTCATGTTGCAAAGATTACTAAAAATAAGAACAATTAATGCAGTGTAATGTTTAGGGGTAATATGTCCTGATATCGGCTATGGTTTGATGATGAAAGGCTGCACCGCTTAGGCGGAAACCCTTTATACGAAGCAAAGGCAGGCAGCGCAGGCTGTATAAAGATTGTAGACGGGCGGTGGACTGCTGCTGACCGGAGTTATTACTGCTGACAGCCCCAAATTAAAATGTATTAAACTACAAAACCGCCCCGCTAAATAGCGAGACGGTTTTTTCTACATCACACACAAATATGGTGGATATATGATTATAAAAATCATACAATAAAATAAAATATAAATAACAGGATTTTTGAAACAGATTATAATAGGGGCAGGAAAAGCGGATAGAAAAATAAACTATAAGACAATTTACATCATAATATTTAGATAAACAAAATATTATTTATTTTTTTCATCTTTTAATTTAATATCGGGAAACAATCCACTTACTAATAATAAAATAGAACTGATTAATAAGAGGTACAAACCTGTTAATTTTTCGGGACACTCCCCTGCTTCGCAACTGCCAATGACTATAAAATTGCGAATAGCCCATGCAAAATTAAGTCCGACAAAAATTAAGCCCATACGTTTTGCACCCACCGATTTAATTACAAAGGTGATAGCAAAAAGCGCAATAAAACACAAATGTAAGTAACCTGGTTTGCCAAAACCGGTACCTTCGGTGTTGGTACCACTAATGGTTATTTGTAAACTGCTGATACTAGCCCAGGGTAAATAACAAGCTACTGTTACACCTATTACCGATAGAACACTCAATACTTTTTTCCAAGACATGATTTGTATTTAGGGCTGCAAGATAATTTTTTATACAATAAAAAAGCGAGGATATACCTCGCTTGATTTTGATTATATGCTGACGGTTTCTTTTAAAACTTTATACCGACACTTAAACTTAATACCCTGTGTTTGTTTTTATCATTATCGTTGTTATCATCGGCCGCATAAATTTTTGCAAGACCTAAACCATAGTTAGCCGATATTACAAAACGATCAAGCTCCAAACCAGCCAATACATTTACACCGTAGTCAAATTTTCTTACTTTATATGCACCTGCATCTTCTTGTTCCTGTGTTAATGGATCATCATCGTTAAACTCAATGTCGTAACTTCTGCTACCCAAATCTGATTTTAATTTGTATTTACCCGAAATACCCATTGCCGCATAAGGCCCCGCACCAACAAAGAATTTAGATGTTTCGGAAATAGGTGCTTTAAATACAAGATTTAAAGGTAACTCGATGTATTGGGGGGTAAATGTTGTTGTAGTAGTGCCTAATACCGGTAGATTTCTTTCGGTTCTAATACCTTTATTGGTATAAAATAGACCGGGTTGAATGGATAATACATCAGCCAAAGCAATATCTATTACAGCACCTGCATGCCAGGAAGTTAACATACGGGAATCATCTACATTTCCATCATTAGCATTAGAAATATTGGCCAGATTAACACCACCTTTTAAAATTACGGAAGATTTTTGCGCCTGTGCCTGATAAGTTAGAGCCATGCATACGAATGCCACTAAAGCAAATTGAAGCTTTTTCATAAAGTTGATTTTTTTAAATTAAGGGTTGTATTTACTTACTCAAATTGGTGTAACCGAAACTATAGATATTACTAACTTACCATATGCGCATATAATAAATTAGCGTTCCGATTTTATGCTTAACCAATTGCTACTTTGCAAACGGCTTGCCAAAAATTTAATTTGCTGAAAAAAAATAATTAATCAGATTAAAATCATTAGTTTATATACGACACAATAAATACTAAAAATCAAATTTCAAACGTTTGTAATCACTTATTTTTGCATTTTAAAACAATTTTATGCTTAAAACTCGTTTACCTTATTTTTTGTTTTTTGTATTAACAATTGCGGGTTTGTTCAGTTGTTCATCAGTTGACAAATCGGATCCGAAATCGGTTTTAAAGGCCTTTTTTGATAAAATAGGGCAAAAAGATATTGATGGAGCCATGGAACTGGCAACTGCTGGTAGCCAGACTACTTTAAGTTTAGTGAGAATGGCAATGAGTGCAGCGCAGGACGGTAAAGCAAATGTAAAGGAAGATCTTACGCAGGATTTGAAGGATGTTACACTGGGCGAAGCAAAAATTGATGGTGATGTGGCCACTATACCTATGACTTCAACAAAAACAAATAAGTCGGTTGACTTTACATTAAGAAAAGAAGGTGGTGCATGGAAAGTTGATTTTTCGTTGGAAAGTTTGATGAAAATAGGTTTAAAACACGCTAACCTGAATAACTCGTTAACTGAGGATGATTCACTTACTATTCCTCAATTTGACGATGAAACTATAAAAAGAGCCATGGATCAGGCAGATAGTATTACTAAAAATATTGACCCAAAGAAAATGGAAGAATTGCAGAAAGAGATGGAAAAAGCATTGGAAAAATATAAAGAGAACAATTAACCTTGTTAAGTTATACAAATGAAAAATAAACTGATTTTATTAGTAGGAATGGTGGCTTTTGTGGTTGCGTGTAATAACCCAACCAGGAATGCAGAAGCAGAAAACAAAGAAGATGATTTAAGTGCAGCAAGAAGTTTTATACAGGCAGCACTAAAAGGCAACTACATTGAAGCAAAAAAGTTTATGTTGAAAGATTCGATAAACGAACAATGGATGTCGATAGCAGAACATCAGACGGTTGACTCACACACAAAACAAGGATTATTTGATGCTTCCGTAAATATTCATAATCGTGAATTGATTAACGACTCTACTTCTATAATTATTTATTCCAATACTTTTAAAAACGATAAAGACACGCTTAGAATATTAAAGCAGTCATCCGGAGAGTGGTTGGTAGATTTAAAGTACATATTTAATCATGATGAAGATACATTAACTGTACAACCCAAGCCCGGATTTGATACAATTTTAAAATGATAAAATCGCTTTTAATAGTGGGTGTAGGTGGTGCGTTGGGCACCATGTTACGTTACTTGTGCCAGCGCCTTTTACCGGGTATTTCTGGAAGCGGTTTTCCATGGAATACGTTGATAGTAAATTTAGCAGGTTGTTTTTTGATAGGATTACTTTGGGGCTGGACAACAAAAACAGTTAGCAGTACAGAACAAATAAAACTATTTGCAATTACCGGACTATGCGGCGGTTTTACCACCTTCTCGGCTTTTTCGGTAGAAACATTGCAGTTGGTAAAGAATGATAAATTATTATGGGCCCTGGCCTATATTTCCATAAGCGTTGTAATAGGCGTTTTACTTACTTTTTCAGGATACAAAATCACTCAATAAATTGAATATGTTAAATGTAAATCACCCCTGGCATGGGGCACATTTTGGCGAAGAAGCACCGATAGTTGTTACCGGTTTAATAGAAATTCCACAAGGATCACGCTCAAAATACGAAGTAGATAAAGATACAGGATTATTAAAATTGGACAGGGTTATTTATTCATCCTTCCACTACCCTGCTAACTATGGTTTTATACCTCAAACATTAGGGCATGATGGTGACCCGCTGGATATATTGGTTTTATGTTCACAATCCATTCAATCGCTTTGTTTGGTAGACGCTAAAGTAATAGGCAATATGCAAATGATTGATAATGGTGAATTAGATGATAAAATTATTGCGGTAGCAGCAAAAGATCCATCAGTAAACCATTACAATGATATTGACGAATTGCCACAACACTTTTTACTGGAATTAAGAAACTTTTTTGAGCAGTATAAAGTATTAGAGCAAAAGAAAGTTGAAATTGATAATTTTCAGGATAAGGCTACAGCTCACACTATTATTAATGATGCTATTGCATATTACAAAGAGACTTTTAAGAAATAATTACATCATTTTTTTTTATTACTTTGTTCCTGTTGCTTATGTTTATATAAAATAATGCCGCCATGATTAAATATTTACTTTTTACATTTTGCAGTATTATTCTTGGTATAAACATAAGCAACGGACAAAATAGCCTGGGTTATATGGCAGGCAAATATTTTCGATCTAATCCGTATACCGGCGATTTTAATTCTTTTATAAATCATTTATTAAATGATCCTACTTTAAAAAATAAGCAGGAAGTAAAAAAAACGGATACTACACTTTATTCTTTTTCCGGCACCTACACTACACACCAACCATTTGGCTTTAAATCTAATAAAGTAAATATTGCATTGTGGGAGACAAGTGTGCCACTTAGCGATACACTTTCACTACAGGACACCATAATAAATTACATGGTATCGGCCTACTTACCTAATACTACAGCCAACCAAAAAATTATAAAAAAAGAGCTTACGCATCTTCTTAATCGCAATAAACGCTACTTTTCATCTTCCAGCCATTTGAATTTGACGGACGATAAGAAGCAACCTAACGGTGAAGGTTATAATATGTTTATACTCATGCACGCCATGGCTCCTGTTTCAATTGCATGGCAAATAGATGAAGATACCAAAGAACTTGGTATGCATTTACTTTTTAGAATAAGCAATAGCAGCAATAAATCTGAAACACCGCTTCCTTTGTTTCCCAGCTTTTAAGCCTTATCCTCCGGTAGTCATTATTTTATAGTAACTATAATAACCTTTATTATTTTACTATCTCCTGAAGCCGTGGTATATTTGCCGTTCGCAAAATGATTACTCAAAATACCATACAACAAATTCTCGACCGTCTGGATATAATAGACGTTGTAGGCGATTTTGTAAAATTGAAAAAAAGAGGTACCAACTATATTGGTAACTGCCCTTTTCATAACGAAAAAACGCCTTCTTTTACGGTTTCGCCCAGTAAAGAAATTTATAAGTGTTTTGGTTGTGGCAAAAGTGGCAACACCATCAGTTTTGTGATGGAACATGAAAAGTATAGTTATATTGATGCGCTGAAATGGTTGGCAAAAAAATATAGTATTGAGGTTGAAGAAACCTATGTTAGTGATGAACAAAGACAACAATACCAAACAGCAGATAGCTTATACATTATAAACCAGTTTGCACAGCAATTTTTTGCTAAGTCGCTTTGGGAAACCGAAGAGGGCCAGGACATTGCATTAAGTTATTTTAAAGAACGTGGTTTTAGAGAAGAAATAATTAAAAAATTCCAGTTAGGGTACTCACCCGAAAAATCTGATGCTTTTGCTAAAGAAGCAATGGCTAAACAGTATAATCCTGAGCTATTGGTTAAAAGTGGATTGGTCGTAAATCGTAATGATCAATTATTAGATAACTATCGTGGCAGGGTTATTTTTCCTATACATAATTCAAGTGGTAAGGTAACCGGTTTTGGTGCCCGTATTTTAAAAACAAACGATAGAGCACCCAAATACATCAATACACCGGAGAATGAAATTTACATAAAAAGTAAAATTTTATATGGCTCCTATTTTGCCCGTACCGCTATTGATAAAGCCGATGAATGTTTATTGGTAGAAGGTTATACCGATGTTGTTTCCTTACACCAGGCGGGTATTGAAAATGTAGTTGCATCCGGCGGTACGTCGTTAACAGTTGATCAGTTAAGGCTTATAAGAAAATATACCAACAACCTTACTATTATTTATGACGGTGACGGTGCCGGTGTAAAAGCCGCCATGCGTGGGCTGGACATGGCTTTAGAAGAAGGCCTGAATGTAAAGCTGGTACTTATTCCCGATAAAGAAGATCCGGATAGCTATGTAAATAAAATTGGCGCTGCGGCCTTTCAGGATTTTGTAAAGACGGAGAAAAAAGATGTTATTCTTTTTCAACTGGAAGTGGCCATGAAAGATGCCGGTAATGATGCCGCACAAAAATCTACCTTGGTTAATCGTATGGCCGAAACCATTTCAAAGATTAACAAGGCCGAAGATTTTACCAAACAGCAGGATTATATCAGGCAGGTATCTGAAATACTTAAGATAGATGAAGCCGGCTTAACCGCATTGGTTAATCAATTTATACGGGATAAGATTGCCGCTATGGAAAAACGGCAGGCAGGCGTAAGTGAACAGGAAAAAGCAGATAACGTACGTAAAGCCGAAGAAAGCGAATTTCATGATGCTACTTATAATTTACTATTTAAAGATGATTTACAGGAGCGTGAAATAGCCAGAATTTTATTGGAGTATGGGCTTAAACCTTTTGACGAAAACCGTTTGGTGGCCGAATACCTGTTTGACGAAATGGTAGATGATAGTTTGATGGATAATATGGATGTGTTGAAAATGATAAAAATATTTAAAGATGCATTTGCCGTTAACACAAACCTTCCCGATAAAAATTTTTTCATTTACAATGAGGACCAAGTAATCAGTACGCTGGCCGTATCGCTGTTAAATTTTCCTTACGAAGAAAGCGGACGTTGGCGCAAAACCGCCGCACTCTCCACCGGTTATCAGCAATCTTTGTTTAAACAATCGTACGAAGATTTTATGCGTGTAATGAGCCAGGGTAATGAAGATGCCTTGGAAAAGTTTTCTAAAATTGATGAAGACAAAACCAATGATGCCGTAATATCAGCTATAAAATATTTACGCCTGCGTAAAATTAAACGCATGATTAGTGACAATCAGATTGACATGGAAAAGCCCCATACTGCTGAAGAATTAATTGTACTAGCCAGTACCCACAGCTATTTAAAAAACGAGGAAATTTTGATTACTAAAGAACTCGGAACCGTTATCTTACGTTAATTGCAGTCGAAAATTCAATTATTTTTTTTTTGAGCCCATCGTCCCTCCCTTGATTGAACGGCTGTTGCGTCGCGCTCTTGTGCACCTCTAACTTTACTCACCATTGTGCAAGGTGCACTCCGACTCTTAGGCAGTACTGCATTAATTCTATTGGCCAAAATGCAGTACTCAGTATTTTAATCGGAGTGTCGGTAATTCTATTCATCAATATTACAGTACTCCGCACTTATTAAAACGACCTTTGTATAACATAATGCTGATAAGCGAACATAAAGCAGAACGGAGCGTCGCAACACTAGCCCAATCAAGGTACAAAAGCCGGTCAACCAAATAATAAATGTATCCGTATATAATTTTCTTCGTCTTTTAACTATTTCTTTAACTGGTGTAACTTTTCCCTTTGAAAAAGTAATTCAGGCTCGTTGGTTGTAATCATATCAAAGCCCTCGTTTAACAACCAGTCCATGTCTTCTATGCTGTTTACTGTCCAGGCATTTAATACAATACCTAAATCTTTGGCTTCTTTAATCCAATGCGGGTTTTTCTTAAATACACTGTAATGATAATCGGCACCTTCTATACCGGCATCTTTTAATTCTTTCGGCGATTTTTCGCCATTCAAATACTGTGTAGGAGCATTTTTTTCGAGGCTTTTTATAGTAAGTAACACATCAAAGTCAAAACTTATATAGGTGATCCAATTACCAACCTTTAATTCGTTTACCAGCGCTAGAACCTGTTTGGTTGTTTCAACCGCACGGGCTTTGCTTATATTGGATGGTTTTATTTCTAATACCAACCTTGTATGGTTTTGCTGCATTCCGGTCAATAAATAATTTCTTAAGGTAGGTAAGCTTTCTCCATTGGGTAATTGTTTTACAGTAAGCTCGGCATATGCACTACGCTCAATGTCTTTACCATAAAAAGTATGATCGTGGTTTACCACCAGAGAATCATCAGCAGTACGGTGTACATCAAACTCCGCCCCTGCACAGTGTAACTTTATAGCTTGCTGTAAAGCAGCAATAGAATTTTCAGGAAGTTTATTGGTTTTAAATGCGCCCCTGTGAGCTACCACTTTATTATTAGCAAAAGACATATTACCACGGGTTATTTTTTTTGAAGACTGACACGATGTTACAAAAACAAGTGCAAAAACAGCTAAACTAAACAAACGCATACCTGAAAATTTTATACAAAAGTAATTGGTTTATAAAAGTTACACTTCGTATTTACAAAATGTAATAGTATAGTAACAACCGTATTTTCAAAATGTTTTGAAAGTACAAAATTTTAAAAGTAGCTTCGTAATATGAAATTAAGTGAAGCTAAACACCAGTTTATAAGTAGTTGGGGAGCCTATGGCTCCAATTGGGGTATTAACCGTACTATGGCACAAATACACGCTTTGTTACTCATTAGCCCTATGCCTATTACGCAGGACGATATTATGGAAGAGCTGAATGTAAGTCGTGGCAATGTGAATATGAATATCAGGGAACTTATTAACTGGGGCTTGGTGCAACGTGTTATAGTACCCGGAGAACGTAAAGAATTTTTTTCGGCAGAAAAGGATATTTGGCGTGTGGTAACACAAATTATGAAAGAAAGAAAGAAAAGAGAGTTGGAACCCATGCTTAAATTAATGGATACACTGGAAGCTGTGGAAGGTGATAAAAAGGATAAACACGTAAAAGCTTTTGTTGATACTGTTTCGAATATTAAAAAAACAGGCAGACATGCCGATAAAATGTTAGATACTTTAATTAGAGCGGAGGAAAGCTGGTTTATAAGTGCCCTAACCAAAATAATAAAATAATTGTTTGTTGTACGGCATTGTATTTGTCATTATATAAAGTGTAAAGTTATTTTGTAATAAGAGTGTGAGATACAAGTGACATAATTTTGTATAACCCGGTTTTAAAGCAGTTTTGCATAACAAACAGGCTCTCATAAAATAATTATAACTTATGAAAGATTTAAAAAAAACACTGGTTATTGGTGCATCTGACAATTCATCAAGGTATAGTTATTTAGCAATAAATAAATTAAAGAAATACGACCATAATGTAGTGGCTATCGGACGTAAAGAAGGTACCGTTGCAGGCATAAATATTACAACAGAAATGGAACCTTTTGAGGCTATTGATACCGTAACATTATATATTAACCCTACCCTTCAGCCTGCGTATTATAACTATATAATTTCTTTAAAGCCACGTAGAATAATTTTTAATCCCGGTACGGAAAATAACGAGCTGAAACAACTGGCGAACGAAAACGGTATTATCGCACTTGAGGCCTGTACCTTAGTAATGCTAAGTACAAACCAATATTAAGCGTATTTCACCTGTTAATGATTGAGGAGTTTTACGATTAACTTCAAAGTATTACCACCCCATTTTACATAAAACCGATTAAGTAAGGCCAATTTATCTATTGGTTTGATGGAACTTGCACTTGTTCCCAAAAGGAACTGTTCTGGAAAACCTATTTGATAAACCGAAAAACTGATCCCAATGTCTTATCTTAAAACCACTTTCATAGTGCTTGCGCTGTGCTGCGTTGGTATAACATCCAATGCTCAGGACAACAAAGAGTTTGTACCTGTAAACGAACCGGACGTAAATAGACCAAAATTATTTAACGCACTTCCTTCGCAAATTCCGGTATCTATTTCAAGTATTAATACGGCCGAACGCAGATCTAAAAGCGGTACAATACAACTTGTTGCCGGTAAAAAAATGCCTGTAACTTTTAACGGTACTGTTATTTCTACTACATCTAAGTACGACGGTGCTATTGAGACTACTATTGTTAAGCTTGCCGATTACGAAGGTGCAACGCTCACACTATCTACCTTAACTGATAAAGAAGGAAATAAAACCTACACGGGCCGTATCATTAGTATGACTCACGGCGATGTATACGAATTACAAAAGATTAATGAAGAATACCAATTTGTAAAAAAAGACTTTAACCTTTTTGTACATGAATAAATAGACCTCCTGCAGTTTTCTACTGCTTTTAGAATTGAATCCCAATATAAAATCCTCTGTTATGAAAAAACTTTTACTCACCTTTTTTGCTATTGCATTAATTGGCAGCGGCAAACTACTAGCCCAGGTACCAAAATTAAGTAGCCACCCAAGTGCAGCCGCTACAATATTTTTAGATTTTGACGGTCATACCGTTGAAGGTACCAGCTGGAATTATATGGGCCCCATTGAATGCGGTGCTTCTACCCTTTCTAATACATCTATCAATACTATTTTTAACCGTGTAGCCGAAGACTACCGGCCTTTTGATGTAAATATTACCACCGATTCAACTGTATTTTTAAACGCACCGCTTGCAAAAAGAATGCGGGTTATTATTACAGTAAGTTCAAGCTGGTACGGTAGTGCCGGTGGTGTAGCTTTTAACGGTTCATTTACTTGGGGCGACGATACGCCTTGTTTTGTTTTCTCTAAATTATTAAACAATAATGTGAAAAATGTATCAGAAGCTATTTCACACGAAGCGGGTCACACATTAGGACTGTTTCATCAGGCACAATACGATGAAACTACCTGTGCAAAACTAACCGACTATCACCGTGGCGAAGGTTCGGGTCAAATTGGTTGGGCTCCTATTATGGGTGTTGGTTACTATCAAAACTTTACCTTATGGCATAATGGCTCTAACTCATTAGGCTGTACTAGTCAGCAAAATGATTTAGAAGTAATTACCGGCGGCCGTAATGGTTTTGGTTTTAGATCAGATGACCACGGTAGCACTTTTGAAACAAGTACAAAAGCTATTATTGCTAATAACGAATTTGAGTTAAACGGTGTTATTATGCAAAACACTGATAACGATTATTTTAGTTTTGATTTGCCTTCATCAGCACGTTTTGAGTTAGACGCAATTCCCTATAATGTTGGTACAGGTAATGCTGGGTCTAACCTGGATATGCAGGTGTCATTGTACAGTGGTTCCGAAGCATTATTAAACGTTTACAATCCGGGTAATTTATTAAACTCAATTATCGATACGGTATTATCATCAGGTACTTACTACTTAAAAGTTGAAGGTCGTGGTAATCAGTTTGCACCTAACTATGCAAGCCTGGGTTCGTATGCCTTACAAGCAAAAACCAATAATGTAGCTCCTTTACCATTAAGAGTGTTTAATTTAAATGGTAAAATAGATGGTGCTAATCACCAGTTAAATTGGGTAATAGATGCCGATGAACAAGTGGTTAATTTACGCATAGAAGTATCAACCGATGGCAGAACTTTTACGGCATTAAAAGCTGTGGACAATAACGCACGCAGCTATACTTACCAACCACTACAAAAACAAACATTACGTTACCGTTTGTTTGTTGAGTTTGATAACGGCCGTTATTACTACTCTAATGCACTAACCTTACAAAATCACGCTGTAAGTAATCCTAAGGTATTGGGCAATGTACAGTCTAACGGACAGTTTCAGGTATTGGCACCCGATAACTTGCAATACCGCTTATTTAGCTTTGATGGTAAACAAATTCAGCAAGGTAATCTAAGCGCCGGTGTAAATGCCATAAACATCAAAAATGCGGCAAAAGGTTTGTATGTTATTCAGTATCAAGATAAAAATGGCCAACAATTCACCGATAAAATATTAATTCCTTAATGCCTGTTAAAACTTAACAGAAGCATAATCCGTTCCCTATTTTTTTTATAAGAGGTTTTTCTATAACTTAGGAAAACCTCTTTTTATATGCATTGGAGAAAGTTTAATGGCGATTTGATCAGTCTACCTATTATTCATGCTGTTGAAAATGTTATCAAACGCGAAACAAATGCAGGCTTTAGATTAAAAGTTTGTATTGGTACCGATTCGCAGGTGAAAGGTAAAGACACTGAATTTGCTACAGTAATTGTTTTTTTACGCGAAGGTCATGGAGGGTTTATGTTTATACATAACGACAAAACCCAACAACGGTTTTCCATTAAAGAAAGAATGTTAACCGAAGTAGCAAAAAGTATTGACATTGCTTACCAGCTCTGTCATTTATTTACACAGTACGATGTTGATATGGAAGTTCATGCCGATATCAACACCAATCCACAATTTAAAAGTAACGATGCTTTGAAAGAAGCCATGGGTTACATTTTGGGGATGGGTTTTGCTTTTAAAGCCAAACCCGAAGCCTTTGCCAGCAGTAGCTGCGCCAATAAAGTAGTTAACTAAAAACTACTTTGTAATATTTAATTTTTTACGACTAAAAAGCCGTAATGGCATACTATCCCCCAAACTTTTTTATTTGTTGTAAATCATTCTTTATTTTTTTTGTTTTACCAACTGCATTGCTACTAGCATCGGCTGTTGTGTCACTCACTTGTACTGCAACAATTCTATTCAGCACTTTGCAGTACCCTGTATTTTAATCAAGGTCATTTAGTAACGTTATAGCTAATATAGTAGTTAATGTTTAGTAAGCAATAAGTATTAAACTTTTAGCATTTTGCGTTGAGCTGCTGATTAGCGATATGCTGTTGAAGAGTGCGACCTTTAGATTTGTTTTTTTATGTATAAGGTT
>DHEF01000042.1:0-34805 GCA_002399735.1 Chitinophagaceae bacterium UBA4857
TCAACTTATATCAGGGACGTACAGTATTCACTGCTCACTATTCACTATTTTAATTTTGCGGTCTTTCGGACTCCCCGGCTCTTCGACTTCTTTCTGCTCATTAGCGAACAGAAAGTACCACCGCTTGAATAGGGGTACACCTTGCATAATGCTGAGTAAAGTTACAGGTGCACAAGAGTGCGACGCAACAAAAGCTGATTAGCATTACTGCTGCCGGGGTCATAAAAAATAGGCTGCATTGGGGCGGTGATAATAGGTTATTGTTTCTTTAGTTTATCCTTAAATACTTTTTTAAACTTATCTACTTTAGGCCTCACCACCATTTTACAATAAGGGTTTTGGTTTTCGTTGTTTTCAAAATATTGCTGGTGATAATCTTCGGCAATATAAAAAGTGGAGGCAGGTTTTATTTCGGTTACAATCGGGTTGTCAAAGGCACCACTTTTGTCTAACTCTGATTTATATTTTTCTGCCTTTTCTTTTTGCTCGGCATTATGATAATATATACCACTGCGGTATTGCGAACCCACATCGGCACCCTGGCGGTTTAGGGTTGTAGGGTCATGTGTTTTCCAAAATACTTCTAACAGCTCATCAAAACTTATTTTTTTCGGGTCGTATACTATTTGCAAACACTCTGCATGGCCGGTTTCGCCGGTACAAACTTCTTTGTAAGTAGGATTGGCAACGTGACCGTCAGTATAGCCCGATGTGGCACTAATAACGCCTTCCAGTTGTTCAAAAATAGCTTCGGTACACCAAAAGCAACCATTGGCAAATGTGGCCGTATCGGTTTTTGCATTGGTATCTGCGGGTATTACCGGGTCTATAGTATTGTCTGTCATATTTGTTTTTTGTGTAGGGTTTTGCAAGCAGGATATTAATCCCATGGCAATAATAATAAAACTATTCATATGCTTAAACATGGTGATAAGGTGTTTTGAATAAATCTTACCTAAAAATAACAGCATAAATCAAAAATAGTTGCAGCGGTATAAAAATCAATGATTTATAAATTAACTAACAAATTTTTTTATAAAAGATATAAATACTTTTAAAAAAAATTAAAAAGTATTGCAGTTATTTTAAAAAGAAATGTACTTTTATTATGAGAACGATTGTTATACACGCAAAAAACTGCTATGGGAAAGAAGGAAAATTATAAAAACCTCATCTTGAGTACCTTTTATTTTTCGGGCAAACAGTCCTGTGCAGATATTAGCGACAGCATTGGAAAAAGCCTCCCTTTGACCATGAGTTTGCTAACCCAATTAATGGATGAAGGATATGTTTCCGAATCAGGATATGCACCTTCCAGCGGTGGTCGCCGCCCGGTTACTTATAGTTTAAATGCCGATACCATTTATATTATGTCCGTAGCTATGGACCAATTGGTAACACGTATTACCATTATGAATGGCCGTAATGAATTTGTTACCCCTGTTGCCAAATACGAACTTCCTTTAAATAACAATACAAATGCGCTGGCCCAACTGGCGGTATATATGGAGCAAACCATTGTACAATCGGGTTTGGACAGGAAAAAAATTGTTGGAGCAGGTATAGGTATGCCCGGTTTTATTGATCCTGAAAAAGGGATTAACTATTCTTTTTTAAATGTAGGCAACGCTTCATCAGTGACTCAGTTTTTACAGGACAGACTGAAAATGCCTATTTACATTGATAACGACTCCAGCTTGATTGCTTTGGCTGAATACAGATTTGGAAGTGCCAAGATGCATAAAAATGTAATGGTAATAAACATAGGCTGGGGTGTTGGCTTGGGTATGATACTGAACGGCTCACTATTTAGAGGCACTAACGGTTTTGCCGGTGAGTTTAGCCATATACCTTTTTTTAACAACAACAAATTATGCAGTTGCGGTAAAAGCGGCTGCTTAGAAACAGAAACGTCTTTAAAAGCCATCATTGAAAAAACAGCTTCTGCTTTACAGACCGGCAGGGTTTCATCACTTAGTAAAAGTTTCCCAACCGGACATGAAGAGAATGACTGGCAAGAGATTGTGGCCGCTGCTTTAAAAGGCGACAAATTAGCCATTGAGGTTTTATCGGACACCGGTTATGAATTTGGACGTGCCGTTGCTATACTTATACACTTATTAAATCCCGAAACGGTTGTATTAAGTGGCCGTGGCGCATTAGCCGGTAAAGTATGGCAGGCGCCGGTACAACAAGCATTAAATGAACATTGCATTCCGCGTCTGGCAGCTAATACTACACTTGGAATATCTACACTTGGTTATGATGCGGAATTAATTGGCTCGGCTGCATTGGTAATGGAAAATAAACTAAAGGGAAGCCATATAGCATCTACAAATGAAAAACCTCGTCGCCATATGAAAAAAACAAAAAACCATAAATAAATACTATCAAAACTTTTTAATTTAAAAACAACTGCAAATGAAAACAAAACGATTGTTATTCCTACTGGTTTCTATGCTGTTTAGCCATATTTTATTGATGGCACAGACTAGCAGAATTATAACCGGTGTTGTAAAAGACAACGAAGGAAAACCAGTGCCGGCTGCCACGGTAAGTGTAAAAGGAACTACACAAAATGTTATAACGGATGAAGATGGTAGATTTAGTGTTTCCACCACAGCCGCCAGTCCAACAATAGTTGTTTCGGCCGTTGGTTTTGGCACTAAGGAAATTAAAGTTGGCAATGAATCAACTATTGATATTACTATGGAAACGGCTGCATCCGATTTATCGGAAGTAGTGGTTACCGGTTTAGGTATTAAGCGTGAAGCAAGGTCAATAGGTTATTCCGCTCAAAAAATTAATAGTGCCGATATTACAAAAGCAAGTGCACCGGATTTGGCTTCGGGTTTAATGGGTAAATCTGCGGGGTTAAATATATCAATGCCTAACGGTATACAAGGTGGATCGCAACGCATTGTTATTCGTGGTAACAATAGCATATTAGGCAGTAACCAGCCTTTAATAGTAGTGGATGGAATTCAGGTAGTAAATGATCCAATTGGGGGAAGCAGCAATACGGCTACTACCAGTTTAGAAAATCCAAAAGACTGGGGATCTTTTTTAAATTTTATTAATCCGGATGATATTCAGGATATTACTGTGTTAAAAGGTGCTACCGCTGCTGCATTATATGGTGCCCGTGGTTCAAACGGTGTACTTTTAATTACTTCAAAAAAAGGAGTAAAAAAACCGGGTATTGGTGTTGATTATAACTTTTCAACATTATTCTCAAATGCTGCAAGATTCCAGGAAGTACAAAATGAATATGGCTATGGTGGAGCAAATGCTATGTGGTCTTCTACACCACAATTTCCGGTAGTTGGAGGCCAGGCACGATACCCCGGCAACTATCCCTGGGACGGTCAGCCTGTTGGCGATGCTTATCAGGCCGCAGGTAATATACCCGGTGGTTACACAACCTGGGATTTATTTAGCTGGTACGGGCCTGCCGCTTCTTGGGGCCATAAATTAGATGGTACCGAAATTGTTTGGTGGGATGGTGTTAAAAGAAAATGGGATGCACAGCCCGACAATAGAAAAGCTTTTTTCAGAACCGGTAATACAACTACACATAATCTTTCGTTTAGTGGAGGTGGTGAGTTTGGAACTATACGTGTGGGTTTAACAAGACTTGATAATACTGCTGTTTTACCTAATAGTAATTACAACCAGAATACAGCTAACCTTGGCGCTAACCTTAATATTTCTAAAAAATTAAAGGCAGAGGTAACAGCCAGCTACATGAATTATAATAGGAAAAATACTCCAGACATTGGTTCAGAAAATTCTTGGGCTAAATTTATGATACATGGTATGCCTAGAGATTACAAGCCTTTGGAATTTGATATGTATAAAAATGCAGACGGTAGTAAAAATATATTTGACCAAACTACTCCTTTCCGTTTTTATCCATATAATAATAACTCATTTAAAGATCTATTTTGGAACTTGTATGAGCACAACCAGAATTTATCACGCAACCAATTGTTAGGGTCTTTAAAATTATCTGCTGATATAACGCCTTGGTTAAATGTTACTGGTAGAGCATCAATGAATTATGCTACTACTGATATTGAAACGAAATATACACCTATAGATGCAGGTGGTGTTCGCGGTCAGTATGGTATGGAAAATACAAAAAATCAAAATTTCAACTTTGAATTATTTACTACCCTACATAAGGATAATATATTTAAGGATGTAAATGCAAGCTTATTAATTGGTAATGCAGCCTTAAGAAACAGAATGCAAAACACAAGTGGATGGAACAATGGTGAAACAACACCTTTCTCAATTCCGAATAAATATTTTCTTAACAATACAACAGGTACATTGGCTCCTGCTACTCAAAAATGGGATGATTATGATTTGAATAGCTTGTTTGGTGTTCTTGATCTTTCTTACAAAAACTATCTTTTCTTGCAAGTTACCGGTAGAAACGACTGGTCTTCAACGCTACCAATTAAAACGGCCTCTTACTTTTTTCCATCAGGTAGCTTAAGTTTTGTATTTACCGAAGCTATAAAGTCGATGCAGGATATTAATTGGTTAAGTTATGGTAAGTTAAAAGTATCTGCAGCCCAAAGTGCAAACGGCGCTCCTACTTATTTAACAAACTATACTTATAGTTCATATGTTTTAAGTAATTACTTAAATGTAGATGAAGATAAATCACCAACGTCCTTTGGTGGTGTTCCGGTAAGACGTGTTGAAAAAGTACTTCCTCCTGCTGATTTATTGGTTCCACAAAGAAACCAATCATATGAAGTTGGTTTAGAGTTAGGCTTCTTAAACAATCGTTTAAATGCTGAAGTAACTTATTACCAGACAAAAGCAACCAGTCAGATTATGAGTGGTTCACTGGCCCTTTCTTCCGGTGCACAATCTATTACATTTAATAGCGGTGCTTTATCTAATAAAGGTATAGAGTTTATTGTAAGAGGTACGCCTATTCAAAGAACAGATTTACGTTGGGACGTTACTTTGAACGCAGCACATAACAGAAATAAAGTATTATCATTATCAGAAGGTATTGATCGTTATCCTTTACAAGACTTATGGGGAAGCAATGGTGTACAGATGTATGTAAAAGTGGGTGAAGATTATGGTACTATTTATGGTTACGACTATACGTATAAAAATGGCCAAAAAGTGGTGGAGAAAATACTGGACAAAAATGACCCTACAAAAGTGGTGGGTACACGTTATGTGACAACTACCGATCCTGTTAAAATTGGCAATGCCACTCCAAAACTTACAGGTGGTTTAGGTAATACATTACGTTACAAAAACTTTAGTTTGTACGTTTTAACTGACTTTAAATTAGGTGGCGATATTTATTCGGCTGACTATGCAGCAGCAGTTGGTATGGGCTTGTCTCCTTCTACACTTGACGAACGCAATGGCGGTGGTTTAGCTTATACTTATCCGGATGGCACAAAAGCAAACCACGGTGTTGTATTTGATGGCGTGTATGCTGATGGAACCCGTAATACGGATGTAGTACATTATATGTACAAATATGCTGGTGCTTACCAAGGATGGTCAAATGTAAGGATGCCACGTAGCAACGCTGTATTTGAAAACTCTTGGGTTAAATTACGTGAGCTTACTTTAAGCTATGCCATCCCATCTAATGCCGTTAAAAAATTAAAAATCTTCCAAGGCTTAGACGTGTCTTTAGTAGGCAGAAATCTTTTCTACATCTACTCTTCATTACCTGAAAAATTAAATCCTGAAGCCATTAACGGTATTGGTAATGCGCAGGGTATTCAGTGGGCACAGTTCCCAATGATGAGGGATATGGGTATTTCTATTAAAGCAAGATTTTAACCAATTAAATAAAGAACAATGAAACGATTAAAATATATCTTACTAACTGGTTTTACAGGAGTAGTGTTGCTACAAACCAGTTGTACAAAAAACTTTGAGGAAACAAATACGCCAAGAGACAAAGCCTCTACTGCCACAACTCCTGAAATGTTTAACGCTATCATTAGCTCATTACCACTTACCGCGGGAGAACAGTCGGTATTAAACTCATGGATTTATCCCATAACACAACAAGGCATTGTAGTGGGCGGAGCCTACCCATTTGATAATGCTAAAAATGCAGTTTGGGAAAACTACTATTTAACCCTGGGTAACTTCCGTGTGTTGGAAGACCGTATTAGTAAGGATGCCAATAAAGACAGCTATAACAATATAATGGCAATGCTTAAAACGGTTATGGCTTATAAAACGCTTAAAACTACCAATTACTATGGCAATATGCCTTATACAAATGCTGGTTACGCAACTTTATCAGACGCAACAAGGTATAAAGCAACTTACGACCAGCAAAAGGATATTTATGCAAAAGTGTTAACCGACTTAAAATGGGCGGTTGACAATTTATCTACTGCTGCTACGCAAGTATCATTGGGTGCTTACGAAACATTGTTAAAAAACAATATTCCCTTATGGGTAAAATTTGCCAATAGTCTTCGTTTGCAAGCAGCTGTAACGCTTTACGATAAAGATGCAGCAACAGCAGGTCCACACATTACAGAAGCATTGGCAAAGCCATTATTAGTGGATGGTGATGATATAGGGTTATGGCCTACTCAACTTCCGGGTTTAAAGTTTGAATGGCGTCAATGGTCTTTCTCTGCAAACTGTTACTTACGTTTAGGAAGTACCATGTGGAATTACATGTCAGCCAATAACAACACCGATGGTAGTGGAATATTCGATCCACGTTGCAAAATTTTCTTTGAAACAAATAATGCAAATCAGTGGGCAGCATATCCTCAAAATCCGCCAACAGGCACTCCTTCAGAAGGAGGTGCGCCTTATAACTTAGAAAACCGTACAGCAAGCTGGAGTAATAAAGGTGCAGGAAATAATATATCTAACTTCAATTTCTATTTTGAAAAAGATATGACCAATATTCCTGAATTAATGTTAACTGCATCTCAAACATATCTATTGAAAGCTGAGGTGTACAATAGAGGTATTGGTGTAACCGCTAACGCTGCTACTGCTAAGGCAGAATACGAAGCAGGCATTAAAGCATCTGTTAACATGTGGACTAAAATCGCATTTTCTATGAGCGATTGGACCGTTAACAAACCTGCAGCAGCAACGGTAACTAATACCGAGTTAAATACTTTATTAACTGCTCCGGTTGTTAGTTATAACTCCGGTAATGCAGCTACTGCCTTAAGCCAAATCTATGCTCAATATTGGGTGAGCACTTTTAAACAACCATGGGATGCCTGGACCTTGTTAAGAAGAACCGGCGGTAAAACACCTATGTCTGCAACAAATACTGGTTATTACAACACTAACTTTGGTACTTACAATAGGTTTGTGTATCCCGATAACGAGTTTAGCTATAACTACGAAAACTGGAGTGCAGAAACAGGCGGTACCGACTTGCCCACCAAAAAAATATGGTTACAACCATAATATATTTTTAGTAGCATATTTATAATAAAAGCCGGTATAAAGCCGGCTTTTGTTTTGTTACCAACTGTAGTGCCCTGTTTTACCGTCCCTTGCGACGCTCCTTTCAACTGTAGTAACGCTATTGGGCAACATGCTAAGCCCCTATATTTATTCAAAATCCTTCTATGTAAGCCTTTATCAAAAAAGTGATTTTCCCGATTTCTGTAGTTACCTTTGCCCCTTGAAAAAAAGTGAACAGATAAGCGGATGAAAACTTACCCCGAATCGGCTGTAGTACAGTTAGAGTTTGATAAAATAAAAGACCTGCTGGTAAATTATTGCCAGGCCGAACTGGCCAAAACAAAGGCCCAGCAATTGCGCATACATACACGTAAAGATTTTATTGACCTGGAATTACGCCAAAGCCACGAGTTCAGACAACTAATGGTGAACGGCATTTATTTTCCTAACGATTATATATTAAACCTATCACGGCAGTTAAAATTATTATCCATTCCCGGTGCTGTATTAAACGGCGAGGAGTTAATGGATGTTAGAAAACTGGCTGAAAGCCTGGAGAAAATATTCCGTTGGTTTAATGAAGAAAGAAAAACCTATTATGGTGCGTTAGCTCGTGTAATAGAAAACAGTTATTACGAAAAAAATATTATAGCACTTATTGATGAAGTGCTGGATGAAAGCGGGCAGGTAAAAGACAATGCATCGGAAGATTTGCAACGCATACGCATGAGTCTTTTTCGTAAACGTAACGAATTACGTAAAGTATTTGACCGTATTGTAGCCAAACTAAATAAACAAGGTTACCTGGCCGAAATTGAAGAAAGCTTTATGAGCGGCCGTAGGGTAATTGCCGTTTTTGCCGAACAAAAACGTACGGTAAAGGGTATTTTGCATGGCGAGAGTGATAGCCGTAAAACGGCTTTTATTGAGCCTGAAGAGACCATAGAACTAAATAATCAGGTACATGAACTGGAGAATGATGAACGTAAAGAAGTGTACCGCATTTTACGCCAGCTAACGCAACGTTTGTCGGCTTATGCTCCATTGTTAAGTCAGTACCACACTATGTTGGGCGAATATGATTTTATTCGTGCAAAAGCAAGATTAGCCAATGACTATAATGGAGAATTCCCGGTTGTCGTAGATAAAGCTCATGTGCATTTAGTTAATGCCTATCATCCTTTACTCTTTATTTACAACCAACGTAATAAAAAACCAACTATTCCGATTACTATAACTTTAGATGATAGTCAGCGTATTTTAGTCATCAGCGGGCCCAATGCTGGCGGTAAAACCGTTAGCATGAAAACCATTGGGTTGTTACAAATGATGGTACAAAGCGGTTTACTGGTTCCCGTACATCCATCATCGCAGTTTGGTATTTTTAAGCAGTTAATGATTCATATTGGCGATACACAAAGTCTGGAGTTTGAATTAAGTACGTATAGCAGTCACCTAATTCATATGAAACACTTTATGGAAAATGCCAACGGTAAAACCCTGTTTTTTATTGATGAGTTAGGTGGCGGTAGCGATCCTAACCTTGGCGGATCTTTTGCCGAAGTTATTATGCAGGAACTGGCCCGTAAACACTCTTTTGGTATTGTTACCACACACTATCTTAATTTAAAGGTAATGGCAGGCAAAACACCGGGAATAATAAACGGTGCCATGGCCTTTGATGAAAAAAATTTACAACCACAATATAAACTGCTCATTGGTAAGCCGGGCAGCTCTTACACATTTGCGATTGCCGAACGTATCGGGTTAGATAAAAAGTTAATCAAACGGGCTAAAGAGTTAGTAGACGATGACCAGTTCCGGTTGGATAAATTATTAAACCGTACCGAGCAGGATTTACGTAAACTGGAAAAAAAAGAAACCGACCTGCATAAACTGGTAAAAGAGAATGAGCGCCTGAAAAAGGAGATGGAAAAAGTATTAGAAAAAGAAAAACATAACCAACAGGTTGAATTATTAAAACACCAGAATAAAATTTCGGAGGAAAGAATTAATTACCTGAAAGATATGGAACGCAAGCTAAAACAAATGGTGCTGGAATGGCGCAAAACTGACGATAAGAAAAAGGTAATTAAAGAAATGGAAGGTCTTTTGTTTAAGCGTGATGAAAAAAAGACCGCAAACAAAATGCAGAAAAAACTGGATAACAAGTTTGATGAAATAGGCGGTGATGTACAAGCCGGCATTCAGGTAAAAGTAAAACGTAACCATCAGGTGGGTACAGTGCTAGAGCTACGTGGTAAAAAGGCGGTAGTAAAAATTGGTTTGTTACCTATGCAGTTTGACATTGCTGATTTGGTGGTAGTAAAAGAAAAGAGCCTCCCCAACCCCTCCGAAGGAGGGGCTTAGGGTTATCTATTGTTTAATTTTTTACTGGTTGCAAAAGACCTATAATCTTTTATTGTACTCAAAAATATTTTACTGTAGCTACAAATATCCAACAGCTACAACCCCTCCTTCGGAGGTTCCCGAAAGGGAAGTAACGAAGTTAGAGGGGAGGCATTCTCTTTGCCAACCTTTGCGCAATAATGCTTGATGCAATTAATTGTAAAGCATGGTACAACATTAACGGCATAATTATAATGCCCATAATGGTACTGTTTGGAAATAATATTTTTGACATTACCGTACCATGTACCAACGATTTTTTTGATCCGCATAACATGACCGTTATACTATCCTCAATAGCAAAACCTAATAGTTTACATACGCCGTAAGTAATACCCAATACCGCTAAAAACAACAATAACATGCCCAACATTAGTAACAATAAAGTACTAATAGCAAAACCGTCAAATAGGTTTTCGGCAAAAGAATGGCTAAAGGATGTGTAAATAATTAGCAGGATAATACTCTGATCAAACAGCTTTAACCGTTTACTGTTTTTTTGTGCTAAAGCACCAAAACGTTTATGCAATAACATACCAATAATTGCCGGCAACAAAACCTGTAAAGCAGATTTTATTACCACACTACTTACATCAAAGCCACCCACATCGGATGCGATGAATAAGCCTGTCCATAACGGTGTAAATACAATGCCTAATAAACTGGAAATAGTTGCATTAAATATAGCAGCAGGTATATTGCCTTTAGCAATAGATACCATTACTACCGATGAAGAAACTGTAGAAGGTAATGCCGCCAAAAAAAATGTGCCTAACCAAATTAACGAAGCCTGATCGGATACAAACAAAGGTTTAACTGCTATAACCAATAAAGGGAAAAACAAAAAAGTTGTTGCCTGTATTAACAAATGCATTTTCCAGTTTACTAAACCGGCTTTCATTTGTTTGGGGCTTATTTTTATTCCATAAAAAAGAAAGATAATAGAAACACCATAACCGGCAATTTCTTCCAATGATACAGGTGTTTGCGCCACACCCGGACCCGGAAAAAAATAACCCAATAACACCATACATATAATGCCAATCAAAAAACCGTCAATCCCAAATTTTGATAAATTTATTTTCACCTGTTATACTTTCTTTTAAAAAATTATTACTGTTATAACTTACACAAACAGACTGTTACAAAATTAAGTACTACTGTACAATGCCCAATAGAATTACAGAACGTACAAGTGAGAGTATTAAATTCATTTCCACTGGAAATAAATTTAACCCCAACCCAACAGACGATGATAGTAGTACAGTCGCTCGTAAAATAAAATCGTTCTGCATAGTAAGACTCTACCTAAGCCCCTTCTTCGGAGGGGTTGGGGAGGCTTACCTAAAACAAAAAACGCATAATGCGATTTACTCAGCATTATGCGTTTTTATAACTTAAAACTAATAACTTAAAACTTACTTCAACATAGCGGCTTGTTTTTCTACTCTGCCCGCACCTAAATAACGTTTCAGGTAATAGTTTTCATACATATCGCTAACCACCACACCCTGCGATACCGATGCATGAATAAATTTATTGTTGCGTAAATAAATACCTACATGCGATACGCCGCGGCCTGTATTAAAAAATACCAAATCACCTTCTTTTAATTCGGTGGTAGATATTTTGCGGGCATAAGCGTGTTGCTCCCGAGCAGTGCGTGGCACCATTAAACCAAAGGCCGATAAATAAACCGACTGCACAAAAGCCGAGCAATCAATTCCGTTTTTTGTAGTACCACCCAAACGATATTTTGTACCATACCACTCATCTACATGGTCCAGCAGGTTCATACCCACCAGGTTTTCTACTTCCATATCCAGCAATACAGAATATTTTAATTGCACATCCGATACCGATTCAACCGCAGCTTCTTTGTCAAATGCGCCAATCAACTTCATACGTTCTTTAGCCGATGTGCCGGCGTTAGATGTATGTGTTGTTTTTGCTTTTGTTTCCGATGAAACTTTGGTAGTAGTAACGTTACCTGAGCTTACATTAATATCGTTAAGAAATTTTACTTCTTTGTTGGATTTAGTTTCTTTTGTTTCAGCAACTGTTCTGTTATTTGTGGCTTCTATGGGGCGTAGGGCACTACAACTTGCCAGCGAAATAATAGCTACTAAAGGAATGATAATTTGTTTAATCATGCTTAGTTCTTGAGGGTTTAACCACGATTACCCAATCGTGTTAAGTTTATAGGATATTGTTACATATTCACTATATTAAACGCAATCCGTGCAAATTAATTGTTTTCATTTACAAATCGTTGAAAATTAACATTCTAATTTAATTTTAACGGTTTTATTACAGGTTTTCCCCTGTTCATTACAAATTGGGGTTATAAGTGTTTTTATATTAGGGGCTGTCGGCAGTAGTAACTCCGGTCAACTGCAGTTCCCCGCCCGTCTGCAATACCCGCCTTTAAGGGCGGGCATTTACGCCTAAGCGGGGCAGCCATTCATCGGTAAAATATATGGCATCATCGTAATAATTTGTAGTGTAAGCATATACATTTTCATGCGTAAAAAAAAGCTATGGTTACAAGGTAAATTTGTGTTACATTTTTAAACATAACCTTACAGCTATGAAACAGTTATTTGTTCTATTGCTAACTACATTATTTTTTAACACAACACATGCGCAAATACGTAATTTGGATAAACGTGTTGAAAGAAAAGTAAACGATCGTATTAACCGCAAAGTGGATCAAAGCATTGATAAAAGGTTGGATGAAATAGAAAAATCGGCTGAGGGAAAAAATAAAAAAAACAATACAAAAAACACTGATAAAAAAGAAACGGTAAAAGATGGTAATACGCCTACACAAAATAATCCTTCAGGCAATACACCAACATTTACTGCACAATCAAAATTTGATTTTGTATCAGGCGATAAAGTAATTGCCTTTGAAGATTTTGCACAAGATGCCGTAGGCGATTTTCCGGCCAAATGGAATACCGATGCCTCTGCCGAAATTATGACCATTGATGGCACCGAAGGTAAATGGTTAACCTTTACCCGTTCAGGCGCATTAACACCTGAGTTTATTACCAGCCTGCCCGAAAATTTTACTTTAGAGTTTGATATGTATGTATCACCAACTTATAGTTACTACGATGGAGCTTTAGGTATAGCCATGGTTAAGACCAAAACCAGTAAAGATTTTGCTAACTGGAAACAACATACCGATAGCCGACGCGGTGGCCAAAGCGGTGCTATTGTATGGGTACATCCGCAAGATGCAGGCTCACCAAAAGTTGGACATAGCGCTGTAGAAGTATGGGAAAACGGCAGCAAGGTTTTAAAAAATAATACCGGACAAATTACTTCCTTTAATCGGGATAAAAATTTTGTGCATGTTGCTATCTGGCGACAAAACCAACGCTTACGCGTTTATTTAGGCGAAGAAAAAATATGGGATCTACCAAAAGCATTTGCAACCGGTACTACTTTTAACAGCATTGTGTTTAGCCGTTATGATGCTAAGAATAATAACAACTTTTTCTTAAGTAATTTACGTGTTGCCGTTGGCAATCCCGACACTCGCCATAAACTTATTAACGAAGGAAGATTCAGTACTTCGGGTATATACTTTGCAACAGGCTCAGCACAAATAAAACCCGAGTCGCATGGAATAATAAAAGAAATTGCCAATGCCTTAAAAGAAAACCCTAATGTAAAAATTGAAATTATTGGCCATACTGATAATGTGGGTAATGCTGCTGCCAATCAAAAATTATCGGAGCAACGTGCCGATGCCGTAAAGCAGTATTTAAACAAAACCTTTAGCATTGATGGAAACCGTATAACCACTGCCGGTAAAGGTGCATCGCAACCGGTAGGCAACAATAATACAAACGAAGGCAAAGCACAAAACAGGCATGTTGAGTTTGTGAAGAAGTAAAAATTTTTAGAAAAATATTATCAATAAAAATGACCTCATTCGGGGTCGTTTTTATTTACCTCAAAACATTATATTTACGATACATTCTAAAGTAAAGTGTTTTGTAATACATGTATGGAAAAATAAATTTTATTAGTAGCTTTTTTAATAAGTGGTGTTCTGCCTTTTTTTTATTATTTATTATTACATTATACAGTTGTATTACCAAAAGAGGTTCAGACTCGGTGGTTGTTTATTCTACTGCCGTACAAGACAGTTTTGAAATTTATACTACACTGCCGCAAGGATATAATGCGAATGAAACTTACAGTATTGTTTTTTACATGGACGCTAACCTAAAGACAGGTAAAGAAGTAAGAAAACAAATAAGCCTGCCGGAAAATTTAGCTCAATTAAAAAAGGTGATTTTTATTGGCGTAGGACATATGGGCAATTACCGGGAATTGCGACGCCGAGATTTTATTCCGCCAATTGTAAAAAAGGACGATACGGTTATAAGTAATAAAAAAAACTTTGGGCACGCAGATAAGTTTTATGATTTTTTAGCTACTGAATTAATTCCGCTAGTGCAGGGTAAGTACAAGACTAATAAACGTTATAGTATCATAGGACATTCCTTTAGTGGGTTATTCAGCTTTTATTGTTTATTAAAAAAGCCTGACCTTTTTACAAACTATATAGCATTAAGTCCATCCTTATGGGTTAATTACCGTAACTATTTTGATCAGGAAGAATGGTTTAATAATCAACAGAAAAAAATGGAGGGTTATTTATATCATTCCTGCGGTTCATTGGAATGGATAAACAAAGTGTTGAACAGTTCACGGAATATGCGAAACGTACTTACTACCAGAAACTATCCTGATTTAAAATATACTTATCAGGAACACAAAGGAAAAAATCATAACGGTGTTCTCGGTGTTTCGTTGGAATATGTTATAAAAAATGCACCACTCTAAAATCTTTAAACAAAACACTCTGTGCTCCTCTGTGAAAAAAACTCCTTAAACTCTGTGGTAGAATTAGTATGGTGGTGAGCGCTTATTAATTTTACAAAGTTCGCCTTGTTGATAGGTTAATCAACAGACCATGGGCTGCCCGATTGGCAGCAGTAGCTGCAACAATGCGTTGGATAAAGCAGCCAGGCTGTTGCACTACTGCAGAAAGCGGGAACTTCAGCCGACCGGAGTTACTACTGCTGACAGCCCCAAATAAACATTATTTACAACTAGATAATTACTTACTTTATGTGAATAAATACTGTGTTTTAGCGCTGTAGGGCTGTATAACTTTTATTGCCATTAACAACAGAAAAAATGAACTTAGCGCCGGTTATTTTGTCATTATATAGATTGATTTAGTAAGGATATTTTTATGCAATTTTCTCATTTACACGTACATACACAATACTCGCTTTTAGATGGTGCTGCCTCGATAGACAAACTATACAAAAAAGCCATTGACGATAATATGCCGGCACTGGCTATTAGCGACCATGGTAATATGTTTGGGGTTTTTCAGTTTGTAGCCGAAGCATACAAACATAAAAATGCCGATGGCACTTTGAAAGTGAAGCCAGTAGTGGGTTGCGAGTTTTATGTAACCGCCGACAGGCATATAAGATCGTTTAGCAAAGAGGTAAAAGATAAACGGTATCACCAGATTTTTTTAGCCAAAAACGAAATAGGCTATCGCAACCTTACCAAACTGACTTCCTATGGTTTTATTGAGGGCATGTATGGTAAGTATCCGCGTATTGATAAAGCATTGATTTTAGAATACCACGATGGATTGATTGCTACAACCTGTTGTTTGGGCGCTATGGTGCCACAAGCTATATTACGTGGCGATTTGGAAGAAGCAGAAAAGGAATTCAGGTGGTGGTTGGATATTTTTGGGGAAGATTTTTATGTGGAGCTGCAACGCCATGGTATGGCCGAGCAGGATAAAGTAAATGATGTGCTGGTAAAATTTGCAGAAAAATACAATGTAAAAATTATTGCCAGTAACGACTCACATTATGTAGATCAGGATGATTTTAATGCCCATGATATTTTGTTGTGTATTAATACCGGCGAAAAAGTTAATACGCCTGCCATGCGTGAGTTTGCTGATGATGATGTGCAAATGAAAAATAAAAGATTTGCTTTTCCTAACGACCAGTTTTACTTTAAGAAGACGGCCGAGATGAGCAATATTTTTAAAGATTTGCCACAAGCCATTGATAACACCAATGAAATTGTTGGTAAGATTGATTTACTTAACCTGAAGAAGGATATTTTACTGCCTGCCTTCCCTATTCCTCAAGAATTTCAGTTACATACATCGGCCGAAGTAATAGGCAAGGATATTATTACCCCCGAGGTAAATAACCAGTGGGAGTTTTTAAAGCACCTTACGTATGTGGGGGCTAAAGAGCGTTACAGCGATCTTACACCGGATATACAGGAACGTATAGACTTTGAATTGTTTACCATTAAAACCATGGGTTTTGCCGGTTACTTTTTAATTGTAAGCGACTTTATTAAAGCCGGTCGTGATTTGGGTGTGTTTATTGGTCCGGGCCGTGGATCGGCAGCAGGATCGGTAGTGGCTTATTGTATTGGCATTACCAATATTGACCCTATAAAATATAATTTACTTTTTGAAAGGTTTTTAAACCCCGACCGTAAATCGATGCCGGATATTGATACCGACTTTGATGATGAGGGGCGACAAAAAGTAATTGATTATGTGGTAGACAAATATGGTAAAAATCAGGTAGCACAAATTATTACCTATGGTACGATGGCTGCCAAAATGAGTATAAAGGATGTGGCACGGGTAATGGATTTACCATTGCCGGAATCTAACGCATTGGCCAAGATGGTACCGGAGAAGCCGGGTATAAAACTGCACAGGGTTTTACATGCGCCACTGCGTACAAAAGATGGCGAAAAATCTTTGGAAGAAAAAGATGGTTTACAAAGTGAAGAGATTGAAGTAATAAAAAAGCTACGTGATATTTATAGTCAGGAAAATACACTGGCCGGTAAAGTATTACATGAAGCAGAAAGGTTAGAAGGATCGGTACGTAACACCGGTATACACGCAGCAGGTATCATTATTGCCCCTAAAGATTTAACTGATTTATTACCGGTATCCACTGCTAAAGACTCCTCTTTATGGGTTACTCAAATTGAGGGTAGCGTAATTGAAGAAGCCGGTGTAATTAAAATGGACTTTCTTGGTTTAAAAACCCTGACCATTATTAAAAATGCCTTGACTTTAATTAAACAAAACCATGGTGTTGATATTGTAATTGACGATATACCTTTAGACGATGCTAAAACATTTGAGCTATACCAACAAGGTGCAACCATTGGTACATTCCAGTTTGAGAGTGTGGGCATGCAGAAATATTTACGTGAGTTAAAGCCCGACCAGTTTGCCGATCTTATTGCCATGAACGCCTTGTATCGTCCGGGTCCATTGGCCTATATCCCCAACTTTATTAATCGTAAACACGGCCGCGAAAAAATTGAATATGACCTGCCGGAAATGGAAGAATACCTGCAAGAGAGTTATGGTATTACTGTTTACCAGGAACAGGTAATGCTACTGGCACAGAAACTGGCAGGGTTTAGTAAAGGTGATGCGGACGTACTGCGTAAAGCCATGGGTAAAAAACAAATTGCCGTACTGGATAAAATGGAAAAGCAATTTGTGGAAGGTGCCACTGCACGTAACCATCCGGCTGAAAAACTTACTAAAATATGGAACGACTGGAAGGCCTTTGCACAGTATGCCTTTAATAAATCGCATAGTACCTGTTATGCTTTTGTAGCATACCAAACGGCTTATTTAAAAGCACATTACCCGGGGGAGTATATGTCGGCTGTATTAAACAATGCCGGCGATATTAGTAAAACCACTTTCTTTATGGAAGAGTGTAAGCGCATGGGTATAAAAGTACTGGGGCCGGATATTAATGAATCGTTGAAAGGGTTTGCGGTAAACAAAGCCGGCGAAATTCGTTTTGGCCTAGGAGGTTTAAAAGGAGTAGGCGAAGCGGCTATTGAAAGTATTATTAACGACCGTGCATCGGGCGACTATAAAAATATTTTTGATTTTATTACCCGTGTTAACCAACGCACAGTAAACAAAAAAACACTGGAGTGTTTAGTACATGCGGGAGCTTTTGATTGTTTTACGGAGGTGCACCGCGGACAATATTTTCATACCGGTGCCGGCGAACCGGTTAACAACCTGGAAAAAATTATTAAGTACGGACAGGTATTGGCCAACCAACAAACAAGTACGGCTAATACCTTATTTGGCGATATGGATAGCGCCATGGAAATACCCGAGCCTAAACTGGCCGATTGTACACCATGGACTTTAACGGAGCAACTGGAATACGAAAAAAATGTAACCGGTATGTTTTTAAGCGGACATCCGCTGGATCATTACCGTTTTGAAAGAATACATTACGGTATTACCAACATTACCGACCTGAACGATTTTAGGGACAGTATTGCTTTGCAAAATAATAAGGGCAAGTTGTTTAAATTGGTGGCGCTTGTTGTAGGCGCCGATCACAGGGTGGCACAAAACGGAAACAAATGGGGCCGCTTTACATTGGAAGATTATTCAGGCAAAACCGAAATAGCCTTATTCCGTGAAGAGTATTTAAAACTTGCACCGTTTTTAGAGCAGGGTACTGCCGTGTACATAACAGGCTTTTTTAAATCCAGGTTTAATCAGGATCAGTACGAGTTTAAAATAAATACCATTAGCCTGGCCGAAACATTGAAAAAAACACAAACCAAACAAATCAACATTTCGGCGCATCCAAAGCTTATAACACAGCAAATGGTCGATTTTCTGGTGAATAACCGGCGCCTTAATCCGGGCCCGGCTAGCATACAGTTTTATATTGCCGACCCGGTAGCTAACCTGAAAGTTGGTTTATTAAGTGGTAGCAACGGGCTGGAAATGAATGATGAGTTTATAAGTTTTGTGGAAGAAAATACAGATTTGGATGTGCAGGTAATACCCACTCCCGCACAATAACGAGAGATTAAACTGTTAAAAACTAAATAATTATGTAATAGTTATATGGCAAAAATGCTTGATAAACTGTAATAATGACAAGTTTTACACAACTTTCTGCCAACTATGTCTGTTATTAATATCGGAACTAAATTTGTACAACATTTTAAAATATAAATCTAAAAATTATACAATGGCTAAGGAATTTAACGATGCTAACTTTCAAACCGAAGTATTAGCGTCTGACAAACTAAACGTAGTTGACTTTTGGGCTGAATGGTGTGGCCCTTGCCGTGCAATAGGTCCGGTTATTGAAGAGTTAGCTAAAGAATACGACGGTAAAGTAAACATTGGCAAGGTTAACGTGGACAACAACCCACAAATCTCTGTTGATTACGGCATTACTTCTATTCCTGCAATTTTGTTTATTAAAAACGGCGAAGTAGTAGATAAGTTAGTAGGTGCGCAACCTAAAGGTAATTTTGTTAAAAAAATTGAAGCGCATATTTAATAACTGCCCTCTCATATAATTTAAAAGCTACTGACAACAGTAGCTTTTTTTATTTACGCATATTGCTATTAATTGTAGAAATATATTTTTGTTACCGGCTGTAGTACTACTATCATCGTCTGTTGTGTCACTCACTGCATCGTTCAGTAATTCTATTCAGCAATTGGCATGAGCTGTTGAGTGAAGTCCGGAATATGGTGAGTCAGAAGCGAAAAATGTGTATTGAATAACTCACTATTCATCATTGACTGCTCACTTACAATACACTCAACTATTAACTATTAGCCATTAACTGGTAGGCGCAAGTAAAAGCTCATTAGCGATATGCGGTTGAACGGAGCGTCGCAAGTAAAGCTCAATCAGGGGAGGAACGCCGGTCAACAAACAACTATCCCTGCTACTTGTTATAAAGCCCCTTTAGGGGTTTGGGGTTCAATCATGGCTATGCAGCCGGTAGCAAAATAAAAACCTTAATTAAGTTTAACACGCCGTAATTCCAATAGGTTTAGCCCGTTTGGCAAAAAGCCATCTAAGTTGGGTTGTACCAGCCATACCACTTTATCATACCACAGCGGGACAACCGGCGCATCATCTATAACCTGTTGATCGGCTTTACGGTATAAGTCGTAGCGAATACTGTCGTTGGTTTCAGCAATGGCTTTTTCAAAATAAGTATCAAAGTTTTTGTTACTGTAACGGGTGTAGTTAGGTGGCGCAGGGTTTTTAGAATAAAAAACCGATAAATAGTTTTCTGCATCGGGATAATCAGCTATCCAGCTACCACGGAAAAAGGCAGCTTGAGAGTTGGAAGTAAGTTCCAGCAACAATGCTTTTTGTACTACTTCCACCTGTATGTTCATGCCCTGTTCGCTTAATTGTTTGGCAATAAAATTTGCCATGTCGGCATAAATAGGAATGGTTAACAATTTTATCTGCGGCAATCCCTTTCCGCTTGGGTAACCTGCTTCACGCAACAAGGCTGCTGCCTTTGTAGGGTTGTAGTCGTAACCTTTTACAATGCTATCATTAAAAGAGGGTAATCCTGCCGGTATAAAACCCGATTCTGCCGGCGTGCCTAATGAGTTACGCAGGTAAAGCACCATCTTTTTACGATCGAACCCATAGTTAATGGCTTGCCGAATTTTTTTATGTTTGGTTGGTAAATTTTTTACCAGCGTATTAGTCGTATCCACCAATATACCCAGGTACTCAATATTTAAATAAGGGTGTGTTTTTAAAATTATTTTGCCATCCCATTCTTTACGTAACGTACCATTTTTTGCCAGCACTTCATCTTTAAACGATGCTTCAATATCGTTTATAAAACTCAACTGCTTTTGCCGGAACAATAAAAACTCCGTGGCCTTACTATCGTAAAAACTTATTTTAATACCATCAATATAAGGTAGTCTTTTTCCTGTACTATCTTTTTCAAAATAGTTTTCGTTTTTACCCAGTATTAAAGCTTGTCCTTCTTCCCAGGCTACAAATTTAAAGGGGCCGGTACCCACAGGATGTTGGCGGAAAGTATTGCCATATTCTTCAACAGCTTCTTTGGGTACAATGGAACAGTACTGCATGGACAGTATGCCCAGGATAGGGTGGTAGGGTCGTAATAATTTTAGCTGAAAGGTGCTGTCGTTAATAGCGGTAAATGGTTGTAGGGTATCTACCTTGCCATTAAATATCCATCCGCCGGGGCTGGCCGTTTTAGGATCAATAATACGTCCCAGGCTATATGCTACATCGTATGCTGTTAATAACCTTCCTTTATTGTTGGCAAAAACTGCATCATCATGAAAGTAAACATCGGGGCGTAAAATAAAAGTATAGGTTTTGCCATCGTCGGATATGGTCCAGTGTGTAGCCAGCGATGGTTTTAAGTTTAAATCATTATCAGTTTCAATAAGTGTATTAAATAACTGATGCGCCGGCCACATGGTGGATTGGTTTTTGGCAAATGCGGGATCCAGCGAAGCAATACCTGATTGCTCGTTGTAGAAAAATATATTGGCGATATCCTTCTTGCTATTACTGCAACCAAAGTTTAGTAATGCCAGTAATAACCCCGCTATACAGGCGTTTAACCATTTATTTATTTTACTGTATTGTATACGCATGAAAGCTTAAATTTACGACCTAAAAGCTATCTGGCGACTATAATAATAAAATAAGGAGCTACCGGCGGGTTACAATATGAGTACGATACGTAAACAAAGCATTTTATCATCCATCGTTATATACATTGGCTTTGCCATTGGCGTAATAAACACTTATATATTTGGCCGGCAGGAGTATTTTACAACAGAAGAATATGGCTTATACAGCCTGTTTAATTCATTGGCCGGTTTAATTATGGCATTTGCCACTTTTGCCATGCCGGCGTTTATTTATAAATTTTTTCATTACTATAACGACCATTTAACAACCAAGAAAAATGACATGATAACATGGGCATTGGTTATTAGTACCATTGGCTTCTGTTTAGTGTTATTATCAGGGCTTATTTTTAAAGATCTGGTGGTACGTAAATACTCCGAAAACTCAAAAATGCTGGTAGATTACTACTACTGGATATTTCCGCTGGGGTTGGGGTTTACTATTTATGCTGTACTGGAAGCATATTCTTTAGGATTACGCAAAGCCGTATTGATGAGTTATTTCAGGGAAGTACAATGGCGCCTGTACACTACTTTGCTAATTATACTTTTTATTACCGGTGTTGTATATGATTTTGATTTGTTTATTAAAATATATGCCTTCAGTTATCCTAGTATTGCCATCAGTCTTTTTATTTACTTATTATATACAAAACAGATAAGTTTTACTTTTTCTATAAGTAAGGTTACTAAAAAGTTTTATAAAAAAGTTGCTGTATTTACCACCTTTATTTACTTCAGCTCTATTGTTACTAATATTGCAACAGTAGTTGATACACTGATTATTGCATCGGTATTAGAAAATGGATTGGCCAAGGCTGGTATATTTGGCTTAGCTACTTTTGTAACCAGTATTATTCAGGCGCCTCAACGTGGGGTAATTAACGCTTCTATTTCATCATTATCCAGAGCCTGGAAAAATAAGGATATGAAGTCTTTGCAACATATCTATGAACGTTCTTCCATTAACCTGCTTATTTTTTCTGTTGTCATATTTGTTTTAATAACCCTTAATTACCTGGAGGCGGTTGATGCATTAGGTTTAAAGAACGATTTTAAAATGGGTTTTTATGTGTTTGTCTTTTTAGGGCTTACTAAGATAATTGATATGGGGAGTGGAGTAAATGCCCAGATTATCGGCACTTCTATTTACTGGCGTTTTGAGTTGTTAACGGGGTTGGTGTTAATGCTGTTTATGATTCCTTTCAATTATTTTCTAACCATAAAGTATGATATAGTTGGCACAGGTATAGCCAACTTAATTTCTTTTACTATTTACAACGGCATACGTATAGGCTTTTTATGGTATCGGTTTAAATTACAGCCATTTAGTAAAAACTCCCTTTATATGTTGATAATAGGCGCTGGCGTATTTGCCTTAACTTATTATAGCTGTATAAATTTACATGGGTTTACCGGTTTGTTTTTACGCACGGGTATGGCCTTTATGTTATTTACATTTTTAATCTGGAAGTTTCAGCTTTCTCCCGATGTGAGACCCGTAATGCAAACGCTGTTAAACAAGGTGAAAAAGATGGTTGGTAAATAAAAATTGAGATTACTTTTTCTTCTTCATCCACCACCAACCACCGGTAACTGATATAATAAGTAGTGCTCCTATCCACCAATATTGCATTAAGATGTTTTTCTTCTTTAATTCAATCGGTGAGGTGTCGCCCATTATAACCAAGCCTGCCCAGTATTGTGGCGATAACATTCTGCCATCAGCTGTTTCAAGGTATTTTATCTTTGCCTGTTGTAATGCCTCGTCTTTTGTCATGCCTTCAGCTAAATTATCGTAGAAAAGTTGGGTAATGATGGTAGAAGACTGTTCATCAATTTTCCATAGGCCGGTTAATATACTTTCGCTACCTGCATAATTAAAAGCATGCGCCATAGACACCATTCCTTCCCCCGGAAAAAAGCCCGGTTTGCCGGTTTCGCAAGCGGTTAATACGGCTAGGTCGGAAGTTAGATTACAGTTATAAATATCAAAAAGATAAACTGAGTTTTCAGCTGTTATATCCTTTTGATCTTTAGAAAAAATTAGTCGGGAATATTCTGGGAAATCGTTATTTGCTTCAGCATGTGTGCCTATGTGAATGATACGGTTATTACCAGATTGTTTGCGAAAAGCTTCCGGGGTTGATTGGTTTTCAAAAAAAGCATTCCCTCCAAATTTTTGCTTTACTTTATTTACGAGTTGGTCTGTAAAAGGTAAAGGAATTAATGACAGGTATGCCCGGTCTAAATGTAAAGAGTCATTTTTTGCAACAGATGAATATTGTTGTTTAGTCTTGTCAGAAAATCCTGGGGCAAATGCCACAAAATTACTTTTCATTTTTACCGGATTACGTTGAGCTTGTAATGCGAGTAAACTGTAATGGTAAGAGATAGCATATTGATTAAGCAAACATTTCTGGCTAAATTCTTTAATAGAATTTGTTACAACAGGTGTAAGCATTTCAAAGCTTAGATTGTATAAAATGCCATCCGGAATTACAATAACTCTTTTGGTAACAACATCCTTTTCCAGCGGTTTCCATAACTGTTGGTACAAATCGTGAGCAAGTGTATTAGATTTCTTCAAAGCTATGCTTGGGTCACTAATTTCTTTTACCTTATCAGAAAGATCATTTGATGATAGGGGTATAAAATTTTGTTTTTTATTCGTTGCTACTAAAGCAAAAAGTTCTTTATCAGAAAAAATATATCGTACTACTGTTAGGCCATTTGGTATAACTTTTTCAAGATCTTTTGTAGAAATGTTAATTCCGCCATAACGCATATTATAGTAATCGGGATACTTGGATTTTAGCGTTTGCTGAAACTCATTCCACTTTGTAAGAGCTTGCATATAAGCACCTATTTTTTCATCGGACGAACCTTCTCCTTGCAAGGCTGTTTCCATTTGCGTTTTAATAGCAGCTTCCTGTTGCGACACTGATTCAGGCAGGCGGGTAAAAAGAGTGGCTTTCTGTTTATCTAAACGGGAGCGAATACGGGTATAAACAGAACGTTCATGTATATTAATGATATCATCAATATATTTTTTATTGGCCGATAATTTCAGGAGTTCATAGTTAAGATGTTTAATAAAATCTATTAGTTCTTTGTACTCGGTAAGTAGGCCTCCTATGCCATCTTCATCGGTGTAATTTGTCCTCTTTTTTTCAAAAATCTCCATCGCTTCATCAGTTTCTGCAAGCAATGCTTTAATGCTTGCTTCATCCTTAGTTTTAAGTAACTGGTAAGACGATTTAGTTTTATAGAGAATATAAGTAGGAATGTCTTTTTCTATATTAGTGCTATCCAATGGGTCTGTAGCCTGGGCTAAAAGAGTTCTTATTGTCGCAATTCCTCTTTTGCTATTTTTTTCAGCTTCAGCATAACGACCGGCATGGTATTGCGCAATGACCAACGCATTCAACATCCTAACTGTACGGATAGAATTTTCGCCCAAGGTTTTTGTCAGGTATTGTAACCCTTCGTTAGATATGGCTATCGCTTTATCTGATTGGCCCGTAGCGGAATAAAAGTCAGATAAAAGGCCACGAAAATAAAAATACTGTTTGTCGTACCCCGTGGTGTTTATCTTTTTTTGAATTTTATTAGCGGCTTCATAATAATATGAGGCCGAATCGTTTTGTTTTAAATTATGGTATGCTATGGCCACTTGGGCATATGCATCTGCGGCCCAACCACCGTCACCATTTCCTGTCTCAACCATTTTGTTTAATGCATCTTTACTGTACTCTTTAGCTTTTTGGTATTGATGTCTTTCGTTGGCAACAATGCCAAGAAAAAGTAAAGCTCTGGCAGTTTCAAAGTCGTTTTCGCCAAATCTATTAACTACCTGATCATAAAAATACTCGTAAATGGCATGAGCTTTACCCAGGTTACTATTTTCTAAGTAGAGTGTGCCCAAGTTGCCAATAGCATACAGTTGTGTTAATTGTGCTTGTTCTTTTTTACTATTGGCAGCCTCCGTCGAGGCAATGAACTTTTTACTGGTTTGAATTGCCAGTTCATAATATTTAATGGCCTCTTTGTTATTGCCTATTGCATTATTAATGCTTCCCATGTAATTTTGGACAACAGCTAAAGGGTTCAGCTTGTATATATCACTTCCTATTTTATCCAGCACTTCAATGGCTTTATTTCCATAAAAAAGTGCACTATCATACTTTGAACTATTATAAGCCATCATAGCAAAAGCAAAATATGTTTTTACTAAAGTTGATTTTTCAGAGTTACTGTTTTGGTTAGAAAATTCCATTGACTGTTGATACCGCTGTTTTGCCAGTTCATGGTTGGCCATACGAGAGGCAAAATCTCCCATTATATAATATAAACTTGCTAGATCATTTTGTATTAAGTTGCGTTTCGAAAGAAAGTAAATATCGAGTTCCTCTATAATCTTGTATGACAGCTGATGATTTCCTTGGTTGCTAATAGCATCTGTAGCATTCATAAAAATTTTGGGTAGTTCCTTTGCATAGGGAAACGTCTTTTTGGCTTCATCTAAAAAGTACACAATTTCCTTTTCGGCAATCTCCGGACCTCTTAACATAGTCGCTGCCTTTCCCATATAACTAACATAGTACCTAAGTGTATCTATGTTTTTAGCTTGAAAGAAACCTGCAACTCTTTGTTTTACTATTTTATCTATTTGGTCAAATTCTTTTTTGCCAAGGAGTTCATCTAAGTCTGCAACTGTCTCAGGCCTGAATTGTGCCCAAATAGAGTTAATACATAGGAAAAGGAGCAAAATAAGTGGTAGAAGTTTTTTCATTATTCCTCAAGTTTACGCAGTAGGTTAGTGTTTTTAGAATAGGTCCCCTTCTTTAATAATAAAATAGCTTCTTGTTTTTTCCCTGAGTGTAATAACGCCAACGCTTTGTACCATTCTGCTTCGGGTAAAAATGTTGATTTTTCTTTCTTCAATACCATATCAAAGAAGGGCAGTGCTTGTTCAATTTTTTTGTCAGCTAACAAGGCAGAACCAATAAAATAATTTAAAGTATCGCTCTGCGGATTTTGCCTTAACAAATTTTGCCAACTGGCTAAAGCCACTTCATAATTCCCAGTTTTATACTCCACCATGGCTTTCTCAAATTCATAATCATCTGTCTGCGACATGGTAGTACTTAACCCGGGATCGGGTTTATAAAAACTACTATAAATTTTTTCATGCTCGTTAGGCTGCTGTAAATACAGTATAGTAGTAATAGCTATAGCTATAAAAACAGCTGCAATAGCTAACCATTTGGTCAGGTTGTTTTTTTTATGTTTTGGTATGCTAACAACGGGTTTTGTTTTTAACCGTGTATGAAAAGTTTCTAAGTCTTCTCTTAATCCTGCTTCTTCAACCGTTAATAAACTAAGCTTTACTTTTTCAACCTTAGCTAATAAGTCGCTTTCGGTTTGCAAACGTTGTTCAAAAGCTTGTAGCTGTTCGGTAGAAAACGAACCGTTTAAGTAGGCCTCAATCTCTTCCCATTCTTCAAGTGAAATATGTATTTCCTGGTTATTCATTTGGTATTTTCATTAATCCTTTTAATTGTTGTAAGCACCTGTATTTATTATTACGTGCAGTTGCTTCTGTCCAGTTTAATGCCGCTGCAATATTCCTTAACGATTCTTTCTTATAATAAAATCGTAGCAAAACATCTTTGCAAGTGGCGCCCAAACTGGCAAAATTTAGTTTCATGTTTTGCAGTTGTAAATCCTGCTCATCATTTGTTTCGGGCAAATCCTCTTTTATTAACGGTACACTTTCTGTGTGTAACGTATTTTTTTTATAGGCCGATCGTAAGTAATCAATCCATTTGTTTTTGGCAATCTGGTAAATATAGCCAGATAGGGCAGTGGAATTAGCCGGTATAAATTTATCCAGTTTTACATTTTGCCAAACAGCAATAAATGCCTCCTGAAAAATATCTTTGGCCTTCTCAGTATCTCCGTTATTTTGAATAATATATGCCTCCACTTTACTGTAGTTGCTTGCATAAAAACTTTCCAGTACTACAGGGTCGTTTTTCTTAAAAGCTGCTACAAGTTCGTTTTGGGCTGTATGGTGGTTAGAAGTATCTACAGACATGGTGATTAAAAGATGCCTTAAGATACTTCTTTTTTATACATGCGCCTCGCCACATTATAAATAATCGGAGTTATTATGTTTTGATAAATTATATTATTCTTACTACCTCCTGTCTATATACATCGCAACGTATCCTGTTATGTCATCAAAAAAACGGGAAAAATAAAAAGGGGCTCAATAATGAGCCCCTTTTGTATAGTGAAATAGCATTAATTAATAATCATTGCTATAGCCACCGCGATCACGGTAACCACCGCCGCCGTTGCCGCCTTTTTTAAAGCCGCCACCGCCGCCGTTGCCGCCTTTGTAGCCGCCACCGCCGCCACCAAAGCTTCTTTTCTTAAAGCCACTTCCGCCACCGCTTCCTTCTGGTTTTGGACGGCTTTCGTTTACAACAATGTTACGACCGTCTACTTCAGTACCATTTAAGGCACCAATAGCAGCTTGCGCTTCATCATCATTAGTCATTTCAACAAAGCCAAAGCCTTTGCTGCGGTTGGTGAATTTGTCCAACACAATTTTAGCTGAAGATACTTCGCCATGAGAAGCGAATAAATCTTGAAGATCCTGATCTTTCAGGTTCCAACTTAGGTTTCCTACGTAAATGTTCATTTTGTGAAATTTTAAAAAATAAAAGTGCTAACAGTTACCAGTTACCGATGAACATTTAACGTTTTTTACACTAACGTTCAGGACTTGTTCTACTGTACAGATCACCAAATCAATACAAAATAAACGCTTTTTTTTTGACATTGCCCAAATTTTTTTCTATCAGACAAAATTTATTTTGTAAAATCAAAAGTTTTACAATTAAAGTACAAACCTTTTTAAATGGGGTCACTTAAAAACAAAACCTCCCATTGGGGAGGTTTTTGTAAAAAACATATGTAATACTAAAATCCGTTTTGTAATCCGGATTAAGCAATATTCTCTGCAACTACTTCAAAATCAATCTCCGTAGAGTGGCCACCACCAAACTCAATAGTAGCTTTGTGTGTACCTAATTCTTTCACCTCTTCGGCAATTGAAATCTTACGACGGTCAATTTCGTAGCCTTTTTGCTCACGAATAGCACGGCTAAGTTGTAAAGAAGTAATGCTACCAAAAATTTTACCGCTGGTACCTGTTTTAGCTTGTAAGCTTAAAGGGGACTCCTGTAGTTTAGCAATAACGCTTTTAATTTCGGCTAACATTTTAGCTTCTTTCTTAGCTACTTGTTTCAATCTTTCTTCTAATTGTTTTTTGTTAGAAGAGTTGCTTTCAACAGCTAATTTGTTTGGTAGTAAAAAGTTACGTGCATAACCGCTTTTCACAGTTACTACTTCGTTTTTACCACCTAAATTATCAACATCCTGTATTAAAATGATTTCCATTTTTTTCTCTTTGTTCACCAGCCCAGTTGCAATAATAATTTAAACAACTGTCTTCCCTTTAATACAAGGGAGTTAGGGTGAGGTTATTTTAAAAGATCTGTTACATAAGGCAATAATGCCATTTGGCGGGCTTTTTTAACCGCGTCAGAAACCTTGCGCTGATATTTCAGGCTGTTTCCGCTTAAACGACGGGGTAATAATTTACCTTGTTCGTTTAAAAATTTTTTCAAAAACTCAATGTCTTTGTAGTCAATATAACGGATACCGTATTTTTTAAAACGACAAAACTTCTTAACATGCTTGTCAGTTTTAATAGCGGTAAGATATTTAATTTCATTTTTTGCCATGACTTAAGCCCCCACTGGTTTTTCGGTTCCTGTTTTAACACCACTGTTCTTTTTAGCATTATACTCGACGGCGTATTTATCAAGTTTAGTGCAAAGGTGACGTAATACACTCTCGTCACGCAATAGTTGAATCTTGAACTTCTCGTTAAAGTCAGAAGCTGCAGTGTACTCTAATACCCAATACAAACCAGTTGTTTTTTTCTGGATAGGGTAGGCTAAAGATTTAAGTCCCCAAGCGTTTTCGTGAACGATAGAACCACCCGCTTCAGTTACCATTGCGGTAAACTTTTTTTGAGCAGCTTTAAAATCGTCATCGCTAAGAACAGGGGTAAAAATCACCATCAATTCGTAATTGTTCATTACCTGTTTTTTTTGTTTAAAAATTCGATTTACCCATTGGACAATTTTGTGTGTTACCACAAAAAAGAATCTGCGAACACAGATTTGGGGCGGCAAAGATAGGAGTTTTATGCAATAAAGGCAGTAGTTTTTACCATTGATAGCCGCTAAAGTGCTAAAATACTACATTTCCATCAACTAAAATTAATCTAATTAATTAATTTTCAAATTATTAGGGGCTGTCAGCAGTAATAACTCCGGTCAGCAGCGGTCCACCCGGCTACAATCTACCGGCTTTAAGGCCGGTAGATTGTAGCCTAAGCGGTGCAGCCGCCCATCTTTATAACAATACCAAACTAAAATACTGTGTTACAAAAACAATTTACACTAAAACACGATGTTGATTAGCGAACATAAAGTTGAAGTGTGCGACGCAACGGAAGCTGATAGTAGTAATGCAGTTGGGACAATAAAAAAGCCTTCAATAATGAAGGCTTTATAAAAAGTATTATGTTTTTGTATTAAAAATCGAACCCAATACCGAAATACCATTTTGGTTTGGTGTGGAAGAAGCCGTTCATTTCCCATGCAGCATCCACACGAAGGAAATAGCCTAACAGTGTAGTACGGGCACCAAAACCATAGCCGCCTGCAAATGGCCCAAGGCCGCCTGCTTTGTAACGAATTAATAAAGGGACATTAGGGTCGTCAGGTGCCGGATTAATACTTGTAACCGGTCGTTCAATATTTTTTAAACCACCCTCCCAGGCTGTGCCTAAATCAAAAAACTGTACCAGTTGAAAATTACGTAACATAGCATTATTAATGGGTCTGTTAAACAAGGTGGAAAAAATGGGTAATCTTATTTCACTGTTAATTACAACGGCATTGTTACCATTGGCAATATTTTGGTTAAAGCCACGAACAGGGTTGGTTAAACTTTGGTAAAGATAGTTTTGGGTACCGCTACGGTTGGTTTGGTTGTCATTATAAAACTTAGGCCATAACCAGTTATCCGCACCCCCCATGTAGTAAATTACTTTTTGATCGCCCCACGAAAAATCGCCGGAGCCGCGAACAGCCCAAATTAAGTTACGGTAAATAGGGTAATAGTAACGGGCATCAAAACCGGCATTAAACACATTCTGGCGTTTGGTTACATTATCGCCTTTATTAAGTTGTGAGAAGAAATCGAAGAACGCTTTGTAGCGTAATCCATTTAAAATATTATTGGTTTTAACAACCGTATTATCATGTACATACTCCATATTTATTTGAGCAAATGCAGTTTTAGCATCAGGAGCTTCAAGCGACTCGTTATTTCTTCCTAAAACGGTAAGTCTGTCAAAACGAGGGCCAATGGTTGCACGTAAACTTCTTACCCTGTCAAAAGGCAGTTTGAATTTTGCTAAATAGTAAGTAGAGGTTATTCTTGCATTGTAAGGTAACCCTACTAAGCCTACGGTGTTGGAGCTTCTGAAAAAATTTGCACCCCAGTCTATACGTTTGCGCAGGTTCATAAATTCCATTAACAGGTCATTATCTTTCAAGTTAGGTGCAATACGTACACCACCGGTAATTTTTATATCCTCCATTAGGTCAGATGTACCCATGCGTATTAAACCATTAATACCACTACCATTTGACATAAATATGGGGCCTGCACCACCACCATATGGCTGAAACTTGGTAATGCCATACACGGTACTGGTAATACCGGTTACAGCATAATCCGCAAAGTATTTAAGTGGCCTGTATTCGTATAGTTTGGCTGAGCGTAATACTAAGTCACGGGCCGGTTTTGGCTCTTCTATCACACTTTGAATGGTAGTACCGGTTGGTGGTGCGGTAGTCGCCCGGGCCGGTTCATTGCCAAATTCGTTTTGAAAATAATTACCGGGCTTAGTACTTGCAGTGTCCCTACTACCCGGTGCCGGTGCGGCTGGCGTTGCCTTACGGCCGCTGGCACGACGTTCTTCATCAATTAACTGCCTTATATATTCTGTAGGGCGGGCTGTTACATTTCTACGTCTTAAAGCATTTTCATCAATACGTAAACGGTACAACATTTTTAAATCGCCCATTTTTATCACCTCACTTACCTGTTGGTTATCGCCGGCCGTACGTGTTTCCAATAAACTGCTTTGGTAATTGGTCAATGGGAAAACGTAAGATGAATCGTTGGTTACCGATACAAAACCTATAGAATCCACATCGGGTTTTTCCCAGTCTTTTAACACGCTGTCAACAATTTCAAGTGTGGGGTTGCGTAATACTTCATCGCCAATAAATACTAAGGTATCCAAACCTGCACGTTCGGTTTTAAAGAAACCTGCATAACGGTTGTTTACACCATTTTCATCACTTACAAATGTAAAGTGGGTGGTATTGTATTGCGATGGAAAACGGGCATTGCCACGTTGTATAGCTGTAAGCTGAGATATTTGTTTAAAGTCGGATTTGTTCCAGTTGTCCACCATAAAAATATTAAAGCGGTTGCCCGGAAGTGAGTCTTCGCTGCTGGCGGCTAAAGCGGTAGGGCGGTTACTACTGTAAATAATACCGGTTTTGTTAGGGAACGCTACAAACGAAGGGTCTAAGTCATCATACACATCATTGGTAATCTGATCTAATGTTTCCGTTTTAATTTTATAGGTATAGATATCTGTCTGACCACTGCGAACAGCACTAAATATTAAAGTATTATTATCCAGCATGTACTTCACATCCTGTACCTGGTCAAAAGGCAGCTCTATTCCTTTGGTTGTTTTAATACGGTTAACCACATCGTAAACAAATAATTTTACTTTACCTTTTTCGGTATACACACAAGCAAGACGGGTGCCTTTACCGTCCCAGGCTAAAATGGGGTAGTTAGGGTTAAGCTCATTATCTACACTTTTGTTACCATACTTCAACAGCACTTTTTTATTTACAAAGTTTTCCATTAAAACAACTTTATAAACGCCTTGTTTATACTCAACTAATGCATAACTGAAACTACGAGGTATAGGGTTAGCATTAAATCTGATGTAATCTTTTTTACCTACTACTTCGGTTACGGCTAATTGGCCTTTAGGTACATTTTTACGGCCACGTAAATCTTTGTAATACTGTTGCGGCACTTCTTGCATTAAATCGGCAAGGATGGCTTTAAATTTTTTCTTAGCCAGTTTGTTAGATGCATTGTTCAGGTTACGATATATACGAGCCAGGTATAAAAAGTAGGTTACTTTGTTTTTACCATATTTATCGGCAATATATTTCCAAAATGCATGACCGGCCAATAATGGTTTATCAAATGCAAACTGATAGAAATTACGGTATTCGGCAGATAACATTACAGAACGCAATTGGTCATCTAAAGCCGGGCTCCAGTTTTCGGCAGCATATTCAATGTAGCCGTCTGTTAACCATTTGGGCAAATCCAATAAAGCCTGGTTAGCGGCAAACTCACCTAAATCATCGCCAAATAAAATATTGGCTACCAGTATTTGTGCAATACCCTGACGAATTTGCTTACGCAAATTATCGTGGTTACCATCAAAGTAAACCAGCATTTTATTATTTACCAGTTTGGTTACACCACCGGGGCTTTGCCAATCTATTTCAATACCAATGTTCGATTGCTGGTAATCGTCAAAATTGTTAAACACCACAATGTTGGTACGTCTTTGCAAACCATACTCAACAAACTGTTCAATACTAGGTAGTTCGTTTTCGGCAATCTGAGCTACGTATTTGCCCAGTCCTAAACCATCCTGACTGAAATAGGTATTAAAGTTTTGTGTTTGATAATACTTCCATTTAAATTTTTCGTGCTGCACCCGGTTTTTGCCAAACTCAACTGCATTAACCTGTGCATGGGTATTTAAGGTAGCTAACGCTAACAACAAAACCAGACAGCTTACTAATTTATTCATACTTTTCTGCAATGCTTTAAACATCATATTTCTAAAAAATACCGGTACCGGTAATAACATTCCCATGCTACATAACCATCTGATAAACTTTTGTAGCTGCATTTACCGCCATAAAGTTACCCTAACCGCACATATTAAACGAAAAAATGATAGTTTATTACCTTTTTTTCGGGGCCTGTATAACCGTTTGGTAGTAGTTTTACAATCCTTTTAACAACAAAAAATAAGCCTGACGGTTGTAATTTAACCGGCCGTTACTAAAAATACAAAAAACAAACTATGATAACTATTACAACCTTTGTTTTTAGTCCTATTCAGGAAAATACTTACCTGCTATACAACGAACAAAAGGACTGTATGATTATAGATCCCGGCTGTTTTTTTCCGGCCGAAAAGCAAAAATTAAAAAATGCCATCGAAGAAATGGGCTTAAATCCCGTTTTATTGTTAAATACTCATTGTCACCTGGACCATGTTTTTGGTAATGGTTTTGTAAACGAAACCTGGAATTTGCAGCCACATATTCACTTGCTGGAACAACCGGTGCTGGACAGGGCAGGCGAAGCCGGAAAAAAATGGGGTTTACCTTTTGATAATTATACCGGCCCCGTAACTTATTTGCAGGAAGGCGATACGGTTACTTTAGGCGAGGATAATTTTAATGTATTATTTACGCCGGGTCATTCGCCGGGTAGTATTTCTTTTTATAACGAAGCCCAAGGATTTATTATTAGTGGCGATGTATTGTTTGACCGCAGCATTGGCCGTACCGATTTACCCGGCGGCCATTACGATACTTTAATTGACAGCATTCAACAGAAATTATTTACCCTGCCAGATGATACAAAAGTATACAGCGGCCATGGTAACCCAACTACTACAGGCTTTGAAAAAATGAATAATCCTTTTGTGAAGCTGTATTAGTGTAGTTGAGTGTCAAACTCAGCCTGACAGCTTTTTTATTTTGTTATCAGCTTTAGTAATTCTGTTGATCGTCCCTTGCGACGCTCCGTTCAACAGCATATCGCTAATCAAAAGCAGATACGCGGTAATTATACCACGGAGTTAATACAGAGATTGTTCGCAGAGTAACACAGAGAAAATGAGGGAGCCTTAAAATTTCATCCCGAGCAAAGCGAGGGAACTCCTAAGCAATAAACATTATAAAAAGAAAAACAGCCTGCATAATGCTGAATAGCGAACAGAACGTGCAAGAGTGAGTCTTTAATTCATTTCCAC
>DHEF01000042.1:34928-47684 GCA_002399735.1 Chitinophagaceae bacterium UBA4857
CTATCGGATCGCAACAAAAGCCCCATCAGGGAACTACAGCCGGGCTCCAAAAAAAATTATAAAAACTTGCTTAATTCAGGCGAATTATAATCATCAATAAACGCAACAATATTATCGTATGCGGCAAAGTCGGCAGAAGGATGCATGGTGGTAATACACACCGCAGGCATGCCGGCACGCTGGGCGGCTTCAATACCTTTCGGAGCATCTTCAAACACCAGACAGTTTTCGGGTGCTATGCCTAACGTTTGTGCATTTTTTAAAAAAGTTTCGGGGTCGGGTTTGCTGTTTACCACATCATCGGCACTAACAATACTTTTAAAATATTGATGCGTTTGGGTGCCATCCAGTATAAAATTTATATTAAACATGATGGCCGCAGAACCTATGGCCATGGGTATATTAGCTGCCTGTGCTTTTGCCAGAAAACTATCAAGCCCGGCAATTAATTTCATATCATTTTTATACCAGCTTTGGTAACGGTTTTCTTTTTCAAAACCTATTTTATCCTTCTCTTCGTTGTTAAATCTGCCGGGAAAAACCCTTTCCAGCAAGTCTTGATTTTTACCGTAACACTGGGCTTGTGTTTCTTCTAATGTAAGGTTGGCACCTAACTCGTTTACTATATCCTTCCATACTTTTACATGGTAGGGCATGTCGTGAATAATAGTACCGTTTAAGTCGAAAATAAAAGCCTGGTATTGGGGCATGAAAAGGAGTTATTAGTTATACTGATTTTATTTTTTGCTGGCCGCGTCTCTGCGATCAATACGAATATTTTCACGTACAGTTTGCCAGTATTCTTTCCCGTAAGCTACTAAAATTTCTTCGCCGGGCTGAATATCCTTTTTAGCTTTTATGTAAACTTTTTTTCCGTCTTCGGCATATTCTGCATTGTTAAGTATACCCGGAATTTTAGTTAATCCACGGGCATCGTTGGCATAACGGGCCAACTCTTTAGGATGATTGCTGGCATCAATTACGTGGTTGCGGTTTACATAATAAATATAACCGTTGTTACCATCGTCATGGTTAACGTCTTTCCAGGCCGAAACTTTTCCTTTGTACTCAACAATTAAAGTTCCTTTTGGAATAAACTGTGTAGTGAATAAGCCTTTACCGGCTCCCGGTAAACTAGATGGTTTAATGGTAAGTTGATTTTTTGGCAACGACATAAAAGCCTTTTATTTTTAAGGGCGTGAAGGTAATGGAAAATAGTACTTGAAAATATGACAGCCGGAACAATTTTATAAAATTTAAAAAGGGGCCGTTTAGCGTATATATTTACCAATAAACGGCAGTTGTTTAAACTCTTTTCTTTCTACCAGTAAAATAAACCAGCCAAAAGCAATAAACAAAAATGTTGCCCATACATGGTTAAGCCATACGTGTAAACCAATTAATGTAAAGGCCGCATGTAATAAATAAAGTAATACCACAATAACAATGTAGGCTATTAGTTTTTTCCAGGCATAAGGTATTGGGTAAACTTTTTGTCCCCAGCTAAACGATAAAACCATCATAGTGCCATAACAAAAGAAGGTAGCCCAGGCACAAGCCATATAACCAAAATGAGGTATAAACAGGTAATTAATAATAATAGTAATTACCGCACCAATTAGTGTTATTTTAGCCCCCACCATGGTTTTGTTGGTAACCTTATACCAAATAGAAAGGTTGTAATAAATCCCCAAAAATATATTAGCCAGTAATAAAATGGGTACTACTTTTAAACCTACCCACATTTCCTGGTTACGGATAAAATGTTTCCATATATCCAGGTACATGGCCACACCTAAAAACATAAAACAAATGGTAATAACAAAAAACTTCATTACCCGTGCATAGGTTTTGGGTGCATTGCCTTCCGCAGCTTGCTTAAAAAAGAAAGGCTCGGCTCCCATACGAAAAGCCTGTATGGAAAGCGATATAAGTATAGCCAGTTTATAACAGGCCGAGTAAATACCCGTTTCAGCTTTAGCCGCTTCTTCCGTGCCTCCGGGTGCCCACCAGGTAAGCATTATGCGGTCCAGTGTTTCGTTTATCATACCGCCAAAACCAACAATCAACAGTGGCATGCTATACACCAACATTTGTCTCCATAATACTTTATCAAAGCTCCATTTAAAACCTAACCACTCTTTAGAAAGTAGTAATAATGTAACGGCACTCTGAATAAGATTGGCCAATAAGCTATAACCCACCGCCCATTCCGGGTTATAAAAATTGCCAATAAATCCGTCAGGGTTAGTTTCTTTTATGGCAGGGCATATACTAAGAAAAAAGTAAACGGAAGCTACATTAATAATGATGCCTGATACTTTTATAAGCGCAAATTTTCGTGGCCGGCCTTCTAACCTTAATTTGGCAAAAGCAATGGTGCTTAATGCATCTAGCGCAATAATACCTATACTCAGGCTAATGTAATCAACATGGTTTTCTATACGCAGTAAACTGGCAATAGGTTCTCTGAAAATGTACATGCCAATGGCCAGAACAATAGTACTAACCAGCATGGATATACTGGTGGTATTGTAAACCCTGTTTTTATTATCACCGGTGGCATATCGGAAAAAAGCTGTCTCTAAACCATAAGTGAACACAATATTCATAAATGGTATAAAGGCATATATAATGCTCATTTCGCCATACTGGGTAGTAGAAAATTTGTAAGTAAGATAAGGGGTGAGCAGATAATTGATAAAACGGGCAGCTATAGAGCTTACGCCATACCACATTGTTTGTCCCGCCAGTTTTTTTATGCTACTCAATTAAAACAGATTTTTAAGTTGACAAACCTACGAGTTATGAAGAATATTTTAACATACAGCCTCCCCGAATTATAAAAATAGGTACAACAATTGCATATAATAAATTGTTAACAATCAAAACTATCCAAATTGTAGGTGATTTAAGTAACCTAATACTTGAAACATCTGAAATTTTAGCTAGTTTTGCAGTACTCCCTCTAATATCCCAAACGAAGAAGCATAATCCAAATTTCAAGCGGATTAAGCAACCTATTTTGTTCAAATTTTGTCATTTATCAAAAGTTAAAAGCTAATTATGAAAAGAAGTTTAATGTTTATTTTTTCGGTTTTATTAATGAGTACATTAGTAAAAGCACAAGCTTACGAAAGCACTATTAAGTATAATAAAGTAGATCAACCGGCTTTGGCTATTGAATATAATTATCCGCCGGATTTAGTGGAAAAAGCATTGGTAAGCAAATTGGAGAGCCTGGGAGTTAAAGGTAAAAGCAGTAAAGGTTTTCGTGTTTATTCGGGTGCAACCATACCTGAAATAAACAACACCGCTATGGATTATACTTTTTCGGTTGACAAAAAAAGCCGTAAAGACAAAAACACGTCGGTTATTCATTTAATTATTTCCGGGGGTAATGTAATTGGTGATAACAACAACTCTATTAAAGAGAATGCGAAAAGTTTTCTGGCTGGGTTGCGTCCTAACATTGAGGCTGGTGATTTAGATGTGCAAATAAAAACACAGACAGATGTTTTATCTAAAGCAGAAAAGAAACTGAAAAGCTTACAAAGCGATCAAAGCGATTTAGAAAAAAGAATAAAAAAAGCACAGGAAGACTTATCTAAAAACGGTAACGAGCAAGTGCAACAGAATGGTGAAATTGAACGCCAGAAACAAATTCTGGATGCGCTGAAAGCAAGAAAAAACTAAGTTGAAATTAAATTGTTTAATAATAAAAAGTCCGTTGCGTATAAGCAGCGGACTTTTTATTATGGTCTGGCTAGTGCAGGGTTATTTATAAATTCCATATCGGTCAGGGTTCGTAAAAAAGCTACAATGCTTAACAGTTCCGTATCGGTCATAGGAATGCCGTTGGTCAATAAGGGGTCAAGTGTGGTGCTGGGTTGCACATTCATCCGGTAATGGTTTAAGGCCTGCGGCATCGATAAAAACCTACCGTCGTGCATATAATTAGAGGATACCTCCACATTACGTAACGAAGGGACTTTGAATTTTAATGAGTCGTTTGGTGAACGGGTAATGCGTAAGCGGCCATAATCATTCAGTAAATTATCAACCGGTAAACCAATGTTTCTAAAACTCCCATCTGTAAATAAAGGTTCGGTATGGCAGGTATTACATTTGGCTAAAAAAAGCGTGTAACCTTGTTGCTCTTCTGCCGTAAAACCGGCTTCGCCTCTTTTTACTTTATCGTACTTAGCATTGGCCGAAACAAATGTTCCTAAAAATTGTGATAGAGCCTGCAATATATGTTTGGGCTGTATAAACTGCGTATTAAAAATCTGTTTAAATTCTCTTCTGTAATTAACGTCAGTCTGTAATTTGGCAATAATATTGGTAAAATCATCCGCCATTTCTATATGTCCGTTAATAGGTTGTGCAATGGCATCTGTTAAGGTAGTAAACTCACCATCCCAATGATAAAATTGTTGCCAGGCTAAATTAAATAACGGCGGTCCGTTACGCAACGTATGCGAGTTGTTGTAACCATGGCTGCGGTCATGTTCAAACAAACCAAATGCAGCCCGCTGCTCATGGCAACTGGCACAAGGAAAATTACCATCAACCGACAAACGTCCTTCATAAAAAAGTTTACGTCCCAATTCAACCCCTTCTTTTGATAATGGATTGTCGGCGGCATACCTATAAAATGGTTCAGGAAAACCACTAGGTATTTGCTGTTGTACCCAGCTAAGATCTTTACCCCAGCTTGTGCGTTTACACGATACCGACAATACACTAACAACAGCAATCATTCCTGCAATTAATATTATTATCAATATACTTTTCGTCATCTATTCTGTTAATATAATTTTTATTTTTTGTTAACCAGCGTTCCTCCCTTGATTGAGCTTTACTTGCGTCGCACTCTTGTACTGTAGTAATTCTATTGAGCAACTCACCCCAGTGTACTCCATACAAGAAACTCTTCTAATCGCCCCTCCTTGGAGGGGAATGAACCCTATAAACCACCGTCCATAATCTATTAACCATTAACTATGATCTACTCCCCGGTATACTTCCTCCGCATTGTTTTTTTTTCCGATGCCTTCTTTTTACTATTTAGCCGGGCTTGCTTTGCGGCCTTACTTACTTTGGTGGCAATACGCAATTTCTTTTTGGCAAGTGCAGTCTGTAAAAGTTTGTTTATTTTTTCTACTGCTTCTTCACGGTTGGCTAATTGTGTACGGTGCTCCTGTGCTTTTACATATAATTGTCCTTCGCTGTTTATGCGGTTGGCTAGTTTTTCCAGCACTACTGTTTTTTCATTAGCACTAAGTAATTGCGAGTTTTCAATTGAAAGAAAAGCAATAACAGCAGTTTCCACCTTGTTTACATTTTGTCCGCCTTTACCTCCGCTTCTTGTGGTTTGAAAACTTAATTCACTGCTGAAGTCTCTCATTTTTTTATTAATACATTTGTTATAATTATAAAGATACAAATAATGCGAGCTGTAATACAACGGGTAAGCCATGCCAGTGTAACCATTAACGAAAAAGTAGTATCATCTATTGCCGGTGGTTTATTGGTATTGTTAGGTATTGAGGATGCTGATGATAACAGCGATATAGCATGGCTAAGTAATAAAATTGTTAACCTGCGTATTTTTAATGATGAAGAAGGGGTAATGAATAAATCCTTATTGGACTTGAATGGTGAATTATTACTGGTTAGCCAGTTTACGTTACATGCGGCTACCAAAAAAGGCAACAGGCCTTCTTATATTAAAGCCAGTAAACCACCCATTGCTATTCCGCTATACGAAAAAATGATTATCCAACTTCAAACCGATTTAGCAAAATCCATACAAACCGGTGTATTTGGTGCCGATATGAAAGTGGCTTTGTTAAATGATGGTCCGGTTACGATTATTATTGATACGAAGATGAAGGAATAGTTAATGGTTCATTGTTAATAGTTCATAGTTTGTATTGGTCTTTTAGCATTAGGCTTTAAGCATTTGGCGTTAAGCTGTTGAATAGCGATATGCAGTACAAGAGTGCGACGCAAGGAACGATGATCAGGGAACTACAGCCGGTAACATAAAAAATCCCCCTGAAACAGGGGGACTGTATAGAGAACGGTTAAAATTAAACTTAGTTAACTTTGGAAGTTTTGCCTTTTGTTTTTTCGTAAGTAGCGTAAGCATCCGCAGTTAAAACTTCACCGGTAATATGCACTACTTTAGGTATTTGTACACCGGCTAAAGAAATAGTAATGTCTTTATTGATGGTACCAATAGTTGCTGAATTATAAACAACTTTTACTTTACCTGTTTTACCTGGTAAAATTGGTTCTTTGGGTTTTTCAGGTACTGTGCAACCACAGCTACTTGTTGCATTTGAAATTACAATTGGTTGCTTGCTCGTATTAGTAATTACAAACTCGTATGCAGCAGGTTCATTATGCTTTACTTTACCAAAATCGTGTGTTTCTTTATTTACTTTAATAAAGTCATCGGCTTTTGTTTGTGCAAAAACGCCGAATGAAAGTAAAAGTGCTGATGCTAATAAAAACTTTTTCATGATGTAACGAATGATTAAATATTAAAGGTTTTGTTTTTTCAAAAAATCTACTGATGCATTCACCGGAGCCGATCCTTCTGGTGCGGCCCAAACAGTTCCTTTTATGTCCAGTTGTTTGTGCATACCACCCGCATAAGTAATGGTGATAGGTTTGTCAAAATAACCGGTAGCGGCTGCATTGTACCCCACTTTTATTACGGTACTTTTTCCAGGTGCAATGGGTTCACGGCTCCATTCAGGTGTAGTACAACCACAGCTGGCTTGCACACTTTCTAAAACTAAAGGGGAAGAACCGGTGTTAGTAATTTTAAAATTATGGTAAACCGGCTTGCCTTGTGGTATTTTACCAAAGTCAAAAGCGGTTTCCTTAACTTCTAAAACATCTTTTTTGGGGGCGTTTGTATTGTCAGGATTTTGGGCATATAAGCCAAAACCAGCTGCCAAAAACGTCATAATTAGTAAAAATTGCTTCATAATTAGATATTGTACAGTATGTAAAGGTAACAAAAAAGACGAGGGATGGTTGTAATTGGTTGCAAAAACTGCATCAAATTTTTGTAGTTAACACTCGTTAGCTGTTTATCCCTATTTTTGCCACATGGGAAAAGAAACTCCATTAACGGTGCAGGCCAATCAGGAATTGTCTTTCGAAAACTTCCGCCAGGAAATTTTGAAGGATTATCGTGTGGTTTGTCTCAGCCGCGAAGCCAGTTTATTAGGCCGCAAAGAAGTACTCACAGGTAAAGCCAAATTTGGCATTTTTGGCGATGGGAAGGAAGTAGCGCAGGTTGCTATGGCCAAATTTTTTCGCCCCGGTGACTGGCGCAGTGGTTATTACCGCGACCAAACCTTTCATTTTGCCATAGGCCAGAGTAATGTACAGCAGTTTTTTGCACAACTATATGCCGATCCGGATATTAAGAACGATACCAATAATGCCGGCCGCCAGATGGTCTCGCATTTTGCTACCCAAAATGTTGATAATGAAGGTAATTGGACGGAGCTGATTGATCAAAAAAACACAGCCAGTGACATGGCTCCAACAGCTTCACAGGTTCCACGTTCATTGGGTTTGGCCTATGCTTCAAAAGTATTTCGTAACCTGCCTATGCCGGAGAGTTTCAGCACTTTGTCGGACAATGGCAACGAGGTTTGTTTTTGTACTATTGGCGATGCATCTACCAGCGAAGGGCATTTTTGGGAAACAGTAAACGCCGCCGGTGTTTTACAGGTGCCGGTAGCTTTTTTTGTTTGGGACGATGGTTACGGTATTTCGGTGCCTAAAAAATACCAAACCACTAAAGCTTCTATATCTACCGCTTTAAGTGGTATGCAAAAAGAAAAAGATACTAACGGTATTAATATATATAAAGTGAAAGGGTGGGACTATGCGGGTATGTGCGAAGCCTTTGAAGAAGGCATACGCATAGCTCGTGAAGAACATATTCCCGTATTATTTCATGTTGAGGAAATTACACAACCACAAGGGCATTCAACATCGGGCAGTCATGAAAGGTATAAAACACAGGAGCGCTTGGCTTGGGAACGTGAGTGGGATGGCTTAAAACAAATGCGTGAGTGGATACTACAAAACGCATTAGGCAGTGAGGATGAATTAAGAGAGATTGAAAACACCGCCAAAACAGGTGTAAAAGAAAGTAAAGACAAAGCATGGGCTGCTTACCAACAACCTATTAAAGCACAGATGGAAGAAGCGGTTAGGTTGTTAAACGAACTGGCCTATAAATTACCAGAGGAAAGTGGCTGGATTAAAAAGAAAGCACAAGTACTTACCAGCAACCGTGAACCGTTACGCAGAGATATTTTAAAAACCCTGCACGACGTAGTAGTGTACAAAGAAACTACCGAAGCGGTTAAGGATATACAGTCTTATTATAAAGACTTACTGGCGCAAAATAAAGAATTATATAACTCGCATTTATACAACGAAGGCCCTAAAGCGGCATTAAAAGTACCGGAAGTAAAAGCCGTTTTTGATGATGCCCCAAAAACGCTTAATGGCTATGAAGTGTTAAATAAATATTTTGACCAGCTATTTGCCAGCAACCCTAAAGTGGTAGCATTTGGCGAAGACCTTGGTTTTATTGGCGATGTTAACCAGGGCTTTAGCGGTTTGCAGGCAAAACATGGCGATATACGCATTTTTGATACCGGTATACGGGAGTTAACCATCATGGGGCAGGGGATAGGTTTGGCTTTGCGTGGCTTACGTCCCATTGCTGAAATACAATATATTGATTATGTATTGTATGGCTTACAACCATTAAGCGATGATGTAGCAACCTTACATTACCGTACTTATGGCCGCCAAAGTTGTCCGTTAATTGTACGTACCCGTGGCCACCGGTTAGAAGGTATATGGCATAGCGGTTCACCAATGGCTATGATGATAAACTCTCTACGCGGCATGTACTTATGTGTACCCCGTAACATGACACAGGCCGTAGGTATGTACAATACATTACTGCAAAGTAACGACCCGGGTATTGTGGTAGAATGTTTAAACGGTTATCGCTTAAAAGAAACACCACCATCCAATTTACTGGAAATGACGGTACCATTAGGTGTGCCGGAAGTAATAAAACAAGGTAATGATATTACCATCGTTTCTTATGGTTCTACCTTGCGTATTATTCAAGAGTCTGTTAACTCATTAGAGGCTACAGGCATTAGTTGCGAAATAATCGACGTACAAACTTTGCTACCTTTCGATATTAACCATGTTATTGTTGAATCGTTGAAAAAAACAAGTCGTATTGTGTTTATTGACGAAGATGTACCGGGTGGTGCAGCAGCTTACATGTTTAATAAAGTAATGGAAGAGCAAGGTGGTTACCGTTATTTAGATGTAGCACCACGTACCATTACGGCCAAAGCGCACAGGCCGGCTTACGGTAGCGATGGCGATTACTTTAGCAAACCCAACGCCGAAGACATTGAAACGGTTATCCGTGAAATGATGGCCGAATAAAATTAGTTACACCTCCTGGAAAACAGGAGGTTTTTTATTTTTAAGTTCAACTGCATTACTACTATCATCGTCTGTTGTAACCCGATAGGGTTGGGGTTAAATTTATTTCCAGTGGAAATGAATTTAATACTCTCACTTGTACGTTCGGTAATTCTATTGGGCATTGTGTTAGTGTTATTATGATATGCGCAAACTCGCATTTCCAAATCATCAAATCACCAAATCACCAAATTGTTTTCTTAACTTCAAGCATTGTTCATTTAAAAAAACATAAGCTATGCCTATTGTAAAAGTTATCGAAGTAATTGCTTCTTCCGAAATTGGAATTGATGATGCTATTCAACAAGCCGTAACCGAAGCATCAAAAACAATCCGTAATATCGATTCGGTGTATGTAAAAGATATTAAAGCACACGTAAAAGATGGTAAAATCAGTACTTATGGTATTGTAGCAAAAATATCGTTTCGTATAGATTAATAGTACACTTATTTGTAATAAAGGTCCGCAAATGCGGGCCTTTGTTTTTTGTAGCATACATAAGCTTTGTTTTATACGATTAACTAAAAAGTTTAAACAGAAGTAATACCTTAGCTAATAAACCAACCAATTTGCAAACGGATTTTTTACGCATTATAGACATACTGGGTACTTTTGCTTTTGCTGTATCAGGGGCATCCATGGCTATTAATAAAAAGCTGGATGTGTTTGGTGTATTGGTTATTGCCTTTGTTACTTCGGTTGGTGGGGGTACTATACGGGATGTAATGATTGGTAACCTGCCGGTTAACTGGTTGCAAAATGAAGTAACGATTCTTGTTATTTTAATAGCTACCGGCATTACGTTATTCTTTCGGCATAAACTACAACAACTACCGGTAACGCTGTTTTTATTTGATGCATTGGGTATTGGTTTGTTTACCATTGTTGGTGTGGAACTGGCGGTTGAAAAACAATTTAGTATTGGTATTTGTATATCATTAGGCACTATTACTGCTTGTTTTGGTGGTGTATTGCGTGATGTGTTATTAAACCAGGTGCCGTTAATTTTTAGAAAAGAAATTTATGCTACCGCTTGCGTAGCAGGGGCATTAATTTATTTCTTATTCAGGGCTTTACATGTTGATACGGGACTAACCAAAATACTTTGTATTATGAGCATTGTGCTTATTCGTGTATTAGCCGTAAAGTATAAGTGGGCTATTCCACAAATTGGTAGTTTAAAAAAGTAATCATGAAATTGACAATATATCAGGTAGATGCATTTAGTAATAAAGTTTTTGGTGGTAATCCTGCTGCAGTAATTCCGTTAGAAAAATGGATAAGCGACAACTTAATGCAACAACTGGCCATGGAAAATAATCTGGCGGAAACAGTGTTCTTTGTGCCTGAAAAAGATGGCTTTGCTATTCGTTGGTTTACACCCGAAAGTGAAATTAACTTATGCGGTCATGCTACATTAGCCAGTGCTTATGTGTTATTTGAAAAACTTGGTTACAAAGAAACTCAAATTACTTTTTACTCGCAAAGTGGCCCGTTGGTAGTTACAAAATTAAATGGCGAAACCACCACAACAGCTTTTAAAGCCGAGATGGATTTCTCTTCCTGGATGCCCGTGAAGTTTGATGATTACCCACAAGAAATGGCGCAAGCCTTGGGTGTTAAAGAAATAGTTGGGGCTTACAAAAAACGTGATTTAATAATTGAGTTACAGGATGAAGTAGCTGTACAACAAGCTATTCCCGATTTTACATTACTTAAAAAATTAGGGTACAAAGTAATTATTACTGCAACGGGCAAAACAGTTGATTTTGTTTCTCGCTTTTTTGCACCTACAGTTGGTATAGATGAAGATCCGGTAACCGGTTCGGCACATGCACAGCTAATTCCTTTTTGGAGTAATAAATTGGGCAAAACAACCATGGAAGCTAAACAACTATCTAAACGTGGCGGCCATTTATGGGTGCAACAAAAAGGGGATAGAGTAATAATGGGAGGTTATTGTGTATTTTACATGCAAGGTGAGGTAGTATTGCCGGATAGTCTTGGTTAATGTAAAAACCGGGCTTCTAATTCAGGTGTAGGTATCATGCATTCATCTTGTTTGCCAAACCATTTATAACGATTATTGGCTATAAAACGGTACACGGCATTACGAATAAAAGGTGGTACAATTAAAAAGCCATACAGTAGTTTAAAACCACCGCTTAAATACTTACTTACATGTAACGCTGCGGTTGATTGTGTATGTGCCTTGCCATTTTCAATAAACACAAAGGAATTCAGCGATTTATCGGTAAGGTTGTGCTGCTGTAACAATTTTTTTCCGGCTTCGCTTTGCAAGGCTGCAAAGTGTATCTGCTTTTGCTTATCGTGTTTAATAACAAATTGTACGCTGCGGTTACACAAGTTACAAACACCATCAAAAAGTATTATTAAATCAGGCAATGCCGGCATGTAATTTTTTACAAAGTTAATCCAATGAAGCCAAAATATAATTACTTACCTCATCGGCCCGGTTCATCACCATCATATGAGTACCATCTTTTACAATATGGGTGGCCTTAATTTTTTTAATAGGAAATACCTGATCCTTATCACCATGAATATGCACAATATTATCAGGTTGCCAGTTATTTTTCCAGGTTACAATCTGGTTAATGGACCAGCTTAAATAATCTTTATCTACACTGCGGCGGTAGGCATTGGCAAAATCTCTTTCGCTTTCGTTGGTTACGCCCAAACGTTTATTGGCAAGGTTTTCTGAGAATCTGTTGGGTTTGCTCGGGCTTATTTTATGTAAACGTAACTTTCCGGAAATACCCATCCATTTAGGCCTTTCAAAGTGGGTTTTTATACTGGAAATGAGGATGATTTTTTTAATGGGTCTCAACCTGGCAATTTCAATACTCATCATTCCCCCAAAGGAAACACCAATAAGTATGGGGTTTTCTTCTGTTACAGGTGCTATCATACGGCGGGCATACTCCTCCAGCGTTTCTTTATCATTGGGTTTAAGCCAGGGCAAATGTTTTAACTCCCAACCCGGTAATACCAGGTTACGAAAAATTTTCTCATCGGTTCCTAAACCTCCTATGCAATATACAGTTTGAGACATAAGCAAAATTAAGGATAATAATGTGCTTTATATAAAACCTACTTCATTGACTTTTTTTGTTGAGTGGCAAAGACCTACACAATGCTCAATAGAATTAATTCGATATTAGTTATTG
>DHEF01000042.1:47778-65707 GCA_002399735.1 Chitinophagaceae bacterium UBA4857
TTAGTTATTGGATTAGTCTCATTAATGCTTCGCATTGTTGCAGCTGAAGAGTGCGACAACGGACGATGATAGTAGCACTGCTGCGGATTAAAAAAGTAAAAATTTAGAAGTTAATATATCGACAATTAATTGAGGCGTTCTACAAATTATAAGAAATAAAAAACCCCTCCAAAGGAGGGGTTCGGGAGGCTTTTACTCAAGCCCAAACATGCCTTTATTTAGCTGTTGCAGTATTTGTATCTTATGCTCACCCGATACCAGCAACGAAATATTATTTTGACTACCACCGTAAGACACCATACGGATTGGTATGTTACGGATAGATCCAAACAGGCGTTTGATAATATCTTCGGTTTCAGAAATTTCGTTACCCACCACCGAAATGATAGATTGGTTTTCATCTACCTCCACAGTGCCAAATGGTTCCAGTTCTTTAATAATATCTTTCAAACTATCTGTTTGATCAATAGTTAAAGAAACCGCCACTTCCGAAGTCGTAATCATATCAATGGGAGTACGGTATTTTTCAAACACCTCAAATATTTTTCTTAAAAAACCGTAGGCCAATAACATACGGCTGCTCTTAATGCGAATAGCAATAATATTATCTTTTGCAGCTACGGCTTTAACACCAACACTACCTGCTTTTTCGGTAATTAAAGTGCCTTTTGCAGCAGGTTGCATAGTGTTTAATAGTTTTACCGGAACCTTATAATGTTGCGCCGGCCATATTGATGCAGGGTGTAAAATTTTTGCACCAAAATAAGCCAGTTCCGCAGCTTCTTCAAAGCTTAATTGCTCAATGGGTAAGGTCTTGTTTACAATACGCGGATCGTTATTGTGCATGCCATCTATATCGGTCCAAATTTCACAAACCGATGCTTTAATTGCTGCTGCAATTAACGATGCTGAGTAATCGCTGCCACCACGTTTCAGGTTATCTACTTCGCCTTTTGCATTACGGCAAATATAACCTTGGGTAACAAATATTTTTTTGTCCTTGTGCTTATCTAAAATTTGTGTAAGCTTAACTTTTATACTACCAATTTGTGGTTCATCGTATTGGTCAATACTCATAAACTCCAAAGCCGGCAACAGTAAATGCTCAATACCTTGCTCCTCTAAATAAATGCTGAAAAGCTTGGTAGATAGTAGCTCACCTTGTGCTAAAATATCTTTACTTAATGCCTCGCTAAATGATATTTTTAAAATAATATTTAAAAACTCAAAATGCTCATTAATCGTATTCTTCGCTTTTTCAACCATCTCCGGTTTTGTTACCAGTTGATTGATAAAATCTTCGTAATGTGCATGTAACTTATCAATGGTGTCCTTGGCGCCGCTACGGTCGTGTTGCGCAATTTGATTGCCAATAGTTACTAAGGCATTGGTTGTACCTGATAAAGCAGATAGTACAACAATGGCCGGCTCGGTTTCTTTTGTTACCAGCCCGGCAATATGGTGCATGCGTTCGGGCTTACCCACACTTGTGCCGCCAAACTTCATTATTTTCATTTGTTCCCCCCTCCAATATTTTTAATGGTAAAAATTTGGCTGCAAAGATAATGGTAGCACAAATGCAAAACCCTGCAAAAAATAGTATTTGCAGGGTTTTTATATTTTGTCGGTCGCTTTTTTGAATTGTTAGCTTAAACGACTGTTAGTTTTTTATTTTGTTACCAGCTGTAGTTCCCTGATCAGCTTTTGTTGCGTCGCACACTTGTGCTTTCTTTTCGCTAATCAGCAGAGGGAAGTCGGATAGTCGGAAAGACCGAAAGTCAGTAGTGAATAGTCAATAGTGAATAAACCCACTCACTATTTCACTGCTGACTATTCACTTATCCATGAACTATCAATTATGAACCATTAACTACTTAAGTATCGGCTTCAACACTTTCAGGTTACCATCAATTTTAAAATCGTATGTAAGACCTAAAATTTCGGCAACTAAAGGGTACACATTTACGTTTTCAAAGCCTTCAATTTCAATATTGTTTTTAAAGGCTGGCCCCCAGGCAAAAAAGCTGGCTCGCATATCGGTTAAGCGGTTATCAAAACCGTGGTAGCCTATATGGGTAGATGGTCGGGTTCCAATATTAAAATAATATGGAGGATTGGGTACTAATAAAATATCACCTGCTCGTTTGTATCTATCATCTTTCTTACTTAAATGCCATTTTTTAGGCGTTTTACAAAGCATGTACGGCGTATAATTTTCGGCTTCTTTTTTTAAAGCTTTGTAGGTAGTTTTTACTGTTTTTTTAGTTACGTTTTTACCGTATAAATGTAAAGAGGTAGAGCCGTAGGGTACAAAAAACTGCGTCGTATCAATTGCCTTTGGCATTTTAATTACTTTGTCTTTATCTACATTGGTCATACCGTGGTCAGATACCACAATAAAGTTAACCGGTAAGCCCAGCTTATCAACTTCCGCTACCAGTTTACCAATACTTTCATCTACAAACTGTACAGCATGTTTAGCTTCGGCCGAGCCTACACCAAATTCATGTAAATCATGGTCAACTTCAGGAAAGTAAAAAGTAATTAAATGCGGACGTTTATCTTCCGGTAACTGCAACCATTTTTTTACGGTAGCAATGCGGTCGTCCATTTTAATTTTTTCGTTGTAGTTGTAGTAGTAAGTGGGACGTTTGCCTTGTATGTTTGCCTCCGAACCTACCCAGTAAAAACTGGCACTTAACATTTCCTGCTGCTCACTTAACGACCATAATGGTGTACCGCCATACCAACTACTATCGCCTACACGAGCCTTATTGCTCATTGTGTACATTTGGTTTTTAGCCGGATCGAAAAATGTATTATTGACTAAACCATGATGCGATGGATATAAACCTGTTACAATTGTGTAGTGATTGGGAAATGTTAATGATGGGTAAGAAGGCTGCATAAATTTTGCCTTAACTCCCTGACCCGATAAACGCAATATATTTTTAGCACCATAACTTTCGGCCATATCGTTTCTTAAACCATCAACGGAAATAAGTATAACGTAAGGTTTGCTTTGTTGAGCTGCTGCATTTTTTCTGCCGGCAACAATTTGCTCAGTTGTATCAATTTTTTGCTGACCATAACTAATAGCAACTATCAGTAAAGTCAAACCTGTCATTAATGTTCTCATGTTATTCTGTTTAAACGTAATCAACCACAAAGATTGGGTAACAATACAGGATGGGCAAATTATTTTTAGGCCTCCCCAAGCCCCTCCAAAGGAGGGGTTTAGGGAACCGCTGTTTGTTTGTACAACTTTCTACCCTTGAAAAGAACAATTTACGAACCTGATTTTGTTAAACATGCTTGGGGAATGGTGATGATTAGTATTACAGAACGATGCAGTGTGCGACGCAACAAAAGCTGATCAGGGAACTACAGCTGGTAACAAAAAAATAATACTCAAACATAGCTGTTTAAGAAAGTGGTAATGGCTTCGACTTGTAGGAATTTAAAAACCCCTCCTTTGGAGGGGTTTTGGGGGCTTTAAATTTTTCCTTTTACAATTTCGTCCACCACACCCGGATCTAAAAGGGTAGAAGTGTCGCCTAATTTATCGGTTTCGCCTTCGGCTACTTTACGTAAAATACGGCGCATAATTTTACCGCTACGGGTTTTGGGCAAACCACTTACAAACTGTATTTTATCGGGCTTGGCAATGGGGCCAATAATCCGTGATACCGTAGCCAGTATATCTTTTTTTGTAAGGTCATCATCAAAATGGCGACCATTAAAAATAACATAGGCATAAATGCCCTGGCCTTTAATATCGTGCGGGTAACCCACTACAGCACTTTCCACAACGCCAGCGTGCATATTAATGGCATTCTCTACTTCGGCAGTACCAATACGATGGCCACTTACATTTAACACATCATCTACACGGCCGGTAATGCGATAAAAACCATCCTCATTTTTCAAAGCACCATCGCCGGTGAAATATAAATTTTCGTAAGTAGCAAAGTAGTTGGTACGGCAACGTTCATGATCGCCATAGGTGGTACGTAAAATACCCGGCCATGGCGCTTTAATACAAAGGTTGCCTTTATAATTCCCTTCCTCATCTTTTTCGGTTACTTCCTTGCCGTTTTCGTCAACCAATATAGGTTGTACTCCCGGTAAGGGCAAAGTAGCCCATGAGGGTTTAGCAGGCGTAACACCGGCCAGGTTGCTGATTAATACACCGCCTGTTTCGGTTTGCCACCAGGTATCAACAATGGGGCATTTCTTTTTGCCTATATGTTCATCGTACCAATGCCATGCTTCTTCATTAATAGGCTCACCTACTGTGCCCAATACTTTCAAGGAAGATAAATCCTTGCTTTTTAACGGATCTAATCCAAAACCCATTAAACTACGGATAGCAGTTGGCGCAGTATATAAAATATCAATTTTGTATTTGTCAATTATATCCCAAAAACGTCCTGCATCGGGCCATGTGGGTACACCTTCAAACATAACACTGGTAGCACCTGCACTTAAAGGGCCGTAAATAATATAACTGTGCCCGGTAATCCAGCCAATATCGGCAGTACAAAAATGTATTTGTCCCGGTTGGTAATTAAAGGCATTTACAAAAGTATAATTGGTCCATACCATATAACCACCAATAGTATGCACCACCCCTTTAGGTTTACCGGTACTACCCGATGTATATAATATAAACAAAGGGTCTTCGGCATCCATTACTTCCGCTTCGCCAAAGCCATCAGTGTTCAAGGCTTCTGCGCCTTCGGTTACGGCTTGCATTTCATCCTCCCACCATACATCACGACCCTTAATCATAGACACCGGTGTGCGTGTACGTGTGTAAACAATTACACGTTTTACTACTTTATTGCCAATCAGTGCATCATCAATTACACTCTTTAACGGAATATCTTTTGCGCCACGGTAAGCACCGTCGCAGGTAACAATATATTCTGCTTGTGCATCTTCTAATCTGTCGGCAATACTTTGTGCTGAAAAACCACCAAAAATTACACTGTGTATAGCACCAATACGGGCACAGGCTAAGGTTGCATAAGCCAACTCGGGCACCATGCCCATGTATATACAAACCCTGTCGCCTTTTTTTACACCATTATTTTTTAGTACTTGTGCAAACTGGCAAACACGTTTATGTAAACGTTCGTAAGTTACAATACGGGTACGTTCTTCGGGGTTATTGGGTTCCCAAATAATAGCAGGTTTATCGGACAGTTTTTCCAAATGACGGTCTAAACAGTTTTCCGTAATATTTAATTTACCGCCTGCAAACCATTCAATCTTAGGGTCTTTAAAATTCCAGTCTAAAACTTTGTCCCATTTTTTATGCCAGCGAAAATGTTCGGCAACGTCGCCCCAGAATGCCTCCGGATTGTCCACGCTTTTTTGATAAGCTTCTTTGTATTCGTCAAAAGATTTAATTTGATAGGGGTATGACATGACAACCATTAATTTTTGTGAGCCTTAAATGTACGAATTCAAATTTTTTTAGCAACAGATTAAATCTATTTGTATTTTAATGGCATGAAAAAAAATGACGATTCTGCTACCGGCATATGGAAAGTTATATCGGCCTCATCTGTAGGTACCATGATTGAATGGTATGACTTTTACATTTTTGGTATGCTGGCCAAAACTATCAGTACACAGTTTTTTCCTGAGGGTAATAGCACGGCGGCTTTGTTAAGTACGCTGGCCATTTTTGCCGCTGGTTTTATAGTAAGGCCATTTGGCGCATTGGTATTTGGTCGCCTGGGCGATTTAATTGGTCGTAAATACACTTTTTTGCTAACGCTTGTTTTAATGGGCGGTGCTACCTTTTTAATTGGATTAGTACCCGGCTATAAAACCATTGGCATTGCTGCACCTATACTTGTTTTATTGTTACGTTTATTACAAGGCCTTGCTTTGGGTGGCGAGTATGGTGGGGCCGCAACTTATGTTGCCGAACATGCCCCTGCCAACAAACGAGGTTATTATACCAGTTGGATACAAACCACGGCCACGCTGGGTTTGTTTGTTGCATTAGGTGTAATTATGTTGGTAAAATTAAACATGAGCGATGCAGCCTTTAATGCAGAATGGGGTGGATGGCGTTATCCGTTTTGGATATCTGTTGTGTTAGTAGGTTTATCGGTGTATATACGTATGAATATGTCCGAGTCGCCCATATTCAGCAAACTAAAATCAAGTGGTAAGGTTTCAAAAAATCCGTTGAAAGAAAGCTTTAGTAAAAAGGCAAATTTTAAAATGGTATTGCTGGCTTTGTTTGGTGCGGTAATGGGGCAGGGTGTTATTTGGTACACAGGACAGTTTTATGCACAAAGTTTTTTAGAAACCAAAGCTGGTTTAGAGTTTGAACAAAGCCGTACCATTATGTTATGGGGTATTGCTTTTGCCACACCGTTTTTTGTTTTCTGGGGCTGGCTCAGCGATAAAATAGGTCGCAAGTGGATTATGATGTTTGGTATGTTGTTAGGCATACTTACTTACCGACCCATTTTCAGCGAGTTTTTAAAAGATACCCGTATCGCAACAGAGGCTGTTATAAATTTTCAACATGCTGATACAACCTATCATACCACAGATAATATTACTTACCAAACTATTGTAAGTAAAGGAACAAACAGCGATGGGTTAACATTTAATAAAATTGAAAAAAATATAGCTAGGCCGGATACAGTATATTTTGATGAAATAAATGCTGACAATGAAGTTATTAATAAGATATACACCATTGACCAGAAATATCATCAACACGAAGCACCGGTATATAAAGACGTAGTAGTCAGTAAGCCTGTTTACTGGAAATTTGTTAGCCTGGTGTTTATGTTAATTTTATATGTAACCATGGTGTATGGCCCTATTGCAGCTTTCCTTGTAGAAATGTTCCCCACAAAAATCCGTTACACATCTATGAGTTTGCCTTACCATATTGGCAACGGTGTATTTGGTGGGTTGGTGCCGTTTATCGGGTTGTTATTAACCACTACTTTCCCCGGTAACGATTTGGTGGGCTTGTGGTACCCCATTGGTGTGGCTACTTTGTGTTTAATTATTGGCACAATTTATTTAACCAATAAAATTGATAATAAGGTTGACGATTAACAGGAGCGGAGCCGTTGACAATGGACAAGTGACAAATTTAGAGACTCACAATAATTCAATACACACTATTCACGATGATGAATAGCGAACAGAACGATGAACGGAGCGTCGCAACGTCAGCTAAATCAGGGAACTGTAGCTGGTATCAAAAAAATAACAAATAACTACTAAACTTAATAAAATGGATAGCTTAAAAAAAACATTGGGTTGGTTGTGGTTAATAGCCGGCCCTGCTTTTATTATTTTTTTAATTAAAGGTGCTATTGATAATATTGACCTGAATGGGAAAAAGGAAATCAACGATCCGGTAATATGGATAATTATTTTGCTGATTTTTTTGCCTATTGCTATGGGCTTTGTGGTATTTGGCTGGTACGCTATTAAGGGCGAGTATAATCGTTTACCGGCATCGTCGGAGGAAATTGAATAAGTAAGTTGTACAACATGATGACTGTTACATAAAAAGTGATATTTATTATAAAATTGTAAAAGTTTTGCAAACATATTGGTTCTCTGTTTGTTATTTTTTATATTTGACGCACTTTCGATCATGAGGGATGTAAAAAACAAATACACAGTGAGGCAATATTTTGCCACCATACTAATGCTTTTTGCTTTGGTGTGGCTTACTGTTAGTTTGCCTTATGTGTACGAAACCAAGTTGAAAATTGCTTCAATAGAGCAGACTTCTGAGTTAGAAGTTCAAAAAACTGCGGCAAATCCATTTGCCAATACTACCGAAGAAAATACATGCGGTGGTATTAATACACTTACCGAAGAGTATATTCATCACAGCAGTTTTGATTCATCATGCCCCGTTTCCGGCGGTGTTCAGCTATTAGCGTTGCACTACCACGAGGGGACCTATACTGCTTTTCACGGAGAATTACTATGTCCTCCGCCCAATGCCGCCTAATTTACGGTTGGCCTAATTTCCCGTTTTCCGTTTAATTTATTAACAAGTTTACTTGGTATAGTGTAATGCTAATATCAAGCCCGATTCTTGTATCATTTATCCATTCATTTTATAAAGTAGAAAAAGACAAAACTATTTATGTCAACTCGTGCAAATTATTTTAAAAGCCTTGGCAGCGACATTCCAGCTTCCATTGTAGTATTTCTTGTGGCGTTGCCGCTGTGTTTAGGTGTTGCACTTGCCTCCAATGCTCCCCCTTTTAGTGGTATTATTGCAGGTATTGCCGGTGGTGTGGTAGTAGGTTTAATGAGTAAATCGCATTTAAGTGTTAGTGGTCCTGCAGCCGGTTTAACAGCTATTGTTGCTGCTGCTATTGCCTTGGTTCCAACTTACGAAGTATTCCTTGTGTCGGTAGTATTAGCCGGTATTTTACAGTTAATTCTGGGTATTGCTAAGCTTGGCATTATTGGCGATTATGTACCAAACAGTGTAATTAAAGGTATGTTGGCAGCTATTGGCTTAATCCTGATTTTAAACCAGTTTCCGCATTTATTAGGCGATGACTCACACTTTATGAGCGATGAAGGAGTGATACCTGAAAAAGGAAATCTTTTCCAGAACTTTTTTAATGCTTTTGGAAATATAAACAACTCAGCCTTTATAATTGGCGGTGTGTGTTTGGTTTTCAGTTTTGTTTGGGAAAAAATTATAGCCGGTAAAAAGGGCTTTATCCGTCTGGTACCTTCGCCATTGTTGGTAGTAATCATAGCCATTTCTCTTAATTACTTTTTTGCTCAATCAGGTACATTAGAAGTTTTAGGTGGTAACCATTTGGTAAATCTGGCCATCGCTAAATCACCAAATGAGTTTTTCAGTTTGTTTACCATGCCTGACTGGTCGTTTATACTGAATAAAAATGTATGGATGACGGCCGTTACGCTTGCGTTAGTTGCCAGTTTGGAAAGTTTATTAAGTATTGAAGCAGTTGATGACCTTGACCCTTACCAACGTGTAACACCCACCAACCGTGAGTTAAAAGCCCAGGGCGTGGGTAACATCGTATCGGGTATGTTTGGCGGTTTGCCGGTAACAAGTGTTATTGTGCGTTCATCAGCCAACGTAAACTCGGGCGCAAAAACAAAAATGTCTACCATTATACATGGTTTATTATTATTGTCTTGTGTGGCATTTATTCCTGGTATTTTAAACTTAATACCTAATGCTGCGCTTGCTGCCATTTTAATATTTACGGGTTACAAATTAGCTAAACCTGTTTTGTTTGTTTCCTTTTACAAAAAAGGATGGGATCAGTTTTTACCCTTTGTAATTACTATTATAGCTATTTTGGCTACCGACCTTTTAAAAGGTGTAATTATTGGTATAGGTGTTGGTTTGTTCTTTGCTTTCCGAAGCAATTTCCGCAAAGCAGTTTTTGTGGTAAACGATGAAGACAAATATTTAATTCGTTTACGTAAAGATGTTTCTTTCTTAAACAAGGCTATTATTAAAAAGAAGCTGGAAGAAGTGCCTAACGGAGCCAACGTTGTTATTGATGCTTTCAGGGCCGACTTCATTGACCGGGATGTAATTGAAACCATTGAGGACTTTATCATCTCGGCCCCGTTAAAAGATATTACGGTAGAGCTTATTACCAGCAATATGGTTAACCAGGGCTTTGATGAAAAGATAACCAACAACGGTGCGCCATTAGTGCGTTCGCATGCAAAAGGCATTCAACATGCCAAACATTAATTAAACATATTCATTTATTAATCGTATAAACTTTTAAAAATGCAGTCTTACGAAAAGTTATTATTAGAAAACAAGTCATGGGCAAAGGAAAAAGTATTTGATGATCCGGATTTTTTCAAACGCTTAGAAAAATTACAGACTCCCGAGTTTTTATGGATTGGTTGCAGCGATAGCCGTGTACCTGCTAACGAAGTAACAAATACACAACCCGGTGAAATATTTGTACACCGTAACATTGCTAACCTGGTAGTTAATACCGATGTTAACTTGTTAAGTGTATTATCATATGCAGTAGGACATTTAAAAGTTAAACACATTATCGTATGTGGTCACTATGGTTGTGGCGGTGTAAGAGCTGCTATGACAAAACAGGATTTCCGTCCGGTGTTAAACATGTGGTTACGTAACATTAAAGATGTTTACCGTTTACACAAAACCGAGTTAGATGGTATTGAAAACGAAGACCAACGTGCCGACAGATTAGTTGAATTAAATGTAAAAGAGCAGGTGTTTAACTTAGCTAAAACGTCTATCATTCAACGTACCTGGGCCGAAGGTAATGGACCACATATACATGGCTGGGTATATGGCTTAAACGACGGTGTTCTTAAACCCGTGTTTGAAATGGCCCCTGGTACGCCAATTGATGAAACATATCAGTTGCAGAATTTTGGTTAAAACATTTTCCTGCAAATTTTATATAACGGTTGGCTTATGCCAACCGTTTTTTGTAGGTTTGTTGTATGTCAATACAGGTAAACGCATTAGTAAAGGAATATGGTCAGCAAAAAGCGGTTAACAATATCAGCTTTCAGGTAGCTAAGGGAGAAATTGTTGGTTTCCTTGGGCCAAATGGAGCCGGTAAATCAACCACCATGAAAATACTAACAGGTTACCTGCAAGCCACACAAGGTACCGCATTGGTTTGTGGTATTGATGTAGCCGCTGATCCATTAGGAGCCAAACAAAAAATTGGTTACCTGCCCGAGTCTAATGCTTTGTATTACGACATGTACATAAAAGAATACCTGGCTTTTATTGCCGAAACACATGGCGTAAAAAATATAAAAGAACAAGTAGCTAAAGTGGTACAATTGGTGGGGCTTACACCGGAGCAACACAAAAAAGTAGGCCAGCTATCAAAAGGCTATAAACAACGTGTAGGCCTTGCTGCTGCTTTAATTCACGATCCCGAAGTGTTAATATTAGATGAGCCAACAAGTGGATTAGATCCTAATCAGATAATTGAAATAAGAGAAGTAATTAAACAACAAGGCCAAAATAAAACCGTACTATTTTCTTCGCATATTTTACAGGAAGTAGAAGCCATATGCGATAGGGTGGTTATCATTAACAAAGGTAACCTGGTAGCTGATGATAAAATTACAAACCTGCAACAAAAGGATAGTAGCCGCCACACGGTGCTAGTACAGTTTAAACAACCTGTTGATACAGTAACTTTGCAACAGCTAAATGGTGTTGAGCAAATACTGATTGAAGGAAACATATATCAGTTAATATGCACCAATGCCGAAGTAGTAAAAAAGCAAGTATTGCAATTGTCTATTGATAATAGTCTTGATATACTTTCCTTACAAACCGGTAATCAAAGTCTGGAAAACGTTTTCCGCCAATTAACCGGCAATACAAATAAGGTATAATTTATTTTTTGTTTATCGGCTGCATTACTACTATCATCGTCTGTTGCGTCGCACTCTTCAACTGCAACAACTTTATTCAGTACTATGCAGTAAGTAGACTTTGTAGCGTTAATGTTTTATGCATATAAACAGCTTCAAATCCTACGTCTTCAAATCAGAAATCCTACATTCTTCTTTATTACCAAATTTCCAAATCACCAAATTATCACATCTTCCTAATCTTTACATTTCATTAAATGCATGTTTGTTATTTTTGACCCATGATGAAGAAATGGCTGTATGTATTTGCGTTGGTATTATTTTCAGTTAATGTACAAGCTCAAGATTATCAACGTCCTGTATATCCACAAGGTTATTTTCGTTGGCCTTTAAATTTATCTCCCGAAATTGTGGCCAATATGGGCGAGTTGAGAAGCAATCACTGGCACATGGGCCTGGACATGCGTACTAAACAAGTGGTTAATCAATCGGTTTTTGCTGCTGCTGATGGATATATTGCTTTTATGGGCATCAGGCCCTTGAGTTTTGGTAGGTTTATCATCATAAATCACCCCAATGGTTTATCTACCTTATATGCGCATTTAAACGATTTTAATAATGTGTTGGAAGAATACGCAACAAAGCAACAATATGCACAAGAATCATGGCCTGTTGAGTTAACGCCACCCGCAAATAAATTTCCTGTAAAAAAAGGTGATTTTATTGCTTACAGTGGCACAACCGGCGGCTCGCAAGGGCCACATGTACATTTCGAAATTTTTGAAACCGCTACCGGTAAAAGATTAAACCCCTTATTGTTTGGTATGCCGTTGATTGATAAGGTAGCACCTACTTTACAACGTTTGGCCATGTACGATCGTAATAAATCAGTGTATGAACAATCACCGGAATTATTTACCGTAAAGTTGACAGACAGTGGTTATATCATACCTGCAAAAAGACCAATTAAAACAGGCAACAGCAAAGTAAGTTTTGGTATTCAGGCTTTTGACAGAATAAGTGGTTCAAACAATCAGGATGGAATTTATGCTGCACGTTTATATGTTGATGATGTGTTGCAGGTGGCTTTTTATATTGATAGCATTGATTATAACGCCACCCGTTATATGAATGCGCATATTGATTACAGGTATAAACATAATGGAGGTGCGTATTTGCAACATATGGCCTTAATGCCTGGTGATATTAGTGGTGTATATCATCCGGTAAATGGAACGGGTGAAATTGTGTTAACCGATACAACTCCGCGTAACATAAGAATAGAACTGGAAGATTCGTACAAAAATTCGGTGATGTTAAACTTTACATTACAGTACGACGAAAAGTTGGCAGCACAAAAAAGCTATGGTAGTGTAGTACCCAATTTGTTTATACCCAATTTTGTAAACGTATTGGAGAAACCTGATTTTGAAGTGTATTTTCCTGAATATAGTTTATACGATACGGTAAGACCAAATTATATAAGAACAAGTTCTGTTACAGCCAATGCTGTAACAGACTTGCACCAATTGCATAACCCATCTGTACCTGTTGAAGGGCAATTTACGGTACGTATAAAACCCGACAGACCCGTTGCTCAACATTTGCGTGATAAAATAATCATACGTCGCACAGGTGGGGGCGGTACAATAAGAAAAGCAACCTGGCAAGGCGAATGGTTAACAGCGCAAATGCCCGACTTCGGTTCTTTTCAGGCATTTACGGATGTTACACCGCCAACTGTGAATGAATTAGGTAAAGGTGATACAGTAAGTTTTAATGGAAGGAGTATGGTGTTTACCCCATCGGACAATTCCGGCATTAAAAGTTTCCGGGCCGAGTTGGATGGTAAGTGGCTGCGTTTTACCAATGACAAAGGTCGTAGCTGGATTCATACTTTTCCTGCTGATTTTCCTTATGGCACTTACCATTTAAAAGTTATTGTTACTGATGTGGTAGATAATACAACTACCAAAGAATGGTGGTTTAAACGTAGTGCGTATACACCACCGGTTAAAAAGAAAGCACCGGCTAAAAAAACTGCCGCTAAAAAGAGCACCATTAAAAAAGCTGCGCCTGCAAAAAAGGAAAAATAGTTTTATAAAAGTTACAAATATATAATGCCAACACATTTACTAGAAGGAGACAAAGCACCGGCTTTTACCGGTTACGATCAGGATGGAAATAAGATTACTTTAAGTGCATTTAAAGGAAAGAAAGTAGTACTTTACTTTTACCCGCAGGATTTAACACCTACCTGTACTATACAATCGTGCAATTTGCGTGATAATAATACCTTGCTGCAAAAGAATGGGTTTGTGGTAATTGGTGTTAGTCCTGATGATGCCGAATCACATGCACGTTTTGCAACACGTAATAAGCTTCCGTTTTCACTGATAGCCGATACAAGACACGCTATTATAGAAAAGTATGGTGTATGGGGCCCAAAACAATTGTATGGCCGTAAATACATGGGTTTACACCGTACTACTTTTGTAATTGATGAAAAAGGAGTAATTGCTAAAATATACCTGCGACCCAAAAACAAGGCACACGCCGAAGAGATATTGGAGTGGAATAAAGGATAATTTATAATTTGGAAATGAGATGATTTGGAAATTTGGTAATGTGTAGAGGCGCCATGCTGGCGTCTCCTGCCTTGCTTTTTACCACAGGGATGACAGGAGCTTATCATAGAGATAAACGGAGTTTTTATAAGCACCTTCAATTTTACGCTGTGATAAATCTCTTTACATTAACAAAAGGAAACTTGCACAATGCCGAATAGAATTATTTAGTTCATTTAAATTGTTATTAGTCTAAATGAGGGCTTCGCCGTTACCGGACGATGCAGTGAGTGGCACAACAAAAGCTCCATCAGGGGTGGGACGCTGGTAACAAAAAAATATTAAATCTACAATACACTCATCCATTCCACTTCGCCGTGTTGTATTGTTTCGTCAATGCCGTTGCGGGCAATAATTAATTGTCCGTATTGGTTTACACCTTTAACAAGGGCTTGAAAAAGTTGTTGGTTTTGCATAAACCAAACCACTTGATCTTTTTTATACAGTATTTGGTTGTAGGCCGCTAGCAAATCAGTTTCAGCAATAATGCCGATTTGTTCGCAATGATGCAAAATAATGGTGGCCAGTTCTAGTGCCAAGGCTTTAACATCGAAAGTTTTACCCGTTATTTGTTTTAAGGAAACCGGCCGGTTTGTTGTATTTTCAAACACCGTCTGGTTAATATTGATACCTGTACCAATAACTGTCCATTTCAGGACAGTTGGTTCGGATCCGCTCGGGACCGCTGTTTTACCAATTATATTTTCAATTAAAATTCCGCCTGCCTTTCTGTCCTGCCAATACAGGTCGTTTGGCCATTTTATACGTACTTCATCACCGGCATAATGGCCAAAAAATTGATGAACGGCAAGGGCTACGGCCATGCTAATTTGTACCTGATGCAGTACTGGTAAAGCTTTTGGCGAAAATACGGTACTTAGTAAAATGTTTACTCCGGTGGATGAGTGCCAGATTTTGTTTCGTTGGCCCTTTCCGGCAGTTTGCTGATGGGTAAAAATAGCGGTACCCGATTGTGCCAAACCCGCATGAATAAGCTGCAAGGCATAATTATTGGTACTATCTATCGTCTGCAACTCAATAAAGATGGGATTGGTAACCGTATTCCTGAAAAGTTGTGACAATTATTGCTATTTTTGAACAAAAGTAGCCAATCTTTACTGCTAAACCGTTGCTTTGGTAAAACTTATAAAACAACGGTGGCCGTAAGTAAATAACTATTCATTAATAAAACATTCTTTTCTATTGGAACAGTTGGAAATGTTGAACAAGCGTCAGAAAAGTACAGTAACCCGCTTAACAAAAAATTCAAAAATTTTTAAGGCCATTATCAATGCTATACACGAAAAAAAGGGGAATAAAGTTATTTCTCTTGATTTGCGTAAAGTAGAAGAAGCCGTTGCCGATTTTTTTATTATTTGTGAGGCTGATAGTATTCCGCAATTAAGAGCCATTGGCGATAATATTTTTGCAAGCGTTAAAGAGAAGTGTGCAGAAGCACCTTATCATCATGAGGGTTCACAGGGCGGACAGTGGTTGTTGATTGATTACGTAAATGTGGTGGTGCATGTAATGCATCCTGAAAGCCGTAAGTTTTATAACCTGGAAGAAATGTGGTCGGATGCGCCATTAGAAGAGCACAAAGAATAATTGTTAAATTTAAATATAACTGAACATAGCAGGATGGCTAATCCTTATTATGCAATAATCGTTTATAAAATTTATGTCGACAGAACCATCAAATAACAAAAGAGACAAGCCTAACCGACCGCCGTTATTTAATCAACGTCCAGGGGAAGACGGTCAGCCGCCAAAGAAGGGTCCGAAATTCAATATGTATTGGGTTTGGATTATTTTATTTGCCGTAATAGTAGGCGTACAATTGTTTAACCCGTTTTCTGCCGATGGTGGCAAAACAACACCATTGGAATTTAAAGAAATGTTGGTAAAAGGGCAGGTAAAAAAATATACTATTGTATCCAACAGGAATACAGTACGTGTTACGTTAAAAGACACTAGCCTGAATAATTTTAAAGATAAATTACCAAAATCTTTTACCGGCGAAACTGATAAACAAGGACCCCATTTAGCTTTTAAAATTACCGGTGGTGAAGCTTTTCAAAAAGACCTGTCTGAGTTTTACAAAGAAAACCCAAGTTTACCTCAGGTTGCCTACGATGTTGTAGAAGACAGTGATTGGTTTGGTAAATCACTATCATTCCTGTTACCTATTTTATTCTTTGTCGGCCTGTGGATTTTGATGATGCGTAAAATGAGTGGTGGTGCCGGTGGTGGCGGTGCAGGCCCCGGTGGTATTTTCAATATTGGAAAATCCAAAGCTACTTTATTTGATAAGGGTACAAAAGTAAACATCACATTTACCGATGTTGCCGGTTTAGATGAAGCCAAGGTTGAGGTAATGGAGATTGTTGACTTTTTACGAAATCCTAAAAAATATACATCATTAGGCGGTAAAATACCAAAAGGTGCTTTATTGGTGGGCCCACCGGGTACCGGTAAAACATTGTTGGCTAAAGCAATGGCCGGCGAAGCACAGGTACCTTTCTTTAGTCTTAGTGGTTCCGACTTTGTAGAAATGTTTGTAGGTGTGGGTGCAAGCCGAGTACGTGATTTGTTTAAACAAGCCCGCGAAAAAGCACCTTGTATTATTTTCATAGATGAGATTGACGCTATTGGCCGTGCCCGTGGTAAAAATTCTATGATGAGTAATGACGAAAGAGAAAGTACCTTAAACCAGATGCTGGTTGAGATGGATGGCTTTGGTACCGATACGGGTATTATTGTATTGGCTGCTACCAACCGTCCTGATGTATTGGATAGCGCTTTATTACGTCCGGGTCGTTTCGACAGACAGATTACTATTGATAAACCGGATTTAAAAGGTCGTGAAGATATTTTTAAAGTACATCTGAAGCCGATTAAAATTTCGGAGAAATTAGATATTCATAAACTGGCCGAGCAAACACCTGGTTTTGCCGGTGCTGATATTGCCAACGTATGTAACGAAGCGGCATTAATTGCAGCCCGTAAAGGAAAAGATGCCGTTGAAATGCAGGATTTTCAGGACGCAGTTGACAGGGTGATAGGTGGTTTAGAAAAGAAAAACAAAATCATTTCTCCCGAAGAAAAAAAGATTATTGCTTACCACGAAGCAGGTCATGCTATTTGCGGTTGGTTCTTAGAACATGCTTATCCGCTGCTTAAAGTAACAATTGTACCACGTGGTACTGCTGCTTTAGGTTATGCGCAATACACGCCTAAAGAACAATATCTGTACAATACCGATCAATTGGTTGACCAGATTTGTATGACATTAGGCGGACGTGCCAGTGAAGAAATTTTCTTCAACAAAATTTCAACCGGTGCACAAAACGATTTACAGCAAATTACCCGCACTGCCTACGCAATGGTAAGTGTATATGGTATGAACGAAAAAGTAGGTAACGTAAGTTTTTACGATCCGCAACAAGAAACTACATTCACTAAACCTTACTCAGAAGAAACGTCAAAACTGATTGATGAAGAAGTAAGAAAGTTGATTGAAGACTCTTATGTACGTACTAAAAACTTGTTAACAGAAAAACGTGAACAAGTAGAGAAATTGGCCGAAGCGTTATTAGAAAAAGAAGTATTATTTCAAAGTGATGTAGAAGCTTTAATTGGTAAACGCCCATTTGAAGAAAAGAAAGCGCTTGCCGAAAATAACGACAGCATCAACAGCACGCCTGGTGAAATATCAGCAGGAGTTCCTCCTTATGATAATGATGTAACCAATCATTCTTTGTAATAATATTTTACAATTTTATACTAAGTCCACAGCATTTGTTGTGGACTTTTTTTATCTTACCGGCAGCAGTAATTCTAATCATCGTCCCTTTCGATCCGATAGGATCGGGATTTAATTTATTTCC
>DHEF01000042.1:65811-68636 GCA_002399735.1 Chitinophagaceae bacterium UBA4857
AATGAATTAAATACTCACTCTTCTACTGCACATCGCTAATCAGCTAAAGAAGTACGGATGTCGGACATGAGAATGGAGATATGAGAATTGAGGAGTTTTCGTTGGCGTCTCAATTCTTGTGTCTCCCTCAAAAAACAATCGTTTGATATGGGATTTTAAAATTTACGCAAACGAATGTGCATACTTTCAATGCCTTGCAGCAATTATATTTGGTAACAACACTTGTGAAACAAGTGCATAAAATGGCTAACCATTATACCAACTTGTTACCATTTTAAAACAATTATAAACAATTGCATGAAAAAATTAGTACCTGTTTTTCTGCTGCTGGCTTTTTTTACTACAACCCTCTCAGCGCAGGATATAACAACTGTTCAAAACGATTTGGCCTATTTTGAAACACCAATGGCTACATCCCTAAAAAAGAAAACCCGAAAAAAGGATATTGAAAAAATTAAGTCGGAACAACTAAAACAAGTAGCTACGCAATTATTAAACAAACAGTATAATGCCAACTATCGTATGGCTACATACGAAGCCTGGTTAACACCTACTACCTTGGGTCGTGATTTAATGATTGGTGATGGCTACAGTAAATATGAAAACATAACCGGTATTTATTTACCCGAAGGAAAACATATTGTTTTGGTAAACAATATTGCCAATGGTAAAAAAGTAAAACTGGTTGTGCCTAACTGGAACCGCAGAGCACCTGAAGGGGTAAAACCTGATAAAGACCCGGCCGGTTGGGGGATAAAAAAACAAGAGTATGATTTACAAAATGGCGTAAATATTGTTGAGATAAAAGCAGTTGGCGGCTTAGCTTATATTGATTACTTTTCCGATACACCCGAAGCAGAAAATAAAATACAAGTGCATTTTCCGGTAGCTGCCGTTAATGGTTATTTTGATATAGCCAAACACAACAACGATGACTGGAATAAATTAATTGATAACGCAGTTTATCCTATTATAGATGCCCGTGGTAAACATGTACAAGTCGTTTACCCTGCAGCAGATTGTAAAAAATATGCTTACGGTAAAGGTGTTGAACTCATTAATAATTACGATTCATTAATTAAGCTGCAGCACATTATTTTAGGATTAGTAAAGTACAATAAAGTTCCTAAGAATCATATCCTATCAAGAGTAAACTTTAACTACTACATGTTTCGTGATGGAGATGGTGTAGCATATATGGGTGTTAATCCGGGTAATGCTATGCCGTTGGTAGTAGATCCGGCCCGTGTAATAAAAGGCGATCCCTGCTGGGGTTTTAGCCACGAAGTAGGGCATGTACATCAATTACGTCCCTATTTAAACTGGGGCGGATTAGGTGAGGTGAGCAATAACATTTTTGCTGTATATGGCACCACTTCATTTGGCAATAAAAGCCGCATATCTGAGCAAAAAAATTATCAAAAAGCCCGCGATAGTATTATTGCACGTAAAATTTGTTACCTGCAGGATAATGATGTGTTTAACCGCCTGGTGCCTTTCTGGCAATTACAATTATACTTTGCTGGAGCAGGTAACTACAAAGATTTTTATCCAGATTTATTTGAAGCTTTTCGCAAGCAGGGTGAAGAAGAAAGAAAAGCCCGTGGCAATGATAATGGCAAAGGGGGTTGGGGCAACAGGGGCCGTAATCCCGCCACTTACCAGTTAAACTTTGTAAAAACTGTTTGCGAAGTAAGTAAGGTTGATTTAACCGAGTTTTTTGAACAATACGGCTTTTTTCATGTGGGTAATTTTGAGTTTGGCGATTATGGTAACTATAAATACGAATTAACACAACAGATGGCTGATGAAAGTAAAGCCGCTATTAAAGCATTAAACTTACCTAAGCCTACAATTGACTTAACTACATTAGAAGATTAGAAATAGTTTCTTACAAGCCACCATTTCTCAAGAGCAGGTTTTGATAAAATCTGCTCTTTTTTTATTCTTATAAGCTAAGCATTTTTACTTTTTACTTTTTAATTTTGACTTTGATTAAATTTATCCAATGTCAGTAAACACAGAACAATACAAAAAAATAGAAGAAGAACTTAGGGTTAAGCATGTGACTTTAGTAGCTGTGTCTAAAATAAAACCAGCTAGTGATATTCTCGTTTTATACAATTTAGGCCAACGTGATTTTGGTGAAAACTATGTGCAGGAATTAGTAGAAAAGAAAGAGCAATTACCCATTGATATTAACTGGCATTTTATAGGTCACCTGCAAAGCAATAAAGTAAAATTTATTGCCTCATTTGTGCATTTAATACATGGAGTGGATAGTTTTAATTTGCTGAAAGAAATAAACAAACAAGCCGCAAAAAATAACCGTGTTATAAATTGTTTGCTACAAGTACATATTGCTCAGGAAGAAACCAAGTTTGGCTTAAATGAAACCGAGTTAAACGAGTTAATAATAAAAGCTGCCGATTTTAAAAATATATTAATAAGCGGATTAATGGGAATGGCCAGTTTTTCTGATGATAAAAATGTGGTACGTACTGAATTTGCCCGGTTAAAACAACTTTTTGATAAGCTACAAAAACAAGAAACCTTAAACTTTAAACCTGAAATACTTTCAATGGGTATGAGCGGCGATTATGCCATGGCTATTGAACAAGGTAGTACGATGGTACGTATTGGTAGTTTGTTGTTTGGAAGGAGGATTTAAAAGTTCAATGTTCCAGAAGTTCAAAAGTTTGGAAACTATAAACTATAAAAAGCAAACCCTCCTTGGAGGGCCGAGTTAAGGATAATATATTGTAGACGAAACCGGGGTGGGTTGCTCATTAGAATTACTACAGTACAAGAGTGAGTATTTAATT
>DHEF01000042.1:68805-197813 GCA_002399735.1 Chitinophagaceae bacterium UBA4857
CAAGGGACGATGATTAGCATTACTGAAGCTGACTACATAATAAAAACATTTATAGAATTCTTTTTACCTGTAGCAAATCCTTACTACACAACACCACACCCGGTTGCTTGCCTTTTTCAAAACTTCCGTATTGCTTATGTATTTGTAAAGCTTCTGCACCGTTGATGGTAGCCCATTGTAACAATTGCTGCAATGGTATTTGGGGGTAGTGCTGTTGTATAGTTTTTATTTCTGCTAATATATTCAATTGATGGTTTGATGCTAAACTATCAGTTCCTAAAACAATTTTCATTTTTGTTTGCAACAACATATTTATATCGGGCAAGGTGTTGCTGATGTATTGGTTGGCATTGGGGCATAAACAAATCCAACTATTACGTTGCTGTTGTTTATCTAATTCGTTTACAAAGTTTATATCGTCTGCGGTTGTGTGTACATCATGCACCAGTATTACCGGTTGTTGCTTATTAAAATTTTGATAGTAACTCTGCAAACTACTTTTGCCGGTTGGTGTAAAATGGTTGGTAGGAATATTTACTTTGTTATAAAAAGCTTCAAACTCACCGGTTTTATATGTAAACCATTCGTCTTCGGCAGGTGTTTCCTGGTTATGTATAGTCTGTAAGCTAGTGCCGGAAAACTGTTGTAATAGTTGCCATAAAATGGCAGAAACAGAGTAGGGGGCATGCGGCACCATAGAAACATTATGGTGCGTAACGGTATCTTTAAACTGTTGAAACAATTGTACAGCTTGTGTAAAACGTTGTTGGGCAACAGCGGGATTAAAACCGGTTACCTCAATAAAATTGTGGTAGTATAAGTTTTGTTGTTGTTTTTGGGGTAAGGTTAGTGCAGTGTTGCAAATATCACCCACGGCTACAATACCGTTTTGTAACATTTCCTGTTCTGCTTTTGCAATAGCGTCAGCAATATTATCGGACTGTTTGTTGCGGCCGGTTAGTATGGCGAAAATAAACTCCACCAATCCGGTATCTTGGGGTATTTGACCTTTTAAATGACTTAACTCCAGGTGGCAATGGCAGTTTATAAAACCCGGCGATAAAATGCCGGTAAAAGTCTCTACACCATGCATAGATGGTGAAAAAGGGAAGATGTCCTCCACTATTCCCCTTTCGGTAACTATTAATACATGGTTGTATAACAATTGGTTGCCGGTAAATAATATATCTGCCCGTAATTTTCTTAAAGCCATACTTAAAATATTTACCTTCGCAGCCCAAAAATCATTGGATAACTAAGCTTGGTCTTAATTTTATACCGGTAAAGGTACTGCTAAAACAGGCTTAATTTTACCAAACGATTATCCCGGGTTTTTATAAAACGAAAAAAACAATGTTAGATAAGTTAGAAGCCATACAGGCCAGGTTTGACCAATTGGGTGTTGCTTTAACCAACCCCGAAATTGTGGCAAATAATAAAAAATTTGCCGAAACCAGCAAGGAGTATCGCAGCCTGGAAAAAATTGTAAACGCCAATAAGGAATATAAAACTTTATTAAGCGATTTAGAATTTTATAAGGAAGGATTGGAAGGCAATGATGAAGAAATGAAAGAACTGGCCAAGATGGAACTGCCGGAACTGGAAGACAGAAAAATTAAACAAGAAGAATTTATCCGCCAGTTATTAATTCCTAAAGATCCTCAGGATGATAAGAATGCTATTTTAGAAATACGTGCCGGAACCGGTGGCGATGAAGCCAGTTTATTTGCCGGCGATTTGTTACGTATGTATATGCGTTACTGTGAAGGCCGTGGTTGGAAGGTTGCTTTATTAAGCGAAAGTGAAGGTACGTCCGGTGGTTATAAGGAAGCACAATTAGAAGTAACTGGTGATGATGTATATGGTATTTTAAAATTTGAAAGTGGTGTGCATCGTGTGCAACGTGTACCTGCAACCGAAACACAGGGTCGTGTACATACATCGGCTGCAACCGTAGCCGTAATGCCCGAGGCCGAGGAGGTTGACTTTGAATTAAACCCTGCCGATGTTAAAATGGAAACAGCCCGCAGCGGTGGCGCAGGTGGACAAAATGTAAACAAGGTAGAAACCAAGGTAATGTTAACGCATATACCTACCGGTACGGTGGTTATTTGCCAGACAGAACGTTCGCAATTAGGTAACCGTGAAAAAGCCATGCAAATGATGCGTACCAAATTGTATGAGGAGCAGGTACGTAAGCAGGAAGATGAAATAGCCCGCCATCGTAAAAGTTTGGTAAGTACAGGCGACCGCAGTGCAAAAATCAGAACCTATAATTATCCGCAAGGTCGTGTAACCGATCACCGTATTAACTTTACCTCTTACAATTTAGATGCGGTTATGAATGGCGGTATACAGGACTTTTTAGATGCACTACAGTTTGCAGAGAATGCAGAGAAATTAACTAAGGCTGAATAAGCCTCCCCAACCCCTCCGAAGGAGGGGCTTTAGTTGCTTGTATTGGCAAACACCTTAAAGGCTTTTGAGTTTTTTATTTTTGTTGCCCAGCAGTATTACTACTATCATCGTCTGTTGCGTCGCACACAGCATCGTTCGGTAACTCTATTGGGCATTTGGCCGGTATCACTACTAATATCCGTTAACCCTTATTGCCAAACTTGCAAATTATTTTATAGAGAGTAAAATTTATGGCTTTTTATATTCGGACAGATAAGGGTAAGTTAATTCCAAAAAATGAATTGTTTCATTCAACACATTAAGAAAGTAATCGGCTTTAACTTCTGGATAGATAAAGCTGCTTATTGTATTTTCTTGTTGTAAAGGCCATGTCTTTTCAATAAGAAATTTCATGTTGTTTTCTAGGATATAAAAACAGATTGCAAAAGCATCTATAGTTTCATCAATAAAAAAAGTGTGATTAGACCAAAGTGATGAGTTAAGTTGTGGTAAATAAAGATACTTTTCATCAAATTCATCTTCTACTTGATTTGTTTTGATGATGAGTTCAAATATTTCTCTATCTGTTAATCCAATAAAACTTTTGGGATAAAGAACTGTTAAGTTGTTTTGGATAAAATTCCTATGCCGAATCAATTGTGGGTACCATGTAGGTAAATAACATTCTTCGGTCGGACTGCCAATAATTGTATTATCGAAAATTAAATGGCAGATTGCATATTTATCTGGTTGTTCATAATTATACTCTATGGGACATGGCAAATACCTGATGCCAAATAAGTTAGGGTCACCTATAATCTTTTCAACAGGGTCTGAAGTCTTTGTCACACATGTCTGTTTTCAAGTAATCGTATTTTTATCTTTCTTCATTGATTTTTTAGAGAGCCATTATCTAATTTCCAAATTTCCAAATCATCTAATTGCCCTCCTTCTCTTCCATATCTACCACCCCGCCTGTAACCGCATACTTCATCGCATCACCCGAGCTAATATGTTGTATATGTTTCACTTTTTCACGGGGTAAAATATATAATTGTCCGGCAAAATTGTAAGCCTGTGGTACGTATACGGCAACTTTATCGGCACCAAATTCAAACTTCTGCATTTCTTCATCCGTTAAAAAACCAACTATCCATACATCGTTGGCAAATACATTGGCTAATACCGCTTTGGTAAATTTTTTCTTGTCACCGGCAAAGGCTTCAAAAAAATCTTTAATAGATGTGTATATAAATTTAATACCCGGTGTACGCTCCAGCCAGTGATCAAAAAAGTTAATAATACTACCCATTAAAAAGTTGCTACTTACCCAACCAACAAAAATTACAAAACCAATAATTACTACAAAGCCAATACCGGGTATACCAAATACTGGTCGTAAAATACCATCCACCAAATTAAACAACCAGTACAAAGCATATACAGTTATACCAATGGGGGCAAGTATCAATAGTCCTTGTATAAAAAAGCGAAGTACTTTTTTTAAGGGAGTATCGGGTGTTTTTTGTGTGGCCATGTGTTTGTATTATATGCGGCAAAATTACTAAAGTCTGTTCAAAGCGGTAGAAGCATAAAAAATCCCTCATAACAAAAGTTATAAGGGATAGGGGGTTTTCTCATGTGACGGGGTTACTTTAATATCGATCGGCTGATGACAATGCGTTGTACTTCGCTGGTGCCTTCATAAATCTGTGTAATTTTTGCATCACGCATTAAACGTTCTACATGGTATTCTTTTACATAACCATAACCTCCATGTATCTGTACGGCTTCCACACTGTTCCACATAGCCGTTTCTGAGGCATAAACTTTTGCCATGGACGAACTTAATGTATAATCCATGTGGTTATCTTTTTCCCAGGCAGCTTTTAAACATAATAAACGGGCTGCTTCTACCTTAGTGGCCATATCGGCTAACTTAAAAGCAATAGCCTGATGGTTCATAATTTCAGTGCCAAAAGCCTTACGGGTTTTGGCATATTCTTTTGCTAATTCGTAAGAACCGCTGGCAATACCCAATGCTTGTGAGGCAATACCAATACGGCCACCTGCCAATGTTTTCATGGCAAACTTAAAACCAAAGCCATCTTCGCCAATGCGGTTTTCTTTCGGCACTTTTACATCGGTAAACATAACCGTATGTGTATCGCTACCACGTATACCTAATTTATTTTCTTTAGCCGCAACCGTTACGCCGGGCCAATCTTTCTCAACAATTAAACAGTTAATGCCTTTACTACCTTTACTGGTATCGGTTTGCGCCATAACCAGGTAGGCCGAGGCTGTACTGCCATTGGTAATCCAGTTTTTGGTTCCGTTTAATAAATAATAGTCGCCCATATCTTCGGCTATTGTACGTTGCGATGTAGCATCGCTACCGGCTTCGGGTTCACTTAACATAAAAGCACCAATATATAATTTGCCATCTTTTTTGCCTTGGGCAAGGGGTACTAAGTATTTTTGTTTTTGTTCTTCGGTGCCGTATTGTTGTAATCCATAACAAACCAAACTGTTATTTACACTCATACAAACACTCACACTGGCGTCAATCTTCGATATTTCTTCCATGGCCAGTACATAACTCACAGTATCCAAACCTGCACCACCATATTCCGGCGATACCATCATGCCCATAAAACCTAAATCGGCCAGTTTCATCACCTGATCATAAGGGAATTTTTGGTGTTCGTCTCTTTCAATAACGCCGGGGAGGCACTCGTTCTTTGCAAAATCACGGGCTGCCTGTTGTATCATTTGTTGCTCTTCACTCAGTTGAAATAACATGCTTACGACTGTTTGTTGTTTGGTCAAAGATAAAGGAACAATCAGATATTTTATACTGAACTAAAAGTTAATTCATCAGGATTGGCCATTAACCGCAAAATTGAAAATAGCAACAGTTTTGCCACATCTTCGTCAATATCGGGTAAAACATCATTAATATCGGCTAGGTAAGGTACGGGATTGTTAAATATTTTTAGGTGTCTAACTCATTAAAAGGGTGTCTATGATTTTTAATCAAAAAATTACCAGGCTGTTGTTTTTTTGTGGTGGTTTAATACCATTGTTTACAGCTTTGGGTAATGACAGTTTACATATCAAAAACAAGAATGTAACTACCGATCCCGGTAAAGAATTGTACCTGCCGGCAAAAGTTTGGAGGGTACCGGATAATAATAACTACGACAGCGATATCAGTGAATATAGCCACAGCCGTAAGGTAGAAGGGGATAACATAGTTATTTTCTGGGCAAAAGAATTTGGCACCGACCCTTTACAAAACCCGGACGTTACCAAGCGTTTTGATGTGCATTTAGCATTAAAAGAATGCGAACGCTTTTACGATTTTTATGTAAACAAACTTAAAATTGTACAAAAGGGTAAATCGCTTACTGATAAATACAAAACACTTTTTTACGTAATTGGCGGTACTGAACAAACTGCTTTTGGCGGTGGTGCCGAAAATAAGATTGGTATTTTATGGACACCCGCTGTGCGTATGAGCAAAGCGCCTTATGGGGCTTTAGCACATGAGCTAGGCCATGCTTTCCAGTACCTGGCCAGTAGCGATAATGGTACCGGCTTTGGCGGTGCTATTATGGAAATGTCGGCACAATACCTTCTTTGGCAGGTGTACCCCGAGTGGATGACTTTTGAAAACTACCACCTGGTAAGTTTTATGAAAAAGAACCACCTGGCTTTTTTACACCCTTCCAATATGTACCATACGCCATATGTTATTGAATATTGGTCAAACAAACACGGCATTGAATTTTTTGGTAAAATGTTACGAGAAGTAAAAAAAGGCGAAGACCCGGTAATGACTTACCAACGAATAACAGGTATTACACAGGAACAATTTAACGACGAAATATTTGATGCGTCCCAACGATTTATAACCTGGGATATGCCGCGTATAGAAAAAGTGGCGGCCCCCTATTCCAATCAGCATACTACCAGTTTTAAACCGGCACAGGATGGTTGGTATAAAATAGATGCGGCAAATTGCCCGCAGAATTATGGGTACAATGGTATAAAATTACAAGTGCCTGCTAAAGCGGGAACGGTGCAAGTTGATTTTAAGGGTATGGTTGGCGATACGGCCTACCGCAATATTAAAGCCGATAAAGCCGGCTGGCGTTATGGTTTTGTAGCGGTTAAAAAAGATGGTACCAGAACATATGGTAAAATGCACAACAAAGCCGAAGGTAAAGCATCGTTTAAAGTACCAAAAGATACCGAGTATTTATGGTTAGTAGTAAGTGGTGCACCAACAGAACATTGGAAAGTATCTAACAAAGAAGAAAGCAACGAGCAATGGGCTTATCAAATAAAATTAAAAGGCACCGATTTAGATGTGCCTGCTAAAAAATAGTTTTCTATAAGCAGTTAGTTTGATTTCAAAACCGCCTCTTTCCAGGGGTGGTTTTTTTTATTTGTTTACCGGCTGTAGCGCCCTGATGCCCCCAACCCCTAAAGGGGCTTTTGGTTGTGTCACTCACCGTATCGTCCCGTTTGTTAATCAGCTGCGCATAACACGATGATGATTAGCGATATGCAGTTGAAGAGTGCGACGCAAGGGACGATCATCTGTGTTACTACTGCTGATAACATAAAAAAAATCTGCTTTTAGCAAACAAAACCTAACTATTGTTGTTAGTGAACCGTGGCATGACAATTTTTTGACGTAATTTTGCCATCCAATTAACAACAGGGGTTATGAAAAAAATACATATTATTTTGTTGGTGCTGGTTGCCGGAACGATTGCTTTTTTAGTAAGCTTTTTACAAAAAACAACTACTTACGACTCAATAAACACGGCGATGAGCAAACCCGGCAAATATGTGCATTTAATGGCCCGCTGGGACGCATCGGAACCCATGGAATATGATGCTATTAAAAATCCTAACCACTTGGTTTTTACAGCAGTAGATACTTTAGGCAATAAAGTAAAAGTAGTGTACAGCAACCCTAAACCGGAAAACTTTGAAAAAAGTGAACGTTTGGTTTTAATGGGACAGTACGAAGCCGAAAAAGGTGTATTTGTGTGCAAAACAATTCAAACTAAATGTCCGTCGAAATATAAAGAGGGACAGGAATATAAGGACGAGAATACTACTGAACCAGCGCAATCTACCACCACGGCACCGCAAAGCAAACCAAACAATGCCCTGGTATATACAGCGGTTGCTAAATAATATATCATGGATTACATAGGTGAAAACTTGCTTCCCGGCCAGATAGGGCACTTTTTGATTGTATTGTCATTTGTTGCGTCTATTGTGGCTACGCTGTCTTATTATATGTCGGTAAAAACAGCACAGCTGGGCCAGGGTACCGTACTGGCTTTTACCAATCCTGATTCGGTAGCCTGGAAAAAGCTTGCACGTTATTCCTTCATCATTCAGTTTTTATCTATTGTAACCATATTTGCATTACTGTTTTACATGGTGTTTAACCACATGTTTGAGTACCACTATGTATGGAAACACAGTAGCCGTTCCTTAGAAATGAAATACCTGCTGGCCTGTATATGGGAAGGTCAGGAGGGTAGTACTTTGTTGTGGACATTCTGGCACTCGGTATTGGGCCTGGTGTTGATACGTAAGGGCAAAGAATGGGAAGCACCGGTAATGACGGTGATAAGCTTTACACAAATACTTTTGGCGGCCATGTTATTAGGTGTTTATGTATTTGGTTACCGCTTGGGTATTAATCCTTTTCTTTTATTAAGAGATAGTGGTGTGCTGGATAATGCACCGGCACTACACATGAACTTTGATGCAACACAGCCGTTGAAGCAGGACTTTATGCTATCTATTAAAGATGGTAACGACTTAAACCCATTGTTGCAAAACTATTGGATGGTTATACATCCGCCGGTATTGTTCTTAGGTTTTGCCAGTACATTGGTTCCTTTTGCTTTTGCTTTAAGTGGCTTATGGTTTAAGAAAAAAGATCAGTGGATTAATGCCTCCTTACCCTGGACTTTATTTTCTGTAGCCGTATTTGGCATCGGTATTATGATGGGTGCTGCCTGGGCATACGAATCGTTAAACTTTGGTGGTTACTGGGCCTGGGATCCGGTGGAGAACGCTTCACTAGTACCCTGGTTAATATTAGTAGCCGGTTTACACACCTTGTTAATTTACAAACATAGCGGTTACTCGCTACGCACTACTTACTTATTCTTTTTATTAGGTTTCATATTTGTTTGGTATTCTACCTTCTTAACCAAGAGTGGTATACTGGGTGAAACATCGGTACATGCCTTTACCGATACCGGTTTAAATGTGCAATTATTTTTAAGTATTTATGTGTTTGTATGGATGGCACCTATTGCTGCTGCCAAGACATTTAATGAAAAAGTAATGCTGGCCTTAGCCGGTACTATTTTAGGTCTTGGTGCTTATTTCTTATCGGTACCAGGTTTACCCATGTTTGCTATTTTAGGTGGTGTGGTAGCCATGGTCGTGTACATAAACAAATTAATACCTACGGTTAAAAAAGAGGAAGATGTTTCATCCCGTGAATTTTGGATGTTTATAGGGTCATTGGTTTTCTTTTTATCGGCATTGGTAATAACAGTTATTACTTCATTGCCGGTGTTTAATTCCTTGTTTGATTTAAAACAGGCACAACCGGAAAATGTAGAGTTTTTATATAACCAGATACATGTATTGGTAGCGGTGGTAATTGCATTACTCACAGCAATAGGGCAATACTTAAAATATAAAAAAACCAGCCGTGCGTTTTTATTTAAAAAGTTAGGAGTACCCACCATTATAGCCGCTATTATGGCTACACTGGTATTGACCTTTGGTAATATAAATTATACCAAAGAGGGTATGGGCTTTTTAATACAAATATGGATAGCCATTGCTGCCAGTATTTATGCCATTGTTGCCAATGCTGCTTATATATGGGTGGGTATAAAAGGCAATATGAAAATGAGCGGTGGTAGTATTTCGCACGTAGGTTTTGGGATGGTGTTATTAGGCATTTTATTATCATCCGGTAAAAAAGAAATTTTATCGTACAATACCAGTGGTATTCATATTGATTTTGGAAAAGACAGTACCCAAAAATCTGGCGAAAACCTTACCCTTGTAAAAGGTGTGCCTATGCAAATGGGCGGTTACGATGTTACTTATATTGGCGATTCGGCGCATCCAAAAAAATCGCTTAATTATTTCCTGATTGATTTTAAAAACAAGAAGAGTGGCGAGGAGTTTCGTTTAACCCCGAACTCCTTTATCAACTATAAAAACAACGAAGGGTTAATGTCAAATCCCTCATCTAGGCATTACCTTACCCACGATGTATTCACCTATATCTCGGCCATGGCCGATCCTGAAAAGAATAAGGACACAGCCCGTTTTGTAGATTACAACAGAGCCATTGGCGATACCATTTTTTACTCCAAAGGTTATATACTGGTAGAAAATGTGGTAGCAACAAACAACCTGCCAATGGCCAATGTATCTAAAGATGATAGCGCCATACTAGCCACTTTAAATATTCATGCCCAAACCGGAAGCCGTTATACTACCGACCTGTTATTGTTAAAAGACACAAAGGGTAATATACGCAGCAATCAGGACACATTAATGGCCGAAAGTCTGGTAATGGAATTACGCAACTGGCAAAACGGTAAAGCAACCATTGGTGTAAAAGAATCAAATAGTGTTTTGGAGTGGATTACCTTAAAAGCTTATAAATTCCCATTCATTAATATTCTGTGGGCCGGTATTATATTAACCGCTATTGGCTTGTTTATCAGTATGTTTTATCGCATTAGCCAAAACAAACGCAATAAATTACAAAAGGTAGCATAATCAGCACACTGTTTTAACAGTTCTGTACAACGTTTATAGTTGTAAGTTTGTCAACATTAATGTAAATTGACATATTATTACAACATTGCGCCCTGTATTTACATACCGTATTATTTTATGTTTACTCCTGTTTACAGGCAGTAATAAACTATTTGCACAAGAAGTGCCGTTAATGGGGCCACCACCACAACAAGCTATTCCCCCTATTCCATCCTTTGAAGAAAGGCAAAAAAAGTGGGGCCCTAACGATACCATTTTAGTAAGCGCCATATGGTATGGCAATTCTATTGATTCTTTTGAAATGTTATCCTATCGGGAGGAAGAGAATGTATGGGTAACTAAAATGTCCGACAGGCGATTACAAAGAAAAATTGCCGAGTGGACACGCCTGCGTAATGCAGTATATGTAACTTATCCCTATGCTCGTACGGCCGGTTATACTATTAACGAAATAAATAAGCAACTGGCCAATGTAAGCAGTAAAAAAGAAAGAAAAGCCATTATAAAAGCAAAGGAAAAAGAATTGAAGAAAAAGTTTGCCGACCCGCTTTCTAATCTTTCTGTTTACCAGGGTAAGGTATTAATGAAATTAATTAATCGCCAGACCGGTAACAATTGTTTTGAAATAATTAAAGAATTTAAAGGCGGTTTAAATGCCACCATGTACCAAACCGTTGCCTTTTTTGTTGGCGGCAATCTTAAACAAAAGTACGATGTACAAGGCGACTCCTTTGATCGTCAAATTGAAAGTTACGTAAACGAAATTGACGGAAACTGGTATAACAATGCGTTTAGAAAAGGGAATTAGGTTTTGGAATTGAGATGTGAGAAATGAGTAGTCAGATAAGTTCGCTCCCATTCTGAAATACTTTTTCTTACTATATTTTTTTTTATGTTACCGGCTGCAGTAATCCTATTCACCGTTCCTTGCGTCGCACTCTTCAACTACAACAATTCTATTGAGCATTAGGTAAGGGGCCTAATTCATCGGAAAACCTCATTGGCACATTTCCAAATTTTCAAATTTTTCTCTGTTGTGTCACTCACTTGTGCTGCAACAATTCTATTGACCATATTGCAGTACCCCGCATTTTAATCGGAGTGTTCAGTAATTCTATTGGGCATTATGCACGTGTAAAAGATGATTCATAAAATCCTCAAATCAGAAATCCTACATCCTACATTAAAATTGTTTTTTCCCCAACAGTTCAAAATATCAACAACATAGAATAATTTTAGTGTTATAACGTTTTATAAAAAAGAAAAGCACAAATATGAAAACAGTAAAAATTTTGTCGCTGGTAGCTGTTGTGTTGGGCACAACATTTACGGCATGTAAAAAAAATAAGGATTCTAATACCAGCCAGACTGATAAAATAAAAGATACAACCATTGCTTATGCACGCGACATATACCTGTGGTATGACAAAATACCTGCATCATTCAATGCCCGTAACTATAGTGATCAAGATGCTATCATGAAAGCTATCAGGGCATATAGTATTGAACCCGGTTTTACCGCACCGGTTGATAGGTGGAGTTTTGCGGTTAATCAGGCTGAGTGGGATGATGTAAGTGGTGGTGTGGCGAAAGATTTTGGATTAAACGCCTTTTTTTACAGTGCAAATGATTTACGCGTAAGGATGGTGGAACCTAATTCACCCGCCGGGATTGCAGGTATAAAAAGGGGCTGGCGTTTTACTAAAGTTAATGGAAGTACAAATATTACCAGTGCTAACGCTGATATGCTTGTTGATGCTTTATATGGAAGTAATAGCAGTAGTTTTACTTTTCTTAAACCGGATGGCAGTTCTGTAGATGTTACATTAACTTCTGCTTCTTATAATAACAAACCTTTATTACTTGATTCTGTTTATACTGTGGGAGTGAAAAAAGTTGGCTATATGGTGTATAATAGCTTCTTAGGCGATAGTGCTCAAACAGTTAATGGTTATGCCCGCATTATTAATCGGTTTACAAGTGAAAGTGTGGATGATGTGGTGGTGGACTTACGTTACAATGGCGGCGGTTATGTTTATTTGCAACAAACGCTTGCAAACTATTTGGTGCCAACTGCAGGTAATGGCGGTGTAATGATGACCTCAAAATATAACGATAAATACTCTCGATTTAACAGTACAGTAAACTTTGCAAAAAAAGGTACACTAAATCTGTCCCGTATATTCTTTATTGTAAGTAGTTCTACTGCCTCAGCAAGTGAGTTATTAATTAATAATTTGAAACCTTATATTGCCGATGTTAAAATAATTGGTCCCTCCAAATCCTATGGTAAACCTGTAGGTTATTTTGCTATCCCTGTTGGTGATGATTACATTTTTCCCGTATCATCAAGAACCGTAAACAAAAATAACGAAGGCAATTATTTTGACGGCTTTGCATTAAGCAACCAGGCCGCGGACGGATTAAACAAAGAATTAGGAGATGTGGAAGAGTCTTGTTTGGCCAGTGCGTTAAAATATATTGGTACAGGTGCATTCAGAATGAGTACCGCTACTGAACGTCAAACAATGATAATAGCGCCGGAACTGTTGAATGCCAACAAAAAATTGGATCACCAGTTTAAAGGCATGATTAGCGAAAGAAAGTTTTAAGTTTTTTATCAATAAGAAAACGCTGTCACCCTGAGCACAAATAAAAGAAAGATTATGTTCTTTAAAATGACAAGAACAGTGTCAGGTAGAGCCTGACGAAACCCGGTTATAATTTTTATTGTGTTATGTCACCCTTCGTCAAGCTCAGGGTGACAAAGGCTTTAAAGTTGTCATTAACATATCGATAAAAAGAGTATAAAATTTAGTGCTACTTAATAAAATATAAGATCCCGATAAACTTAGTTTTTCGGGATCTTATATTTTTTACGAAACCAGCAATTTTTCTTTTTTACGGCTTTATGTTTTGGCACATTCAGGCTATCAGTAGTAAGTTGCTTATTATCAATTAAACGGGCATCGGCCTTGGCGGCATCTTCTTTTGCTTTAGGGTTTTCAATAGCTTTTTTTATAACCGGGTTATTCTGTGCTGTTGCGGCATAGCTACCTAATGTGATGATACAAATAAAAAGTATAAATGCTTTTTTCATAGCTGAACTTTTAGTTTTACTATTAATAGGATGATTAAACAAGTAAAAATGTACGCTTAAATAAACAAAATAAAATGTTAACTGTAATAGGTAGGTAATAGTTGATGGAGCATAGTTAATGATTATGTTTACTATGTACTATCAACTATTAGCTATTAACCAATCTCCCCAAATAAAAAACAAATTATATTTACACAATAAACAACTGAATGAAAGTAGATATTTTAGCAATAGGCGTACATCCGGACGATATAGAACTGGGTTGCGCCGGAACCATCATTAACGAAATTAGGAATGGCAAAACAGTAGCCATTGTTGATTTAACCCAAGGAGAATTAGGCACACGCGGAACCATTGAAACACGCTACACCGAAGCCGCAGACGCAGCCAGAATAATGGGTGTAGTAGCTCGAGAAAACCTGAAAATGAGGGATGGTTTTTTTACCAATGATGAAACGCACAAACTGCAACTTATACAGGCTATTCGTAAATACCGCCCCGAAATTGTGTTGGGTAATATTTTAAACGACCGGCATCCTGATCATGGACGGGCCGGACACCTGATAAGTGATGCTTTTTTTCTATCTGGTTTGTCAAAAATAGTAACAACCGATAGTGAGGGTAATGCGCAGGAAAAATGGCGACCAAAATACTTTTTACAATACATTCAGGATTGGTACCACGAGCCAGATATTTTGCTGGACATAAGTGATGTATTTGAACAAAAAATGGAAGCCATTAAAGCGTATGGCACACAGTTTCATACCAATACAGTTGACAGCAATAGTGGTGAACAAACTTATATTTCCACTCCCGATTTTGTAGAAAGCATTATTGCCCGTGCCCGCATGTTGGGTAAACGAATTGGGGTAAAATACGCCGAAGGCTTTTTGGCGGAAAAGAAAATCGGCATTAAAAGCCTGGATGCCTTGGTGTTAAAAGAAACCTAAACCTAACAAAAGGTAGTTATTGTTTTCTGTTATAAAAATGTCATTTTATAGAAAAAGACAAAAAAATCCTTTATTATAGGCCACTTACATCGGTATTAATTAGTACCTTTGTTCATTACTCATTGTTAACTAAGTTCAAAAATGACAAATCCACGCTTTCCTAAAATAAAAGTTTCGTTTCATAACGAACTTAAAAACCGTATTGGCGAATACTTTCAACAAAAAGGCAAGTCAATGACAGGTAATTCTCAACTGTTTATAAAAGCCACTATTTTACTGGTAACTTTTATAGCGTTGTATGTGCACTTGGTTTTCTTTACACCGGCTACAGTATGGGCTATTTTAGAAAGCATTGCAATGGGTTTAACTATTGCGGCATTGGGCTTTAATGTAATGCACGATGGCGCACATGGTAGTTTCAGTAAATACAAATGGGTAAACCAGGCCGCCTCTAACGTGGCTAATTTTTTAGGTGCCAGCCAACACATGTGGCGTACCAAACACAACGTCATTCACCATACTTACACCAATATTCATGGGGTTGATGATGATATTGAAGCTCGTCCTTTATTACGTTTGTGCGATGAGCAACCTCATTACAAAATTCATAAATATCAGCATTATTATTTCCCTGCTGCCTATTCTTTGTTATACATCTGGTGGGTCTTTTTTACCGATTATAAAAAGTATTTTTCGCTGAAAATCGGAGAAATGCCACTTAAAAAAATGACGGCATCTGAACACTTTTTCTTTTGGTTTTACAAAGCCTGTCACGCAGTAATTTTTATCGTATTACCCATTCTTTTTGTAGGACCAATCGCTTGGTTAATCGGGTTCTTAGTAATGGGTGTTACTGCCGGCTTTGTATTAAGTATTGTTTTCCAGTTAGCACACACTGTTGAGCATACTCATTTCCCAATGCCTAATGAAGGTGGTGCTATGGAAGACGAGTGGGCTATTCATCAATTAAAAACAACTGCAAACTTTGCTACCAATAATAAAGTAGTAAGCTGGTTTGTTGGTGGTCTAAACTTTCAGGTAGAGCATCATTTATTCCCTAAAATTTCGCATATACATTACCCTGCCATTAGCAAAATAATTAAAAAAGCCTGTCAGGACTATGGCATTGAGTATATCGAATATGCAAATGTTCGTTTCGCTGTAGCTTCTCATGTGGCATTCTTAAGACAAATGAGTAAAGCATAATTTATAAAGCTTTTAAAATAGTGAAGGTTCTGCATTTGCAGAACCTTTTTTTATGTTACGGGCTGTAGTACCTTGATTGAACTGACGTTGCGACGCTCCGTTCATCGTTTTGTTTGCTAATCATCATTGTGTTGTATTACAATTTCAACAAGATATAACTAACTTTTTAATCAAAGTACAATATTGCGAATGTAAAACTGATGTTATACCTTGTATGGCTATAACTAAATATAAAATACCAAAACAAAACTTATGGTTGTTTACGGAACCAAAAATACAAAACTAACCGGCGCGCAAATCATTGATAAGTGCAGTAACTGCGGTACATCAAACGTAATGGAGATGCATGTTTTTCAAAAATTTGCTCATGTCTTTTGGATGCCTTTCTTCCCTATGAAAAAGCTAGGAGTTAGTCAATGTAACCATTGCAAACAAGTATTAACCCAAAAGGAAATGCCACCGGCATTAACTACAACTTACCAAACATTAAAAGCACAAGCAAAAACACCCATCTGGACATTTGCAGGTATTGGGTTAGTGATAGCTTTGGTAACAATAGGCGTAATAAGTGACAGGAGAAAGGATGAAAAAAATGCCAAACTTATAGTTTCTCCCCAAGTAAATGATATTTACGAAGTAACATTAGGCTACAAACACTATACATTATACAAGGTCGCTATTGTAAAAGGCGATTCGGTTTTCCTTAGTGTAAATGATTATGAGACCAATAAAGCAACAGGCCTTAAGGATTTAAAGAAAAAAAGAGGAAATGCTTTTTCTGAAGATTTTTTACCATTGACAAAAGCAGAGCTAAAAGAAATGTTAGAAAAAGGAGAAATACTCGATATTGAAAGATAACAGATGATAACATATAGGTTTGTGGTTTATAAAATAGTTAGTTCATTTACTAACCGGTTAATTTTATTTAACGAAGAATATTTGTTAACATCTCAATTCTCAAATCTCGATTCTCAAGTCTAAATACTTTACTATTTTTGCAACTCAAATTGTGAAAACTATGGCTAAAGTAAAAGTGGGTACTGTACAAATGAGTTGTACGGCTAATAAAGAAGAAAACCTGCAAAAGGCAATCGTAAAAGTTAGAGAAGCAGCTGCGAAAGGAGCACAGATTGTTTGTTTACAGGAACTGTTCACATCTTTATACTTCTGCGATGTAGAAGATTACGACAACTTTAAATTAGCAGAAGCAATACCCGGAGCATCAACCGATGCTTTAAGTGCAGTTGCTAAAGAACTAGGTGTAGTAATCATCGCTTCATTATTTGAAAAAAGGACCGAAGGTTTGTATCATAATACAACAGCGGTATTAGATGCTGATGGCAGCTATTTGGGTAAATACCGCAAAATGCATATACCTGATGATCCGGCTTATTACGAAAAATTTTATTTCACTCCCGGCGATTTAGGTTACAAAGTTTTTAAAACAAAATTTGCCACTATTGGTATTTTAATCTGTTGGGATCAGTGGTATCCTGAAGCATCACGTATCACTGCTTTAATGGGTGCCGAAATTTTGTTTTATCCTACAGCCATTGGTTGGTCAACCAGTCAGGATGATCCTACTAATACCGAGCAATACAATGCTTGGCAAACTATACAACGCAGTCACTCTGTAGCCAATGGCTTACATGTGGTAAGTGTAAACCGTGTAGGTATTGAGCAGGATGGCGCCATGAAGTTCTGGGGCGGTTCATTTATTGCTAATCCGTTTGGTACCATTATTTACAAAGCTTCACATGAAGAAGAAGAAGTGCATGTGGAAGAACTTGATTTAAAATTAACTGATAAATACCGTACACATTGGCCTTTCCTGCGTGACAGACGTATTGACTCTTATCAACCGATTACGAAACGTTATATAGACGAAGATTAATTGAGAGAGAAGTCGGTGAGTCAGGAAGTCCGGAAGACGGAAAGCTAGATGTTGATGTGATTATGCTAACACTATGATTTAATTACCAATAAAAAGTCGTTATGGCTTTTAAGTTTGAAAAGCTGATTGTTTGGCAAAAAGCAATTAATATTTCTGATCTGGTTCATACATTAATCAAAACTTTTCCAGTGGAAGAACGATTTGTATTATCCAGCCAAATTCAGCGTGCCGCTGATTCTATTTCGCTAAATATAGCGGAAGGCTCAACAGGACAAACGACCCCAGAATTTAAAAGATTTTTAAATATAGCGTTACGTTCTAATGTAGAAGTAGTCGCCTGTTTATGGTTAGCAAAACGAAGGAATATTATTTCAGCAGAAATGTTTACTAAAATCTATGTTGCGTGTGAAGAAATGTTAGTAATGATTAACGGGCTGAAAGCATCGTTAAAATAAAATTTAAAAATGACTACAAGTAACATTTTTTCTTTCTGACTTTCCGTCTTTCCGACTTTCGGTCTTTATTAGTACCATTAACTAAAATTGTAAAAAAAAATGACTATCAATAAAAAACTTTTTTCTTCCGGTCTTTCCGACTTTCCGTCTTCCGGACTTCCCTCAGGACTTAAACCCAAAGATCTCGGCTATTACTTTCCGGCGGAGTGGGCATTGCATGAAGCTACCTGGTTAAGCTGGCCTCATAAAGAAGCAAGCTGGCCCGATAAGCTGGAAACTATTTATCCGTATTATGCTCAGTTTGTAAAAGAGCTTACCCGTGGCGAGTTGGTGCGAATCAATGTTATTGATGAAGCCATGCAACTGACAGCTACCAAACATTTGAGCAAAGCCGGCGTTGATTTAAACAAAGTACAGTTTTTCAAACATCCAACTAATGATGCCTGGTGTCGTGATCATGGTCCTGCGTTTTTAGTTAACCCGACTGCACAACATAAAAAAATTATAGTTGACTGGGGTTATAATGCCTGGGGAAATAAATATCCTCCGTTCGATTTAGATGATGTAATTCCTACCCATATTGGTAAAGCATTTAATATTCCGGTAGTTTATCCGGCAATAGTAATGGAAGGCGGCTCTGTTGAATTTAATGGTGCAGGCACTTTGTTAACTTCAACAGCTTGTTTGTTAAATGAAAATCGTAACCCACATTTAAACAAAGAAGAAATTGAAAAATACCTCGGAGATTATTACGGTGTTTCGCAAATACTTTGGGTAGACGAAGGCATTGTTGGTGATGATACAGACGGGCATATAGATGATACAGTTAGGTTTGTAAACGAAGACACCGTGCTTACGGTGATTGAGGAAAACAAACAAGATGAAAACTATGATTTGTTGCAACATAACTTAAAACAACTGCAACAAATGCGTTTGCTAAATGGTAAGCAGTTAAATATAATTGAGTTGCCCATGCCCGATGCAGTTATATGGGACGATCAGCGTTTACCCGCATCTTACGCTAATTTTTATATTGCCAATAAGTCGGTTATTGTACCCACATATCGTAGCAAGCAAGATGATAAAGCCTTGCAAATTATCCAGACAGCCTTTCCTGATAGAGAAGTAGTGGGTATCGATTCTACAGAAATTATCTGGGGGTTGGGCAGTTTTCACTGTTTAAGCCAGCAAGAACCTGCTGTATAAAATAAAGGCAGATAACGTATTAATAAACCCCGGTTGACTTATTGTAAACCGTAAGGTTTTAGGGGTAGTCAACAATTGTACTGCTCTCAGTCACATATCCGGTTTTCCCTGCTACTCAGCCACAGTCCCTTGCTACAAACCTTCAGCGGGGTATTCGGTCAATCCGGCAGCCCTTCATCGGTATAACAAGATTGATCAGTAGTGTTCTTTATACGGTAGAACCACTCTGTCAATGCGTGAGGGATACGGAGGGCAGCGACGCGGGAGCTGGTGCGTAGTGCAACGAAGCACGGTACCCCGTAGTAGCCCGACCCGTTTGCAGACAAGCCGCTGCCGCAGGCCGGCATTGTCTGCAAACGGGGCACGCCCCAATAATAAATAAATTAATACTTCTGGCCAATTGATTGATAGTCACAACGCTTAAGGGTACAATTTTTGTTTAGATACGGTTATAACGTTTGCTTTCAATAAAATCATTGTAACTTGCATCGTTTTTTCAATTTTATCAATCATGATAGACCTCAAGAATTACGACCCTAATAGCGTTAGCAATCCCAACAATAACATTTTTGGTTTACCTACTAATGAGGATGATGCCCGTTTGGTAATACTACCTGTACCCTGGGAAGTAACCGTAAGTTATGGCGTAGGAACGGCCCGTGCACCTGAGTCGGTATTTAAAGCAGCCTTACAGGTTGACCTTTACGATGCAGAAACACCGGAGGCCTGGAAGCAAGGTTTTTACATGCGACCTGTTGATGGTAAATTGTTGATGAAGAGCGATTATTTACGCAAGGAAGCGGAGTTGTATATTGATTATATATCGAAGGGTGATGATGTAAGCGCCAACCAGTTTATGTGCAAAACCATTAAAGATGTAAATGAGGGCGGTATATACATAAATCAATGGATATATGATCAGACAAAGGCTTTGTTAGCTAAGGGCAAATTAGTTGGTTTATTAGGCGGTGATCATAGCATATCCCTGGGTTATTTAAAAGCATTAGCGGAAAAACATAATGATTTTGGGGTACTGCAAATAGATGCGCATTGCGATTTACGTAAAGCGTATGAAGGGTTTAATTATTCACACGCAAGTGTGATGTATAATGTACTGGAAGAAGTGCCACAACTATCAAGATTGGTACAAGTGGGTGTACGTGATTACGGCGGCGATGAGTGGAATTATATACAGAACAGTAATTTTAGGGTAGTGACTTATTTTGACAGGGAAATAAAACATCGTCAGTTTGAAGGTGACACCTGGAAACATATAGCGGAAGAGATAATAGAAAAATTACCACAGAAGGTGTACATAAGTTTTGATATTGACGGTTTGGACAGAAAACTTTGCCCGCATACAGGAACACCCGTACCCGGTGGTTTTGAGCTGGAAGAAGTGTTTTATTTGTTTAGAAAACTAATTGAAAGCGGAAGAGAAATAATTGGTTTTGATTTATGCGAAGTGGGTGTAAATATGGAGAATGACTGGAACGCTAATGTTGGGGCAAGGGTACTTTATAAACTTTGCAACCTAACCGTTGTTAGTAATTAATAAATAAAGTTGTAAGTTTAAGTACGAACCTTATTTTATATGAATAATTTTTCTTTGACATTAAAGAACGAAAAGCTATTGTATTACCACCGTATGGCAGTTTTGTTGCTAATGTTAAACTTTGCAGCTTTTGTTATAATAAGTATTTATACAACAGTTACATTAACCCGTAATTATGCGTTAATAGGTGTTGGTGTAAGCGCAATTGGTTTAGCGTTAGCTTATGTACAATATATAAGATCAGTTAAAACAGGTGTAGACAAAAGAAACGTAATTGGTTTATACGGTGTAGCAGTTTGTTGGGTGTTGATGCAAAGCTGGTTACCTGCTGTTATTTGTTTGATAATACAGCTTTTTTATACGGTAAGTATAAAAAAACAAGTGGTAAGGGTTAACAAAGAAGGTGTACAACATCCGGCATTGTTTGTACCCGCAAATAGCGAATGGAGCAAACTAAATAACATTGTTTTAAAAGACGGGTTATTAACTATAGATTTTAAGAACAATAAAATAATACAAGCCGAAGTAACAGAAAATGACGGAGGAGTTAATGAACAGGAGTTTAATAGCTTTTGTAACGCTAACCTAAACCAACATTCGGCAGCGGTGTAATACCGTTTAATTAAAGTAACAAAGCATGAGTTTATTACAATCGCCATATATCCTTTATTCAGATGGGGCCGGAAATATTTTTGAAGATACATCGCTGTATGTTGTAGGACGCAGCGGGTGGGATGCTATTCCTATTCCCGAAGATGAATGGATTGAATTACCGGATGGCGGATCGTTATACGAATTACCGGGAAGAAGGGGCATTGGTATTGATGTGGAAACAGGTGACATGCGTTTATGCGAAAAAGGATGGGCAGTTGCCGCTTTTATTCCTCCTGCTCATACCGGTTTTTACCTGGCAGCCTACGAAACAAATGAAGATGCTCCTATTTTACCATTGTTTTGTTATACAGCAGTGGGCTGGTTAGATGAAAAATTTTATGTTCCTGCTACCCGTATAGAAGAAGATATTAGGCAGGAGTGTGGAGGATATGACCAGGTGAGCATTGAGGAAGGAGTAGGTAAATTAATAAAAGCTTATCCGCATAACAGATTGGTAGATCACTTAGCCAATAACTGTGCGTTAACTTATCATTGCCCTGCTGCCAGAAACTACTTTTTAGAACGTTGGGAATGTCCCATACCCGTATCACCTGCATGTAATGCCAACTGCGTAGGATGTATATCCTTACAACCGGATGAAGAACAGGTAGTGAGTAACCAGGACAGGTTACGTTTTAAACCAACACCAGAAGAAATTGTAGAGTACACAGTTCCTCATTTAGAGTCGGCTCCTTTTCCTATTGTGAGTTTTGGACAAGGTTGCGAAGGTGAGCCATTGTTAATGTGGGAAGTAATGCGTGATGCCATTATTGAAATAAGGAAACATACATCCAAAGGAAGTATAAATATTAACACCAACGGTTCTAAGCCTGATGCAGTGCGTAAACTTTGCGAAGCAGGACTTGATTCAATAAGGGTAAGTACCAACTCGGCCCGCCGCGAAGTGTACATGCCTTATTATCGCCCCAACAATTACGACTTTGATGATATTATTGAAAGCTTAAAAGTGGTAAATAGTTTTGGTGGCTGGACATCTATTAACTTTTTTGTTTTTCCCGGTTTGACAGACAGCATCGAAGAGTATGAAGCCTTGAGAAAGCTGATTAAAGAAACCGGGCTGAAAATGATTCAGTGGCGCAATTTTAATATTGATCCTGATTGGTACCTGGGTAAAATAAATATGGGTGATACCGGTGAATGTATGGGCGTTAAACAAATGCAAGAATTAATAAAAGAAGAGTTTCCGCATTTAAAGTATGGTTATTTTAACCCGCCAATGGAAAGGATTAAAGGAAACTTTGATGCGGATTTTGCGCATTACTAGTTCATAGTTGATGGTTAATTGTTAATAGTAGAGCAAATACAATAAAAGAAAAAGAGAGAACCGTGCTGCGTAAACAGTTGTGCGGTTCTCTCTTTTTTATTCAAATCTCAAATCTCACTACAGGTAGGTTTATGTTTTACCGGAAAGTTTAAGGAGTTGGCTATAAAACAAAGTTTATGTGCCTGCTCGTGTAAAGCCGCAGTTTTACTTATCATGTGTGCTTCGGCAACTTTTACCGCCGGGTTTAGTGTTACTTCTTTAAAATGACCACTGCCATCCGGGTTTTCTACCATGGTGCCGGTAGGGTTATCAATATAATCTATCACCACAATTTCGTTTTGAGAACACAAATGTAAAAACCATAACATGTGACAACTGGAAATAGAGGCTACCAATAATTCTTCGGGGTTATATTTTGCGCTATCGCCCCTGAAAGCACTATCGGAGGAAGCAAAAATTTCAGGTTTGTCTTTGGCCGTAATAATATGTGCTCTTTCGTATGAACGATAATCAAAAGTGCCACTGCCTGTGTTACCGGTCCAGGTAATATTAAGCTGGTATTGATGTTCCTTTTGTTGCATAATTAAAAATTAAACGGTTCAGTGAATAAGCCAACGTATATGTTTTGCTATTTGCAATGTGCTGAATAGCGATATGCAGTACAAGCGTGCGACGCAAGCGAACGCCCCTTTAGGGTTTGAGGGCATAGTAGCACTGCTGCTGATAACATAAAAATCACATTACTTATAAATTTTCACTTCATTCATACCCTCACTATTACGTACGCCACGGTACATGCCTTCGCTGTTAAACAACAATGCCGTATTGCCATTATTGTCTACACCAATCATGCCACCTTCGCCACCTATGCGTACTAATTTTTCATGTACCACAATATGCATGGCTTCTTGTAGGCTCAGTCCTTTGTATTCCATTAAACAACTAACATCGTATGCAGTAACGGCACGAATAAATAATTCGCCGTGGCCGGTGCAACTAATAGCGCAGGTATTATTGTTAGCATACGTACCGCTACCAATAATGGGACTATCGCCAATGCGGCCAAACTGTTTATTGGTCATGCCGCCGGTGCTGGTAGCAGCAGCAATATTTCCATCGCTATCAACCGCAACCGCACCAACAGTACCAAATTTTTTGTCCTTTACTTGAATGTTATGGTCAAGTGCAACGGTATCAGTATCCTGCACCAACTGCCATTGTTTGTAACGTTGTTCGGCGTAAAAATATTTATCAGGTTGTAAGGCATAGTTTTTGGTGGCAGCAAAATCTAACGCACCTTGTCCGCTAAGCATAACATGTTCGGTATGTTTCATTACATCCAACGCTAATTGCACCGGATTTTTTATACTGTTAATACCTGCAACGGCACCAGCCTCTAATGTTTTACCATCCATAATGGATGCATCCATTTCGTGTTTACCTGTTTTAGTAAATACAGACCCCTTACCGGCATTAAACAAAATATTATCCTCTAAATCTATCACAGCTTGTAACACGGCATCAATAGCTGTTAATCCGCCGGATAATTTTTTATAACCGTTATCCAACGCCTTTTGTAAACCACTTAAATATGCGGCTTCCAACTCAGGTGTTAAATCCTGTTTAAGTATAGTGCCGGCGCCTCCATGTATGGCTATTGCAATTTTTTTCATAGTGTAATGTTGTTAGCTGCGATGTATTAAACTGTTTCTTGCTTCGCTTTTTTTCTGCTAAAATAATATACCGGAACGCCTAATAAAACAATAACTAATCCGGCTAACGATGTGGTACTTTTCGCATACAATAAACCCAGTGCCATGGTACTGGCCAGTATAATATAAATAATAGGTACAAAGGGGTAACCAAATGCTTTGTATGGCCTTTCCGCATCGGGGCGTGATTTACGTAACCTGAAAATGCCCACAATGGTAAGTATGTAAAACAGTAAGGTAATAAACACTACATAATCTAATAGTAAACCGTACTTACCGCTTAGGCATAAAATACAGGTCCAGATACATTGTGCCCATAAAGCCCAACCCGGTACATTGTTGCTATTAAGTACTGCTGCTTTTTGTAAAAACAATTTATCTTTTGCCATGGTGTAATACACACGGGCACCTGTAAGAATTAATCCGTTGTTGCAACCAAAGGTTGATATCATAATCAATATAGCAATAACAATAGTACCTGTATCGCCAAATATAGCGGTGGATGCGGCAGTACCAACCCTGTCCTCAGGGGCAAAAGCTATACTGTTACCAATAGCACCATTAGGGTAGGGTATGGCACCTTCGGTAATAGCCGGCGTTACCGGTAATACGGCCATGTACATTAAATTGGTAAGTATATAAATTACCGTTACAATTAAAGTACCTAAAAACAAACTAAGGCCAACATTGCGTTGTGGATTTTTAATTTCACTGGCAATAAAAGTTACGTTTTCCCAGGCTACGCTACTAAATATAGAGCCTACCATGGCCGATGAAATAATACCAATGGCAATAATGGTAGAAGCAGGGGATGTGAAAAAGTTCCAGCCAACTTGTTTACCATCTTCAACGACAGCACTGGTGGTAGAAAATGATAAACCCGAAGCCCAGTTGGCCTCCCAAATGCTGCCTTTGGCGGCTAACAAAAAGCCAAAAACAATTAAACCAAACAGCGCAAAAAGTTTTACCAGCGTAAAAATTTTCTGTATAGCTTTTCCTTCTTTTACGCCCCGGGTATTAATCCAAGTTAAAAATATAACCAAGGCTATTGATACTAGTTGGGCGGGATAGAGCTTAAACCAATCGCCAATCTGCAGAATAATATTATCATCCGTCATGGTGAGGGCCGGAATAAAATAACCGGCAAACTTGCTAAAGGCCACACCTACTGCGGCAATGGTACCGGTTTGTATAACAGAGAAAAAACTCCAGCCATATAAAAAACCGGTTAAAGGGTTATACGCTTCTTTTAAAAAAACATATTGTCCGCCGGCCTTGGGAAACATAGATGATAATTCGCCATAACTCACCGCAGCAAACACCGTCATAATACCGGTAATTAGCCAAAGTAAAATCAACCATCCACCGGAGCCAACGCTACGGGCCATATCGGCACTTACAATAAAAATTCCCGAGCCAATCATCGATCCGGCAACAATCATGGTGCCGTCCATTAAACTCATTGTGGGCTTTAAACCTTGTTCCTGGGCCATAGCAGTTTTTGTTTAGCCGTCAAGATAAGGAGTATTTTTGAGACGGGAGAATTGGGATGTCAGAATTGAGACATGAGATATCGTCATTGCAGTGTACTTCATTAGCACATAAGCACATTAGCTAATTAGCTAATCAGTTTTGGGGCTGTCAGCAGTAACAACTCCCATCAACTTCAGTTCCGGCTTTCCATTCCAAGTCCTCGCCCCTCCTGCGTCGGGGCTGTGGGCTTTCCATTGCAATCCGGCAGCCATTGGTCAGTATAACTTTATTCAGCATTGTCACAAAAAACAAACCCCTGATACGCTTGCGTATCAGGGGTAATATCTTTTCTCAAATCTCAATTCTCATATCTCAAATCTGACATCTCAATTCTATTTCTTGCTCGATTTATATTTATCATTCAAGCCTTTAATAATATCGGCAGTAACATTGTAGTTGGTATCGCGGAAATAAAACAATCCCGGATCATCAGATAAGATGTAGGTAAAATTATGTTGTTCGTTGTATTCCTTTACAAACTCTTCAATTGCTTTTTTCAAAGCCATTTTTTTCTGAATAACAAACTCATCATATTCCTGACCTAAGCTGTTTTTGCGGTTGGTCATGTTTTGCTCCAAGCCCTGAATTTCTTTTTGTGCTGCTTCGGCCTCTTGCTGGGTAATATCAGGTTTGCCCTGGTATTTATTTTGGTAAAACAATACACGGTCCTGATAGTTTTTACCTAAGCGGTTCAACTCAGCATTAATGGCATTTTCCTTTTTCGACATTTCGGCCATGGCATCTTTTACCAACTGCGTGTTTTCCTGTATAGAGTCCATTTCAAAATAAGCAACCCTGAAAGGTTTTTCGGCCATCAGCGAATCTCTGTTAGCCGTTGTTTTTTTAGGTATATTGCCTCCCTTGGCGCTGTTAAAGTGTAAATAAAAAAGTACTGCTACCGCAGCTAATAAAACAACATTTAAAGCTAGTAAACCTTTGTTCATGCACAAGTTTTTTTGCAAAGTAATCAATTGAAAGGGGGCAAAGATAGGGGAAACGGGTACTTTAAGATACTGTTAACATAGCCAAGGCTAAATGAAAATACAGAATGTTAAATGATACGGTAGTTTTTAATGATGCATTCGTCCATTTCGGCCCGGCGGGCCGCTACCTCTAATGGTGCCCGGTAATAACCAAATCGAATGCATTGGTAAAGATATTGTACTATAAAAACAGGAGTACTTAACTTTCGGTATTGCTCCACATGTTTTAACTCGTGACGCACCCACGAAGGATTATTTAAAAAGCTGGTTTTACTTACGCCATACAGGTAAATAGTGCTGCCAATAACAATAGCCGCATTGCAGGCCTTTAGTTTTTGGGCAGCCAGTTTGGCTAACCAGGCGTTTTCTATAATTTTAACCTGATACATTATTTAATAGGATGCAATAACCTAAATTGTGGTTGTATGACCTCCAATACCAACAAGTTTAAAAATTTGCTTAATGTAAAGTGGAAACTTTACTTATTTTCAGGTATAATTTGTAGTGTGCTAGGTACGTTCTTTTCATTTATATTTAAGGATGAAGGTTTTAATATCTGGAAATCTTTACTGCTGTGGTTTTTTATTGGCCTATTGTGGGAATGGTTTGATGGAAAGTTTGGCAATTGGCTGAATAGAATTTTAGGTGGGAGTAAAAACAAATAGCCTTACCCGACTTTCCCTGATGAAATGGTTATACCGCTGACGGGCTGCCGGATTGCAGCGAAAAGCCCGCAGCCCCGACGCAGTAGGGGCGAGGACTCGTAGCGGAAAGCCGGAACTGAAGCTGATGAGTGTTGCTGCTGCTAGTAGCCCCACATAAAAGCTAAAAGCTTAAAACAGAAGGCTTAACACATAATGCTGGATGCCAAAAACTATCAATCTTAAGCTTTTAGCGTTACGCTTTTAGCTTTCCGCCTTCTCCGCCAATTCACCTGTTATCCACGTTATTATAAAAAATGCATTGTTATTTCATTATTACCTCGGCTACCCTTACCTTTGCGGCCAAAATAAATACCTATCTATATATATGGCAAATACAGGTAAAATTAAACAGATAATCGGCGCCGTAATTGACGTACAGTTTAACGGTACATTACCCGACATTTATAATGCCTTGGAAATTACCAAAGCAAATGGCGAAAAACTGGTTTTGGAAGTACAACAACACTTAGGTGAAGATAGCGTACGTACCATTGCCATGGACGGTACTGAAGGTTTGGTACGTGGTACCGAAGTAGTAGATACCGGCAAAGCTATTGCCATGCCAACCGGTGAGGCTATTAAAGGCCGTTTGTTTAATGTAACCGGTAATGCCATTGATGGTTTACCTGAGGTTAGCAAAGAGAATGGTCGCCCCATTCACGCTGCGCCTCCGGCATTTGAAAACCTAAGCACTGCTACCGAAGTACTTTTTACAGGTATTAAAGTAATTGACTTGATTGAGCCATACGCAAAAGGTGGTAAAATTGGTTTGTTTGGTGGTGCGGGTGTAGGTAAAACCGTACTTATTCAGGAGCTGATTAACAATATTGCTAAAGCATACTCAGGTGTATCGGTATTTGCCGGTGTGGGTGAACGTACCCGTGAAGGTAATGACCTGATGCGTGAGATGATTGAAGCAGGTATTATGAAATATGGCGATGCTTTTAAACACAGCATGGAAGAAGGTGGCTGGGATTTAAGCAAAGTAGATATGAACGAATTGAAAGATTCAAAAGCTACTTTCGTGTTTGGTCAAATGAACGAACCTCCCGGTGCCCGTGCCCGTGTTGCCTTATCAGGGTTAACTATTGCGGAATACTACCGTGATGGTGATGGCCAAGGTAAAGGTCGTGACATTCTTTTCTTCGTAGATAATATCTTCCGTTTCACACAGGCAGGTTCTGAGGTGTCGGCCCTTTTAGGTCGTATGCCATCGGCGGTGGGTTACCAACCTACGTTGGCAACTGAAATGGGATTAATGCAGGAGCGTATTACATCTACCCGTAACGGATCTATTACCTCTGTACAAGCGGTATATGTACCTGCGGATGACTTAACTGACCCTGCACCTGCAACAACCTTCGCTCACTTAGATGCTACTACCGTACTTAGCCGTAAAATTGCCGACTTAGGTATTTACCCTGCGGTAGATCCTCTTGACTCTACTTCACGTATCCTTACGCCTGCAGTAGTGGGTGAGGCACATTACAACTGTGCTAACAGAGTAAAACTAATGTTACAGCGTTATAAGGAGTTACAGGACATTATCGCCATTCTTGGATTAGATGAGCTTAGCGACGACGATAAAATGACCGTAGCCCGTGCACGTAAAGTACAACGTTTCTTATCACAGCCTTTCCACGTAGCCGAGCAGTTTACTGGTTTAAAAGGTGTGTTGGTACCAATTGAAGAGACTATCCGTGGTTTTAATATGATTATGGATGGCGAAGTTGATGAGTATCCTGAAGCTGCCTTTAACTTAGTAGGTTCAATTGACGACGCTATTGAAAAAGGTAAAAAATTATTGGCGCAGGCACAGGGGTAAGAAGAACAATTAGTTAATTTGGTAATTAGCTAATGTGATAATGAATGGATTTTGTTTACCAGCTGCAGTTCCCTGATTGGACTGATGTTGCGACGCTCCGTTCATCGTTCGGTTCTTTGTTCAACAATTAATAAATTAAAATTCTCCTTCGGGGGCCAGGTATATGAATCTTGAAATATTAACACCTGAAAAAAAGCTATACAGCGGCGAAGTATACGGGGTACAATTACCCGGTATAAGTGGTTTGTTTGAGGTATTGGAAAAACATGCCCCGCTTATCAGTGCTTTAAAAGAAGGTAAATTAAAAGTTATTAAAGACAAAACCTTTAACGACGTTACCTTCTTTCATATTCAAGGTGGTTTTGTTGAAGTATTAAACAACAAAGTAACCGTACTGGTAGAAGGTGCTACTGAAGCTGAAGTAAAATAAATAAACTACAAGTAAAATATTAAAACTGCTGTCTTGCATTAAGGCAGCAGTTTTTTTATGCGGGTATTTATTTACTTGCTATTTTTAGTAAATGAAAAATGCTATGTTGTTTTTTTTATTAGCAGTAGTTGGTAATAGTAAAGCACAAAAATTTGGAGAAACCAGCACTGTAGTACTAAAAGGGAAAATTGAAAACTCCATTACTACTAAGATTGAATATAATGTTACGAAAAATATAGATTTTGAAAAGGGGACGATTATACCCGATAAAAATGGAACTTTTTTTAAAACTTTAGTAATTGATAATAATAACCAGGAACTGCTGATTGCTTTAGGTAAAACACGTTGCCAATTTAGTGTTTTTGCCAATGATACTATTAGCTTTTATTGGGACGATAAACATTTTGAAAAGACCTTTACTTTACAAGCCAACAACCAGGAAAGAGCAAATACACTCAAGAAACAATATCAACTAATTACTACTTTTTTGCCACTGTATGAAAAAATTGGAAAGTCAATTACAGCGGATAGAAATAATATCAACAATATTGAAATATATAATAGAATCAACAATCTGTTTAATAAACAAGCAAATGAGATTTTAAATGACAGTGTTTTAAGCCCGGAGTCAGTTAAGTTTTTATATACTAACCATTATTACGACTATAGCGCTCAATTAAATTCATTTGGGTTACTACCTGCTTTAGAGCTTACATTGGATAATGAAAAACGTAGACATTTTTACAGGTTAGATACAAAAACCCTGAGCGATAAGCTCTTTTGGCTTTCTTATTATTACCGTAGTTATATTTACAACAGGGTGCATAAACGTACATTTAATACATACGAGTTATCGGAAGAACGCACCGGCTTTGAAAGTGAATATTATAAAGCAAAAGGTGAAATAAATAGCATAATGTTATTCCATTGGTTTGCGGCTAAAAACATTGCAACAGCATTTAATAGTGGTAAAACTTTTGAGGAAGTGGATAAAGTCTGTCAGATTTATTTTGCTGAAGAGCCCAATAAGTTTTTAAAACAATACGTTATTAATAGCCGTACAAAAGTATTAAACCTGCAAGCCAAAAAAGATGCCCCTGTATTTACTTTACTAAATGAAAAAGATAAACCGGTAAAGCTAAGCGACTTTAAAGGTAAAATTGTGTACCTGGATTTCTGGGGAGTTAATTGTGCTCCCTGTATTGATGAATTTAAGAACCACGCAAACGATATTCATGAAAAATACAAGCAAGATGTGGTGTTTATAAATATTTGTGTTGATACTGATACTAAAACCTGGAAACAATTTGTTAGAAAAAATAGTCTGGGTGGTATTAACTTAATTGCAGAGGGTTGGACCGAAAATAAAGTATGTATTGACTACTTTGTGCAAGGATTACCTCGTTATGTAATTATTGATAGAAACGGGAAAATTGTCGATCATAATGCTCCTCGGTATAGTGAGTTGAAAACATTGTCCCAAAATCAAAGTGTAAACCTATTAGACAGACTTATCAAGGAAGTAGAATAAGAAACTTTTACAAAAAAAAACGGCTACAAATAGGTAGCCGTTTTTGTATCTGTTATTATTTAATCATTATGCCGATTGATCGTCAATTGTAGATTCGGGAGCATTTTCTTTTACCGAAGCAATACCATTATCGCGGCCCGACTCGCTTTCGTACATTTGGCTGGCACCAATTACTTGTCCGTTGGTGGCTTTTAATGTAAAATAAAATTTATCGTTAGTAGAAGTCTTGCGTTCAAACTTACTATCATCTTGCGCATTTTTTCGAACCGATTCAATACCGTTTTCGCAACCCGCTTTAGCGGTGTAACCTTCACTGGTTAAAATTACCTGTCCGTTACCTGCCAAAAGATTAAACTGAAACTCGCCATCGGTGCGTTTAGAAATTACAAATTTTCCCATAAAAAAATTAGTGTTTTAAGTGAGTAAATAGCATTTTTATAGTTGTAATAATTAACAATATTATACGGCAAACCATTATAATATTGCCTTCAATTACTAATTATTAGTTAAGCGTTATTCCAACACTATCTAATTCCTGTTGGTGTTGTATTACCCGTACCTTGGCTTTGTTTTCTTCTGGCTAATTCCTGATCTGCATAACCAAAAGCCTTTTTCATCATATCGGTTTTACGAAACTCGTACTTGGTACGAATTTTTTCTTCTTCCTGCGCAACAGATAAGAACATTGCATCAATAGCTCTTGCCGAAACAAAATCGGTCAGGTTGTTTTCAATAGGCTTGCCAATTAAAGGGATGCTATTGTAAATTTTAGCTACATTGGCCCATTCCTGGTTAGCGCCATTTAATCTTACCGTACTATCGACAATAGGGCGAAAAGCGTTCATCAGCGATGTAGACATCGCAGTTTTAAAATAATCCGTAGCGGCACGGGTATTGTCGGTAACCAATATACCCAGTACGTCCCTTATATTCATACTCTTAACCGAGTTAAGAAAAATAGGTTTGGCTGCTACTACGGCCGATGTCATGGCATTGGTGAATTTAGAAGTTACTTGGTTTAACAGGTTACCCATTCCTAAATTATTCAAGGTTTGTTGAATTTTTTCTGCTTCACCCGGAAAGGCAAATTTAACAAGCGGGTTTCCACTATTAGGGTTTGCAAAGGCATCAAAGCCGCTAAATAAACCTTGTGATAAGGCATCTTTTAAACCCGTAGCCATTTCATACTCCGACGGCATTATAACCGAAGCAATTTGTTTTAACGTGTCGCAGGACGATAAGAATAAAGTTGCACTCAATAAGCAACTCAGGTAAAGTCGTTTCATGTGTAATTTTTACAGGTTCTAAATTAGTTTTACTATAGTGTGGTAGAGAGTAGGCTAATGACGAACTGTTGCACCAATTAGATGCTTGGCAAATGTACAATGCTTAGTATAAATTATAAAACTTATACAGACATTAGTGGAAAGTTGTAAATGTAAAATGCTTAATTAGACCTCGGGTCAACCGGGTAGTTAATCATTTGTTTATACTCACCGCCTAAAGTTTTTAATGCCTCCTGCCATATTACAGCATGGCTGGTATTAAAAAGCAGTTTTTCGGTAGCGGGCAAAGTAATCCATGTTTTTTCCTGCATTTCCTCGTCAAGCTGGCCGGCACTCCATCCGGAGTAACCCAGAAAAAACCGAATCTTCTTCGCTTTTGTTGCGTCGTCCTGTAAAGTGCTAACCATGGCTTCATAATCGCCGCTCCAAAAAACACCGGGCAGTACTTCTACGCCACCGGGAATATCGTTAGGTAATAAATGAATAAAATGCAAACTGTTTTCATCAACCGGGCCACCATAAAATAGGGGTAAATCAAGTTTTGAAAGTGGTGGGAAAAGCTCGTTTAACCTTTTTTTGTACAAACGGTTTAACACAAAACCAAAAGTCCCTTCTTCGTCATGTTCGCACATGAGTACCACCGTTCTTTGAAAGTTAGGATCATTTAAAAAAGGTTCGGCAATTAACAGCGTACCTTTTGTTAGCTCATTCATACTTTAAAAGTAAGACGTTTTTTAAAAAACGAAGTTAAAAAACTTTGTAGCCAGCCGCTATTACCATAAAACATATACGAATGCTCTATTTTTGCTGTTTGCACTAAAGTATTTTAGTACAATTAGCCGTAGATATAAACATAAAACTTTTATCTTTCCATCTAAAGCAAAAATTGGTTCGTGAAAAAGACATTCACTATAATTATTATACTCATTTCATTATCGCTTGTAGGCATTATTATATTGCAACTGTCATGGTTAACCAATATGAACCAGTTAAGCGAAGACAGAATTAAACAACAGGTGGATGAGGCTCAGACCAATGCCAGTATAGAGTTGATACAAATGAAATCGGCTTCCATTCCGTTGCCGTTAACTGGAGGCACCAACCAGTTTTTAGAAGACTTTAGTCGTAGTTTTATTAAACCTCAAACATTAGCATCCCGGCTTTCCGTTAAAGAACTACATGATATAATTCGTCGAAATTTTAATGCAAAAGGTTTAAAGAAACTGCAGTTTGATTTTGCCATTATAAACAGTAATGCCAAGGCTTATTTACCTGATGAAATACTTTTAGCGTCTAAAAATTTTGTGCTGTCCTATAGTGATAGTATGAATAATTATACTCCCCTAGGTGCATATATAATTTCTCAACCAGGTTCGGCATCAGAAAGTTTAACAGCTAACGAGTTTTTAATGATTACGGCTGTTGACTGGAAAGCATTGGTAATACGTTCCTTACGTTGGCCCATTGTAATGTCAATAGTTTTTACACTTATTTTAATTGCAGCGTTTTATGTTACGGTACGTACCATGTTACAGCAAAAGAAAATTGGTGAAATTAAAAATGATTTCATCAATAACATGACGCATGAGTTTAAAACTCCCATTGCTACCATATCCTTGGCGGTTGATGCTTTAAAAAATGAAAAAGTATTACAACACGCAGAAAAAATAGACTATTTCCGAACCATTATAAAGGAAGAAAACCTGCGTATGAACAAACAGGTGGAAACCATCTTACGAGCTTCGCAGTTAGAAAAACAAGAAGTTGATTTAGCATTAAAACCTTTAAATGCCCATTCCATTATACAAGATGTAGTGGATAATTTTGCGCTTCAACTACATGAAAAAAACGGTAAAATTGATTTAGACCTCAAGGCTTCAAATGATTTAATTGAGGCAGATGAAGTACATTTTGGTAACCTGATTAATAACCTGGTGGACAATGCCGTTAAATACTCTAAAACCAATGTTCCCATTCATATAAAATTATCCAGTCAAAGTACCGCCAAAAAAATTATACTCCGTTTTGAAGACAATGGCATTGGAATGAGCAAGGAAACCGTTAAACGTGTATTTGAAAGATTTTACAGGGCGCACACCGGTAATTTACACAACGTAAAGGGTTTTGGTTTGGGTTTAAGCTATGTTAAATCCATGATTGAAGCCCATCACGGCGATATAAAAGTTGATAGTACATTAGGCAAGGGCAGTGTTTTTACTATTGAATTGCCGTTGAAAAAGTAAAAAAGTCTGAAAAACCTAAAGTCGGTGAGTCCGGGAAAAGAACGAAAGTCGGAAAGTAAGAAATTCCGTGAGTTAGTAGTATAAAAGCGATAACTCAATATTCTCTTTTCATTTCATCTTGTCTTAGTAATACTTTTTGTTTACCAGCTACAGTTCCCTGATTAATCGTTCCTTGCGATCCGACAGGATCGATATAGTTTATTTCCAGTGGAAATGAATTATATACTCACTCTTGTACTGCATATCGTTAATCAACAGTGAGAAGACGGAAAGTCCGAAAGAGCGAAAGGCGGTGAGTCCGTAAGCCAACCCCTGATAGCAAATATTAAATCTTCAATCTTAAATATAAAATATTTAGGAAGTGCATTACGTACACAACTCACTATTCACTTCTTCTCCCATGAACTATTAACTTCTCTATCACAAATAAAAAAGCCCCTAAAATAGGGGCTTAGTTTGTCAACCGTCCACTGTTGAATATTATTGTTTCACAACTTTTTCAGTTGCTACTATTTTGTTATTGCTGATTACTTGTAAGAAATAAACACCTTTTACAAAGCTTCCTGCTTCTGTGATGGCAACACTGTTGAAGCCTTTGGTTACACTTACATTTTTAGTTACTAAAGCCTGGCCACCTGTGTTAATTACACGAATAGAGATTGTTTCATTTTCAGTAGCCTGGTATTGTACTTGTAATTGACTTACAAAAGGATTAGGAACAATTTGTAAACTTACATTTTTGGTGTTGCTGAAACGTACAGTTCTTGTATCAGAAAGTTTTGATTCACCGGTAATTTCTTTACCATTAATACGGTAGTAAACAATTTTAGCAGTAGTGCTTACATGGTTGTCTTTGTATTGGTATTTGTTTACACCGTTCATTGACATTACCACTGCAATATTTGTAAAGTTGATACCGTCGTAGCTACGTTGAATTTCAAAGTTTGTATCAAAATCAAAAGTAGCAGCCCAATCTAATACCGGAACATTGTTGCTTAAGTTAACATTGAATGATTCCCATTTAACCGGTAACGGTAAAGGTACTTCTTCCGGAGCACAGGTAGCAGGAGACGTTAATGTATCAGGAGCGGCAAAGTTGCTATATTGAATTGCACTATAGTTGCTGTACTGTACGTCAAAAATATAAGCAGGATTGCTGTTTGTTCTGCTGGTTTCATTTACATAAATAGTACCACCATTAAAGTTACCTTGGCCAATTGTGTGACCGGTAAAGTATAAATAACCAGAACCGTTGATAGTACCGTAGTTTGTAAAACGAACACTTTTAATGGTGCCATTACCTGAAAGAGAAATAGTACCGTTATTAGTTATTTGAGAATTGTTTCTAGCATTAGATAACCAAATTAAACCGCTATTAACAATTGACGCATTTGAGTTAACATTAATGCCACCTTCAGAAGCAAAACGACAAGTGTTGCTTATTCTTGTAACACCATTTAAGTTAATATTTCCAGTGCTTTGTAAACGTCCTTGGTTAACAAATGTTGAAGCACTGTTTGTGATGTTGAAGTTTAAATCACCATTTACCTGAATTGACTTGTTGTTGGTGAAAGTAACTTTATTAGCGTTACTATTAAAGGCCAATGAACCGCCAATGGTAATGTTGCCTTTATTGGTAAACTCAAAGTCGGCTTTATTGTTAATGGCTAAACTATTGGCAAAAGTAAGTGTAGCTCCAAAATGGTTAATTAATGCTTTAGGGCTATCGTTAAATGAAACCCAACCTGTAAAAGAGGTGTTACCGTAGTTCTCTAACACAAAACCGTCTTTATTGCTAAAGTTGGCTATTGTTGCAGAGCCAAGTATAACTAGTTTGGCAAACGTATTATTAAGAGAAGAAGGGTTAAAGTTAGCACCACTTTTAACCAAAATTACAGAACCTGCATTTGATGTTATTGAACCAGTATAGGTTCCGGCGTTAATTAATAAACTATCACCATTGTTAAGCGTGTAGTTAGCATTAGTACCATTATTGTTATAGGTAGTTTGGCTGTTGGCTGTAAAAAGATTTAGGGAAAAAACACTTAGGGCTACTAAGATAGTACGGGTAAAAATAGGGCTCATATCACTTGTTTAAATAGGGTAAAAAAACGAATTACGTATTATGAGGATTACTTATTTGATTATGTATATTCCTTCGTAATACAACACAAAACTAATGTGCATTTTACTGTTATGCAATAGTAAAAATACCCACGATATATATTGTGCTTTTTACTGATATTATAAATTGCTGAATATTAAATTTTTAGAATTTTAAAAAATAAAAAAATATTTTAAAATAATTTTTTTATTGATGTATGTCTATGCTTTTGAGGGCATTTCAATCGTTTTTTCACCTGTTTTTCCTAGAATGTGTATAGGGTTTTTACTAAAAAATGTACGTTTCGCGTATTATTACCGTACGTAAAATCAGGAAATATACCATGGTTTAAAAATAACAAATGGCAGAATTACGTAAAACTTCGGGTAAGGGAGGTATAAAACTTTATAGAAATAGTAGTTATAGGGAGTGTTATTTCTAGTATAATTATTTATAATATATAATAATAGAACCTTGGGTTACGTAAAAACACGTGCAAAAGGCTGGGTAGAATTACAAAAGTTGATGGGCTGACGGATGGAAGCGGTAGCTGGCAGTGTGTGGATAGGTGCAGTGGGGCCACTACAAGCGGACAGCCGTATATGTAGTTGATAGTAGTAATGCTACCGAAAGCCCCAAATTAATAAAACTGAAAAATAAAATATAAAAAAATACCCCTGCCAGAGCAAGGGTAAACTTATTAAAAGGTCTGATTATTATTCTTCGCGGCCGTGACAGTTTTTGAATTTTTTACCGCTACCGCAAGGGCAAGGCTCGTTACGCCCAATTTTTGGTGCCACTTTAATGGGTTCCTGTTTGGTAATAGGGGCGCCACCATCTGTTGTAGGGTCAAAACGGTCGTTAGCATTGGCTGCAAAATCGTCACCGGCATTGTCCACATCTTCCTTATTCGCCTTCATTTTACTGTAGTCGGTTTTTTCTACCTTGCCTTCACGCAATGGTGCCTGGCCCTGTTCCACCGGAATTTGTGCACTGTTCAGGAAGGTAACAATGCTTTTATTTACATCGGCATCCATATCCTTAAACTGTTGGAACGCTTCTACCTTATATATTACCAACGGATCTTTTTGTTCCAGATAAGCGGTTTGTACGCTTTGTTTCAGGTCATCCATGGCTCGTAAATGCTCTTTCCAGGCATCATCTATTATGGCCAGTGAAATGGTTTTTTCTAAAGAAGTAATCAGTTCTTCACCTTCGGTAGAAATGGTTTTATCTAAAGATGCTAATACGTTTAAGCCCTTACTACCATCAGTAAATGGTACTACTACGTTTTCTATATGAGCAGGTTGTGTTTGACGAATGTTTTTAAATACCGGAATAGCATTTTTCTTCAACACATCTTTATGCTGGTTGTAGGCTGCTGTTGCTTCGGCATATAATTGGTCAGTAACAGCGTTTATGTCGCCTTTTTTAAAGGCTTCCTCAGTAATCCTAGTATCTAAACCAAAACTAACCAGACAGTTTAATTTAAAACCTTCATAATCTTCGGTTGCACGGAAACCGGCTACCAGGTTTTCAGATACTACAGCAAAAGCAGTATCAATATCCAACGCCAAACGCTCGCCAAATAAAGCATGCTGACGTTTAGCATAAATGGTGTTACGCTGTTTGTTCATTACATCGTCATACTCCAGCAAACGCTTACGAATACCAAAGTTATTTTCCTCTACTTTTTTTTGTGCACGTTGAATACTGTTACTAATCATGCTATGTTGAATCACATCGCCTTCCTTGTAACCAAAACGGTCCATCATACCAGCAATACGCTCGCTACCAAACATACGCATCAAATCATCTTCCAGTGATACATAGAATAATGAGCTACCCGGATCACCCTGACGACCGGCACGACCACGTAACTGTCTGTCCACACGACGGCTTTCGTGACGCTCTGTACCAATAATAGCCAAACCACCTGCTTCTTTAACGCCTGGCCCAAGCTTAATGTCGGTACCACGACCTGCCATGTTAGTAGCAATAGTTACTGCACCGGCCAAACCGGCACCAGCCACAACTTCGGCTTCCTTGGCATGTTGCTTGGCATTTAATACGCTATGCGGAATTTTTTTCTGCTGCAGCATACGGCTTAATAATTCACTTATTTCTACCGATGTAGTACCCACCAGTACAGGACGACCTGCATTACGAAGCGCTTCCACCTCGTCAATAACCGCCTTATATTTTTCACGTTTGGTTTTGTATACCATATCTTGCATATCCTTACGGGTAATAGCAATATTGGTAGGTATATTAACCACATCTAATTTGTAAATGCTCCAAAGCTCTGCAGCTTCCGTTTCCGCAGTACCTGTCATACCACAAAGTTTGTGGTACATACGGAAGTAGTTTTGTAAGGTAATGGTAGCGTAGGTTTGTGTAGCCGCTTCAATTTTCACATTTTCCTTAGCCTCTAAAGCCTGGTGTAAACCATCGCTGTAACGGCGGCCATCCATAATACGACCTGTTTGCTCATCTACAATTTTAATAGCACCGTCCATTACCACATACTCTACATCTTTTTCAAATAAAGTATAGGCTTTTAAAAGCTGCTGTACCGTATGTATACGGTCGGCCTTTTGGGTGTATTCGTTTCTTAATTGTTCTTTTTGTTGTTGTTTTTCTTCGGCACTGGCATCGCTTTTTTCTACTTGTGCCAGTTTTACACCAATATCCGGTAAAATAAAAAACTCAGGATCTTCGGCATCCTTCGTAATCATGTTTAACCCTTTTTGGGTAAGGTCAACCGAGTTGTTTTTTTCTTCAATATGAAACAGTAGTTCCGAGTCAACAATATGCATGTTACGTTGCTGATCCTGCAAATAGTAGTTCTCGGCCTTTTGCATTTTTACCTTAACACCGGGTTCACTTAAAAATTTAGTTACCGGGCCGTATTTAGGTAAACCACGGTAAGCACGGAAAAGTGCCAAACCTCCGGTTTTAGGATCGTCTTCGCCTTTTTCAAACAGCTTTTTAGCTTCGTTCAAATTTTGGCGTACAATTTTTTCCTGCTCCTGAAAAAGCTGGTGTACGCGACCTCTGAAAATATGAAACTGCTGGTCATCGCCTTTGGCAACCGGGCCTGATATAATTAACGGAGTACGGGCATCGTCAATTAATACGGAGTCAACTTCATCCACCATAGCAAAATGATGGCCACGTTGAACCATTTCGTCAGCCGAATGCACCATGTTGTCACGCAGGTAGTCAAAACCAAACTCGTTATTGGTACCGTAAGTAATATCTGCTAAGTAAGCCTGTCTTCTTTGTTCGCTGTTAGGTTGGTGTTTATCAATACAATCCACCTTTAACCCCAACCATTCAAAAATAGTTCCGTTCCACTCCTGGTCACGACGGGCCAGGTAATCATTCACGGTTACAATATGCACACCTTCGCCGGCTAATGCATTAAGGTAAGCAGGTAGGGTAGATACAAGGGTTTTACCCTCACCCGTAGCCATCTCGGCAATTTTACCGGAGTGTAAAACCGCACCACCAATTAACTGTACATCGTAGTGAACCATGTTCCAGGTAACATCTACACCGGCGGCAGACCATGTACGATTGAAACTTGATTGGTTGCCATTTATCTTTATGTACGGTTTTTTAATGCTAAGGTCACGGTCTAAATCAGTAGCGGTAGATACTACTTCGTCATTTTCTTTAAAACGACGGGCTGTTTCTTTTACCACGGCAAAAGCCTCGGGTTCAATTTCCGAAAGGGCTTCTTCAATTTTTTTATTACGTTCTTTTTTCAATTTATCTACCTGTTGGTAAATTTCGTCTTTACCTGCCAGGTCATTAAATGGTAACGCAAGCGCCTCTTCATTTTTAGCAGCTATCTCAGCATTAATATCTTTCAGGTGATCTTGAATTCTGGCTTTGAATTCCTGTGTTTTTGCTCTCAGTTCATCGTTACTTATGGATTGGTAAGCGGCAAAATGAGCATTAATTTTTTCAACAATGGGGGCAATTTTCTTTACATCTTTTTCCGACTTACTGCCACCAAACAATTTAGATATAAAACCAAACATGATTACGTATTATATGTATTTCTTAATAAGATTAAATATTGCAATTAAATTTCCTTGTCAAAAACAATGCTTAAAAACTTTTTCGGCCAGTTTGACAGGCCCGCAAAGATAATAAAGTGCAGCGAGACAGTTGTTTTTTATGTTACCAACGGCCTCCCCAACCCCTCCGAAGGAGGGGCTTAGTAAGCAAACATCATAATTGAAGGTCTTTTATGTTACTGGCTATAGGAATTATATCAATCCTAAATCCCTAAAAGACTTTTCACCAAGCTTAATTATTTTTGTTACCATCGTCCCTCCCTTGATTGAACTTTTCTTGCGTCGCACTCTTGTGCACCTGTAGCACTATTCAGCAATGTGTAAGGTGCGCCTCGATTCTTCGGCGGTGCTGCATATCATTGTTCAACAGCAGAAAGCCAAATGCTTAAAGCTTAATGCTAAAAGACCAATACAAACTATGAACTATTAACAATGAACCATTAACCCATAAATTATTTTACTTTTCCTTAACTTACAAACTTTGTTTTTAGGTATTAATACAAAAGTTTTCAGATGAAGCTAAGAAACGGGGCATTATTTATATTATCGGCAGCAGTATTATTATCGGGTATTACGGCGTGTAACGATGCAGAAATTGGCAATTCGGTTGATGTAAACCAATCCACCATTTATTTTGATTATAACCTTACCGGTTATGAGGATATTGAAGAAGTTACCCTGCGACTGCAATACAAATTTGCCGGGCCAAACGGTACCACTTTATTATTAAATGATCCCAGTCAGGTTACATTAGACGGAGTAGTAATAAAACCCGATAGTACAAAAATGAGCGGTGTATATTATGAAGTAATAAAGCCCAAAGATGCTTTTACCGGCGATCATGTTATTGAATTTACTGATCACAATAAAAAAACGTACAAAGAAAAATTCAGTTATACTCCCTTTGGTATACAATACAATTTACCGGATACCATTACAAGAGAAAGATTGGTGATTAACCTTACCGGCTTAAAACCTATTGATTATGTAACTGTATTATTAACCGATACGGTGTTTACCAACAGTGGTGTAAACCGTATTGATACGGTAAAAAACGGAGAACTGGTTATTACAAAAGCCGATTGGGAAAAGCTGGCCAACGGTCCTGTTTACCTGGATTTACAAAAAGAGGAAAATTTACCTATTGAAAACGGCACCGACGAAGGGGGCAGGTTTAATAAACAGTTTAGTGCCCGGAAAGCATTTTTGTTGGTGGAATAATAGTAGCTTACGGTACTTTAAACAGGTAACTATGCTTAAATGTATTGTATCGGTTATTTTTATACTTACTACTCTTTCGGCAAAATCGCAACAATTTAATTTAGCAGATTACAATACCAAGGCACACAAAACTACACAAACGGGCATGTTGGTGTTAAGTGGTTGGGCGGTGGCTAATATAGGTACCGGGTTTATTACCGCCGGACAAACAAGCGGCAGCGATAAATACATGCACCAGATGAATGCCTATTTTAATATAGTAAACCTGGCTATTGCGCAAGCCGGTTACTGGGGTAGTCGTAAACGAGCCAAAAGCAGTCAATCATTTAGCCAGGCGGTAAAACAGCAAAACAGCGAGGAAAAAACCTTTTTACTGAATGCCGGGTTGGACGCAGCTTATATTTTAGGTGGGTTGTACTGGGCCGAGCTGGGTAAAAAACACCAGGGCGAGAAAAAGTATTTTCAATTCAGGGGTTACGGTAAAAGCCTGGTGTTGCAAGGTGGTTTTTTAATGATTTTTGACGGCATTATGTATGCTATACGTAATAAACAAGGTAAAATATTATTTAAACAATTGGAAAACATTGATTTAGCAGTTGCTCCAGGTGGGGTAGGTCTGGTATATAAATTTTAGTGTTTGTTGCGAGGGGGAGGATCGAACGCTTGAATAAAAGGGCAAAAGGTTAACCTAACAAGGTTTTACACCCCGTTTTCCACAAAAAAATCATTTTATTGTAAGCTAAAGGAAATATGGCTGTGATGCTGTACTTTTGCGCCCAAATTGGAGAACTAGTTAATAGTTCATTGTTAATGGTTAATAGTTTGGCCTAAGCTTTTGCATTAAGCTTTAAGCATTTGGCGTTAAGCTGTTGAATAGCGAACGGAACGATCAACGGAGCGTCGCAACATCAGCTCAATCAGGGAACTACAGCTGGTAACAAAAAAAATAACGTTCTTAATATAAATACGGTTGTTAAGTAAAGAAGGAAGCAACACTGACTACTTAAAACTTACAACTTATAACTATAATATACCATGGCCGGTCAATTAAAAGAAGTACGTAACAGGATTAAATCGGTACAAAGTACCCAGCAAATTACCAAAGCAATGAAAATGGTAAGTGCTGCTAAACTACGTCGTGCACAGGATGCTATTGTGCAAATGCGTCCGTATGCTAACAAGCTGCAGGAAATGCTGAGCAATATTGTTAGTAACAGCGATGGCGAAGTAGGAATGGCGTTGGCTGAAGAGCGTGAAGTAGAAAAAGTATTGATTATTTCGCTTACCAGTGACCGTGGTTTGGCCGGTGCGTTTAATACCAACGTTATTAAGTTAACAAAGGCTACTATTGCTGAAAAATATGCGGCACAGGCTCAAAAAGGGAATGTAACTATCTGGAGTCTTGGTAAAAAAGGTTTTGAGCATTTCTCAAAAAACAACTTTAAAGCTACCGATACTTTTAAAGATATTTTTCTGGATTTGACTTTTGAAAACGTACAAAAAATTTCGCAGGCTGCTATGAAAGCTTTTGCTGACAAGGAGTTTGACGTAATTGAAATTGTGTACAGTCAGTTTAAAAACGCAGCTACGCAGAAATTTGAATTGGAAAGGTTTTTACCTATTCCTAAATCGGAGAAAAAAGAAGGTGGCAAAAAGGCCGACTTTATTTTTGATCCTTCCCGTGAGGAACTGGTGGCTGAATTAATGCCAAAAATTTTAAATACACAGTTATTTAAAGCTACATTGGATTCATTTGCATCTGAGCATGGTGCCCGTATGACGGCAATGGATAAAGCGAGTGAAAACGCTAACTCTATGTTACGTGATTTGAAAATTTCTTACAACCGTGCCCGTCAGGCTGCTATTACTACCGAACTTACCGAGATTGTAAGTGGTGCAGCTGCTTTAGAAGGATAATTTTAGCAAAATATAAACATTTAGGCCCAGCCGCGCTATTGTAAGCGTGGCTGTGTTTTTTTATGCACATTGGTATGCTCGTTTTGTTGGTAATTGAGTTTTATACCTCGGGCTTGGCATTGTATTTTCGGTACTTATTAGTAAGTACAATTTTTGTTTAATGGAAGCCGTATAGGGTACGGCTGTAAACTATAGATGAGGAATACAATTATGGAAATTAATGACCTGATACCACATATAGAATCGCTGATTTTTGCCAGCGATAAAGCTCTTACTTCTTTAGAAATTACCGAGCATATTAATAATGCTTTTGGTTTTATGGAAGATAAAATTATGCTTGACCAGGTAGAATCTGCCCTGGATGGTATAAGAGAAAAATACGCATCGGAGTTTTATCCGTTTGAAGTAAAACAAAGCGGCGGCGGCTGGCAGTTTTTAACCAAGAAAGATTATCATAAAACCATTGCACAACTAAATGGCGATAAGTTTTTAAAACGTTTATCGGCAGCAGCACTGGAAACATTATCAATTATTGCTTACAAACAACCCGTAACCAAAGGCGAAATTGAAGCTATACGTGGTGTAAGCTCCGACTATGCGGTACAAAAATTATTGGAGAAAGAATTAATTGTTATTACCGGTCGTAACGAAACCATGCCTGGTCATCCGTTGGTATATGCTACTTCTAAAAACTTTATGGATTACTTTGGCATTAACTCGGCCGAAGAGTTACCAAAAATTAAAGAAGTTTTGGCCGATCAGATTATTGAGCCTACCATTATGAAGGATGTAGTACCCGGCACACAATTAGAAGAGGAAGATGGTGATACCTTAACTGCCGTAGCAGAATTAGAGGAAGAAGAAATAAGCTTATCGGTAAGTGAAAGTGGTGAGCTGGTATTAAAGAATGAAGAAGAAAATACAGATGATGAATTGGAAGAGGATGATGCCGAGTTATGAAGATGAACAAATTGAATAAACCTATTTAAAAAGCCTTGCTATGCAAGGCTTTTTAGTGTGATAAAAATTATAACTTAAAACTATCTTTGCCCGCAATACAATTATGGCACAAGTTTTATCCCCTCAGCAACTAACGGCAATAGCCCAACAATTTGGTACACCGGTATATGTTTATCATGCCGAAAGAATTAAAGAACAGTACAACAAATTAACTACTGCATTTAATGGTTCTAACGTATTGTTTTTTTATGCCTGTAAAGCACTAACCAACATAAGTGTATTAAAGTATATATGCGAGATAGGTGCTAATGTTGATTGCAGCTCTATTAACGAAGTAAAACTGGCGTTGCATGCGGGTTTTCCGGCAAGCAGGGTATTGTACACTTCTAACGGAATAGCATTTGACGAAATAGAGGAGGCAGTTAGTTTAGGCATAACGGTTAATATTGATAGTTTATCTAACCTGAAAAAGTTTGGTAAAAAATATGGACATAGTTATCCTGTTGGTTTGCGTTTACGTCCCAACATTATGGCGGGTGGAAATTTAAAAATTTCTACCGGTCACGAAAAAAGCAAGTTTGGTATTCCGGTTACACAATTAGACGAAATAAAAACCATTGTACAACAACATAACATTTTTGTAAGCAACCTGCACATACATACCGGCAGTGAATTAAAAGATGTGGAAGTATTTGTAAAAGGTATCAAAGTGTTGTTTGATATTATTCCGCATTTTCCCGAATTAAAATCTATTGATTTAGGCGGTGGCTTTAAAGTGCCATACAGCGATGCCGATGGCGCAACCGATATGGATGCATTAGCCAAAGCAGTGAAAGAAGCATTTGATAGTCACCCGCAGGCAAAAGATTTACAAATATGGTTTGAGCCCGGTAAATACATGGTAAGTGAGTGTGGTTATTTAGTTACCAGTGTAAACGTAATAAAAGAAACACCTGCTGTAACTTTTGTTGGTGTTAACAGTGGTTTTAATCACCTGATACGTCCTATGTTTTACGATTCCTATCACCGTATTGCCAACCTGAGTAACCCGGATGGCGAATTAAAAACATATACTATTACCGGTAATATTTGCGAGACAGATACTTTTGCTACCGACAGAGAATTGCCTTTAACAAAGGAAGGCGATTTGCTTGTTTTTTATAATGCCGGTGCCTATGGCTTTGAAATGAGCAGCAACTTTAACTCACGCTACAAGCCCGCCGAAGTATTGGTAAAAGATGGCGAGGCTAAATTGGTAAGACGGAGGGATGAGTTTGAGGATTTGTTGCGTAATCAGGTGTATTAGGGCGCTAGGTTCAAGAGGTTCCAGAAGTTCAATGTTCAAAGTTATCGTGATATAGTAGTGATTCTTATTGCTCAATACAATGTACTTTATACTGCATACTTTTTTGTAATCCAGCAGCATTACTACTATCATCACCTGTTGTAACCCGATAGGGTTGGGATTAAATTTATTTCCAGTGGAAATGAATTTAATACTCTCACTGCATCGTTCGGTAACGGCGAAGCCCTCATTTAGGCTAATAACAATTTAAATGAGCTAAATAATTCTATTGGGGCATTGTGTAAGTTTCTTTACGCTTTGTATAAACCCCATCATTATCAAATTTCCGAGTCATCAAATCTTCAAATTATTTTCCTCCGCGTACCTCTGTGATAAAACTCCTGTCACCTCTGTGGTAAAAAAGATGCTCGGAGACGCCAGCATGGCGTCTCTACAAAGAATTAACCATCATTATCAAATTTCCAAATCATCAAATTATTTCCTCATTGATTTTCTGTAAATAAAAAATGGTGTAGATTTTCTCTACACCATTTTTTATTTCTTGTATACTGGTCGTAATTAATACTCAGTTTCTTCTTCGCCTAAATTAACAGGGTAGCGGTAGGTGCCGCCTGAGCCCGGGTAAAAACCTTCTAATTGAATCGTGCTGCCCGATGCTTGTGCAATAATATTTGCCAATGCATCCATGTTTTTTACAGTATATCTGTTAACAGAAGTAATTACAAAACCATCCGAAATTCTGCTGCGATCTAATAATCCACCTTTATCAACTTTCTTAACCGTAACACCACCACTTAAATCATATTTGGTAGCAATTTTTGTATCTACATTTTCAAACTCACCACCTAAGCGTTCAATTAAAATATCGGCGGCAACAACTTCTACCTTGCTAACCGTTCCTGCCAGTGTAACGTCCACATTTTTTTCCTGGCCATCACGGAAATAAGTAATTTTTACTTTATCACCCGGTTTGTAGCTGGCAATTTGTCCGCTCATTTCTAAACCCGATGCTACACGATTGCCATTTACTTTGGTAATTACATCCCCACGTTTAATACCTGCTTTGTAGGCAGCACCATCAGTTGGTACAGCTTGTACATATACACCACCACCTTCTTTTACGCCGGCTCTTTTAATATAACCTTCATTGTCAGAAGTAGGGTAACTAATGCCTAAGTAACCACGTTTAACATCACCAAACTCAATCAGGTCGTTTACAATTTTTTTGGTAATGTTTACCGGTATAGCAAAGGAGTAACCGGCATAAGTACCGTTGGGTGCTAATATAGCCGAGTTAATACCAATTAATTTACCATCCGTATTAATCAAAGCACCGCCACTGTTACCCTGGTTTACAGCCGCATCCGTTTGTATAAAGTATTCAACCGGTGAATTACTCTGACGACTGTTAATACCAATGGTACGTCCTTTTGCACTAATAATACCTGCGGTAACAGTAGCTTCTAATGTTAAAGGATAACCAACTGCCAGTACCCATTGGCCCAATTTTGTATCATCAGAATTACCATATAACATATAAGGGAAACCGGTACCGTCAATTTTTAAAACTGCCAAGTCAGAGCTGGCATCACGGCCAATTAATTTGGCTTTGTATGTTTTCTTGTTCTCGTTTAATGTAACAGTAATTTCATCTGCAACACCATCACGTCCGTCAGATACTACGTGGTTATTGGTAACAATATAGCCGTCTTCGCTTATAATTACACCACTACCCGAAGCTCTTTGCTCAGGTTGTACTTGTGGTCCGTAATTAAAAAACTGGTCAAAAAAATCATCCATGCTACCACCGCCACGGCGTGAGTTAGGTAGATCGTTGCTTATTTTTCTGGCCGGTATCTTCGTTTTAATATGCACTACTGCCGGCACGGCTGCTGCGGCTGCTTTGGTAAAATCGGTTAATGCTTCGCCATTACCACCGTTTTCATTGTAGTGGGCATAATTAACAGGTAGCTTGGTTCCGTTTTCTAAAGTGTAAGTGCCGTTAGTTCCTTGTTTAACAAGTTTACCATACACCCAAACACTACCTACTGCCGAAACTGCACTAATGGCTACTACCAGTAAAAGTTGTTTAAATTTCATATTCGTTCGTTTTATATCTTTTTATTCTATCTCAGGCTTTATGTTTTTCAAATTTGGTGCCTGTCTTCTACAAAGAAACAAACTGTCAGTTTGTTTTGTTAACCGTTTAATTAGTTTAACAATACATTTACTAAGACCTTCGTAGATGGTCTCAAATTTACTGATTGCTAAGGGAAAAGTAAAAATTAAAAAGGGAAAGTTGGCAGATTGTGCTGTTAATAAAGAATAGGGATAAATAAACATGGTTAAAATACCAACAACGAACTGTCTCCGTAACTTAAAAACCTAAAGTTATTTTCCAAAGCATAATCATATACTTTACGCCAATCATGCCCAATACTGGCAGCTACTAATAACAATAAGGTAGATTGCGGCTGGTGAAAATTTGTCACCAAGGCGTTTACTACTTTAGGTGTATAACCCGGCGCAATAATAATTTGTGTGGTAGCAATTAGTTTATGCAATTGTTCCTCTTGCAACTTTTGTAACAATGCGTGCATGGCTTCTTGAATGGTGTAATGTTGCGGCAATTGGTAACATTCCCATTGCGATAAATGTACCTCCTGTGTTAATGAAGAACCTGATGCAGTAATACATTTTACACCCAGCCAATACAAGGTTTCTAATGTACGCATACTGGTGGTACCAACGGCAACAATGGGTTCTGTATGTGTAGCAAGTGTAGCTATAAAATCAGTGTCAACATCTATCCATTCGCTATGCATATCATGCTCCTGCATAGTAACCGCTTTTACCGGTTTAAAAGTACCGGCACCAACATGTAACGTAAGGTAAGCGGTAGTAATATTTTTTTCTTGTACGGCACTAATCACTGTTGACGTAAAATGTAAACCTGCTGTTGGTGCAGCAACCGATCCGTTGTTTTTGGCATATACCGTTTGGTAACGGGTATCGTCGGTATTATCGGCTTTGCGTTTTATATAAGGGGGTAATGGCATTACACCGGCTGCATGTAAAACTTCAGCAAAACTTAATGGTGTATCGGGCCATTCAAATTGTATAATAAATCCCGATTCAACTCTGTCAACAATACTTGCCAATAAAGTAATCGTTCCTTCTTGTGTATTGATTTGTTTTTCTAATACTACACCCGTTTTCCATTTACTGGCACCACCTACCATACATAACCATTGTGTTTTTTCCTGTTGCAACATGGCAGTACTTACATCGGCATTGGGGTAGGGTTGCAGACAAAAAATTTCAATATTACCACCGGATGGTTTTTGAAATAATAACCTGGCTTCAATTACCTTGGTATTGTTAAAAACCAACAGACTATTGGCGGGCAAATAATCGTGTATGTTTTTAAAAATGCTTTCAGTTATTTCTCCTTGTTTGTACACCAACAATTTTGATGCATCTCTTTCTGCTAAAGGGAAGTAAGCAATTTTTTCATCGGGCAGGTTATAGGTATAATCCTGAATAGTTATTTCTTGTGGCTTCATACTTTATACGACTGACTGTCGTGTTTTAGTGAAACGCAAAGATAGGGAGGAGAGTTATAGAAGTTCCATAGGTTCCAGAAGTTCAAATGTTCAATGTTCAAAGGTTTTGTGTAGAGACTCAAAAAATTTGGTAATTTGATAATGGAGCTTTTTGCAAAATGTATAGCTGCTTACACAATGTCAAATAGAATTACGGCAGCACAAGAGTGCGACCCCAAGTTCCGCTCCACTCGTCGGGGCAGGCGCAAGGGACGATGCTGGTAGTACAAAAGCCGGTAACAAAAAAAACAGTATACAGTCTTTAGTATGTAGTATTGAGCAATAAGAATCTATATTATAGCACGATAACTTTGAACTTTTGAACTTCTTAAACTTTCCTACCACAAAATACCACCACAACCTAAAAATTATCCCAATTAGGAGTTTTTACAGTTTTTCAGGATCAAAATAGGTGCATCCGAGGATCCACTTCAGCTCCAAACTCACACTAAACACTCAAAATAGGAAATTCATAAATGCTTGTAAAACCTTGTTTTATAGGTTTATGCACAATAATTCACAGGATATGCACGGTAATCCACAGGTAATCCACGTTGTTTTTGGTGTTTAATACGCAAAAATTGACAAAAGCCTTACTGATATTGATTTGTAGCCATTTAAAATATGTGGAAAAAATTACAACTCCGTTTTTTGGGTGCAAAGTGGTAAAAAGTGTTATTTTGTGGTAATAAATGGGAGAATTGCTCAAGTAATTGAAAATGATAACACTTCGCGGAGAATTTGCAGTAACACTGGACGCTAAGGGGCGTTTCCTGCTTCCGGCCGGCCTTAAAAAGCAGGTGGAAGAGCAGGGTGGACTGCGATTTGTTATTAACAAGGGTTTTGAGCAATGTCTGAATTTTTATCCGGAAGTGAATTGGTTACCGGTAGAAGCAAAGGTAAATGCCCTTAACGACTTTAAACAGGAAGTACGCATTTTTAAACGACTGTTTATGAACGGAGTTACAGATGTAGAGCCGGATAGTGCAGGCAGAATTTTAATTCCCGGTCCGTTGAAAGAGTTTGCGGGTTTAAGCAAAGACATTGTGTTAACCACCGCAGGTAACAAATTTGAAATTTGGGATAGTAATAAGTACAAAGAGTTCTTTGAGTCACCAGTAGCGAATTCGTATGGCGAATTGGCAGAAAAACTATTAGGCGGCGAGTCTGATATAAACCTGTAACAGCCATGGCAAAAAACAGGCATCAACCAAAAGCAACGCAACCGGCAGCCGAACAGGATGCGGCAGATAGCGGGTATCATATACCCGTACTATTGCATGAAACCATTAAAGGGCTAAACATAAAACCCGACGGTATTTATGTGGATTGCACGTTTGGCGGTGGAGGACACTCAAAAGTTGTTTTGTCGCATTTAAATAATGATGGCAGGTTGATTGCTTTTGATCAGGATGAAGATGCGAAACAAAATATACCCGACGATAGTAGGGTAACATTTGTGCCGCACAACTTTAAACACCTGTACAGGTTTTTACGTTTGCACAACATTACACAGGTTGATGGTATTATGGCCGATTTAGGCGTAAGCAGTCATCAGTTTGATGAAGGCGAACGAGGTTTTTCTACCCGCTTTAATGCCAACCTGGATATGCGTATGGACAGAAGGCAACCAACAACCGCTTTTGATATAGTAAATACTTACAGCGAGTTGCAGTTGCACAAATTATTTGAACAATATGGCGAGGTTACCAATGCAAAAACATTGGCCCGCAGCATTGTTCAAATGCGTAACAATGTTTCCATGCAAACCATCGACGGCTTTAAAAATGCATTACGTGAACTGGTGAAAGGCAATCCCAAAAAGTACTTTGCCCAGGTTTTTCAGGCTTTACGTATGGAGGTGAATGATGAAGTAGGAGCGTTAAAAGATATGTTATCGCAAACAACGCAGTTACTAAAGCCCGGCGGCCGCTTAGCCATCATTTCCTTTCATTCCATCGAAGATAGAATAGTAAAGAACTTTTTTCGTCGCGGTAGTTTTAACGAACCCGAGGACAACCCTTTTACCAACCACCCTACTGTTTCTGAGTTTACCATCATTACAAAAAAACCGGTGATGGCTTCAGATAACGAAGCAAAACTAAACCCGCGGTCACGTAGTGCTAAGTTGCGTGTGGCCGAAAAAAAGTAACCGGTATTAACTGGTTTATTTTTTTATGATACCGGCAGCAGTGCTACTATCATCGTCCCTTGCATCGCACACTTGTACTGTTGTAATGCTATTGAGCATTGTGCAGCGCTTGTAATTATATGTATCAAGGTTTATAGTAAAACTATTAACCATTAACAATGAACTATTAACTATATAAATGTCAGAACAAAAAAAAATAAACTGGAAAAAATGGTTGAACTATCAGTCGATAGTAAAACAGGTACCGTTTTTTTTGTTTCTGGCTTTACTGGCGGTAGTGTATATATATAATGGTCATTATGCCGATAAAACAGTACGAAATATTAACCGTACTGCACGAGAAGTAAAAGAGTTGCAACACGAATACAAAGCCATTAAGGCCGAAGTAATGTTTCGTAGCAAACCAAGCGAAGTAGCAAAAGCCGTTGAACCATTGGGTTTAAAGGAACCTGCTGAAGCAGCGATTATTTTAAAAGATAGTGTAGAAAACAGTAATAAGTGATAAGTTTTAAGTAAAAAGCAACCAGCTTATAACTTAAAACTTATCACTCAAAACTCAAGTATGGAAATACGTAAAGACATATTATGGCGTGTGTACCTATGTTTTATAGGTATGACCGTGTTATGTGTTTTTATCATTGGCAAAGCAATTTACATACAAGGTCCGCAAGGCGAGCACTGGCGCAGTATGAGCGATAGTATGCACCAGCGAATTGTAGAGCTAGATGCAGACCGTGGTACAATTTATAGTGAAGACGGCCAAATGTTAAGTACTTCCATGCCGCAATTCGATATCTATATGGATATGCAGGCTGATGGATTAAGGGACAAAAACGGAAAAATATTTAAAGAAAATATTGATTCATTCACGATTGCATTAGCCGGTTATTTTGGCGATAAAACAGCCAAACAATATAAAGCCGATTTGCAGGAAGCTTATAAAAAGAAAAGACGTTATTATCCGTTGCGTAAAAAAATGTCTTTCGAAGACTATAAAAACTTTCGCCAGTTTCCATTGGCACGGTTAAGCCGCAATAAAAGCGGTGTAATTGTAGAAGAGTCAAGTAAACGGGTGGCACCATTTGGTTTACTGGCTAACAGAACCATAGGTTTATCTCGTGAGTTTATTAACAGCGATGGTAAAGTGAAAAAGATGAATGTGGGGCTGGAGATGAGTTATGATAGCTTACTGGTAGGGCAAAAAGGTCAACGACTGGTACGTTTTATTACCGGTGGTGCGGTGCCTGTAGAAGGTTTTCAGGTAGAGCCGGAAAACGGCAAAGACTTGTATACTACAATCGATGTAAACATGCAGGATGTAACACAAAATGCATTGTTGAAAATGATGTTGCAAAGTGAAGCGGAATTTGGTTCAGCGGTATTAATGGAAACCAAAACTGGTAAAATAAAAGCCATCGCCAATTTAGGTCGCCATGCAGATGGTACTTATTGGGAAGATGATAACTATGCATTACGTGTTTCGGAACCTGGCTCAACTATTAAACTGGTAACATTATTATCGGTATTAGATAAAGGCACTTCTAAATTGGATGATTTAGTTGAGGTAGGCAGTGCCGGAAGGATGGTAGTTGGTCCTAGAAACGTGAATGATGCAGAACGTTCTCCTAAAGCGGTACTAACTGTTAAAGAAGCATTTGCACACAGTTCAAATGTGGGTATGAGCAAACTGGCATTAAAAGCCTTTGGCCAAAACCCGAAAGAGTTGGGTGAGTACATGAAAAAATATGGTATGGCAGATAAGTCACCTATCGATTTAGATCATTTACCTAAACCACGTTTAGCGCCATTGGAAAAAGGTAACGGTGGTGTAATGAATATGATTACCATGAGCTTTGGTTATGCGGTTAACGTTAGCCCTATACAAACGCTTACATTATACAATGCGGTGGCCAATAATGGTAAAATGGTAAAACCATATTTGGTAAATAACATACAACAAAACGGCTTGGTTATAAAACAGTTTGAGCCGGTTGTATTAAATGAGCAGATCTGCAAACCAGAAGTAATTAAAGCAGCGCAGGCAAGTATGGAAGCTGTTGTTACAGAAGGTACTGCCCGCAAAGCTATGGCTGGCTTGCCTTTTAAAGTAGCAGGCAAAACAGGTACCGCACATGTGGCCGATGGGAACATAAAATATGGTCATGGTGTGTACCAGGCATCTTTTGTAGGATACTTCCCGGCTGATAATCCGCAATACACTTGTATTGTAGTAATAAGAACAAAACCACATGCTGCAGTACACTATGGTGGTTCCTTAGGCGGTCCGGTATTTAAAGAAATTGCCAGCAGGGTGTATGCTATGCATGTTGATAGCAAAAGTCCAAGCCAGTTTACAGCAAAAAAAGATAGCTCAGCTTATTTCTATGCAGGCAGCGCTAGCGATTTTAAACAAGTGTACGGCACATTAAATATCAATTTCCGCGACTCTGCTAAAGATAAAGACTGGATAAATGTATATGGCTCGGGTAATGCACCTACCGCAACCATTAATAATGTACGCAAGCAGCTAATGCCCAGTTTAAAAGGCATGGGATTAAAAGATGCACTATACCTGATGGAATCAATGGGTGTAAAAGTGCAAGTAAAGGGTAAAGGAAAAGTATTAAGTCAATCTGTATCTGCCGGTACAACATTGGCTAAAAACATGACAGTAACAATTGAATTAGGATAAAATATTAGTGAGTGTTATTACAAGATGTTTTATATAAAGTAGCTATTCAATCGGTACAGGGTTCAACCAGCATCGATGTTTCAGGAATTCAGTCGGATTCCAGAAAAGTTACCGACGGAAACATTTTTGTAGCAGTAAAAGGAGCAGGAGTTGACGGTCATTTGTTCATTGAAAAGGCGGTTGAAAATGGTGCAACGGTTATTGTGTACCAAAATGCATTATCAGTTTATCATGATAATGTTGTTTATATAACGGTAGAAGATACTGCGGTTGCTTTAGGTATAATGGCTGCAAATTTTTACCAGAATCCTTCAGCAACTATAAAAGTGGTTGGTGTAACAGGTACAAATGGTAAAACAACTATTGCCACTTTATTATACAAGCTCTTTACATCGTTGGGTTATAAGTGCGGCTTGTTAAGCACGGTAAACAATATTGTAGCAGGCCATGTGTTGGAAGCAACACATACTACACCTGATGCGGTTAGACTGCAGGCTTTATTACGTGCTATGGTAAACGAAGGGTGTGAGTATGCTTTTATGGAAGTAAGTTCACATGCAGTACACCAGCATCGTATAACCGGTTTACAATTTGCGGGTGGTTTGTTTAGCAATATCACACACGATCACTTGGATTATCACAAAACATTTGACGAATATATACGCGTAAAAAAAATGTTTTTTGATGGCTTAGGTAGCGATGCCTTTGCTATTACAAATGTTGATGATAAAAGAGGCCTGGTAATGTTGCAAAACACACAGGCAAAAAAATATAGTTACAGTATTAAAACCCTGGCCGATTTTAAGGGTAAGCTCATTGAAAATAATCTAACCGGTTTAGTATTAAGCGTAAATGATCTGGAAACACATTTCAGGTTAATAGGTGAGTTTAACGCTTATAACTTGTTAGCAGTGTATGGTGCCGCCATTTGTTTAGGACAGGATAAAATGGAAGTGTTACAACACTTAAGTATGTTAACCGGTGCCGAAGGCAGATTTGATTTTTCCGTTTCACCTAAAGATCAGGTAATAACTATTGTTGATTATGCACATACACCGGATGCATTATTAAATGTACTGGCTACCATAAAAAAACTGAAACAAGGACACGAGAAAGTAATAACGGTGGTGGGTTGCGGTGGCGATAGAGATAAAACAAAACGTCCGGTAATGGCAACAGTAGCTTGTGAACACAGCGATAAGGTTGTTTTTACCAGCGACAATCCCCGAACCGAAGACCCGGCACAGATTATAAAAGATATGGAAGAAGGACTACCGGCAGCAGCCAGAAGAAAGTACCTGGCCATAACTGATAGACGTGAAGCCATTAAAACCGCAGTAAGTCTGACTAACCCTGGCGACATAGTTTTAATTGCCGGAAAGGGACACGAAAAATACCAGGATATAAATGGTGTAAAAAACCATTTTGACGATAAGGAAGTAGTACAGGAAATGATTGATTTGTTAGAAAAATAAATTTAAAAAGCACAACCACTATGTTATATCATCTTTTTGATTGGTTTAAAGATCAGGGAATAAAATTCCCGGGTAGTGAGTTGTATCGCTTCGTGTCATTTCGTGTATTAGCGGCTGTATTGTTAGCCTTGTTTATTACCATGGTGTATGGTAAAAAATTAATCAGGCTATTGCAAAAAAAGCAAGTAGGTGAGTCGGTACGTGATTTAGGTTTAGCGGGCGAGCAAGCAAAAAAAGGTACACCAACCATGGGTGGTTTAATCATTATCATGGCCATATTGGTTCCTACCTTATTGCTGGCAAAACTAAATACAGTCTACATCATATTAATGTTGGTAGCAACGGTTTGGTTGGGCATCATTGGTTTTATTGACGATTACCTGAAACTAAAAGCCAAACAAAAAGCAAAACTGTTAGGTGCTAATTATAAAAAAAGTGACAAAGATGGTTTAGCCGGTTGGTTCAAAGTTTTTGGACAGGTTGGTTTAGGAATATTAGTGGGCTCAGTTCTTTATTTTAATAGTGATGTAAAAATCTGGCGTGAGTATCAAGGTACACCGCGTAAAGATGATACGTCTATCAGAACCGTACAGGTAAATGGTGAGGCTAAACATTTTGTTGAAACAAAAGACCCGATTACCACTATTCCGTTTGTAAAAAGCCATGAGTTTAACTATGCAAAATTACTACCCGAGGCTTTAAGAGATTATGCATGGGTACTATATATACTGGTTGTAATTTTTATTATTACTGCAGTATCAAATGGTTCAAATATTACAGATGGTCTCGATGGATTGGCAACGGGAACCTCGGCGTTAATTGGTGTCTGTCTAGGCATATTTGCTTATGCCAGTGGTAACTTTTTCTTTGCCGATTACCTGAATATAATGTACATACCCAACCTCGATGAGTTGTCCATTTTTATAGCAGCAATGGTTGGGGCTTGTGTCGGTTTTTTATGGTACAACTCTTATCCGGCACAGGTTTTCATGGGCGACACCGGTAGTTTAACCCTTGGTGGAATTATTGCTGCCATCGCCATCATAGTGCATAAAGAATTGTTGATACCTATATTCTGTGGTGTGTTTCTGGTAGAAGTGTTAAGTGTAACACTACAGGTAACTTACTTCAAGTATACTAAAAAGAAGTATGGTGAAGGACGAAGAATTTTCCTGATGAGTCCTTTGCATCATCACTATCAGAAGAAAGGGTATCATGAAGCAAAAATTGTAACACGTTTTTGGTTAGTATCAGTTTTATTAGTTGTGTTAAGTATAGCCACATTAAAAATGAGGTAATTATTTAGTCGGCTGAAGTAACACGGATGATCGTTCCTTGCGACGCTCCGTTTAACAGTAGTAACGCTGGTCATCAATCGTAATAATACAATAAGTTGTATTAGAATAAAAAGTTCGAAAAACCGCTAGTAGCAATCCTATCCTTGATAACCGCGTATGTAGAGTATGTTGATGAGAGTGATATTTCATCTGATTACTTTGAAAAACCTTTTTATTGTTCGGAAACGTAATTATGGCAAAAAAAATAATAATACTAGGCAGCGGCGAAAGCGGAGTAGGCGCAGCCATCTTGGCCAAACAAAAAGGCTTTGATGTATTTGTTTCCGATAGTAGTTCTTTAAAAGAGCAGTTTAAAAAAGAGTTGGACGATGCACAGATTGAATGGGAAGAAGGTGGTCATACTTTAGAAAAAGTATTAGTTGCAGACGAAATTGTGAAAAGTCCGGGTATACCTGAAAAGGTACCGGTAATGAAAGCCATCAGAGAAAAAGGCATATATGTTATAAGCGAAATTGAATTGGCCTACAGATATAAGGGCGATAGTAAAATAGTAGCCATTACCGGAAGTAACGGTAAAACAACCACTACTACTTTAATACACCATATATGTTTAGTTGGTGGATTAGATGCAGCCTTGGTTGGTAATGTTGGCTTTTCTTTTGCCAGACAAGTGGCAATAAGTCCAAAACCATATTATATAGTGGAGGTAAGCAGTTTTCAGTTAGATGATATAAAAACGTTTAAACCGGATATAGCGGTACTAACGAATATAACAGAGGATCATTTAGACAGGTACGATTATAAGTTTGAGAATTATATAGCCAGTAAGTTTAGAATAATCATGAACCAGGATAAGAACGATTATTTTATTTACTCGGAAGACGATGAAGTGACCATAAAATATTTAGAACAATTTAAGAATTACTCTAACCCATTACCGATTAGTATGAGAAAGGAAACAAACGGCGCATTTATTAAAGACGGAGACATGTACGTAAGAACAGGCGAAGATTTTATTACCATGAGTGTGGAGGACTTCTTCCAAAAAGGAAAACACAATCAGTATAATACTATGGCAGCCTGTTTAGCAGCGGAAAAGTTAGATATAAGAAAAGACCGTATAAAAGAAGCGGTACAAACTTTTCAAAGTCTGGAGCATCGTATGGAGCCGGTAATTACGGTAAGAGGAGTAGAGTTTATTAATGACAGTAAGTCAACTAATGTAAACTCAGTATGGTATGCTTTAGAAAGCATGGTAAAACCAACGGTTTTAATATTAGGTGGCGTAGATAAGGGTAATGACTACGGCATTTTAAAAGACCTGGTAAAACAAAATGTAAGAGCCATTGTGTGTATGGGTGTTGATAATTCAAAAATTCACGAAGCTTTTGATGATGCAGGTGTACCGGTTGTTGATACAGTAAATGCACAGGATGCAGTTCGTGCGTCTTTTGAATTAGCACAAAAAGGTGACGTGGTTTTGTTAAGCCCTGCATGCGCCAGCTTTGATTTGTTTAAAAATTATGAAGACAGAGGTACGCAGTTTAAACAAGCGGTGAGAGATTTGTAGGGTAATTTGTTGATTAGATGATTCGGAAATTTGGTAATGGAGAACAATGTAGGATTTCTGATTTGACGTTGTTATATGTATGAAGTATTAAAGCATACAAAGTTTGCTTACTACTCAATGGTGAATAAAGTTGTTGCAGTTGAAGAGTGCGACGCAACAGACGATGATAGTAGCAATGCAGCTGGTAACAAAAAATAAATACGACGTATAGAGTAGCGTTTGTATTATAAAGTAACTAAACTTCCCTTTAGGGGTTGGGGGTAAATAATAAATGTCGGCAACGGTAGATATACAGGAAGAAGAGCAAGTGGTAGCCAAAAACTGGACAACCAACTTACGCCAACACGCAAGTGGCGATAAGGTTATCTGGGCATTGGTAGTGTTGCTCACGTTAGTATCGTTGCTGGCAGTGTATAGTGCAACAGGCTCTTTGGCATATAAAAATTACAAGGGCAATACCGAAGTGTATTTGTTTAAGCAGGTAGTATTTATTTTAATAGGCATAGCCGTAATTTATTTTGCACACAGGGTAAACTATACCGTTTATGCAAAAGTAGCAACGGTGTTATTTATACTAACCATACCATTGTTAATGTACACTTTGTTTTTTGGTGTTACTATGAATGAAGGTAGCCGCTGGATACGCCTGCCAATTATTAATATGACCATGCAAACATCCGATTTGGCTAAGCTTGCCTTGTTCATGTATTTAGCAAAAGTGCTTAGTCGTAAACAGGATGTAATAAAGGATTTTAAAAAGGGGTTTTTACCATTGATTATTCCTGTCGGTATTGTATGCGCATTAATTGCACCGGCTAACTTATCGACTGCATTGCTATTAGGTGCCAGTTGTTTAATGTTATTGTTTATAGGTAGGGCAAGTGTAAAACATTTATTAATGGTAGTAGGCATAGCCTGCATACCCATTGTGTTTTTAATTGTATCGGCAGTAGTAAGGCATAGTGCAACGGAGGAAGAAGTGAGTGCAAAAAAAGCAGCTGGATCGGGTGTATTAGTAAGATGGAATACCTGGGTGGGTCGTGTAGAGAATTTTATATATGGTGGTAAGGGTGCAGATAATGATGAAATGTATCAAACCAATCAAGCGAAGATAGCTATTGCAAAAGGTGGCTTGTTGGGTGTTGGTCCGGGTAACAGTACAACCCGTGATTACTTACCGCAAGCGTATAACGATTTTATTTTCGCCATTATTATAGAAGAGTATGGTGTGTTTGGCGGAATGTTTATTGTGTTTTTTTATTTGGTTTTTTTATACCGGTGTATAAGGGTATTTAAACGATGCCCGTATGCATTTGGCGCATTCCTGGCATTGGGATTAAGTTTTACATTGGCCATACAGGCAATAGCTAATATGGCAGTAACGGTAAACCTGTTTCCTGTAACCGGTGTAACCTTACCATTGGTTAGTATGGGCGGATCGAGTTTCTTATTTACTTGTTTGGCTATTGGTATTATATTAAGTGTATCAAGAAACGTGGAAAGACAGGAGGGTAAAACGGTACAGCCCGTGCCTGTAACGGAGGATTAATATTGAAAAGATAAAAGCATGAAAGTAATTATTGCAGGCGGTGGTACAGGCGGACATATATTTCCCGCAATTGCTATTGCAAATGCTTTAAAAGAACAGCAAGCTAATGTGGAAATTCTTTTTGTTGGTGCAAAGGGAAAGATGGAGATGGAAAAAGTACCACAGGCAGGATATAAAATTGTAGGACTGGATATAGCAGGTTTTAATAGAAGTTCTTTGATAAAAAATATTGGACTACCGTTTAAACTGATAAAAAGTTTTTTACAGGTCAAAAACATTTTTAAAAGATTTAGGCCCGATGCTGTTATAGGCGTGGGTGGTTATTCCAGCTTTCCTGTTTTAAGGTATGCACAGGCAAAGGGCATTCATACTTTTATACATGAGTCAAATTCGTTTGCAGGCAAATCAAATATTTTATTAGGCAAAAAAGCAAGTAGAATTTTTACAGGCACCGATGGTATGGAAAAGTTTTTTCCTGCAAATAAAATTATGGTAACCGGTAACCCGGTGCGTAGTGTTATTGCTCGTTCAGCAATTACCAAACAGGAAGGGGTAGACTTTTTTGGATTATCGTCACACAAAAAAACGGTGTTAGTAGTAGGTGGTAGTTTAGGTGCAAAAAGTATAAACGAAACAATTGACAAGCATCTGGATGAATTGTTGAATGCAGGCTTACAGGTTATTTGGCAAACAGGAAAGCCTTATGCAGCAACAGCTATAGCAAGGGTAAAAGATAAACAAGGTGTTTGGGCAAATGATTTTATTACCGATATGCAGTTGGCTTATGCTGCTGCGGATATTATTGTTGCACGTGCAGGTGCCATGACGGTGGCAGAAATATGTGTAGTGAAAAAGCCTGCTTTGTTTGTGCCTTATCCATATGCGGCCGAAGATCATCAAACGGCAAATGCAAATGCATTGGTTGAGAAAGGTGCGGCCATCATGGTAAAAGATAACGAAGCCATGCAAAACGCAGTACCATTGTTAATTGAACTGGCCGGTAATAACATGAAGCAGGATGTAATGAAAACAGCATTGGCAAGTTTAGCAATTGTTGATGCGGATAAAAAAATAGCGAAAGAAGTTTTAACAGTAACAGTAACATAAATCAAGACCCGGAGAACTATTTCCACTATAAGTGGAGTGTATGAATGATTAATAATCCCAAACCTTATGAACACCCCTCTGGGGTTCACGTTAGTAGATTTTAAATGCACGAACTATGATGGATGAAAAAAAAACTTCCGATGTAAATACACCTTTTGCTGGTTTACAGTCGGTGTATTTTATAGGCATTGGTGGTATAGGGATGAGTGCATTGGCCAGGTTCTTTCACACGCAGGGAGTACAGGTTAGCGGGTACGATAAAACAAGTACCGTACTAACCAGACAGCTAAGCGATAGTGGCATAGAAATACATTACGAGGAGAATATTAGTTTATTACCTCCGCATGTTGATTTGGTGGTGTACACACCCGCTATACCTGCTACGCATAAGGAGTTGGTACATTATCGGGAGACAGGTGTTAAAGTGATAAAAAGAAGTGATGTGTTGCAGATTATTTCCGAAGGATCATTTAATATATGTATTGCCGGTACACATGGTAAAACAACCATTACCACTATGGTGGCGCATATACTAAGAGATACGGGTTATGGCTGCAATGCTTTTTTAGGAGGGATCTCCGCAAATTATGGCACAAACTTTTGGAGCAATCCTAAAAATGTTTGTGTAATAGAAGCAGATGAATATGATAGAAGCTTTTTGAAATTAAGTCCGGATATAGCCATTGTTTCTGCAATGGACGCCGACCACCTGGATATTTATGGCGATGCCATAACCATGGAAGAAGCGTTTATTGATTTTACAAAAAAAATAAAATCAGGCGGTACATTAATACATCAGGCGGCATTGCCTAAAAGCAATCAGTTAGTGGCCGATGTAAAGTATAGCTATGCCGTTAACCATGCAGGAGCTTATACCGTTGCTGAAAATATTCGTACCGGCGAAGGTGGTTATGTGTTTGATGTGCGTGTTGGGAAGGTAGTGTATGAAAATGTGGTGTTAAATATGGGAGGCTTGCATAATATAGAAAATATGTTGGCTGCCATAACCGTTGCAAGTTCTTTACATATTGAGGGAGAAACAATAAAATCAGCGGTAGCTTCTTTCAAAGGAGTAAAGCGCAGGTTTGAATATATAGTGCCACCTGCAGCGCAAGGCGATGTAGTATATATTGACGACTATGCACATCATCCCGAAGAATTGCGTCCGCTGATTACAGGTGCAAAAAAAATGTTTATAGGTAAAAAATGTACCGTCATTTTTCAACCGCATTTATTTAGTCGTACTCGTGATTTTGCTGATGGTTTTGCCGAAGTGTTGGACATGGCCGATGAAATAATTCTGCTACCTATTTATCCGGCAAGAGAGTTGCCCATGGAAAACGTAAACAGCGAAATGCTGTTGGAAAGAATGAAGAATAAAAACAAAAGAATTTTAAATAAAGAAGAAGTGATGCGTTGGATGCAGGAAGAATATGCAGTAAACACAACACAAGAAAAAAAAGTATTAATAACAGCAGGTGCCGGTGATATAGATACACTGGTACCACAGATTAAAGATTATTTGACAAAGTGATTTTTTGTTGACGAGCAGCAGTTCCCTGATTGGGCTTTACTTGCGATGCTCCGTTCTGCTGCACCAATTCTATTGGCCAAAACGCAGCATCCCGAATTTATTTCGGGAAAACAATATCGCTAATCAACAATAAGAGCGTTAAAAATTGAGTAACAAAATATCCATAAAAAAAGTAGTAAGGTTTGCCATTTGGGCATTGATAGTTGTTGTAATGATTACACTAATCAATATGGCAATGGGTAGCCAGCGTACCGATGTGTGTAAAGACTATACCGTTAGCATAACTGGTGTAGAAGCAGGTGAAGTTTTTTTAACGGAGAAGGATGTAGTTAAACTGGTAGCATCAGCTACAAACGGAAAAATAAAAGGACAAAGTAAAGGTGCATTACCGTTACAAAAACTAGAGCAGTTACTGGAGGAGAATCATTGGGTAAGAGATGCGGAATTGTTTTTTGATAACAAAGATGTGTTGCATATTAATGTTGTTGAGCGTAAACCTATTGCCCGTGTATTTACTGTTGCCGGTAAATCTTTTTATATAGATGAGCTGGGTACTATGTTGCCACTATCCGAGCAGGTAAGTGCCAAGTTACCGGTGTTTACAGGGTTTATAGCAAAAAAACAATTAAATAAAAAGGACAGTGTGTTATTAACGGATATGGTAGCAACAGCCCGTTACATCAATGCAAGTGAGTTTTGGCAATCGCAGGTTTCGCAAATAGATATTACTGCTTGCGGAAATGATTGCTGGAATTTTGATATGATACCATTGGTAGGTAACCATGTAGTTAAACTGGGTGACGGAAAAAATATTGAAGATAAGTTTAACCGGCTGATGACATTTTATAAAAAAGTGTTGAAACCTGTGGGCTTTGAAAAATACCAGACGGTAGATGTAAGGTTTGATGGCCAGGTGGTAGGTGTAAAAGGAAATATTTCACGTGTAGACTCCATACAATTAAGAAAAAATATTGAGAACATTTTAAAGCAATCACGGGAGTTAAATGAAATGATGGCGGTAACACCCATTATGGATAATGTAAAACCGCTTTTACCGGATGCAGCCTTGGGTGAAGATGAAAATAAAGGAGTTGGGGAAGATAGCGATGGGCCAACTACGCCAACGGTAACAGCACCCGCTAAACCGGCAACGGTAAAACCAACGGTAAGCGATAAACCTAAACCGGCAAAACAAACGCCGGCCAAAACAACGGCCAAGCCACCGGTAAAACAACCGGCCGCAAAGCCAAAACCCGCGGATAAAAAGCCGGCAGGTTCACCAAAGGCAGTAATGCCCAAACGAAACACACAACGGCAATAGTGTAATTGATAAAGAGTAGTAAGTAGCCACAAAATTTTGACAACAACTAAAAACACAAATATGAACACAGAACAACCCATTATTGTCGGACTGGATATTGGTACTACCAAGATTGCAGTTATTGCCGGCCGTAAGAACGAGTTTGGCAAACTCGAAATTCTTGGCTTTGGTAAATCAAATTCCAATGGTGTAAAACATGGACAAGTGTTAAACATCGATGAAACAATTAAAGCTATTCGTCAGGCTCTAGACAACTGCTTCGCTTCAAATCCTAACCTGGATATAAATGAAGTGTATGTAGGTATTGCCGGACACCATATTAAAAGTTTGCAAACACGTGGCGATTTAGTACGTCAGTCAAACGAAGATGAAATAACACAACAAGAGATTGATCAACTGATTTCCGATCAGTACAAAACATATATACCTGCCGGTGACCAGATTATTGATGTAATTCCTCAGGAGTTTACCGTCGATAATTTTCAAAATATTGTTAAACCAATTGGTTACGGTGGGGTAAAGCTTGGTGCTAATTTTCATATTATCACCGGCGATAAAAATGCTATCCGTAACATTAATCGGAGTGTTGAAAAATCGGGTTTAACGCCTAAGGATTTAGTATTACAACCATTAGCTTCTGCTGCTGCTGTAATGGCACAGGAAGATTTAGAAGCCGGTGTTGCTATTGTTGATATTGGTGGTGGTACAACGGATCTTGCCATTTTTGCGGAAGGAGTTTTAAGACATACTGCGGTTATACCATTTGCAGGTGAAAATATTACCAACGACATTAAAACCGGTTTGGGCGTATTAAAAACACAAGCCGAGCAAATGAAAACGCAGTTTGGTAGTGCTTTATCGAACGAAGCAAAGGGTAATGCTTACATTACTATTCCGGGTTTACGTGGTATGCCTGCAAAAGAAATCAGTGTTAAAAACCTGGCCAACATTATTCAGGCTCGTATGAGTGAAATACTGGATTTTGTTACTTACCACTTAAAACAAGTTGGTATGGATAACCGCCAGTTAAACGGTGGTATTGTATTAACAGGTGGTGGTTCTCAGTTGCGTCATTTAATTCAGCTTACGGAGTATATGACCGGTTTACCTGCACGTATTGGTTTTCCTAATGAGCATTTAGCAGCAGGGCATATCGAAGAGTTGGCTAAACCTACTTACTCAACTTGTATTGGCTTAATACTAAAAGGTTACGACGATTTTGAAAACAAACGTAAAGTGTTTGATAAAGAGTTTAGAAAGGTAGAAGTACCTGAAACATTAAAAAGCATGAACGGTGCTACTGAAGAGGTAACAACGATGGAAATGCCTGCTACTGATATGCCAGTGGATGTAGAAGGACAACGTAAAAAGTTAAATAACTTCTGGGGGAAATTTAAAGACAGACTGATAGATATATTTAAAGAAGAAGAAGACAAAGCATTGTAATAATTAAGAGAGAAACATTACAATAAAGTGGCGGAAGAGCAATAAGGATAGGAATAAGCAAATAGACTAGGATTAAGGTTAAAGGCAGTAAACAGAAAATTTGAAAATTGGGCAATGAGGGTTTCTGTTTTAATGAAGGAAACTTACACAATGCTCATCTGTGTTAATGCAGTTGAAGAGTGCGACGCAACCAACCGCCCCTTTAGGGGTTGGGGGAATAGTAGCAATGCCGCCGGTTAAATAAAAAAATAACTAACCTGATCGTGACACTTTCAAGCAAAAACTTGAAAGACTAAATTCAAAAAATTATGATACAATTTGATTTGCCAAAAGAACAGTCATCCATACTAAAAGTAATTGGTGTTGGCGGCGGCGGCGGTAATGCTGTTAACCACATGTTCACGCAAAAAATTGATGGTGTTGATTTTATTATATGTAACACCGATTCGCAGGCTTTATCAAGAAGCGAAATACCTAATCGTATACAGCTAGGACCACACTTGACACAAGGTTTAGGTGCGGGTGCTAATCCTGAAATTGGCCGCCAGGCAACCGAAGAGTCGTTAGAAGAAATAAGAAGAATACTGGAAGTAAATACCAAGATGGCTTTTATTACTGCTGGTATGGGTGGTGGTACTGGTACAGGTGGTGCACCCATTATTTCAAAAATTTGTAAAGATCTGGGTATACTTACCGTTGGTATTGTTACAACGCCATTTGCTTACGAAGGTAAAAAACGTCAGCAACAAGCCGAGGATGGTATAAAAATGTTGAAACAGTATGTAGATACTTTACTGGTTATTAGTAACGATAAATTACGCCACCAGTTTGGTAACTTAAAAATGAAAGAAGCTTTTGATAAAGCCGACAACGTTTTAGCTACTGCTGCAAAATGTATAACTGATGTAATTAACAGCACCGGACAAATTAACGTTGACTTTGCGGACGTATGTACCGTAATGCGTGATGGTGGTGTTGCTATTTTGGGTAATGCTGCTGCAAGCGGTGAAAATCGTGCTCAGCAAGCGATTGAAGACGCATTGAACTCACCGTTATTAAACGATAACGACATTCGTGGTGCTAAATGGATTTTAATTAACATTAACTCTGCCGAAGGTGAACATGAGTTTACAATGGATGAAGTTGAGATTATACAAAGCCATTTGTTAACGCAAGCGGGCGAAACCAGCGATGTTATTTTAGGTTTAGGTTATGATAATACTTTGGGCGATAAACTGGGTATTACCTTAATTGCTACAGGTTTTCAACACAAGGAAGCTTATGTAAAACCGGTTATTAAAAAAGAAGAACCTAAAGAAGAGAAGATTGTATTAGAGTTAAAGCCAGTGGCAAAACCGGTAACTATATTACCAATAGTTAATAATGTTGCAACTGAAGAAGTAGCAGCACCAAAGGCTGAAAAAGCAATACATGTACAAGCACCTGTGCAACAAAATCCGTTACCGGAGCAGCTTAGTCCAAAGTTGGTAGAAACCCCAATGCCTTACGACATGGCACCCATGCCTACCGTAAATGATATGGTTGAAACCAATATGGTGCCTGAGCTAGAGCCTACGATGTACTTTGATTTAAATACTGGTAATGCAGTAGTTAATAAACAAGAGGAAAATTTACTAAGTAAAAATACGGGTGATAACTATCGTGTAATTACTGTTGAAAACTTGTTCCTGCACGAGGATAATAATGGTATAAATTCGAGTCTCAATTCTGAATCTAATACCCCTCGAAAAGAACAAATTCAACAACAAATTATTCAAGATAGTAGCAACCCTTTGCCTGCAGCTTCGGGGGGCTATCTGGCCAGACCGTCCAATATTTATGCAAGTGCTAACGGGGCAGCAAACCACGTTCAGCAACCTGCAGATAAACCGGTTCCACCAACCAAAGCCACCGCACAGGATGAGGCATCATCTGATCTGCAAATGCATCTGGTAGAAAGGGACGAAATTCCGGCGGCGGATGCGCCGTTGGCCGATCAGGCTCAATCACCTTTGTTTCCGACTGTAGAGGATCCTGCACCGCAGGACGAAACTGAAGAGCAAAAACGTAGGGCATTTGAACGAATCCAGAAATTGCGTAATCTGTCGTTCAACGTTAACGCAAGCGACCCGAATCATGAGTTTGAAAATGTGCCGGCATACATCCGCCGCAATATGGAATTATACAACAGTAACCAACACATCGAAAAATTCTACAGCGGTTACGAAGTGTCTTCCGATAATAATAATCAAGGTAATATATCTACCATCAATACTTTTTTAGAAGGCAAAAAGCCTGACTAAAATATTCGTTCAGCCTGGCTGTTAAAGCCGGGCTGTTTCGTTCCTTTTGAAAATGCCAATCAGTGTTTTTAGTTGTGGCCCTTGTCGTTTTTCGGCAGGGGCTTTTTTAGTTTCAAAGATTGAAGAGGTTGAAGAAGTTCAAAGGTTCAATGTTCAATGTTCAAGGGTTCAATGTTATCGTGGTAATGCGTAACTGTTTTCTAAATACTATATACTCAATATTGCATACTATTATCTTGTTAGTCAGCTACATTACTACTATCATCGTCCCTTGCGTCGCACTCTTCAACTGTATTAACATAGATGAGCATTATGCAAGTGCAAATATTTAAACACTTGTTTTTTAAATTTAAGCGTTTCTAAAGCCCCTCCTTCGGAGGGGTTTGGGGAGGCCTTATTGGGCATTATGCAGTACCAAAATATTCTTTTGTAGAGACACCATGCTGGCGTTTCACTGTAGAATATATATCGAGACGCCAGCATAGCGTCTCTACATGAAACCTTGAACCTTTGAACTTCTTCAACCTCTTGAACTTTTGAACCCTTGAACTTTTGAACTAACTTCACTCAATGGCAACAGTAATTATAACAGGTGGTACCGGCCTTGTAGGCACAGCCCTTACAAAAGCGCTATTGGCTAAAAGTTATAACGTAATTATTCTCACTCGTAAAATAAATGCTGCAAAACAATTGCCCGGTGTTACCTATGCCTTGTGGGACGTTGATAAAAAATATATTGATCCGCAAGCATTAGCCCAGGCCAATGCAATTATACATTTAGCCGGTGCTAATGTGGCCGAAAAACGCTGGACAAAAAAACGCAAACAGGAAATAATAGATAGTCGTGTAAAAACAGGAGAGTGTATTGTGTATGCGCTACAAAACAATCCGCATACTATTACAACAGTAGCCGCCGCATCGGCTATTGGTTATTATGGCCCCGATCCTGTTATACCCAATCCGCATCTATTTGATGAAGAGTCAAAACCTTATGATGATTACTTAGCAACAACCTGTGTACAGTGGGAGCAAGCCTTACACCCTGTAAAAGATAGGGGCATTAAACTGGTTACTTTACGTACGGGTATTGTGTTGGCAAAAGAAGGTGGCGCGCTGGATAAATTTAAACAACCATTACGTTTTGGTGTAGCAACCGTGTTAGGTAATGGCAAACAGATAATCAGCTGGATACATATAGATGACCTGGTACGTTTGTACATACGTGCATTAGAGCATGATAAAATGATTGGTGTATATAATGCAGTGACTCCCGGCCCTGTAAATAATAAAACGCTTATGCTAACATTAGCGAAAAAAATAAAAGGAAAATATTATACTACACTACATGTACCCGCTTTTTTGTTGAAAATGGTATTAGGCGAAATGAGCATAGAAGTATTAAAAAGTGCTACCGTAAGTTGTAAAAAACTACACGCCGCCGATTTTACTTTTATTTACCCCGGTATTGAAGGAGCAATTACCGACTGTATAAAAAACGATTAAGACAATTGTATGGCTAATAATGCTTCATAAGGGTTGCCCTGTAAACCTAGTACCTGTGCAAAAGCAGGTTCGGTTTTAATACCTTCTTTTTTCAGTGCCATAATTTGCTGCCTGAATGTTTCATCATTTTCTTGTAGCAATTGGTGTTCAATAATCATGTGTTTATAGCCCCATTGTTCCTTAACGGGTATGGGTTGTGCAAATATTTCTACCGGAAAATTATCTAATGTAAAACTAGCAATTACCGCAGGTGTATCCTGAAAGTTGGTTTCATATAAACGGAAACCTGCGTAGCTGCTAAAATGTGTTGTTAATGTTTCTATATAACCACGTTTATCTTCATAACAGCAAAGTATATCCAGATCACTACTGCCAATGTTTATATTAATTGGTATGGTTCCTGCCAGTACAGGTGTAAAAGGTTGCAACTGTTTAAATATTTCATGTTGCTGTAAAATCTTGTAAGCAGCTTGTTGCGTGGCTGTACCGCTAGTTAAATAATCCAGATGATCAAAGTGGGTGTATAATTGCATATTATAAAGTTACTAAAACAGAAAAAGGGATAAACAACTGTTTATCCCTTTCACAAATTTATTATTTACTTAAAATCTGGTTACACCTTTTTTTACAACACCTTCTGTAATGAGGCCGTTAGCAATAGTAAAAGTTTTTCCTTTTTCATTTTTCACCTCGCCTTCAAAACTGGCATTTAGTATTCCTTTTGTCGTATCAATACTACTAATGGTTACCGTACCGGAGTGAAAAAAGTAATGATCTCTTTTGCCATTTACTGCTGCCGGACTGTACTCGCCATAAGCTTTGTCTACGGCATTTAATGTACCTGCACCGCTGATAAAACTATAGGTGCCGGCTTGTATACTGTTAACGTTAATGTTTACGGCCGGTAGCGAATCAGCTTGTGTAGTAGTTATATTAACCGAAATACCACTGCTGTTATTCTGTCCAAACAAATTAATATTCCAGGCCTTGGTGTTAACTGTTTGGTCGGCTATAGTAAAGCTAACCTCATTTGCCGGTTCTTTAACAGGTGCGGCTTGTTGTATAGTATCTTCATCTTCCGATGCTTTATTTTCTGCCTCATTATTACAGGCAAGCAATAGAACGGCGGCAAACAGAACGTTGGTAACAGATCTCATGTTATATGTTTTAGGTGATTAATAGCTATGTAACTACCTCACTAAATCCAACACTACAAATCGTCTTTGGTAAACTTTCTGAATGCAAAGAAAATATACAAACTGCAATAAAGCAAGCAGGCTATTACTAAAACGTAAGCTTCTGGCACACCTTGGTTCATTTGTTTTAAAAATGGCAAGGGCAATAACTCATCAGATGCTTGTAAGGGTAGTAAATAGCCTACGGGTTTTGCATCCATCTTGTAGTTAATTAACGCAGAGAGTAAAAACTCGAATATTAAACCGAACATAAAAAATATACCGGCAGCTAAGCCACTTTTGCGCAGTAAGATGGCCAGGAAGAAGGCAAAAAACATATAACACAAGGTTTGTAAAAACATATATGCCACGTTTTCAAACCCGGTAAAGCTAAAGCCCGAGCCGGTAACAAGCCCCATAATAAATACCGAGAGAATATTGATAATGGTTATTACCACCGTAAAAGCAAGAATAAGTAATAGTTTCGCTTGTATAAACTCCTTACGGCTCCAGCCATCAATAATATTCTGACGATGGGTTTTAAACGTAAATTCATTCACACATAATGTAATAATTAACCAACCCGGGAAATACAATAACCAGCCATTTAACCAGCCCATGGTATTCCATAGTTTAGGGAACGCAAATGGGTCGCCCAGCATAGCCTGTATTTCCTTTGGTGGAATATTGGTGTACATGGTGTACGAAATAAACAATACGGCTATAATACCCAACAGATAAATAATACCAAACACTTTAAATGCCCGGTAGTTTTTTAGTTTAAGCCATTCAATTTGCAATAAATTTTGCATGAGTATAATAATTTACAGTAGTAATTAATTGAGTTAACGATCGCTTTTGGTACCGGTGATTTCCAAAAATCTTGTTTCCAGACTTTTTTTCTTCAGGTTTAACTGCTCTAACACAATACCGTTATTAAAACAATGCTGATTAATGGCGGCTGCTTTAATTCCTTCCTCGCATATAAGTGTTAAACCTGTGGCCGTATCAATTACTTGTTTAACGCCGTTTAAAGATGATAACACATTTTTTAAGTGGTTTATATCTTCTGCACTAACATCTACACTCACTGTATTATCTACTGATGATGTGTTTAACACATCCTGCACCGTACCAATGGTTTTTAAAATGCCTTTTTGTATAATAGCCACATGTGTACACACACGCTCAACTTCATCCAATATATGGCTGGCCATAATAATGGTTTTGCCTTGTTGGTTCAGTTCTTTTATCAGTGTTCTTATTTCTGCAATACCAGCAGGGTCTAATCCATTGGTAGGTTCGTCAAAAACCAATATATCCGGATCGCCTAAAAGGGTAGAGGCAATAGCCAGACGTTGTTTCATACCCAGTGAAAAAGTGGCAAATTTAGAGTCCTTACGTTGGTGCAGGTTTACCACTTGTAATACACGGTCAATATCGTTTTGGCCGCGACCTTTAATAGCTGCTACAATTTCTAAATTACGGTAACCACTTAAATAGGGGTAAAAGTTGGGAGTTTCTAATAATGTACCAATCTGGCGGCGTTGCTGTTCGCTGGTACCGGGTTGGCCCATCCAGTAAAACTGTCCACTGGTTGGTTTAATAATATCCATAGATATACCCAGCAAGGTGGTTTTACCGCTACCATTTGGCCCTAGTATACCAAATACGGACCCCTGCGGAACATCAAAGCTAACATTGTCTAATGCACGTATAGCCCCATAGTGTTTGGTTAGTTGTTGCACACTTAATACTGACATGAAGGTTGGTTTTGTTATTGAACTATGAAAATATATAAAACTTAACACAATGTTTTACCATTTGTGTAATTAACCTATAATATTGGGTAAACTGCGGAAATTAAGGGTTGGAGGGCTTTTGCAGAAAAAGCAGACTAGTGGCTTGTTGCTGAATGATATTTTACTGCCACAAAGCGGCACCGCTTAGGCGTAAATCCTTTATGCGAAGGTTGGGTAATGCAGCAAGGGGCATAAAGATTGGAGACGGGCGGGGGACTGCAGTTGATGGTAGTACTGCTGCTCACCGCCATAAAAGTTTAAGGTTTAATGTTCAATGTTTAAAGTTGTCGTAAATATTCAGGTGTCATTCACTACTCACCAGGGCTATTCACTACGATGAACTATGAACCATTAACTATTAACCCCAAAAGGCGGATGCCAATTGCTGCTAAAATTGCCAACGATGGCTTGGCCGGTTAACATCAGTTTGTGTAATTGCAGGTCGTACACATCTTGCCTGCGTACCCGGCGGTACATGGGGTGCATGGTGCCACCTTTTAATCCGGCAGGCATATTCGGGTCGTACTGAAACTCGGCATCAACCAATGTACCACGAGGATACATGATGCCCGGTGTACCTTGGCCACGTATATCTAAATCGTGTGGATGAGGTAATCCCAACGTATGACCATATTCGTGAGCGGCAGTTGTAGAGCCTTTGTACAGGTTGTCGTATTGAAAATATCCGGTGTTGCAACCTAACCCGTCAACAAAAGAAATATTGCCGATAGCTTTTTCTTCTATGCGAAAGTAATTGTTCAACGGGTTGGTATTGCCTAAAATTTCTTCGGGTTCAATTGCGGGATTACAAGAGGCTGTAATGCGAAACACAACCGTATAGTTATTGCCTTTGTAGTTGATAGCCGCTTGCGGATCATTCCACATAGTTTCTATTTCATCGGCAATTTGTTGTGAAATATTTTCATCGGCCATATTGCCATAGGTAATAATATGCGATTGTATTAACAGTACATCTTGTTGTATAATTTCGGCAGTACCCATGTTCAATTAGACAATTAGATAATTTGACAATTTGCCAATGAAGAGAAATTACAATTAGCACATACGGCACATTGGCTAATTAGCTAATTAATTCCTCACCGGTTTTCCGCTTTTCAGTACACTCTGTATTCTTTCCAATGTTTTCTTTTCGCCACAAAGTGACAGGAAAGCTTCTCTTTCTAAATCTAATAAATATTGTTCGCTTACTAAACTAGGTTCGCTAAGGTCTCCGCCACACATAACGTATGCCAGTTTGCGGGCCACTACACCATCATGTTCTGTAGCATAATTTGCTTGTCGCATACCATTAATGCCGGCTAGTAAAGCACCCAGGGCAGAGCGGCCTAATACTTTAACATCGTTACGTTGTACGGGTTGTACATAACCACTATCGTATATTTCTATTACCGATTTTTTAGCTTCGGCAATACGGCGTCCCTGGTTCATTACTACTTCATCCAAGCCTTTACGGTACACACCAATCTCAAATCCTTCGGCGGCTGAGGTGGCTACTTTAGCAGTAGCAATAGTTAAAAATCTGTTTTTTAAAGTAATGGTATCTGGTTCGTCCACATGCATTTCATCGGCAGCACGTAACACAAATTCTTTAGTGCCACCACCACCGGGTATTAAACCAACGCCTAATTCAACAAGGCCGGTATAGGTTTCGGCAGCAGGACAAACTTTATCGGCATGTAAGCTTAACTCACAAGCGCCACCCAATGCTAAACCATGTGGCGCAACCACTACTGGTATTGATGAATAACGGGCACGCATCATGGTGTTTTGAAACAGGCGAATGGCCATATCCAACTCATCATATTCCTGCTCAATGGCTAACATAAATATTAAACCCACATTAGCACCGGCCGAAAAATTAGCTCCTTCGTTTCCAATTACTAAACCTTTAAAACCTTTCTCGGCTTTTTCAATAGCGGTTTGTATACCACTTAATACATCGCCACCAATGCTACCCATTTTGGTATTCCATTGCAGGCCTAAAACATCATCACCAATATTGTATAACTCGCAACTATTGTTTTTCCAAACCAGTTTATCGGTATGGTTGCTTAATATAATAAAGCCGCTGTCATCGCCACTGGTGGCTGCGGTATATTCACCTGTGGATGGTAAGTAGGCAAGGCGTTTACCATTTTCAATTTTATAAAAACTTTTATGGCCTTTGCTTAACATATCCGTTACCCAGGTGGCAACGCTCTGTCCTGCTTCCTGCATAGCTTTCACCGTTCTTTCAACACCTAATAAATCCCAGGTTTCAAAAGCACCAATCTCCCAGCCAAAGCCGGCTTTCATGGCATCATCCACACTGTAAACGGTATCACTAATTTCAGGTATGCGATGGCTGATGTAGCTAAACAAACCGTAATGAAAATGTTTATAAAACTCACCCGCTTTATCAGGCGATTGTACCAACATTTTTAAACGCTGGTGTAAATCATCAATTGGTTTTGCAGCATCTATCGATGCAAATTTTGCCCTGCTTTTAGGTGCATATTCAAACGTGTTTAAGTCCAACGTTAATATTTCACTCTTGCCTTCGGGTGTTTTAGTTTTTTTAAAGAAACCTTGTTTGGTTTTATCGCCCAACCAATTATTGTCTACAATTTTTTGTAACCAGCTTGGTATTTTAAATAAATCTTTCGCTTCATCATCGGGGCAATTTTCGTACACGCCATTGGCCACTTTTACTAAGGTATCAATGCCCACTACATCGGCAGTTCTAAACGTAGCCGATTTTGGTCTGCCAATAATAGGTCCGGTTAATGCCTCTACTTCATCAATGGTTAACTTCATTTTATCAACCAAGGCAAATATTTGCATAATGCTAAACACGCCAATACGGTTGGCAATAAATGCCGGTGTGTCTTTACATAGCACAGTGGTTTTTCCTAAAATAATATCACCATAGTACATTAAAAAGTCAACCACTTCTTTATCGGTATGCGGTGTCGGGATTATTTCCAACAAACGCAAATAACGTGGCGGATTAAAAAAGTGTGTACCACAAAAATGTTTTTTAAAATCTTCGCTGCGGCCTTCGGCCATTAAGTGAATAGGTATGCCCGATGTATTAGACGTAACAAGCGTACCCGGTTTGCGAAACTGTTCAACCTTATCGTAAATTATTTTTTTTATGTCCAATCGCTCCACTACCACTTCAATAATCCAGTCGCAGTTGGCAATGTCTTTCATGTTATCATCAAAGTTGCCGGTGGTAATTTTTTTCACTGCATCTTTTGTGTACACCGGCGATGGGTTGCTTTTAATAGCAGCCGTCAAAGCATCATTTACCAGCTTGTTGCGTTCGGCAGGTTTAGTGCTTTCGGTAGCTTCTTTCGGTACCATATCCAACAACAAAACAGGTATGCCCACACCGGCAAAATGACAAGCAATTCTCGATCCCATTACACCGCTTCCTAACACGGCAACTTTCTTAATATTTCGTTTCATATAGCGAAGTATAAAATTAGTTAGCTAAACAACTATTTATGGTGAAGGTAACAACATTTGGGTAAAATAACAATGCAAAAGTGATAAACTTAATAGTTGTTTTACACAACTTTTTGTTGAATTGACGGTGAAGCTTGTAGACGTAAAAATTTATTTGGGTAATCATCGTCCCTCCCTTGATTGGACTTTTGTTGCGTCGCACTCTTGTGCAGCTGTAACTTCACTCAGCAATGTGCAAGGTGCACCCCGACTTGTCGGTGGTACTTTCTGTTCGCTATTCATCATCGTGTTATGCAACGGTCTTTTTTTTAGGCTATACAAACTAAACGACCGTCATTTCGAGCAAAGCGAGAAAACTCCCTAGGTTAAAAGTGACAAAATGCGATTAAGAAACAATAAGTTTTGAGCGTTATGTTAAATCGTTAAAACGATTAGAATAATTTCAGTTTTCTATAGCCCACGGTTTAAACCGTGGGCTATGTAATTGGGTAAACTATAATTAATGGTTTTAACCATTTTCTGTAAAGGGTAAACGCTTTTATAAAAATGATTTAGTATTAATTAATCGCTAAAAGCAATAGAATAATACTGCGAAACTATAAGTTTTGCATAGCGGGTTTATAAAATTAAATTATGATTTTGCAAATTGTTGAATAAAATTACCGAACGATGCAGTGAGTGACACAACAAAAGCCCAATTAGGGGTGGGACGCTGGTAAGCAAAAAAGGGTGTATAATTTGTAATTACCTGCCGCCGGTAATATCAATAAAAGTTCCGGTAGAAAAGGAAGCTTCTTCGGACAGTAACCATAAGATGGCCTGTGCTACTTCTTCCGGTGTACCTCCTCTTTTCATCGGTAAGGAATCTTTAATTCGATTTACTCTGTCCGGTTCGCCTCCATCGGCATGAATACCGGTATAAATAAAACCTGGACGTACAGCGTTAACCCGGATGTTTTCGCCGGCAACTTCTTTGGCAAGACCAAGTGTAAAACTATCAATAGCGCCCTTGGTGGCAGCATAATCTACATATTCATTCGGCGACCCTGTTCTTGCCGCAATGGAAGATATATTTACAATGGCACCACCAATACCCCCATATTTAGTAGACATTCTTTTAACGGCTTCTTTAGCACATAAAAAACAACTGATAATATTGGCATTAATAATATGCTGTAATCTTTCAACGGTAAGTTCATCCACTCTTGCTTGTGTAGATAATATACCTGCATTATTTACTAAGGCATTTATAGGTCCAAAATCATTGTCTATATTTTTAAAAAGGCTTAGCACATCCGTTTCTTGCGAAACATTGGCCTGATATGCTTTTGCTGTACCACCGTTACTGACGATTTTAGCAACAACCTGTGAGGCGGCTTCTTTGTTTTTGAGATAATTTACACAAACATGGTAGCCTTTTTGAGCAGCCAATAATGCGGTTGCTGCACCAATGCCTCTGCCGGCACCTGTAATAAGTATTGTTTTAGGCATGTTTGTAAAACGGTTTAAGATTTACTTACTGTTTGTGGAATTAAATAATAGTATTTGTTTTAATATCTCAGCTTCCAGTTTTCTGTGTAACCTGTCGCTGCTGCTATTGGCAATTAATTCAATGCTAAACTTTGCATAATCCTTACCCAGCTCTTTTACCCTGAGTTGTAGTTTGCTATCAAACTCAATATCGGGATGTTTTTCAAAAAAAGACTGCAGTTCTTTTTCCAGTGCTTCTATATGTGCAGCACTTTGCAAGGGTAGCTCAAATTTTAAGGTAAGTAGCTGCGATTTTAAAACCGAAAAGTTAACCAATGATTGCGTAAAAAAAACATTATTAGGTACCAGTACAATGTCTTCTTCTTCGTTTTTTAAAACGATGTTCGATAAAGTAATATCCTCCACTTTGCCTTTATTATCGCCTACTTTTATTTTATCGCCAACAGATAATTGATCGGAAAACATGATGAACAACCCGCTGAGCATATTGGTAATATAGTCACGGAAAGTAACGGCAATGGCCATGGCCACGATGGTCATGCTGGTTAAAAAATTTACCGGATTAATACCTGCACCAATCATGATGGCAATAATAAAAAAGCCAGCATTTAACACGGCGGTTAAACGATTTACGCCTAAAACAAAGTTGCCCCTAATAGTTTTTTTTGCCCGTCGGGCATTGTAAAATGCAATGATGATAAAGCGGGTAATGGAGACAATGATACTGGGTATTAAAAATGCCCACAGGCCGGTAATAAGTTGCCAGGCCCATTTTTTATTTTCAATATTATCTACATAAAATGCAGTGAAAAGTAAAACAAGTGCAACTATTATTTTAATGATGAAATAGAAAGGAAAAAACTTTTTATTGTTATTGTTTTGCGTCATAATTTATTATAGTAACTATACAATATAGTTCAGGATTTGTTTATGACGCAAAAGTACTCCGTAAAATTTTAATAAATGCAAGTTTGAAGATTCTACACATCTATCATGGTAGCGTATAAAAAAAACTTTATTGTTTCATCCAATACTCTTTTGTTTTAGCAATATTGTTACATACAAAATCAATATGACGGCGTAAAATGGCGGCTGTCATACCTCTGTTTTCGGCGGCCAACCCAAACATTAAAGTGCCGTTTTTGTTAATATAAAATTGCGCAGGTTGTACAACTGTATTTTGCTTTAATATGTTATGAATCCTGGGTTTGTAGTTAATACTATCGGTGTTTAAAATGGCAGTTAACCATACAAAGTTTGTACTGGCACTTAATTGATAAGAAATATAAATATGGAGGCCATCGTTATAATGTTTTACCTGGTATTTTTTTGAAGCCTGGGCTGTATCAAGCTCTGTTACTTCATAACCCATATTCACTAACATACTTTTTAACTCAGGAGCGTTAATGGTGGTACAATCTTGTGCTTTGGTTTGTATTGACATAATTACAAATACTGTAATGGCAAAAAGGGCATACATTTTTTTCATATCAGATGGTATTAAACATATGCAAAGTAAAAAATGCATTAAGCTATACACTACCCTGTAGAGGGTATTTTAATGGTTTTGGTGAAATGATATTCCGTTTTAAATTAATGAACTTAGATTTGTGTTGCTAACCTTAAAGTTAATTCATGAAACATATTTTATTGCTTATGCTGTTTATAGCAGCGATGGGCTGTGCCCGTCATGTAAACAGTAATCAATCTCCTAACTACAATATTGCCATAAAAAGTTTGACAGAAATGGGTGTACAACAGGTTGAACTGTTACCCATTGAAAGTGCAAAAGAACAGTTTGCTAAGAAGTACCAAAAATTTGCCACGCCTATTGATGTGAAACGAGATATTGCCTTGCGTAACAAAACAACCGGCGATATTTTTCTCTTTATTTTTAATGATGCCGATACTTATCAGCGTTATGATTGTGATAGGACCTATACTATAAAGAATGCAGGATTGTTGGATAGGTAAGGCTTTATATAGGCTTAAGTTTCTCAAATGTTTTTTGTTTTACAATAGGTATTTTTGCTTTTAAATAAACCCGGCATGACAATACGTGTATTGCGAGTACTTACCTACCTGCGAAAGAAACTTCGTTTACCTAACGATCAGGAAAGTATTCAATTGTCCACTGAACGCATAAGGGACAGTGCAGAAATAGCCGGTGTAAACTTATGGGTACTGGTTATTGCTATTTTTATAGCCTGTCTTGGTTTAAATACTGATTCGGTAACCGTAGTAATTGGTGCGATGTTAATTTCTCCTTTAATGGGCCCTATATCAGCGATAGGTTTGGGCTTAGGTATAAATGATTGGGAGCTTGTGAAAAAGGCTTTAAGAAACTTATTGGTTGCGGCAATATTATCATTAATTACGTCTACCATTTTTTTTTCCATTAGTCCAATGAAAGACGCAGGACAGATGCTATTATCACAAACATCGCCTTCGCTGTATGATGTGCTGATTGCTTTTTTTGGTGGATTGGCAAGTGTGATGGCCAGTTCCAGTAAATTAAGGGCCAGTAATGTTATTCCCGGAGTTGCCATCGCTACTACTTTAATGATGCCGCTGTGTACAGTGGGTTATGGTATATCGATAGGAGAGTGGCGCCACATTGCCGGAGCTATTTATATGTTTTTTATCAACTCGGTATTTATTGGTACTGCCACTTTTATTATGGTCAACCTTTTTGGTTATCCTAAAGTGAATATTGCTGATGCAAAAAAACGAAAACGTAGCCGTGCTATTATTGGTACATTACTGGTATTAACTTTTATTCCCAGCGTTTACCTTACCTACCACATTGTTACCCGATATTTTTTTGAGCGTAATGCCAATACGTTTATTAAAAATGAAGTACAGACCAAAGAACACTTTGTTATTACCAAAAGGTTGCTGTATAATAGAAATAAACCCCGCATTGAACTAAGCATGTTGGGCCAGAATATTGATAGTGTTGAGTATAATGGTTTAGTGAGAAAAATGGGGAAGTACAACCTGCCACATGCTTCACTTACACTTTATCAGGGCGAGGATGCCCGGGTGGCAGCCAAAACCTATTTTGATCAGATTAGTTCGGGTTTGGAAATGAATAATGCTGCTATTCAGGGATTATATAAAAGGATGGATAGTTTGCAAAAGATAGCCAATGAATTTCAGTATGCTGATAGCCTGGAGTTGCAAATTGGGAAATTATTATATGCTGTTGATACAGGGTTACAAAAAGTTACCGTGACAAGCAAGATTAGCTACAATATTCCGGCAGCAAAAAAAGATACTTTATGGTTGGTGGATTTAGACTTTTTACAATCACCATCTGTTAACAATCGAAAAAAAATGACTGATTTAATTTCAGAAAAAGTTGCGACTAAAGGGTTACTCTTACGTTTCGATTAACGATAAATAGTTTGAAGTATTAATATTGCATTTTTCTTAGTGAGGGTGCTTTAAACCAGGTGACAATAACAACGCCAATAGTCATACAACCTCCAAAAACCACGGAAGGAATTACGCCCAAAAGCCGGGCCATAGTGCCACTTTCAAATTGACCAAGTTCGTTACTGCTGTTAATAAACATGGAGCTTACACTCATTACCCTGCCACGAACATGGTCAGGTGTTTTTAGCTGCATTATGGTACCACGTGTTACCACACTTACGCCATCCATTATGCCGGCAATAACCAGTGCTAAGAAGGAAAGTATAAACCATTTTGACAAACCGAAAATAATAATACAAACACCAAAGCCGGCAACTGCATACATTAACTTACGTCCCTGGTTTCGCCGCATAGGAATAAAAGTTAAGGTGAGTACACTTATAATAGCACCTATATCTGTTGCAGCATTTAGCCAACCAAAACCAATTGAACCTACCTGTAAAATATCTCGTGCATAGATAGGTACTAAGGCTACTGCACCTCCAAATAGTACGGCAAATAAGTCTAATGATAAGGCCCCTAAAATTTCCTTGGTTTTAAATACAAAGCGTAAACCTTCTCCCATACTTTGTAAGGTTGTTTGCTGTGCAGGTTTGGCTAATGGAGGTTGCTTTTTTAAGAATGCCAGAATCAATAGCGAAGTTGCCATGATACTACATACAACTATCAGTGTGTTATGTATACCAATGAAGTGAATTAAAAAACCACCGGTGGCATGCCCTGTAACCGATGCTGATAGAAATGCACCCTGGTTCCAGGTGATGGCATTTTGCAATAAATGACGGGGCACAATGCCGGCTATCATGGTACTAAAGCTGGGCCCGACAAAGGAGCGGATTAAACCTGTTATAACAAACAAACCATAAATACAAAGCGCAATTTGATTGTTTTTAAAATGACTGGCGATATAACCACTTGATAAAAATAATAATGCACCTGCTACACATAAGTAAACAAATATGCTGCGTAACATAAGATTGCGTTTTTCGCTACGGTCAATTACATGGCCTGCATATAAGGCCATAATAAATGCAGGAACAAATTCGGACAAACCTACTAAACCAATCGCCAAAGGGTCGTTGGTTAACTCGTATATCCACCACCCAACTACCGATGTTATCATACGTAATGACATGACAAACATAAATCGGCCCGTTACTAAATTTCTGTATTGGGTTACTCTTAAGGCCGCAAACGGGTCGGTAGTAACTTGTTTGATGGAGGAGTCGTCGCTCATAGCGAGGGCAAAGTTAGTCTAAAAGGTTTAAGAAGTTCCGGAAGTTGAAGAAGTTCCAAAGGTTCAATGTCAAAAATTGGTGTCACTACAAAGAATGAGAAAAACTGCCAGTTTTTCAAGACAAGATTGAACTTCTGGAACATTGAACCTTTGGAATTTATTCCTTTTACCCTAAACTTTAAACCTTTTATGCGAACAAATAGGCAATATCATCTTCCGATAAATTTTGTATAAAACCATCATCAGTGGAAATTAAATCAGCCGATAGCTTTTTCTTTTTGCTTTGTAATTGAATAATTTTTTCTTCAATACTATCCTTACAAATCATTTTATATGCAAAAACATTTTTGGTTTGCCCAATACGGTGGGTACGGTCGATGGCTTGTTGTTGTACGGCCTCGTTCCACCACGGATCAAACAGGAACACGTAGTCGGCGGCGGTTAGCGTTATACCAGCATTACCTGCTTTTAAGCTGATTAAAAATAAATTTGTTTTGTTATCTTCTTGCTGAAAAGTGTTAACCATTTCCATTCTTTTTTCGGACGGTGTTTGGCCGTCAAAATGGAAATAATCAATTTTCTTTTTGTTACAATGCGCCGCAATCAGGTTTAACATGCTGGTAAATTGTGAGAACACCAGTACTTTGTGTTTGGCCAACAGGTTGTCCAACTCCTCAAATAAAACCTGCATTTTGATTGACTCGGTAGCGGTCTGCTCATCTTCGGGTAGTAACAATGGTGAATTACATACCTGTCTTAATTTTAAAATACCTTGTATTACCGCAAGCTTTGTCTGCCCAACACCTTTTTGTTTTATATCGGTAAAAATATTGCCGCGGATTTGTTCTTTTATACTTTCGTACATATTACGCTGATTATTGCTCATTTCGCACCACAAAACGGTTTCGGTTTTTTCCGGTAAATCGGTAGCTACCTGCTCTTTGGTACGGCGTAATACAAATGGCGCAATTAACTTTTGCAGGTACTGCATTTTTTCCTCGTCGCCAAAACGATCGATGGGGTTGGCATATTCTTTTTTAAAAAACTCACGGTTGCCAAACATGCCGGGTAATACTGTGTTTAACTGAGCATATAAATCAAAGGTATTGTTTACAACCGGTGTGCCACTGAGTGCAAAACAGTAGGAAGACCACAGCTCGCCAACAGCTTTGGTAATTTGGGCAGATGGGTTTTTTATATTGTGGCTTTCATCAATAATTAATACCCCAAACTGTATGTCTTTAAGTTTTTCAATATCGGAACGCAAAGTGCCATAGCTGGTTATATAAACTTGTATGTTTTTGTCCTGCAATACAGCACCGTTTCTTTGTGCGCCATGATGTACAGCTAAAGTTGTTTCGGGTAAAAATTTTTTAAACTCCTGCTCCCAGTTGTATACCAATGATGCCGGGCAAACAATGAGGTGTTGTTGCAAAGGATTAGTTGCAATAACAGAAGCAATGAAACAGATAGTTTGTAAAGTTTTGCCTAAACCCATATCATCGGCCAGGCAACCGCCGGCACCGGCATCGGACATGAGGCGCATCCATTCATATCCTTTTTGCTGATAGGCTCTTAACTCAGCTTGTACGGTACCTGGTACAGCATAAATTGCTTCGCCTGCAAGCCAGGCCTGCCAACGTTTCCACCAGTTATTATAATCAATGGCAGGTTTTAAGGTAAGGCTATCGCCATCCTGTAACGGAATGGCCAACCAGCTTGCAATGGTTAATTCCTGTTTGTTTACTTTACCATGTTTTATAAAAGTGGCATATTGTTTTAACCAGTCATCGCCTAATACGCCCAGGCTACCGTCTTTTAATAAAACGGCATGTTGTCCCGCCAAAAGCATTTTTTGTAAGTCGCTTAAGGGAACGGTTTCGGAGCCGAATTGTAAAACAAATTTCAGGCGTATAAATTGATCAGAGGCTTCCAGTTGTTCGATGGTGGTCTCTGCTTTATGGCTGGAGTAGCGAAAGTGTTTCAGCATATCCATTCCCAACAGATCAATACCGCTTGTTAACAGCCTATGGTATGCTTTAATGAACCATTGTTTTTTTTGGGCCTCGGAAAATGATAAATAATAGTAGCCGTTTTTTTGTTCAGGAAACTTTGGGTGTAACCCTTGTAATAGATCAAGCAATTGTTTTTCTTGTTCCTGGTTACGGTTAATGGTAACTAATTGCCCTTTTTCCGATAATTCAGTGATGGGTTGATAAGCGCCATCCATAATGTAGCCGTCGTAACTCCATTGTGGGGTAAGCATTAAAAACGATCCGCTAAGCTCACTTAAAACCACCCTGCCAACCGGCTCGGTATTGATGGTGTTTTCTGTTTGCAGGCTGTTACGTTTTACCGGGTATTTGCCTTCCAGTTCTAATAAGATAAACTGTATTAAATCGGCAGGGCTTTGTGCATACTGCTCCGGTTGTTGTTTTTGCAACCATTCAATGGTTTGGTAATCGCCAAAGTAGAGTAAAAAATATTCATTGCCGCTCTCCAATAAAAAGTATTTACGGGTAAAACTATCCAGCGCAAATGGAGTTCCGTTAATGTTAACCCATGTTTTTAAGTAATAACCGTCGCCATTATTTTCTACCTCAAAACTTAATTGGGGTCTGTAATTGCTTATGCTGCATGGTGAAGTAAGCCAGCGTTTTTTATCCAGCAGTTCACGGGTATGGTACCACTTAACCAAGGGCATAAAAGGTTTAGCATCTAATAACCTGTCGTAGTAATATTTTAATAATTGTTGCTTTAAATACTGCTGATAGGGTAGCGGACTTTTTTGCAGGTTGTAGCGTTGTTTTATCTCGCCAACGGCTTTGTCCATATTCTCATCGCTAAAGCTGGCAAAAGCTTTTAGCGCTTCCTGTGGCAGGTGAGCAAAGCGGCTGCTCAATTCTTTGTTTACAATAGCGGCCGACTCATATACAGGAGGTTTGACCTCTTTATCTACCCTTAGTAGTTGTACAAACCCTTTTGGAGTATCAATTTTATGTGCAAACAGTATTAGTGCGTTATTCGTCTTATTACTCACAATAGCCTTTTTCTAAATATAAAAATGGGTGGCAAACTTATAACAACAGGCCTGTAATGAGAAATAATAATATTTGGGGAGACGGGAAGCCCGAAAGTCAGGACGCCCAGAGCCGGTCGGTCCGAAAGAAAGCGTGTACTAACATATGCGTTATGCTTTCAGCATGAAACTTTATGCGTAAGCCTGATGATGAGCGCACGGAATTCCCGAAACAAGTTCGGGATGCTGCTTTTGGCCGATAGAATTAATTCGATATTAGTCATTGGATTAGCCTCATTGATGCTTTTCGTTGGTGCAGCAGAACAGAGCGTCGCCCCGAACCAATACTACATACCCAACTCGGGGTCAAAAACAAGGGACGATCAATCAGGGAACTGCAGTCGGCAACATAAAAAAATGATAATCGGTAATATAAATGCAAGGGGTTAATGTTATCTTCATTGTCACCTTATCAACTGACTAATTCGAACTTTTTTATGATGATTCTTGAAACGGAACGATTGTACATCAGGGAGTTTTCCTATGATGATGCGGCCTTTATTATGGCGTTGGTGAATAACCCTACCTGGCTGGAGTTTATTGGAGACCGGAACGTAAATAACCAGGATGATGCCCACCGTTACCTGCGGGATAAAATTATGTATCTATATACAACTTATGGCTATGGCCTATGGTTGCTGGAGGACAAAGTAGCTCATACGCCAATTGGTATGTGTGGATTAGTTAATCGGGACTTTTTGTCCGATGCCGATATTGGCTTTGCGCTTTTACCCGAATATACCGGCAAGGGCTTTGCTTTTGAAGCGGCCCGGGCCGTGCTTGATTATGGCTATGATGTGTTGCACTTGCCCAAGATAGTAGCTATAACATTGCCAACAAATGACGCATCTATAAAACTATTGGGTAGGTTGGGTATGCATACTACCAGCATGGTAAAGCCTCCGGAAAGTGCTAATGCGTTACACTTGTTTGTACCTAAAAACATAGGTGGTTAGCTGTATAAATGGACGCATGCGGGCTTGTTTTATATGGCTTGTCTTTAAAATAATAATGGTTTGTAAAAAAAGGTTGAATAATTTTTTGTTGAACAACTGTATTCGTTGTAATTTCATTTATACTTCATTACCTATCATTTCCAACTAAAAAAACATTGATGTATGGCAACAAAGAAAAAAGCCAAACCTTCACCTGCTAAAAAGAAAGCAGCTCCTAAAAAGGCTGTGAAAAAGGTAGCACCTAAAAAAGCAGCAAAGAAGTCAGCTCCTAAAAAAGTGGTTAAAAAGGCTGTGAAAAAGGCAGCACCAAAAAAAGCAGCTAAAAAAGCGGCACCTAAAAAAGTAGCTAAAAAGGCAGCACCAAAAAAAGCTGTGAAAAAAGCTGCACCAAAAAAGGTGGCAAAAAAGGCTGTTAAAAAAGCAGTACCTAAAAAGAAGGTTGTTGCCAAAAAGAAAGCAGCTAAAAAAGCAACTCCTAAAAAGGCCGTTGCTAAAGCAGCACCTAAAAAGGTAGTTAAAAAGGCAGCTCCGGCACCTAAAAAAACAGTGACTCCAAAAGCAGCACCTAAAAAAGCGGCTAAAAAACCAGCATCAAAAAAAGTAGCTAAACAGCCGGAAGCTAAAGAAGTGTTTGAACCTAAAATTGCTCCTGCACCTGAAGAGCCGAAAGCACCTGTAGAGGAAGCACCAAAGGAAGAAACACCACAACCGGTTCAGGCCGATTTGTTTGATGTAGATCCTGCGTCTCCTGTTGCGGGCGAAGACGAAAAAACTGATGAAGCTCCTTTGTAATAATAACATTACTACATAAGTAAAAGGTTCGGTTGTATAACCGAACCTTTTTATTTGCCATTAACTGTGTGTATTTTATAAAAGACTTCCGCTAAGGAAAAGGTACGCTACCGAAAAATAGATGATTAATCCGGTAACATCAACCAATGTAGCTACAAAAGGGGTGCTGGATGCTGCCGGGTCGGCCCCTAAACGTTTTAACAACAAAGGCAACATAGAGCCCATTAACGAACCCCACATAACAATACCCAACAACGAGCAACCTACAGTAAGGCCAATTGACATATAATGAATTCCAAATGTATCAGGTGCCAATAAATGCCAGCTATAAATGATGCTTATGCCTAAAGTGCATAAGGTTAAACCCAGCATGAGACCGGATAAAATTTCTCTGCGCATAATTCGCCACCAATCGGTAATGGTTACTTCGCCCAAGGCCATAGCCTGAATAATAAGCGTGGAAGCCTGTGAACCGCTATTGCCACCACTGGATATAATTAAGGGAATAAACGTAGCCAGTATTACCACTTTGGCAATCTCATCCTGAAACTGCTGCATGGCCGAAATGGTAATCAGCTCACCAAAAAATAAAATGATTAACCAAATAACCCGTTTTTTATACAGCCTGAAAAGCGGTATTTCTATATAAGGTTCTTCTAGAGCAGCAGTACCACCCATTTTTTGCATATCCTCGGTAAACTCTTCCTCGGCTACCCAAAGTATATCATCAATGGTTACAATGCCTAATAATTTGTTGCTGCCACTAACAACGGGTAAGGCCACCCGGTTATTCATTTTAAACACTTCGCTTACCGTTTCCTGGTCATCTTCGGGGTGTAAGGCAATCACCCTGTCGTCCATCAATTCCGATACTTTTTTTTCCGGCGGATTTAAAATAAACTCATGAATGCGTAAGTCGTCCAGCAATTCGCCTTTTTTATTAATAACGTAAATAACGTTAATGGTTTCACTGTCCTTACCGTATTTTCGAATGGTGCTAAAGACTTCTTCAATCGTATTGTCGGGGTACACATACACATAGTCCGGCGTCATTAAACGGCCAATACTATTTTCCGGGTAACCTAATAACGATAGTGTAACTTTACGCTCCTGAGGGTCCAGTAATTTAATTAACTCCCTCACCGCATTACTGGGCAATTCTTCTAAAAAATCGGTACGGTCATCCGCCGGCAGCTCGTTTAGTAAGGAGGCTACCATATTGGGCGGTAAATCCTGTATGATGCTTTTTTGCGTACCAATTTCCAGAATTTTAAAAACACTGGCCGCACGGTGTACCGACATACCGGCAATGATACTACTCTCGTAGTCAGGAAATTCGTACACCAAATCAGCCACATCGCTGATGTTCTGGTCGTTTAAAAAATCCTTAATTGCCAGTTTATCTTCCGTTTTTATAACGGCCTCAAACTGCTCCAGTATGGTCATTTCTGTTTCAAAAGCCTCAGACATGGTTCAAAATTAAGGGAATGAGTCCGGCATGAAAAATACCGTTAATAAAAAAATGAAAACTTAACGCAGCAAAAATGTATTTACTTTGGCGCATGATTTTATCCAGCTTATACATTGGCAAAACCGGCAACATGGGTAGGGGCGTATTTACCAACGAGCCAATTGAGGCAGGCGAAATTATTGAGGTATCGCCGGTAATTGTAATGAGCAATACCGAAAGAGAAAAGCTGGATGCTACTAAGCTGCACGATTATATTTTTGAATGGGATGGTCATAACGGTATGCAGTGTTGCATGGCCATGGGGTGGGTGCCGGTGTATAACCACAGTTACGCATCCAATTGCGAATACGAAATGGATTATGACGATGAAAATATTATTATAAAAACCGTTCGGCCCATCCAGGCAGGTGAGCAGCTTTTTATTAATTACAATGGCGATTGGAACGATGAAAAACCTATTTGGTTTGAAGTAGAGGATTAGGGGAAAGTTCCAAAAGTTCAATGTTCCAGAGGTTGAAGAAGTTCAAAGGTTCAATGTTATCGTAACGGTGTAGGCTGCTTTCTATATACTAAAATCTAAATACTACATACTGTTTTATTTTTATGTTACCGGCTGCAGTGCTACTATCATCTTCTGTTGTGTCACTCACTTGTACGTTCGGTAATTCTATTCACCACTCTACAATACCCAAATATTCAATCTAAAATATTCAATTGTCAACTGTCATTTGTCAACTGTCATTTGTCCATTACTAACTGTCACTTGGCAATCAACTTATGCTCATACGCATACTTAATTAATCCAATAACCGAGTTGGTGCCGGTTTTACGGAAAATATTTTTACGGTGTGTTTCTACCGTGCGTTCGCTTATAAACAAAGCATCTGCAATTTGTTTGTTATTGTATTCTTTTTCAATCAGGCGGGTTATTTCAATTTCTCTTTCGGTTAAGCGTACTTCTTCGGTTTGTTTTTTTCTGGTGCCGGTTTTTTCTAACTCGGCCAAAACCTCTTCATGAAAATAAATACCACCGCCTGCTATTTTTTCCAATGCTACCACTAATTCCTGCTGGCCAATATTTTTTAAAACATAACCCGAAATATCCGCTTCGTTAATCATTTCATCCACCAAATCGCCAACACCGCTCATAGATAAGGCAAGTATTTTAATAGCAGGGTAGTTTTTCTTTACCAATTTTGCCAGTTCGTTACCGGCCAGTCCGGGCATCATGATGTCGGTTAGTAAAATATCAACTTTAGTGGTCGCCAGTTTTTCAATCACCGTTTGCGGGGCAGTAGTAGCAAATACCACTTCATAGTTTTCATAACCTTTTAACATGGACAAAATGCCATCAATTACAATTTGATGATCATCAACAATAGCCAGTTTTATCTTAGTCATTTTCATGAGTGATATTGTAAATTAAGATAATTTATCTGATTGTTGCAAGGGAACATGAATTGCTACTAATGTTCCTTTGCCTGGTGTGGTATCAAAATCAACTGTACCTTTTAAAAACTGTACACGGGTAATAATGTTTTTAAGACCAATACCATCAAAATTGCTTTTGTTGGCTGTATCAAAACCTTTGCCATTATCCTCAATAGTGGCACTAATACCGTCAGTATCTTTAATAATCGAAATGTCAAGTGTATCTGCCCCAGAATGTTTAATTACATTGTTTACACACTCCTGAATTACACGGTAAAAAACGGTTTCTACATTCGCATCAATCCGTTGATCTAAACCCTCTGTATATAAATGTACCTGTAACGATTTTTTGTCCAGTTTGTCAATAAAATCACGTACCGCAGCAGCCAGACTATTTTTTAATAATGCATTCGGCATCATGTTATGAGAAACGCTGCGTACTTCTTTACAACTTTCATCTACCAGTGCAATAATGGTTTCCAGCGATTGTTTTTGTTCGGCTTCAATATTATTTGTACTCGATTCAAATGCCGATAAATTCATCTTGGCGGCACTCATCATTTGTCCCACACCATCATGTAAATCACGGGCAATACGTTGGCGTTCCTGTTCCTCAGCTTCTATTACAGCCTTGGTTGCCAGGTCCTGTTGTTTCATAATGGCTTCCTGCATGGCAGCCTTTTGTTTTAACTGGTTACGACGGTAAAAAGAATAACCTAACAGTCCACTCAATACCAGCAAGCCGCCTATGCCAGCTATCCAGTAGTTACGGCGGGTGATAGAAAATTCTTTTTGTTTCAGGTCAAACTCCTGCTGCTGTATGGTTTTTTCCTTTTCTAATGTTTTATATTTTCTGTCCAGCTCGGCAAAATTCTGGCCTAGCTCGTCAGAGTATAAGGAGTCACGGGTATTGGTAAACTCTTTCAACATGTCCAGTGCTTTAGCGTGTTCTCCAGTCTTTTCGTACAGGTTGGATAATGATAAATACACTTTGTTTATTTCAGGTAAACAATTAACCGCTGGTAAACCAAGTTTTAATGCCTGGTTTAATAAAACCCCTGCCGAGTCGTATTGCTCTTTACCAATGTAAATAATACCCAGGTTGTTTAAACAGCTAACCATGCCCTTGGTATCTTTTAACTGTGTTCTTAGCCCTAACGATTCATTAATCAAGGGGATGGCTTTATTGTATTGTTTTATCTCAGTGTACAGGTTGCCAAGGTTATTTAAAGCATTGGAAAGATATTCCTTGTCGGCAATCTGCCGGGTTATGTCAATGGCACGTTGGTAATAAGTTTCAGCGTTTTGATAGTTTTTTTGCAACAGGTAAATATTGGCAGCATTTACAAAGGAGCCGGCTAAACCATAATTATCACCAATTTTTTCTTTAATGGCTATCGATTTTTTCTGGTAGGCAATGGCCTCATCATACCTACCCATATTCTGGTTTAAAATACCAATATTGTTTAAAGAGTAGGAGACCCCTTGATTGTCATTAAATTTTTCAAAAATGGGTAAAGCTTTTAACTGGTAATCCAGCGATTTGTCAAATAATCCCTGACGTTGGTAAACAATACCTATTTTATTATAGAGCTTGGCAACGCCATGTTGATCATTTTGTTTTTGCCTGATAACGGCTGATTTTTCATACAGCAGAATGGCGGTATCATATTGCTCCTTGTCGTAGTAAATAATTCCTAAATCGTTATAAGCCTGGGCTTCACCTTTTAAAAAGCCAATTTGTTTGCTCAGCACAACCGCTTTGTTACCATAGGCAATAGCTTTGTCGCGGTTTACCAAACGGTATTGCCAGGTTAACTCGTTGTAGGTACCGGCAAGTACGCTGTCTTTTTGCTGAGGAATAATTTTTTCAAGACTATCTAATATGGCTTTATTGTTTTGTGCAGCTACAGTAAAGGGCAGCACAAACAGGGCAAGGCAGAATGCTTTGAACATTTGAGTCAGGTTTTGGTGGCTTGAACTGCGAAGATAGGCAGGAATTAGGATTTGATTATTGCTGATGTAATGATGTCTGATTTGGTGAAAATATACAAAAAGAACCTCCACCAAATCAGCACATCAGCAATCGGGAAATCAGACATTTTATAAGCCCAGCACCTCTTTCATCCCAAATATTCCTTTTTTGTTGTGCACGAACTCGGCGGCAATTACAGCGCCGGTAGCAAAACCTTCCCGGTTATGGGCTGTGTGAATTATTTCAATATCGTCAATGGATGAGCTGTATTTAATGCTATGGGTTCCGGGGGCAGGGTCTTCACGTTTGCTGATAATAACCAGGTCGTCTGCATTATTGCTTGCTGCGTTTACCCATTGTTTTTTTCTGGTTAGTGATTCCATTACACCTTCGGCTAAGGTGATGGCTGTACCACTTGGAGCATCCAGTTTTTGGGTATGGTGTATTTCTTCCATACTAACGGCATAACTTGTATGGGGTGCCATTAGAGTGGCCAGTTTTTTATTTAATTCAAAAAACAGGTTAACGCCTACGCTAAAATTACTGGCATATACAAAACTGCCATCGGTTTGGTTAACCAGGGCTTCTATTTCGGATAATTTATCTGTCCAACCAGTTGAGCCACTCACTACAGGTGTATGGTGTTGCAATAATTTTACAATATTATTAAAAGCGCTATGAGGGCCGGTAAACTCAATGGCTACATCAGCTTTTGCTAAGTTTTCAGCATTAAACTGGTCGGTATTTGTTTCGTCAATTTTTAATACAATTTGGTGGCCACGTTGCAGAGCAATGGCTTCGATGGCTTTGCCCATTTTGCCGTATCCGATTAATGCGATATTCATGGTGTAAAGTTATGAGTAGTAAGTTATAAGTTTTAAGTTGTCTGAAAGCGAAAAGCTTAAAGCTAAATGCTATTAATTAGGGTTTTGCATTATGCCGATTAGCGAAAGGGACGTTGAACGGAGCGTCGCAAGTAAAGCTAAATCAGGGAATTGGCGTTGGTAACAAAATAAACAGGGACTATTAAATTAGCTCGGCCCTTTCCAAATCTGAAATCTCAGTTCTTAAATATCCCCATCCAACAATTCCCGCTCAATTTCTTCCATTTGAACGATGTCCCAGGCCTCACTTTCGGTGGGCACAACATTCAAGTGCTCTAAAAGTTCACGGTCTGCCAAAAATGCTTCTACCGGTTTTTGGAGGTTACAGATGACAAATGATGCACTATTTTGGTAGAAATTTTGCTGTAATGCTGCTAACTGTTCAGCAGCAGCGGGCTCTACAGTGGTTACCTGTTCAAAATTTAGTACTACATTTTTAACTTCATTTTGTAAATATGGTAGTATCTTTTTAGTAAGTTCCGCTGTCATACTATCAGTAATATCGCCAATAGTAGGCGTAATGACATGAAATTTCTCTTTGGTATCTATTTTGACATTCATGATTGTAAGTTTATGAACATTGGGTTTATAATTATGCTAAAACAAGTACCAAATATATTTGTTAATATTGTATCAAACCATATAAGTACAAATGGATAATAATTTTTCAACACAAGTAAAGGAAATCATATCGTTTAGTAGAGAGGAGGCGCTGCGTTTGGGAAATGATTTCATAGGAACAGAACACCTGTTGCTTGGCCTTATTCGTGAAGGCGATAATACCGCTGTGCGAATATTGAAAAGCTTTAACGTTGATCTGTACGAGCTTCGAAAGGAAATAGAACTGGCCGTAAAAGATAAAACCGGTAAAAATATTGCCAATATTAACAGCCTGCCTTTAACCAGACAAGCTGAAAAGGTAATACGGGTAACGGTTTTAGAGGCCAAAGCCTTAAAAAGCTCTACTGTGGAAACAGAGCACCTTATGCTATCGATATTGAAGAACAAAGAAAACATTGCTACTCAAATTTTAAATCAGTTTGACGTGGATTACGATTTATTCAGACAGGAATTGGGCATTGTAAAATCTAACGACCCTCGTGCAGATTATGCCGACGAAAACGAAGACGATTTTGACGACGAAAAAAAATACGCCCAGCAAAAAGGAAGCGCCGGTAAAGCAGGTGCTGCTAAAAGCAAAACACCCGTGTTGGACAATTTTGGTCGGGATATTACTAAATTGGCCGAGCTAGGGACTTTGGACCCGATTGTGGGTCGTGAGGCGGAAATTGAACGTGTATCACAAATATTATCTCGTAGAAAAAAGAACAACCCTATTTTAATTGGTGAGCCGGGTGTGGGTAAAACCGCTATTGTAGAAGGTCTGGCCTTACGCATTGTACAACGCAAGGTAAGCCGGGTATTGTTTGATAAAAGGGTTATTTCGCTTGATTTGGCTGCGTTGGTGGCTGGTACAAAATACCGTGGTCAGTTTGAAGAGCGCATGAAGGCCATTATGAATGAGCTGGAAAAAAACCGCGACGTTATTTTGTTTATTGATGAGTTGCATACCATTGTTGGTGCCGGTGGTGCCAGCGGATCTTTGGATGCATCTAACATATTTAAACCTGCCCTTGCCCGCGGCGAACTGCAATGCATTGGTGCCTCTACCTTAGATGAGTACCGCCAGTATATTGAAAAAGATGGTGCATTGGACAGACGTTTTCAAAAAGTAATTATTGACCCCCCAAGTGTGGACGATACCATCCAGATTCTGGATAACATAAAAAGTAAGTACGAAGACTACCACAATGTTATTTACGATCAGGAAGCTATTGAAGCCTGCGTTAAATTAAGTGACCGTTACGTTACCGATCGTTTATTGCCCGATAAAGCTATTGACGTAATGGACGAAGTAGGCGCCCGTGTACATTTGAAAAATATTAATGTACCTGATAATATTGTGGAGTTGGAGAAAAAGATTGAAGACGTAAAAGTTGAAAAGAATAAGGTTGTAAAAAGCCAGAAGTTTGAAGAAGCCGCTTCGTTAAGGGATGCAGAAAAACGCTTGTCGGAACAACTTGAAAAAGCAAAAAGCGATTGGGAAGAAGAAAGTAAACATAAACGTTACCCTATCAACGAAGAAGCTATTGCCGAAGTTATCAGTATGATGACAGGCATACCTGTTAAACGCATGGTAGAAGCCGAAACGGATAAGCTGCGTAAAATGGGCGACGATATGAAGGGCATGGTAATTGGCCAGGACGATGCAATTGTTAAAGTGGTAAAAGCTATACAACGTAACCGTGTTGGTTTAAAAGATCCTAAAAAGCCTATTGGTACTTTTATTTTCCTTGGTCCTACGGGTGTGGGTAAAACCGAGCTGGCCCGTTCGCTGGCACGCCATATGTTTGACTCAGAAGATTCGTTAATACGTATTGACATGAGTGAATACATGGAGAAATTTACCGTAAGCCGTTTAATTGGTGCACCTCCGGGCTATGTTGGTTACGAGGAAGGCGGACAATTAACTGAAAGGGTACGCCGTAAACCATACAGTGTTATTTTACTGGATGAGATTGAAAAAGCGCATCCGGATATTTACAACATTCTGTTACAGGTTTTAGACGATGGACAGTTAACTGATGGCCTGGGACGTAAAGTGAATTTTAAAAATACGTTAATCATCATGACCTCTAATATTGGCGCACGCCAGTTAAAAGATTTTGGTGCGGGTGTAGGATTTACTACCGCTGCCAAAATGGAGCATGAAGATGAAGCCAATAAAGCCGTGATTGAAAAAGCGCTGAAACGCACTTTTTCACCTGAGTTTTTAAACCGTATTGATGATGTAATCATCTTTAACAGTCTTACTAAAGAAAACATTTACAGCATCATCGATATATTGATGAAAGGTGTAATGAAACGTATAAAAGACCTTGGTTTTGATTTGGAACTGAACGAGGAAGTAAAATCGTTCCTGGCTGACAAAGGTTACGACTCACAGTTTGGAGCCCGTCCTTTACACAGGGCTATTCAAAAATACCTGGAAGATCCATTGGCAGAAGAAATACTAAACAGTACGGTAAAAGCAGGTGATACTTTGTTAGCCGAGTTGGATAAGGAAAATGAAAAAATAAAATTCATTTTCAAACCACAGGAAAAAGAATCGGAAGTCTAGATAAGTAAAAATTAAAAAGTAAAAAATGATAATGAAATTCATTGTTTACTTAAAGATAAAAGGGTAGTAAGTGTAAAGCCCCGGATTTTTCCGGGGCTTTTTTATGTTGATTTTTTTTTGTTACCGGCTGTAGTAGTACTAGCATCGTCCCTTGCGACGCTCCGTTCAACAGCATTAACACAGATGAACAAAAGTAAATACCTAAGCAATTTAATACTCACTGGGCTTCGTCAAGCTCAGCCTGACAGTTTTGCGATTCCTTGATTTTTCAATTGTCTATTGTCAACTGTCAATTGTAACTCTTCCCTCAAAAACTCTTTCCGCCGGGCCGGATAACCAGATGTTTTCAAAACGGCCTTCATCGGTGCGGTCAAATTCAACTTCTAATGTCCCCCCCAAGGTTTTTACCATTACATCGTTATAGCCACTTTCGTTATGGTAATGCGTCAATGCGGCAGCCGTTACACCGGTACCGCAGGAGTAGGTTTCATCTTCCACACCACGTTCGTAAGTACGCACAATAATGTTATTGTCGTCAACTTGTTGCACAAAATTTACGTTAATACCTTCCTGTTCGTAATCTTTACTATAACGAATGCTACGGCCTTTTTCAAACACATCCAAATTCATTACATCTGTAGCGGGGCGTATATAATGTGGCGATCCGGTGTTTAAAATAAAATCACCATGTTTTTTATTTACTTTATCTACATCCAGCATTTTTAACGATACAATACCGTCTAAGTCAATCTCTGCATCATGCGGTCCGTCAACCGCTATAAAATGATATTGGGTGCGGTGTATGCCCAGGTGGTAAGCAAATTTTACAATACACCTGCCGCCATTGCCGCACATGGTACCTTCGTTACCATCGGCATTGTAATACTTCATTTCAAAGTCGTAACCCTCTTTTTCATTTAATAACATCAGGCCATCGGCACCAATACCAAAGCGGCGGTCGCACAAATGTTTTATTTGCGCTGTGGTTAAGCCATTAAAATCTTTGGTGCGGTTATCAATTAATACAAAATCGTTACCGGTGCCCTGGTATTTAAAAAAAGGAACTATCATATATGTGCCGAATAAATATCTAAAAATTTTACAATCAGGTTTTCTACAGCTTTTTTACCGTCTTTTGAAAACTCTTTTACAATACGGTTAGCAACAATAGCATTTACAGCCAGGCAATTATGCCCCAATAATTTACCCAAACCAAAAATGGCCGATGTTTCCATTTCAAAATTGGTAATACGGTGTTGACCATAACTAAAATCAGTCAGGCGGTCTATCAATTGCGGGTTACGTATGCCTAAACGTAATATGCGTCCTTGCGGGCCATAAAAACCCGGACAAGTAACCGTAATGCCTTGATGAAAACCATCTACAAAATGTTTTAACAACGATGGGGCCGCATTGTTGATGTACGGCATATTCATTTGCCCGTGCATTTGTGTATGCGTAATAAATGCCTGCAACAGGTTATCGTTATCGTCGTTTTGGTCGTAACGGTAAAAGTTTAACAGGTTATCAATTCCCAAACCATGGGTAGAAGCCACAAAACTATCCACCGGAATATCGGCTTGTAAAGCACCCGAAGTACCAACACGAATAATATTTAATGAACGTAAATCTTGTTTAATGGTACGGGTTTCAAAATCAATATTAGCCAGGGCATCCAGTTCGTTCATCACAATATCAATATTATCGGGGCCAATGCCCGATGATAAAACGGTTAAACGTTTTTTACCAATATAACCGGTGTGGGACACAAATTCACGGTGTTGGTTTTTAAACTCAACACTATCAAAATGTTTGCTAAACTCCTTTACACGGTCGGGGTCGCCAACGGTAACAATAGTATCGGCAAGCTCTTCGGGTCTGATATCCAGGTGATAAATAGCTCCACGGTCGTTTATAATTAATTCAGATGCTGCAATTTGGCTCATACGGCGTTTTTTAATAAGGCTCAAAAATATCCTATTTTAGTGGCCCGTCAAAAAAGCATATAAAGATGATGGAAGGTTGCAAATGTTACCGTACATTTGCATCCCCGCAAGGGTAATTGGTCCTGTGGCCGAGTGGCTAGGCAGAGCTCTGCAAAAGCTCGTACAGCGGTTCGAATCCGCTCGGGACCTCCAAATAGCAACAAAAAACCCGCTTTAATAGCGGGTTTTTTGTTGCACACCATCTCGATTATGGCATTAAGTAATAAGTTTTTTTGTTGGCCAGCCGCATATCCCTGATTGGGCTGATGTTGCGACGCTCCATTCATCGTTCTGTTCTTTGTGCATCATCGTGATAAACGAAACTTTAATCCCAACGCTGAGTGTTCGGCAAGTGGGAATTAAAAATTGTCAATAACGCTGAGTCCACGGCCAACGCACTTGGCTATTTGTGAGACTCAGCTTGGAAATATTCTTGCCTTAGCAAGGCAACTATTGTCAGAAAAATTTAGGGAATATTATTTCTGTAGGACTCTCCTGCGTAAGGGATTGTAAGGGTGCTGCCATCGGCAGCAGTACGTAGTGCAACGAAGTACCGGAGCGAAGCGGAGCCCTGCAAAGCCCTGCAAAGCCCGACCCCAATAAATGTGTGTTGGCTTTTGCAGCGTAGCTTTTATTGGGGATACGCCATAGCAAAAAAATTAACGGGTCAGCTTTTTTATTATCTCCTTGTGTTGCGGATACAGTTGCAGCATTTGTGATTGTTGCGCCAATTCAAAATCAGCAAAGTCAAAACCCGGTGCTACGGTACAGCCTACCAAGGCATACTCACCCTCACCGGTTGTTTTAGCACCAAACCAACTACCTGCTTTTATTACACAAAAATGTTGTTGGTTATTATAAGGGTTATTGCCCAGTACATGTTCAATCAGTAATCCGTCAATAGTTATTTCGTAAACTGTTAAGGCAGTGCCGACATAAAAATGCCACAACTCATCGGATGCTATACGATGCAGCGCCGAAAATTCCTGTTGTTGTAAAAGAAAATAAATATGTGTAGCGGCTGATTTTTCCTGCGGATTACCGGGCAAGGATATTGTTTGCGAGGCCTTATATACTTCGGCATACCAGCCACCTTCTATATGTTGCTGTAATTGCAGGTGTTTAATCCAGTAACGGGCAGTATGCATGGATATTATTTAGCTATGTACACTTTTTTTCCGGTCATCATACTTAGTGAGTCTTTTACTCTTGTGGTATCGGCACCTAATTTGGGTAAGGATAGATACAGGGTAAAAGCCAATGAATCGGAGGTTTCTAAATGTACATCCCAAAGGTTTGTTTTTAATTGCTTGTAACGTTTTAGGGCTCTGTCTTTATTGGCAGTTTCTAAAATGTATTTATAATTTCCACTGTTGTTAACGGGTACTGCTACCGGTGGCGGTGTGGCTATTACTTTGTTTGCGGTATCGGCGTCAGTTGGTTTAGGTGTATTTAAAACCGTTGCTGTATCCTGTACGTGTGTTGATGTGCTTTCGGTATTATTGGTAACGGTAACTTCTTCCTCATTATCTAACTGAGAAAGATAGTAACCACCCCAGATTGAAAACCCTAAACCGGCCAGTACCAATAAAATTAATACAGGCTTTTTCCAACCTATTTTTCTGTTGTTTTCATGCAAAAATGATTCCTGCGTAGCTGGAGCTTCATTAATAGATTTTATCCGGTCTTCCCGAATACTTATTTCAATGGGTTTAGGAGCTGTAACGGGTTCGTTGGCAGGGGTAAACTGTAATCGGCCACCATTTGGCTTGGTTAAAGTACCAATACCATCCAGCAAAAATGGTTTACCAATATTTAAAAACTGGTGCATCAGTTCAATATGCGATTCCAGATCGGCCAGGGCCAATGGTTTCATTTTACCGCTGTTCTGCGCTATATAACTAATTAACTCGGGGTCGTAAGGGGCGTTTACACTACCGGCTTCAAAATGAATAGGGGGTAAAGCTAAATGACGGTTGCGGCTTGTTGTATCGGTATTAATCACCGCATCGGAGTCGATGGTAAAGCTACCTATTCCGGGTAATACTAAGTTTTTACTTTGGTACAAGTACTGGGCTAATAGAGGGGTTATTTTCACAGCTGTATGTATTGGATGCACAATATAGTCATTTTGTGCGTTTTATGCAAGTGTATTGCTTACAATGTAAATTGGTTACAGTAAAATAATGTAATAGCTAACTTATAAATATAAGTTTTAGCAAGGGTGTTTGTTTTGCACTGCATGAGTTATTTTTGCAACTATGGTAACAAAAGAGGAAGAAAAGTTTATTGCCTACTGGGAAGAAAGCCGGGGTAAAAATAAAAGATGGATTAGTGTGTTAACCGTAGGTTTGCCATTGGCTTTATTAATGGTGGTAACCATTTTTGCCAATTTTTTTTCGGGTTGGCACAAGCGTGCTACCATGATAAGTAATAGCGACTCCTCACAAATACTGGTATTAATGATAGCGGCTATTTTAATTGTAGGTTTTGTGGTTTATTTTTCGGCCAAACACCAGTGGGATATGAACGAAAAGCGTTACATGGAGTTTAAACAAAAAAGAGATAAGGCGAAGAGTAGTTAATGCGATTGCAGCGGTTCAAGATAAAAAGTGGTCTAGTAAAGAAATATTATAAATAATAGAAATAGTAATTAATGAGAAGAATTATTTTGTGTTTTTCAGTTTTGCTTGGTGTATTTGTTTTTACATCTTGTTCTAAATCTGCCGATAAGTGTTCATTTGATGAATGTGGTTTTCGTGCCAGCGATGCCGAAATTGCCAGAGTACAGGCTTATTTAAGTACAAACGGCATTACTACAGCTACCGAACATTGTAGTGGTTTGTACTACGAGGTAGTAACAGAAGGAACCGGCAGATGGATTAATAATTGCGCAACAGTAACCGCCAGGTATAAATTAAAACTTGAGAATAATGTGGTAATACAAGAGGCAACAAGCCAATTTTCATTAAATGAAGTAGTGGCCGGTTGGACAATAGGAATTCCGTTAGTAAAAACCGGTGGAAAAATAAAATTATATATACCTCCATCATTAGGGTATGCAAACAATCCAAGGCAAGGAATTCCGGCAAACTCCATGTTGATTTTTGATGTAGAGTTACTGTAGTAAACAAAGTAAATTAGCATGGCTTATTGCCATAACTTTGCTAAAATTACTTGCTAGTGTCATACGAAGCTATTTCCGTTTTTGATATGCTGAAGATAGGCGTTGGGCCTTCCAGCTCGCATACCCTTGGGCCATGGCGTGCTGCACAGCAGTTTGTGCAAAAGCTACAGCAGGATAATTTGTTGGATAAGGCTACACACCTTAAAGTAATGTTGTATGGCTCGCTGGCAAAAACCGGTGTAGGCCATGGTACCGATATTGCTGTGCAAATGGGCCTTGCCGGCGATGATCCCGTAACCTGCGATGTAAACGCAATAACGCCCAAAATAAAACAAATTGCTACCGATAAAACAATGTTATTGGGTGGCACACATAGTATTGTCTTTAATCCCAATACCGATATTGTTTTTTTAATGACGGAATCTTTACCGTTTCACTCCAATGCACTTAGTTTTTTAGCCACATTTGCCAATGGCGATGCTATATCCGAGACCTATTACTCCATTGGTGGTGGTTTTGTGGTAAAAGAAGGGGAGAGTAATGCCGGTAAACAACAGGTTCAATTACCTTTTCCTATAAACAATGCCGATGACTTATTACGCTGGTGTATAAAAACCGGGCTGCCAATTTACGAGGTGGTGATGGAAAACGAAGCAGTCTGGCGCAGCGAGCAAGAAACCCGAGACGGTGTAATGAATATTTGGCGGGTAATGCAGGAATGTATCTATCGTGGCTGTCATACTGATGGTATTTTACCCGGCGGCTTATTTGTAAAACGCCGTGCAGCAACACTCAACAAACGCCTTACTGCCGGTAAAACCTACCACGATTATGATAGCTGGCTAAAAGTAATTACCGAAGGCGGCAATCATTTTACGTACATATTAGATTGGGTAAGCTGTTTTGCCCTGGCCGTTAACGAGGAAAATGCCTCTTTTGGCCGGGTGGTAACCGCCCCAACCAATGGTGCTGCAGGGGTAATACCTGCCGTATTGTTGTATTACATTGTTTTTTGTAACGGCAACGACGACGAAAAAATATTAAGATTTCTGTTAACCGCCTCCGAAATAGGTAGCATGTTTAAAAAAGAAGCTACTATTTCTGCCGCCATGGGTGGTTGCCAGGCCGAAATTGGCGTATCATCGGCTATGGCAGCGGCAGCACTAACCGAGTCCTTAGGTGGTTCGCAACGACAGGCCATGATGGCGGCCGAAATTGCCATGGAACATCACCTGGGTATGACCTGCGATCCCATTGGCGGACTGGTACAAGTGCCTTGTATTGAACGTAATACCATGGGGGCCATCAAAGCCATTACAGCTTCACAATTGGCCCTGCAAAGCACTCCCGATTTTGCCAAAGTATCGCTGGATGCAGTTATAAAAACCATGTGGGACACTGCCCGCGACATGAACTACAAATACAAAGAAACCGCCGACGGTGGTCTGGCTATTAATGTGCCCTTGAGTTTGCCGGAGTGCTAAAAAGTTCCAAAGGTTCAATGTTCCAGAGGTTGAAGAGGTTCAAAGGTTCAATGTTCAAAGGTTCAATGTTTTTCGTAACAATGTAGGCTGTTTTCTCAATACTATATACTCAATACTACATACTATTATTTTTTTGTTACCAGCTGTAGTGCTACTATAATCGTCCCTTGCGTCGCACTCTTGTACTGTATCAATTCTATTGGGCATTGTGTAAGTTTCCTAACTAATCAATAACGCTTTCAGTTTGTCGTGTTGCCCCCCCTCTTTCCCAAAAGGAGATTCCTGAAAAGGAAGGAGCGTAGCTCGGGGGTGGGGTTCTATTGGGCATTATCTGTAAGCAAAATATACATTGTAGTAACAATTATGTACTAAGGAGGGAAATCAGACATCAAAAAATTAGACATCCTTAATTTACATCCTACGTCCTAAATTTTTCCTTATTTTTTCCTTTTTAATTTTTACTTAGGTTCGTACCCTTTTTTTTACGAAATTTGCGCCATTGAAATACTAAATATGGCTATTGAAATAAAAGTTCCAACGGTAGGTGAATCAATTAACGAGGTAACATTACTTAAATGGACAAAAAAAGACGGCGAATACGTAGAAAGGGATGAAGTAATTGCAGAACTGGAAAGCGAAAAAGCCACTTTTGAGGTAAATGCTGAAAAAGCAGGGGTGTTAAAAACCGGTGCTAAAGAAGGCGATACCTTACAAATAGGTGATTTACTGGCAACTATCGACGATACTGCCGAAAAACCGGCTGCTGCTGCAAAAGCAGAAGAAGCTCCGAAAGCTGCTGAAAAACCAGCTGAAGCAAAACCTCAACCTGCTGCAACAACCGCTGCACCTGCAGGCGATGTTAAAGCTACACCTGTTGCTTCTGCTATTATAGCCGATAAAAAAGTTAACCCTTCAGATATTGCCGCATCGGGCAGTAACGGAAAAATATTAAAAGGCGATGTATTAGCCGCCTTAACCAATCCAGGTAAAAAGACTTTTGGTGGTGCCGAGTTGTTTAGCCGCAACGTACGCAACGAAAAAATGAGCAACCTGCGTAAAACAATCAGTCGTCGTTTGGTTGAATCAAAAAATACCACTGCCATGTTAACTACTTTCAACGAAGTAGACATGACAGCCATCATGGATATTAGAAAAAAATATAAAGATGCTTTTAAAGAAGCACATGGTGTTGGTTTAGGTTTCATGAGCTTTTTTGCAAAAGCTTGTGCGGTTGCCTTAGCCGAGTGGCCTTCTGTTAATGCTTACATTGATGGCGACCAATTGGTTTATCATGACTATGCTGATATTAGCATTGCTGTTAGCACACCACGTGGTTTAACCGTGCCGGTTATACGTAATGTAGAAAGCCTGAGCATGGCTGACATTGAGAAAAAAGTAATTGAGCTTGCCGGTAAAGCCCGTGACAGTAAATTAACTGCCGATGAATTAACCGGTGGTACTTTCACTATTACCAATGGCGGTGTATTTGGTTCATTAATGAGTACGCCAATTATTAACATACCACAGTCTGCTATTTTGGGTATGCACAAAATTCAGGAGCGTCCAATGGCAGTAAATGGTCAGGTGGTTATTTTACCAATGATGTACATTGCACTTAGCTACGATCATCGTATTATTGATGGTCGTGAGTCGGTAAGTTTCTTAGTACGTGTAAAAGACTTATTAGAAAACCCTGAGCAATTATTAGCGGCTAAAGATCCTGTTAAGTTGTTATTAGAACTTTAATGTAATCGTATAATTATATGTTTACGGCCCGGTATAAAACCGGGCCGTTTTATTTTATAGCTGTACTAATGAATAAATAGTACATGTTGGCGGATTGTATTATTGCGTAATAAGTTTTACCTTACTGTAGTATTATTTCATTTTAATCAACCACTATGATTAAACAGATTATAGCTACTTTACTTTTTGTATGTATTGGCGTATTTACATTACATGCACAAACAGATATAGAAAAAATTAAAACGGGGCTGCACTCCGCGAAAATGCTGAATATGAAGAAGCAATTAAGCTATATAATGAAGTAATTGCCAGTGGACAATGCACAATTGACAGTTTTAAAATGTTTAATATTTTAGATTGAATATTTGGTATTGGATAATGATGAATAGAATTACTGAACGTACAAGCGTGCGACGCAACGGAAGTTGATTAGTATTACTATAGTTGAATACATAAAAATAAACCCTTGAATAACAGGTTAATACCGCATTAAAAGTGCAATGCACATACTATCCCCACCGTAAAGCGCAGGCAATTGGGCTGCGTATTATTGATTAACTTGCACCCATGCAACAGTATTTAGATTTATTGCAACATATAGTGAAAAACGGCAGTGAAAAAACTGACCGTACGGGAACAGGAACGGTTAGTACTTTCGGGTATCAGATGCGTTTTAATTTGCTGGAAGGTTTTCCGTTGGTGACTACCAAAAAAGTACATTTAAAAAGTATTATACACGAGTTGCTTTGGTTTTTAAAAGGAGATACCAATATTGGTTACCTGAAAGAAAACGGCGTTCGTATTTGGGATGAATGGGCTGATGATAATGGCGATTTGGGGCCTGTGTATGGCAAACAATGGCGTAGCTGGGAAACCAAGGATGGCCAAACAATCGATCAGATAAGTGATGTTATTGCACAAATAAAAAAGAACCCTGATAGCAGGCGGTTGGTGGTAAGTGCATGGAATGTGGGAGAGTTGAGTGAGATGGCGTTGATGCCTTGTCACAATATGTTTCAATTTTATGTAGCTGATGGAAAATTAAGTTGTCAGTTGTATCAGCGTAGTGCCGATGTGTTTTTAGGGGTGCCTTTTAATATTGCCTCTTACGCATTACTTACTTTAATGATGGCACAGGTTTGTGATTTACAACCCGGCGATTTTGTACATACATTTGGTGATGTACATATTTATAGTAACCATAAAGAACAAGTAACCCTTCAATTAAGCCGAAACCCTTTACCATTACCGGTTATGAAAATTAACCCGGAAGTAAAGGATATTTTTGGATTTAAGTTTGAAGATTTTACCTTGGAAAATTATGAAAGTCATCCGGCTATAAAAGGGCAAGTGGCTGTGTAGTTGTTTTAAGTATGTTAGCAGCGTTTTGTTGTAAATACTTGTCAAGTCAACATTCATGGGCTTTGCTAATTTGGTATAAGCGATGAATTTAAACAACTTGAATATGAAAATTATTATTGCCTTCCTTATCAGTGTGGTGTTGTTTTCTTGTACTTCACCACGTTTTGTAAATTCTCCTACGGCTTATAACGCAAACTTTTTTAAAGAAAAAGGTGACTTTAAAATTTCCGCATCCGGATCTATGAATTTAAATAGAGTGGTGGAAGAGGAAAGTGATGATAACCATAGGGAAAGATCCTTTGGTGCCGATTTTCAGGCAGCATATGCCGTAACGGATCATTTTTTAGTTACAGCTGGCGGACTCTTTAGAAAAGAAACAGATAAGTTTTATTGGGATGATTTAATTAGTTCAAATACCGAAAACAAAGTAAGGTATAACAGATATTTGCTGGATATTGGATTAGGTTATTATACAGCCATGGGAAGAAGTAAAAAACACTTTTTTAACTTAACTGGTGGTTTGGGTTTTGGCAAAGCTTCGCATACTGATAATGGCTTTCCTGACCTAAGAAGCAGAACTTATGATGTGAATGTTTTAAAATATTACCTACAACCGGCATTTAATTTTGGTTTTTCTGAAAGCTTTAAAATGTCCATTGCTCCCAAAATATCGGCACTAAATTTTAATAATATAAAGAGTACTTATTTACCCGGCGAGGGGGAGATGTTAGGGTTAAATAATGTAAGAGGAAATACTTTTATAATGTTTGAACCAAGTGTATTATTTCAGGTTGGGTTTAAAAATGCAGAGTGGATTAAAATAGACATAGGTTTAAATTTTTCTACCAATCCCACTAACAGGCTATTTAACGACATAGACAGTGAGGGGGAGAATTTGCACTCTCGTAATTTTTTATTTTCATTAGGTACGTCGTTTTATCCTTTTGCAGGTAGAAACAGATAAAAATAAATTTGCTAAATATGTAAATGCGTATCCAACAGGGTACGCATTTTTTATACCTTTACATTCAATATGATTATATCCTTAGTAGTTGCAGCATCTAATAATAACGCCATTGGTTTAGATGGAAAAATGCCCTGGCATTTGCCCAACGATTTAAAACATTTTAAAAACGTTACCTGGGGTTTACCCGTAGTAATGGGGCGTAAAACTTTTGACTCATTAGGCAAACCTTTGCCCGGTCGTAAAAACATTGTTATTACCCGCAATACCGCTTGGAAAAACGATAATGCCATTGGTGTTAAAACCATTGAAGATGCTTTGTTTTTAGCCAAACAAATGGATGTAAAAGAGCTAATGGTGATTGGCGGTGGCGAAATTTATAAACTGCTGTTTGAAAAAGCCAAACGTATTTACTTAACCCGTGTAAATGCTGAATTTGAAGCCGATACTTTTTTTCCGGCAGTTGATGAGAAACAATGGCAAATGATAAGTAATGATACGTATAAAGCCGATGAAAAAAACAACTTTGATTATGCTTTTCAAACCTGGGAACGCATAAAATAATTATACTGCAAGTTGCAATATGTATTCACCGGTAACCCTTACAAAAAAATATATACAATACTATTGGCAGGCTAATAACAGCCGTGGCCATGGTATGCATTCTCCCTTTGTTTTTAATTTTATAACAAAGGTGTTAAATGATACAACGGAATACAGCGACTATAAAAAAGTAGAAGCCTTACGCCAACAATTATTACAAAATAATACGGTAATAGAAGTACAGGATTTTGGAGCAGGATCGGTTACAACAAAATCTAACCAACGAAAAATAAGTGCCATAGCAAAGCATGCGGCCAAGCCAAAAAAGTTCGGGCAATTATTATACCGCATGGTGCAACAGTATAAACCTAATACCATATTGGAGTTAGGGACATCATTGGGCATTACCAGCTCTTATTTAGCATGGGGTAATCCGCAAGCCAAATTAATTACATTAGAAGGGGCTCCATCCATTGCTAATACGGCCCAACAAAATTTTACACAGTTACAATTACAAAATATACAACAGGTAGTTGGTCCGTTTGAAGGAACACTGGATAAAACCTTAGCACAAAACCCTACCATTGATTTTGCTTTTTTAGATGGCAACCATCGCTATGAACCAACGGTTAATTATTTTAATCAGTTATTACCACATATACATAACGATACTATTTTGATTTTTGACGATATACACTGGAGCCTGGAAATGGAACAAGCCTGGCAAGAAATAATGGCACACGAATCAGTACAATGCAGCATTGATTTATTTTTTATTGGTATTGTACTTTTCCGTAAGGAGTTTAAAGAAAAGCAGCATTTTGCTATAAGGTTTTAGTGTACGCATTACCAAATCATCAAATTTTCAAATCAACAAATCGTTTTTTCCTTTTAACTTTTGAATTTATACTTTTTATAAATTATCTTCGGTTCGTTCCCTATCAATTAATGCTTTAAACCTCTTGCATGATAATTGGCCTGCTTAAAGAACCGGATTTTGAAACAAGGGTATCGATGGTGGCAGAAACAGTTGCCGCACTTACCAAAAAAGGAATTACCGTTTTAGTAGAACAGGATGCAGGTGCAAAAGCCTTTTGCTCCAATACCGATTACGAAAAAACCGGTGCTACTATTACCAACCGCACCGATGTTATTACACAAGCAAACCTTATCGCTGTTATTCATCCTCCTGCAGGTGCCGAGTTTGCACAGTTTACAGCGCAAGGAAAAATTTGTATTGGTGTATATCAACCATTGACAAATGTTGGTTTAATGCAACAATATGCAGCACAACAACTCACCGTTTTTTCTTTAGATATGTTGCCACGTACCACCCGTGCACAATCTATGGATGTACTTAGTTCGCAGGCAAATATTGCAGGTTATAAAGCGGTGCTAACCGCTGCAGCTAGCTATGGACGATACTTTCCCATGTTTATGACAGCTGCCGGAAGTATTGCTCCGGCAAAAATTTTAATACTGGGTGCAGGCGTTGCCGGTTTGCAAGCCATTGCTACTGCCCGTCGTTTAGGCGCTGTGGTAGAAGTGTTTGATACCCGCCCTGCGGTGAAAGAAGAAGTAATGAGCCTTGGTGCAAAGTTTGTAGAAGTAGAAGGGGCAGCCGATGCCAGCAAAGCCGGTGGTTATGCGGTAGAGCAAACGGAGGACTATAAACAAAAGCAGCAACAACGTATTGCCGAAAGTGTAGCCAAGGCCGATATAATAATTACTACAGCGCAAATACCCGGGAAAAAAGCACCTGTATTAATTACCGAAGCTATGTTGCAAACTATGCGCAACGGTTCGGTAATTGTCGATTTATCAGCTGCAACAGGCGGCAATACACCAGTTACAAAAAATGCAGAAACCATAAATTATAATGGTGTAAGTATTATTGGTAACTCATCGCTGCAAAGTACCATGCCTGCCGATGCCAGTAAATTGTATGGCAAAAATCTGTTGAACTTTTTGCAGTTAATTATAAATAAGGAAAACCAGTTGCATTTAAACTGGGACGATGATTTGGTGAAAGGTGCTTGTATTACACACGATGGAGCAGTGGTGCATGAAAGAGTACTGGTAACCCCAAATCCCTAAAGGGGCTTAGGTAGAGTCTGACAGTACGAAATTTGATTATGTTACCAGCTGTATTACTACTATCAGCTTTCGTTGCGTCGCACTCTTGTACTGCATCAATTCTATTGGGCATTATGCAGTACTCCGTATTTTAATCGGAGTGTAGTAATGCTATTGGGCATTGTGTAAGTTTCTTATCAATATCGGAAACGTTCATTGGCAAATTCTCAAATTAACTAATTGCCAAATTGTTTTTTAACTTTTGAATTTTTACTTTTTAATTATATAAGTATGACCGACTTTCTTAATTGGATAACCCTACACCAGCAAATTATTTACATAGTTATCCTGATGGTTTTTGTTGGTATTGAAATAATTGGTCGTGTACCAAGTGTGTTACATACGCCATTAATGAGTGGTGCCAATGCCATACATGGTGTGGTAATTATTGGAGCCATCATTGTAATGGGCAAGGCCGAAGCTGATAATTACCTGGCATTAATACTCGGTTTTTTAGCAGTGGTATTAGGTACTTTAAATGTGGTAGGTGGTTTTGTAGTAACCGACAGAATGTTGGAAATGTTTAAAGGCAAGAAAAAGAAATAATTAGAAAATTTGAAAATGAGGTAATTAGATAATTAGCCAAACACAGCACTTATTACTTAAAACTTATCACTTACAATTATATGCTACTTACACTTATATATCTTATAGCCAGCGTAACATTTATAGTAGGATTAAAAATGTTATCAAACCCGGCAACGGCCCGTAATGGCAATTTAATTGCAGCTGGGGGCATGACCATTGCCATTTTAGGTACCATTTTTTTATATGAAGAAGACGGACAAAAACTGGGCAACTATGGTTGGATATTTGGCGGCATTGCAGTGGGAACATTAATAGGTTTTTTAGCCGCCAAAAAAGTAAAGATGACCGCCATGCCCGAAATGGTGAGTTTGTTTAATGGTATGGGTGGGGCTTGTGCTATGTTAATTTCTATTGTAGAGTTTGATCATTTGTTTAACAAGGATAGTGGTGTTAATTTTGAATGGACGGCTTATCCACCGCTTTCTGCGTTAACTAGTGATTCTTTTTTTATTTCCGCTTTACCGATGGGACAATTATTAATTATTTTGTTAGGCTTAATAATTGGAACTGTATCGTTTACAGGTAGTATGATTGCTTGGGGCAAACTAAATGGAAAAGTGAAAGATTTTTCGTTTAAGAACCAACAGGTTTTAAATATATTAATGTTAGTGTTGATTGTAGCTGCCGCATCTTATTTATTATGGTATTGTAATCAAGTAGGAGTAAAAATTAATGTGTTGACTGGAATGGATAACACCAATTTGCCAACTGAATCTTTTTTTACTAATGTGAAAATTATTTTCTACGGTTTATTTGTTCTCTCTATTTTATACGGCGTATTCTTTGTACTGCCTATTGGTGGTGCCGATATGCCGGTGGTTATATCTTTATTAAATTCATTTACCGGTGTAGCAGCCGCATGTGGTGGTTTTTTATACGACAACAAAGTAATGTTAACGGGTGGTATATTGGTAGGTGCAGCGGGTACGCTGTTAACCATACTCATGTGTAAAGCCATGAACCGTTCTTTGGCTAATGTATTAATTGGTTCCTTTGGTGGCAATAAGGCCACAGGTGGTGGCGGTGCCGGTAAAGACCAGGGTACTTACAAAGAAATATCAATAACAGATACAGCCGTAGTAATGGCTTATGCTAATAAAGTATTTATTGTACCGGGTTATGGTTTGGCTGTGGCGCAGGCGCAACATGTTTGTCATGAGTTAGAAAAATTATTAGAGAGTAAAGGTGTGGAGGTTAAGTATGCCATACACCCGGTAGCAGGACGTATGCCCGGCCACATGAACGTATTACTAGCCGAAGCCGATGTGCCTTACGAAAAGCTATTGGAGATGGAACACGCCAATGAGGAATTTAGCACCACAGATGTAGTGTTGGTTTTAGGCGCTAATGACGTAGTAAACCCCGCTGCTAAAACAGATCCATCTTCCCCAATTTATGGCATGCCTATTTTAGATGTTGAGTTGGCTAAAAATGTTATTGTTAACAAACGTAGTATGAAGCCCGGTTATGCCGGTATAGAAAACGATTTATTCTTTCAACCTAAAACATCTATGTTATTTGGTGATGCTAAAAAAGTATTACAGGATTTGGTAGGGGAGATTAAAAATTTGTAAGGGACCGTTTATGGTTTGTTTTTTTGAACACTTCCAAAAGTGCTTACAACATTAAAAAAACACTAAGTTAAAATTTGTAAAAAATGATAAGTTTATGGATGTATTTTTTATCGATTTTTTGCATGAATGCCAATCAATCAAATATAGATTGTTCTGCATTAAAAGAAGGTAAATTTAAATCGGCCATAAAATTAGAAGATGGAAGTCCTTTTACAACGATAATTACTCGAAAAAAGAATTTACAATATGAAGAGATTTTAGAGTATAATGTGAAAGCAGTTTTTAAAGTACAATGGGTGTCAGATTGTACTTATAACTTAATTGAACCAAAAGTGATTAAAGGGAGATATCCTGCATTAACTCCAGATTTAAAATTACAAGTAACCATAATTGGTATAAATGATGATGGTTATAGAGTTAGCATAACTTCCAGCAGTTACGAAGGTGAAAAAGAGTTTAAATTGTATTATAATAAGTAAAATGTTGTAATGCTGAGGCTGCTCTGCGAAGCTTGTAGCTTCGCAGTAATATGCTATCGCCTTTGGCGATTATACTAAGGCATAAAGACTATAACCCAACACACAACGACTTACACATTGCCGAATAGAATTACAGAACGTACCGCCGATAAATCGGGGTGCACCTTGCACAATGCTGAGTAATGTTACAGGTACACAAGAGTGCGACGCAACGAAAGCTGATAGTAGCACCACAGCTGATTAGCAAAATTATTTACGTTGTTTAATTCATCAACACATTAAATTTGTACGATAATATTATTGATAACTATCGTAGCAATATGGCGCAACTACCGGCTTCTTTAATCAACTCATTAACCAATGCCAAAGGCTTTAACCGGCAAGCTTTTGAAGGCGTGCATGCATCGGGTGAGCAAATCACGTCAATCCGTATTAATCCAAATAAAATAAACGATAAGGTAACACTGCCTTTTAATAATCTGGTACAAGTGACATGGACAAGCAACGGATATTATTTACCGGAGCGTCCGTCTTTTACTTTTGATCCTTTTTTTCATGCCGGTACGTATTATGTGCAGGAAGCCAGTAGCATGTTTGTGGAGCAAGCGCTTTTGCAAAATGTTGATGTAAGCAAGCCATTAAAAGTATTGGATTTATGTGCAGCACCTGGAGGTAAATCAACACATTTACAATCTTTAATAAGTGCAGATAGTTTATTGGTGAGTAATGAAGTGATAAGAAGCAGGGCAAATATTTTAAAAGATAATATTGTTAAATGGGGTGCAGCAAATGTGGTGGTAACCAATAACGATCCGGCGCATTTTAAATCATTAAACGGATACTTTGATGTAATTGTGGTGGATGCACCTTGTAGTGGTAGTGGTTTGTTCAGGCGTGATGAGGAAGCCATTGCGGAGTGGAGTGAGGATAATGTAAATCTTTGTAGCCAGCGTCAGCAGCGTATTTTGGCTGATATATGGCCTTGTTTAAAAGAAGGTGGCTTGTTAATTTATTCTACTTGTTCTTTTTCGCAACAAGAGGATGAAGACATATTACAATGGATGCAAAAAGAATATGATGCTGTTGTAAAACCAATTAATGTGCAAGCAGAGTGGGGTATAATTGCCAGTGAATTGGGTTATCGTTTTTGGCCCGATCAGGTAAAAGGTGAGGGTTTCTTTTTAGCTTGTTTGCAAAAGCAAACATCACAAGAAGAAGTTGTGGTTAAAACAAAACGAAAAGTAGAAACACCATCAAAAACACAAATACCGGTTATTGAAAGATGGTTGGAAAATTCAACCGACTTGCAATTTATTTTACACGAACAAACGGTGTATGTATGGAGTAATTTGTTAGCAACTGACGGAGCATTTTTACTGGATAAATTAAAAGTTATATACTCGGGCACTAAACTGGGTGAGTTAATGCGGGATAAATTAATTCCCGATCATGCGCTAGCCATGAACCCTTTTTTACAAGGAGAAATTGTTACTGCGGAGTTGGATGAAAAAGATGCCATTGCTTTTTTACAACGAAAAGATATAGCGCAATTACCTGAAACTAAAGGATGGCAATTAGCTACTTTTGAAGGACAAGCATTGGGCTGGATGAATGTATTGCCGAATCGCATTAATAATTATTATCCTAAAGAGTTGCGTATTTTAAAAGAGAGCAAATAAGCTGTTTATTATTAGGCTTTCAATGATGTAATTATCTCATTATCTAATTTTTAAATTAACTTATTACCTCATTGTTCCCCCGGTTCATAATCGGTGGGTAACATGGTCGACATTTTTTCCTGAAAGCCCCACCACGCAGTAGCTAATAATTTATCCGGATAAAAATAACTACCATCAGGTCCAATTAATAGTGGTATTTCCTCGGTAATAAAAATTAAGGAACGTTGGTAAAAAGGTTTTCTTCTCTCGCTAAAGTAATCAAGATAAGCCTGGTCTTCCATTCCTTTTTTATACGTTACATATAAATAGTTGGGAAAATAAATAACATTAAAAATTCCGTCTTTACCAATAGTCAAACTGTCCAGTGTTACAAAGTGCGGACTGTACTCTTCAATAAAATCTTTCTGACGTAAAATACGTCTGTAGTATTCTGATGAATCCTGACCGGTGATAACATTTTGTACCGAATCTTTTTTTACAAGGTTTTTATCACGGCTACTAACAAATATATTTCCACTGCCACCCAATACAGATGGGCCCAGTTTGCGAACTCTTTGTTTTTCCAGATTGGGATGTTTTACCATCCGCCTTACTTCAAAACCTTCTTCCAACAATTTGTTATTATATAAAGCAGTAAAAAAATGTTTCATCGATCCGTAATAAGCTTTGTCTCTGGCTTTTACCCAACGTTTTTTAGGGTCTTTATCCTGGTTGCCTAATTGTGTAAACAAAGTATAACCATAGTAGGTGGTAGATCCTTCTTTAAACTTTATTTCAAATGCCTCTAATTGGTATTCTATTTTATAGCCCAATGCGTTGTTTTCAATAATCAAAGGTTTGTCGGCAATAGCTTCCAAGCGGTTTGTTTTTTTATAAAATCTAAACCTGATGTCTTTATGATTTTTTAGTTTACAATCTTTGGCGTTGGTGTTTTTACCAATAAAACTACTCATAAAAGTGTTGCCCCATTTATCCCAGCCTTCCTCTACAAATGGCTCCAGTACTACATTATCCAGCTCCGTTATTTTGGTTTTCATTTCAATCCGTAGCTTAAGCGGCAGCTCTTCGCTGCTAAACGAAAACACACTTGTTTCAAATCCAACCGATGTGGTAATTAGTTCATACTTACCAGGTTTAATATCTGTTATTTCAAAATACCCATCTTTATTCGTACTGCCTCCCTTCGATGTATTGGTTAAAAAAACACTTGCCCCGGCAATAGGTTGTTGCGTTACAGGGTTTACCACTGTGCCTTTTATGGTTTGCTGTGCTAAAGCCTGTACTGTATGTACAACTATTAAAAGTATGATTAGTGTAAAACGCATGTTACGAAGATAATAATATGTTGCGAATGTTTCGTAATGAAAATTAATCCATAAAATTTTTATGTTACCAACTGCGGTAATCCTAATCATCGTTCCTTGCGTCGCACTCTTGTACTGCATCAATTCTATTGGCCACTGTGCAAGCTGCTATGTTTTTCAGCTACTCCAATTTTTAATTAAAAAAGGTGCAAGCTTTATCAACTTACACCTTTTAAATTTATACTTTTTAATTTATCCCATGTTATGAAACACTTTCTGCACGTCTTCGTCCTGTTCCAAACGTTCAATTAATTTACTTACATCTTCGGCCTGTGCATCAGTTACCGGAACCGTTGTGGTAGGTATCCACTCCAGTTCGGCACTTATTGGAGTAATATTTTTTTCTTCCAGTGCGTTTTGCATGTTACCAAAATCGGTAAAACCAACACGTACAACAATTACGTCTTTACCTTCTTCCGTAGTACTTTCGCCTAACTCTTCCAAACCAAAGTCAATCAGTTCTAATTCTAAATCATCGGTATTTAAACCTTCGGGGTTTAATGTAAACACACCCATTTTTTTAAACTGAAAAGCTACACTACCGCTATTACCCATAGCACCATGACCTTTCGTAAAATGACTTTTTACATTGGCCACTGTACGTACGTGGTTGTCCGTTGCAGTTTCAACCAATAAGGCAACACCATGTGGTGCATAACCTTCGTACAAAATTTCATCATAGGTTTCCATTTCTTTGCCTTGTGCACGCTTAATGGCCGCTTCTACACGGTCTTTCGGCATGTTCACACTTTTCGCATTCTGAAAACAACGACGTAACGCTGCATTACTCGATGGATCTGGTCCACCGGCTTTTACAGCAATGGCTATCTCTTTACCAATACGTGTAAATTGTTTGGCCATTCTGTCGTAACGGGCAAACATACTGGCCTTACGTACTTCAAAAATTCTTCCCATAATATAGGCCTCCCCAACCCCTCCGAAGGAGGGGCTGCAAATGCTCTCGCATTGCAGGAGTTTTTAAGTTTTTAAATTATTTTATTTGTCAAAAGTAATACTTTGCCAAATAGATTGCCATTGAATTTTTTACAACTGTTTTAATATGAACAGACTCTAATCTCCCCTCCTTTGGAGGTTCCCGAAAGGGAAGTAACGAAGTTAGGGGGAGGCTCTTACGAATATCGCACCGCTGTACCGGAGGCTACTACCATTAACATGCTGCCGCCGCCACCTACGGTTTCAAAATCAAGGTCAATACCAATAACCGCATTGGCACCTAAGCTTTGTGCTTTATGGCTTAACTCGTTAAGCGCTTGTTGGCGGGCTTCTTCCAGCACCCTTTCATAGGTACCGCTGCGACCACCAAAAAAGTCACGAAGTCCGCCCATAATATCTTTTAAAACATTAGCGCCAATAATTACTTCGGCCGATACAATGCCTTTGTAGTCTTCAATAGAACGACCTTCTATATTGTTGGTTGTAGTTAATAGCATATAATTTATTTATACTGCAAAGATAATAACGGCAATAATATTTACCATTTTGTCTTTTGTACTTTATTGGGTTACCATCTTTAAAAATTAAGTCAAGATAGTTGTTTACAGGTTTGGCCAAATTATAGAAACAAAGCAATACCTTAATTAGGTCTAATAGTCTAAATTAATGTTGTGGTTAAAAGTAAAAATTGTACAATTACTTAGTTTATTTTCTTTACTTTTTTCTTGACAAAAAAAATAACAAAAAAGTCAAGTCTTGTCCAATGTGTATTCCGCCTGACAGAGTTGATAGTAGTAAAAAAACTACTTGGCGGAACCGTATAGCCGTTTGGCTATCGGCTATTTTTCGGCCAGTCGTTTATACACAAATGGTTTTATAGTTTGCGTATAGTTTTTTTTGCTATGGCCGAAAACCGCCTTGTCGCCACCAGCTATACTTATACTGAGGATAAGACGTCGTGCTACGAATACATGTAGACCAATTAAATTGTTATAAAAAAATGTCCAATAATTTGGCTAGAGTCACGGACTATTAAAGGACCAATAGCAATGTAAAAACGACCTTAGTATAACACGATGCCGATAAGCGTTCCGAACGATGCAGTGAGTGACACAACCGGCGATGATTTGTATTACTATCGGTGACAAACAAAAATAAAAACCTGCCTGTACTACAACTTACGTATGCTTATAGCTACACCACCACTGGGGGCAAGCTTTTGGTTAAGTTTAGTTTTTGAGGTAATTATTTTTTTATAAATATTATAAGCCTGTGGGTTGGTTACATAATGTGCATCTTTAGCATCTTCGTAAATAGTTGCTTCGTATTTAGCACCGGCATCTAAAAAGCTAAAATCAATAGTCAGGGTTCGGGTATTTTCATCGGTAATACCACCTACAAACCAGTCGTTTTTGCCTTTGGCTTTACGGGCAGTTACAATATAATCACCGGGCTCAGCGGTCAGTATTTTTGTATCGTCCCAATCCACAGCAACATCTTTTATAAATTGAAATGCATCAGGGAAGCGATCGTAGTTATCAATAATATCGGCAGCCATTTGTAAGGGACTATACATTACTACATACAATGCCAGTTGTTTAACCAATGTTGTTTTTACAAAACGGGTATCATCTTTTTTGTAGTAACTTAATTGTGTTTGAAAAATGCCGGGAGTATAATCCATTGGTCCACCCATAAAACGTGTAAAGGGCAATATAGTCTGGTGATCGGGATTGTTGCCACCAAAAGCCTCATACTCCGTACCTCTGGCTGCTTCGGCCGCAATCCAGTTAGGAAAAGTGCGGTGTAAGCCGGTAGGGTGCACTGATTCGTGTGAGTTCACCATCATTTTGTATTGTGCTGCTTTATCTGCCACACGTTGGTAATGCTCAATCATCCATTGGCTATAGTGATGCTCACCACGAGGGATGATATTGCCTACGTAACCTGTTTTTACGGCATTGTAACCATAGTTAATCATTAGTTTAAAGGCAGTATCTAAATGGCGTTCGTAGTTAGTTACAGCCGAAGATGTTTCGTGGTGCATAATAATTTTAACACCTTTGCTATGCGCATATTCGTTTAAGCCTTTTAAATCAAAGTCGGGGTAGGGTGTAACAAAATCAAAAACATATTCTTTCGATTTGCCAAACCAATCTTCCCAACCTTCGTTCCAGCCTTCTACCAATACACCATCAAAACCATGTTTAGCAGCAAAGTCGATATACTTTTTTACATAATTGTTGTTGGCACCATGTGTGCCATTGGGAGTTGTTTTTGCAAACTCCGTTTTTCCTAAGTGTACATTATCCAGGTTGGTATAACTCCAGCTTTTTTGTCCAAAAATCATTTCCCACCATACGCCAACATATTTAACAGGTTTTATCCAATCGGTATTTTTGTATGCAGTAGGTTCGTTAAGGTTAAGTATAAGTTTTGAGCTTAACATAGCCGGTGCATTGTCGGCCACCACTATGGTACGCCAAGGCGTATTGAATGGAGTTTGAATATACCCTTTGTTACCTTGTGCGTCGGGAGTAAGGTGCGATGTGAATGTAAAGTTTTTAGCATCTACGTTTAAGCAATAACCGGGGTAACCAATTAATGCCGCTTCGTGTATGTTTACATATACTTTACCATCAGGTGATTTAAGTTGCACGGGTGTTTGTACCGATAAGGGAACAATTTTTTGCGATGCATTTCCATCGTATGATTTATCAAATAAAGGTGGTATAGCTGAAAGTTTTGAAGTTGTGTAGTTGTATTCTTCTGTATCATAATCACCGGGTATCCACCAGGCGGTATAATCTTCGGTTAAGGCTATCTCGGTATTTTCTTCTTTAATTACAAAGTAGTTCAGGTTTTTTTGCTCCGGAAATTCGTAACGGAAACCTAAGCCGTCATTAAACAAACGAAAACGAATTTGTATGCTTCTGTTTTCTTTTGTTTGTTGTAAGGTTACTACTAATTCATTGTAATGGTTAGTAATGTTTTTTACCTCACCTAAAACAGGTTGCCATTGTTCATTAACCGTATGTTGTTGTTGGTTGATTAAGGCAAAACCACTGTTAAGCGATGCGCCTTCCGTTAAGGTAAGTCCCAGCTTGCTATTATTTACAAGTATTTTACTATTAAAACTTAATTGGTATTGGGGTACACCATCTGTTAAGGAAAAAGTCAAGGCAAGCTTTCCATCAGGCGAACTTATTTTTTGTGCCTGTACATAAAACTTTGATAGCACTAAAAGCAATACAACGAGCAATTTTTTCATATAGCTGTTTTAAAAAGTGATTTGCAAGTGGGACAAATGTAGGCTTTTTTATTATGTGTACTTAGTACATATTAAATTTGGACTATAAAAAAGCCGCTCTGTTACAGAGCGGCTTAGTATAATTTGGATAAAATTATTTTTTATCGGGGTTATTAAGTTTACTATTCTTTTTGCTGTAAGCAAAGTAAATAATAAAGCCTAATGCTAACCATGCACCTAAACGTGCCCAGTTTTCCCAACCTAAACCAAATATCATTGCACCGCAAGCCAATATACCTAAAATAGGTAAGAATGGTACAAATGGCGTTTTAAACTGGCGCGGCATGTTTGGCTCTTTCTTACGAAGAATGATAACTGCAGCGCATACCAGCATAAAGGCAAATAAAGTACCAATACTGGTCATATGGCCTACTACATCACCCGGTACAAATGCAGCAAAAATGGCAACCAATATCAATATTACCATGTTGCCTTTGTAAGGTGTTTTGTATTTAGGATGTACTTCTGAGAACACTTTAGGTAATAATCCATCTTTACTCATGGAGAAGAATACACGGCTTTGACCTAATAACATAACCAGAATTACCGAAGAGAAGCCTGCTAAGATGGCAACGGTTACAGATTTACTTAACCAGCCATATTCAGGCATTGATTCCTGAATAGCCGCTACTACTGATGCTTCGCCACCTTTAGTTGGATCACGGAAAAACTCTAACGGTGCTAAACCGGTAAGAACGTGAGAGAATAAAACATATAATATGGTACAAACAATTAAAGAACCAAGTATACCAAAAGGCATTGCTTTTTTAGGATTTTTAGTTTCCTGTGCAGCCGTACTAACGGCATCAAAACCAATGAAGGCAAAGAACACCGTACCTGCAGCTCCAAGTATACCCATAATACCACCAAAATTGTGGGTGATACCCTGGTGGTCAACATATTTGGTAGCCTCAGGTATATAGGGTACGTGGTAGTCGGGGTTAATATGCCCCCAGCCTAATGCAATAATTAATACCACAATTGCCACTTTTACAATAACAATCAGGTTGTTTACAAAAGCCGACTCTTGTGTTCCTCTTATTAATAATAAACTGATAGCGGTAACAATACCTAAAGCCGGTAAGTTAATAATACCCTGTACGCCATCTACCGAAGTTTGAAAAGGTGAATGGCACCATTCATACGGGACGGGACTGGTATTAAATACTTCGACTAATAAATTGTTCAGGTACTCACTCCAGGCAATACCTACTGTTGCGGCACCTACTGCATATTCCAGTACTAAGTCCCAACCAATAATCCATGCCAATAATTCACCCATGGTGGCATAAGTGTATGTATAAGCACTACCTGAGATAGGAATAGATGATGATAACTCGGCATAACATAAACCGGCTAATGCACAACCAACCGCAGCCAGTAAAAATGCCAGTGTTACAGAAGGTCCTGCATTTTGAGATGCAGCAGCAGCCGTACGCACAAATAAGCCGGCACCTATAATAGCACCTATACCTAATGCTACCAAGCCCCAGCCTGTTAATGTTCTTTTTAGTGAGTGTTCGCCTGTTTCGTTAGCCTCGGCTAAAAGCGAACTAATGGGCTTTTTAATAAAAATGCTCATAAGTTGGTAAATTGTAGTTTTTATATGCAGTTTTAAAATGCAGCCTGAAAAGTAATGATTTATCGTAAAACAGCATGAAAAAGATTTACAGAATCATTAACTTTTCAGATATTATATATTTTAAATCATTTTTTGACCTGAAACCTTTAGTTTTGAAACCATTGCTTTTACCAACTGTTTACACATGAATCAAAGAAATGTAGGATTTTCCGCTTTTATTATATTTACTATTGCCGCTTTACTGCACTTGGTTCATTATGAAGGTTGGTTAACTATAGGCGAGCAACCTTTATTTATTATAAGGTGGCTTTTAATTATTAACCTGGTAGTTTATGCTTGGTTTAAAAAATCGCTTACCACCTGGATATTAGTATCCATGGCGCTGGGTATTGAAATAGGTCTTGACTTCCGGGAGTTTTCTCAAAACCTCCAGTTCCTGAGTAAAATATTCCTGAGGCTGGTTAAAACAATCGTTGCACCTTTATTATTCTCCACGTTGGTTGTTGGTATTGCCAGTCATAGTAATTTAAAACAGGTAGGCCGTATTGGCTGGAAATCGCTTTTGTACTTTGAAATAGTAACCACTTTAGCTTTAGTAATTGGTTTGGTGTTTATTAACTTAACACAAGCCGGTAAAGGTATTGCTGTACCGGAACATTTAGAATTACCCAAGAGTAACGAAAAGGTTTTTCAACAAAAGGTGATTAATATATTAGATAGTGCCGGAGCCGATATTCCGGATGGACTATTAGCCAAACTTCCGGATGCACCGGGAAAAACCTGGCAGGATCACATCATTGATATTTTCCCCGAAAACATTATCAAATCTATTTATGAGGGTAATGTACTGCCCATTGTAGTATTTAGTGTGGTGTTTGGTATTGCATTGGCACTACTAAATGATAAGAAGAAAAAGCCTATGCTCGACTTTACGGAAAGTCTGGCCGAAACCATGTTTAAGTTCACTAACATAATTATGTACTTTGCCCCGTTTGGTGTGGGGGCTGCTATTGCTGTTACGGTAGGCCATTTGGGAATAGATATATTAAAGAATCTGTTTTTACTACTGGCTACTTTATACCTGGCATTATTTGCCTTTATACTTTTTGTTTTATTACCTGTTGCTTTATGGATTGCAAAAGTGCCGGTTAAAAAGTTTATACAGGCTATACGTGAGCCTGTTTCTATTGCCTTTGCTACTACCAGTTCCGACTCCGCTTTACCCAAGGCCTTGGAAAACATGGAAAAGTTTGGTGTACCACGTAAAATTGTTTCGTTTGTTATACCAACCGGTTATACGTTTAACTTAGATGGTACTACATTGTATTTGTCGCTGGCCTCTATATTTGTTGCGCAGGCGGCAGGCATCGATCTGTCGATTGGGGCACAACTAATGATAGGGTTATCGTTAATGTTAACCAGTAAAGGTGTTGCGGCTGTACCAAGGGCGTCCTTGGTAATATTAATTGCCACGGCCGATTCATTCAACTTCCCTATCTGGCCTATTATGGCTATATATGGTATTGATGAATTGATGGATATGGCCCGTACATCGGTTAATGTAATTGGTAATACTTTGGCTAGTTGTGTAATTGCCCGTTGGGAAGGTGAGTTTGATGATGAAAAAGCAAAAAACTTTTCGGAAGATAAAGCAGATGCGATTGTAGAGGAAGTATAAAGTTTAAAGTTTTAGGTTTAATGTTGTCGTGACGAGGTTCAAAAGTTCAAGGTTCCGAAGTTCAAAGTTGTCGTTACGAAGAACATTGTTTCTGTATACTAAATACTAAAATCTATATACTTCTTTAACATTTTTAGTTAAACCCTTTTTTGAATGACTTGTTGAAGAGAAAGTTTGGTATTAGATGTTGCTGAATAGAATTGTTGCAGCACAAGAGTGCGACGCAAGTAAAGCTCAATCAAGGGTGGAACGTTGGTGACAAAAATAATAATATGCCACAGGCAGAACAATATTAAATAATTAAACTTTTAAACCCCTCCTCGGGAGGGGCTTGGGGAGGCCTTTATGTTTGAATTATTAGATGCCGCTTTTCACTGGACAAATTTATTACAACCGCAATGGTATATTGAAAATGGCGGATTGTGGATTTTATTACTCATCATATTTGCCGAAACAGGCTTGTTTATCGGCTTCTTTTTTCCCGGCGATTCGTTGCTTTTTGTATCGGGTATTTACAGTACCAGCCTGGCAAAATGGTTGTTTGATACCGGCAACGATTTTACCAACCTGTTAATGATTATGGTATTGGTAACGCTGGCCGGTATTATTGGCAATTTTGTAGGCTACTGGTTTGGTAAAAAAAGCGGCCCTGCATTATACAATAGAAAAGACAGCTTTTTATTTAAACAACGCTACCTGCAACAGGCCAAAAGTTTTTACGAAAAAAATGGCGGCTTCACTATTATCGTGGCACGTTTTATTCCGTTTGTGCGCACATTTGCACCCATAGTTGCGGGCATAGTAAAAATGGATGCCAAGAAGTTTGCTTTTTATAATATTGTAGGATGTATTGCCTGGGTTTTTTCGTTAATGATGCTGGGCCATTATTTGTACTCCTTCTTATTGTCAAAATATAATTACGATCTTACCGAACACCTCGAATTAATTGTATTGGGTATTGTAGTTGTAACCACTTTACCGGTAATACTTAAATTAATAAAAGGTAAAAAGAAAAAACCTTTAGAAGAAATTGAGCCGGAATAAGCGTTAGTATTTTTTGTTAGTCAGCTGTAGTGCTACTATCAATTGTTGTTGTGTCACTCACTGCATCGTTCGGTAATTCTATTGGGCATTATGCCGTAAGCAAAATATACATTGCAGTAACAATTATAAAAAGGGGAACTAAAATAAGACATTAAAAAAATCAGACATTAAAAAATCCTAAATCCTAAATCCCCTCCTTACCTTTAAGTCCTAAACTAAAACCTGCTTTTTCTGTGAAGTCATCCTCCTCAATTTTTAGTGCGGCTGTAATGGTGGCTGCCCTTGGCTACTTTGTAGATATTTACGATCTGCTGTTGTTTGGTATTATTCGTATTCCCAGTTTAGACGATTTAGGCTTAACACCGGAAGAAATACTTACCGATGGTGAAGCTATTTTACAATGGCAAATGTGGGGCTTGTTGCTGGGTGGTATTATATGGGGGGTAATGGGCGATAAACGCGGCAGGTTAAGCGTTTTGTTCGGCTCCATCATTTTATATTCATTAGCTAATATAGCCAACGGTTTTGTAGAAACAGTTGACCAATACAAATGGATACGTTTTATAGCCGGTCTTGGTTTAGCAGGTGAACTAGGTGCCGGAATAACGCTTGTATCTGAACTAACACCTAAAGAAAAACGAGGTATTGCCACCTCCTTAGTTGCCGGTATAGGACTAACCGGTGCTGTAGCTGCCTTTTTAATGAAGGAGACTTTTCATTGGCGCACCTGCTATTTTATTGGTGGAGGTTTGGGTATGCTGTTACTTATATTACGTATATCGGTTTTTGAATCGGGTATGTTTAACCAGGTAAAAAACATGCAGGTTAAACGTGGTAACTTATTAATGTTGTTTAATAATTGGGATCGGTTTAAACGTTACCTGTTTGGTATATTGATAGGGTTACCCACCTGGTTTACCATTGGAATACTGGTTACTTTTTCCAGCGAATTTGGTAAACAGTTTGGTATCACTGAAACAATTGATCCGGGTAAAGCCATTATGTTTGCTTATGCTGCTATCTCAATCGGCGATATTGCTGTAGGTTTTGTAAGCCAATGGTTAAGGAGTCGTAAAAAAGCTTTGTATGTTTTTTACGGCATTACTGCTGTGTTCATGATATTGTTTTTTACCACGCAGTGGAATGGCTCTGCGGCAAAAATGTATTGGATATGTGCCGGACTGGGTTTTGGTACGGGCTTTTGGGCTATTTTTGTTACCATGGGTGCCGAGCAATTTGGTACCAACTTGCGGGCCACTGCCGCTACTACCATACCCAATATGGTAAGGGGCATGTTGGCTATTTTTATTTTACCATTGTTTCAATGGTTACGTGGTATGGAAAGTGTTGGCTTTATATATGGTGCTATTATTACCGGACTGGTTGTAATGACCATTGGCGTAACCGCTGCTATATTAACCAAGGAAACATTTGGAAAAGATTTGAATTATGTGGAGGAATAAACAAACTTTTAAATTTTATAAATGATCGGGCTCTCAGTTATTATTGTCAACTATAATACATCGGAAATAACTTTCCAGTGTATTCAATCTATAATCAAATTTTTTCCGTTTACAAATTATGCCCTGGATGTTGTTGTTATTGACAACAATTCCCATTATGATGATTACAAAAAGTTAGATGAAAAAATAGCTTCTTTAAGCGGCTATCAAATTACACTGGTAAGAAAAAAGCGAAACTCAGGATTTGCCGGCGGAAATATGGAAGGGGTAGAATATGCTACCGGCAACTTCCTTTTTTTAGTTAATAATGATGTTATTTTTATTAACGATGCCTTTACTCCGGCTGTAGATTATTTGAATAATAACGGTAGTACGGGAGTATGTGGCGGTACACCATTATATGAAGATGGAAAAAAACAGGAGCCGTTTGGACATACCCAAAAAATGCTTTACAAGTTATTAGGTAATGGTGGCTATGAGTTATTAGTACCCGGAGCAAAAAGAAAAAAAGGTAATTATACGGAACCAACAGAAGTTGATTATGTGCAAGGTTGTTTTATGTGTTTTAAAGCATCCGTTTTTAAAAGTATAGGCGGTTTAGATACCAATCTTTTTTTATACTTTGAAGAACTTGATATCTCGGAGCGGTTACGAAAAAAAGGACTTAATACCATGTACCTGCCGCATATTGAGTACATACATTTAGGTGGGAAAAGTACTGATATAGGTTTTTTTAGAAAAAAAGAATTAGCCATCTCCAACCTTTATACAGTAAGAAAAAACTATGGCTATTTGCAGTATTTTTTATTAAAAAATTACCTAAGTATAGCTTACTTTTTTAAATCCTTAGTCAAGCCCAAATACTTTAGTATATGGTGGTTAGTGGTAGGTGGCGGTTGTTATATGACACATTCCTTAAAACATAAACAAATAGTTTCCGATAAATAGTCAGTTATTACTGACTATTTTCTTTTGCCTTTATGCGTTTTGCCTCAATCAGCTTTGCATATTTCATATACGAAAAAAATGATTGTATTAATGAAAATGTAATACCATCAATACCATGAAAAATGCCTTTTTTTAAAATATAACTTTTAAAGAAAGAGAACGAACCGTGTATAACAGGCGATAACTTATTTACCTTTTTCCCTTTTTCAAGATACTCATCTACCTGCCAATCAGTGTACTGGTTTTTCTTTGCAATTATATGATAAAAACTACCCCATGCATAATGAATTAAGTGCATGTTGGTTTTTAACATATTAGTTGCCTGAACTCCCTGGTGAACTTTATTAGTAGAAGGAGAGGCCGTTTTTTTGTTAAAAAAACGGGAAGCATAATCCGGATACCAATCTGCAAATTTTATTTCTTTATCGTTTAAGTAGTTTTTTCTTTTAAAGCTGTAAGCGTCATATGGTTTATTTACAAATTGTTTTTCCTTAAAAAAAGTATAACAGTCTTCGTCTATAAACTCATCGGCATCAACATTTAATATCCAGTCATTTTTGCAATAAGGTATTCCAAAAATCCGCTGCGGCCCGTCACCTAAAAATTTTTGTTGAATTACTTTGGCGCCCAAACTTTCTGCAATGGCTACTGTGTTATCTGTACTAAATGAATCAATAATTATTACTTCGTCACAAACAGTAAACAAGGTGTTTACACAGCGTACAATATGTTTTTCTTCATTAAACGTAATAACTAAGCCACTGATATTCATATAGTATGAGTTGGTATTGTTTTATAAAAATATATATTTTGGGTAAACCAGTGTTACTTATTTTTGCATTTTATAGAAAAACGTATGAACATAGTACAAGCCATTCAAATATTTCAACAAAGTATCGCTGATTACCATATTGCCGATGATGTTGATACGCCTATTGCCAATCCATTTTCCAAGGAAACAATTGAACATTTATTGTACCTGAAAAACTGGGTGGATACCGTACAGTGGCATTTGGAAGATATTATTCGCAACCCCGCTATTGACCCGGTTGAAGCATTAGCATTAAAACGCAGAATAGATGCATCTAACCAACACCGTACAGATTTAGTGGAATATATTGATAGCTGGTTTTTACAACAGTATGCTGCTGTAACAACTAAGGATAATGCAAGTTTTAATACCGAGAGTCCTGCATGGGCAATAGATAGATTGTCTATTCTTGAGTTAAAAATATACCACATGCAAATAGAAGCCAACCGTAGTGAAGCTTCTGATGAACATAGGTTTAACTGCAATACCAAATTACAAGTATTATTAAGCCAGCGTACAGATTTGTCAACGGCCATTATACAGTTACTAGCCGATTTTGCAGCCGGTAATAAATACATGAAAGTGTATAAACAAATGAAAATGTACAACGACGAAAGTTTAAACCCTGTACTTTATCAGCAAAAATAAGTATGGCGGAGTTGCCCTCACATATTGTTGTATTTAGGTTTTCGGCTTTAGGCGATGTAGCCATGACGGTTCCTGTATTAAAATGTTTATTACATCAGCATCCACAATTACAGGTTACTGTTGTTTCGGTACCTTTTGTGCAACCAATTTTTGAAGGTATAGAGCGGCTTAGTTTTTATGGTGTAGATATTAAAAAAGAGTATAAAGGTGTAGCCGGTATTTGGCGTCTTGCAAAAAAAATAAAAGCAGATATTGGTTTTGATGCAATTGCTGATTTGCACAATGTGCTAAGAACAAAATTGCTGCGCTTTTTTTTACCAAGTTTTAAAAAGGCAGTTATTGATAAAGGCCGTAAAGAAAAAGCCGAATTAACAAGGCCTGCAAATAAAAACCTTCATCCGCTTAAAACTACTTTTCAGCGTTACGCTGATGTATTTTATAAATTAGGGTTCCCTATAACGCTAGATGTTGCTTTGGGCATTAAACAAAAAACGACTGTAAATACATCCGGTTTTGTTTTTCCCATTCATAAAAAACTAATAGGTATTGCGCCTTTTGCCAAGCATAACGCAAAAATGTATCCGTTGCAAGAAATGGAAAAGGTGGTACAACTACTTTCAACAAATGAACAAATACAAGTTGTGTTAATTGGTAGTAAACAAGAGGCAGCAATATTACAAGGCTGGGCAAACAAATACGAAAACATTATAAATATTGCAGGTAAGTACAACTTGCAACAAGAGTTACAAATTATGGCCGGTTTAAACGTACTCTTATCAATGGATTCTGCAAATATGCACCTAGCCTCATTAGTTGGTGTTCCTGTTGTTTCGTTGTGGGGCGGTACACATCCCTGGTTAGGTTTTTATGGTTGGGGGCAGTCTTACGAAAATGCTTTGCAAGAAAATCTCCCTTGTAGGCCCTCATCTGTTTTTGGTAACAAGCCTTGTCCTGTTCATGGCGAAGCGGGTTGTATGCAAGGCATTTCTCCAAAACTTGTTGCAGAAAAATTAGAAACAATCGCTTTCCAATAATAATCTTTCTACGTACAACAACAAGGGATTAATAAATTTATATGCTTGTTGTTGTTTGTTGTATGCTTTAGCTATTGCAAACGGAGTTACGATTGATGATAAGTATTACTACAGATGAAGGGCTGCGCTGCAATGTCATTTAGCTAATGAGTG
>DHEF01000035.1:0-17657 GCA_002399735.1 Chitinophagaceae bacterium UBA4857
GTCGCACTCTTGTGCACCTGTAACTTTACTTAGCATTATGCAAGGTGCACCCCGACCTGTCGGTGGTTCTGTAGTAATTCTATTGAGCATTGTGCAGGTATTACTTTAAAAACTCCCATTCCTTTAACACCGGTGTATGGTGTTCTTTTTCCTGAATAGCTTTAAAACGTTCAATAATTTCAGGATGGCTAGCAGCTATATCATTTGTTTCGTTTACATCTTTTGTTAAATCGTATAACTGCCAGGGCGCATTTTTATTTTTGCGTACATTGGTACGAACACCTTTCCAATTACCCAAACGTATGGCTACCTGGCCGCCTTTTTCAGGATATTCAAAATAAATATATTCCCGTTTTTGCTGGTCTTTATTTTTTCCAAGTAAAGTAGGCAGATAAGAAACGCCATCAGTGATCGGTACTTGCTGATGGGTTATATCGGCTAATGTGGCCATTAAATCGTACTGTATGGATACAAGATCGGAGGTAGTTCCTGCCTTTATTTTACCCGGCCATCGTGCAATAAAAGGCATACGAATACCACCTTCGTATACATCCATTTTCATACCTCTTAACCCCATGGTACTATTAAAAAATTTAGTATCCACTCCCCCATTAAAACTGGGACCATTATCACTACTAAACATGATAATTGTATTTTCATCCAGGCCCAATTCTTTTATTTTTTGCATTACTATACCTACCTGTTCATCTAAATAAGTAATCATAGCTGCATAAGTTGACAATGGATATTTAACCGGTGTATACCCCTGTTGGGCATAATAAGGCTTCTCCTCAAATTCCCCGATATATTGTTTTACATAAGCATCGGGCACTTGTAAAGAAACATGCGGTATGGTATAGGGTAAATACAAAAAGAAAGGTTTGTCTTTATTGTTATTAATAAAACCCAGTGCTTTTTCGGTTATTTTTTCCGGTGCGTAATTTTTGCCGGTGTAGTATGCATAATCAGCTTCTTTAAAAGTAGTGGGATCAACTTTTTTGTGCACATTAATAAACGGTTGTTGTAAGGAATCCCATTTATCGTTTTCCCATAAATGTGTGGGGTAATAGTTATGCGCTTGTTTTTGATCCAGGTAACCATAAAAATAATCAAAGCCTTGTTTATTGGGAGAACCCTCCGTATTGTGCATACCTAAACCCCATTTACCTGTTAATGCCGTAGCATATCCTTTTTGTTTCATCAATTCTGCCACTGTAAACTCTTCATCTTTTAAAGGCATTTGGCCTCTTTCTGTACTATCGGGAAAACCACCGAGTTCATGGTTACCACGTATGTATGATTTACCTGCATGTTTACCGGTCATTAACATAGCCCTTGCCGGCGCACAAACAGGCATACTGGTGTAATGCTGTGTAAAGCGCATGCCTTCTTTGGCCATTTTATCAAGGTTGGGTGTTTTTATTTTTTGCTGACCATAACTACCCAATTCCCCAATACCTAAATCATCGGCATATATGTAAATTACATTAGGCAACTTTTGTTGTTTACTTTTTTTGTTTTGCGCCTGTACATTACCCGACAGCCATGTGATTAACACAATTACAAAACAAGTACTTATAATATGGATAGCTTTTATCATGTAGGTATCAGCTTAGGTATTTTAATTTTGTTTACTTAAACGAAACAGTTTTGTTTCATGTGCGGCCACTTTACCTTTCCACTTTTTACCTTTTGCTATCTGCTTGTGTAACCACAGGTCTCTTACATTGTATTTATCTGTTAAACCCAAATCACTAAAATTAATATCGGCAGTTTGTTCGGTATCTGCTTTATTTAAAACGGCAACGGCTATATCGCCATTAGTAAGTGGCTTTACCAATACATCCCATACCTCCGTATTTGTTTTTCGTATGGCCTGTTTACCTAATTCGTCCTGATTAATAGCTATTACTTCTTCATTTAACAGAATGGTTTTTGTTTGTTCATCCATGGTGCGAATGTCGTTGCTGGCATATAAGGGAGAATTCATCATGGTCCATAAAGTAAACTGACTTTGGTATTCGGCTTGCGTACAACCATTACCACCTTTGTAAGAGGTAGGTCCTTTTTTACCATACAAACCCGCTACCAACATATCGGCATCATTCCATTTACCCGGACCGGAATATTCATGTAAGGCTACGGTTACATCATAAATATCCATGATACCTTCGCTACCTTCTTCACCGGCCTTACGTTTCCATTTGTCTCTAACATCATAAGTAGTACGCCATAAATGCCCACCGGCTTCGGCTGCCCAAAGCCAAGGTTTACGTGGGCCCCATTCGCATACGCTAAACATTATTTCACGACCGGATTTTTTTAGGGCATCACCCATTTTTTTATATCTGGCTTTTGCAGTTTCAACATCTTCCGGCGCACCACAGTAATCGTACTTTAAAAAATCAACATCCCAAGAGGCAAATGTTTTTGCATCTTGTTCTTCAAAATGTAAACTGGCCGTGTAACCTGCACAAGTTAGCGGAGCTGCATCGCTGTAAATGCCCAGTTTAATCCCCCTATCATGTACATATTTAGCCAGTGCTTTAATGCCCGATGGAAATTTTTGCGGGTCGGGAATCATATTATTTTTTTTGTCGCGGCCCCCTTGCCAACCATCATCTATAAAAATATAATTGTAACCTGCTTTAACCATGCCGGTGCTTACCATAGCATCAGCCATTGATTTTATATCCTGCTCGGTAACCTTATCGGCCAGGAGGTTCCAGCTCATCCAACCCATAGGTGGTTTAGCGGCCAACTTGTTTTGCTGCGCAAAAACACAACCTATAAATAATATACTTATGATTAAAAAAGTAAAACGCATGGCATTTATTTAAGTTTGTTGTTAATAGTAACTAAGTATAAAGTTTTGCTAACTGCAATATGCTGCATAGAATTACTGAACATACCGCCGATAAATCGGGGTGCACCTTCCACAATGCTGAGTAATGTTACAGGTGCACAAGAGTGCGACGCAACAGACGATGATAGTAGTAATGCAGCTGATAACATAATTATTTATTTCTTTTATCCGGCATATCAATAACACAGATTTCGTAAATAGAAGGTGGTGCAGTTGCTTTTGTAATGTTTAATCTAAGCTTTTCGGTTTTATATTTTTTAGGAAAGTGAATTACCTTACAATCGCCCATGGTTTCATTAGACAAATAAATGGTTTGCCATTGGTTGTTGATGAGAATATCTACACTGTATGCAGTAATACGTGGTATACGGATTTGTGAGAAACCGTCGGCTGCATTTTTTACATCCTGGTACTCGTAAATACTGATTTTATTAAACAGTGCGTTGGGGTTTAATGTTATTTCCAATTGAGCAGCGGTATCTTTTGCCGCCCACCGTGAATCCATTTTACCATCGTTTACTTTAGCAGCGCCATACTCATCATTATTGGAGGCAAATACGCTATTGGCTGTAGCAGGTTGTAACAAAGAAATAAATGTTCCGTTCTTTGGCAGTGGTTTATTTTTTTTAATGCCGATACGTTGCGCCAACGCAATGGCAGTGTTGGCTTCATACTCCAATATGCGACCGGTTTGATCGGGAGGAATATTTAAAACTAAACTATTATCGTTAGCGGTTGACCAATAAAAAAGTTCTTCTAATTCATCCAGGTTTCTAACTGGCAGCGGTGTTGATTTTTGAAACCAGTTCCAGTTTTTACTAATACAAATGGTATGCTCAAAAGGAAGGTAATAGGATTGTCCCTGATGGAGATATTGTTTTTTATCGAACAGATTAATGATTTTGGGGTCCCATAAACGGAAGTCGGAAGGGAAATAATGAAAGAAGTATTTATTGTCTTCCGTCATGTTGGAAGGCGGTGTAAAATTTCTTTTGCCGGCTTCATTTACAATGGTATGATTAACGCTAACGGCACATAATGGATTGTATTTTTTTACCAATGCATAAATCTGGTCAATACCCCACTGATCGGGTTTTCTATCCCAACCACCATCGAGCCATAATTCGCAAATAGGTCCGTAATTGGTAAACAACTCGGTAAGTTGTTGTAACATATAATTTACATATACCTGCGGATCTTTGTCCTTATAAGTAGGCTCATGTCTGTCCCAAAGCGAATAATAAATAGCAAATTGTAATCCGTATTTTTTACAGGCTTTGGCTACAGCTTTTACCACATCAGTTTTTACGGGTGATGAAGCTACATCGTAAGTAGTGTACTTACTATCCCATAAACAAAACCCATCATGGTGTTTTACTGTTAACAGCACATACCGAAAGCCGGCTTCTTTAGCCACACGAACCCATTGGTCGGGATCGAGTTGGGTGGGGTTATATTTTTCAACAGGTATGTTTCCATCCGACCATTCAATATCGGCAAAAGTGTTGATACCAAAATGAATGAACATTCCGTAACCCCTTTTTATCATAGCTTGTTGCGCCTTATTGGGACGATTGCCGGGTAATTGCCATTGAGCCAATAAGCTTTCGCCGGAGAATAATAAAAGAAAAAAAAGAAAGATTTTATACATGCGTATTTTATTGAAGCAAGCAAAAACTAACTGTTAATGCTTAAAAATATCAGAAGTTTTTGACATAACATCACGCAAACGGGTGCATTAATTTTTGTTAACAATTGGACTATGCCAATATAGTATTGCGTAAATTAGGGTTACTGATTTTTATAAATAACCAAATCAACTGTTGCCAGCCATGCTGAATTATAAAAAATATGCTTTACCTTTTTTGTTGCCTGTAATTTTATTTACCGGCACATCGGGTAAAAAGATAGATACGTCCAAACGTAAACAGCCGAATATTGTTTTTATATTTTCTGACGACCATGCTTACCAGGCCATTGGTGCATACGGCAATAAAATAGCTCAAACACCTAATATTGACCGTATTGCCAGAGAAGGAGCACTATTTAAAAATGTTTTTATAACCAACAGTATTTGCGGTCCAAGCCGGGCTATACTACTTACCGGCAAATACAGCCATGTAAACGGATTTACCCGTAATGAAGTACGTTTTGATACCAACCAATTGGTATTTCCCCAATTGTTACAACAAAACGGTTACCAAACGGCATGGATTGGTAAACTGCATTTAAAAAATGTACCCAAGGGCTTAGACTACTGGAATCTGTTACCGGGGCAAGGACATTACTACAATCCATCATTTATAAACACCAACAATGATACGGCAAAAGTAAACGGTTATGTAACGGATATTATTACCAACAACTCGATTGACTGGATTGAAAAAAGAGATACCGACAAACCTTTCTTTTTAGTGGTGGGGCAAAAAGCTACACATAGGGAATGGTTACCAGCTATTGAAGACCTTGGCGCTTATGACCATATAAATTTTCCCTTACCTACTAATTTTTATGATGATTATAAGGGCCGTGAAGCCGCTAAACAACAGGACATGACCATTGATAAAACCATGTTGCTGGACAGTGACTTAAAAATACATGCAGATTATGAAAAGATGAGAGATTATAACCGGTTAGAAGGTGAACAGAAAAAGAAATTTTACGATTATTATGAAAACAAAATAAGTAAGGAGTTTGATGAAAAAAAGTTAAGCGACAAAGCTTTAACGGAATGGAAGTACCAGCGTTATATGAAAGATTATCTGGCAACTGCCAATTCGTTAGACAGAAATATTGGAAAATTGTTAGCCTATCTGGACAAAACCGGATTGGCCGAAAACACCATTGTTATTTATGCATCGGACCAGGGATTTTATTTAGGTGAGCATGGTTGGTTTGATAAACGTTTTATGTATGAAGAATCATTACGAACTGCTTTTGTAATGCGTTATCCCGGTGTAATAAAACCCGGTACAGTTATTAATAATTTTACATTAGGCCAGGATTGGTCGGCTACATTATTAGATGCTGCAGGGATTAAAGTGCCGAAGGAAATACAAGGTGTATCGGTTATGCCATTGGTAAAAGGCAAAAAAGCACCTAACTGGCGAAAGCAAGTATATTATCACTATTATGAATTTCCTGAACCGCATCATGTTTCTCCTCATTTTGGTATGCGAACGGAACAGTACAAACTAATTCGGTTTTATGGTGGTATAAATAGCTGGGAATTGTATGATTTAAAAACCGATCCCGATGAAATGAAAAATATTTACGAGATGAAGAAAAACACAACCCTGGTAGCACAGTTGAAAACACAGTTAAGAAATTTAATGGTGCAGTATAAGGATACGGCTGCATTACGGATTGCTGAGATGCGATAAGGTATTTAAATACGCTGTTTCAAAAGTTTACTATTCATTTAGCTACGGCTATGCTTATTTTCCTTTTACTTTTTTTCTTAGCAAAAAAAGTAACAAAAAAGCCAAGTCTTGTCCAAGGTGTATTCCGCCTGCAAGGGTTTGTAATTTGTAAATACTATCAGGCGGAACCGTGCAGCCGCTTGGCTACAGGCTATTTTTTTCGGCTGGTCGTTTCTGTGTTAGTTCTTGTTTTTATTTGGTAAAGTTTGTTTTGGCTATGGCCGAAAAACGCCATTCCGCCACCGGCTGTACTTACACTGCGGACAAGACAAGAACCCTACAGTACAAGCACGATGATGATTAGCGATATGCAGTACAAGTGTGCGACGCAAGGGACGTTGATTAGTATTACTACAGTTGATAACAAAAAATCGATATGCTTATTTCAATTTAACATCCAGGTAAACTGAGTGACGACCATAAGATTCATAAAACGGTTTATACACAATGCCATCGATAGTGAATTGTAATTCCTTTGGATTACCTTGAATGCTTTTACCAATATCATCCGCATCAAAAGTTACCTGGCGCCATTCTTTTCTTGCTTCAGGCTCTTGCGCTGCTAACAAAACAGGACCATAAAATAAACTGGCTATATTTTGTTGATCCATCACCGGATCAAGATGAAACTGGAAAGGCATTTTTAATTCTACCACATCACCAGTTTTCCAGGTACGGCTTATTGTAAGGTAACTACCCGGTATGGCTTTCAGTGCCTGTTCTTTACCATTAATTTTTACAATAAATCCTTTGGTTGCCCAACCCGGCACACGTACATTCATATCAAACTTGCCATTACCTTTTACTGTCAATCTTGTATGATCTTCTTTGGGAAAATTAGTTGTTTGCTCGATGGTAACCTTGCGTTCCGTCCACTCCAATGTAGATGGTATGTACAGGTTAACATACAGTGCATTGTTGTCTTTGTTTTTAAAGTAAATGGAGTTTTGCAGTTTAGTACTGCTTTCAATAGCAGTACCGTTACAACAAGTAAAACCTGTCATGTTAGGGTTACCAAATTGTTTGGTAGAGCCTGGTCTTAACGGTACATGATAAGTATTAGCCGGACTGTTTTCGGCAACCGACGCTAATATATGATTGTACAAACCACGCTCATAGTAATCCATCAACTCTGCACGTTGATCAAACATAAACAAACTACTTGTTAGTTTAAGCATATTGTAAGTAGCGCAGGTTTCGTTTTGTCCGCCGGCCGAAAATCCATTTTCGTATAATGATGCGGGTTGGCTGATAAAACACTCGGCATTAGCCGGATTGCGGGCACCGGCTACACCACCAATGCTGTACATATAATCATTCACTGCTTTGTACCAAAAGTTATCGGCCACACGATAGTATTCCGGCATTTTAGAAACACCATACATTTCTATACTTCCCACAATTTGTGGTATATGTTGGTTGGCATGTAGGCCACGGAACATGTCAACATTTTTTGCTAAACCGTGTGTATGTTTTGCATCGCCAAAAAACACTTTAATGTTATCAAACAACTGCGCCGTTTTTAAATAGCTGTCCTTACCGGTAATACGATATAAGTGCGCCATTGTTTCGTTCATACCACCGTACTCACCGGCAATGTATGTGTTCCACATTTTTATCAATGTGTCTTTAGGCAATTGGCTTAAGCGTGCATTTACCCAATCGCCCATGCCAGTAGCCACATCCAATGCTTTTTTATTACCGCTTACTTCGTAAATATCAATTAAGCCTGCTAATATTTTATGTAAAGTGTAATAAGGTGCCCATATCTGTGTTTTTTGGCCACCATATTTTGCACCTTTTTCCAACATAATAAACTGATCGGGAGGATAGGCACTGATAAAACCTGTACCCCAGTTCCAGTAATCGTTACGAATACCAGCATCACTTAAATCAGAATCATAATCAGTTTTACCATTGCCGGTCGGTACTAATGCAGGATTTGTTACAGGTTTTGTACCGGCATCTTTTGCCTTGCCTGATAATTTTGATAAATCGTACAAAGTGTTAACCATGTACTCCATTTTTTCGGCAAAGTTTGCCTGTAAGGTTTTATCATAACCAGTACCGGCATAAGCTTGCGCAATAGCCGTAAGATAGTGGCCGGTAGCATGACCACGTAATTTAGTATCCTGACTATCCCAAACCCCTAATGGTTTTGCACCATCCGGTTGTTTTTGCCCAAATGCATGGCGAAACATAAACAAGAAAGCGTTAGGATCTGTTTTGGCTAAAGTGTTTACAAACTTGTCGCGGTTTTCAATAAACTTAGTACCGTGTCCATGACCATCTGTTTTTAACGACACTTGTTTTAATTCAAAAGCCTGCAACTTTACATCAGGCGTATTGGCTTTAGCCAATGCAGGCTTAACTGTTACAATTGCTTTAGGTTTAAAGCCAGTGCCGGAAACCGCTCCGGTAATAATATAAGTTCCGGGTTTTGCAACAGCACTATTATCAGCATCTGCAGGCCATAACACACGTACTTTAGGGCCTTTTTTACCTTTTTGGTAAGTGCCTTGTGTATAACTTGGCAGGCGAGGTAAACTACCTACTTCAGTTTGTACCTGTACATCCGAAACACTTACTAAATAAGCATTGTATAATTGCGCTTGATTTTTAGGAAACTGTTGCAGGTTCTCTTCCGCTTTACCTACATTTACACCACCTTCACCACCTCTTACAGCATTATAATAAATACCCCCCACCTGTCTTCTGGTTAAAGGCACTCGGTATATACGAAAATCACGAACCAATGCATTTAATGTAGGGTCGCCGGTTACTAAAGATTTACCAATGTATAGTTGATTTTTTTCTCCGCTTTGTGCACCAAATACTGCCGATAATTCCAAGGGAATATCCTTTGCTTCACCTACCGACCTTCCATCTACAAAAGTGTTCATTGTTTTAGAAGGAATATCAATGACTACTGCTAAATGCACCCACTTATTTAATTCAATAGCGGGAGAAACTGCACTGTTTTTATTCGTACCGCCGGTAATTAACGATTCGTACCCTTCTTTATCTTTTGAACCTGTTGGTGATGCATAAAAATGTTTGTTGCCATCTTTTCCAAAATCAAAAAAACGTTGGCCTGCTTGCTTGGATCGCAGGTTTATCCATCCTGTAATGCTAATCGATTCCAGATCCGTCAATGCATCAGCAGGTAACGTAACAAAAGAACTACCGTCACCGGAAAGTGATAACACTTTGCCAAAACGTGGATCAGTTACAAACTTCGTTTCGCTGCCGTTAAGTGTAGCATGCAGGTTATTACGTGACCAATCCCTGGCATTACCATCAAATACATAACGGGCAATCATTCCTGTTTCGCCAATACCATCTAAAATCTGGTCACCGTTTTGCGCCTGTGCATTATTAATACCCCGGCAAAAAAAAGCAATCAATAAAATAAGCGGCAAGCGTAGTTTGTACATTTTCATACTTAAATCTTTTTCAGTAATAAAGTCCGTTTTATAGCGCCAAACTGTAATATTATTTAGTGAGCTTTTTTGTTAGTCAGCTGTAGTAATCCTAATCGGCTGTTGTTGCGTCGCACTCTTCAACTATAACAATCCTAATCATCATCGTGTTTTTCCTGGGTCGTTTTTCTTAGCTCAATAACATTGACCCAAATGGTGCTTTAAAACAGATTTAAAAGGTGTAAACTATGTATAATCCGGAGGTTTCTATATATCTATTTTAGCTAATACTCGTATGATATTAACAGGTATGTAATTATGTAACAGGTTCTACTCTATAAATTTCTTTTTTTTAACTCACGCACTGCAAAATCAACGGCCCGTGCTGTTAAAGCCATATAGGTTAATGAGGGGTTTACGCAGGATGCCGATGTCATACAAGCACCATCTGTTACAAAAACATTTTTGGCATCCCATACCTGGTTATTACCATTTAGTACCGATGTTTTCGGATCATGGCCCATACGTGCCGTACCCATTTCATGTATACTCATACCAAACTCATAACCTTCGTCGGATGTAGTGATATGTTTTACTCCCGCTGCTTCTAATATTTCCTTTGCATCATTAATCATATCCATGCGCATCTTTGTTTCATTCTCCCGCACTTCCACATTCATATCCAGTACCGGTAAGCCCCATTTGTCTTTTACATTTTTGTTCAGCTTAATGGTATTATCATGGTAAGGTAATATTTCGCCAAATCCTGTAAGGCCCATTGTCCAGGATCCCATGTCGGTTAAAGATTCTTTCAAGGTAGCACCAATCGTCATCTCGGCTACTTCTGTACCACGACCACGGCCTGCGCCACCCTGGTAGCCAAAGACACGCAGATAGCTCCTTTTATCGTTGTAAATATTTCTAAACCTCGGAATATAAATACCCGTTGGTCGCTTACCATAGGTGCGGTAGTCTTCAAAGCCTTCTACTTTACCACTTGCACCACAACGTGATTGATGATCTAATACATTATGACCTAACTCACCACTGCTACTACCTAAGCCATCCGGCCATATATCAGTAGCAGAGTTCATTAATACCCAGGTTGAGTTAAACGATGATGCACACACAAAAACAATCTTTGATTTGTATTCGTAGGTTAGATTGGTTTCCGCATCCAGTATTTCTACACCAACTGCTTTTTGTGTATCCTTATCGTATAAAATTTTAGTAACAATAGAAAAAGGACGCAGGGTTAAATTACCCGTTACCATGGCAGCAGGTAAAGTAGCAGATTGTGTACTGAAATAAGCCCCAAACGGACAACCACGCCAGCAACGGTTACGGTACTGACAATTAACCCTGTCATGATGTGGCTGGGTTAAATTGGCACTACGGCCAATAAACATATGGCGGCTATTGTTGTAATGCTTTTTTATACGAGCAGCCAGATCTTTCTCTACAATATTCATATCCATAGCCGGCATAAAATCACCGTCAGGTAACACATCCAAACCTTCTTTGCTACCCTGTATCCCGGCAAATTTTTCTGCATAACTATACCAGGGTGCAATATCATCATAGCGGATGGGCCAGTCAATAGCAATGCCTTCCTTGGCGTTGGCCTCAAAGTCCCATTTATTAAAACGGTAACTCTGGCGACCCCATAGTAACGAACGGCCACCAACGTGGTAACCACGGGTCCAGGAAAAAGGTTTTGTTTCAACATAAGGACATTCAGCCTCATTCGTCCACATGCCATCTACTTCTTCACTTAAAGTGTATTTGCGTTTTACAACAGGATGATCTTTGATCATCTGTTGTGTACGATTGTTGCGGTGCTCAAACTCCCAGTTTTCTTTATTGGCATTTACATAGTCTTTTTTATGTTCTATGTTTCTGCCACGCTCAAGCATAATTACCTTCAAGCCTTTTTCACAAAGCTCTTTAGCCGCCCAGCCTCCGCTAATACCGGAACCAATTACAATTGCATCATACGTGTTATCTGCCATGTGGATCGTTCTTAAGAAATGCTCAAATCCCAATAAGGATTAGGTCAAAAGAGCCCTTAAGATAATTGTTTTAAATTATTCAGACATTATTTGTCAGGTTAAATGCAGAATACTTAACGTTTAATTCTCTCTTTTACACCTCCTTACTTTAGCATCCCGGTTGTACCTGTTAGGCTCATATTTTTATTAACTTCAAAATCCGCATAACGCCAGGCTTTTTCAAAACGATTTTTCACAGATTGTGCTTCTTTTATTTTCCCTTGTTTTATCAATGCCTCATATAAACCACTCAATGCCCATCCGTTTTCTTTCCAAACACTTAAGTCCTCCAGATAAATTTTCTCCGCTTCTTTATACCTTGCGGCCTCCAGTAATGCGCCACCCATCTGGTGACGTACAGAAAAGAACCAATCAGGGGGTTCGTTATAATTTAAGTTATCTTCAATGGAAACAGCTTTTGTGTATTCTTCAAATGCTTTGTTATAATCTTTCTTATTCCGGTAAATTTCTGCGGCGAGAACATGTTCGGCAATTTGTACAATATCCAACATGGTATTAATGTTCCAAATTGTCATTGTTTTTAATGCTGTATCCTTAGATAATTTTTGCAGTTGAACAAATTCATGTTCGGCTTTAACTATATCCCTCTTACCAAGGTAGGCTAAGCCTTTTGCATAATGTAAAATAACACGGGGATAAATCAAATCCTCATGTAAGGATTTAATAGCCAGTATACTATCCCATAACCCAAATTTAACTGCTACAAAATAAGGTACCGTAAAGTAATGTTGTAATGTACCCCAGCCCAACTGCAACATAATATCCTTGGCCGTTTTTTCTTGTACTTTTTTTGCAGCATCCCAGGCAAGTTTAGAATTTCCTTCGAGTGTAGCAGTGGCAGATAAATAGTGATAGTTATGCGGATAATAAGCAAGCGGATAAGCTCCCTGGGCATGACAGGCAGTAATATAAGCACTATCTGTTTTAACGGCAGCAATGTTTGAAAGTGAGCCCAAGTGATAATCACCCGTCCAAATGTAAATATGAGAAGGCATATGAAGCAGATGCCCAGACCCCGGAACCATTGTCATTAACAAATTAGCCGCTAAAAGACCTCTTTCCGGTGTAGCAGATGCCTCAACTGCATGTATGTAAAAATGTGGTGCGCCGGGATGTTTTGGATACTGTTTCATTAACTTTTCCAGAATACTGACAATCTCAGGCGTCCAGGGCTTCGGTGCTTTTGTGTGCTTATCATACAAATCCCAAGGATGCATATCCATTAATGATTCTGCATAAAGTGCACTGATATCCGGATCACCGGGAAAATGTTCGTATACCTTTTTCATTGCATTTGCAAAAGCCAGATCAAGGATACTTCGGTCTGTCGGTGCTTTCTCACTATAACGCTCGGATAAAGCGTTAATGAGTGCCTTTTCTTTCTCTGTACAATTACCCATGAGTAAAAGCGCCTTGTTAACAGCCTTGTAAGCTCTTTGATAATTATCGTCCTCCATGCCGGCATTATAGTTTGGACCAAGTACATAAGCAAAACCCCAGTAAGCCATTGCGCAGGTTGAATCCAATCGTGTTGCTTCAAAAAATGACCTGGCAGCTTCGGCATGATTGAATCCATAGGACAACATCATACCCTGATTAAAGTACGCCTGCGCCTCTTTGTTTTTAGTGGAAATTTTAAAATCAATACCGTCAAGGCCACTTAACCGGGGGGCTTTGGTACCTGCTGAATACCAACTGGTATCTACCATTTGTGGTGCACATCCAATAACACCGGAATTTTGAGAAGGAGGTATACTGTTTTGCTTTTTTTCAGGTGCATTACAACTTGCAACAAGCCACAACGCAGCAAAGTAGAAAAGGAGATTTTGCATATATAAGGTTAAAAGGTTACACATTTATACTCATCTCAGCTAATACTCTTCACAAGAAGCAACAATATTTCAAGGGTGTTAAACTAATTAAAGCTACAAATTATTATTGCTGCTACGCAACATTAATATACACTTGCAATTAATTATTTTTCCAAACACTGAATAAATGAATACAGGTATTTAAGAACACCTCCTTGTGCTATTTACCACCTAAAAGGAACCATTAATAATCCAACATACAGACCATTGCCATCTATACAGCAGAAACTGTATTGTGTCGCTTTCATAATTACCTAGCAATTGTTCAAAAAGAAGTAACCTTTAGATATCATCATGCTTCTACTGTTATCTTATCGGTTTCGACCTGTACAGCATTCAAAATTTTTCCGACTTGTATATACACAATACCAGCTATAGAAGTCAACTTTTTGTTAAAACTATCTATTCCTGTGAGTTATCTAAATAATATAAAGAAATGATGGAATATCTTAGGAGTGCCTAAAATCATTATCATGAACCGACCAATGAATCTTTCATTCTTTTTGTTCCCTTTCTTAATTGCGATATTTTCTCAAAGACAAACACAGGAAAAACTGAATATTTCTGTGGAAAAAGTTTCCTGTGATTCAAAATTTAAATTCGGCGAAAAACTGGTTATTCGTATTGGATCGGGAAAAGAGGAAAAAGTGTCTCCCCTTAAAAATTATGACTTAAAGGATTTTATTAAACTTACTGATGCAGAGAAATTATCGATTGTAGCACAACTTTTAAAATATAGAGATGATAATTCGGAGACCTGTTTACTTCCGTTTAACTTCAACTATTCAAAAAATAATAAGTCTAACACCCAAAAAAGTCCTGCAGCCAAAGCTTTCTCCATAAAGGTAGATGCGCTTTACATGATTAACCGGTTATGTTTCTTTGAAGCTCCGTATTACACTTGGCCAGTAATTGTGGATGCAAGAACAGGTGCAGAGGTAAATGATAATGCCGCTGCAATAAGTGAATACTACAAAGTATATGATGAATGGTTGAAGGAATGTTTGCAGAAAGGTGTAATTGACAAAGTATTTCCATTTAATACAAACACATATAAATGGTATCACTGACTAAGAAAATCAGTGAATATAGCACTTTAAATAGTGAGCAACTTAACCGGAGCCAACATTTAACAACAAAGACAAATATTAAAATGGAATGTACCCACTTTCTGAAATGGCACTTTTCCCGGCGTCGGATTGAAGCAGTTCATACAGCTTATATGCTGTAGATGTGTTGCTTAAGTCTGACCGGATTGTTACGTACACCGGTGCCACGTAAGGGTAGGACTGATTTTTAATGGTTTGTTTAGTTGGTTTTATCCCATTTATTGCGAGACTTTTTACAATCTGGTCACGCACAATTTGCTCCTTGTAATAATAAACAGTATATGCCAGCGCATTTACATCGGATCTTAACCTTGCAAAGACCATATACATACTTGGTAACTCCGGTTCATAATCTACTTCAATATCGCTCATACTGGCACCTTTCAATACAAGGGTTTCCATCAATTCCTGGCTACCTGAATTTTTATTTCTTGTATAGGGTTTTATCGGAAAATCTTTACCTCCAACCTCTTTCCAGTTTTTCAGTTTACCGGTATAAATATCCAACACCTGTTGTGTAGTTAAAGATTGTACGGGGTTGTCTAAATTCGCTACCATTACAAAAGCGTCTAGTGCAATCGGTGTTTCAATTAAACTAACACCTGCGTTGGAAGCATAGGCCTGCTCTTCAATAGACATTTTCCGGGCAGAAAGAATGATATCTGCTTTTTTATCTATAAGATTAATAATTGAATTATGGGTTTGTGACGACTTTACTTTTTCCTGCAAGAACTCGTGCGGCAGCCCCGATTCCAGGTACCATAAACCATTCATGAAATCGGCTCGTTTCCATTGGTAATTATAGCCAAGTAACTTACTGGCAATTAAGCGATTCAGCGGTTCGGTAGAAGTTGATCCGTCAACCTTAGGGTAGTTTTCCATATTAATGCCGTCAATGGTGAGCGGCTGTACACTGGTATCTTTTTTACATGCCATTAAAACATAGCCCAATAACATACAAAATGTTAAGCAACGAGTTATTTTCATTTTACGCTATTTTTAAAAATATCCAAACCAACCTTTGACTGATGGTGTAACTGCCGGCGTCAACAGGACATCCCTAAGTTTATTAGGCCCCCTGACAAATCAATTGGCCGGACCGTTGCACGGAAAGTGGGAGAAATTAAAGGTTAATAGCTGTATCATGTTCTATACTCCTGCAACATTCAAGCATAATTACCTTCAGGCCTTTTCGCAAAGCTCTTTTGCTGCCCAGCCTCCGCAACCCCTCCTTCTGAGAGACTTTGAAAGAGTCCTTAAGATAATAATTTAAACTATAGTAAAAGCTGAACCTTTACATTTTAAGCCGCTGGCTTTCAGCTTTAGGCGTTTAGCTTTTCTAAAATAAAAAAGGTTTCAACAAAAGCTGAAACCTTCTTAAAGTTATGTAGCAAATATCTTTATGGCCGATAATAAAACTTACTGGTTTCTGTTTGTTTGTTGTTATCAGTAATTTGTAATACATAGATGCCTGCAGCTAGTCCCGAAGGTAATGTAAGGTTAAAAACACTACTTGAACCGATGTGCTGTATAGGTTGGTTCAAGAGCACTTTGCCTGAAAAATCTACCACTTTTACCGTGTATCTTCCGGCAGGTTTATTTATTAATTGTAAGGTTAATTTTTCGCCTGTTGCCGGATTGGGAAAAACGGCAATTGCAGATTTGGCAGTTACATCTATTACTTTAACCGTGGATGAATACTTAGATACCCCTGATAATTCATCTGCTTTAATTCTATAATAAGTCGCGGAAACTTGCAGTTCTTTATCCGTAAAAGTATACGCCGATGCACCGTTTGCTGTTACATATCCTATTGGCGAAAAACTATTTCCATCAACCGATCTTTCTACAACATAACGCAAAATATTTTGCTCAATGTCTACATTCCAGTTAATTAAAACCTGGTTGTTTTTATACTCCGCATTAATACTGGAAAAACTTACGGGTAAAGTAGTTAAGCAAACTGATCCGGCAGTCCATATAGGTGCATTTACAAATGTGCCGTTATAACCATGACCTGTTCTATCAGTAAGGGTTGTACCGCTTCCTTCTTCAAAATTATAATATGCCAACAAATTATTGGTAAAGCCGGTGTAACAGCTATTCATAGCATTAGCTATCTGCGTGCCGGTTCTGGCTACTGTCCAGATTCTTACTTCATCAATACGTCCCGTAAAAGACTCTGTTAAAAGATTGGCCCCAATACGCACGGGGCTAGCAGCAGGTGCTAAACCACCCCCTACGATTGTTGGTTCGGCGTCTAACACACCGTTTATATATACTTGTAACTGGTTACCATCCCATACACCTGCCAAATGCGTCCATGTATTTAAAGGTACTATAGTACTGCCATTAACAACCCTAAAACTTCCATTGTTAATCCAAAAAGCACCACGTTGATTATCTATACGCAGCAGAAACTGCATTGTACTGCCGTTTTGATAATTACCAACAATTGTAGGTAAAAAAGTGTAAGCCGATAGGTAACACCAAGCTTCAACCGTTATTTTATTGGTTCCGGATAGTACAGTGTTCATTGCATTTCCAATTTCCACATATTTAGGAACACTCGCATTAAACTCTAAAGCACTTTGAGAAAAAGAGGTTTTAGAAAAAACGGTAATAATAGAAAGGATAATGAATAATTTTTGCATAAAAGCTATAATGGTTTTGGCTTGAAGCGCAAAGTAAATGAAATATTTACATATAATAATTTTTAACTATAAATTAATTATTAACTCAACTTTCATTTGCTTGTATGATTTGAAAATTATGGCCATGGCCGTAGCCTATCACGATGATTCACAAAGAACAGATTTTCCGAAACAAGTTCGGGATGCTGTATTTTGGCCAATAGAATTAATTAGATATAAGTTATTGGATTAGCCTCATTGA
>DHEF01000035.1:17743-35660 GCA_002399735.1 Chitinophagaceae bacterium UBA4857
AGTTATTGGATTAGCCTCATTGATGCTTCGCGTTGGGGCAGCAGAACGGAACGTTGCAAGTAAAGTTCAATCAAGGGAGGAACGATGGTAACAAAATATAGATAATAAATTCTGTTGAGTGAAGCATGATTAACACAAACCATTTAATTGTGTCGGGAAGACTGGACTCGAACTAACGACCTTAAAACAAAAAAGGTTTTCAGCTAACTGAAAACCTTTTATTGTGTCGGGAAGACAGGATTCGAACCTGCGACCCCCTGGTCCCAAACCAGGTGCGCTACCGGCCTGCGCTACTTCCCGATCCGTTTAATTGGGGGGCAAATGTAGGATTAAAACTTATACCAACCAACAAAAATTTATACTTTTAATAAATGCTGCTTCGTCTGGTACAAATCCATGATCAATTCGCCAAAAATGGTATTAGCCCAGGCAAACCATTTACGGGTAAAATTGGTCGCATCGTTCTTATGGAAAGACTCATGCATAAACCCGGTGCCGCCATGGGTGCTTTGCAGCATTTTTAAACAGGCTTTTATTTCATTTACATCCTGACTGGTTTTAGCCCGCATTACAATGCTCATCGGCCAAATCATATCCAGACCGCAGTGTGGGCCTCCAATACCTTCGCCGGCCTTGCCTTTAAAGAAAAACGGATTTTCCAATGACAACAATAGCCTGCGGGTATTTTGGTACAAAGGATCTTTTATATCCATCGCACCCAGGTAAGGCAAGGACAGTAGTGAGGGAATATTGGCATCATCCATTATTAAATGGCTGCCATAACCATTTACTTCAAAAGCCAGCACTTTACCAAAAGTAGGGTGTATTACTTCTGCATATTTTTTAAGGGCGTTGCTTACTTCAATGGCTAAAGCCGAACATTCATTGGCCAGCGCCGTATCTTTCGAAATTTTGGCTACCATTTCGGCAGCCTGCTTTAACGATATTACGGCAAAATAGTTAGACGGTATTAAAAACGAAAACACGGTGGCATCATCACTTGGTCTGAAAATAGACGCAATTAAGCCCACCGGTTTTACCGGGTAACCATACCCACTAATAGGCACACCATCGGTTGCCCAAGATGTTTCTCTTTGAAAAGTATATGGCCCTAAGCCATCCTTACGTTGCTGCTCTTTAAAAGTTTGCACCGTTAATTTTATGGCCTGTTTCCAATCCGCATCAAACGGAGCGGTATCACCGGTTTCTTTCCAGTAACGGTGTGCTAAACGAATGGGGTAACACAAGGAGTCTATTTCCCATTTACGTTCATGAATACCGGGCTTCATGTCCGTAATATCTGTTTTCTTCCACTTGCTTTCCTGTTTGCCATCTTTATAAAAAGCATTGGCATACGGATCGTATAAAATACATTTTGTTTGCCTGTTAATTACACCTGCAATTAATTGTTGTAAAGGCTTATCGTTTTTTAACAACGATAAATACGGATACACTTGTGCACTGCTATCACGTAACCACATGGCATCAATATCGCCGGTAATAACGTAAGTGTCAGGTCGGCCATTCACCGTGCTGTGGTCAACGGTTGTATCCAAAGTATTAGGGAAACAGTTTTCAAACAACCAACCCATTTCGGGGTTACTGCTTGCCAAACCTTCTTTTACTTTTTTAATCATTTCCTCTACCGCTGCGCTGGTAAAATGCCTATCCTTTAAAGGTGGTCTTTTACTTTCAAAAGCATTTGCTGTTTGCGACCATACGCTTGACGGACTAACCGCCATAGCCGCCGACATTACTCCCATTGTTTTTAAAAAGTCTTTTCTGTTTTGATTCATATGTAGCCTCTTTACTTTTTATAAAAGATTTTTTAATTGTAGTTTTTCTTTTTTTGTTACCAGCTGTAGTAACACAGATGATCTTCCGTTGCGATCCGATAGGATCGGGATTTAATTTATTTCCAGTGGAAATGAATTAAATACTCACTCTTCAACTTTCTGTTCGCTAATGAGCAACCCACCCCAAAGTCTTATTCCATTTATTTTCCTTAAACCGCCCCTCCAAGGAGGCGATGAATCCTTATCACACTATTCATTCTCTTTTTCTTTGTATAAAAACCTCTACGTTAAACCAGTTGGATGCTTGCACAATGCTCAATAGAATTGTTGCAGTACAAGTGAGTGACACAACAGACGATGATAGTAGCAATGCAGTTGGTTAACAAAAGTCAATAATCTACTCTCTCATTAGCACATTAGCAAATTAGCTAATTTTGCTAATTGCCCTACGGTCTATCCTCCGGTTTTACACCAAATGTTTCGGATGGTTTATTGCCCATGGTTATTTCCATGGTACCACCGGCGGCGATGTCTTTAAAATCAATAAACGATTTGGTATAAGCCTTGTTGTTTAATTTTATACTTTGTATATACTTGTTTTGTTTGCCTTGGTTAGCAACGTTAATCGTAAAACTTTTATTGTTACCAACATGCAACACGGCTTTGTTCATTAACGGCGAACCGAAAATAAAAATACCTTGCGAAGGATTAACGGGATAAAAACCCATGGCACTTAACACATACCAGGCACTCATTTGACCGGCATCTTCATTGCCACACAAGCCATCGGGTTTAGTAGTGTAAAAAGTATCGGCTACATGGCGCACAATATCGGCTGTTTTCCATGGTTGGCCGCCATACACATACAGGTAAGGCGTATGATGGTTAGGTTCGTTACCATGTGCATACTGGCCAATTAAACCCGAAATATCCGGCGATGCATCGTGGTTTAATTGCGAGCTCATACTAAAGAAAGTGTCCAGTTTATTGGTAAAGTTTTTATCGCTGCCAAATAGGTTAATCAGGCTTTTTACATCGTGTGGTACTAACCAAGTATATTGCCAGCCATTGCCTTCGCAATAATCGTTATCACGGTGTTTGGCTTCAACAGGATCGAAAGGTCCACGCCATTCGCCATTGCTTAATTTACCACGGAAATGACCCACGTTTTTATCAAAGTACTGTTCGTACAATTTATAACGTTTGGTAAAGTATTCCACGTCCTCCTGTTTGCCTAAATCTTTGGCCATGGCGGCAATGCCCCAATCGCTTAAGGCGTATTCCTGCGCTTTGGCAACCGATTCGTTAATAACATCGGCAGGAATGTATTGCAGCTTTTGTATAAACTGTATGCCATTGGTATCCTGCATAGCAGAGTGGCGGATGGCTTCGTAAGCCAGGTTTACATCATAATCCCTAAAGCCTTTTAAGTAAGCATCAACAATTACCGGAATAGCAGGATAGCCAACCATAGTATTTGTTTCGTTACCATTTAAATGCCACACAGGTAATTTGCCTTGTTGTTGGTAAATTTTTAAGAACGATTTGATGATGTCGTTCACTTTATCGGGTTGTACCAATGTCATTAACGGGTGTAAGCCACGGTAGGTATCCCACAGTGAAAACAAAGTATAATTATTAAATCCGGGATTAGGATAGTTTACTTTATCGCTACCCATATAACCACCATCATGATCGTTAAACAAGGATGGCACAAACATGGTATGATATAATGATGTGTAGAAAATGGTTTTGGTATTATCATCTGCATCAAACTGAATTTTACCTAACTCGGTATTCCATTTTTTATCAGCATCATTTTTAACCTGTGCAAAATCCCAATGTTTAATTTCGGCATCCAGATTTTCCAGTGCTTTCTCACTGCTTGTAGGCGATATACCTACTTTCAGTTTCACGGTAGGTTGTTTGGCCGCATCTACAAATAACAAGGCCTTTAATTTTTGCCCTGTTACGTTTTTACCCGTAAGCAAAGCAGTACTATCATATAACTGAATAGCCGTAGCCCCATTGGCTAATTTTATAGCAAAATAAACACGTTGGTCGGGGGCCCAACCTTTTGATAAACGATAACCCAGAATGGTAGAATCGTTTATCACATTAAAATTGGTATGCGTGGCTTTATCCCAACCCATGGCAAAACCTAAATCAACCAATATATGTGCACTGTCGGTTTTATCAAATTTATATTCATGAAAACCTGCACGTTCAGTGGCAGTCAATTGTGCCTGAATTTTATACTTATCTAAATACACGCTGTAATAACCGGGTGCTACTTTTTCGTTTTCTTTTTTGAAGGAGGAACCATAACCTGAATTTTCGTCCTCAAACTTCATGGGTGATAGTTTGGGGCTGCCATTAGCAGGTAATATTAACAGGTCGTTTAAATCGCTGATGCCCGTACCACTTAAATGTGTATGTGCAAAACCTAATATTTCTTTACTAATATAGTTGTAACCACTGCACCAATCCCAGCCGTTAAACTTATCCCAGCTTTGCATAATATTTACCGGACCTAACTGCACCGCACCATAAGGTACATTAGCCCCTACAAATACATGGCCATGTCCTTCGGACCCAATATACGGGTTAACATATTGGGTATAGCTATCACTATCCGTACTGGTAGTTTTAGCAGTACCACCACAGGCTTGTAACAATGCTACCACCGATGCTGCTGATGCAGCCAACAAAAAATTATTTACTTTATTTTTCATTATGTTGTTTTATTTATGTCCATAAGTATTATGAACATTCCACAGCGATTTAATTTTTATTTGTACAGGTTTACCTTTTAAAGCTTTTACATCGAAAGTTATTTTCTTTTCTTCACCAGGCCGTAAATCAAAATAGTTATCACTTAAACGTTCCATGTTACCCGCAATATCTACATATACATATTTGGCAAAAGCTGTTGCTTTAAGTGTAATGGTGTTACCAATTACTTTGTAAGTAATGTTTGGGTTTTGTAATTGTAAATCTTTCGGACGTACTTTATCTCTTGCCGGCAAATCAGTTTCGCTGTAGGTATTTTTAACCGCATACCAGGCAGCTTTAGGCGCACGGTTATAATAATCGGTAATACTCCAACTGGCAACCGGCCAACAATCGTTTAACTGCCACAACAAGGTACCCATATTATACGGGTATTGGCTGCGGTGAATTAATATCATGTTTTTAAAACCATAGTATTGTACACACTGTGTTAAGTAGGTATAATCTTCTACGGACATTTTATCAATCAAAGCACTATCAATCATGTAACCTTTTAAATAACCGTTTAGTTTTTTAAATCCGTTACCTGCTTTTTGGTGGTGCTTTAACGATTCAGAGTATAAGTAACGCTCCTGCGGTTGTGTAAAGCTTAACACACTGTTGTAATTAGGCATAGCCTGCATACCGTACTCACTTATAAAACGGCCGGTTTTGGTTTCAAACACTTCAAAATCTTCGCCACCCCACCATGTGCCCCAGTAATGGCTATCGCCTTCGGTTATACTGGCCGGTACACTCCAATGATAACGTGGCGATGTAGAAACATAAGGTCTGTCCGGATCCAACTCTTTCACCCAGGCAGGGATGCTGTCTTTGAATAATCTTTCGTAATCACGAATCAGTTTTACCGAATCGGCCTGGGAAATACGAAAACTCTGGTGCCAACCCCATTTGTAAAAAGCTTCTTCAATTTCGTTATTACCGCACCATATAACAACACTTTTATAATTGCGTAAACGTTTTACCTGGTATTTAACTTCTTCTCTTACGTTATCAAAAAAATCTTTATCACCGGGTACCATGGTACCCGCAAACATAAAATCCTGCCACACATAAATACCTAATGAGTCGCATAACTCATAAAAATATTCGTTCTCATAAATACCACCACCCCAAATACGCAACATATTCATGTTGGCCTCTTTGGCCATGATGAGCATTTTACGGTAATCATCTTTGGTAGTACGGGTTACAAAAGCATCCATCGGTATATAGTTGGCGCCTTTCATATAAGTAGGCTTACCATCAATTTGTAAATAAAAACTGGTGCCTTTATCATCCGGCTTTTCTACCAGTTTTACATCTACCGGAACTTTGTAAGGTTTCTCAGCAGGATACGTATCATACCCCTCAATACGTATAGGTTGCCATATACCCGCAGTAGTTAATTTGGGACCCCAATCCCAACCAAAATGGTATTGCGCTTTACGTACGTAAGCCCGTGGATTATCCGGTATTACATAAGGTATATCCACTTTAGCCAATGAATCCACTTTGTTTTGTGCCGAGTAAAAAACAATATTTAGTTTGTTATTGGCCGCTTGCAAATACGGTTTAATATTTACCCGCCATTGACGGAACATATTGTTGGCCGATAATATTAATCGGTTATTCAAGTACACATCGGCATAGGTATCTAAGCCATCAAATACCAGATCAATATTTTTTGAATTAGTAATGCCCGCATTGGTAACATTAAACGTTGTGTTGTATTCCCAGTTCATTTTTTCTACCCACTGCACTTTTATTTCGTTGTCGCGGAAATAAGGGTCGGGAATAATTTTATGGTGCATTAAATCCAGGTGCACTTCGCCGGGTACTTTAGCACTTAACCAGGAAGCATCATCTTTTTCTCGGAAAAACCATTTTTGATTTTGTTGCGTAAGGCTTTGTACCCTAACCTGGGCCACTGCCAATTGTACGCCAAAACTCAAAAGCAAAACAAAACAAGCAATACTTTTTTGTAGCATAATTAGTTGCGTGATTTAGAAATTTGCCGCAGCAAATACGTTAAACAACGGTTCAATATATATAAAAATACCGAACTGAAGCCTTTATTTGGGTAGCTACCAAGCCCTGCCTTTTTGTTTAAAAAGTAGTCCGTTGCTAAGCGCCCCATTAAAGTACAGTTGAACCCTATCCTACAGAAAACGTTTAAAAGTTAGGTTTGGGGGGATGGGAGGGAAATTTGGTGATTTGGTGGTGTGTTGAAGAAGAAATACAAGCTAATTTTTTGTTACCGGCGATAGTAACACAGATGATCGTCCCTTGCGTCGCACTCTTCTACGTTCGGTTCTTTGGGCAGCATCGTGTTGGGTGGAGGTGACTTTATTGATAGTACGGCTTTGCTTTTCAATATTGTTTTTATATTGTACTTTGTGAAGTAACCCTGTTAGCCCCTAGATTTGAATGACCTTTTTTCAGTTTTTCTTTTTTAACAAATAAAACCATTACAACTAACAAAACATGACACCGCGTTTTTATTCTAAATGGACTATTGCCGGACTTACACTAATATTATCACCTTTTTTTGGCTGTATATTATTTTCATACAACTTACGAGAAATTGGCAAGGAGCGGCTTAGCCCTTACTTTATTATCGCTGGTATGTTTTGGACATTTGTATTTAAGAAATTGACAACAGATTTTATTGGCGACAACATTTTTCAGTTTTTTCTTTCCAACATTGTAGGAAGCCTAGTCTTAACGTTTTTCTTGTGGGACAAGTTTTTTATTGACTACCCAACTTATGAGATAAAACCAGTTTGGAAGCCACTCATAGTATTTGTGAGTATTTGTGGAGCATTAATCTTGCTTCAAATTCTTTTGACAAGATAATAATAATATAGCGGCAAAAGTTTTCAATTATATCTTTAAGCAGCAGTTCTCTTGACCAATAATAGATTTAACACAAGAGCATTAATAAAACTTTCAATAATGAGATACACTCTATTAATACTTTTACTAGGATTAATTATTAGTTGTACAAGTCGCTACAAAGGAATGCAGTTATCCTCAGTAACAATAAACGATAAAAAAGCAAATAAATTAATTATAGATCGTTTTCCCGATTATGGCGATGGGCATAAAGACGGATGTGTTGTAATGGCTGAAATGCGACTAAACTTAACAGTAAATAAAAACGGGCATACTAGTGGGCAAGTAACAGATGTTTCTTCTGGTGAACCCTTACACAAAGCACGTATAGAATTAAAGAATAAATTAAAACAAACCTACATCGTCAATACTGATAGTGTGGGGCAGTTTGCAACTAATCTATCAGCAAAGTTAACCGACTTACAAGTTAACTATATAGGCTATCGACCATTGACTATTAAGCTTAAATAGGGCTATCAATAAAATAAGCAAGCTAAATTTGAATGTCAAATATTTATATAGAAATGGAAAATGACTTTTTTATATCATTCGGCATTCCCAAACACGGCTGGCTACCTGTTACATTTCGATACAAAGACTTTAGTTTAGACTTTGATGCATCTGATGTGTTAAACGACCCCATTGAAGAAGTTTTTCTTCTAACAATTTCCAACCAACCCAGCGAAAGGAGAACTGTAACCTGGTGGCTTGAACCTGTTGCATATATTTTCAATTTTGAGATAAACATGCAAACTATAACCTTAAACATTATTGAAAAGGACGACTTGCATAAAGACAGTTCTAATGAAAAAACGCTAATTACTATAAGTGGAAATAAACACGAAATAATCAATCACTTTCGTGCTGCACTAAAAGAATTTGCTAAGCAAAAATTTGAAGAAGAGCATTGGTCTTTCTCTTTAAGCAAAGAGAAAATTAATATGCTATAAATGGACAAACTAAAAGGAATATTTTTTCAAGCAAAGGTCATTCGTCTGAAAACTTAAACAATCCAGGATTTATTTGCCGCAAAAATGCGGAGAAAACGCCAGTTAATCTCCGCACCTATCGCCAAAGGCGACAGAATATTAATGCGAAACTGCAAGTTTCGCATAGCAGTCGTCCTGCGGAAGACTTGCGCCAGCTGCTATGCCAACACTTGCTATTAACAATGAACTATTAGCTATGATCTACTGCTGACGGGCTGCCCGACTGGCAGTAGTAGCTACAATAGTGCGTGGGCCTTTGCAGCCTGACATTGCACTACTACAGAAGGCGGGAACAAAAGCTGACCGGAGTTACTGCTGCTGAAAGCCCCAGAATAGTATGTAGATTTTAGTATGTAGTATTTAGATTTTAGCAGTTAGAAAGAAATGGAAAAAAGCCCTGCTCCATAAGAAGCAGGGCTAACAAACAAACCGCAGAAAAACCTATCTTATTATAAAACCAATCTTACACATGTTTAGGTGTATAACCATCTTCGCTTAACGCACGGTGCTCGTAATCGGCTACCATTAAGTCATCTATCGATTCTTTCTTTTTGCCTTTGTTGAATTTGGCAATTAACTTATCGAAAATGGAATACATTACCGGTACTACTATTAAGGTTAAGAATAACGAACTTAACAAACCACCGATGATAACCCAGGCTAATCCGTTTTTCCACTCGGCACCCGCACCACTGGCTAATGCAATAGGCAACATACCAATTACCATGGCAATAGTGGTCATTAATATAGGACGTAACCTTGCGTGGTTGGCTTGTATTAATGCATTGTACGTTGTTTCCCCTTCTGCCTTACGCTGATTAGTAAAGTCAACCAATATAATGGCATTTTTAGCTACCAGGCCAATTAACATGATTAAACCTAAGATGGTAAATATGTTAAGTGAGTTATTAGTTAATGCTAATGCTAACAACGCACCAATAATTGATAACGGTATAGAAAACAATACCACAAACGGATAGACAAAGTTGTTGTACAAGGCCACCATAATTAAATACACTAACACAATAGCCGCTAACAAGGCAATACCTAATGAACCGAAACCTTCGCTTTGGTTTTCCATATCGCCACCCCATACAAAGTTTACACCAGTTGGGCGTGATAACTTGTCAACCTTTTCGCCCCACTCTGCTGCAATGGTACCTGTTGGGCGACCAACTGCCTGTGCCTGTACCGTTACCGAAGTACTTTTATCTCTACGCTCCAGCATACTCGGGCCTGAGCCTTCGGTTACCGTTGCAAACTGTGATAATTTTATTTGTGCACCTTTATCATTTACAAATAACAGGTTGTTTACATCGGCCACGCTTTGGCGGTTAAACTGGTTAAAGCGAATATTAATATCGTACTCGTACTCACCGGCACGATACTTACCATTGGTATTACCGCTAAACGCTGTTTGCATGGTGGCACCTACTGTTTGTAAGGATAAACCTAAGGATGCCATCTTATCTCTGTCAACCTGTACACTAATTTCCGGGTTACCGGATTCTACCGACAGTTTTATCTCCGATGCACCTTTCACACCTTCCAACTCTTTCATAGCCAATTTAGCAAAACTCATTACACTATCCAATGTGGGACCTGTAACAATTAATGCCAACGGAGCCTGCTCGGCAGCACCTAATATACTTACCGGTACAGTTTTTACTTTAGCCCCAACCAGTACGTTTTCTATTTCACGTTTAATTTTTGCCGCATATACGTATGAGTCATCGGTACGGCCTTTTTTATCAACCAACTGTACGCTTATTTCAGACTTATACGCCGTAGATTGGGTGGCTCCCATACCACCATCGCTTGACTGACCTACAGTAGAAATAATTCTTACTACTTCGGGCTTGGTACGTAAAAATGTTTCAGCCTTTTGGGTCATAAAGTTGGTTTGCTCCAGGGATGCATCTTTAGGCATTTCTATCTGTACTAAAAACTCACCACGATCGCTTTTTGCAAAAAACTCTGCACCAATAAAACCAGCTCCAATTAAAGTAAACGAACCTATTAATAAAGCAAATACAATGGCCAGGGTTGTTTTCTTATACTTTAACGACCATTTTAAAATACCGGTAATAAAATCGGTAAACTTGTTTAAGCCTTTTTCAAAACCAAGAATAATTTTACCAAAGAAACCTTTGCCCGTAATATGCTCCAGCTTACCAAAACGTGATGATAACCACGGTACAATGGTAAACGATGATAATAATGATAATAAGGTAGCAATAGATACGGTTACACAAAATTCTTTTAATATATCTGCCGCTAAACCAGTGCTTAAGGCAATAGGAATAAATACTACCACAATTACCAGGGTAATGGATACTACGGTGAAACCAATCTCTTTCGTGGCATCAAATGCTGCCCTTACTTTGTTTTTACCCATCTCCATATGGCGGTAAATATTTTCCAGTACCACAATGGCATCGTCCACCAATATACCTACCACCAATGACAGACCTAATAAAGACATTAAGTTTAAGGAGTAACCCAGCAAACTCATACCAATAAAAGTAGCAATTAACGATGCCGGAATGGCCACCATTACTATTAAGGCATTACGTATACTGTGCAAGAAGAATAACATTACTACAGCCACTAAAATAATCGCCAGTACTAAGTCAAATATTACCGCATTGGCAGACTCTAAGGTGTAAACAGAACTATCGTTTACAATACTTAATTTCAATTCCGATGAAGCGTACTCAGTATGTAAACGTTCAATAATTTTTTGTACGCCTTCGCTAACGCTTACGGCATTGGCATCAGATTGTTTCATTATCTGTACAGCAATGGCACTTTCCTGGTTTACCCTTGCAATTTTTTCTACATCCTTTTGTGCATCCTGCACATCGGCTACATCACTTAAACGTACTTGTCCACCTGCCGGGCTATTAGCCACTACTAAGTTTCTTAATTCATCAATGGTTTTAAACTTACCGGCCAAACGAATTAATACATCCTGGTTACGGGTTTGTACACTACCGGTGGGAAAATCAAGGTTGGCTGCCAGTATAGCTTGTTGTACCTGCAGAACAGATAAACCATTTGCCTCCAGTTTGGCAGCATCCATGCTTACCTGTATTTCACGTTCCTGGCCACCAATCAGGTTTACCTGTGCTACACCCGGCACACGGGAAATAACGGGTCCTACTCTTTTGTCCATTAAGTCAAAAAAAGCAGCTTCATCCATTTTTGCCGATGCCGATAAAGTAACCACCGGTAAATCATCCAGCGAAAACTTATTCAATGATGGTGGGTCGACATCATCCGGTAAGTCTTTTAAAATAGCATTTACTTTACGCTGCGCATCATTCAGGGCCAGGTCAACATCAGTGCCACTATTAAGCGTAATAATAACCGATGATAAACTTTCATAAGATTTTGATTCCAGCTTTTTGATGTTTTCCATAGAAGAAACGGCGTCTTCTATTTTACGTGATACGGTATTCTCCACCTCACTGGGCGATGCACCCGGGTACACCGTAGTAACCGATACTACCGAAGGGGAAAATTTAGGTAACAGTTCGTAGTTGAGCGAGGTATAACTTAATATACCGCCCAGTATCAACACGGTAAACAGTACAATTACCAGTGTTGGTTTTTTAATTGATATTTCAGCAATTTTCATCAGTATATCTTTAAATGTCCGTTAAGCGGACGGTTGTTTGTCCCATGGAACTACATCCTATTGCAGTAGCTCCGGTTGTAGTATTTATTTAATAATTGCAATGGTACTTCCATCGGCCAGGTTAATTTGTCCGCTGGTTACCACCTGCTCGCCTTCCTGTAAACCGCTTAGCACTTCTACCTGCTCTCCAATAATGCGGCCAGCTACTACATTACGTAACTGCACTTTATTATTTACATCGGCCACAAATACCTGGTTATTACTTACACTACCTACAAATGCACTACGTGGTATCATAATAACCGGTTGTTGTTGCGCAAAACTAAATTGGGCAATACCATACATACCTGCTTTAATTGATTTAGCATTGTTATTGGTAATTTCAATTTTAACCGGAAAGTTTAAGCTCGCATCAGCCTTGGGTGCAATAAACTGTACCTTGCCTTTAAACTCCTGATCAGGCAATACACTTGCTTTTACTACAATGGCATCACCCAATTTTAAGTTAGCTACCTGCGCTTCTGTTACGGCAACATCCAGTGTTAAGGTGGATACGTCTACTATTTCAAACAGCTGTGTGCCCGGTGCCAATACCGATCCCGGTTCAATCATTCTTTTATTTACAATACCGTTTATAGAAGCCCTGATGTTGGCATCGTTTACTTTTATATTAGCCTGTTTTACTCTGGCTTCTGCATTTAACAAAGACAGCGCTGCCTGATCAACCTGTTGTTGGGTTACACCTCCGGTTTTAAAAGCATTTTCATACCGTTGTTTATCTTTCAATGCATTTTGATACGCTTCTTTAGCAGTTTGTACATCTACCGATAAATTTTCTGTTTTTATAACCGCCAATGTTTGCCCTTTGCGTACATAACTTCCTTCATCTACCAATACACTAATTACACGTCCGGCAGTTTCAGCAGAAAAATTTAATTCCTGCCCCGGCGCAAATTTTCCGTTTGCATTAAAGTCAAAATTTAATGGTGTTTTTTCCACCGTAGCTACACGCACTGCAATAGCCGAGTTGGTTTGTGCTACTATCGCAGTTTTTTCTTCATTCTTCTTTTTATTATTGCTTATTACAAAGCCTGCCACTACTACTAAAGCAGCAACAATAACAACGGCTAGTAAAATTTTTCCAATCTTTTTCATCTGTTTGTTTTCGGTTTATTTGTTTGTTTTATTTATTTATGGGGTGCCCCTCGTACCTCGGGTCGGGCTATCCGCTGCAAGTCCTCGCCACTCGTTCCTCGTGGCTGTGGGCTTTCCGCTGCTATCCCTCACCCATCATGCGGTAACTATGCATTAGTCCACCAACAATGTTCTTAATTGCCCTTTTGCTTTTATTAATTTCACTTCCGCTACACGATAGTCCAGCAAACTAACACTGTAGGTATTTTGTGCATCATACAATGCAGTTTGTGCATCTAACAAATCGGTTAAAGTAGCCAGCCCTTGCTGATAATTATTTTGTGTATTATCCATTACCTTTTGTGCTAACTCAATATTTTTTTGCTGGTTATTTAAAATAATAACCGAGTTTTTAATTTGTGTTTTAGCATTATCGTAATCAAGGTTTAGGTTTTGTGTAGTAGCATACATATCTTCTTTCAGTTTACCAATTTCAATGTCCACTTGTTTGGTTCTGGCTTTAGTACCGCCGCCATTAAAAATGGGTATTTTTAAATTTAATCCCACGGTGCTTACATCAAACCAGTTTGCACCACCTGACGCACCTTTAAAAACCGGAAAATTATTGGACAATCCCTGGTAACTGTAATTACCCGATAAGGATAAACTGGGGTAATACTCTGCCAAAATTGATTGACGCTTTTGTTTTAATAATTCCTGTTGTTTTTGCAATACCAATACATTGGTTCTGTTGTCCGTTGCAATAGTATCGGGTAGGTCAATAGCAAATACTTCAATCGCTTTTGTTTCTGCATCAGGTATAATAACCGGTGTACCAATAGGCATTCCAATAAAAAACTTCAATTGATTTTCCGACATAGCCACTGCGTTTAATTGCTGCTGGCGCTGACTCTGCAGGTTAGATAATTTTACATCTAACCTGTCCACATCTATTTTTTTACCCAAACCATTTTCAAACTGGCCTTGTATTACACCACGCACTTTTTGTGTGGTATGTATATTACTATCCGTCGTTGCAATTTGCTGGCGCTGTACCAATATCTGGTAATAAGAAGTAGCTACTTTTTCCAACACCTGTTCCTCCGTTAACTCGGCATTTAACTGGTAAAACTCACGGGTTGTTTTAGCCGCTTTCAAACCCACAAAAACCGATTGGTCAAATAAGTTTTGGGTTACCGATACACCTACATTGGCATTCCATTTTTGGCCAAAAGCAACCAATAAAGTTTGCCCCGGGTTAACAGGATTAAGCTCACCAGGTAACGCACTCATTTGCAGTAAGGGGTTATAGTTAAGGGCCCCGCTACCGCTTATTTGTGGTAAGGCCCTTGCTCTTACCTCATCTACCTGGTATTGTGCGTTTGTTACATCCAGCTTTGCTTTACGGGCATCGGTGTAATTTGTCAGTGCATAGTTTAGTGCACTTTTTAATGTAAGCGGTTCGGTATTTTGTGCCTTTGCTACCGGTATAATCAACGCTACCGAAAGCAAAAAAAACACCGTTTTACGAAATAAATCTGCTATCATTTTGTTTGAAATTATTGTCTGTTAATTATTGTATGTAAGGTTGTTTGTTTGTGTAGTATCTACCAGTCTTTTTCCTTCTTCGGTTGTAAGGCTGTATAAAATATATTTTACCAACTGTTGTTTAATATGGCGTTTAGAGTTATCTAACAACAAAGCGGTAGGCATTTTATTTATGTATTCCAATTGATACACGGTATGTGCAGCAAATACATCGCTGTTTATATTACTGTGATAAATATGTTCCCGAATACCTCTTTCAATATTGTAAGAAAGTATAGTGGGCAAAAACAGATTTCTAAAAACCTTAAACTCCCGATAAGTACTGTAGTAAAAACGCTTTAACTCACTTATTACAGTGGGATTAAAATGTTTGTTAAGCGACATAATTATTTTACAGATATTCTTATACTCGGTCACTGCGTTTTCGCCCCTGTCATTAATATCCAGTAAACGCTTTTCGGTATAAGCTATAATGTGTTTGTATACCGCATCTACAAAAGCTGTTTTATCGGAATAAGATTTATAAATCGTTTTTTTAGAAATACCACTGCGTTGCGCTATTTCATCCAACGTAATACTATGCGGACCTTTTTGCATAAACAGTATCATGGCGTTCATCAACATATTGTTATTTTCTATTTGGACATTTTTATTTAACATTTTTGTCAATTTTGGTACAAAAAAAATTTCTTTTCCTTCCTGACTGGTTCTTATGAATTTTATCTACATACAAACATTTATGTTTAACATTTTTGTCAATTAGTATACAAAAAAAATTACTTCCGGAATATCGTTTTCAAAATGGCGTCTTTGCGCTCGGCAATTAATTTGTTATACGATTTTTTGCTTAACTCAAGGCCTTTTTCCAACAGGGGACGCATGGTCAAAGGATAGGAGACCAGTGAAATAATATTTAATAAAAACTGGTAATGATCCATTTGCGGAATATTTCCCTTATCCATTTCGACCTGCATTTCGGCAAAAAAGGTTTGCACCATTTCTTCGTCCGGCTTACGTTTGGCGTGTATATTATCCACCATCTGGCTGTTATGTATCTGAGAGGCCAGATAAGCATCTAAATAAGGATACTTTTTAGCATGGTCAATCCACATGTCAATAATATGCCCTACTTTTTCTTTAAATGTAAAATCCGGGTTTACCTCCTCCGACATTTTTTGTTTAAATTCCTGGTGTCCTTCAATAATTACCTTTTCCAGCAAAATATCCCTGGAACGAAAATAATAGTGTAATAATGTACGGTTAACCCCGGCAGCATCTGCAATTTCCTGCGTGGTAGCATTAAATTTTCCCTCGGTAAAAAAAATCCGCTTGGCGGTTTCTTTTATCAGCTCTTCTGTACCTTTATCCTTTGCAGTCATAGCGGGCTAACATTATTGTTTGACAAAATTGTTAAACAAAAGTAATACTAAATCAGGTACGGTCAAATAATTTTCGGGCATTTTGTTTTTTTTAACAGGAATTTGAGAGTAAAAGAGTAACAACTTATTGATTTTCAGTAGTAAAATTTTCAGAAACAGTTCCTTGTATTGTATTTGTGACCTTCAAACGCATCAGCACAGGTCATTACATCTGCGCATATGTGGCGCAGGTCTCCTAACCTCTGTATTTAAGCTACTTGACTAAACATTACTTGAAACATTAAAGTAATTATAAATTCTGAGGTTAATAAAAACCTGTAAGCTGAGTAACGTTTTAGCACAGGTCGGAAGACCTGCTCTAGATGGCTTTTATAAAACCCTTGTTAGCTGACGTTTTTTTATTCTTTAATCTAATTTTTGAGCAACATCCCATAAGTCAAAATCGCTGCTGTAATGTTTAAGAGAATTACCACAATGCACAATAACGGTTTCTTTATTCGGGATGATATAAATATTTTGGCCCAAATTTCCACTTGCATAAAAATTAAAAGTACCATCTTCATTTACATGACCCCACCATTGGTAATTATAGTAAATATGTTTTTGTTTCGTCCCAAACCATTTTGGATATATTTCTCTCGGAATTGATTTGTTTTCCTGCGTAGATTCTACTACCCAATTTTTTGATACAATTTGACTTCCGTACCAATTTCCGTCTTTAAGCATAAGCTGACCAAAACGTGCATAATCAATTGCCCTGGCAATCAATCGGCTTGGCATATACTCAAAATTTGATTCTTTACTATCAATGGAGAAAAGTGCATCATACTGCATTATTTTTGCCCACAATTTTTTCTCCAGATAGCTTGACACTGATTGATTGGTTGCTTTTTCGATTATCAATCCTAAATAACTGGTATTGTAATTTGAATATTGAAAATCCTTTCCTGGTTCGGAAGCAACTTCTACGTGTTTAAGCAGCAATTTTCGAACGTTGGAATGATAATAACCAACTGCTTCATCATGCCAAGGTGAATGAACATTAGTAAATGGAATCAGACTAGTGTTGTATGAAAGTCCAGAACGCATTTCCAATAAATTTTTAACGGAAATTTTCCCAAACCGAGAATCACGTTCTAACAGTTCAGGAATATAATTGGTCATCGGATCGTTTACACTTTTTATTAGCCCATCATCAATAGCAACTCCAATTAAAAATGATATAAATGATTTAGCTACAGATTGAGAATGAAAATAGGAATCACGATTAAAACCATTAAAGTATTTCTCATATATAATTGTGTCTCGTTGAATTACGATAAGTGCAGTTGTTTGAGATTTATTTGCCCATTCTTCAAAATTATTAAATCCTGTATTTGTCACCAATTTATCAAACAGCGATTCAACATATTTTTCTTTTGGCTGAGAAATATATGTATTAGTATTTTTAGCACCGCTAATCTTATGATTTTCAAAATTTTTATAATCATAAACAGTTGCTACATTCATGGTTATCAATCGATACACGTAGGTTGGTGAATACTGGATTGATAAAACAATTAAGATAGTAGTTAAAACAATAAAAGGCGTAAATATTATGGCTCTTAAAATACGTTTTTTATTAGTCATTTGCGATACAATTTCATCTAACATTCCGGGTATTGCCGAAGTTAGGAAAATAGAAACACAAATATTGAATTTAGCACCGTAGTTAGCAAAACCATTATTCTGTTTGCAAATCATTGTTGTCCGGATAAG
>DHEF01000012.1:0-35332 GCA_002399735.1 Chitinophagaceae bacterium UBA4857
CACTCATTAGCTAAATGACATTGGGCTGCCTGATGCGAAGGGTTTAGTGCGCAACGCAGTGTAGCACCGGAGCGAAGCGGAGCCCGTAGCAGCGGGAGCTGCAGTTGACCGTAGTTGCTCTTGTCGATAGCCCCAAAGTAGTTTTAAGTAATGGCGCAGGTAAAAGGTATTTCTACCAAACCATTAACTATTAACAATGATCCATTAACTACCCCAAAACCCCGCTTTAATCTTAAATTTGTATTATGCCATTCAAATTACAATCAGCATATAAACCGGCCGGCGATCAACCGGAAGCCATTAAGCAATTAACGGAAGCTATTAACGAAGGTGAAGCGTTTCAAACCTTGTTGGGTGTTACGGGTTCGGGTAAAACTTTTACCATGGCCAACGTAATACAAAACGTACAAAAACCTACGTTAATACTTACGCATAATAAAACCCTGGTGGCACAACTGTATGGCGAGTTTAAACAGTTTTTTCCGGATAATGCTGTAGAATATTTTGTATCGTACTACGACTATTACCAACCCGAAGCTTATGTACCCGTGCGTGATGTGTATATTGAAAAAGACCTGAGTATAAATGAAGAGTTGGACAAACTGCGCCTGCGTGCAACCACCAGTTTGTTAAGTGGCCGCAGAGATATTATTGTAGTAGCCTCGGTAAGTTGTATTTACGGTATGGGCAACCCAACCGATTATGAAAATGGTATTATTCGCATAAGTAAAGGCGAAACCATTTCACGTCAGGGTTTTTTACACTCATTGGTAAACTCGTTGTATAGTCGCACAACTATTGAGTTTAATCGTGGCACTTTCAGGGTAAAAGGTGATACCGTGGATATTAATTTGCCCTATGTAGATTTTGGCTATCGGATTACTTTTTTTGATGATGAAATTGAAGAGATTGAAACCATTGATGTAGCCACGAATAAAAGAATTGGCACCATTGATAATGCCGCTATATTTCCGGCAAACTTGTACGTGGCACCAAAAGATATGTTGCAACAGGTGATACACGAAATACAGGATGAGATGATGGCGCAGGTAAATTACTACGCCGAAAACGGTAAGCTGTTAGAGGCACAACGACTGAAGGAACGTGTGGAATACGATTTGGAAATGATTCGTGAACTGGGTTATTGCAATGGTATTGAAAACTATTCACGTTTTTTTGACCGACGTTTACCGGGCACAAGACCTTTCTGTTTGTTAGATTATTTTCCGAAAGATTATTTGATGATGATAGATGAAAGTCACCAGACTATTCCGCAAATAAGTGGTATGTATGGTGGCGATCGTAGCCGTAAAATGGTACTGGTGGATTATGGCTTTCGTTTACCATCGGCATTGGATAACAGACCGCTTAATTTTCACGAATTTGAAAGTTTGTTAAACCAAACGGTTTTTGTATCGGCCACACCAAGTGAATACGAGTTGGTAAAAACCGATGGACTGGTGGTGGAGCAAGTGGTGCGTCCTACAGGATTGTTGGATCCGCCAATTGAAATTAGGCCTTCGGTAAACCAGATAGATGACCTGTTGGATGAAATAGATAAAACTGTTAAAAAAGGCGATCGTGTATTGGTAACCACATTAACCAAACGCATGGCCGAGGAAATGGATAAATACCTGCAACGCATTAACATAAAATCAAAATACATACACAGCGAAGTGGATACACTGGACCGTGTAGAAATTTTGCGTCAGCTACGTCTGGGCGAAATTGATGTATTGGTGGGTGTAAACCTGTTGCGTGAAGGATTGGATTTACCCGAAGTGTCGTTGGTGGCTATTTTAGATGCGGACAAGGAAGGCTTTTTAAGAAACGAAAAATCGTTGACACAAACAGCCGGACGTGCTGCCCGTAATGTGGATGGCCGTGTAATTTTTTATGCCGATAAAATTACCGACAGCATGCAAAAAACGATGGATGAAACATTGCGCCGTCGCGAAAAACAAATTGCTTTTAATACCGAACATAATATTATACCTACCACGGTTAAGAAAAGTAAGGAGCAGGTCTTTGCACAAACATCGGTGTTGGATATTAAAGGGTTCGATCCTGCCAACCCGTACGCTATTGATGCGGGCCAGGATCTTATTACTGTTGCTGCTGAAGACGAAAATGCTTATGCAAACAGTAAGCAGACCATTCCGCAAATGGAAAAACAAATTGCTACTGTTAAAAAACAAATGAACAAAGCAGCAAAAGATTTAGACTTTATTGAAGCGGCCCGCCTGCGTGACGAAATGTTTTCGCTGCAAAAAAAGTTAGAATCTATAAAGTGAGAATTGAGATGTCAGATTTGAGAAGGTAACGTGGTTGTCAATATACTTTATACTAAATACTGTATACTTTTGTTTTGTCAACTGTAGTAATGCTAATCATCTGCTGTTGTGTCACTCACTGCATCGTTCCGTTCGCTAATAAACATCGTGTTATACTACCGTCGTTTTAACATACTACGAAATGGGATTGGATGGCTGTTACTATTAACCAATAACAATTAACCATTAACTAAAACCTAACTTGTCTTACCCCTAACATTCATCGCATCTCTAAGTCCGTTGCCTAATAAATTAAAAGCCAATACCAACAACATAATAGCAAAACCCGGCGCCAAGGCTAGCATGGGGTTGTTGGTTATAATAAAATTGTAGTTCTCTTTTATCATTAAGCCCCAACTGGGTTGTGGTGGTTGCACACCTACGCCTAAAAAACTTAAGCCGGCTTCTATCACAATGGCCGATGCAAAATTAGATGCTGCAATAACGATAACCGGTCCAATAATATTGGGCCATATATGTTTAGCAATCGTTCTTGCTCCGGAAAAACCCAAGGCCCTTGTCGCTTCAATATATTCCATTTCACGTACGGCTAAAACCTGCCCCCGTACCAGTCTGGCAACGTTTACCCACATGGTTAACCCCACTGCAATAAATACCTGCCAAAACCCTTTGCCCAGTGCCAGGGTAATAGCAAAAACTAATAATAAAGTAGGTATGCTCCAAATAACATTAATAAACCACATAATTACACTATCCGTACGGCCACGTACATAACCTGCCAACGAACCTAGTACCAAACCAATACTGATAGAAATGATAACGGCAATTAAACCTACACTTAAGCTGATACGGGTACCAATGATTAAACGGCTTAAAATATCACGACCATATTTATCGGTACCCAGCCAAAAAGTAATATTAGTAACAGGGTTGGTAGCCACCTGTGTGTTGTGGTATGCCTGTCGTTCGCTTATACCTTCGTCAATATATTTTTGTACAATAACACTATCCTTGTTTACAGTATAACCTGTAATAGGCACATAGTAATAAATATCCTGTTTACCGTTTAGTAATTTTGTAAAAAAACCTTCGTTGGCAAAAACTGTTTCTTTTTTTACTTGTAAAAATTGTCGGCTGGTGCCGGGTTTTTCGCCGCCAATTTCCAAAATCATCCGGTTGGCATAAGGCGATCCGTCGGGTGCCATAAAATAAGCAAACACCGCCACAAGCACAGCTAAGCCAATAACAGCAAGGCCCGCAATAGCGCCTTTGTTTTTACGTAACCTGCGCCAGGCAGCATTTGATGATGTTGTTGTGCTTAAACTCACCGTCGAAAGTTAGAAAGAAATTACCAAATGAATCGTAGTTAATACCAGTTCATTTTCGCTGTTTAAATTTTAGGGGTTAATTTAGAAGCTTAATTATACATTATATGATGAAATGTAAAGTATGGATAGTATTGGTTTTATTAAGTATTGGTACCGGGGTTTATGCCCAGTTAAGCCTGCCGTATTTTTTTTCCAACGATATGGTTTTACAGCGTGACAAACCTGTAAAAATTTGGGGCACTGCTGCAAAAAACGAAAGCATTACCGTTGGCTTTAATATGCAAACTGTAAAAACAAAGGCTGACGCCTATGGCGAATGGTCCGTTACGCTTAAGCCTATGGCCTGGGGCGGCCCTTACGATTTAGTTATTAAAGGCAAAAAAGAAACGAAACTGTTTAGCAATGTTTTAATTGGCGATGTATGGATTTGTAGCGGTCAGTCAAATATGGAATGGCAGTTAAACGATGTTAGTAACACCGCCACTGAAGTACCGGCTAGTAGCTTTCCCAATATCCGTTTGTTTACGGTACAAAAAGATGTAGCCACCACACCTAAAGTAAATGTACTACCCGCAAAGTGGTTGGTATGTGGCCCGGAAACGGCCAAAGACTTTTCTGCCGTTGGATATTTTTTCGGCAAACAAATTCATAAAGACACCAACATTCCCATTGGTTTAATCAGCACATCATGGGGTGGTACCAATATACAAACCTGGACAAGCTGGGATGTAATGCAGCAGCGTCCGGAGTATAAAGATGTGGATGTAAAAGCGTACAGAGAATCGTTAAGTGGTATTGATGAAAAAAAGGCAAAGTTCAGTGCTGCAGTACTTAACGATAGAGGCACCAAAGAAAAATGGTATGATAACAATGTAGTAGGTTGGAAACCTATCATGCAACCTGCCAGTTATGAGAGCTCAGAAATTGGCAATGCCGATGGCGTTGTGTGGTTTAAAAAAGAGTTTGATGTAAATACATTATCGCCAAACGACCATATTGTTTTACACTTAGGCCCTATTGATGATATTGATTCCACTTACCTAAACGGAAAGCTGATAGGTACCGCACGTGTGTACAATCAAAATCGTGTGTATAATATTCCAAACGGTATTTTAACCAAAGGCAAAAACACCATTGTAATAAAAGTAATTGATGGCGGTGGAGGAGGGGGGTTAACCGGCCAGGCCGATCAGGTTTATCTGGAAGTAGAAGGTGCAAAAATTCCCTTAGCAGGCCAATGGTTATACAAACCTTCGGCCTTATCAACCGATTTTGGCATACGTGATCTGGGTCCCAATGCTTTCCCTTCCCAGCTATACAATGCTATGGTTGCCCCATTGGTTAATTATGCAATTAAAGGAGCCATCTGGTACCAGGGCGAATCTAATGCTGATGAAGCAGCTTTATATAAGTCAATGTTTCCGGCTATGATTACCAACTGGCGCAATAAATGGGGTTACGATTTTCCTTTTATCTGGGTACAACTGGCCAATTTTATGGACCCTGTTAATGAACCTGCAGAAAGTGCCTGGGCCGAGTTACGTGATGCGCAACACAGCACTTTGCGTTTACCAAATACCGGCGAAGCCGTTATTATTGATATTGGTGAAGCCAAAGACATTCATCCACGTAACAAAAAAGATGTGGGTTATCGCTTAGCATTAGCAGCAGAAAAAGTAGCTTACAATAAAGATATTGTTCATAGCGGCCCCGTTTATAAAAGCATGACTGTACAAGGCGATAAAATAATTTTAAGTTTTGAGAGTACCGGCAACGGCCTGGTGGCAAAAGATAAGTATGCCTACCTGCGTGGCTTTACCATTGCCGGCAACGATAAAAAATTTGTTTGGGCACAAGCACAAATAGTAGGCAACACCATTGTAGTACACAATGCATTTATTAAAAATCCTGTGGCCGTGCGTTATGCATGGGCCAACAATCCGGATGATGCCAACCTGTACAATGCCGACGGTTTACCGGCCTCCCCTTTCCGTACCGACGACTGGCCAATGATTACACAAGGCAAACGTTCTTATTAATTATGAATAACAACCTCAAATGTTTTAAACGGTCAACTTAAGTTGGCCGTTTTTTATGTCAATATAGGGGTTATATGATTGAATGTTTTGCACTTGCACAATGCCCAATAAAGTTGTTGCAGTTGAAGAGTGCTACGCAACAGGCGATGATAGTAGTAATGCAGCCGATATAATAAATAATAGGCTGCTTTATTGGGTTCTACCAAATCCCCTTCTTCGGAGGGGTTGGGGAGTATATTTTAATGCGCTTCTAACCAGTTTTGTCCCACGCCGGCTTCGGCTATAATAGGCACTTGATTAGGCAATACCATGGCAGCTTGCATTGCGTTGATGATAACCGGTTTTATATCTACTAGTTCTTCTTGTAATACATCAAACACCAACTCGTCATGCACCTGTAAAATCATTTTACTTTTAAAGCCGTTTTCTTTTATGGCAGCATGTACTTTAATCATGGCCAGTTTAATCATATCGGCAGCGGTGCCTTGTATGGGGCTGTTAATGGCATTTCGTTCGGCAAAACCACGAACGGTAAAGTTGCTGGAATTTATATCACGCAACCAACGTTTGCGGCCCATTAATGTTTGTACATAACCCATTTCACGGGCAAAGTTGATGGTGTCATCCATATACTTTTGTATACCCGAAAATTGTTTTTTATAATTATCAATTATTTCTTTGGCTTCGGTACGGCTGATGCCTAAATTATCGGCAAGACCAAATGCACCTTGTCCGTAAATAATACCAAAGTTGACGCTCTTGGCTTTGTAACGCATTTCTTTGGTTACATCGGCCGATTCAATATTATATACTTTAGCGGCGGTAGCAGTATGAATATCGGTACCACCTCTGAATGCTTCGCACATATTAGGATCGCCGCTTATGGCGGCTACAATACGTAACTCAATCTGCGAGTAGTCGGCCGATAATAAAACATGGTTATTATCGCGGGGAATAAAGGCTTTGCGTATTTCTTTACCACGTTCGGTACGTACCGGAATGTTTTGCAGGTTGGGATTATTGCTGGCCAAACGACCGGTTACAGCCACAGCTTGTCCGTATGTGGTATGCACTCTTCCTGTTTTACTATTCACCAGCAAAGGCAACGCATCTACATAGGTTGATTTTAATTTTGTTAACTCCCTGAACGTAAGAATATCGTTTACAATAGGATTGTTATTGGCCAGCTTTAACAATACATCTTCGCCAGTGGCATACTGGCCGGTTTTTGTTTTTTTAGCTTTGGGGTCAAGCTGTAGTTTTTCAAACAATACTTCGCCCAATTGTTTTGGCGAGGCCAGGTTGAACCTTACACCGGCTTGTTTGTACACACTTTCTTCCGCCGCTTTGGCATCGGCTTCCAAAACGGATGAATAATCTTTCAAAAACGATTCATCAATTTTAATGCCTTCAAACTCCATATCGGTTAACACAGGCATTAAAGGGTTTTCCACTTGCTCAAATACTTCTCTTACTTGGTTTTCGTCCAGCAATGGCGAAAACTTATGTTTTAACTGCAAGGTTATATCAGCATCTTCAGCGGCGTATTCTTTTATTTTTTCCAACTCCACATCCCGCATATTTCCTTGCCCTTTTCCCTTTTTGCCAATCAGTTCTTCAATATGTATAGGCTCATACTCCAAATACTTTTCGCTTAAATCATCCATACTGCGTTTACCATCCGGATCAATAACATAATGCGCCAGCATGGTATCGAAAAACTTACCGGTTATACTTATGTTGTACCATTTTAGTATCAGTAAATCATATTTAATATTTTGGCCAATCCAGGTAATATTTTCATTGTTAAATAATGGTTGTAACAAAGCCAGCAGCGGTACAACCTCGTCTCTGTTTGCTGGACAAGGTATATAGTATGCCTCACCGGGTACAGCCGCAAAACTTAAGCCTACCAGCTCGGCTTCGTTGGCATCAATACCGGTGGTTTCGGTATCAAAACAAATTTCGTTAAACTGCTGTAAGTGCTGTATCATGTCGTTTATAGCAGCAGGAGTATTAACGGCTGTATAGTCGTGTGTTACAGTATGTATAGTTTTAAAATTACCTGCAGGTTCCGGCTCGGTTACAGTGGTAGCCGCAGCCGGCTGTTCAATAATATTACCAAACAAATCTGTCTGTATCGCCTGCGGCGCCTTGATTTCAGAAAGTTTGTCACCCGTGTTTGCTTTGCCGGTAAAAGTGATAGCAGGTCCCAATTCTTCACCAAGTAAACGTTTAGCCAGGGTTCTGAATTCCAGTTCGCCAAACACTTCTTTCAGTTCATCCTTATTCCATTCCTTTACACAAAAATTTTCTTCATGAAACTCAACCGGTACATTGGTAATAATGGTAGCCAGTTTTTTCGACATAATCGCATCGGCCTTACCATTGCGAATTTTTTCGCCCATAGAGCCTTTGATATTGTCGGCATTATCCAGAATATTTTCCAGTGTATCATACTCCGCTAAAAGTTTAGCAGCCGTTTTTTCGCCTACCCCTTTTATACCGGGAATATTATCCACCGCATCACCCATCAACCCTAAAATATCAATTACCTGCGATACACGTTTTATATTCCACTTAGCACAAACTTCTTCCGGGCCCATTATTTCCACATCGCCGCCCTGATAGGCCGGTTTGTAAATTTTTACTTTTTCTGTTACCAGTTGTCCATAATCTTTATCCGGTGTAACCATGTACACATCGTATCCGGCTTTTTCGGCTTGTACACTTAACGCACCAATTACATCATCGGCTTCGTAACCATCTACAGCAATTACAGGAATATTAAAGCCTTCAATAATGCGGATGATATCAGGCACGGCCAGTTTTATATCTTCAGGTGTTTCCTGGCGGTTGGCTTTATAGTCGGCAAAATCAGTATGTCTTTCCGTAGGTGCTGCCGTGTCAAAACATACGGCCATATGTGATGGTTTTTGCTTTTGCAATAACTCAACCAATGCATTGGTAAAACCAAACTGCGCATTGGTGTTTTTTCCTTTACTGGTTAATCTGGGACTGCGTATTAACGCATAATAAGCCCTGAACACCAACGCATATGCATCAAGCAAAAAAAGTTTTTTTTCCATGCCGCTAAGTTAGGTTTGTTGGCAAGGCTGGCAAAATGGTATTACACCATTTCGGGTTTTTATTATTGGGGCTATGGTCAGTAGTAACTCCGGTCAGCGTCTGTTCCCGCTTTCTGCAGTAGTGCAACGCCTGCCCCGCCTGGCCCTACACGGTTACAGCTACTGCTGCCAATCGGGCAGCCTTTCAGCATAAGTTAATGGGGGAGATGCTGGATTGACTATTACATGTCACTTAGACGTCCGGAGCTCCCGAAACAAGTTCGGGATGCTGCAAATTGCCCAATAGAATTAATGCAGTAGAACGGAGCGTCGCAACATCAGTTTAATCAAGGAACAACAGCTGGTAACAAAAAGATTTCTATTTACTTTAAGCCAAATCTTGCTATCATTAAACCATGATCCGATGGATAACCTGTGGGCCAGGCGGTGATTAACTTAAAATCTTTCAGCTCCAATTTTCGGCCTTTGTAATACAACTGATCTATACGTTCGCCGATTGTATGGGTGAAACCGGGGTGTGTGCTAATATTGGGAAACACCTGTCTGTATGCATCGGTAAATCCGGTCTGTGTTAATGTAACAGAAGCGGAATTTTCGGTGCCTCCATCTACCGCCGGAACCGCATTAAAATCGCCTGCAAAAATTACCGGCACACTATCTGTTTTTGCAAAACGGTTTTTATGAAAGTCGTATACCGCAGCAAATTGATTCATTCCATACCAATTGGACATAATGTATATTTCCTGCGTTTTGCTCACCGCTATTTTTGCACCCAAATTCATAAAAGGTGCCAGGGCCGGCACCGCAACAGCAGTAATGGGATACTTGCTTAACACAGAAATATTCGAGCCCTGGTTTAAGTAATCCCAATCGGCACTGGCGGCATAATAGTAACCTAGTTCTGCAGCAATAAATTCGCCTGCTGAATACGTTTCCTGTAACATAACTACATCAGCATTTTCTTTTTTAATCATTTCCACAATCCGCTTGCGGGAATCAAAACCATCTTTGGCTTCTGTAAAATGTTTGCCGCCATGCCATATATTCCAGTTTGCAACTGTAATGGAATCTATTCGTTTGTTTATTCGCAATGTTTTAGATATAAAATATTTTGTCCATGCGCTTTGAATCTCTGTTTCCTCTACCGTCCTATTCCATATTCTTAACTCATCAATCTCAAAATTGGGTGCATGTAAAGTACGGCTGTAAATATGTTTTTGCATAGCGTCATTATTAATAACAATGTGGCCGTTTTGCAAAGCATACAGTTGTGTTACTGGTGCTACTTCTACAAAATCAATTACCTGGTGTACGGTATACGGGTTGCGCATTAACTCCGATCGTACTTTATTAATCGTTGTAAAATCTGCATCTTTTACTGCTGCCGGTTTTATTTGCAAATAATCATTGTATAATTTTTTAGGTTCTGTTAGTAATAACATGTAATCTTTATCGAGCACATGGCCTGCACCTAACGCGTTAAATGCGTCTACCAGTTTTTGCAAGTTGACAGCACCTTGCTGAATTGTAGTTTGTAATAGTGTATCCGGACTATCCGCTTTTTTAGCACCTATGATAAACGGTGTCTGTTCGTTGAGGTTAAAACCAACAGAATCGCCTAAAAAATATTGTGCTTTTATATCGCCATCATAAAATAGTTTTAACTGTGCTTCCTTACTATTATATGTCATGGTTAACTGGTGCCAGCTACCATCATTTAGTGGCATAATATGCCCGTTGTCACGTTCATTGGTTATTCTTCTTTTTCCTGTACCAATATTAAATGCCCAGGTACCACCTGCATAATAAAATAACCAACCTGGTTTCTTTTGTTCGGAAAGGCCGGTATTAACAGCCTGCTTTTGGCCTATTAACGGCATTGTATAATTTGATGGCACATTGGTCCTAACCCAAAACTGAACACTGTAATCTTGTTGGGTATTAAAATTTAATAGTGCTTTATCTATGATTATTTCATTAACAGTAGCAGGTTGTAATTGCAATGCGTTACCGGCAAAGCTTCTGGTATAAGCAGGTGTACCACTAACTATTGGTGTAAAGACTTCTTTTGCTTTTATACCTGTTGTTTTATTAAAATTAAAATATGCCGTGGGTGAAATATTGGTTTGAGCCTGAGTTATTACAGTTACAACTACTAACCATGAACAAAGCAATTTTTTAATCATAAATAGAGGGATAGATAAAAGTTCAAGGTAAAGCTAAAAAACTGGCTATGTTAGATTGCTAAACAATTTTGCAAATACGATTGCGTAAATTCGTTGTGTAAATTAATATGCAAATATGTTAGCATTTATTAAACAACCCTGGCCCTGGTATGTGGCCGGGCCGTTAATCGGGCTTGTAATACCTACATTGTTAATATTAGGCAATAAATCCTTTGGTATTAGCTCATCTTTAAGGCATATTTGTGCGGCATGTATACCAGCCAATATTCCTTTTTTTACTTACGATTGGAAAAAACAAGTCTGGAATTTGTTTTTTGTTGGCGGCATTTTTCTGGGCGGTCTTATTGCCATATTATTTTTAGCCAACCCCGAGCCCATTGCTGTAAACCCTGAACTGGTAAAAGAACTGGCAGACTATGGAATTACAAATTACCAGGCATTGGTTCCTTCTGATATTATGAACTGGCCATCTTTGTTTACGTTAAAAGGATTTATACTAATGGTTCTTGGGGGATTTTTAGTAGGCTTTGGCACCCGATACGCCGGCGGTTGTACCAGCGGTCATGCCATTATGGGGTTATCCACTTTACAATGGCCATCTTTAATTGCTACCATTTGTTTTATGATTGGTGGATTTATCATGGCCAACCTTATTTTACCTTATATACTTAGTCTGTAAAAAATTAATGAACGTTATGAGTAACGCTGCACCACACAAGCCAAATACTATATGGCAACAATATATAAAGTTTATAGTTGTAGGTGTTTTATTCGGTATTGTGTTTGTGAAAGCCGAAATAATAAGTTGGTTTCGTATTCAGGAAATGTTTCGGTTACAATCGTTTCACATGTATGGTGTAATTGGCAGTGCCATTGTAGTTGGCCTATTATCAGTATGGCTTATTAAAAAGTTTAATATAAAAACGATAAATGGCGAAACCATAACTTTTACAAAGAAAAGTTTTAACAAGGGTCAGATTTACGGAGGCTTGTTATTTGGTTTTGGTTGGGCATTAACCGGTGCCTGCCCCGGGCCGTTGTTTGCGCAAATTGGTACTGGTGCAACAGTGGTAATTATTACTTTGTTAAGCGCCATTGCGGGCACCTGGGTGTATGGCCGGTTTAAAAACTATTTGCCGCATTAGGAATTCGGATTACTTCTAAAATCTCTCTTCCACTTCCCTGATTCTTTTTTTCAACAAGCCTTTGGGCGGAAAACGTTTAGCAAAAGTAATGCGGTAGTTACCGGTACTAAATACATAATCACGGGATGATGTTACACCGGGCGCAGTAATACGGTTGGCCACCCACGATAATGATGCCGACCACTTATCGTTGTTATAGCCAACTACAGTGCGGAAAAATAAGTTGGGACTAAAAGTTGTTTTTGAAACCGATGTGCCATCATCCAACCTTTCCTTTACAAAATTTATATTGGTATTAATGGTTGATGATGCGGTTGCAAAAAAGTTTTCCCTAAACACAAAAGTATAGGCATAACCGGCTCCGGGTCCTAACGAAATAAAGCTGGATTTTGCAACATCCTGCTGCGGATAAGAATTGTATAATACCTCCGGCACCAGGGCACTATCGGCTTTAACCAAACCATAATATGCCTCGGCTCCCACTAAAAAAGTACCGGCCGATTTTTTTTGCCATTCGTTTTGTAAAAATGCAGCCTTGTAAGAAAACCGATCGTAGTTTAAAATATTAAAAGCACTAAAACCCAATTTGCGTACTTTAATATCCGGCCGCTGGTAAAAACTTAACTGATTATCACTTGCATATCCTTTGGGACGTAAGTAAAACCCTCCGTAAAACTGACCTAACAAATCCACCAGCCATTTACGTGTATAAATATGTGTTTGTAAATCCAGCGAACGTGTTTTGCCTTTTACATCGTTATCGGGATTAATAAATGATAAAGGAAAACTGGCATTAAGTGTTATAGGACCGTAAGTAACACCAACACCCAGGTTTAAGGCACCATTGGGGCGGTAACGTAACGGACGAACACCTCTATTTCCCTGAATATTAAAATGGGTGTACTTACCCGAAAAAAAAACACGACCGGTAATTAATTTAGGGTAAGTGTCATAATAAGAGCTGTCATGGTCAGCAGGTTTCCACTGCGAAAAACCTGTTACTACAAAATGAAGTAATACTACTAAGCCTGTCCATTTTTTTATACGTACTGCCATGTGGTAAAGTAAACTAAAAAAGTCGTGCCATATATTGGGTTACAAAGAAATATAATATAAAATTTTTACTAACAACTACTACTAAACTAATAAAAGAGGTTAAGTCCACCGCAAATAAACGCAGTTTTTTATGTACCTATATGTTGTACCTTACTGCCATGTTACGTATTGTTTTACTAAGCATTGCCATTGGCAGCAATTTGTTTATGCAGGCACAAAATAAAACAACCCCTTGGTTAAAAAAATATTTACACACACATGCGTCGCCGTTTTTGCAGCAAGTTTTAAACCAACCCGATACATTCAGGTACCAACTTATTTATACCCAAATAAACCGAGATAAAAACAACAAACCGTCTTTCAAACATTTTTATTTAAACGTTGATAAGGATAAATACTTCAATCCTGCCTCAACCGTAAAAATGCCTTTGGCGTTTTTAGCATTAGAAAAGTTGAATAACCTGCACATTAACGGCTTAGATAAAAACAGCAGTATGTTAACCGATAGTGCAAGGCCACCACAAACCGCTGTACTTACCGATGCTACTGCGCAAAACGGCAAACCATCTATAGCACACTACATAAAAAAGATTTTTTTAGTAAGTGATAACGATGCCTATAATCGTTTGTACGAATTTATTAGCCAGCAAACTATTAATGAGCGGCTGCAACAAATGGGTTACAATACCATGCAAATAACCCGACGTTTTATACGCATGACCGAAGAAGAAAACCGTTATACCAACCCCATTCGTTTTTTTAATACACAAAACGACTTGTTGTATAACCAGCCTGAAGCAAAAAGTAATTTTATTTTTGATTTTAGCAAGCCGCGATTGATTGGCAATGGTTATTACGATCGGGATGAAAAATTAATAAACAGCCCGATGGATTTTACCACACATAACAATGCACCGTTGCAAGATTTGCAACAGTTATTACAATCGGTATTATTTCCACAATCGGTAAAGCCGGAACAACGGTTTAACTTAACCAACGAAGACTATCATTTTTTATACAAATACATGTCGCAATTACCTAGCGAAAGCGATTATCCTAAGTACGATACCAACGAATTTTTTGATAGTTACACCAAGTTCTTTTTCTTCCGCGATAAAAAATCGTCCGTACCACCACATATTCGTTCGTTTAATAAAACGGGTTGGAGTTATGGCTTTTTAACCGACATATGTTACATAGTTGATTTTAAAAACAATGTTGAGTTTATGTTAAGCGGAAATATTTATGTAAACAAAGACGGCATTTTAAACGATGATAAATACGAGTACAACGAAACCGGTTATCCGTTTTTTAAAGAGGTGGGTGAAATAATTTATAACTACGAGCTAAACCGCAAACGAAAGTTTGCACCGGTACTCAACAACTGGAAAGAAATTGTAGAAGGGCAATAGTATCTTTTTGTTACCGGCGTCCCACCCTTGATTAGACTTTTGTTGTGTCACTCACTGCATCGTCCCAATCGCTAATCATCATCGTAACAAAGCAGGTTACATAAATGTATTGCAAGCAGGCATAAGCGGGTGAGGGATAGCAGTGGAAAGCCCGGTGAGGCCCCACCCGACCTCCCCAAAGGGGAGGAGGAAGAAGCTTGGCTTCTGTGCCGGACTTGTAACGTATAGCCCGACCGATGTGCGGTAAAACAAGGCGAGGTACGAGCCGTAGTTTTATTGCACAGCGGGCACCCCATAATAAAAAATCTACTTTTTAAAAAGTGAAAATAAGCTGTATGAAAATATTATTTACTTGTTTGTTTTGTTTGGTGGCAGTACTGTTACAAGCCCAACAAAGCTGGATACGCATTAACCAACTGGGTTATAAAACCGGCGCACCTAAAGTGGCCGTATGGTGTAGTAAAACAAATGAAAACGTTAACAACTGGCAGGTAATAAACGTTGATAAAAACACAACCGTTTTAAACAACACGTCAGCAAAACAATTTGGTGCTTACGGTCCGTTTGTACAAACAGCACAACTCGATTTTTCGGTAATTACCGCCCCCGGAAAATATATGATTAAAGCCGGCAATACACAATCGCCGGTGTTTACCATTAATGATAATGCTTACGAAGGTACCGCCGATTTTGGCTTGCGTTACATGCGCCAGCAAAGATGTGGTTACAATCCGTTTTTAAAAGACAGTTGCCATACACGTGACGGGTATGTTTTGTACGGACAAGGAGCAGGAATACAAGACAGCACTTATATTGATGCAACAGGTGGTTGGCACGATGCCAGCGACTATTTACAATACGCTACTACAACGGCTAATGCTACTTATCATTTACTAATGGCTTACCGAGATTTTCCAAATGTGTTTACCGATAAAAAAATGGCTAACGGATTGGATGGAAATAACAAAATTGCCGATGTATTAGACGAGGCAAAATGGGGCCTGGATTGGTTGCTTAAACTACACCCGAAAAAAGATTGGATGTTTAACCAGGTGGCCGATGACCGTGACCATATAAGTATGCGTATGCCTGCATTGGACAGCCAGTATGGACGTGGCCATGAACGACCTGTTTATTTTATTAACGGCCAACCACAACAACGTGGTAAGTTTATGAACAACACAACAGGTACCAGTTCTACCGCTGCAAAAATGTCCAGCGCATTTGGTTTGGGTTCAAAACTATTACAACAATTTTATCCGGAGTATGCGGATACCTTGCATCAAAAATTTTTATCGGCTTACTCGTATGCGCATATTAAAAAAGGTGTCACACAAACCGTATCGGTAAAATCGCCCTACATTTATGCAGAAGAAAACTGGATGGATGATATGGAACTGGCCGAAGTAACTTATTACAAGTTTACCAAACAGTTTAGCGATAAAGAATCGGCCATAAACTTAACCAATGCTTTTAACTATGCAAAGCAAGAACCATTAACCCCATGGTTTGTGAATGATACGGCGGCGCATTACCAATGGTATCCGTTTATAAATCTGGGCCATTACGAATTGGCCAAAGAGTTAAAGCTAAAAGCTGCAAGCAATAAAAAATACAAAACCCAATACGATACCATTATTGCTTTTTACAAACGTGGCATTGAAGCTGTGGCACAACGGGCAAATGCCAATGCATTTAACCGCGGCGTACCTTTTATTTGGTGTAGTAATAATTTAACCGCAGCATTTGCCATACAATGTTATTGGTATAGGCAGCTTACCGGCGATGCACAGTTTGAAAAACTGGAACAGGCTTGTTTTGACTGGTTGTTGGGCTGCAACCCTTGGGGCACAAGCATGGTATATGGCTTACCCGCTAATGGCGATACGCCGGTAGACCCGCACTCGGCTTTTACCTACGTTAAAAAATATCCTATTGATGGCGGCCTGGTGGATGGTCCGGTGTACACCAGCATTTATAAAAACCTTATTGGTATACAACTGTACAACGAGGATAGTTACGCTCCTTTTCAAAGTGATTTAGCCGTTTACCACGATGACTATGGCGATTACAGCACCAACGAACCAACCATGGATGGCACCGCTTCGCTGGTGTATTTACTGGCCGCACAACAATCTTCCTATTCAGCCAAAAAACTACCTAAAACAACCTACAATAAAGGCGGTATTATTCGTGGCGATAGTACTATAAAAAAGATTGCATTGGTGTTTACCGGCCATGAGTATAACGATGGAGGTAACTTTATTGCCCAAACCTTACAGCAAAAAAACATTCGGGCATCCTTCTTTTTAACAGGCGATTTTTACCGCAATCCGCAGTTTTCGGCTACCATCAAAAAGCTCAATGCAGGTAAACATTATATGGGTGCCCATTCCGATAAACACCTGTTATACTGCGATTGGCAAAAACCTGACAGTTTACTTATAAACAATGAAACCTTTGAAAAAGACCTGTTAAACAACTATAAGGCGATGAAAACCAAAGGAGTGAATATTGATAAAAGTCGCTATTTTTTACCCCCATATGAGTGGTATAACGATATTATAACTAGCTGGACTGCTAAACTAAACCTACAATTGATTAATTTTACACCCGGAACAGTGAGTAGTGCAGATTATACCTGGCCGCAGTTACCCAATTACCGTAACAACGAGGCCATATATAACTCAATACTTAACTATGAGCAACAAAAGGTTAATGGGCTAAACGGGTTTATGTTATTACTGCATATTGGTACCGACCCACGACGCAAGGAAAAATTTTACACCCTTTTGCCACAGCTAATAAGTTATTTACAAAACAAACAATATGAGTTTGTTACTGTTGATGAATTGTTAGCGTCAAAAACAAAAAATTAAGGCTAATAAAATAGAAAAGTGATATAATGAAAACTGAAAAAGTTAACTACAAAGGACAGGCACGTTTATTTAAAAGCGATTATCTGGAAATGCTTACCAAAACCCATCCATTGGTAATTTGGGGTATGTACATTCCGGTTATTGCCTACATGTTGTATTACAGCAATACCACTATTGGTTTTAGCGCTGGTAAAATAGCGGCCATATTTGGTGGTGCCATGCTTTTCTGGACATTGTTTGAATACCTGGCTCACCGTTTTATTTTCCATTGGACAAGTGAAAACAAGGCCATCCAAAAATTTTCATATACCATTCACGGTAATCACCACGAGTACCCCCGCGACCGCCAGCGCTTATTTATGCCACCGGTACCCAGTATATTATTAGCATCAGTTATTTTCTTTAGCATGTATGTTATAATCGGCAAATATACTTTCGCATTTTTCCCCGGCTTTATTTTCGGTTACCTGAGTTATGGCACTATGCACTACGCTATCCATGCCTGGAACCCTCCTTACAAATGGATGAAAGCATTATGGCGTAACCACCACCTGCATCATTACAAAAATGATGAATTAGGTTTTGGCGTAAGCTCAACATTCTGGGATCATGTGTTTGGTACCATGTTCGACTTAAAGAAAGAAAAAGAAGACAAAAGCAAATCACAAAACTTAATGTTTCAAAAGAAAGGACAAGAAGCATAAAGAACGTTTCAGCAAATATTTAAAGCAACCTTATAGGTTGCTTTTTTTGTTTTGATAGTCAGACCCCAGGTCTTGATTGGGCATTACTTGCATCCCAAGTGCAACGCAAGGGACGATAATTAGTATTACCGCCGCCTGTAGCAAAAACAAAAAGCGCTGTTACAATAACAACGCTTTTGCAAAGAATAAGGGCTAAGGTTAATTGACTGAATATAAAATATATGATGCTGTTATATATTTTGCGGTACCGTAATCGTAAAAGCCTTTCCAATCGCCTTTGGCCGGTACTGAGGCATTGCCATCACCATTGGTATCGCCGCCTTTGGCGTCGTCTTTATAGGACGTCATTACAGCACCTGCACCAACATTTACTTTGCGGTTGGCCGATTTGGCTATACCAATACCCGGACTGTAAAACTTAAGTATGGCACCGGCTGCTATATTAATGGTGCCGGTTGCTGCGCTGCCGCCACCTGTAAAATCGGACATGAACACATAGGGAACCTCGGTTATATTAAACGATGTGGTTGGGTTTGAGGGGTTGGCACTATGCCACAGAAAAATACCGTTGCGCTTGTTTTTTTGTGCGGGGTTTGCCGAGGTTATGAAATTTATTAGTGGGCGATACGGTATAGTAAGAGTTGCAATAAAGCGGTTTATCGTTATCGTAAAAAACACTGTTGGTTAGTTTACTGGTTGTAGGGTCAACCATATTACCACCACCATTAAAAGTACCGTAGTCGGAAGTGGTATTTTTTGTATGGGCAAATGTGCAATTGTCAAAGGTAAACTCGGTTGAGTTTATACCAACATGCACCACATAACCGTTGTAACCACCACCAAAGAAAAAGTCGCAATAAGTAAATGAGCTGTTGGTGCCGCCATCTAACTCAATACAATTCCAATCCCCCTTACTACCCACACTCGGACCATCGTTGTTGGTATCGCCGCAATAACGATCGTCATTGATAGATGTAAATACAATACGTTTGGTAGCTGTGCCATTGGCTACTACACGTCCGCCGGCCTGCACATCAAAATTGCCGTTAACATTACTACCCGAAAATTTTACAATTACACCCGGTTCGATGGTTAATACCGATTTAATGGGCAAAGTGTTTTTTACCACATATACATTGCCAGCTTTCCAGGTAGTTGGCGTTGTAATACTGCCAGTAACGTTTACTACCGTACAGCCAGTTGGTGTAGTAGTGGCAGTTGGTGTAATGGTGGCGTTAGCTCCGTAGGCTGTACCTGCGCTGTTACTGGCATAGGCTCTTATATGGTAAGTATAACCTGCATAAAATGGTGACAGACTTTGGGTAAATGCGCCAATACCTGTACCATTGGGTAGCTGTACGGCTTCGGGGTCGGTAACTACGGGGTTGGCTGTTAATGCTATTACTACGCCACGTTCGGTTACGCTGCTGCTGCCTTTATCGGTAACATTTCCTCCGCAGGTATAAGTGGTATCGTTTACTTTAACGGGTACCGTAGTTTCTATAACAGCTACATTGTTTTCGGGGTCTTCCAGTTCTTCTTTATCGGGGGTACAACTTACCAGCCATAGGGCTGCTGCAAAAAGCAAGTACAATACTTTTTTCATGAGAGCAAAAGATTAATGGTTAAAATACATGTGTGATGTTGAAAAATATCAACACAGTAAAAGTGCATGATGACACGAGTATTTTCTATCCCCGAAAAAGTGGATTTTTTATTATTGTGCCGGATTATAATATGATAACAAAAAATAATAGTATTACTATTAAAGTATAAAGCAATGCTAAAATTAATGTTAGCTTTACAATTTCTTCATAATGGATGGTTATCTTTATCAAAAATTTTTTTTAAATGGAAGTGTTGTTAAATTTTAAGCTTAACGAACATCTATACTTGCGTGACCCGGAAAGCAGCGAGGTAGGGAAAGCCATTGTTAAGCATGCTATTGAGCTTATTTACGATATTGGCTTTGAACAATTCACTTTTAAAAAGCTGGCTCAGAAAATAGACTCCACCGAAGCTACTATTTACCGCTATTTTTCATCAAAACATAAACTGCTTACTTATATACTAAGCTGGTATTGGTGTTACTTGCTGTTTATTGCAAAAATGCGCTTACAACAAGTAGGCCCACCGGATGAAAAGCTGCGCCTGGTATTAGGTATTATTACACATAACGATTTGGGTAACTCAAAGTTTCAGGATTATGACCTGGAGCGGTTACACGGTATTGTTATTTCGGAAAGTAGTAAATCGTATTTAGTAAAAGAGGTAGATGAGATTAACAAGGACATGATTTTTAGTCCGCTCAAGAGTTTGTGCCAATACATTGCCGAGGTTATAATGGAATTAAAACCAGGCTTTATATATCCCAAATCATTAGCCAGCACTTTGTTGGAAACGGCACACAATCAACAGTTTTTTAGTGAACACCTGCCAAAACTAACCGACAACAAATCTAAAAAGCAGCATAAAAAATATGTGCTGGACTATATAACACTATTAGCCTTTTCGGTAATTAAATGACACCTTCATGAAACTGGATCCACAATATAAGGCTACCAGTAAAGCCTTGTTTAAATATATAACAAAAGAAAAAAAAGATGTTTGGGCTATTTACATTTATGCCATCCTTAGCGGTTTAGTACAATTAAGCATACCGCTGGGTATACAGGCCATTGTTAGTTTTGTAATGGGTGCTACGATGGTTACTTCGCTGTATTTATTAATTGGGTTTGTGGTATTAGGTACTTTTATGACTGGTTTTTTCAGGGTAAAAGTGATGCAGATTATTGAAAAAATTCAGCAAAAAATATTTGTAGAATACGCCGTTGCTTTTGCTGAAAAGTTGCCTAAAATAAGCCTTTCGGCTACTAAGAAATATTATTTACCCGAACTGGTTAACCGCTTTTTTGATGCGCCCAATCTGCAAAAAGGTGTATCAAAAATATTACTGGAAATTCCTACGGCTTTAATCCAGATTTTCTTCGGTATTTTACTACTTGCATTTTATCATCCCTGGTTTTTAATATTTGGTGGCATTGTAATTATTATTGTGGTGTTGGTTTTCAGGTTTACGATGGATTCAGGTATACAATCCAATAACGAAGAAAGTGATAAAAAATATGAAGTAGCCTCATGGCTGGAAGATATAGCCAGTACCATAAAAACCTTTAAAATTAATTCCAAATCGGAGCTGCACCTTTCGGGTGTAGATGAACGGGTGGTAAGCTATCTGGACCACCGAACCAAACACTTTAAAGTATTGGTGTTTCAATACAAAACCATTATTGCTTTTAAAGTAATTATTACCTTGGTAATGCTGGCCATAGGCACTTACCTGTTGGTAAACCAACAATTAAATATTGGTGCTTTTATTGCAACCGAAATTGTGGTGTTAACCATTATGAGTTCGGTTGAAAAATTAATTGTAAGTCTTGAAACCTATTATGATGCTATTACTTCTTTAACAAAGCTTGATAAAGTAACCGGTATTGCAGAAGAAAATAACGGAACCCTGGTTCCCGAACATGGTAACAACGGCATGTCGCTGGATTTTAAAGATGTAAGCTTTGCCTTTAGTGATGATAAACAGATTTTATCGCACCTGACTTTTAATATTAAACCTAACACATTAACACTGGTTGACGGAAAGTTGGGTGCAGGTAAATCTTTACTATTAAACATGATAGCCGGATTTTACGAACCGGCCGGTGGCACCATCCTGTTTGATAAAGTGCCGCTTAAAAATATTGATAAAATAAGTTTGCGGGAAAAAATTGGTATGTATATGGACGACATGACCATTATTAAAGGAACCTTACAGGATAATATTTTACTTGGCCGTGATAACGTTACTGCAGAAGATATTGTTGAGCTTTCTGAAACGATAGGTATTGAACATTTTTCCAGTCAGTTTACCAATGGCTTTTTTACCCAACTTAGCGAAACAAACACAGAAATTTCCTTTAGTGCAAAAAAGAAAATCATGTTGCTAAGAGCCTTGCTGGGTAATAACAGATTATTACTTTTAGAAGATCCGTTAGAGGGAATGAACGCCAGATTCAGGGTCAGGATGGTTGAGTACCTGCAACAAATAAAAGAACATACCACTATTATAATTATTTCGCAGGCACCGGAGCTTGCAGATATTGCTGATCAAAAATTACACATCATTAACGGCACATTAATAACGCAATAATCTTTACCGATGGAACTACAGTCTTTTAAAAAAATATATCATATAAACCGGAGCTCCAGGGTCAAACATTGGTTTGTTTTTTTTCTGGTAGCAGGCGTTATTGTATTGTTTCTTCCCTGGACCCAGAATATAAAGGTTAAAGGAACGGTTAGCACGCTTTATCAGGAACAGCGACCGCAACAGCTTAACTCTCCCATTCCCGGTAAAATCATCAAATGGCATGTAAAAAACGGCGACTATGTGCAAAAAGGAGATACGATACTACAATTGTCCGAGGTGAAAGAAGACTACCTTGACCCTATGTTGGTGGAGCGTACCCGACAACAGGTTGATGCTAAAAAAGGAGTGAGAGAATATTATCAGGCCAAGGTTGGTACGGCCAACACACAATTACAAGCTTTAATTGCCGCCAGAGACCTGAAACTGAACCAGATTAAAATTAAAATAAGCCAGCTAAATAACAAACTGGCGGGTGAAGAGGCCGAGTTAACTGCGGCCGAAAATGAATTAAAGCTTAGCGAAGACCAGTATAACCGACAAAAAAGAATGTATGAGGACGGGTTGGTATCGCTTACACAATTTCAGCAAAGAAGTGTGGCTTACCAAAATGCACAAGCCAAAAAAACGGCGGCCGAAAACAAACTGGCACAAACCCGCCAGGAAATTGTAACAGTAAGTATTGATCAAAATGCTACCATACAGGATTACAACGAAAAGCTGAGCAAAACTGAAGGTGATCGTTTTCAAAGTATGGGGCAAATTGAAGGAAGCACGGGGGATATTGCCAAGCTGGAAAACCAGGTAGCTAATTATCAGGCAAGGCAAGGTTTATATTATGTATTGGCCTCGCAGGACGGGCAGGTGGTGCAGTTAAACAAAGCCGGTATTGGTGAAATACTGAAAGAAACAGAAAGCATTGGCACTATTGTTCCCGATAAGGTAGATTATGCGGTGGAGATATATGTAAAACCGGTTGACTTGCCCTTGCTGAAAAAAGGCCAAACGGTTATGTGTGTATTTGATGGTTTTCCTGCCATTGTTTTTTCGGGATGGCCCAATACCAGTTATGGCACATTTGCCGGAAAGGTGATAGCGGTAGAAAGTAATATTAATGTGAACGGCCTTTTTAAAGCCTTGGTAGTTGAAGATAAAACCAAGAAACCCTGGCCGCCACAAATTAAAATGGGAGCCGGCGTACAAGGCATTGCTATATTAAACGATGTTCCCATTTGGTACGAACTATGGCGAAACGTAAATGGATTTCCGCCCGATTATTATACTGTAAAAACCAACACCGGTGCAACAACCAATGAAAAATAAATTTTCCCTTTTATTATTACTGTGCTGCGTTACTCTTTTATCAACTGCGCAGGATACACTCAAACTTTCGCATCAGGAGTTTTTGGCTATTGTTAAAAACTACCACCCGATGGCTTTTCGTTACCGGCTGCAAAACCAGATTGCACAGGCCGAAATACTAAAAGCAAGAGGCAATTTTGATCCCGTTGCCAGTGCTAAAAATGGCGCCAAAACAATTGATGCCGTTAACTATTACGAAGAAACCAATGTAGCACTTGGCATACCCACCTGGTATGGTATTGAGTTAAACGGAAGCTATAATACAATTGACGGTGAACGCTTAAACAGCAACGAAACACCCGGTGGCTTATACCAGTTTGGTATTACCCTTCCGTTAGCAAAAAACCTGTTGTACGATAAAAGAAGGGCTTTACTGGACCAGGCAAAATTTGCATTACAAATGACCGAAGCCGAACAATGGTTACTTACCAATAACCTGTTACAGGAAGCCGATAACACTTACTGGAACTGGGTAAAAGAATATGAAATTTTTAGCTTACAAAACAAGGCAGTTAATATAAACCGAGACCGGTTAACACTAATCAAAAAAACATTTGCGTATGGCGAAACAGCAGCCATTGATACAACAGAAGCGCTTTCACAATTACAAAGCTTTGAGTTGGAACAACAGGATGCTTATTTACAGTTTGTAAAAGCTACGCAGGAGTTGTCGTTGTTTTTATGGAAACCCGACCAACAGCCTTACGATGTGGAACAATTAATTATACCGCCGCAAACGCTGGACGATAATGAGGCCAATAGCAACTATATGTTACTAATTGAAGGACTAAATACGCAACCAATAAATAACCATGCTGCTTTAATTTACTATATGCAAAAACAAAATATACTGGAAAGTGAAAGACGATTAAAGTTTCAAAGTTTTTTGCCCAAACTGGATTTTACCTATAACTTTTTTAATAAAGAAAATTACAACGTAAAATATTTACCGCTTTTTCAAAACAACTATCAGTATGGAGTAAAGCTGGAGATTCCTGTGTTTTTGCGCCAGGCTCGTGCAGATTACCAAATTGCAAAAACCAAAATAAGACAAAATCAATTGGATGCCGATTTTAAACGCCAGGAATTAAATACCAAAATAAACACGTATAAAAACGAAGTGCTAGGTTATCAAAATCAAATAAATACCGCTGCACAAAATATAAATAACTACCAACGTTTACTTAATGCCGAGGAAGCAAAGTACAGTAATGGTGAAAGCTCTTTATTCCTCATTAATAACCGTGAAAACAAATTAATAGATGCACAGGAAAAAGCGCTGGAACTAAAACTAAAGTTTGTAAAAAGTTATAACCAACTTAAATGGATAAACGAAAACTTTAACATCAGATAAAATTATACGCACACTACCGGGTAGTGCAATTTGCACCTGTTAACCATGAATGTTTTTACAACAATTATAAAATTTACAAGTTGCATAATAAATTACTGCTACTAAAAAAGCTAAGCGTAAAGGTTACGATTGTTGATTAGTATTACTGAAGATGAAGGGCTGCGCTGCTTAGCCGTAAATGGCAGCAAAGCGTACATTGCAGGCGGGCAGCGAACTGTAGCCGATTAGCGATATAGCCCGCCAAAAGAAAAATTATAACAAGCATGTTTTATACGACGGGCTGCCGACAGCCCCAAAAAAGTTTTTTATCTCTTAACCTTAAACGCTGATTATTTAATTGTTGTATTAATTTAGCGGCATAAAATTTAAATCAATGATTGTTTCTATACTTGAACAAATTGAAAAAAAGCAAATCACTTTTAAAGAGGTGTTGGCGTTTATTGATGAGCATTACCAACATACACCCGCTGCATTTAAAAACGGTAGCCAGTATAATGCCGCTACCGAAAACCAAGGCAGTGCCCGTGTGTTTGCATTTGGTAAACAACAAAACCTTAGTAAAAATGATACGCTGAAATTATTTGCGGAGCATTATGATGCTGTGCTGCAAAACCCCGAAGGAACTGACCATCAGAACATTCGCCAATTTATGGTACATGGTTGGGAAGGTATAGTGTTTGAGTAAGTTTATTAATACAATACAACAACATAAAAAAAGCCCCTCTGTAATGAGGGGCTTTAATTTTTTAGTCTTGTACAACCAGCCTAAAGCCGTTGCCATGAATATTTACAATCTCAATTTTTTCATCATCTTTTAAATACTTACGCAGCTTGGCTATATATACGTCCATACTGCGGCCGTTAAAGTAAGTATCGCTGCCCCATATTTTTTTCAATGCCTGGTCGCGGGGTAACAAATCGTTTAAATGCTCGGCCAGCATTTTCAACAATTCATTTTCTTTTGGCGATAAGGTTTGTGTATTATTACCATGTATTAACTGGCGCAACTTAGGGTTAAAGTGGTAACTGGCCAGGTCAAACTCTTTATTCTCGGTTTCTTTATTAATTTCTTCGTTGCGTTTTAAAATAGCTTTTATTTTAAGCAACAATACTTCGCTGTCAAAAGGTTTGGTAATATAATCATCGGCACCCAGTTTATAACCTTGTATAATATCTTCCTTCATGGTTTTGGCACTCAGGAAAAACAAAGGCACGTCCAAATCAATATCTCTTATTTCCTCGGCCAGGGTAAAGCCGTCCATATTTGGCATCATCACATCTAACAAACACAGGTCAAATTTTTCACGTTGAAAAGCGGCCAAACCTAAACGTCCGTCACGCTCCAGCGTAACATCATAATCGTTAAGTTCCAAATAGTTTTTTAATACACTGCCTAAATTCGGATCATCTTCGCACAATAATATCTTCGGTTTTTTAGCTTCCATCTTGTTTTATTTTAATGTATGACGACAAATAAAGTTAAAGGTTTTTGTGCTAAGAAGAATAAGGCTGCAATTTTTTGTTAAAACACCCCGATACTCTGTTACCAGATACTTAATTTTTTATCTGGGGCTGTCGGCAGCAGTAATCCTAATCAGCTGCTGTCCCCGCTTTCCGCTATATGCCTTCCCTGCAGTTGGCATGCCGCTGCAATCGGGCAGCCCATTCCCTTGTTGGTTCACTATTCAGCAATCCTCATAACGTTGTTACTTGTTACATTTAATTCATTTATAATTTGAAAAATATTTTTTTTCTTGGTTACTTTTTATTCTAAAACTAATTATACAAATTCTTCGCCATAGTTATTTTTTTCAAAAATTAATTTTAAGTTATACAAAATTTGTTGATAATTAGATTTTTATAACATCACATCTATTTTATAAATCAATTAATTTTTTGGTTAATATATTTATTATGTTTAATAAATATATATATTTTTGTAATAGCCCCACGGATACATATATACTAACGTATCGCTGTTCCCCAGCTCTAAACCATATTTAAACACTTTACACCAAGGTGTTGTGGCCGTGTTTTGTGCGTAGGTGTAGTTTGTTTTTACTATTTCAATTAAAGATTTTAGACAGAGTGTGTTCTGTCTTTTTATAGCACCAAAACCTGTTACTTAATGAAAAAATGTTTACTCTCCTTTGTATTATTGTTAGCACTAAACAACCTTTTTGCGCAACATGTAGTTTCCGGATTTGTTTATAACGACCCCGACGCCGGAACCATTAACCCAAGCGCTACCGGCCCGTTTTCACTTCCTCCCGAGCAATTAAGGGTAATACTTGTTCGCGTAGCTGGTACTACCGAAACCATTGCGGCTGTAGGTATTGTAAGCCCTACGGTAGGTAATTTCTCCATGAGTGGAATTGCACCCGGTAATTATTATGCTATGCTTATTACACCCAACGCCTCGTTCAATGTTGGACACCCACCGCCACCCCTTATTCTGGAAAGTGGCTGGACATATACCGGCGAATCGTGGTCCGGCACCACCCCTGATGCACTGGTAAATGGTAGAACGGAGGTTTTTACTGTAAGCTCAGGAATTAGTTCTTTAAGGTTTGGCGTACAAGAACGGCCATTTGCCCGCAATAAAATGAACGTTTTACTTAACAACACTTCCGCCACCGCAGTACCCTTGTTGGTAAATACAAGCAATGTTTTTACAGCAGGAGTAGGTGCTGCCACTACAATTTTAGAAGGAACAGATAATAACGGTGGTGACATTACTAATTATAGCATTACTGTCTTACCTAAGTATGGTACTTTGTATATGAACGGATCGCCCGTTACTTCTCTGGGCGCCGTAACTACATTAAACTCAACCCAGTTTAACACACTTGCCTATTTACCAAATACCGCTGCATTATCGCAGGAAATGGACTTTTTTACTTACAATGTAACCGATAATGCGCTAACAAAATCAAACAATGCTACCTATGTTATTCCTTTTCCGTTGTTAGATGGCGATAACGATGGCGTAAGCAACCGTTTTGATCAGGATAGTGACAATGACGGAATAACAAATTTGGCCGAGTGTAACTTAAACGACCCGAATATTCTGTTTGGAGAGTTTGGTGACGGCAACTTTACCACTATCAGACCATCGCATTTTACGTCCAATAGTCCAACTGTACACCGTGTTGCACAAGATTTTTATGCCGACTTAAGCTCATTATTTGGTAAACCCACAGGTTCTATTATAGTAACTGCGTCTAACGCTAACACTCATCCGGATTTTGACGAATTTTACTCTAACGACTCTACCGGTGCTACACAATGGACCATTACCGGAACATTGGGGTCATATACAGCAATTGTTCATGGACAACAATACTTTAGCTACGACACCCGAACCATTACCGTATTAAACGGTACTCCGTATGTGTATGTTCCATTCCAAACCCAGCTTAACCCGGCACAAACCGGATGGTCTGCCGGAGATGACGGACAATATAACTGGTGGTTAACAAATAATAATGCCGCCACCAGTCCGGTTAGCGAGGGTGTTTTTGTTATGGGCCTAATTCACCCGGAGCCAAAGTATTTTCAGGTAGAATCGAACGCCAATAATTTTAGAGAATGGGCCACTTACTTTGTATCTATTTTACCTGAGTGTGATGATGATAATGATGGTATTCCCAACCGTTTGGATTTAGACTCCGACAATGATGGCTGTGCAGATGCTTTAGAAGGCAGCGATGCACTAGCCCGTAGCAGTACCAGTATTTCCACCGGTACCGTTTCGGTCGGCCCCGGCTCTTCTGCTACAAACAGAAACCTATGCTCCTCTCCGGGTTGTATAGACATAAACGGAATTCCTTCATCGGTTACTCCTGGTGGGCAAACACCTGTGGAAACATATAATGCGGCTTTAATCTCTGCCGCTTGTCAACAAGCTTTACCCGTAACTGTCTCTGCTTTTAATGCGCATAAAAACAATAACAATGTATTGCTTAGCTGGACAACCGGAAGCGAACAAAACAATAAAGGTTTTGAAATTGAAAGAAGCACTGAAGGGCTTAGCTGGAACAGCATCGGGTTTACACCCACTGCTACACTTAATGGAAACAGTAGCGTAAAACTGGATTATACATTTACCGACAACGCACCATTATCGGGACAAAACATTTACCGTTTAAAACAGGTTGATATTGACGGTAAATTTGAGTATAGTGCAGCCCGTACGGTGTTAATGCCGCAAGAAAAAATTGTTACCATATTTCCAAACCCGGCATCAACCACATTACATGTTCGTGGATTAAGCGGCCAGGAGACTATTACTGTTTTTGATGTATTAGGCCGTGCGCTACTTGTACAAAAAGTTACTGGCACTACTTGCGAACTGCCATTACACCGTTTTGCAAATGGCACTTACCAAATTCGGGTTGTAAGTAAAAATGGTACTAGCAGTACACATAGAGTGGTTGTAAATAAATAAATGTTACGCAACACTAAAAACATAATTATTGTTTTAGTATTGTTTACCGCTACGCAGGATGTGCTGCAAACGCAGTTACGACTGCTGATTAGTATTACTAAAGATGAAGGGCTGCGCTGCTTAGACGTAAATGGGAGCGAAGCGGACATTGCAGGCGGGCGGCGGACTGTAGCTGAATAATGTTATACAGATGAAAGCCCCAAAATAAAATAGTTAAACTAAATAGTCTTTTATAAACGCAGGGTATAACAGCCCTGCGTTTTTATTGTGTAGTAACTTTAAACAACACTAAAACAAAAGTTATTATAAACAATTAATTTTACTGTATGAGAATTACTCCCGATAATAAGTGGAAAAAGTTAATCATTATTGGCGACCGTCTTTTAATAAAACCAACGCAAGCGCATGACCGTACGGCCAGTGGTTTGTATTTGCCGCCAAGCGTTCAGGAAAAAGAAAAAGTGCAACAAGGTTATGTTATAAAAACCGGACCCGGTTATGCTATACCGGTGCCTATTGAAAACGAAAGCTGGAAGGCCGAAGAAGAACAAGTAAAGTATGTTCCGTTGCAAGCGAAGGAAGGCGATTTGGCTATTTTTTTGGTGAGTGGTGCTACCGAAGTAATGTATGAAGAGGAGAAGTTTTATATAGTGCCGCAAAACGCTATTTTAATGTTGGAACGGGAAGAAGATTTTTAATACTTTTAATGCCTATATAACAACAGAACCTTACACAACCTATATATTTTAATAACATTCTAACACATGAGCAACACACAGGATTTTATACAAGCAGTAAACAACGGTTATACATTTAAAGGCGAAAGTTTACGTTTAGGCACTGCCATGTTGGATGGTCAGGTAATTACCGAAGCCAAAGTGAGTGTACCTTTTAAAACATTAAACCGCCATGGTTTAATTGCAGGCGCCACCGGCACCGGTAAAACAAAAACATTACAGGTTTTAGCCGAAGCATTAAGCGATGCCAGCATACCTGTATTAATGATGGATATTAAAGGCGACCTGAGTGGTATTGCGGCCGAAGGTGCTGTTAACGATAAAATAACGGAACGTTACCAAAAGCTGGAGCTGGAATACAAGCCCAGCGCTTTTCCTACTGAACTATTAACCCTTAGTAACGAAAAGGGGGCCAGATTAAGAGCTACTGTTACCGAATTTGGTCCCGTTTTATTATCAAAAATTTTGGGGCTTAACGATACACAAGGTGGTTTAGTAGCCATGATATTTAAGTATTGCGATGATAATAAACTGCCGTTATTAGACCTGAAGGATTTTATAAAAGTATTACAGTTTGTCAGCGATGAAGGCAAGGCCGAATTAGAAAAAGCCTATGGAAAAATATCAACCACCTCTACCGGTACTATTTTACGTAAAGTAATTGAGCTGCAACAACAAGGCGCCGATTTATTTTTTGGCGAACGCAGTTTTGATGTAGATGATTTAATGCGTATTAACAACGATGGTCGTGGTGTAGTATCCATTGTACGTGTTACCGATTTACAGGATCGTCCGAAGCTGTTTTCTACTTTTATGTTACAGTTGTTGGCGGAGTTATATGCTACCAGCCTCGAAGAAGGCGACCTGGATAAACCTAAACTAATTTTATTTATAGACGAAGCGCATTTAATTTTTCAGGAAGCCAGTGCTGCTTTATTACAACAAATTGAAACCGTTGTAAAACTTATACGCTCCAAAGGCATTGGCATTTATTTTTGTACGCAAAACCCCATGGATGTACCGGCTAGTGTATTGGCGCAATTGGGTTTAAAAATTCAACATGCATTACGTGCCTTTACTGCGGCCGATAGAAAAGTAATTAAACAAACGGCAGAAAACTATCCCGAAACAAAGTTTTATAAAACCGACGAACTGCTTACGCAGGTTGGTATTGGCGAAGCATTGGTTACCGTACTAAACGAAAAAGGTATTCCAACGCCATTGGTGCATTGTATGTTAGGTTCGCCGCGTAGCCGCATGGATATTTTAAGCGATAGCGAAATTGATGCATTGGTAAATAAATCTCGCATTGCGGCCAAGTATAACGAAGTGATAGATAATGTAAGTGCTTACGAAATACTTACGCAAAAATTAGAGCACGCGGCCGAAGCTGCAGCAGAACAAAAACAAAAAGACACCGAAGCGAAAGAAAGTAAAAAAACAGCACCAAAAGAAAAAGGCTTTTTTGATGACCCTGTTGTTAAAAGTATGACCCGCACTGCCGGCAATACCATTATACGTTCTTTATTAGGCGCATTAGGGTTTGGTGGTAGAAAGAAAAAGTGGTTTTAAAACCATTAACCCGCTTTATTTTTAACAAAAAGGTTTTATGCATTTGGGGCTGTCAACAGCAGTAATACTAATCAGCTACAGTCCGCCGCCCGTCTGCAATACCCGCCTTTAAGGGCGGGCATTTACGCCTAAGCGGCGCAGCCATTCATCAACATAACAATTTTCAACAGATAGATTAAACTCTTTATACTTCGGGTTGTTATCCTACAAAAGAAGTCTTAATTTTATACATTAACGGATAAGTCATGCGTATAACTATACTTTCATTATTATTATTGGTGGTTACTACCATTACGGCCCAAACGCAGCCGTTAACACCTGTATCCGCAAATCCGTTATTACAGCAATCTATAGAAAAGCTAAATAAAAAATGGTCGATAACTAAATACGCAGGTATGTCTGCGGGCATGGGCTTTTTTAATGGCGGCAACGCCACCTTCTTATCAGTACCTGTTGGTTTGCAACTAAACCGTAAACTTAGCAACAGCCTATACGCTTTTGGTGGTGTATCTGTTGCACCAACTTACTTTAACTTCAATGGTGCTTATTTAAATAACAACATTAAAGCCATGCAACATTCTTTGGGCATGTATAACCAAACAGCTATAATTCCCCGTGCCGAGTTAGGTTTAATGTATGTAAACGAAGCAAAAACTTTTTCAATCTCCGGTAGTGTTGGTGTACAACGTGGTGGTTATTCATTGTATCCATTGCAACCCTTAAATAGGCTAAACAACAGCCCGGTTAATACTTTTAATAACTGGCAGCGTTAGTTTGTAAGCCATCTGTTCTATAAAAAGTATTACGTTATTTGTAAAGCCCCGCTCAAAATTTTTTAATAATTTGGGGCTTATGAAAATAACCTTCTTCTCTGCCAAACCATATGACAAAGTAAGTTTTCAACAAGCTAATGCCGCTTATGGTTTTCAACTCGAATTTTTTGAAACACATTTAGGCCCACATAGTGTAGAAATGATACATGATGCGGATGCTGTTTGTGTATTTGTAAACGACAAGCTAAACCGACAGGTATTGGAGGCCCTGGCTGCCCGCAATGTTAAAGTAGTTGCCTTGCGTTGTGCCGGGTTTAATAATCTTGATATAGAAGCCGCTAAAGAATTAGGCATAGAGGTTTGTCGTGTACCCGCCTATTCACCGGAAGCAGTAGCCGAGCATGCATTGGCTATGATTATGACACTGAACCGCAAAACGCATAAAGCCTATAACAGAGTGAGAGAACAAAACTTTTCTTTACAAGGTTTATTAGGCTTTAACCTGCATGGTAAAACCGTTGGCGTTATTGGCACGGGTAATATTGGTAAAGCATTTTGCCATATTATGTTAGGTATGGGTTGTAAGGTTATGGCCTTTGATCTTATTGCAGATAAAACTTTAGAAGCCGCAGGCGTTACCTACCACCCGGCAATAACCCTATTACAACAAAGCGATATTATTTCTTTGCACTGCCCGCTAAACGAACAAACCACACACTTAATTAATAAAGACACTATTGAATACATGAAACCCGGTGTTATGATTATTAATACCGGCCGTGGTAAACTTATAGACACGAAAGCTGTTATAGATGGATTAAAACACGGCACTATTGGCTATTTGGGTATAGATGTGTATGAGCAGGAGGAGAAACTATTTTTTAAAGACCTTTCTGCCGATATTATACAAGACGATGTTATACTTAGGTTGATGAGTTTTCCCAATGTATTAGTAACAGCGCACCAGGCCTTTTTTACACAGGAAGCATTGGAACAAATCGCCGCTACTACTTTGCACAGTGTAAGTGCGTTAGTGGCTAACCAACAACCGGAAACAGCAGGAGCAAGAGTGGTGTAAAACAAATAATTATAATCAACATTTCATGAGTTTACTTTTTAGTCCCATAACGTTTAAAAGCATTACACTAAAAAACAGAATTGTTATTTCGCCCATGTGCCAGTATTCGGCAACAGATGGCTTTGCTAATGATTGGCACTTGGTACATTTAGGCAGTCGTGCGTTGGGCGGTGCAGCTTTAATTATACAAGAGGCTACTGCTGTTACACCCGAAGGCCGCATTAGCTATGGGGACTTGGGTATTTGGAAAGACGAACATATAGCACCGCTACAACGTATAACAAAATTTATTGAAGACAATGGAGCTGTACCTGGCATACAACTAGCACATGCCGGTCGCAAAGCAAGCTGCGAAGTGCCATGGTTAGGTGGTGGTGAAATAAAAGAAGGTCCACATCACTGGCAAACCGTGGCAGCATCGGCCATTCCGTTTTATGAAACGGATAATACACCCCATGCATTAACTATTGATGAAATTAAAAACACCGTTCAGGCTTTTAAGGCTGCTGCTGGCAGGGCATTACAAGCTGGTTTTAAAGTGGTAGAAATTCATGCTGCACATGGTTACTTAATTAACCAGTTTTTATCGCCGTTAAGCAATACCCGTAACGATGAATATGGTGGCAGTTTTGAAAACCGTTCTCGATTTTTAATGGAGGTTATTGATGCTGTGCAAGAAGTATGGCCTGTTGAGCTTCCTGTTTTTGTACGCATCAGTGCCAGCGAATGGGTAGAAGGTGGCTGGACCATTGAAGACTCCGTACAACTTGCCGGTATTCTAAAAACAAAAAATATTGATTTGGTTGACTGTTCATCCGGGGGAAATTCTGCACAGGCAAAAATTACGGCGGGCCCTGGTTACCAGGTACAATTTGCAGCGGCCATAAAACAACAAGCCAATATACCTACAGCTGCTGTGGGCATTATTACGAATGCAAAACAAGCAGAAGCTATTTTACAAGCCGGCGAAGCGGATTTAATTTTAATTGCCCGTGAATCGTTACGTAACCCACATTTTGCATTACATGCCGCCAAGGAATTGGGTGATGATATAGATTGGCCTAACCAATATGTTAGAGCAAAAAGATAGACCTCACCCCAGCCATCTTCTAAAGGACTACTGTGTGGACACAATTTTTCTTATGTTATCAAATATCGTAACACAGATAATCGTCCTTTGCAATCCGATAAATAGCCCGTGGCTTTAGCCACGGGAATAATAAGCGTTACAGGTCGGCTTTAGCCCAATTACTAAACAATAACATTTGTGCTTAGCGTCTAAATATTAACATTCGACACCCTTCGGGGTCGCAAACCCTTGGTGCTGCTCTTGTTCTATTAACATACCATCCCGCTGGGATGGAGAAGAGGGAGTTATAATTCTTACCACTTAATTTAACCACAGAGGTAACGGAGTTTTGTCACAGAGGTACACGGAGGGGTTTATATCTTCTCTGTGTTACTCGGTGAAAACCCTAGGTGCAACGCTGTGGTACTATTACCGCGAATCTGCTGTTGATTAGAACTCCCACACTCCGATTAAATACGGAGTACTGCATTTTGGCCAATAGAATTAATTCGATATTAGTTATTGGATAAGCCTCATTGATGCTCTGCGTTGATGCAGTACCACCGATAAATCGGGGTGCACCTTGCACAATGCTGAGTAAAGTTAC
>DHEF01000012.1:35414-165698 GCA_002399735.1 Chitinophagaceae bacterium UBA4857
CCTTGCACAATGCTGAGTAAAGTTACAGGTGCACAAGAGTGCGACGCAAGGGACGACGATTAGTATTACTGCTGCTGACTAACAAAAAACAACGCAATAGTATTGGCGTAAATTATTTATTCGTTTTCAACATTCGCTTTACTTCTTTTTTTATGAAACCATCCTGAAAGTATGGATAGATGTTTTTACCCGGGCAAGTGGTTTTGCTACTATAATCACGGTGGGTAGCAATTGTCTCCGGAGAGATATTATACTTGTTACAGAAGTGTGCAATTAATGTAGTTAATGTTTTTTGTAAATGTGGTGTAAACTCCTGCTGTTCGTAATTGCCTAAAAAACTAATGAGTAAATGTCCGGTTGGGTCGTACTCGGTATTGGTTTCACCAACGGTTAGTGGATCACGGCCTTCGTACACGGTACCATCTGCGTCTATTAAATAGTGATAAGGAATATCGGCCCATTTACGATCGGGACCCATGCTCCAGGTTTGTACATTTTTTAAACGGGTTGCAGCATTGGCTGTATCCAATAATATTTTTCCACCCTCATGATGTACCGTAATACGCACGGGTGTATGTTGCTTGTAAGGTTTGGCGGTAGCAGCTTGCCAACTACTACGCGGTTGTATGAGCATGGTATTTAATGGCGGCTCCGCTTTAATACTTTCGTTACCGGTACGGTCAACTGCCGATACGGCAACTGAATTTAATCTGGTTTTACCTTCTTGCATTTTTAGTTCAAGACTTCGATCCTGTTTATTTAAAATTTTATAACGCCAGTTGTTTCCGTATTTATAATATACTACCCATTTAAAAACATCGGCTTCGTTGGTATGCGACCATTGTATATTAACGGTTTCTGTTTGTTGTATAAGATTAACGGTTGGCGCAAGCGGTGCAACAGCATCTAGCCATGTGGTTGCCGGTACTAATGCCGGTTGCTTGTAAGGCCCGTCAATTAAGGCTTTGGACAAATGTGCATTTTTTGTTACCGATGATATACTCCAATGTACAATGCCACTACTTTCAGGCATCATGCCTCTTGTTATCATTATATCGTTTGTTACTTCGGTTGAGTTGGCCGTACTGGTATCGCGGCCCACACTTATGCCCGGCCATAGGTGACGCTTCATGGTGTTCTCGCTATTCCACCAACCTAATAAAACCGGAAAGCTTTGTGCATAACGACTAATTGGCCAGTACAGTTGCGGTGAAAAATAATCAACCCAACCTTTGTTTAACCATAGTTTTGCATCGGCATATAATTCTTCGTATTGATCAAAGCCTTGTATAGATTCCGGATAACCCGGACGCCAAATGCCAAAGGGGCTTATACCAAACTTTACTTGTTTTTTTTCTTTTTTAATTTCGCCATACAAGCGTTGTATAAAATTATTTACGCCTTGTCTGCGCCAATCGCTTTTTGTTAGTTTACCGCCTTGTTGCTGGTATTGTTTCCAACTGGTACTATCAGGAAAATCTTCGTTTTTATTATAGGATGCATAGGGATAAAAATAATCATCGAAGTGAACGCCATCAATATCGTAACGTTTAACAATATCCATTACTACATTTACACCATGGTCCTGTGTTGTTTTTAATGAGGGGTCAAACCACCAATAACCTTCTTTTAAATGTACTACCATTTCCGGTTTTGTTTTTACAACGGAGGTTTCGGTTACTGGTCCGCCTGATATATGATGAGCACGGTAGGGATTAAGCCAAACATGTAGTTCCAATCCACGTTCATGCGCTGCATCAATCCAAAATTTCAGCGGATCGTAAAAGGGCTCCGGTGTTTTACCTTGTGTACCACTTAAAAAATATGACCAGGGTTCTAACGCACTTTTATACAATGCATCGGCCTGTGGCCTTACCTGAAAAATAACCGCATTAAAATTATGCGCTTGCAAAAAATCGAGTAAGGAGATAGCTTCTTTTTGTTGTTGCGCTGTTGATAAACCCGGTTTGCTCGGCCAGTTTATATTAGCAACGGTGGCTACCCATGCCGCACGAAACTCTCGGTTAACATTGGGTATATCAGTTACTGCCGGTGTGGTTGTTTCAGTAGTAGTTGTTGTTATTTTTTTGTTGCCCGAACAGGATAAAAAACTAATAATTAAGATTAAACTGTTAGCGAAAAGCAAGAATCGGATCATATAATGTGGATTAAAATATGAGCCATAAATTTACTGTAAATAACAGGGCAATTGATAGTTACTGTTATAAAGAACTGAATGTCTTTTGATTTATTTTATGGTTATTGCAAGTTCTTTCTTTTTGTACTGATAAATGAACTGTTTAATTTGTTTTTCCTGCAAAGAACGGCGGTGGATTTGTTTCTGTTTTTATTTTACTTTGGAATTCAATCACACATTCTTTTCAAACCACTTTATATAAGCGGCCACCGATTTTTCTAATAATTCTTTGGTGTCTTCTTTTTTAATATTACCCGCATCATCAAATAGTTTATCAACTTCCGGTATATATACTTCCGGTTGTTGCATCGTTGGAAGGTTTAAAAAAACAAAACATTGTCTCAAATGATGATTAGCGCCATAACCTGATATGTTACCGGGTGAGTTGCTGAAAATGGCAGCAGGTTTTCCTTCCCAACCGCTTTTACCATATGGCCTTGAGCCAATATCTATAGCATTTTTTAACACTGCCGGTATTGACCTGTTATGTTCCGGTGTGATAAATATAAAGCCACCGGTTTCCTGCAATACTTTTCTAAATGAAGTATAAGATTGCGGCAGATTTTTATCATCGTCGAAATCCTGGTTATATACGGGTAAATCATCTAATGATATAATTGTAAACGTGTACCCTTTCGGAGCCATTGGTATTAAGGCGTTAGCAATTTTTTTCGAGAAAGATGCTTTACGCAAACTACCGGCTATTAGTCCAATTGTTTTATTCATAAATTATTTATTTGTTGATGAATACAATGGCGGCTGGTTAGTATTATAACAAATATCAATCCATGATTATAACAATAAGCAATTTATGGTTTCGCTAATTTATTTTTATGGAACTAAGGGTCGCTTTTACTGTACTGTCGGGTATAATAGTAATAGTATCCTCCTCATCCTGTTGCGGCTCTTCCAGTATTTCAAACTGACTTTTTAAAAGCGTTACAGGCATAAAATGATCTTTTCTTTTTGCAGCCTGTTGTAAGGCCTGCTCAAATGTTATTTTCAAATAAACAAATAACAAATTTTTTATTCCTTTCCTAAGTGTGTTTCTATACTTTCTCTTTAAGGCGGAACAAGCAATCACCACCGTTTCATTTACTGCCAGTTGCTTATTGGCAACATTAATAATATTTACAAACCAACCTTCTCTGTCTCCATCGGTAAGTGCTATTCCCGCCTTCATTTTTTCAATATTGTTTGCTGAGTGCAGGTTGTCACCATCAACAAACAAAAAATTGTTTTTGTGGGCCAATGCCTCACCAATAGTTGTTTTTCCACTTGCCGAAACACCCATAATCACAATGACTCTAGCTGACATAAAAATCTTTTTATTTCAATATTAACCGCATCATAATATCCGTCTGCACATCATCGCCCAGTTTAAAATAATGTTTATCAAAAGGCACAAAACCATTCTTAGTATAAAAGTTTATCGCTCTTTTATTTTCTTCCCAAACACCCAACCACACATAGTCTACATTTAATTCTTTTGCCGTACTTATTGCTTTCTCATATAACACTTGTCCAACCTTTTTGCCATGAAAAACCTGTTGTACATAAATACGTTCTATTTCCAGCGTATTGCTTTCTTGTAATTCAGTTTGTGTTGCACCAATATTTAATTTTAAGTAACCGATTACTTCATTGCTTTTAACTGCAAAAAAAAACAAGCACTCCGGATTAACTAATTCTTTCAACATTTTTTCTGTTGTAAAATTTTCTTCCAAATAACGAGTCATATTCTCGGCGGTGTTAACAGGTGCAAATGTTTCTTGGAAGGTTTGTTTGCTGATGGTTTGTAGTTTTGCTACTTGCGTATCATCTATTGGTATTATTTCTATTTCGTTCATGGTCTTACAATTACATTGTAAAGATTACGTTATTAATTAGTCCTTTCTATTAAGCGAGCTTATAATTGCTTTAAAGCTTTCAAGTCCGGCCTCAAGATTTTGTATGATATCATTTGCCAGTTCATCGGGGTCAGGTAGGTTATCGAGGTCTGCCAGAGATTTATCTTTTAGCCAGGTAATATCCAACGATGTTTTATCTCTGGCTATTATATCATCATATGTATACTTTCTCCAGCGGCCTTCGGTATTGGCTTCGCTCCAGGTTTGTTTTCTTTTATGGCGGTTTGTTGGGTTATAACATTTGACAAAGTCCTGTAGATCTTCTGACTTTAATGGGTTTTTCTTTAACGTATGATGGATATTGGTACGATAATCATATACCCATACTTCCTTTGTCCACGGGTCTTTGCTGGCCGCTTTTCCATCCCAAAATAATACGTTTGCTTTTACACCATTGGCGTAAAAGATGCCTGTTGGTAAACGTAGTATGGTATGTAGATTTGTTGTTTCCAATAATTTTTTTCTGATGGTTTCTCCGGCACCGCCTTCAAACAATACATTATCCGGTAAAACAACCGCCGCCTGGCCGGTTGTTTTGAGCATGCTTTTAATATGCTGTACAAAATTGAGTTGTTTATTGCTGGTGGTTACCCAAAAGTCCTGTCGATTATAAGTAAGGTCTTCTTTTTCCTGCTCACCTTCTTCATTGGTAAAAGTCATGCTACTTTTTTTACCAAACGGAGGATTGGCCAGCACATAATCATATTTTGTTTCCGGTTGTGCTATTAGTGAATCATTAGGTGATATTAATGTATCGGTATCAATATCGCCAATATTATGCAGGAACAAATTCATCAACGCCAGGCGACGTGTGCCCGGTACAATTTCATTACCCGCAAAAGTGTTGAATTTTAAAAACTTCTTTTGTGCTTTATCCATTTCTACATTTTCGGTGAGCCAGTCATAAGCCGCCAGGAAAAAACCACCGGTGCCACAGGCCGGGTCCGCAATAGTTTTATTTGCTTCGGGGCGAATACAATCCACCATGGTTTTAATCAATGGCCTGGGTGTAAAATACTGTCCGGCTCCGCTCTTGGTATCTTCTGCATTCTTCTCCAACAAGCCTTCGTAAATATCGCCTTTGTCTTTTACACCCATCAATATCCATTGCTCGGCATTGATGAGCGCAATGAGTTTATACAATTTAGCGGGGTCCTGTATTTTATTTTGGCTTTTGGTAAAAATCTGGCCTAACATTCCTTTTTCGTTACCCAACTCACGCAACAATTTACTGTAGTGCGTTTCTAACTCGTCGCCACTTTTATTTAATAAGCTTTCCCAATTGTATTGTTTAGGAATAGGCATTTTACGGCTATGCGGTGGCTTACTATACTCATCTGCCATTTTTAAAAATAGCAAATAAGTTAGCTGCTCTAAATAATCACCATAGCCCACACCATCGTCTCTGAGGGTGTTACAAAATGCCCATACTTTTGAAACAATACCTGATGAGTTTGCATTCATTTTTTATAAATTTTTATTCGCTGAAAATGTCAATATAATTTTTATACGCATAGGTCTTTCCATATTTCACGGTTTCATCCAATGGCTTTAATATGTCCAGCTCTACAAATCGCTCTACCAGTTTTGTGGCACCTGTTCTTGCAAAACCCATTGCTTTGGCAGCAAGGGTATTGCTTGTGAGCGGATCTTTAAATAACTGTTGTAAAAACGCTACGCCACTTGTTGCTTCCCTTTTACCAAGCGATTGAATTTTGCGCATATCCGTTTCTCTTAAATCTGTAATTTTTTTGGATGTATGAATACTTTTTTCTGCCGTGTCAATTACACCATCCAGAAAAAAGTGCAACCAGTCTTCTACCTTATTATTATGGTAGGCGTTTAACTTATCATAATACAACTGTTGGTGTTGTTTAAAAAAACTACTTAGGAATAATACCGGTTTTTCCAACACCGCTCTTTCAAATAAAAACAGTGTAATCAAAAGCCTGCCGGTACGGCCATTCCCATCTAAAAACGGGTGAATGGTTTCAAATTGCGCATGTATTAACCCAGCTTGTAATACAGGCATTAGCCTTGTATCATGAATAAACTTTTCCAGATCTGCAAGCGCCGTTTTCATTTCTTCTACCGGTGGTGGTACAAAGGAGGCATTTTGAATGGTAGTGCCGCCAATCCAATTCTGAGAGCGGCGATATTCGCCGGGGTCGGCAAAATGCGATGACCTTGCATTGGTCATTAACTCCCGGTGAAGCTCCTTGATGAAACGTAACGAAAAAGGAAACTCTTTCAAACGATCCGTTCCATAGCCCAGGGCTTTTATATAAAACAGGATATCATCCGCATCTGTTTGTTTTACATTCAGACCAGCCCGCATTTCCAATGCATCCATCATGGTAGCACGGGTGCCTTCAATCTGAGCACTACTGGTAGCATCCTTTATTTTATACATGCTCAGGAAAAAATCGGCATCCGGCAATACATGGGTTATTCCGTCTAATTTGCCAATAAGCCTTTCGGCCTGTGCCGCTTTGGTAATGATAGCAGCGGAAAAATCTAATAATTCTTTTTCGGGAAAGGCATTGGGAATGAATGCTTTAAACCCTGTGGGTTGTTGTATGTATTTACCGATAGCCATAATTTTGAAAATTAGTGAACATGTTATCCACAAATGTACACTAAAATGTGAGTTGGTGAACATTTGGCCGAAAGATGTACGCTATCTTTTGCTTTTAAAACAGGGGTTTTAAATTTTTCGATAGCTTCTTTTGCACTTTACTACCCAATTATTTGCCCAAACCCTTTGGGAACAAAAGCGATTGTCTTCATCCATTTGTAGGTTGCCCGTATTTCCTCGGGTTGAAACTCCTCTCTTTTTTTAGCTGACCAATTAAAAAAATCTTCTTCCAGCAAATCAATTTTTATGGGTTTGTTTTTAATGAGGCGGTTGTTCCATACGGCATATAGGGTGGCTATTAATTCTGCTTCGTGTGTAGTTTTATCTTTTAACTGCTGAATGGCAAAAACAATTTGTTTGCCTTTGGGTCTGAAATAAGTAGCATAACCGGCAATTAAAGAACCCATATTTTCACCGGGAATAAATTTGGTAAGGCTTCTTTTTTGTTCTTCCTGTACCCAGTCTTTCTCCTGCATTTCTTTTCTAAAGGCAAGGGTAAAATCTTTATCGTAAGGGCCGGCTCTTTCTTGTAAATAATTGGTTTCATATTCAGCTTCGGCAAAGTTTTCTACTACATATAATATTTTTTGAAATTTGGTTAGCCCAAAATGTTTATCATCATGCAACAGATGAATAATTTTTCCTGCTAATATTTTTCTTTCGAGAGGTATTACTTTAGCTGTGCTTGTATTTGTTTCGGTTATACCAGTATTCACCAACTTTCCTTCAAATGCCTTCTTTAAAATACTTTGCCGCAACGCCTCTGCTTGTTGTAAGCTTTGGGTAATGCTTTCTTCCATTTTGTCTGCTACACTTAGGCGGGATTCTATTTGTTGGACGATTTGGGTCTGCTCATTGGTAGAACAAACAGGAATAGGATAATTCTTAAGAAGGGAAGATTCAATGCTTTCTACAGTCGTTCCATCTTTGCTACATTCTCTCCTGATATCTTCATTTTTGGCTTGTATGTACCAGTAGACATAGTCCGGCAGAACATTTTTTGGTGTTAAGGCTTGTATATCCTGATTCACTGTTACATCACTTGCAGTAATTGCTGCGGGTAGGATTCTTCGTAGAATTCCACTGCGTACAACAAAAAGAATAGAACCTTTATCTACTAGTTTAGCTGATGAATTTCCAATTGCAAGTAAAGTTATCTTATCTATAGTGTCATAAATTATTTTTGACTTCATATCCTTGGGAGAAACCCAAAGAATAGTTCCATTCTCCCAAAATGTTTTATTTGCTTTACTTGGTGTACCACCTCCTTTCCATGTTCCAATATCATTTAACTTTTGAACCTTCCACCCCTCCGGCAATTCCCCATCCTTTACATTTTCATTGGTAAGCCTTCCCTCAAACGCCCATTTTAATACGGACTGCCGGTAGGTTTTTAGTTGCTGCTGTGCCGTTTTTAATTGTTCAATGCCTTTGTCTAACTCACTAAAAAGTTCTTCTATTTTGGAAACAATGGCTTGTTGGATTGGTTTGGGAGGGAGGGGAATGCTCACATTAATGTAATCTGGAAACTTAAGGTTCCTAAGATTATTACTTCCTGCTTGATAGTTTACAATTTCTCCTGAATAATAAAACAGTTTCAGATAAAGATTTAAAAATTTTGAATCAACGAAATCTTTAGGTCGAATTAATCGCAAAAAGTTCGTACATATTTTGGGAACATCGGGGTTAAAACTTAAAACCGATTTATCAATTAAAACTGTCCGGCCGACAGGCTGTTCTGGTCCACCACCTGATATTTCTACCAAAATATCTCCTTCAATTAATTTTCTTTTTTCAATGTTCGACAGTTTGACTTTTCTTAATGAAGCCGTTCTCCCTTTTTCCTCATCCCAATTCTTTATTTCTGCCCCCCTAATACAATAAGCGTTTCCATAATCCCGATCTTCAAAGTTTTCATCTTTTCCCCAATCACCACCAATGACGAAATCCAAAGTATCTTCAAGTCTCTGCCAAGTCCAATCTTTAGGTATATCAATATTTAGTTTTGTTCTAATCATTGCTGAATAATGTTATGCAGTACAAGAGTGCGACGCAAGCAAAGCTGATAGTAGTACTACAGCCCGGTACATAATTATTTATATATACGCTTTGTCAGGCTTGTGACAAATAGCTTATGCCACCAGCACTTCGTTTAATTCATCTAGTATTTTTTCGTAATCGTCTTTAAACAGTTGGTAAAAACGCCCCAGGCCGCCTTTTTTATTAAAGGGGTCCAGTTCAAAATCGTCTTTCTCCACCTGAAAACTGGCCGCAATATAATCCTTAATCATACGTAACCATTGCAACTGTTCATCGGTAAATCGGTTATGCTGCCCGGCATTTTGTTTTAATATCCATTGCTGAAAATTCTTGTCCACAGTTTTATCGTATAATGTAAGCCGGGCATCTATACCGCTTATCTTGCGCAGCATACTTACCAGGGCAATCAGCTCATTTTTAGCAGACCCTTCGGCCTGTTTTAATTGCTGGTAGGCTTTCCATACATGGTCAGGCGCCAGCAAAGGTTGTTCGGTTTTTATTTTTTCGCAAAGCTCTTTTATCATGCTATAGGTAAGTGCTCTGCGCTGGTAGGGCTGGCTATAAAATAATTGCAGGGCCGTTATTTCATCCTTGTGTGCTTGTATCCAGGTTTTAAAATTGCTGATGGTTAATTCGGCGGCTGCTTCCTGGTCTTTTACCCAACCAATATTGCTTATTTCATCTAAGTTAATATGGTCAATTACCTGGTTGTATTTTTTGCGTACATCTACAATATATTCCCGCAGCTCGGGATTGTTAAAAACGGCAACGGCCTGCTCAATTAATGTTGCATGTTGCGTTTTAACGATTGAATCAATAGCTGCCGGAGACGCATCCTGCATTTCCTCTTCTACCTTTTTCCTTAAACCTTCCACCGTGTCCGGGTCATAAACATTCAGCAATTGCTTTACTACCTGGCTAATGTTTTTACCCTCGGTATGTTTTGCAAACCCTTGTTTTTCCCGTTCGTTTATTTGTTTATCTAACCGTATAAGCCGGTTGGCCAGTGTGCTTAATATATCTTCGGAGGTATTGCCCATGGCTACATGTTGCAATACATCTTTTAAACTCATGCCCGGATTTTTTTCCAGCGGGCGGCTATCGGTTTTCTGGCTTTGCTCCACACCAATAGCATCAATAATAACAAAATGGTCTTTTGTATATTTTGCCGCCGGTGTGCCTGTTGCCCTTAACTGCTCCAGCGAACAAGTACGGGTGCCACGGCCTTTCATTTGTTCGTAATAACTTTTGCTTTTTACATCCCGCATAAAAAGCAATACTTCCAGCGGCCGTATGTCGGTGCCGGTGGCTATCATATCTACCGTTACCGCAATGCGTGGATAATAATCGTTACGAAACTGGCTGAGTATGGTTTTAGGGTCTTCTTTACTTTGATACGTTATTTTTTTACAAAACTTATTTTCTTCGCCAAATTCTTCTCTTACTATTTCAATAATGTCTTCGGCATGGCTATCTGTTTTTGCAAAGATGAGCATCTTAGGTACTTCAAACTTTCCGTCTCCATCAATTCTGTCAGGGAACATGGCCGGCAAGTTTTCTTTTACTGCTTTAACAATAGTTCTTATCTGGCTTTTGTTTACAATGTCTTTATCCAATTGTTTACCACTGTAAGCAATATCTTCATCCACCGCTTCCCAAAATTTACGACGGGTAAGCCGTTCCCGTTTATCCACCATTTCGCCCATGGCAATGGCAGCACCTTGTTTTGTAATTTTTGTTTCTATACTAAACACATTATACGGCACCAACACGCCGTCAATGACGGCTTTTTCATAACCGTAGTCACTCACCAGGTTTTGATTAAAGTAACCGAAAGTGCGGTTATCCGGTGTGGCCGTTAAACCAACCTGGAATACATCAAAATAATCCAGTACCTGTTTCCATAAGTTATAAATACTGCGGTGGCATTCATCAATTACCACAAAGTCGAAAAACTCGATGGGTATGGCCTCATTATACACCACCGGCATGGCCGTTTTTGTTGTAGCAAATTCGTTCGGGTTTTGTTCCTCGGCACCTTCTTCCAGTTCGGTTCCTTTCAGTATGGAGTACATTCGTTGTATGGTAGAAATGTACACCTGACAATCGGCCGGAATAAAGCTGCTTTTTAAACGGGTTACCGCATATAGTTCGGTAAACTTTCGGTTATCGTCATTAGGTGTGTAGGCCATAAACTCCTGCTCGGCCTGTTCGCCCAGGTTTTTAGTATCTACCAAAAACAAAATGCGTTTTGCTTTGGCAAATTTTAAAAGTCGATAAATAAAAGTAATGGCCGTAAACGTTTTGCCGCTACCTGTTGCCATTTGTATAAGGGCCTTGGGGCGTGCATCTTTAAAAGAAGCTTCCAGATTAGTTATTGCATTTACCTGGCAATCTCTTAAACCGTCTGTTGGTAATACCGGAATATCGTGCAGGCGGCTGCGTAAAGACTTATCATGTTTTAACCAGCCTGCAAATGTTTCGGGACGGTGAAAAGTGAATACGGGTCTAGATCTTGGTTTTTTATCACTATAATCAGTAAACCTTGTTACCTCACCGGTGCTTTCGTAAACAAAGGGAAGGGGCTCGTTATTCAGGTATTTTAGTTTGGCATTGGCGTATCCTTCGCTCTGGTCTTCGTGCATAGTAAGGTGAACGCCTTCTTCTGCCCGCTTGGCTTCAATAATACCAACCGGTTTTTTATTTACGAACAATACATAATCCGCAGGGCCAATATCTGTTTGGTATTCCTGTACGGCTATACCTACTGATGCTGCTAAATTTACTTTTGATTTGGGTTGAATAAGCCAGCCGCACCGAATTAATTCGGCGTCAATAATGTCACGAGCAATCTGTTCGGGGTTCTGGTTCATTGGTGGCTTAACACTTAATATTTACAAAATAATGAAAATGAACAAACTTGTATATAAAATAAGTAAATATTATTGTTTTTAAAATAACCGCAAAACTATAAAACGCTGCTACAACACTTACCCAAGGCATAATTATTGAATACCTTACCTAAAATAATTCATGCGCACCACACATCAATACCTAGATAAATATCCCATTCACCCCGATAGTGAAAAACTGATTGTTGGTACAATACATCCACATTACCACGAAAAGTTTATCATACCATTTTTCTACGGAAATGTTATTAGCCTTTGGTCTATTTTAAGTGATGCATTTCCCAATGAATTAAAAAAGCCAATTACACTGGAAGCTGTTTTAAAATTTTTAAACAATCGGCGCATTGCCATGAGCGATACCGTTATGGTAAGCGATAGAAAAAAACCTACTGCATTAGATGAAGATCTTATTCCCGTAGAGTTAAATACAAATTTGAAAGCACAAATACGAAACTCAAAAATTACCGAAGTTTTTTTCACCAGTGGCTTTGGCAAAAACGGAGCCTTCCGTTTATTTTATGAAAAAATATTAGGCCTAAAAATAACTGCACAAATTAAACAAGACCGTCAGGTTATATTACCCAAAGAAGTACTAGGGCGACCCATAAAATTATACATTTTATACTCGCCTTCAGGCGCATCAAATGTAGGTTTATCAAAAACAAAATTGTACCTGGATAGTAAAGATCAATTACAACAATCAAGCCGTCCCGTGTACGATTTTAAAGTGCAATACTACCGTAACATATTTAGCAAAAAATAAAGGCAACCATAGGTTGCCTTTATTTTATCATTTACATACCGCTATTAAGTATGGGCTATTCTCGGGTCATCAAAATAATCATTAATTGTATTGGGCCTGTCTTTATACAACTGGCCCAACAAAACCCTTTCCATTACTTTATTGCCCGGCATTTCTTCATTGTAAATATTTACAAATATCAATCCTGTATCACTCATCTCTAAACCAGCCGTTTCGCCATCTACTTGTTGGTCGTCCAATTGTTTTGCAATAACAGCATTGTTTTCGCTGTATTCCAACAAGCCGCAAACAGGATTAAAATGATGCGCATATGCCCCTTCATAAATACTTACCTGCGTTAATTGCGAGTGATACACATCTTGCACATGCATCGTTATTTTTGTACCGTTAGGTAAAATAATACTGCGTTTATTTGTCAACCTGTCTTTAATATGTTTACCATTCAGGTTTTCATGATTACCACTCAAATCGCCATTATCCAACACACCCCAAAGTTCCAGGTTATATTTATAAGTGTCGTGTTCAATTCTTATCGCCATTTTAAAATCAATGGTAATTGTCCAGCCGTCTGCAGTTTTATATACAAAAGGCCCACTTGTAGATGCGGCTTTTAATGTACCTTTTGCGGTTACACTTTTGCAGGTTCCTATCAATGGCGCTTCTTTTTGTTTATCTTTTTTACACGCAACACATTGTAACAGCACCACCACTGCTGCAACAAATAAAAAACCGGGCTTTAGCATTCTTTTTATTTACACATCGTAAAACTTATAAATATGTCATCGAGGTTTTTATTTTTTTATTATTAGCCAATCAGCAGTACTACTATCATCGTCTGTTGCGTCGCACTCTTGTACTGCACCAACACTATTCAGCATTGTGCAGGTTTCGTCAGTTAATAAACAATCCCTTATGCGTGGTTATTAAATACCCTCCATACGGTATTACAAGTTTGTTACTTTAAAATCATTTTTGTACAAACCGTTTTTACCATGAAAAAAATAATCCCATTTTTATTGCTTGTTTTATTTTTTAACGCCAAGTCCTATAGCCAAACGCAGGATATAAAAGATTTAAAAACGCTGCTAGATAAATACACCCATTATGAGAAAGATAAAAACAACGAAATTCAACGTTACAGTAATCTGAAGCTTTCGGTAAAAGATTGCAAAGCCATGTACGAAACAGATGAAACCTATACGGTGTACAGCGATAAAGAATATACTTACGTACAACCGCATAAAGCTTATGCTTTTGATTGGAAAAACATTACCTATATCAAACGCATTAATAGTGGTACTATTTTATTGGGTTTTCCCGGTAGGTTGGTAAATATTGAAAGTAAAACAAAAGATGCCGAAAAGGCCGAACGCAGCAAAACCTGTTTTGTAGAAGTATATTTTAAAACATACAAACAAGGCGCTCCGGATGATGACAGTGTAAAGGCTATTGAGTTGATTAAAAAAATTGTAAAATCCTGTGGTGGTAAGGATATTGTATTACTTGGTCCGCTGGATAAAGTCACCTGCGAAGAGGAAGATTAGTTTTTAAATGATTATAATTTATAGTAACAATAGGGCAGGAATCAATAAGTGTTTGTTAGCAACCATTTTTTATATTGTATTTCCTTAAATCCTAAATCCCTAAATCAGAAATCCTACATTTCATGGGCTGCCCGATTGGCAGCAGTAGCTGCAACGGTGCGGGTGGCGGGCAGCAAAGCGGTTGCACTACTGCAGAAAGCGGGAACAAAAGCTGACCCGAGTTACTACTGCCGATAGCCCCTGCTTATAATTTTTTCACAAATGCATATCATTTTTCAGCACACGGTAACGATGGTGTAAATTGCACCCATGCAGGATTATTTACAAGGATTGAATGATAGACAACTGGAAGCAGTAACGCATATTAACGGGCCCATTATGATTGTGGCTGGTGCCGGTAGCGGTAAAACCAAAGTACTTACTACACGTATTGCCCACCTAATGGCAAAGGGTGTTGATTCCTTTAATATTCTGGCGCTAACCTTTACTAATAAGGCCGCCAAGGAAATGAAGGAACGTATTGAAAAAATATTGGGCAATAATGAAGCCCGTAATTTATATATTGGTACGTTTCACTCGGTGTTTGCCCGCATTTTACGTTTTGAAGCCGATAAGATTGGCTACCCTAATAATTTTACTATTTACGATACAGATGATGCGAAAAGTGTAATTAAAAGTGTACTGAACGAAATGCAACTGGACGATAAACAGTACAAACCCAATCAGGTGTACAACCGTATATCGGCTGCAAAAAATGCATTGGTGGGTCCGCAGGAATATATGAACGATTATCACCTGCAACAGGAGGATATGCGTGCGAACAGACCGGCCTTAGGCAAAATTTATGCGGCTTATGCACAGCGCTGTTTTAAAAACGGTGCTATGGATTTTGATGATTTATTGATTAAGTTTTACGAGCTTTTAAAAAATGTTCCGGAAGCTTTATATAAATACCAACATAAGTTTAAGTACATTTTAATTGATGAGTATCAGGATACCAACCCGGCACAGTATGAAGTAATAAAATTGTTGGGGGCCATGCATGAAAATGTTTGTGTGGTGGGTGATGATGCACAAAGTATTTACTCGTTCCGTGGTGCTACTATTCAAAATATTTTACAGTTTCAGAAAGATTATGATAATGTAAAAGTGGTAATGCTGGAGCAAAACTATCGTAGTACGCAAACTATTTTAAACGTTGCCAACCAGGTTATTGGTTTTAATAAAGGGCAAATAGAAAAGAAACTTTTTACCGATAATTCAACCGGTGAAAAAATTAAATTAATACGTACAGCATCGGATAATGATGAAGGCCGTTTTGTATCGGACACGATACAGGAGCAAAAACTGCGTAATCATTTTAATAACCGCGACTTTGCTATACTATACCGTACCAATGCGCAAAGCCGTGCTTTTGAGGAAAACCTTCGTCGCATGGGTATTGCCTACACCATGTATGGTGGCACAAGCTTTTACTCACGTAAAGAAATTAAAGATATGGTGGCTTACCTGCGTTTGCTGGTAAACACCAATGATGATGAAGCACTTAAACGTATTATTAATTATCCGGCAAGGGGCATTGGTAAAACAACCCTGGATAAATTAATTTTAGTAGCCAATGAAAGTAACTTATCGTTATGGCAAGTGCTGGAACGTGCAAGGGAAGCGGGTTTCAGGGCTGGTACATTAACGGCTCTGGAAGATTTTGTTACCATGATGAAAAGCTTTATGAGCATGTTGGAAAAAAACAATGCTTATGATGTAGCGGCACATGTGGGTAAACAAACGGGTATTATAAAAGAAATGTTTAATGATAAAAGTACCGAAGGTGTTGCCCGTTATGAAAACATACAGGAATTATTAAACAGTATTAAAGAATGGACGGAAAGTCCGGATAATGATGAAGGCGAATTGGTGGACAAAGGCATGGGTGCCTATCTGCAACAAATTACCTTATTAACAGACTCGGACAATAAAGACCCGAATGCAGATACAGTAAAATTAATGACCATACATGCGGCCAAAGGTTTGGAGTTTGAATGTGTTTTTGCAGCAGGTTTGGAAGAATCGCTTTTCCCCAATGCAATGGCCATTAATACCCGTGAGGAACTGGAAGAGGAACGTCGTTTGTTTTATGTGGTAGTTACCCGTGCTAAAAAAAGGTTATGGGTTTCGTATGCTACTACCCGTTACAAATTTGGATCGCTGGTGCAAAATGAACCCAGCCGTTTTATTGAAGAAATGCCGGCAGCATTGGTGGACAGAAGCTTTGCCGGTGGGGGTGTAGTAAAACAAACTTCGGGCTTTGGTAATAAACCGGCTTTTGAACGTATGAATAAAGGGAATGGCTGGACCAGTGCCGGACAAGCAGAAAAAAAATACGGTCCGCCGCCTGCTAAAGAAAAAACCAACCCATCCTATATTGGCGCAACACCGCCTAGCAATAAAGTGGTAGAGCATAAAGCCAGTGCCGATTTTGCTGCCAGCGACTCGGCCGATTTAAAAGCCGGACAAAAAGTAGAACACCAAAAATTTGGTTTTGGTGAAATATTAAAAATTGACGGAAGTGCCCACAATCCCATGGCCACTATTAAGTTTGAGCTAAACGGCGAAAAGAAAATACTGATTAACTACGCTAAATTGCGGATTGTAGAATAAAATAAAAGCCCCTCGAAATGCGGGGCTTTTATTATTGAGTATAAGCTCACCCTCGCTATTTACACTATTTTAAGGAAAAACTCGTAAAACTACGATAGCTAGATAGGTAGTTGTGCTTTATTATTGAATTTAGGGGTAGCAAAATGTTGCAATAATTAAAACTAGAGGTTAGTTTTATATCGGAAATCCAAAAGTAAAAAATCCTAAAAACCAATATTTGTATGAAGCCAAATCCTCGTCGCCTGCGCAAGATTTTAAATTTTGCAGCCTTCAACCTTTTATTTTTCGCCTTGTATTTAAATTTTATTCATAAAGATCAGGATGTTTTACCTGTAAGCAATAAAGCTGTTGCGGTGAAAAAAGCTAATGCAACGCAATTGGTAGCAAACCCTGATCAATATTTAAAAGAAAAAGAATTAAAACAGTTAGTGCTTGAAAAAGGTACTGCTGTTAACCAATAGTTTTTTCTCATGCAGTGTTTAGTTGATTATCCCTATTGCGTAACAATGGGGATTTTTTTATGCATAAAAAAAATCCCGTTGCTAAAATAACAACGGGATTAGTATGATAAGTTATACTGTTATTAGTTTAACATCAACGGCATTACCAACATTAATAATTCTTCATTTTCATCTTGCTCGGTTGGTTTAATTAAACCGGCTTTTGTTGGTGTGCTCAACTCCATGTTTACTTCTTCGCCTTCGGAAGCGTTCAACATTTCTATTAAGAATTTTGCATTGAAAGCAATAACAAGGTCTTCGCCATTGTAGCTACATTTCATTCGTTCGTTACCTTCAAAGCTAAAGTCAATATCCTGCGCTGTTAATTGTAACTCGCTACCGCTAATGCTTAGTGCAACCTGGTTGGTACTTTTATTACTAAAGATACTGATGCGGCGTAATGCACTTTGGAAATCGCTTTTGTTAACCGTTAAGCGATAAGGATTGTCGGCTGGTATTACTACTTTATAATCGGGGAAACGAGCATCAATTAAACGACAGCTCATACGTGTTGTACCATGTTGTACAAATAAGTGATTGCTGTTGTAGTTGATAACTAACTCATCGTTATTATCAGGTATTGCTGCTTTTAATAAGTTAAGTGGTTTGCGTGGTACAATAAACGAATCGTCTTTTGTGCCTTTTACATCTTTACGTTTGTAGCGTACTAAACGGTGTGCATCGGTTGCTACAAATTGTAAACTTTTTGTAGTTAGTTCAAAAAATACACCTGTCATTGCGGGACGTAAATCATCACTACTTGTTGCAAATAAAGTTTTGCTGATTGCAGTTACCAATGCTGTTGCCGGCATGGTAAAGGATGATGTATCATCTGCAGTAGGTTCTTTGGGGAAGTTGTTAGGATCTTCACCCATTACTTTATACTTACCATTATCGCTGGTAATTTCTACTGCATAGTTTTTATCAATATTAAACGTTAACGGTTGGTCCGGTAAGTTTTTTAATGAGTCGATTAAAATTTTTGCGGGAATACAAACCCTGCCGCTGTCTTTTGCCTCTACTTCCAGTTGCACACGCATTACGGTTTCTAAGTCGGTGGCTACTACCGTTAATGTGTTGTTTTCAATTTCGAACAGAAAATCTTCCAATATGGGCAATACAGTATTGGTGTTAATTACACCGGAAATATGTTGCAGTTGCTTTAATAAAGCTGAGGATGAGGCAATAAACTTCATACGTTAAATTAGATTGTGGCGAAACTACATAAAATTTATTGATTTCTGATTTGTTGATTTCTGATTTTGGTACCTGCAAAGTGTTGAGTTATGCACAGGTGTACAAGTGAGTGACACAACGGAAGTTGATAGTAGTACTGCTGCCGGCCTCATAAAAAAATACCTGGCTTAGAAATATAAAACCCCTCGGATCAGGAGGGGTTTTGTAAGTTTAAAATTCTGCGCTTTTGGGTGTGCGTGGAAAAGGTATTACATCGCGGATGTTACCCATGCCGGTTACAAACTGTACCATACGTTCGAAACCCAGGCCAAAGCCGGCATGTGGTACGGTGCCAAAGCGGCGGGTATCCAGGTACCACCATAGTTCGTCTACCGGAACCCCCATTTCCTGCATTCTTTCGGTTAGTACATCCAGTCTTTCCTCACGTTGTGAACCACCTACAATTTCGCCAATGCCCGGAGCTAGTATATCCATGGCTGCAACGGTTTTACCATCGTCGTTCAAACGCATGTAGAAGGATTTTATTTCTTTTGGATAATCGGTTAGGATTACCGGTTTTTTAAAATGTTTCTCCACTAAATAACGCTCATGTTCACTTTGTAAATCCATTCCCCAACCTGTAATGGGATACTGGAATTTCTTTTTCTTATTGTGGTTACTGTTGGTTAATATGTCGATGGCCTCAGTATATGTAAGACGCTCGAACTTATTGTTTACCACAAACTCCAGTTTTTCAATCAAGCCCATTTCGCTACGCTTATCTTGCGGCAATTGTTTTTCTTCGTCGGCCAGGCGTTGTGCTAAAAACTCAAGATCGTTACGGTTGTTATCCATTACATATTTAATCAGGTAATGTATAAACTCCTCGGCTAGGTTAGCATTGTCTTCCAAATCGTTAAATGCTACTTCGGGTTCTATCATCCAAAACTCAGCCAGGTGGCGGGCCGTATTGGAGTTTTCTGCACGGAAGGTTGGGCCAAAAGTATAAATCTCACCCAATGCAGTAGCGCCTAATTCGCCTTCCAGTTGTCCGCTTACAGTAAGGTTGGTGCTGCGGCCAAAAAAGTCTTCTTTAAAATCAATATTACCATCCGCATCTCTTGGTGCCGTTCCATCAACGGGTAAAGTGGTTACACGAAACATTTCGCCGGCACCTTCGGCATCACTGGCAGTAATGATGGGTGTATGTAAATACACAAATCCTTTGTCGTTATAAAACTTATGTACCGCAAATGCCAGGGCATGGCGTACGCGGAAGATAGAACCAAAAGTATTGGTACGAAATCGAAAATGTGCTTGTTCCCGCAAATACTCTAACGTTGGTTTATTGCGTAATTGGATAGGATATTTTTCCGTATCACTATCGCCCAGTATTTCAATGGCATCAGCTACAAGGTCCATTTTTTGACCCTTACCTAATGATGGAATAATTTTACCGGTAACTTTTAAAGAGGCTGATGTTGTGATGCGTTTTAGCAGCTCATCGGGGAAATGGCCCAGTGTGGCTACTATTTGAACCGTATCATTTGTACTTCCATCGTTTAACGCAATAAACTGATTATTTCTAAAACTACGTACCCATCCCATTATCACTACTTCCTGGTTGGCAGGTTCCCACTGCAGCAACTCTTTAATCCTGGTTCTTTTGTTAAACATGAAACTACTTTTTTAAGTGGGCAAAGATAAAGAAGTTATAAGTTGTAAGTAATAAGTACGTAAAGGAGTGGAAAGTTTGTGTATTAAATACGAAATAATTCGTATTTATGTTTTGCAATCCTTTATTATTGTTGATTAATGAACTGAATATAATAAAATAGAATATTTCTTTTGTAAATATTAAAAACAAAAAGATACACAAACCCTACTCCTTAAGATACAGCTTTACACTCCTACCTTTTCATCTTAGACCCTATCGTTTATAATATCCCGCTTTTTCAATTTCCTGTATTACTGCGTCGGGTAGTAAGTATTTAACCGATTTGTTTTCTTTTATCATTTGTCGTACGGCTGTAGCAGAAATTTCCAGTAATGGTGCGTCGGCAATGGTTACATTAGTCTGGAGGGAGTTATTGATTTCGAATCCCGGACGGTTATATACAATAATGGGAAAGTGATTGGTAATGTATTCGGCGTTTTTCCACTTGTGTAGGTTTTGAAAACTATCGCCGCCCATAATTACATTGAAGGAGTAGTTCGGGTGTTTCTCTGTTAAATGTGCTAAAGTAACGGCTGTGTAAGATGGTTTAGGTAAGGCAAATTCTACATCTGAAACCCGTAAGCGATCGTCCGGTTCAGTTGCCTGGCGTAATAAATGCAGCCTGTCATATTCGTTTAATAAGGTCTTGCTTTCCTTAAAGGGATTTTGTGGCGATACCACAAACCATATTTTTTGCAGGTTGGTGGTATTTAATATATGGCTGGCAATTATCAGGTGACCAATATGTACGGGATTAAACGAACCAAAAAACAAACCTATATTCATACACCTTATTATTAACGTCTTTTTCTATATTATATAATTAAGCAACTTGTACATTTCCTACCATTATATGCATAGCTTCCTCTTTACGTAAACTAAGTGTATAACCCGAAACTGATACCACAATCGGATCACCCAGTGGAGCAATGCGTTCCAACACTATCGCTTCACCCGGGGTGCAGCCCATTTCCATCAGCTTTAAATACATAATATCATTGTCGGTTATCAGTCTGGTTATCACTGCATTTTGTCCGGGTCGTAAATTGGTAAGTACTTGCTCCATAGGTTCTCTATATCTTTACACAAAACTAAGGTATCGGTACAGCTTTTAGTTACGATTTCTGAAAACATTATTCAAACAACATGAAAAATATAAACTTCTTCTTTCAACACCCCACCACCCTACGCAACCGTACCAACCTAAAAAACTGCATTGAACACTTGTTTAAAGCGGAAAAACGACCGCTTGAATCATTAAACTATGTGTTTACCAGTGATGAGGAATTATTAACCATTAACCAGCAATACCTTAAACACGATTATTATACTGATATAATAACCTTTGATCTGGCTGCAAAAGGTCTTCCCACACAAGGGGATATATATATTAGTGTAGATAGAGTGAAAGATAATGCCCGTCAATTAGGTCAACCCTTTTATAAAGAACTTCACAGGGTTATCTTCCACGGAGCCTTACACCTTTGTGGTTATGGCGATAAAACCCCGAAAGAGGAAAAAAAAATGCGTGAAATGGAAGATAAATACCTGCATTTATACTTTACAAAAGGAATTTAAAGTAGGGCTTAGGGTATAAGAAATAAAGCACTATACCCTCTCCTCCTTACTAATATCCTATATACTCAATACTATTTTACTTTATTAGCCCAGCAGCAGTAATGTTAATCATCTTCCGTTGCGTCGCACTCTTCATCGTTCTGTTCTTTGGGCAACATCGTGTTAATTCCACCCATTCACTCTTTTAAAATATTACATATTACTAGTTACGTTCCACGTGAAATGTGAAACTGTTTCAGGTTGAAACGGTTCCACGTGAAACGAAGTTTTTTTGTATAAATACTTATTACAGTAATTATTTTAAAATCTCATCTCTGATTAAGCAACTCCTTAAAGTAATTATTTTACCTATCTATTATACTACCTTTGCGCTTATGTTTCCAGAATATGATGTAATTGTTGTTGGTGCCGGACATGCAGGCTGTGAAGCTGCTGCCGCTGCTGCCAATTTAGGCTCCAAAGTTTTATTGGTTACCATGAATATGCAGACCATTGCCCAAATGAGTTGCAACCCGGCCATGGGTGGTATTGCCAAGGGACAAATAGTAAGAGAAATTGATGCCATGGGCGGATACTCAGGTATTGTTACCGATAAAAGTATGATTCAATTTAGAATGTTAAACCGTTCTAAAGGTCCTGCTATGTGGAGTCCTCGTACACAAAATGACCGTATGTTGTTTGCAACTACCTGGCGAGAAATGTTGGAACAAACATCGAATGTAGATTTTTACCAGGATATGGTAAAAGGATTGGTTATAAAAGATGGTCGTGCTTGTGGTGTGGTAACAGGTTTAGGACATGAAATAAAATCCAAAGCAGTTGTACTAACCAATGGAACTTTCCTTAACGGTATTATACACATAGGCGATAAAAACTTTGGTGGTGGTCGTGCTGCTGAAAAAGCCGCCACTGGTATTACTGAGCAATTGGTTTCGCTAGGTTTTGAAAGTGATCGTTTAAAAACAGGTACCCCACCCCGTGTTGATGGAAGAAGTTTAGATTACACAAAAATGGAAGAACAACCGGGTGATGAGGAAATAACCGGCTTCTCTTTTTTAGATGTAAAAAAACCTACAAAACAAATTAGCTGCTGGGTTAGTTACACTAACCAAACGGTACATGATATATTAAAAACAGGGTTTGACAGAAGCCCGATGTTCACCGGTAAAATAGATGGTGTTGGCCCAAGGTATTGCCCAAGTATTGAAGACAAAATAAATCGCTTTGCCGAAAGAGAACGCCACCAATTATTTATAGAACCCGAAGGTTGGAACACAGTAGAAATATATGTGAATGGTTTTTCTACTTCCTTGCCCGAGGAAGTACAATACAAAGCATTGCAATTAATACCTGGTTTTGAAAATGTTCGCATCTTTCGTCCAGGTTATGCTATAGAATATGACTATTTTCCACCGACCCAATTAAAAAACACATTAGAAACAAAATTAATATATAACTTATTCTTTGCCGGACAGATAAATGGTACAACCGGCTATGAAGAAGCCGCTTGTCAGGGTTTAATGGCGGGTATAAATGCACATCAACGTGTAAATGAATTGGGTGAAGTTATTCTTAAAAGAAGCGAAGCATATATTGGTGTTTTAATTGATGACTTGATTACAAAAGGAACGGAAGAACCATATAGGATGTTTACTTCTCGTGCAGAATACAGAACATTACTTCGTCAAGATAATGCTGACCTTCGTTTGACTGAATTAAGTTATAAACTTGGTTTGGCTAAACAAGATAGAATGGATAAAGTAAAGCAAAAATTAGATGATATTGAAGCCATCAAAAAACAGTTAAACCAAACTTCAATTGAACCTGATACAGCAAATACCTATTTAAATACCATTAACTCCGCTCCTATAACAGAAAAACAAAAAGCTGATAAAATATTACTTCGTCCGTCTGTTGATATACATTCTTATATTTCTGCAGTACCACAACTAAAAGAAACATTACAACACTACTCTCTTGAAAATTTGGAACAGGCATCCATACAATTAAAGTATGATACGTACTTACAAAAGGAACGAGAATTAGTAGGAAGAATGAGTCAACTGGAAGATTTAGAAATTCCTGAAACCTTTGATTACAAAAAAATTATTTCCTTAGGTAACGAAGCTCGTGAAAAATTAATCAGGGTACGTCCTCGTACGCTTGGTCAGGCAAGTCGTATATCAGGAATTAATCCCAGTGATATTCAAATACTGATGGTATTTATGGGAAGGTGATATTTTTAAAAGTTACTGCATGCAAAAATTAATATCAAAACTTCCACATACCGGTACAAATATTTTTACCATCATGAGTGGATTGGCAATTGAACATAATGCCATTAATCTTGGTCAGGGTTTTCCAGATTATTCCATGGATCAACATTTAGTTGAATGGGTTAACAAAGCTATGAAGGAAAATTATAACCAATATGTACCAATGGCCGGTTACACTCCTTTGTTAAATACACTTGTAAAAAAAATAAAAAATTTATACCAGCAAGAATATAATCCACAAAAAAATATAACTATTACTCCCGGCGGTACTTATGCTATTTATACAGCATTAACCGCTATACTTCATTCTGGTGACGAGGTTATTGTTTTTCAACCTTGTTATGACAGTTATATTCCAAATATTATAATTAATGGCGCAAAGCCAGTTTTTATAGATATGGATTATCCTGATTTTACTATTAACTGGGAAAAAGTAAAACAAAGTATTACAAATAAAACAAAGGCAATTATTATTAATTCGCCACATAACCCAACAGGTGCTATACTTACTAAATCAGATTTATTAAAGCTTCAGGAAATAACAGCAAATACAAAAATTATTATTATTAGTGATGAAGTGTATGAGCACATAACATTTGATGGCGAGGAGCATGAATCAGTTTTAAAATATCCCGATTTAGCTAATAGAAGTTTTGCTTGTTTTTCATTTGGTAAAGTATTTAATGCTACAGGTTGGAAATTGGGTTATGCCGTTGCACCTGAATGGTTAATGAATGAATTTAAAAAAGTTCATCAGTACAATGCCTTCTCCTGTAATGCACCTATGCAGGTAGCTATACATAACTATTTACAAAACCCAGAAAGTTATAATACACTTTCCTCCATTCAACAACAAAAAAGAGATTACTTTACTTCATTAATACAATCATCAAAATTTAAATTATTACCCACTAAAGGAAGTTTTTTTATTTGTGCTGATTATAGTAGTATCTCTAACGAAGATGATATTAGCTTTACTCAACGTTTAGTAAAAGACAACAAAATTGCTACAATTCCATTATCAGTTTTTTATGAAAATAAAACCGATAATAAAATAATTCGTTTTTGTTTTGCAAAAACAGAAAATACATTAAAGCAGGCCGCTGAAAAGATTTTAAATATATAAATACAAAATTTACATTTACTCCCAATAAATTATAAGTATGCAGCATCATAAAATGTCGGTATTAGAAAAAGCCGTTTTACTATTCAACCTAATATTATTAATTACCGGTATTGTTTTATACAATACCAATGTAGAAGTATTTAATGTATATATTGAAGAAGATGGCTTTGTAGAATGGATAACTGTATTAGGTTTACTCGGTGTTGTATTTGTTTGTATTAACAGACTAATTACATTACGTAAACAAAAAAGTGCTCTCTTTCTTTTTGTTACAGCAATAACTGCCATACTTTTCTTTTTTGCAGCAGGTGAAGAAATTTCCTGGGGACAAAGAGTTTTTGGAATTGAAAGCTCAGACTTTTTTAAACAGCATAATGCACAACAAGAAACTAATCTGCATAACCTGGTAGTGGGAGAAACAAAAATTAATAAACTTATATTCTCAACTATATTAAGTGTTTGTCTGGGTATATACTTTCTTCTTGTTCCATTCTTGTATGTAAAATGGACCAAGTTCAAACAGTTTGTAAACTATAGTGGTATTCCTGTACCACGTGTTTATCATTCAGCAGCTTTATTAGTTACTTTTTTATTAACCGAAATAATTCGTGACGGCAAACGTGCAGAACTATTAGAATCTGGAATTGCACTCATATTTTTCTTACTATTATTATTTCCCATGAATGGCGAAATATTTAAAAAGAAGAATACATTATAATCCGGCTGCAGCACTAATTTCTAACATTCTGTCAATAGGCTTTTTAGCAGCAAGTCGTAAGGCTTCATCCATATGTATGGCAGGGCGCTCATACTTCATACACAGGTAAATTTTTTCTAGTGTATTTAATTTCATGTGCGGACAATCATTACAAGCACAACCATTATCAGGTGGTGCCGGTATAAATGTTTTTTCCGGACTAGCCTTCATCATCTGATGTAGTATGCCAGTTTCTGTTGCAACAATATATTCAGTAGCATCATCAGTTTGCGAATATTTTAAAATACCGGTTGTAGATCCTACATAATCGGCAATTTTTAAAATAGGTTCCTCACATTCCGGATGTGCTAATAATTTAGCATTCGGGTATTGCATTTTTAATTTGGTAATATGTTCCAAACTAAAAATTTCATGTACCATACAAGCACCATTCCATAACAACATATCACGGCCTGTAACTTTGTTAATGTAAGCACCTAAATTTTTATCAGGTGCAAAAATAATTTTCTGATCGGCCGGAAAACTATCAACAATTACTTTTGCATTGCTGCTGGTAACAATTACATCGCTTAATGCTTTAATACCTGCGCTGCAATTAATGTAACTTACCACCACATGGTCCGGGTGATTATCTTTAAATTGTTTAAACAAGGGTGGTGGGCAACTATCACTCAACGAACAACCAGCTAAAAAATCGGGGATAACTACTTTTTTTGATGGATTTAAAATTTTCGCCGTTTCGGCCATGAAATGTACACCGGCAAAAACAATCATATCAGCAGTAGTCTTTTCAGCCTGTTGCGCTAAACCTAAACTATCCCCAATGTAATCGGCAATATCCTGAATATCGGCATCCTGGTAGTAGTGCGCCAGAATAACAGCATTTTTTTCTTTCTTCAATTTTTCAATCTCCGCAAACAAATCCAATGTCGGATCAATTTCCACATCCAAAAAACCTTTGGTTTCAACTACTTCGTCCGATATTGCTACAACTGTTTGTGTTTCCATTTTCAATGCTTTAGCCGTTTAAATGTTTTGCAATGTTACACCCTAACTTGGTGCAAAAACAAAAAAAATTTTCAATTCCCTTAAATACAATAATAATATTATTATAATTTTTATATAAATAAAACCTATTATTATTAGGGCTGTGAATTAGTGGAAAACTAAATTTTTCAACTACTCAAAAAATTTGTTTTTCTCATAATCCACATTTTTTTCTATGATATTAACATACAAGAATGTCAATTGGTTTACATTTCGCCGCTTTATTAACATACATGTGAATTAACTAAAAGGAAAACTTTTTTCCGCTCAAGAGCCCTTCATCATGTTAATAGTATATGAACAAATAGTTAATCACCAACAAGCAGGTGGTTTACTAACAGGTTTGTTAAACTTGTAACCCATTCATGCTGTTTCATACTAACGTTCCACATGCAGTTATACACGTTATTTACAGTTAATCCACATAGCATTGTTAGCAAATACTTTCTATTCAACGCTAAAACAGTTTCACAGTGAACGTTTCATGGTCAATAATTGGAGTGTAATTCATAATTCCTTCACAATCCACATTTGTTAAAGCAGCAATATTTATCATTTATGCTACAAAATTATACCAGTTCTACGTATTTTTTATTTGGGGCTGTCAGCAATAGTAACTCCGGTCAGCTTTTGTTCCCGCCTTCTGTAGTAGTGCAATGGCCATGCTGCAATGCCCACACACATATTGCAGCTACTACTGCCAGTCGGGCTGCCCTTCAGCTTAAGGATTTCTGATTTACCGATTTAAGATGTATGATTTAAGCTATGTTCTCAGATTTTTTGATCTGTGATATAATTACAGATATTTTAGACTTGTAATGTTTAATTCAATTGACTACTCACTGCACACTATTCACTACAAACTTCCCGTCTTTCCGACTTTCCGTCTCTCCGACTTCCCTCTGCTGATTAGCGAACAGAACCCCGATCGGAGCGTCGCAACGTCAGTCCAATCAGGGAACAAAAGCCGGCTCAATAAAAACACACATAATATATATGTATATAATTAAAGGGGAAACTTACATTTGCATTATTACAACGACTGTTAGTTTTTTTGATATGCATTTTAAAATTTGAGTATTATGAAGTGGTTAAAACTTAAACTATTTTCCCTTTTTCTGTTTTTATCGTTTGTTGCCCGTGCCGATGAAGGTATGTGGTTGCCCCTGCTGCTGGAAAAAATGAATGAAAGCCAGATGAAAAGTCTGGGTATGAAAATTAATGCCAGCGATATTTATAGTATTAATAAAGGAAGCCTGAAAGATGCCATTGTAAGTTTTGGTGGTTTTTGTACCGGCGAAGTAATTTCATCAAAAGGGTTGGTACTTACTAACCATCACTGTGGTTTCAGGTCAGTGCAAAGTCATTCAACACTAGATAATAATTATATACGTGATGGTTTTTGGGCAAAAGAATATAATGCCGAGTTACCCAACCAGGGTTTATTTGTAACATTTATTGTACGTATAGAAGATGTAAGTAAAAAAGTATTAGCCGGCATTGCAAAAAATGCCACCGAAGATCAGCGCAAAGTGGCCATTAATGCCAACATGGAAAAAATAAATAAAGAGGCGGCAAAAGAAAAATTTCAAAAAAGTTTTGTGCGTTCTTTTTTCGAAGGCAACCAATACTACCTTTTTGTAACCGAAACGTATAACGATGTTAGGTTGGTAGGTGCCCCACCACAAAGTATAGGAAATTTTGGGCAAGACACTGATAACTGGATGTGGCCACGCCATACCGGCGATTTTGCTTTGTTTAGAATTTATGCCGGTAAGGATAATAAACCTGCAGACTATTCGCCGGATAATGTGCCTTACGTTCCTAAAAAATCTTTATCCATTTCTTTAGATGGTGTAGCGCAAGATGACTTTACGATGGTGTTTGGTTTTCCGGGAAAAACTACGCAGTACCTGCCTTCAACAGCCGTACAACAAATTGTTGATGTAAGCGATCCGGCAAAAATTCAGATTCGTGATAAGGCATTGGATGTACTAAATAAATTTATGCGTGCAGATGAAGGTATTAAAATTAAATACGCAGCAAAATACGCCAGCGTAAGTAATGCGTGGAAAAAATGGCGTGGCGAAGTATTGGGTTTAACCCGTACAAATGGTGTAGCAAAAAAACAAAAACAAGAAGCAGAGTTTGCTAAACGAGTAAACAGTAATGCTGAATGGAAAACAGCCTATGGTAATTTAATACCCGATTTTGAAACCACTTACAAAGCCATTGAACCATTATCGCTTGCCCGGGATTTTTATAATGAAATAACACCACGGATAGAAATTTTTAGTATAGTAAGTGAGTTTAATAAATTATCAAATGCAGCAACAGATGATGCTACATTTAATAAAGCCTTGGAAACAACAAAAATTGCGTTGGAAAAAATTTATAAAGACTATGATGCTAATGTAGATAAAGCATTGTTTGCTGCACTAATGGAATTGTATGTTACCAAACAACCGACCCAATATATATCTACAGTAGCAGTACAACAGGCAAAGGAGTTTGATAATAATTTTACTGCTTATGCCACGGCACTTTATAATGGAACAATTTTACATGATAAAGCAAAAGTTATTGAACGATTAAAAACCAATCCCAAAACATTTTTGGTTGAGCTGGCAAAAGATCCTGCCATTGTTTTGTTTAACGATATGATTATAGCCTACAACGAAAAAGTAAATACACCCATTGCACCCTTACAAGCAAAAGTAGATGCATTGCAACGTACTTACATGCAAGCACAGATGGATGTATTTAAAGAAAAGAAATTTTTTCCGGATGCCAACAGTACTTTGCGTGTTACCTATGGTAAAGTAGATAGTTATATACCAAGAGATGGTGTACAATACAATATACAAACCTACTTAGATGGTGCCATGGAAAAATATGTACCCGGCGATTATGAATTTGATGTACCCGAAAAATTAAGAACCTTATATGCCAATAAAGATTATGGCCAATACGGTGTAAACGGAAAAATGCCGGTTTGTTTTATTGCCAGTAACCATACAACCGGTGGTAACAGCGGCAGCCCGGCTTTAGATGCACACGGTAATTTAATAGGTTTAAATTTTGACCGTGTTTGGGAAGGCACCATGAGCGATATAAATTACGATCCGTCTATTTGCCGAAACATTATGGTGGATATACGTTACGTATTATTTATTGTAGACAAATTTGCCGATGCCGGACATTTGGTGAAGGAGATGAATATTGTTCATCCAAAAAAGAAAAAGAAATAACTTTAAAAAAATCCCTTTCATCATAGAAAGGGATTTTTTGTTTACCACCGTCCCTCCCTTGATTGATCTTCTGTTGCGTCGCACTCTTGTGCACCAGTAACTTTACTCACCATTGTACAAGGTGTGCCCCAATTTTTCGGTGGTACTGCATCAACGCAAAGCATCAATGTGGCTAATCCAATAACTAATATAGAATTAATTCTATTGGTCAAAATGCAGTACTCCGTATTTTAATCGGAGTGAAGTAAAGATAATTAACAGCACAATAGCCGTTATTGTACCACTTAGGTACACAGAAGGTTTACACTGAGTAATACAAAGAAGGTACAAACCCTTTGTGGACATCCGTGACAAAACTTCACTAACTCTGTGGTTAAATTATGACGTTGTGTTAAAGCCCTCTCTCCTAAAGGAGAGGGTTGGGGTCAGGTTTTTTGCAAAAACAATTAGTGACAGTATCTTTGGCCAATATGACAATACATTTTAGCTATAATAAAAAACAAGTGGTACAAGCTTTACGTTACCACTTTATAACAAGGCCGGAAATAAGAATAATGCTGATTGTGGTAAATATTTTTTCCATAGCAGCATTTATTTTATACATGACCAATATGGTATCGGCCATGGCTTTTTTGTTAAGCTCATTTTTATGGGCCATACTTATGGCAAGTTTTTGGTTTATTATGCCCAATATGGTTTACCGAAAATCGGAAACTTTTAAACATGCTTTTAGCATGGATTTTTTAGAGGATGGTTTCAGGCTGTCGCATGAAAAAGGATCGAGATTTTGGGAATGGAAAGCACTGCATACTTATAAGGAGAGCCCACACTTTTTTCACTTATATTTTGATACCCGATCTTTTTTGTTAATACCAAAATATGCTTTTGAAACTACAGAAGAGGAAAAAGAGTTCAGAGCATTGATGAATATTAAAACCAAGAAATAATAAATACGCATTGCAGTATAAAAACTGTTAATATTAAGCCCGCATTAAAACTTGATCATCAAGAAAAATGTGGGCTTTTTCTTGCCCTAAAATTCACTAAAAATTAATGTTTTAGCTGGTGGTAAAACTTGTTGGGGTTTGCAAATGGTTTTGTACCTTTCAAGCTGTCAAAAAATGAAAACATGTTAAGCAAATTATTTGGATGGGGTAAGAAAAAAGGTACGGATGACCAAACACCCGAACCTACCTTTAGTTTTGGCAGATACTCGGACAATAATAAAACAATACTACAGGTTGATAGATGGACGGATGCAGAGAATAATTTTAAAGAAAAAAAAGTGTACGAAAGTATTGATGCTTTTTTTTCCTATTTGCGTGATACCAGCACCGATAACGTTATTTACGAACGCAATGCCAATGAAGGAAGGTTTGAACTTTTTCAGGGATCAAAAAAAGTAAAAGGTTTTTTTAACGATAAAAAACTGGAAGCCGAAGTAACGCTGGCACGTATGCCACAACCATCTGTACCGGTTATGCGCCGTTTGTTGGAAATGAATTTTAATTTATACTACAGCAGGTTTGCATTAGATAGCGACCGTCTTTGTATGCGTTTTGACAGTAGCATCGAAACCGCCAGCCCAAGCAAATTATACTACGGCTTAAAAGAATTAGCTACACGGGCCGATAAACAGGATGATTTATTAACGCAGGACTTTTCGGTATTGGAAGTAACCGATACGGAACACGTAGACGAAATTGCTATTGCAGAAAAAGAAATAAAATATGAGCATTTGCAAAAATGGATTCAGGAAACGCTGGATACCATTGCAACGGTTGATGCTGATAAATTTTCAGGCGGTATTGCGTACTTATTATTGACATTGGTTTATAGAATAGATTTTTTAATTTCTCCCGAAGGGTCTTTGTTGAATGACCTGGAAAAAATTTCGGGCATATTTTTTAAAAAAGACGACCGCCAGCCTGTTGAAAAAAACAGGGATATGATTGAAGAGTTTAAAAAAGTACAAGCAAAAACGAAAGAAGAGGTTTTTAAAAACCTTTTCCGTTCAAAATACACATTTGCCATTGTTGCACCGCAACCACATAAAACAATTGCCGACTCCATTAATGGTAGTAACCAAAATATGTATTGGTACAGAGATAATAACTATCCGTACTTTGCCAACCAGATTATAGAATATGGTATTTCCTTTTCGCAATATTCTTACAGCATGCCTAAAGTAATAACCGAGTTGTTTTTATTGTACATGCGTATTAATTATCCTGATTATTTTATAGCACTTGGGTTTAATACGATTTATTACGATGCAGGAAGAAAAGTTTTTAATGCCAACTTGGTAATTGAAAAAATAAAATCTATTCAGGAGCAATGGCGTACCCGTTACCCTAAAATGGATTTTAAAGTAAATAATTTACGCTTTGATTCGCTGTTGAATTTTAACCATAGTTTTTCAACGGAGATTGAGTTTTTAAATATGGACTCGAAGTAATTTGGAAATTTGGTAATGAGGTTTTCCAATAGAATAGGAACCTTACATAATGCCCAATAGAATTACTGAACGATGCAGTGAGTGACACAACAAAAGCCCATCAAGGGAGGGACGATGACTGACAAAAAATAATTGCGGTTATAAATAAAGCATACTTAAAATGGATTCGCAACAGATAATTGAAAAATACCAGCAGGCAATTATACAAATTGCTACGAATAGTGGAACCGGAACCGGTTTTTATTTAAAGGAGTTTGATATTATTGTTACCAACGACCATGTGGTGGCCGATAATGCTGAAGTAACCATTGCAGGAAAAATGTTTGAAAAAGTTTTTTCACGTGTATGGTACACCGACCGTAAACATGACCTGGCTTTTTTAGAAGCACCGAAAAATATTGACTTGCCCGATGTACGTTTGGGTACTTACGAAACCATGAAAGATGGTGATGCTGTGTTAGCTATTGGACACCCGTTTGGTTTAAACTATACAGCAACACAAGGTGTGGTATCAAAGGTGGACAGGATACGTGATGGATTAAAATTTATACAGATAGATGCCGCAATAAATCCGGGCAATAGTGGAGGTCCGTTGGTGAATAAAAGTGGTGAAGTAATTGGTGTAAATTCTTTTATTATTAAGGGTGGCGATAATTTAGGTTTTGCCTTGCCTGTATCATATTTAAGGGAAGCCCTGCAAATGTATTTGCCTAACCGCGGACAAGCAAGTACACGTTGTCATAGTTGTAGTTACCTAGTAACAACGGAGAATATTGAAAGTAAAAAATATTGCCCGAGTTGTGGTACCGAAGTGAAACTACCGGAAATACCGGAGAAAGAAACAGAGCCGGTGGGTGCTGCAAAAACCATTGAAGATATTTTAAGGGAATTGGGCAAGGATGTAAAACTGGCAAGAGAAGGAGTAAATAGTTGGTCGGTTAAAGAGGGATCGGCAAAAATTAAAATTGCGTACAATGCCGAAAATTATTTTATAGCAGGCGATGCATACTTATGCCAAATGCCAACGGATGTAACAAGAATAAAACCATTGTACCAATATTTATTGCAGGAAAATTATAAACTGGATGGGTTGGTATTAAGCTGTGTAAAAAACAATATTGTTTTATCGCGTATTATTTACGACCTGGACATGAATAAAGAAACCGGCGTTACAGAATTTAAAAATTTATTTACCAATGCCGACAAATACGATGATGCATTGAAAAATGATTTTGGTTGTATAGACCGGCTGGAAGAATAGCCATTTGTTTTAAATTTTTTTATATGGCCTGTTTATTGCAACAGGCCTTTTATTTTTAGTAGATGTTTAAAAAACAATTAACACCGGAACAGGCACTACAAAAACTAAAACAGTATTGTGCGTATCAGGAGCGATGCCATGCCGAGGTAATTGATAAACTTTACCAGTTGGGTGTTTGGAAAAAAGATCATGATGCAGTTGTTGCTACATTAATAGAAGAAAATTATTTAAACGAAGAACGTTTTGCCATTGCTTTTGCAGGCGGCAAGTACCGTATGAAACAATGGGGCCGGGTAAAAATAAAATACGAGCTTAAGCAAAAACAGGTAAGCAATTACTCAATAAATAAAGCCTTAAAACAATTTGACGAAGAAGCTTATTTGCAAACATTACACAAGCTGGCAGCAGATAAATATGCATTATTAAAAAATGAACAATATTTAATACGTAAGAAAAAAACAATGGACTATTTAGTACAGCGTGGTTACGAGCATGATTTAATTGCAGTAACCATGAATAACATAACAAAAAAATAAAAGACAACAATTACAACATTATACTGTTACCTTTATTTTGAATCAATTATTAAGCACACATGGAGTATAACAACTTTTTACAAAAACGACTTAAAATTGCTTTACCGCTTTGGACGGTTTTTTTCCCCATCATTGGTATTGTTCTTTTATTATTGCCTTATGGTACAGACAGTGCTTTATATGCCGGCCTTTTGGGTTTAGTGTTAATGGTAATTGTAGTATCGGCCGTGCACCATGCCGAAGTAGTGGCCCATAAAGTTGGCGAACCCTTTGGTACCATTATATTAGCACTCGCCATTACCGTGCTTGAAGTATCGTTAATTGTTTCCATCATGTTAACCGAGGGCGAAAAAGCTTCAGCATTGGCTAGAGATACCGTGTTTGCTGCCATTATGTTAATACTTACCGGTATTATAGGTTTATGTTTGTTGGTAGGCGGTGCCCGTTTTAAAGAACAGCAATTTGTAAAACAAGGTGTGAATGCATCGCTAGTTGCTTTAACGGCTATTGTATTATTAACATTGGTATTACCCAACTATACAACCAGCGAAGTGGGTCCTGTGTACAGTACCAGCCAGTTAATATTTGTAGCCATTATATCATTGGTATTATATGGTGGTTTTATTGCGGTACAAACGGTGCGTCACCGCGATTATTTTTTGCCCGCAAAAGAAGACGGTGCTTCAATAGAACATGCTGAGCCTCCCACAAAAATAACTGCCATTACCAGTCTGATTTTTTTACTGCTTGCTTTAGCAGCGGTTGTTTTGTTATCCAAAAAGCTATCGCCAAATATTGAAGCCATGGTTGATGGTATTGGTGCGCCGCAAAGCTTGGTGGGTATTATTATTGCTGCGGTAATTTTATTTCCCGAAGGCTTGGCTGCTATACGTGCCGCCCGTAAAAACCGTTTACAAACCAGTTTAAATTTGGCATTAGGTTCGGCGTTGGCCAGTATAGGATTAAGTATTCCGGCAGTAGCCATTGTAGCTTACTTTTCCGATTTTACTATTACCCTGGGTATAGATACAAAATCAACCCTATTGGTAATGCTTTCTTTATTCACCATTAGTTTATCGTTTGGTGCAGGCCGTACCAATATATTACAGGGCATTGTACTGTTGGTAATATTAGCTACTTATTTATTTACTACAATTGTTCCATAAGTTAAAACGTAAAAAGGAAAAATTAAAAAGGGCTTACAAATTATTGTAAGCCCTTTTTCTATTGGAGAATATAAAATTATAAAACAATTTTAAAAACAGCAGCGTGTTTTCCGCCGAAAGATTTTTGTAGGCCTGCTCCCGTTTTAACAGTAACACTATTACCGCTAAAACTTACTGAAGGTTTTTGTTTACTGCCTAATAAACTTACCGCAGGTTTTTTAGTAATGGGCAAGTTACTTAACGTAATGCTTGTTGGTAAAATAGTATTTGTAGCATCAAATAAATAATGAGCATAAATTACTTTACCGTCCTTGGATTGGGTATAAAATATATTTCCTTCGGAGTATGGCGCTACAGGTTTTGTTGCATGGATAGCTTCGCTATTAACCGCCATCCAATCGCCAATATCACTTAACCTTTCATAAGCAACAGGGTCCCAATCGCCATGCGGGCCGGGGCCAATATTTAATAATAAGTTACCACCACGAGATACAATTTTGATTAAAGTATGTATTAAACTGCTAGATGACTTATAAGTATCATTAGGTACATAACTCCAGGATCCGCCCATGGTCATACAGGTTTCCCAAGGGTAAGGCAATGGTTTATTAGGCAACTCCTGTTCAGGAGTTGTATAGTTTTCATATTCACCGGTAACCGTACGGTCAACCACCAACATACCAGGGTTATAACTTCTTGCCATACCGGCAATTTTTTTCATATCAATATCCTGGTTAATCGTAATTGTTTTTTGCCAGGATACCGATGTATCAATGGTAGATAACGGCCTAACCCAACCACCATCTAACCATAAAATATCTACCTTACCATAATTACTCATTAACTCTTTAATCTGGTTGTACGTAAATGTTTTATACGCTTCCCACTTTTCAGGATATTTATTTACATCATAATTTACATTTCTATCCTTTGGCGGAAAGTAAGGCCACCAGTAGTTTTGATGGTTCCAGTCGGGTTTAGAAAAATATGCACCAATCATAAAACCGTCTTTCCTGAAGGCATTAAAAATTTCTTTGGTTACATTACTACGTGGGTTACTGGCAAAAGGTGTTTTCTTACTCGTAATTTTATAATCACTTTCTTTAGTATCAAACATATTAAAACCATCATGATGTTTGGTGGTAAATATCATATACTTCATACCAGCTTTGTTTGCAGCACTCACCCATTTTTCCGGGTTAAACTGTACCGGGTTAAATGTTGTTTGCAGGTTTTCGTAAGCCTTTACATATTCACTATAATTTTTTGCATAAGGCCCCTTTCGTTCTGTCCAGCCTTCATCTTCTGGGCAAAGGCTCCAGCTTTCTACAATGCCCCATTGGCTGTAAGTGCCCCAGTGCATAAACAAACCAAATTTCAGGTCCTGCCACTCACTTATTTTTTTAATCACCATCGGGTCGCCGGGAGCTATATATTTATGGTGTGTTTCCGTTTCGTGTTGCGCCTGAGCAAAACTGGCAAACAGTAAAAAAGCAATAACAATAATTTTTTTCATACAACAATTATTAAAGTAACAATGAATAATTTTTTCATTAGCCCATCATCTCGTAGCACGTCGTCTTGTCCACAGTGTAAGTATAGCCGATGGCGAAACGGCGGTTTTCGGCCATAGCCTAAACATGCTTTTACAAATAACATAGCCGCTTACCTAAAAACGACCGGTCGAAAAATATGCCTGTAGCCAATCGGCTGTACGGTTCCGCCTAACAGTTTTTTACAATAACAAACTCCCGCTGGCGGAATACACGTTGGACAAGACTTGACTTTTTTGTTACTTTTTTTGTCAAGAAAAAAAGTAAAAACAACACAAATAGATATGCTTCGCAAAAGGTATAGACTAACAGTCCTTGTTATTGGCAATAACAGTTACAAATATAATTAACAGCAGTACAAAAACCGCTGTACCAGCGGCTTTCAAATAGGTAAGTATTTAAAACTTTTCTACCACACCTAGTGCAAACAGCGCAAAGTCATACTTAGCGGGGTCTTTCGCATCAAAACTTTTTAAATGCAAGGTTAAGTTTTCTGCAGCCAGCCAATCGTCCTGTTTACGATCCAGTAAGCCAAAGTGGCGGGCTACACGGGCCACATGTACATCTAGCGGACAAATTAATTGCGATGGAGAAATGGTTTTCCAAATACCAAAGTCAACGCCTTTGTTATCACGGCGCACCATCCAGCGTAAAAACATATTCAGCCGTTTACAAGCCGATCCTTTATACGGCGTAGAAATATGTTTACGTGTACGTAATGGCGAATCTTCTAACGAAAAAAAGTATTGGTGAAAACCGGTTAACATGGGTTCTATGGTTTTACCAAACTGTGTAAAGGCCGTTTCTAAACTATTGTGTTGTTGGTAATGGTGTTTAAAAAAAGCAACAAAATAAAGTAAGTCAGTATCGTTAAAAGTGCGGTGTTTAAAGCCCAACAATTTTTTTAAATCATCATCGCCGTGGTGCAAACAAAAAGCATGTGGTTGCATATCCATGCGTTGCAGCAACTCCTTTGTTTTATTAATAATGGTAGTGCGATTACCCCAGGCAAGTATGGCAGCAAAAAAACCGGCTATTTCAATATCGGCTTGTTGTGTAAACAAATGCGGAATACAAATAGGGTCGTCTTTAATAAACGAGGGCCGGTTATATTCTTTTACTTTATTATCCAGAAAAAGTTTAAGCTGCGTTAAATCCAATACTTGTTGTTTAGTAATTACAAAAATAAGAGCTATAAGATTTTAAACCTTATAGCTCTTGATTGTATAATGTAGAAATAATATTTTTTACTGCACCCTAACCGGTTCGTTTTTTCTAAAGCGGTCAAATACTATCTTGGTTGTTTTCTCATCAATCTTCGATGATTTTTTTAATACACTGATAAAGTGATCTACCTCTTCCTTTGCAGCAGGACAACCCGAATTATCGCCATTCGGCATTTTAGCATCGGCAATTACATTACCTTTTGCGTCGTACACAATCCAAAACGGAATACCACCACTGCGTGGTGTGTTCGCATGTTTTTTATACAACTCTTCTGCACCGGGGTTTTCTAATGCTTTTTTATCATCACTCTCCTGAATAACAAGGTGTTCAATTACATAATTATCCTGAAAAAACTTTTTGCATTCAGCGTCATTCATAGCCGTATCCATTTTGCGGCACCAACCACACCAGGAGGCATGAAACATAATAAACACATTTTTCTTTTCGGCCTTGGCTTTTGCAAACGCTTTTTTCAACACTTCATCAGCCGAAGGTGGCGTTGTCTGTGCGATGGTTGTTACAGAAATAATTGTAAGTAAGAACAGCGAGAAAATATTTTTTAACATGGTTTAGATTTTTTATTGCTTGCTATAAAATTATAACAATGTAAACTACCAACAACAAAAACTATTTGCGATTACCTAAACGGGCTATGGTAATAAAAATAACAGCTACAATTGCAAAAACACTGATAATACCGGCACCATTCAAAAGCGCCTTACTATAGCCGAGTGCTGTAACGTTTGTAAATGGGTAAGGGTAAAAGCCGGTGTTTTCTCCAAGAATAATTAAATAAATAATATACACCAGTGGGTACCATAACCATATAAGTGCGTGTTTATAGCTTAACCCATTTTTGGAAACAAACATAATCCAGAAAAACAGCATTAAAATTGGATTAATTAAATGTAAAAATTTATCCAGCACTAATGGTAATCCATTTAAGCTTACTAAGCCTAACAGAAGCGTATTGGCAACAACAGCCACCATAAAAATATATACTGTAACCGCTGTTAAAGAGGAAGCACTTGTGAGTAGTTTTAATTTGCCTCCGGCTGGATATAAACAAACGGCAGTAAAAGAAATAGCTACAATTGTATTGGTAAGAATAGTAAAATAGCTAAAAAACTGCCAGGTGGCCGTACCAACTCCCGTTTTGTTATTAGCAATTGTATGATAAAACTGAAGAATTAGTGTAGCCCAAACAACCAGCGCAGCAAGTCCGGCATATATTTTTGCCTGCTGTGAAACCTGTTTCATACAATTAAATGTTTTGTAATAAGCTATTTCACTGTCAGTAATGACATCCGTCGTTATAACAAATATATTTAATATTTGCTTTTCAGCTGTTTATTTAAACTATGGTCCTCATTTTTTCAAGACAATAAGGCGTTTGCTAAAAGCAACACGATGATGATTAGCGATATGCGGCCGAACGGTAAGTATTTAATTCATTTCCACTGGAAATAAATTAAATCTCGATCCGATAGGATCGCAAGGGACGATCAATCAGGGAACAAAAGTTGGCCAACAAAAAAATCTATAAAATACTATAAGCCAACCAACCAAATAAATAAGCCAGCGCTGTCATATAAATAACCTGAATTACGGGCCATTTCCAGCTTTTGGTTTCGCGGCGTACAATGGCAAGGGTACTCATACATTGCATGGCAAATACATAAAACAACATTAAGGATACGCCGGTACCAATAGTATAAACGGGGCTACCATCGGCACGGGTAGCGGCTTGCATTTTTTCTTGAAGTGGCAGGTTTTCTTCGCCATCATCTTCTACACTATACAATGTGGCCATGGTGCCTACAAAAACTTCACGGGCCGCAAAGGAAGTAATAAGGGCAATACCAATTTTCCAATCGTAACCAAGCGGACGAATAGCCGGTTCAATAGCATGACCCACAATACCAATATAGGAGTTGGCTAATTTTTGGTTGTTGTATTCCATCTCCAGTGATTCTACATCGGCATCGGGTTGGGCAATGGCTTGTTCATATTGTGCGTCTATTTTTTCCATTCTCCCGCCAGGGCCAAAAGAACTTAACAACCATAACACCAAACTAATAACCAATATTACCCTACCGGCCTGGAACACAAATATTTTTGATTTTTCCCACATGGACTGTAACACATTGCCCCAACGCGGCGAGTGATAAGTGGGTAGCTCCAGCACAAAAAAACTTTTCTCTTTTATTTTTATAAACCACTTGGCTACGTAAGATACCACCAGCGCCATTACAAAACCTAACAGGTAAAGCCCGAGCATAACAAGTCCTTGCAGGTTGATAAAACCAAGTACTTTTTGGTTGGGTATAACCAGCGATATTAAAATAACATATACCGGAAGGCGGGCTGTACAACTCATTAGCGGAGTAATAAGTATGGTAAGCAGTCGTTCTTTCCGGTTTTCAATATTACGGGCACTCATTACCGCAGGTATGGCGCAGGCAAAACCGCTTATCATGGGCATTACACTTTTTCCGTTAAGCCCTACTTTACGCATAATACGGTCGGTTAAAAAACTTATGCGGGCCATGTAGCCGGTATCTTCCAGTATGGCAATAAGCCCAAACATAACGGCTATTTGTGGTACAAATATGATGATGCCGCCCAGGCCGGCGATTAATCCGTTAATTAAAAGATCGGTCCAGTTGTTTTCGGGCAGCTTACTTTCCAGCCAGCCGCTAAAGTTAGCTGTGCCGGCATCAATCCAATCCATTGGGTAAGCTGCTAACCAAAACAAAGATTGAAAAGTAAGATACAATACTGCCAGTAGAATAACATAACCCCACACACGGTGCAGTAGTACGTTATCAATTTTTTCGGTAATCAGTGTTTGGCGTAACGGGTCAGGCTCCGATACCGTGCGGCCCATAATATGATTAATGCGTTGGTAGCGCTGCAATATTTCCTCGGCCTGTATGCGGGTATGGTTAAACTTATGTTTTTGTTCAATATTGTTTAACTGTTGGTGAAGGCTGTCTTCCAGCGTAAACGACTTATTATTTATTAAGTAATGTATAGCGGTGTAGTTACTGGCTTGCGGAAAAAATTGTTGCACATCAGCAATGGCATCGCCGGCCAATGCTTTTAGCTCAATAAAATCGTAAGCAGGCGGTTGGTATAAACCCTGTGCTGTTTGCTCAATTGCTTTTTTTAATTGCGGAATACCTTTGTTTTTACGTGGGTTTACATTCACCACGGGTATGCCCAACTCTCTTTCTAAGGCAGCAACATCTACACGAATACCTTTTTTCTCGGCCAGGTCCAACATGGTTAAAGCCATTACCACGGGCTGTTTCAGGTCAATCAGTTGGGAGCAAAACAACAGATTTCTTTTCAGGTTACTGGCATCGGCTACTACCACCACTACATCGGGTTTAACGCCACTGTCCTGATTAAGCAATACCTTATAACTCACCCACTCATCTAACCGTCGAGGATACAAACTATACGATCCCGGTAAATCAATCACTTTCGCTTCGCCGGATGACAAAGAAGTTGTGCCGGTTTTTTTATCAACCGTAACGCCGGGAAAATTGCCCACTTTCTGGTTTAAACCGGTAAGGCCGTTAAACAATGATGTTTTACCACTGTTGGGATTGCCCACTAACGCTATATGTAATGTTTGTTGCTGCAAGGTGATTTGTATTGGTAGAAAGGCTGGCAAAAATACAGGCAAATCCCCGATTTACAGTATTATGACAGCTAAATGACAATACAATTTGCCAATTAGTTAATTTGAAAATTTGATAATGAGGTCGTGATAGAATTTAGCAACCCCTCTTTATTTTTCTTTTTTGATAACCAGCTGTAGTAATACTAATCATCGTCCCTTGCGACGCTCCGTTCTGCTGCATCAATTCTATTGGCCAAAATGCAGCATCCCGAATTTACTTCGGGAACCCGGTTCTTTGGGCATCATCGTGTTATGCAACGGTCGTTTCATTAATACATCAGCATCTTAGCTAATCAGGACATTTGCTTTCAGCTTTATGCGTTAAGCTTTTAGCTTGAATAAACGGAATAATTATTGAATACCTAACATCTTAACAACATTACCAATTTGCAATACAATAACTTTGCAGCCTAAATAACCGAACAGATAAAAAAGATGAAACAGCAAACTTTACTGGTGGTGGCTTTTATAGCATTAACCTTAACCATACAGGCACAAAAGCTTAAAAAAGCCGATAAAGAAACCATGGCCAACTTACAGGCACATGTAACTTATTTGGCCGATGATAAATTAGAAGGCCGCCGTACGGGTAGCAAGGGTGAACAATTAGCCATGGAATATATAAAAAGCCAGTTTGAAAAAAATGGCATAACCGCCAAAGGAACCAATGGTTACTACCAGCCGTTTACGGTTAACGATGGTAAACAGTTAGGTGCCGAAAACTACTTTAGCATAAACGATAATAAACTACAGCCCGGCAAAGACTACTTTCCTTTTCCGTATAGTCCGGATAAAAACATTGAAGCCATGCCTGCCATTATTTTGCAGGAACATGATATGCCCTGGTTTGTTGATTTAAAAGATGTGTTTGCCGATAATAAAGACAATCCGCATTTTGATTTAGAAACCTACATTTACGACAATGCAAAAAAAGCGGTGGATAAACTAGCAACCGCTATTATTATTTACAACAGCAGCGACCGCGATGATCAGTTAAAGTTTAAAGGCAAAGACCGTTCAGCGACATTACCTATTCCGGTAGTATATGTTACCAAACCAATTGCAGATAAATTTTTTAAGGATAAATCGGCTCCATTAGACATGCACTTAAAAACATCCATTGTAGAAAAAACAAGAACCGGCAATAACGTAGTTGGGTATATTGATAATGGCGCAGCTAACACTGTAATATTAGGTGCACACTTCGATCACCTTGGCTATGGAGAAGATGGTAACTCCATGTTACGTACTGCCGAAAAACAAATTCACAATGGTGCCGATGATAATGCCAGCGGTACAGCCGCATTAATTGAATTAGGACGCTTATTAAAAACATCAAAACTTACTGCAAACAATTATTTATTCATTGCTTTTTCAGGTGAGGAGCTAGGTTTGTTAGGCTCCAAATATTTTACGGCCAATCCTACTATTAATTTAGCTAATGCCAATTACATGATTAATATGGATATGGTAGGTCGTTTAGATGAAACAAAAAAATCTATATCTATTGGTGGTTTTGGTACATCGCCACAATGGGCAACTGTTATAACCAATAATAAGAAAAACTATTTTAGCATTGTAACCGACTCAAGTGGTACTGGTCCCAGCGATCATACTTCATTTTACCAAAAGCAAATACCTGTATTGTTTTATTTTACCGGCACGCATACCGATTACCACAAACCTGATGACGATGCACATAAAATAAACTACACGGGCCAAACGTATATTGTTAACCATATTGTAAATGTTATTACCCAATTAAACAAACAACCTAAACTTAGTTTTTTACCAACCCGTGAAAAAACTACCCGTTCAACAGGTTCGTTTAAAGTAACATTGGGAGTAATGCCCGATTATTCTTTCACCGGCACGGGCTTAAAAATAGATGGTGTAACCGAAGGCCGTCCTGCGGCAGCGGCAGGTTTAAAAGCCGGCGATATTGTTTTAACCATCGGTCATATCAACATCAGCAATATGGATGCGTATATGCAAGCATTGCAAACTTTTGAAAAAGGACAAACCGTAAAAATCATGTACAAACGCGGCGATAAAACACAGGAAGGCAATCTTACGTTTTAATAGTGGTATAGAGTTTAGGTATGAGGGTATAGCGCATAACCTAATATAAATGCATTATACTTTATAATGCCAACGACAATATCATTGTATCTTTAGGACGGTTATTTATAATTATGAATTAATAATTGTCAACTGTCAATTATCCATTGTCAATTAAACAATACCTTAAACAGTGGCCGATAAAAATTTTAAACTATCCATCAACACCTACGAATTAGCCGAGGAGTTTTTCGAAGACACTCGCCTGCTTGGTATTATGGCGCCCATAAAAGATTATCAGTTTTGCTGGCAGCTAAACAACCTGATGGATATTGACTTTAGAATTAACATAGACATAGAAATACAACTACGCCGGAAAAGCAGGAACTACTATTTTTCGGTGTATCAATACCAACAACCAACAAGCACACTTTGTCATTACCTGTATCGTAATTTATTTGATGGTGAATACTTGCTACCGGAGTTTAAACATTTGGACTTTTTATGGTTAATGAAAAACGATATAGTGGACGATAGTTATTTACAGGATACCATACAAGCTTTGCGTACCCTTAACGGCGTACAACTGGTTACCGAGCTCACCAACGAAAAGATAAAAAACAAGGAGCATCTTATTTTTTAATAGCGAGTCAATCGCAAAAAGCAAAATAACATGAGTACGGTAAATGAAAACGCGGCAACAGGCTGGGAGCAGGCGGATAATAAATTGTATAAAGCTTTTACGTTTAAAAACTTTAATGAAGCTTTTGGCTTTATGACACGTGTTGCATTAATTGCCGAAAAAATGGACCACCACCCTACCTGGACCAATACCTGGAACAAAGTAGAAATATGGCTACAAACACATAGCGCCGATAATACGGTAACCGAAAAAGATTATACCCTGGCGAAAAAGATTGATAAGTTGGTGTAAAGGGGGTTAAAATAAAAAAAGCGCTGTCAGGCTTAGCTTGACGAAGTCTTAGAAAGAAATATTATAAAGAGAATAAATTTGACACCCGTAGACTTACACACCGTTGGGTTGGCAGTAGTACAAAATAAGAAATTACTACTGGCTTACAGCAATAACAAACACGCTTGGTACTTACCCGGAGGAAAGATTGATGGGAACGAAACAGCGGTTACCGCACTTGTGCGTGAGGTAAACGAAGAGTTGGGTATAACACTGGATGTAGTACAACTGAAATATTATGTGCACATTACCGCACCGGCTTACGGCGAGCAACAAAATATGATGATGCAGCAAAGTTGTTATACTTATCCTTTAACGGAAACAATAAACTTTGGCAACGAAATTGGTGGCGTTAAATATTTTACACCTGATGAATATGCCAGGGAGCCGGCACAAGTACCGGGCGTTATACAACTATTTAAACAATTGCAGTCCGATCAATTAATATAAAACAAAACGGTTTTGTCCGATAAAACATTTAAAACGAAAGGTATTGTTTTACGTACGGTTAAGTATGGCGAAACCAGCGTTATTGCAACGGTTTACACCGAAATATTCGGACTGCAATCGTATCTGGTTAATGGTGTAAGAACAACAGGAAAAAAAGGCAGCGGCAAGGCCAACCTTTTTCAGCCGGGTGTAATATTAGATATGGTTGTTTACCACAACGAGTTAAAACAACTGCAACGAATAAAAGAGTTTAAGTGGGGTTATTTGTACAAACACATTTTACAGGATGTAGTTAAAAACACGGTTGTGTTATTTATGGTGGAGCTATTAACAAAATGCCTGAAACAACCCGAAGAAAACCCCGACCTGTTTTATTTTATGGAAGATGCATTACTGCATTTAGATGAAGGCGCCGATAAAACTGTAGCCGGTTATCCGTTATTTTTTTTAGTACAGCTAACATATTTTTTAGGCATTCCGCCACAGGCTGCTACCGTTGCTCAAATAAAAGAACCACAATTATACTTTGATTTAAGAGAAGGCGTATTTACAATTCATACTCCCGACCACCACTATTATATACCAGAACCACATACATCTGTTTTAATAAACCTGTTACAGGTACGGCAACCGCAGGAGCTGCGTGAAGTAAATATGAGTAGCGATAGTAAACGCCGGTTAATGGCGGCCATGGAAGAGTATTATCAATTACATATTACCGATTTTGGAATCATGCGAACCGTTCCTATTTTAAGAGAGATTTTGAAATAGGTCCAATAGGAATCTATTGTAATTTTGAACAACATTATGACAACAAAAACCACCATCATAACAGGCGCATCACGTGGTATAGGTAAAGCAACCGCTATGCAGTTTGCAGCAGCAGGTTATCAGTTAATTATTACTTCCCGTAATGAGCATGCGCTTTACAGGGCAACCGAAGAAATATTAACGCATTACCCCGGTTGTACGGTAAAAGCAAAACCGTTTAACCTGGCCGAAAAGCAACAGGCACTGGATTTTGCTACATGGGTACTAGAGCAAACAAAAACACCGGATGTGTTGGTTAATAATGCCGGCCTATTTATTCCCGGATCAGTACATGATGAGGCAGATAATAACCTGGAAGAGCAATTGGCCGTAAACCTGTTAAGCGCCTACCATACCACCCGTGGTTTATTACCGGCTATGATGGCCCACAAAACCGGCCATATTTTTAATATGTGTTCTATTGCCTCGTTAAAAGCTTATGATAATGGCGGCTCGTACAGTATTAGCAAATTTGCTTTGTATGGATTTAGCCAAAACCTGCGGCAAGAAATGAAACCACATGGCATTAAAGTAACGACTGTGTTGCCGGGGGCGGTTTTTACCGATAGCTGGCAAGGGTTTGATAACAGCGCCAAACGCATTATGGAAGCCAAAGATATTGCCAGGATGATTGTTGCTGCTGCTGCTTTATCGCCACAAGCCTGCGTGGAAGAAATTGTTATTCGTCCGCAGTTAGGCGACTTATAAAACCTTTGGTAATTATAAATGCCCTTTTATAAACTTTAGCATAACCATGTTAACAGCCTTTGTTATTTTAGTAAATACATATGCGTAAACTGCTAACTATAACTATACTGCTATTTACTTACACGGTAGGCATTGCACAACCTGTTTTTAAAGTTATAACACCCGCCACACCGGTCCCTATTGGTCAGCCGTTTACCGTACAGTATATTATGGATGCAGCAGGCGCAGCAACCTTTGCGCTGCCCGAAACACATGCTTTTTCATTTGTTAATGGCCCTGACGAATATGTAACAGGTAACAACCTGATTAATCAGGTGTACACATTAGTGGGCCGTATAGAAGGAAAAAACATTTTACCCGCAGCCTCCATCGTAATTAAAGGAAAAACATATTATACCACACAAAATAATATTGAAATACTGCCGGTAGAAGGGCTTTCACTCAAACCTGCAATACCCGATAGCAATGGACTTTCAGCCTTGTTGCCCGGAGAAGACCCATATAAAAAAATAAAAGACCATATTGAAATAAAGGTGGAAGTAAATACCCGTCAGTGTTTGGTGGGTCAGCCGGTAGTGGCTACTTACAAAATATATTCTGACCTGAGTTCAGAGTCGCAGATAATTAAAAACCCAGCTTTTTACGGTTTTGCCGCGGTAGATATTATTAACCTTGATAAACCTGTAACCACCACCGAAACCATTAAGGGCAAAAAAGTATTAGTACATACCGTTAGAAAAGTACAGCTTTATCCATCGCAAGCGGGTAAGTATAGTATTGACCCCATGGAAGTGTTACACCGTGTAACATTTTCGCAAAGCGGCGTATTACACCAAACAATAAAAGAAGGTGTAACACACGACAAGCCCAATAACACAAAAGGAATTGTTTACGAAAGCCGCATGGCATCGGCTCCCATTGTAATAAATGTATTACCACTGCCCGAAACCAACCGCCCCGATACCTTTACCATGGCCGTGGGTAAGTTTACATTAAAAGCAACGGTAACTAAAACAACACTTGCAAAAAACGAAACAACACAACTAAATGTTGAACTAACGGGTAAGGGAAACATTATACAAATAGCACCACCCGTAATTGATTGGCCAGAGTCATTGGAAGTGTTTGAACCAACCATAAAAGATACCATTAACAAAGAACAAACGCCACTAAACGGCACCCGCACTTTTATATACAGTTTTTTATCGCCACAAGCCGGCGGCATTACTTTACCGTCAATAGCCTTAACCTATTTTGATGCAGATAGTAACCGCTACAAAACACTGCATACCCAGCCAATACAAATTACGGTGGATGATAAAGAGTTTGTAGCAGAAAAACAGGAGTTACAACAAGCAGGAACTGTAAAAGCAGCCTCACGCAGCACATGGCTTTTTGCCACCATATTGCTGGTGTTAGTTATTGCCATTGCAGTTATGTTTTTAAGCAATAAAAAAGAAAAGAAAGTAATTGCAAAACAAAAAGCCACAGCACATTTAAAAACCGTTGATCAGTTTTTAGCACCAGCTACAACAGTGGTGCATGATGAGCAACAAGCCAATAGTTTTTATACATTATTGCGTAAAGGCATTTACGATTATTTAGCCCAGTATTTACAACAGCCTGTAAGCAGTACTAACAAACAAAATTTACAGGCTTTGTTGTTACAAAAAAACATAAAGCCTGCACAGGTTGATAAACTTTTTGGTATTATACAACAATGCGAAACCGGCGCATTTACCACCGCAGCATTACAAAACAATAAAGAACAACTATTACAAGAAACCATTGATGTGTTGAAGGCGTTGTAATAGAGAAGGAATAATTTTTTTGTTACCAGCATCCCTCCCTTGATTGAACTTTTGTTGCGTCGCACTCTTCAACGTTCTGTAATTCTATTCAGCATTCTGCAAGCAGCGCTTCTTATAAATAAAATTCTAAAATCAACGTTTCACTGCTATTAACCATTAACAATGAACTATTAACACCCTCGTGTTATACTGCCCGGCCTAGCCCCGATTGCAGCGGCATGGCCAACCATCGGGCGGCCATATAGCGGAAAGCGGGATACTGTAGCTGACCGGTGTTACCACTGTTGATGCTTCTTAATTTTTTTATTTACATAATTGGGCTGTAATGTCAGCCTTGTGTCAGTTTTCGGATTATGAAAACGGCTTTTCGGATATCGAAAACATTTGTGGTTTTTGTAATGCACTTTTACTACATCAAACGAAATGTATGTGTCATTACCAGACTTTATTTCACGACGATAGCATTGGATATGTGGTGCGCTGTACCGAGTGCGAAAAACTGCAAATTGGTTATGGTAATTTGATGGTGACCTATACACAGGAGGATTTTGATTCGTTCAGATGGTGGCTGAAAAAAATAAAAGAAGAGCAGCACCCATCACAAAACCCAACCTTACGCTGCATAGTAATACCCACGCCATGCGATGGTATGAAACTGCTGCTGAGTATGAAAGAGCTAAAAGACTTTTATAACATGTTGGAGCAGGCAGATAGCGAATTACAATCCTTAGAGTTGATGAGGCTTTTTACAAACGAAAACAAATAAACTTTTTCAAGCATAAAATGTGGATCATGGTGTGGTCTTAGTCGTAAGACGACACTAAAAACAATCTCCGGGGCTGCTAACAGTAGCCTTTTTTTGTGCGTAATTGTCCGATGTTTTGTTAGGCCCTTTTTCTAACAGGGTTTGTCAGCAAAACGTAAATCAGGAAAACACACTGGGGAAAAACGGAAATATCCGTAAGCCTACAAAGCCATAATAGACTGTAAAACAAAGCAATATAAATGTTGAAAAAAATATTTGCAAAATTCTTTGAATATTAACTAAGGAAATATACTTTTACAATCTCTTAAGAAAAAGCAAGTATTTGCTTAGTGTTTTTAGTGATTATACTAACGCTGCTGATTAAATCTTGCTCCACTAAACCGCCTGACGATTATTATCGGGCTCAAACTCCAAGATATCCATTTGTACGAAATGCCACACCTATTTCAGGCCGGAATAGCGATGGCAGTTTATTGTTTGTTATTAAACAAACAACACCAATATACCCTAATTCCTGTAAAAAGCTACACGATAAATCTTCATTCCTTCTGTTAAGCTGAATTTAATTTGGCACCTTTTGCCTATACCTTACTTTATTTAAACAGTTTGTATGAAAACAAATGTACTTTTTTGCATGGCTGTATTATGCAGCGTATTATCAGGATTTAACCTTACTGCCCAAACTATTACAAGTGCCGGCAAAAATCAGTTAGTAACCAGCAACAGTGCTACTTTATTAGGCACCATTACGGGAGGTGGTTCTAATCACACATGGTCTGTTATAGAACGTCCAACAGGATCAGCCGTTCCAACTTTTTCAGTTGCCAACTCATTAAACCCAACCATTAACGGTTTAGAGCATGGTACTTACAAACTGCGTTTAACAGGTAATACTGTAACAAACTATAAAGAGGTTTATTTGTACGTAACCGGTAGCCGTGGTACTGCATTGGCTAATATTGATTTTGGCACGGGTACAACCTCTCAAACATTAACCAGCTACCTGACTTCTATAGGCAGCGCCGGAACAACCGGTTTAAACTATCAGCACAACGGCACACAATGCCCTAACGATGGTTTTTACAGTATACTACCGCGAAGTAATGGTACTTGTTACAGCAGTTCGTGGATAGATGTAAGCGACCATACCGGTAACACCAATGGCCGTTATTTAATTGTAAATGCTAACAACCAAACTGCCGGTAACTATTACGAGCAAACAATTAACAATGTTTGTGCGGGTAATGCTTACGAGTTTTCGGCCTGGGTGGCAAATCTTAACCGTTTAGGCAATACTACTTGTGGCGCAGCAGGTTTTGCATTACCGGTTATTACTTTTACCATTTACAACGCGACTACCAATGCAGTTATTGCTACCAAATCAACCGGTAATATTCCGTTGGTTGCAACAACTGATAGCGACCCATGGAAACGTTATGGCCTTACGGTGAAAGTACCAACAGGTGTAACCCAAATACGCGTGGTTATGACCAGCAACCGAGGTGGTTGTGGTGTTGACTTTGGTTTAGATGATATTCAATTAACTTCTTACGGTCCGGCTATTTCTATTAACATACCTGGCGGCGCACCGGCTGTTAATGGTAATATTTTTGAGCGTCCTTATACCTCTAGTTTCAATATTGTTGCTACACCACAAGCTGCTTTGTTAGATGATGGCAGCAACTATATTTTTGAATCATCGGTTTATCAATGGCAACGTAAAAACAGCACCAATGGTTTGTGGGAAAACGTAGCCGGCAGAACAGCGGTACAATATGCCATTACCGGCTTTAATAAAACAGATACAGGTTGGTACCGTATTGTAATGGCTAACGATGGTAATATTAACAATGCTAACTGTCGTGTACTATCAAACGAAGTATTTTTAAAAGGCCCGGATGAAATTCCTTTGCCTATTACATTGGGTACTTTCACTGTAACCAAACAAAATACAACAGCGTTACTAAAATGGACAACCCTGAGCGAAAAAGAAAATGCATACTTTGAAGTATACAGAAGCCGCAATGGTGTTGAGTTTGAGCGTGTAGGTACCGTAGCGGGCAGTGGCACTACAGGCAGCACTAACAACTACCAGTTTACCGATGATATTGAAGGCATCAGCGGCATCATTTACTATCGTTTAAAAGACATTGATTACGATGGTAACGGTACCTTCAGCAAAATTATCTCTTTACGTGGCGAAAACAATACAGCAACAGGCATTAGTGTTTATCCTAACCCCTTTGTTGCCGATATTAAAGTAACGGTTAACAGCACCAGAGAGCATATGGCAACCATCCGTTTAACAAACATTGCAGGACAGGTATTGGTAAGCAAACAAGTAATGGTACAACGTGGTCAAAACATTGTGGTATTGCCAGAGCTTAACAAACTACAAAAAGGATTATACGTTGTTGAATTTGTATCAGACGATACAAGAGTAGTAGAGAAGATCCTTAAGAAATAAAACATCCCTCTAATAAACCATAGGGCCAGCCGAAAGGTTGGCCTTTTTTATGTTACCAACTTCAGTTCCCTGATGCCCCCCGATCTACGCTCCTTTCCTTCGTTTCATTCGGGAACCTAAGGGGCGTTTGGTTGTGTCACTCACTGCAACTTCCATATCTCTAATCAACAGCAGATTCGCAGCAACAAATAAATGAATTATAAATGCTTTTATTTAGCAGCACAAAGGCCACAAAGCCTTTACCATAAACAGCCTTTGGCGTTTTGCTCTAAACTTTTCTGCTTTCAGCCTGCAACAATTCACAAAAACTTTTTTTCACAACCCAACATTATTATCCGCATCCTGTTATCTTAGTTCAAAATATAAACAATGAGCCAAAAAGTAAGCATTATCAACGACGTAATCAGAAGCAGAAGATCCGTATTTCCTGATCAGTTAGAGGCCGGAAAACCGGTAGATGATGCCATTATACATGAAATATTGACCAATGCCACCTGGGCACCCAACCATGGCAAACAAGAGCCCTGGCAGTTTACCGTATTCAGTGGCGAAGGGTTACAAAAGCTGGCTGATTTTCAGGCAGACTTATATAAACAAGAGTCGGGTCCTAATTTTAAACAGATTACTTACGATAAGTTATTGGCCAACCCTTTAAAAGCTTCACATGTAATTGCGCTGGGTATGAAAAGATCAACCAATCCCAATATTCCCGAAGTAGAAGATGTAGCGGCAGTTGCCTGCGCCGTACAAAACATATATTTATCGGTAACGGCTTATGGTTTAGGTGGTTACTGGACAAGTGGGGGTGTAACCTACAAACCAAACGCAAAGGAGTTTTTTGGGTTGGGCGAAAACGATAAACTACTAGGCTTTTTTTACATAGGCCATGTAGCCTTGCCTACCACCGGCGGCAGTCGTGCGCCTATTGAACAAAAGACCACCTGGGTGAAATAAACTCTTAGGTTGTAGGTTAAAATACGTGTAAATTATAAGAAAGGTTGTTGAGTTTTTCGGCAACCTTTTTTAATAAGTTTTAGAAAGAGCAGTTTACCAATAAATGGGATTAATACTTACATATCAGTTACTTAAACCGGGGCAGCAAACGGTTGTGTTTTATATATTACAAAAGTAATGTTAAAGCAAGCCCAGTGCGGCTTTGGCCTTAAACAATGACCGCAATGAATTGTAATTATACCGGTTGATGGCAAGTAGGAACACGAATGTTAAAAAAAGCCCAAAGGTTTAATTACGATTGGTTCTTTATACATATGGCATTTTTTTACATAGTGGAACTACAAGGCTATCAAGTATTTGTTCGCAAGTTTTATATAATCCAAGTCCTAAAGCTTGCAAGTACGGATAGTAACATACTATTTTTACATTGCAATACGTTAAAGGGCTTATAAACGTACTTTTTTTTGAAAACTATATATCCAATTATTCTATTTGTTGTAATGGCAACTGTATCATCTATTGCATGGTTGCCTGTTGGTAAAAAACCATTATTGGCTAATAATGCCAATTCAGTTACGGCCATAACAAATACTCCGGAAAATAATTCAAAAGAATTTTATCAGCAACTTAACCTTGACGAAACCGGTTTATCGGAACAGGCTTTTGAACAGGCTTGCAAAGGGTATAACCAATTGGTAAAAAAAGGTGAGCTGGAGGAGGGTGCTTATTTAGTAGTATGCGACTTTAGCCAGTCATCAAACAAAAAACGTTTGTACCTGATAAACATGGAAGATAGTGTGCTGGAAAAAAATACTTACGTAGCACATGGTAAAAATTCGGGTAGCGAGTTTGCCGAAAAGTTTTCGAACAAACCAGAGTCGTTACAAAGTAGCCTTGGCTTTTTTGTAACACGTAATACTTACAATGGCGCACATGGTTTATCGTTAAGGTTAGATGGCGTAGAACGTGGTATAAACGATAAAGCGATGCAACGCAATATTGTAGTGCATGGCGCTGAGTATATAGGGAATAAGTGGTTGCAGTTTAACAAGTTTATGGGACGCAGTTTTGGTTGCCCGGCTTTACCGGCTAAAGAAAGTGCGGCAATAATAAATACAATAAAAAATGGTTCTTGTCTTTTCATATACCATCCTACGGCATCAAATTATCAGAAAAGCTCAAAATTATTAAACGTTTGATTGGACTCTTATATTAGGATTGGATGAGAAAATTCCCTGCCCCTTAAAGGCAGGGTTTTTCTTTTAAGCCTCCCCAACCCCTCCGAAGGAGGGGCTTTGGATGCCAACTTATTTTAAGGAGTGTAAATTTGTGTTTGCTTGCGTACGGATTGGTGCTACGTCGCGAATCTGCAGTTGATTAGTATTACTACAGCAGAAAGGAGCGTCGCCCCGAACCAACATCACAAGCCAGTCTCGGGGTTAAAAACAAGGGACGATTAATCAGGGTTATACAGCCGGTAAAACAATTAAAAAAATCTTAATTAACCAACCTTACATCCCAAGCGGTTATTTATTATTTTTGCGCTTTGCCGCATTGTCTCACCCTATTGTGATCGGAAGGCGGTTTTACAAAACTGTTTGTAAAATGAACAAAGGTCCTGTTTCAAATTTTATTCAACATCATTATCGTCACTTTAACGCAGCTGCTTTGGTTGATGCTGCTAAAGGTTACGAAACCCATTTGTTGGAAGGTGGTAAAATGTTAGTATCGCTTGCAGGTGCTATGAGTACTGCTGAGTTAGGTATATCGTTGGCGGAAATGATTCGCCAGGATAAGATTGCTATTATTAGCTGTACCGGCGCTAACCTGGAAGAAGATGTAATGAACCTGGTTGCACACTCGCACTACAAGCGTGTACCAAACTACCGCGACTTAACACCGCAAGACGAGTGGGATTTGTTGGAGAACCATTATAACCGTGTAACAGATACTTGTATTCCGGAGGAAGAAGCTTTTCGACGTTTACAAAAACATTTGGTAAAACAATGGAAAGATGCGGAAGCTGCCGGCGAACGTTATTTTCCGCATGAGTTTTTATATAAAACTGTTTTAAGCGGCGAGCTGGAGCAGTATTATGAAATAGACCCTAAAGACAGTTGGATTGTTGCGGCCGCTAAAAAGAATATTCCGATTGTAGTACCGGGCTGGGAAGACAGTACTACCGGAAACATTTTTGCCAGTTACGTTATTAAAGGCGAGTTGCAGGCAAGTACTGTAAAAAGCGGTATTGAATACATGGTATGGTTAACAGAGTGGTACCGTGCAAACTCAGCTGGTAAAGGCGTAGGCTTTTTCCAGATTGGTGGTGGTATTGCCGGCGATTTCCCCATTTGTGTAGTGCCGATGATGTACCAGGATTTGGAGTGGCATGACGTTCCGTTCTGGAGTTATTTTTGCCAGATTAGCGACAGTACAACCTCATACGGTTCCTACTCAGGTGCTGTACCTAACGAAAAAATTACCTGGGGAAAGTTAGATATTAATACACCTAAATACATTGTGGAAAGTGACGCTACCATTGTAGCACCATTAATTTTTGCATGGATTTTGGGATGGTAATGAAAAACACCAAAGCTCTCGGATTTTTACTAAGTAATTTTACTTTTTGTCTTAAAGTTCATATATTAGGGGTAAAAATTTTTAATATGGAAAATTCACAGAAAAAAAGAGCCAAAAAACTAACATTACGAAAGGAAAAAATTACAAATTTAACACGGACTATTGATAGCTCAAATGGACGTCAAATTTGTTGGGAGTCTACTGCTACAAAAGCGGTAACAGGCATTACTACCATTGGTATGATGTCATTTTTAGGTAAGTGTTAAAAGACTAAATGTACATAGACCTAATCTTCCTTTTAATTAGGAGAAAGTGACAATGTTCTTTCTCCTTTTTTTATAATTATGAGAGAGGCACAAAATTATAAAGAAGAGTTAAGTAGAATTTATCGCACTCTAATGTCATCTAAGAGAATAGAAAGTGTTGACAACTCTTTACTTGGAGGAGAGGCCGGGGCACTACTTTTTTGTATCTTATTTGAAGAGACCAGTTATAATACGGGAACATTGTCAGACGGTCTGCAAGAGCGAATTCACCAAACTATAGCACACCTTTTTTTATCAACTAATCATACGTTTTGTCATAACTCAGGAATAAAATGGCTTTTCACTTTTCTTAACAAGAAGGGATATTTAGAAAAGGGTGATTATCGTTGGCTTACAAAAGCTTCCGACCAAACATCATTATTATTTTTAGAGGAATTAATTAATAAACAAAACTTTGATTTTATTTATGGGTCTACAGGTATTGTTTATTACTTTGTATATAAAGAAAAGCAACAGCACTCGTATTATCGTATTTATAAAAAATATCTACAAAGCCTATTAAATCAAATTCAAAAAGAAGGTGGAATATTTGAGTATTCTTTTACTGAAAGTAAACCAATATTAGGATGTATTAATTTAGGAATGCCCCATGGCTTACTTTCTGTTTTAGTAGTTTGTATGAGTTTATACAAAAAGCAAATACTCAAAAGAGATGCAAAATTGATTATTGATTATATTGTTCAAAAACTCATTTTTTGTAATACAAATAATAATCTTTTCTTTCCAAAAAGAATTGATAAAACTAGTGTAATTGAGGAATCCAATCAAAAAACGCTTGCATGGTGTTATGGCGATTTAATTATTGCTTCAACTTTATTAGACTATGCAAAACAATTTAAAGATCCTTTAGTAGAACAATATGCTCATATTATATTACAAAACTCAACTCAAAATATAAAAAGTCAAAGAAATAACGTTAACTCAATCTGGTTTTGTCATGGAACGGCAGGAATAGCTCATCTATATAATTGCCTGTGGAATAAAACAGCAAATATTTCATTTAAAGATGCTCGGGACTTTTGGGTTCTAGAAACAGTTAGACTTTTGAAAAAAGAAAAAATTTTTAATAGTATTGAATCGAAGCCCTGTCCTATATCAATTTTAGAAGGCCTTTCCGGTGTAGGCCTGATGTTAAATAGTTATCACACTAACAACTTTGAGTGGAGTCAATCTCTACTTATAGATGCTTAAAAAAATATGAAATACAATATATTTTCTCATATAGCTTTTAGATGTCCGACACTTTCTCTAGATCAATCATATAAATATTGTATTAATAATATAATAGAAGAAGGACTATACCTTAGTTCAACGGAGTTATGGCAACAGTTTAAAAAAAGGGAGACATTAAACCAAAGTGAAAAAAGTAAATTAGATGAAACTATAAGAAAATATATAATTAGGGCGTCAACCCGAAGTACCCCTTTTGGTGTTTTTGCGGGGCTGGGGCTTACAGCTCTTAAACCAAATGTACAGACAAAAATTTTAATTAAGGATTTTTCTGACCATGAGAAAAGAGTGAGATTAGACATGGAATATTTACATGCAATTAATGCACACTTTTCCAAGGTGAGTGAAATAAAAGAAAACATCAAATATTTCCCTAATAATAGTATATACAATGTCGGAAAGGAGTATAGATATGTTGAAAAAGATGAAAATAACGATTATAATATTACTGCAATTAAAGAAGAGAAGTACTTAAAAGATATTATAACGGCAACAAAAAAAGGTATGAAGTATAGCGACCTTAAACTTCTTGTTAGTAACTCAAATAATATCACACTTGAAGATGCAGCCATATTTATTAATGAGCTAATTAGCGCACAATTTTTGATATCAGAATTAGAGATACCAGTTACTGAAGATAAAAGTATAGAAAAAATTGTTGATAGACTCGAAAAAGTAAAGGGAAGATCTCTTCCCAACCTTAGGAGTATTGAAGATAAACTAAAGAGAAGGGACTTTTCAATAAACAACTATACAGAGTTATTAAACGACTTAAATAATACAGTTCTCTTTGACGCCCCACTTCGCAAACCTTTTCATATTGATTTAAAAATAAATACTCAAGAGGCCGTTATAAATGAAGATTTAGTTAAAAAAATAGTGACACAGTTTGAGGAGGTTTGTTCATTATTAGGACAAAGGACAAATAATGACATCGAAGCATTTGTCGAGAGTTTTATTACGAAATATGAATACGAGGAGGTCCCATTATCTACTGCGTTAGATCCAGATATGGGGATTGGTTATGGAAAAACAGTTAGTGATGGTGTTGGACCAGTCGAGTTGATAGAAGGAATTAAAAGATCAGAGGGAAGTTTTGCACATACACATGATACACGCCTGGACTATATATTAAAAAAATACAATAAATGCACAAGGGATGGTGTTACAATTTTGGAAATTGAGGAAAATGAAATAGAGCGTTTATTAAAGGATGAGAAAGACACGAAGAAGCTACCAGAAACAGCAAGCTTATTTGGCGCCCTAACTATTAACGGCAAAGGGAAAAATGGCTTTAATTTTTTACTTAAATCTTTTTCCGGACCTTCTGGAGCTAATTTATTGGGCCGCTTTGGAGGAACCGGTAATGACATTTTAAGCCTTATAAAAAAGATTATTTCAAGAGAAGAGGACTTTCATAAGAATATCATCTTTGCCGAAGTTGCTCACCAGCCATCGATTAATTCAGGGAATATTCTTTCGCGGCCTGCTTTAAGAAAGTATGAATTACAATATGTAGGCAAGTCTTCCTTAGAAGAGAGCAATGTTTTTTCGGTAGACGACATCGTTGTATTAATAAAAGAGCGTCAAGTTGTTTTAAAAAGCAAGTCATTAAACAAACAAATAGTACCCCGTCTTACATCTGCACATAATTTTACGTCAAAATCCTTACCTATTTATAAATTTCTCTGTGATCTACAGTTTCAAGGATTAACAATACCAACAGGTTGGAACTGGCGGCTATTACAAAACATGAAATTCTTGCCGAGGGTTGTTTATAAAAACCTCATACTTTCTCGGGCAGAATGGAGAATTGATAGCGAAGACATGATAGACGTTCCCCAAAGTGACGAAGAGTTATTGGAATATTTTAATGTGTTTATCAAAAAAAATAATATTCCTAGCAAAGTGGTTTATTGTGAAGGAGATAACGAAATATTAATTGACTTTAATGAGCCGTTTGGCATAAAGATTTTTTTAAAATATTTAAAAAGGGAAATAAAAATTCGAGTGAAGGAGTTTTTATTTGATGAAAACAACAGCATAATAAAAGATACTAATAATAAGGCCTATGTTAATGAGTTGATTATTCCCGTTTATTTAGATAAACAGATACAGAGGCCTGACTATTTTAGTAATAAACTTATAAGGAACACAAACAAACAACAAAGTATATTTCTACCTCTTAATAAATGGATATATCTTAAAATTTACGCCGGCCCGAAGAGTATTGATAAAGTTTTAATCAACCTTATAAAATATATAAATAGTAAAAGGAGTAAAGACTCTTTTAATAAGTTTTTTTTTACAAGACTTAAAGACCAATTTCATCATTTAAGAATCAGATTTTATACTGAAAACTCAAATGAGCAAAAAATACTTTCTGAGCTATTAAAATATTTAAAAGGGGATGTAGACTCGGGTCTAATCAATAATATCGAAATTAGTACGTATAAAAGAGAAACGTATCGTTATGGAGATAATATAGCGGAGGTAGAGTCAATCTTCCACATCGACAGTATTGCGGCCATAAAACTAATACAGTTTACACATAAAAACTATAATGACGAAGGCCTGTATAGGCTTTTAGTAGCATTAAAATCTATGGATAAATTTCTGAGTGATTTTGGGCTAACTCTTAATGGAAAGAAAGCTTTTGTAACTCGAAGACGGGATGGATTTGTAGAAGAGTTTGGAGGTAATAGCGAAGCAACCAAAAAAATGAATGTAAGGTATGCTAAACATCACAAAAAAGTATTGGAGTTTCTTGATAACGAAAGCTCTGTTTTGTCAAAAAAAATGTCCATCATTTTTAATGAAAGGACGATTAAAATTAAGGAGTTACTGGATAATAGTCGGATAAATAACAAATTAGAACCAATATTGGAAGGCTTGCCCAATTATTGTCACATGTTGATTAATAGACTTTTTATAACTAATCAAAAAAAATACGAACTTGTTGTCTTTCATTACTTAGAAAAATGGTATGCATCAAGAATATCAAGGGGAATGACCTGATTCGCGTAATACTAATAAACATATTTGAGTTAAACATCTCCGGTAATAATCCCCAGCTTTTCTACTGCAACCTGAGCGGCAATCTGCGAAGCATCTTTTTTATTAAAAGCCTTGCCTTCGGCAATAGATTCGCCATCTACCACGGCTGCAACTGTAAACAAGCGACGACCGTTTTCAAACTTCTCGCTTAGGGTTTCAAACTCCAGCACTTTGCCGTTTTTGTTGGCCCAGCCGTAGAGTTTGTTTTTGTGGTTTATTTCCAATACTTCTAAATCATCCACAAACATATGAGGGAGTATAATATGATCGAGTGTCCACTTGGCAGTTTTTTTATAACCAACATCCAGGTAAATGGCGCCAACTAATGCTTCTAAAGTGTTACCAAAAATCTGACTTACTTTGAGCGAACTATCCATTTTATTATACAGGGTTACTTTTTTAAGACCCATGCGTACGGCAATATCATTAAGTTGCTGTCGGTTAACCATCTTGCTACGCATTTCGGTTAAAAAGCCTTCTTCGCGGTAGGGGTAACGTTTAAAAAGGTAGTCGGCGACCAGCGCACTTAATACGGCATCGCCAAGGTATTCCAGTCTTTCATTGTTTTCATCGGCGCCATCTCTTATGGACCGATGGGTAAGAGCCGTTTTGTACAATGAAATGTTGTTGGGTTTAAAACCCAATATATTTTTAAGCTCTTTTTTAAAGGAAGAGCCTTCTGTTCCAGGAAAGATGTTTGAGAGAAAATCCACAAAGTTCAAGCTACGTAAAAAAATGCAAAACAACACATAATTGCTAATGCGTTGTAAAATAATTGATATAATTCTGCTTCTATCGCACTTACGTATAACACATTGCGTAAGACTGTACAAAACAAAACCCCGGTTTGCCATAGCAAATCGGGGTTTAAAATAGTTGAAACAAACCTAAAATTAACGGCCTGGAATTTCCAGTTTTAAGTCACGCTTCATCATCTCATCGCTGTTGGCAATTTCCCAGGCAGTATAAAATACCAATTGGGCACGTTTAGCCATAAGCGGGTAGTTAATTTTATCAGGTGTATCAGTTACTTTATGGTAGTCGGCATGAACACCGTTGAAATAAAATATAGCAGGTACACCATGTTTTGCAAAGTTGTAGTGATCGCTACGATAGTAAAAACGGTTTCTGTCGTTAATATCGTTATACCTTCTATCTAACTTTAATTTTACATTTTTGTTGGCACGGTCGGTAAACGGTGCTAAGTCGGTACTTAATTTATCGTCGCCAATAATGTACACGTAGTTAGTAGAATCTTTGTCTTTTGCTTTTACATTATACTCATCGCCAATACGGCCAATCATATCAATGTTTAAGTTAACCGAAGTTTTGTCTAAAGGAAACACCGGGTTTTCGCCATAGTACTCAGAACCCCATAAGCCTTTTTCCTCACCACTTACGGTCATAAATACCATTGTTCTTCTTGGTCCTTTACCTGCTGCTTTAGCTTTAGCAAATGCTTCGGCCATTTCAATTACCGATACTGTTCCGCTACCATCATCATCAGCGCCATAGAAAATAACACCGTCGGCACGTACACCATCATGGTCGTAGTGTGCAGTAACAACAACGTACTCGTCTTTTTTATCGGTACCTTCTACAATACCAATTACGTTAGATACCTGCTCTTCTTTAGTAACTTTTGCAACAGCAAAATCAATTTTTGATTTATATGCTTTTGATGGAGCGGTACCGGCTTTTAATTTAGCCAAAATACCTTCTCCCTCTGCACCAATAATTTGGGCAGCTACTTTTTCCGAAATATTTATTACCTGCGGATAAACCGAAGCAGCATAACCATTTAACTGGAAGTTGCCACCGGTAGTAATAGGTTTGCGAGGGAAATTATCGGCCACCACAAAAACGGCAACAGCACCTTTAGTCTGTGCGTTTCTGATTTTTGCATTTAAGTTGGCAGGAGAAGCAAAACCGCTTGTAGATGGTTTGTAGTTAGCCGGAGAACCGTTGGCAATTATTACCGCTTTACCGGCAACGTTTACATCTTTGTAGTCGTTCCATACATCGCCATCAACAATACCATAACCAACAAATACCGCTTCGCCTAAACGCAAACTTGCATTATAGCTGGTCATTGCATTTACCTGATAGTCATCATTAGCAGTAAAGCTGTTGCCGTTTACTTTTAATGAACTGCCGGTAACAGAATCTTTATACAAAGGATAAAACTGACGATAACTACCGTTATTGCCCGGTAATAAACCAAAGGATTTAAACTGGTTTTCAATGTAGGTAGCAGCACGCTCCAAACCAGGAGAGGGTGTGTTACGACCTTCCATTTCCGGACCGGCAATAATGTACAAATGTCTTTTTAAGTCGTCGGCAGTAATGCTTTTGCCAAACGTTGTGGGGTTTGTTTTCTTCTGCGCATCGGCAACAAGAAAAGTAAGTAAAGAAAGGCCTACAAAAAGTTTTCTCATATTCTGATGATTGTTAAAAATATAAAGCTCAAACTTAACGTAAAAAGGTTGAGCTTCCATACCAAATTTATAAACGGTAAAAATTAACTACAGGCAATTTTATTTACACGGTTAGCGTGGCGGCCACCTTCAAAAGGCGTATCAATAAACACTTGCAGCATTTTTTCGGCAGTAGTCTCACTTACAAAACGAGCCGGAATACATAAAATATTAGCATCGTTATGTTGGCGTACCAGTTGGGCAATCTCCTCGCCCCAACAAATAGCAGCCCGTATTTGCTGGTGTTTGTTAGCTGTAATGGCCACCCCATTGGCGGTACCGCATAATAAAATACCAAAAGCCGCCTCGCCGTTTTCAACTGCCGATGCCACAGGGTGAGCAAAATCGGGGTAGTCAACCGAGTCGGTGCTATGTGTACCAAAATCTGTAAAAGCAATACCCTTGCCCTCTAAAAAAGAAATCAGTGCTGTTTTATATTCAAACCCTGCATGGTCGCTGCCAATGGCAATGGGTTTAGTAAAATCAAAGTTTTGTGACATAAAATATAGTTTAAGTAAAAATTAAAAAGTCAAAATTTTAAAATAGATTTTTAATACAATTTTTATTTTATCAGCTGCATTGCTACTATCATCGTCTGTTGTGTCACTCACTTGTACTGCAACAATTCTATTGGGCAATGTGCAGGTACGTTGCTCTTTTTCTTACGGACTTTCTGACTCTCTGTCTTTCCGACTTCTCTCTGCTGAGTAGCGAACAGAAAGTACCGCCGATGAATCGGGGTGCACCTTGCACAATGGTGAGTAAAGATACAGGTGCACAAGAGTGCGACGCAAGGGACGATGATTAGAATTACTACAGCTGGTAACAAAAGTAATATTTAGTATTAAGTATATAGTATTGAGACAGCACTACGGCCGCCCCTACACCTTATACCCTAAGCCTTCACTTCACCACCTTGTATTACCTGTAAAAGATCTTCGTGAATTAAACCATTTGTTGCCAAAATACGGTGTTGGTAAGGCGAGTAAGGCGCACCGGTAAAATCGGTTACTTTACCACCCGCTTCCTCAACAATTAAATAGCCCGCGGCACTATCCCAGGCCTGTAATTTATGCTCGTAAAAACCATCAAAACGGCCACTGGCAACCCAACATAAATCAATAGCCGCCGCACCTAACCTACGAACCGGTATGCCTTTACGTACCAACTTTTCAAACACTTGTAATGGTCCGTTTTCCATATCTAAATAAGTGTACGGAAAACCGGTAACCAAACATGATTTTGGTAACTGTGTTTGTTTGCTTACCTGAATGGGTTTGTTATTTAAAAAAGCACCGGCACCTTTTTCGGCAAAAAATAATTCATTCATGTGCGGGTTATATACCGCACCCATAATAACTGTTCCGGCTTTTTCAATACCAATAGATACACAGTTAATGGGAATACCCTGCGTAAAATTAATGGTGCCGTCAATGGGGTCAATAATCCATTTGTATTCCGATGCCTGCTCTACCGCACCGGCTTCTTCGCTTAATAAAAAATGATCGGGGAAGTTTTTTTTAATAACACTAAAAATGGCTTTTTCGGATGCGTGATCTGCTTCAGTAACCGGATTATTGAGCCCTTCTTTGTTGGTAACAATAAATTCTTTCTGAAAAAAACGTACAATTTCTTTGGCTCCGGCTTCAACGGCTTCAATGAGGGTTTGTTTAAGCATAGCCCAAAGGTATAACTACTTGTGCGTAAAAATTTTGAATACTGCGGTAAAACTTCGTATTTCGCAGAATAAGCGTTTGATTATTGAATATATCGGTTATTATAGTTAACTACAATGTAAAGTACTTTTTAGAACAATGTCTTTACTCAGTACAAGCAGCCCTTGGTAAAACAAAGGGGCAGGTTATTGTTGTAGATAATAACTCAACCGATGAAAGTATTGCCTACCTGCAACCAAAATTTCCGTTTGTACAGTTTATTGCCAACAAAGAAAATACCGGTTTTGCTAAAGCCTGTAACCAGGGTCTGGCAATTGCCACCGGCGAATACATTTTATTTTTAAATCCGGATACCATTGTACCCGAAGATTGTTTTGAAAAGTGTATTGCCTTTTTTAATGCTACACCCGATGCAGGCGCATTGGGTATAAAAATGATTGATGGAGGTGGTAAGTTTTTAAAAGAGTCTAAACGGTCGTTTCCTTCGCCTTTAACCTCATTGTTTAAGCTGTCAGGTTTGTCATCCTTGTTTCCAAAATCTAAAATGTTTGCCCGGTATCATTTAGGGCATTTGGATAATAACCAAAACCACGAAGTATCGGTACTAGCCGGTGCTTTTATGATGATTAAGAAAACGGTATTAGATAAAATTGGTGGCTTTGATGAAACCTTTTTTATGTACGGCGAGGATATTGACCTGAGCTACCGCATACAACAAGCCGGTTATAAAAACTATTATTTTGCCGATAGCACCATTGTGCATTTTAAAGGGGAGAGTACAAAAAAGGGCAGCATGAACTATGTTCATATGTTTTATAATGCCATGAGCATTTTTGTACGCAAACATTACGGGCAAGGCAAGGCCGGTTTATTTACATCGCTTATACATGTTGCTATTTGGTTCAGGGCTGTGTTTAGTGCTATTGGTGGTTTTATGCGCAGGTATGGTATTCCTTTGTTTGATGTTGGCTTTATCATACTATCTTTTTTAACGGTAAAATTTGTGTGGGCCGGTTATATAAAACCGGATGTGGAATATGATAACGGGTTATTCTGGTCGGCCATACCGGCTTTTGCCATTATATATTTAATTACGGCATACTATGCCGGTTTATATGACGGCAAGTATAAAATAACGGAACTACTAAGTACCACTATTATAGCCACCATTATTCAGTTAGCGGTATATTCATTATTACCGGAGCATTTGCGTTTTTCCCGTGGCATTATTTTGTTTGGCGGACTATTGGGCTTTATATACATTGGCCTGTTCCGTTATGTATTAACCAACCTGGGGGTAATAAACAGTAGCCACCGCGAAGAAGAGCATAATAGAACAGTAGTTGTTGGTGATACAAAATCCTACAGCCAATTATTAGATATTGTAAAACGAACCCAACTACCCGAACGTATTTTAGGGAGAATTAATCCACCGGGTTGCGATGAACCGGCATTGGCTAACTGGAGTGAGGTTAAAACTTTACGGGAATCAATACCCTATCATGAAATAATTTATTGTGGTAATAGTATTAGTTATGCCTATATAATTGAACATATGCAGCAACTGCATAAAACAGTGAAGGTAAAAATACATGCGGCGGGTAGTCAGAGTTTGGTGGGCAGCCACTCAAAAAACATAAGCGGAGAAGCTATTACACAAGAACAAGCGTTTAACTTAAGCAAGCCAAGTACTTTGCGTTTAAAAAGGTTAACAGATATATGCATTGCAATATTGTTACTGATAACTTTTCCCATGCATGTATTTTTTGTAAAAAAACCATTGGGCTTGTTATATAATTGTTTTGCAGTATTATTGGGTAACAAAACCTGGATTGGTTATGCAGCAACAGGCCCGGGTTTACCTGCCTTACGTACTGGAGTACTAGCCAGTAACGGGGTACCGGTTAAAAAACAAAAGGCCATTTCGTTTGATAGTTTGTATTTGCTTGACTTTTGGTATGCCAGAGATTTTGTAGCCTTAAATGATTTACAAATATTACGAAACGCGTATAAAAACCTTGGCGATTAAACAATAACTTAAACACCGTTTTTGACTCACACAACAATGATTTACCGTGCAACACAATTACCGTTTTGACTGAACGCCTTACTGCTGTTTGTTCATATCTTTGCAAGGATTGGTTGCATTCAATAAATTTAACGACACACTATCTATTATATGGCATCTATCATTGATATAAAACTGCCTAAGGCAATTGCAAATGCATTACGCATTCCGCCTAACACGGCTAAAAGGCAGCAGCAACGTGTGTTAAAAAAGCTATTAAAAAAAGCAAGATTTACCGAGTTTGGCCAAAAGTATCGTTTTGATGATGCACTGATGAATAAAAACATCGGTAAAAAGTTTCAGGAGTTGGTGCCTGTGCACGACTACAATAAAATTTATGAAGAGTGGTGGAAGAAAACACTGGATGGTGTACCTGATGTAACCTGGCCCGGGAAAATAAAGTATTATGCATTAAGTTCCGGCACATCCGAAGCGGCCAGTAAATATATACCTATTACAAAAGAATTATTACGAAGCAACACCATTAACTATTTAAGACAACTTTTTAGTGTATTTGGTTATGAAGAGGCCAACAAAAAAGCATTTACAAAAGGCTTTTTAATGTTAGGTGGTGCTACCGATTTACAAAAAGGGGAAGCTGGTTGGTATGCCGGTGATCTTAGCGGCATACTGGCAAAGAAACGTCCGTTTTGGTTTCAGACATTTTATAAACCCGGAGGCCGTATTGCAGCCATGAAGGACTGGAACCAAAAGCTGAATGAAATTGTAGAACATGCAAAGGACTGGGATATTGGTTACATAGTTGGTGTGCCTGCCTGGTGCCAGATGTGTATGGAAATGATTATTGAACACTACAAAGTAAAAAACATACACGAAATATGGCCAAACTTTGGCGTGTTTGTGCATGGTGGGGTTTCGTTTGGTCCGTATAAAAAAGGGTTTGAAAAATTATTGGGCAAACCCATTGTATATGTAGAAAACTATTTATCCAGCGAAGGCTTTATTGGTTACAAAACCAGAGAGCATGCAAAGGGTATGCAACTGGTATTAAACAATAATATATTTTTTGAGTTTGTTCCTTTTGACGATAAAAACTTTGATGCTGACGGTGTGATTGTAAAAAACCCGGAAGCATTGATGGTACATGAGGTAGAGGAAGGAAAAGAATACGCTTTATTAATGAGTACCAATGCTGGAACCTGGCGTTACCTGATTGGCGATACCGTAAAGTTTGTTGACCTGGAGCGTCATGAAGTAGCGATAACAGGACGTACCAAACATTTTTTAAGTCTGGTAGGCGAGCATTTAAGTGTGGACAATATGAACCGCGCCATACAAATGGCCAGTGAGCACTTTAATATTAGTATTCCAGAATACACGGTAGTTGGTTTTCCGTACCAAAACTTTTTTGCCCATAAATGGTATGTGGCAACTGACGATAATGTAAATGCAGAAGAACTAAAACAGTTTATTGATAAAACAATAAGACAATTAAACGACGACTATGCTACTGAAAGAGACAGTGCTTTAAAAGAAGTGTTTTTAGAAGTACTGACAGAAGACAGGTTTTTAAAGTTTATGGAACTGAAAGGTAAGCTGGGCAGCCAGCATAAGTTTCCAAGGGTGATGAAAGGAAAAATGTTGGAAGAGTGGAATAGATATTTGGAAACAGGGGCAATTTAACCAAAAGACGATAAGCAACTGTTGCTGATACTTGTATTATGATAGAAGCTTTACTTAAAGGACTTACGTTTGGGTTATGGCTAAGTTTAGCGGTAGGGCCCGTTTTGTTTTCAATAATAAAACAAAGTTTAAATAACGGCTACCGTGGCGGCATTGCTTTTGTACTTGGCGTTTTTGCCAGCGATGTTTTGTTGGTATTGGTCAGTAATGTTTTCTCCGAGTTTTTTAACCGTATTAGCGGCTTACAAAAAGAGATAGCGGTTATTGGTTCTATATTCCTTATTTCATTAGGGGTGTTTTTTCTGTTTTTTAAAAAAACCGTTTTGAATGATGGCGGCGGTGTGCTGACCAAGTTTAGAAAAAGAGATTATATACGCATATCACTTTCAGGTTTTTTTATGAACCTGCTTAACCCTGGCGTATTTGTTTTCTGGATATATTCTTCATCGGTTGTAGTAGCTAATACCGTTAACCATCGTATTGTTGTTTTTGCTACCTGTTTGCTTTGGGTATTAAGTACCGATTTGCTCAAAGTTTTTCTGGCCGATAAAATACGTAACCGGCTTACCCCTAAAAATATTCATATTATTAATCGCCTGAATGGTGCTATTTTACTGGGCTTTGGAGCGGTGTTGTTGTGGGGTGTTTTCTTTTATAAGTAGGGGATGGTTAATAGTTCATTGTTAATGGTTAATGGGGTTTGGGAGAAAAAATTTGAGACAAATGTATGGCACAATTAAGCTGGATTACGCATAGTAAAAATAGAACAATGAGAAGTCACATATACTTCAATCCTCTGTGCCCTCTGTGGTAAATAGTTTTACGACACGATTTGTATCAGGTCGTCTTATTCCTCACACTGTGGTAAATCAGCTCTAGTAAGTCATCTTATACCCCATCCCTCTTACATTAATAATCTTTACACTACTATCGGTATTCAGATATTTCCTGAGCTTGGAAATAAAAACATCCAGGCTTCTTCCCGAAAAATAATCGGTATTACCCCACAGCGTTTGCAGGAGATAGTTCCGTTGCAGGGCTTCGTTCCGGTTAAGCAGTAAAAGGTTTAATAAATCGGCTTCACGGGAAGTGAGTTGCCGGCGTTGTTTGCCTGCCAGCAATTCTCCTGCCGGATAATGAAAACGGAAAATGCCAAAAGCCCACGTGCGGGCCTCGGCTGATTTAGTTACAACACTGTTTTCTTTTCGCAATAAGGATCTCATTCTTACCACGAGTTCTGCAATACTAAAAGGTTTTTTCAGGTAATCGTTACCGCCCAACTCAAAACCTTTTACCACATCATCCGTTTGTGACCGTGAGGTAAGAAAAATAACAGGAGTCAGCACATCCGTTTTTCTCAACTCCATTATAAAGTCAAAACCATTGCCATCTGGTAACATCACATCGGCAATAATGATAGCAGGACTATGCTGCCTGTATAAAAGCATGGCCCGGGCAATAGTAGGGGCATGATACACCTCAAAGCCTTTTGTTTCCAGGCTTTCTTTTACTATTTCTGCCAGTGCAGGTTCGTCCTCAATAAATAAAACTTTTTCCTGACTCATAAGGGCCATGATAAAATAACAGTAGTACCCACTCCTTTCTTGCTTTTGATGTCAATGGCTCCCTGATGGGCTTTCATAATCTGGAGCACATAATTTAACCCCAGCCCATATCCTTTAACGGCATGATGAGGCTTAGGTTCCCGGTAAAACTTATCAAATACATAAGGGATAGCATCAGCAGCAATACCCTCACCGGTATCGTTGCAATGCATATAAAAATATTTATCATCTGTATAACAGGTAATATGGATGTTTACTTCAGCCCCGGAATACTTTACTGCATTATCCAGCACATTCGTAAGTGCCTGGTTAAAAAGTTCCGGATCAGCTGACACAACACCCGTATTGCTACTATTACTAAACTGGTAGTTAATGGGTTTGCCCGCAGCAATTTGTAATCGTTCTATAATCGCCTGCAGGGTTGCTGCAACCTCAACCTTATCCCGTTGCAGCGACAATGTTTTATCATAAACAGAAATATAGAGAATATGATCAATCAGCCCGGCCAGACGCGCTGTCTCATTTTCTGCATGTTCCAGGTAACGGGACTGTTGTGCCTTACTCGTATCCTTATCCTGCAAAGCCTCAATGGCAGCAGCAATGGTAGCCACCGGCGTTTTTAATTCGTGGGTAATATTATTAACAAAATCATTTTTAATAACGGCGAGTCTTTTTTCATAAAACAAAGCTTTTAATAATAACCAGGTAGATAAGGCAACTAAAACAACCAGCAGCAGCGAACCGCCCAACACCCATTTCATCTGGGTAAAAACATAGCCTACCGGGTTATCAAATACGGCCCGCACATACTGATCTTTGGGCGCCCACCATTTATAAGTGGGTAGCGCTTTTGTAACAACCATACCTTTTTTAAATAAGCCTTCCGGCTTTTGTATATAATGCGACAGGCTATCCGTTTCAGCAATATGAAACCGAAACCGGGCATCAATATGCTGTTGTGTAAGGTGTTGTTGTAATACAGGGCGCAGGCGGGTGGTGTCGAAACCGTAAGCCTTTACCTTATCCTGTGTAAAGTGTCCAAGACTTTGCGTGCGAAAATAAACCACGTGATTCTCCAGGTCTTCGGTCCGCAGGTTATGTGCATACTGTTGGGCAATCTTTTTTTTATAGGTAGTATCGGCAGCTGTTAAAGAATCCGGGAGACTGGCTGTGCTGAACGAAGTATGATCCTTTTTATCTTTTGCATTATAAATATGGTGAACAAAATATTTAACGCCCGGCATACTCCTGCTCCTGATGGTAAAAGCAGCGGTATCCATTAACTGCTCCGTTAACAACTGTTCTATGGTATCACAACGAACCCTGAACTCTTCCCGTACGGCATCTTCAAAAACAAGATTTACTTCTCTTTCAAAATTATACAGGGAGGTACGGTAATAGTTTTTTATCCAGTAAAACTGCAAAACAATCACCCCTGCTATGGCTAGGAGGCAGATCGTTAATAATAACCGGATATTTTTTACCATAACACAAATATAAAACTTGTAAAAAGCTTACCGCTTGCGTTAACAAACAATAACATTCGGTAACAACTGCTTAACGCTACCAGAGGAAGAGGTGGCGGACATTTGAAAAAAAATAGCATGAAAAAATTAATAACTATCGCATTTTTCGTCTGTGTACTGCAATCAAATGCACAGGAGCCGCTGTTAACCACCGGTAGTACATTTCCCGATATGGTCATTAACCATATCAGTAATGCACCTGTAAAGGAATTTTACCTGGGCAAGGCAAAAGACAATAAATTTTATATCCTTAACTTCTGGGGTACCTGGTGCAGCCCTTGTATTCCTGAAATGGATTCACTGGCAAAACTGCAAAAACAATTCGGAGCTAAAGTACAGGTAATTGCCATTTCCGATGACAACGAAGCCCGCAAGAAAAAATACCTGCAGAACAAACCCTCTGCTATCTGGCTGGCCACCGATACCAGTTATACCTTGTATAATATGTTGGGCCTGGCTTTTGTCGGGCAGAGCATCATTGTTAACCCGGCTAAAAAAATTGTCGCTATGGTAAGAACAGACTCCATCAACGCACAACTGCTGAACAGCTTACTAAGGGGAGATACCGTAAAAATGAGTGCGGGGATAAAAGAAACACTTATTCCTGCCGGTAGTGATGACTTTGCCGTGGATTCTTTAATGGAACATAGTTTTACCATCCGGGGTTTTAAAAAAGGACAACGGAGCATGGGCAAACTTTATTGGGACAACCCGGCATATGGCAACCGCAGGGCTTCCTGGTTTAATGTTAGTATCGGGTTATTGTACCGATCCGCCTATGGTATAAAATCATATGGAAAACAGGAACTGTATGAGGGCACGGTAACCAGTGCCGATGTGAATGGCAGCGGAGGTGACGGTAAAAGCCATTTATATTGTGTGGACCTGCTGGTGCCTCCCGGGAAAGAGGATAGCCTGTACACCCTGCTACAGCAACATCTGAACAATAACCTGCTGGTACAGGCACGTCCCGACAAAAAAATAATACCGGTATATGTATTAAAACAAAAACCGGGAGCCGCCCTGGCTATTACGCCGTCGGCTGCTGCATTAAGCACTATGGGCTTTAGTGGCAAGGGGTATACCGGAACAAAAGTATTGTTGAAAGATTTTGCAGCCGATTACCTGTCAAACGAATTGAGTTTGCCCGTGGTAGATGAAACCGGTTTAACGGGTTATTACGATATTAAAACAACTGTTGAACAGCGCAATCTGGCCGGTATTTTACAATCAATAGAGGCACTGGGCTTGGTTGTAGAAAAAGCAGAAAGGGAAATGCCGGTGATTGTGTATTACAGAAAATAAAAGGACGTTAAATAGTATTACTACAGTTGAACGGAGCGTCGCAAGGGACGATCAATCAGGGAACTGCAGTCGGTAACAAAAAAGGCATACCGTATTGGCGTGCCTTTTTCTATTAACTATTAACAATGAACCATTAACTAAACTACACTACTGTCAGCAACCCGTACATGTAAGAAAAACGGGAGCTTTCCGGCACTAATAAAAATATTTTTTGCCCTTTTTGTAGTTTGCCGCTGTGGAATAATTCATCCATCATTAAATAAATAGATGCCGCACCTACATTACCCACATTGGGTAAGTTTACAAACCAGTTTTCGTAAGGGATAGGTATGTTTTGTGCATTCAGCTCATCAAATATTTTGCTGCGGAAAAAGTTGCTGCTCATGTGTGGTAAAAACCAATCAATCTCGCTGCTTTGCAAACCATGTTTTTCCATGGTTTCACGCATTTTAGTAATACCAAGGGGTACAATATGCTCGCCCAATAATTTTACGTCCTGCTTAATGCTCATTACCGATTTTCCAATCAGGTCTTCCGGCGAATAATCTTTATAACTTACAAGCTTTCCGTTTTCGTCTTTATCACTGGCCATGTACATACAAGGTGGTAATTCTTTGGCAAATGAAACACCGTCCAGCCATTCAATACGCAGGCTTAAACCGTTGGGGTTGGGTGTATTACTTAAAAGTGTAACACCGGCACCGTCAGATAACATCCAGCGTAAAAAATCTTTTTCAAAAGCAATGTATGGGTTGGCTTCAATAGCTTCCAGTTTGTTGGCTTCGTCTTCAAACATTTCGGCACGCATGGTGCGTGAAAGTTTTTCCGATCCGCTGGCAATAGCATTTGTTGCATCGCCGGTGCGAATGCTCATAAACGCATACTTTAATGCATGCATGCCTGCGCAGCACACGCCTGAAGGCGATACTACTTCAATGTTTTCGGTTTCCGGTAACTCACCATGCACCATTACGCCATGCGATGGCATTAACTGGTCAGGCGATGAAGTACCGCATGAAATAAGATCAATCTTTTTTAAATCATCGGTATTGTTAGCAAACATTTTGTGTACCGCTGCCGCTACCATTTGCGCATTGGTATGGGTGCTTACGCCGGTTTTGTCCAACGCATAATACCGTTTGGTAATACCGTTATTGCGTAATATTAATCTTTTAGATTTTGATGCCTTGTTATTGATATGACCCAAAAAATCCTCCATATCATCGTTTGATACGGGCTCGTTTGGTAAAAAATGCGAGGTGTTAGTGATATAAACTTCTTTCAACGACATGATCTTATTTTAATGCTACTCCGGAATAATATTGTTGCTGTTTTTTTATGCGGTTTAATTTAAAAACACGAAACAAAACAAAGTCAATTACATATAATGTGGGCGCCACTACACACAATGCAAACAAAAGGTAATACTTAAAAGCGGTTACCCAAGCGGCCCTGTTTTTTCTTTTATTTATTTGTTTAGCCCATATAGGAAATAAATGCGCTCCCTTATGTTCAAAAAACATTAAATGGTAATGCACCCGTACCGCTTTTTGCGCTATCAGTGCCGGTTGTAATGCGCTCCAGTTTTCCTGTTGCAAATGTTGCAATACGGTGTTGCCAAATACCGATGCGTTTTTTACATCCTCATCTGCCACACCCGGTTTAGGAAAAATGCCCCATTTTTTATCGGTACGGCCATACAATAACCAGTGTACAATGGTAACCAAACTAACATAATTATTATGTTTATCAACAATAGCAATATTGCCTACCAGTTTTGCATTGGCCTGTTGCAATAACCCTTTTACTTTTTCCTGCGAGTTTAGCCACATATTGCGACAACCGCTTATTGTTACTACCGGTGTGTTATTGGCAATAGCTTTGAACGTAGGGTGTTGCAATATAGAATTAGCCGGCAAACTTGGCGATAAAAACCAGGGTTGATAACCAAACAAAATTAAATCGTACTGCTCCTGCTGCGGTGTAAAAGGCTGTAAGGCTACCGGTTTTAAAAACACACAGTCCGGCATTTTATCAAAAAACACCGAAGCCTTCCAGGGGAAAACAAAAGGCTGTTCGGGCTGTACCAATATTTTTTCCACCGCAACACCAGCTTGTACAAGCGGCTGGGTAAAGTTGTCCATTATGTTGGTCAACTGTCCTGTTTGGGTGTAATAAATAGCTAATACCTTTTTGTTTGTCATGTTGGTGGCAACCCGCAGGGCGGTTTATTAAAAATCCTTAGGACTAATAATTTTTGATGTTTTACTATACGTAACAATAGCCGACTGTACCACAGGCGGTAGGCTTTTATAGTTTTTAATAATTATCGCTTTATCCTCGTCCAGGTTCTTTTTATACTTTACAATATTGGGTGCGTTTTCCTGAATCAGTAAACGCAAAAAACGAAATTCAGCATTATCATTATCCTTACCAATGGCCGCTTCCAGTTTTTCTTTTCCTTCTTTAAAAGTGCTCAGTTTTTTACCCGCACCCGAAATAAGCCCTGATTTACGCATTAATAAAGCACCCTCAAAAGCCTGCTTTTCGTTATCGCTGCTGTTTTGTACCAGTGCCAGTTGAGCTTCAATTGGCTCCAGCTTGGCCATGCGTAAAGCATCATAAACCGGCTTTTTATCCAGTGCCGGTAAAACGGTAAATGCCGATGCTACTGTTAGAAACAGTACCAGTACGGCAAAAAACTGCATAAAACGTTGGGTTGTGCTAGAAGTTTTCATAAAAAACATGCAAATATAGTTAATTAATAAGCAAGCTTTCGCTTACCGGTTACACAAAGACAAATTTTAAAACCTGGCGGTTGCAACACTGGTAATACAATATTAGTACCTAAAAAACCGCATAGCCCCTTGTGTGCTAACATTTTGTTATAAATGGAACAGTTTTTGATAAGTGGTTCTATTATAGATATGTATACGATTAACTTTGCAAAAATTAATCGTTCACTTAAAATTAATGGATATGAAAAAAGTGTTTTTTTTATCAGCATTTGTATTGGCACTTACAGCGGCAGGTTTTGCTCAAAGCGATTATAAAAGCGCCATCGGCGGAAGAATTGGTACCGGCAGGTACGATTTAATTTCCGGCTCGTTTAAGTTTTTTGTTGCCGAACCCAGCGCCATCGAGATTAACGCAGGTTTTGGTACCCGTGGTTATTATTCTTACAACACAGGTTATGTGAGTGCATCGGCATCTTACCAGCACCATTTTAAAATTCCTGTAGAAGGTTTACGTTGGTTTGTAGGTGGAGGTGCTATGTTGTACAACGCCTTTTCTAAGCACAACGACTATGATGGTTTTGGCGCAGGTTTATTTCCAACCGGTGGTATCGACTACAAATTTTCAAAAATTCCTTTGAATGTTACGGCCGATATTCGCCCAACATTCCTGATTGCACGTCCACACAGCGACTACAACGATGTTGATGTAAGCGGTGGTGTAGCTGTACGTTACACTTTAGGTAGCAGAAGATAATTTTTAAGATATTATTACCCCAAAAAAGAGTTGCCGCAGCAGCTCTTTTTTCTTTTATAGATCTTATAACTTAAAACTTACAACTTCTTTGGGGCTATCAGCATTTCTAACTCCCGTCAGCACCAGTTCCGGCTTTCCGTTACAAGTCCGGCACAAATAAGGTATAGGGCATAGGCCTTAAGGTAAAAGATTTATCAATAGCAAATTTTCCTCTACCTGCCCTATACCTTACCCCTCACACTTTTACTCACCGGGCTTTTCACTGCAATCCGGGAGCCCTTCGTCAGAAGTTTATGGTTAATGTGAATCGTAATTGATGAGGAATTGGCCATTTACTTTCTACTCACGGTCTTTAAGACTAGTTAATGTGTAACAATCTGGCAATCGCTTATATTTGTAGTCAATCACCCGATTAATTATGCATACAAATAGTTTTTCCCCTCCAGCGCCTTAATAATTATAACAAGGCATTTTGTAAAGCTAACGTCAATCAATGGGCGAAGTATAGTAATGCCTGTACCCTAAACAATTATTAATAGCATCTTCCTCAAATTTTAAAAGGGAAAAATTTTTATGAAAAAAACATACTTAATGCTGCATGTTGCAGTAATACTTGCCGGTTTTACCGGCGTTTTTGGAAAACTTATTACCATTAACGAACTCATGCTTACCTGGTATCGGGTATTCTTTTCGGCTATTATATTATTTTTTGTTGTACGCTTTTTTAAGGGACAAAAACAAACGACCAACCCGGAAAAAATACGCATTGGAAAAACGGGTCTGCTGTTAGCCGTACACTGGATATTTTTTTACGCCAGTATTAAGTATGCCAATATTTCCATTGGCGTGGTGTGTTATTGTTTAACCAGTTTTTTTACGGCCATTTTTGAACCGTTGATTAACCGCAAAAAATTTAATATTATTCAACTGGCTCTTAGCCTGCTCACCTTAATCGGCATAAGTTTAATTTTTCACTTCGACGCATCATACCAGTTAGGTATATTGTTAGGTGTTATATCATCTGCCGTTGCAGCTTTGTACACTATTTACAACGAAAAGCTGGTGCAGCATTACGATAGCAAACAAATTATATTTTACCAAATGACGGCCAGTACACTGGGTGTAGGTTTGTTAATACCGGTGTATTATTATTTTTTTCCGCAACAACAATACATGCCAACCAACAACGATTTTATTTACCTGTTTTTACTGGCATTGGTTTGCACCGTTGGTTTGTATGTAATGTTTGCCGAAATACTAAAAAAAATATCGGCCTTTACCGTAAACCTTACTTTTAACTTAGAACCTATTTATGCTATTATACTGGCATTTTTGTTTTTTAACGAAGGTCAGGAGGTAAATGCATCTTTTTATATCGGCCTGTGTTTTGTAACCAGCTCGGTAATATTGCAAACTGTTTTGTCGTTAAAAAAGAAGGGGTAAAACGAGTACCATTTACTTCTATAAACACAATTCGCAAAATTCAAATGTTGAATAGCTGTATATTATAACAAATACGATTAAAACACTCAAACTTCATCAGCCACCCAGATTTTGTTTGGCAGAAATTTACCACTTACTTAATTTGTAAGTGCTAAAACCGGTTAATATGGAGAACAAAAGAGAAAAGCGCAGCGTAGAAATAACCACACAGTATTTCATTTTTTTAGATCGCCATATTGATGATGTAATAACGGGCCGCAGTGCCGAATTTATGGAGGTTAACCAGATTGCCGCAGAACTGGCAGTATCGCATAAACATCTTACCGATACTATACAAAAAGAGACGGGCAATCATCCCTGCCATTTTTATGACGCCCGCATTATTGATAAAGCAAAAGCATTGTTACTTAACACTAATACCTCTGTTGCACAAATTGCACACTTGCTGACATACGACCCCGCCAACTTTTCAAAGTTTTTTAAAAAATGGACTGGTGATACACCGGGTAATTTTAGGAAAGGGAATAAAAAAAAGTAGTCCTGGTAAAAGTTCCGAAAAGTTCACCATAATAAACCTGTTTACATAACAGAGTTTTGCCATACATAAAAATTAAATACTATGGCAAGAAACGATGTAAAAGGAAAAGTAGTGCTGATTGCCGGAGGAGGCAAAAACCTGGGCGGCTTATTAAGTCGCAATTTGGCAGCACAGGGAGCAAAACTGGTTATTCATTACAATAGCGAAGGTAGCAAAGCCGAAGCGGAACAAACCCTGGCAGATGTACAAGCCGTGGGTGCTGAAGCTATTTTGGTACAGGCAGATCTTACCAAAGTAGAAAACGTAACTACACTTTTTAATACGGCCATAGAAAAACTAGGTGGTATTGATATAGCAATTAACACGGTAGGTAAGGTATTAAAAAAACCTTTTGTAGATACTACAGAAGCGGAGTACGACAGCATGAGCGATATTAACGCTAAAGTGGCTTACTTCTTTATTCAGGAAGCAGGAAAAAAGTTAAATGATAATGGAAAGATCTGCACCATCGTTACCTCTTTACTGGCAGCCTATACCGGTTTATATTCAACCTACGAAGGGTTAAAAGCACCAGTAGAACATTTTACCAGGGCGGCTTCTAAAGAGTTTGGAGGTCGTGGTATTTCCGTAACAGCAGTCGCTCCGGGTCCAATGGATACACCATTTTTCTACGGCCAGGAAACGGAGGATGCAGTAGCCTATCATAAATCAGCTTCGGCATTAGGCGGGTTAACTGACATTAAAGACATTGCTCCATTGGTACAGTTTTTAGTAACCGAAGGTTGGTGGATTACCGGGCAAACTATTTTCGCCAATGGTGGCTATACAACACGCTAAACAGTGATGGCCGTTTGCTAACACAAAAAAATAGCTAAAAAGCAAAACCCCGCTCATATTTTGAAACGGGGTTTTGCTTTTAACCTGGTATTATAACAAAGGCCTATTCCTCGCCACTCATATTTTTTAAATCGTCTAACGACATAAGCGTATAACCTTCAGGAATGGTTAAACTGAATATTTTTTCGTCTACTGTTTTTTCAAACTTGGTTGCCGTAAAATGCATTTTTAAACCTTGCTGTTCGGTAGCAAACTCCAACGGCACACCATTAATTCCCTTGGTGTTAAATTGCTGAAAGCCTTCCAGCGCAGCTATTAAATCGGTAGTATACCACATAATCATTTCAACACCGTCTTCGGTTTTCAAAATGGCCTTTTTACATTTAAAGCCAATTATCTCTTTGGTTTCGGTTGTTGTTTCAATCTTGGTATCTTCCTTTTTAGCATCTTTAGCCAACTCCGACAGTTTTGTTTCTATAGCACTTTTATTTCCCATCACCTCCATTAGCATTAACGATTTATCGGCCTTTACATCTACAACCGTGTTCATCGTCATAAACATGCCCAGGGTCATACTCATCTTAGATTTATCAGGAGAAAAAAACAAGTCCATCACCGAGCCGTCCATCATAGTGGTTGCCATGGCCATGTCCGGATTATCGCTGGAAATATCCATTTTGTAAGTAACCCGTCCGGTGGTAGTTTGTGCCGAAGCTGTTTTAATTACAATGAGCAACAAAAGAGAGAAGAATAATTGTTTCATAACTTTTTTAGTTAATAGGCGTAAGATAGCTTAAACCCTGCGAATTATATTTGTGTGTAGTAAAGTTATTAATATAAAAGCGATTTATATATACCCTCTTCGGTGTATATATAGCTTAATACCGCTGCTTACATTTACACATCCATAACCAATTTTTATGAAACAAAGTACTATCTTTTTACTTGCGGTATTATTTACAATGGTTACTAATAATTTGGGAGCTCAAAATTTAACTATTGTAAAAAGTTTAATGGAGTATGGGTTAGCAAATAAACAAGGAAAAATAATAGTTAAAGAAAAGTATTTTCGTATTTACGATGCCACACAACATGGCGTGTTTGTAGCAGTAGAAAAAGACCGCACCATTAAACTGCTGCATCCACAAACCGGAAAAGTATTGCAAAATGGTAAGTCCTTAAAGCTAACAGAAGGTTACAATGGAAATAATTGTTTGATATTAAAGGAGGGAAACTATTTTAAATTGTACAACTTTAAGTTACAGCCCATTAATAGTCAAAAGTACTATCACGTAAAAATAAGCTTTGTAAATATTCACTATATATTGGCCGCAGAAGATAGAACATGGGGAGTGCTAAATGATAAAGGGGAAACAGTAATAATGCCTCAGTATTCTAATATTGATTTTGAAACAACATCCGACAATAGAGACCTTTTTCCCACTAATGGCTTATTTAGAGTAAGCATTAACTATGGTGAAGCTTTTTATGTTAATGAACAAAACGAATTGCAATATGGTGCTACCGGCAATACCTGTTGCGCCCTTGGTAAAGGCGACGAAGCCATGTATTTAGCACGCAGGTATTTTTTGCTGCAAAATATAAACAAATTAAAAGGGCGGGAAAAAACAGTGTTGGGAACAACCTATCAAACAACAGAAAAAAGTATAAATAACCCGGCCGAAGCATACAAATGGTATAGAGAAGGTTGGCTGGAAGAAAAAACCGGCGAATACACTACTTTAAAACTAGCCGATTTTTTACAGCGCCACCCAGCCTTTAGTTTTTACGATACTACCATTAAGGCAATTGACCTTTTTTATAGTGCTGCAAGTAAACAGCCTTTTTATTACATAGATGTAGCTAATTATTATTACAACAATGATATGTTGGATACTGCTGCACATTATTACAATAAAGCAATTAGTTTAACCGGTTATAACAGCTATGCACATATAAATGCAAATATTGGACTGGCTAAAATTTTTTATAAAAAGAAAAACACAGGCTTAACAACATTACATATACAAAAAGCAAAAGTTGCAGCAACGGCCAACCATACAAAGGTGTACGACCATATGTTGGGCGAGTTATCCGATTTAAAACTGGCCTACGATAATTTGTCGTACGGAATGGTTATTAACTACCAAGGCGAAAAGGTAATGGTGCTGCATAAAACTTTAAATGGTATTGAGTTAAGCAATGGTAAATACCTGCCTCCGTCAGCTATAAACTATACTATACTAAAAGGAGAAAGCACTGCTCAGTTTATGACAAAGTGCTTAGCGTGCGCAGGTACGGGCATGGTTAATAAAACATTTACAACGCCATACGCTGTATCATATTCTAAAAGTGAACTACGTACAGGCTCTACCATAAGTGGCGATTATATAAAAACAACCACTTATACTACCCCATCAACCTACCAGGGACAGGAGGCTTGTAGTGTTTGTTACGGTAGTAAAAATGTAATTAAAAAAACAGGAAAATAGGAATGATTTGAAAAACATTTTCCATCATATAATTTATTTTTTTTCAAATACTGTTGTAAAGTCATTTAGTTTATAGGTAACCTCCTTGTATATAAAAGTTCTTTCCTGCGGGTTAATAACTATAAAGTATTTATTAAAGCCATCAGGATAAATTCTAAAAACAATATGTAACAGGTTATCCTTTTCTTCCAGCTCATCCAGGTGAAAGGAGTTGGGTATATCCAGTATTTTTTCGTTGCTCGTATTGTCAGTAATGCCAAAACCGTTTACCCATAAACTCATGGCAAACTCATTAAGTTCGGTAATTAATGTAAACCGGCCGTTTAAAATATCTTTTTCGGTTTTGTATGGGTGAGGCATACAGGTTGTTTTACAAAGTGTTTATTAGTTAAACGATTGCCGGAACTCCAACGGACTTTGTTGGGTCTTTGTCTTAAACAATTTATTAAAAGATTGCGAATGCTCAAACCCCAGTTCATAAGCAATCTCACTTACCGATAAATCCGTAGTGGATAATTTTTCTTTCGCTTTTTCAATCAACTTTTCATGAATATGTTGTTGTGTAGTTTGTCCGCTTAGTTGCTTTAATAAACTGCTTAAGTATTTTGTCGAAATATTTAACGAGGCTGCAATGTACTTTACGGTAGGCAACCCTTTTGTAGCCAAGGCTTCGTTATTAAAGTAGTCATTTAATATATCTTCTAACCGGCTTAATATTTTACTATTGGTAATTTTTCGGGTAATAAATTGACGTTCGTAAAAACGCTGGGCATAAGTAAACAAAACTTCCAGTTGTGCTACAATAACTTCCTGGCTAAACTTATCAATATTGGAATGATACTCTTGTTTAATATTTTCAATTATTCCATTAATGAGTGTTTCTTCTTTATCGGAAAGAAACAAGGCCTCGTTGGTATTGTAACTAAAATATTCGTATTGTTTAATTTTTTTTGCAAGCGGATAGTTCCACAAAAAATCCGGATGAATAAATAACATCCAACCGGTTAAATTTGGCGGCACACCGTTTTCTTCGCCACGTAAAATTTGTCCCGGCGACAAAAAAGCCATAACACCCTCATCAAAATCGTACTTCTGCTGACCATAAAAAAGTCCGTTACAACCCCTTTTTAACGATACAACATAAAAATTAAAAATAACGGCATTAATGTCTGTATCATTTTTTAAACCACTAATATCAATAATGCTAATTAGCGGATGTTGTGGTTTGGCATACCCTCCTAACCTATGTAAATCGGTAATAGTTTTTATACGATACGGCTTTGCCATAGTAAAATGTAATTTAAAATTTAAACGGGTATTTTAACCATATTAACACCAACGGTAAAGCAAGAAAAGGAATTTCCATCAAGGCCATTTTATAGTTACCGGCTTTTAGCGACAAAGCCATTATTAACACAATGGTTACTGCATTTAATACATTGGTTAAAAAAAATGTTTGCGGAAAAAACAACATCAATCCAACAATAATAGAAAACACGCCGAAGTAAGGCATCATGGTTTTAGTAATTCCTAACTCCGACATCATTTTTGCCTGTTCTGCATTACCGGGTTGAAAAGCATCCCAGCCATGTTTAATACTTAAAAAGGCCGATGCCAATAATAGAATGATAGCTACAATTTTCATGTGATAGTGTTTTTGGTTGTTTATAAAAAGCAACAGGTAAAGGCTATACCAAAGTTGCAACAAATGCAGGAAACTATTTGGTGTTATTTTTTTGCGCTTTAATTTGTTTAAACTCCCTGTGTCCAAAATTTAGCAATACGTTGGGTATTATTTTGGAGGCAAATTTTATAATACGTATAACAAATGGTTTCAGTTCCTTTTTGTCTTTAAGCATACCATTAATAGCTACTTTTACCATTTTGTCCACGGTCATCATCATTGCCGGGTTGGGTTGTTTATCCCAATCATTTTGTAAATTGGTTTTTACACCCGGCGGTATCATTTCAAATACTTTTACAGTAGTGTCTTGCAGTTGCAAACGTAAAGCTTGTGTGTAAGCCCGTACACCCGCTTTGGTGGCACTATATATGGGTGCGGGCGAATAGCTCATAAAAGCAATACCCGATGAAACATTTACAATACCTGCCGCCGGCTGCTTTAGCAAATGCGGCAAAAACTGATGTACCATTTGAATGGTGCCGGATAGGTTGGTGCTCACTTCACGGGTAATATTTTCCAAATCCGGGCTTTGATCCTGCAAGTCAATCAGGCGCATTAAACCTGCATTGTTAATAATAATATTTAAACCAGGAAACTGTTGGGTAACCTCGTGGTAAAGTTTTTCAATGTCTTTAGGGTTACTTACATCACTTTGAAAAGTATGTACTTTAGGAAAGCGTTTTTTAGTTTCATTTAATGCATCCGCTTTACGGCCGGTAACAATAATAGTTGCGCCTATTTGTGTAAGTTGTTTTACAAACTCTAAACCTATCCCGCTTGTGCCACCTGTAATAAGTATGGTGCTGTTTTGCAAATTCATTTTCTGTTATTTTAATACAGCAAAGGTCAACGGTAAGTATAAAAGGCGTGTAGCCAAAAGTCGGCATGTTGTAGTTAAAAGTATGGTTTTATGGCGTTGCCTGCGGCCTGGGCAACTACGTTGGTAACCTTCGCATAAAGCAACATTTAGTTGCTTTATTGCTCGCTTATACTATATCTTTTGCCCTGTGCTGCCATGCCCATGCTGCGCAAAAGGATGCCGCTTCCATCACTAACGCAGGGCACAAGCGGCATTTTTCTTATAAAAAAGTAATATAAACGGCCAAACCTTCAGGCTTCCCCTGTTGATTAGCGAACAGAAAGATGAAGTGTGCGACTCAACTAAAGCTGATTAGTATTACTGCTGTTGGCTAACAAAAAATATTGACCATCATTTTATTTCACCGCTTTGTTTAACCAGTCAATAATTTCTTTTAACGCCAACGGCGAAAAAGTTTCTTCCAGTTGCCCATACTCCTGTACGGTGCAGGTTTTACAGGTTTGAAATAAATGATTTAAGCCCGGTATTTTTTTAATGGTTACCTGTTTGGCTTTGCTTTTGGCCAGTGCGGTTTGTATACTATTTAAATTCATGTCGGCATCTACCTGTATATCGGCATCGCCGTTTATGGCCAGTACTTTACATTGCAGCTTTTGCAAATAAGGCAAGGGGTTAAAACCAAAAAAGTATTTGCCCCATGGCGTAGCAAAACTTTTTATTAAACTGGTTACTATTTTTTCCTGTGCCTCGGGTTGGTTATAGCCCATGCTGCTAACAATAGCAGCATCGGTAGTTGTTAGCCATTGTTGCATACTTTTAGTGCCTGCTTGCAATGCACCGTTAACAGTTGTGGTGGTTAATACATCCCGTAAAAGGTTTTTATATAAGTTTAAATAGGCGTCAAGGTTTTGTTCGTTCATACCCTGTTGTAATAAAATGCTGTGGTTTTGTTTCAGCATTAACTCTTCAACCGGTACACCGGGTGCTGCCAGTAAAACAATAAAATCAATATCTTTTCTTTCGGCGGCAATAAGGGGTGCTACAATGCCGCCTTCGCTATGGCCAATAATGCCCAGTTTCTTTTTATTTACTTCGGGCCGGGTTAATAAATAATCAAGTCCTGCTTGTGCATCATTCGCAAAATCCAATGTAGTGGCTTCGGCAAAAGATCCTGTTGTTTTTCCGGTACCCCTGTCATCTACTCTCAACACAATGTATCCCTTATTGCTTAATGCATTGGCCAGTACGGCATAAAACTTATGCTCAAAAAAATCAAAGTCGCGGTTTTGTGCACCACTGCCCGATACTATAATGGCTGCCGGAAAAGTACCCTTGCCCTCGGGTATTGTTATGGTAGCACCATAACTTATACTGTTATCTTTATTGGTATAAACAACATCCTCGCTTGTATAAGTAAAAGGCGGCTTGGGTGTTTGCGGCCTGTTAAGTGTGGGTGCCACTGCTGCCGAACCTTTTTTAGTAAGCACAAGCTGGAACGATTGGCCTTGTGTAAATGTGCCATTAATCAGGTTGTCGTTTTCTAGTGTGCCCTCATATTTAATAGATCCTTTACCAAGTGTTATGGTAATAGTATTGTTGTTTACCGTTACTGTTTCGCAGGGCACACCAAATGCCGACTGATCGGGGCTATCCATAGTAGCCGTATAAACGCCTTCGTTATTAACCGTTACATTAAATACTAAACGTAAGGATACGCCTACCTCTAACTTACCCTCCCAACTACCTATAAATTTATTTTGTGCAAAGGCGGTGGTTATAGTAGCTAATAATAAAAATGTAAACAGTATTTTTTTCATCGTTATTCGTTTTAAAAATTCATCGGTGTTTGTACAGCAGCGTTGTTTTCACGGAGGAACACGGAGTTTTTATACACTGTGGACAAGACAGCGTTCTGACAGTGATTGCCTTTTATTTTATTCATTATTTTTTTGTTTGCGTTTGGCTGCATACAGTTTATAGGAGTACACCACAGGTATTATACTGGCAATACCCATTATGATAAAGAAACTTAGTTTGGCCGCAGTTGGCGGCAATACCATTGACAGTACCGTTACTAATAATCCACCCGTAAACCACAATACGCCTACCAGTTTATGCGTCAGGCGCCAGTTTTCATCGTCGTGTAAAGTCCATGGCAGGCGAAAACCCGCAAAGTAATTAGGTTTTATATTGTACATATAGTTGCCCAGAAAAGCAAAAAACAAACCCATAAACACCAATAGGCCATTGCCGGACATGTTAATACTGCCATCTGTTGCCGATTTTACCATATAAAAACCTATTGCCGACATAAACAAGGCCAGGCCCAGTGCCAGGCGTTTCATACGGCCCAGGGTTTCCTGGGTATAACTTCTTTTAGGGTCAATACGGTGCAGGTTGGTTAATAAATAATATACACCAATACTTACCACTGTAATAATACCTACCGGTAACCATAATTCGTTTTTGTTACCATACCTGTCGGGCTGGCCATTAAAATCAAAATGTACAGGTATACGCTGCGGTAGTTTTTGCAGGGTAAAAGCCAGGTAGGCCAACGGGGCCAGAAAAACGGGCCAGATAAGCAGTTTAATTAGTTTGTTCATATTTACCTCCTTTTGGTTTTAAATTGTAGTAACCACTTTAATATTTCATCTACCACGGTTGTGTTTAACGAGTAATACACATACTGCCCTTCTTTTTTCGATGTTACAAGGCCGGCTTGTTTTAATATATCTAAATGGTGCGATACACTTGGCCACGATAAATTAAAATGCTCCACAATTTCGCCGGCCGATAAATCCTGTACTTGTAAAAGCTCCAGAATTTCTCTTCTTGTTGCATCGTTCAGCGCTTTAAAAACACTGTTCATGTATAAATTTTATAATTAGTTATTTAGATAAATATCTAAATAACTGTCCGTTTTTCCTAAAAAAACTGTTCGCTTTTAGTATGCATTATTATAAATGGAATTTATGCAGGATGAACGGAAACCCTTTATTAGCCTATGTTAAGGTTGTTTAACACTGCTTTCCGTTAGTCAAAATTTACTTGACATGGGCTGTAACCTTTTATAGTTTTGTACCGTTAAACAATAGCAACACCTACAAAAAATAAAAATTAATCATAACAAAACTTTTCAATCATGAAAAAAATTATCTATCTGCTTGCTCTAACTGTTTTATCGTTTAGTGTTAAAGCCAACGAAACCAATGTTAACAGCCGCGTAATGGAAGCTTTTAAAAAAGACTTTACCCATGCTACTAATGTAGAGTGGACTACCAACAACGATGTAATGCGTGCATCATTCACGTTTAACGATATTGCTTACTTTGCTTTTTACAATGCAAGTGGCGAGTTACTAGGCACAACACGCTATGTAACTTTATTAAACCTGCCGGTTAAATTACAAAGCAGCTTACGTAACGATTATAAAGATTATTGGGTAAGCAACCTGTTTGAAGTAAACAATGCCGATGGCCTGTCTTACTACATTACTATTGAAGATGCGGACAACAAGATTGTATTAAAATCTGACAATGGTAACAACTGGGTTAAACAAAGCAAAAAAGTAAAGGCATAATTATTGCTTCCTACATTTAAATTTTAGTGTTTTATATATTTCTCATGTGTGATTTATCCCCCCTGGTTTTCTAGTCAGGGGGCTTTTTTTATTTAGCTACTACTTAGTTATTGTTGTTACGAAACGATGCAGAAAAATAATCTGATTAAAATACCTTAACATTACATATCTTAAAAAAGTAAATTTGTCCTCCCTTCACATTAAAATAATATCGTGTCCGAAGACCAAAAGAAAATACTTGAACAAAAGCTTTGGGATATTGCCAATATCTTAAGAGGCAAAATAAGCGCCAACCAATTTCAGGATTATATCCTGGGTTTTATCTTTTATAAGTATCTATCAGAAAAGATGGAGGTGGAGGCAGACAAAATATTAAAGCCCGATAAAATTAAGTTTGCCGATATTAAAGAAAATACTGCCAACGGTAAAAAGCTGCTGAATGCTGTAAAGCATGAAATGGTGGAACACCTCGGCTTCTTTCTTAAACCCTCCGAACTGTTTCGCAGCCTGGCGCTGAAAGGGCAGAACGAAGAAACCGTAAACGATGCCGGCGAAACCGTACAGGCTTTTATACTCGAAGACCTCGCCGCCGTACTCAAAAACATTGAGCGCAGCACCATGGGCGCCGACTCGCAGGAAGATTTTGACCAGCTGTTTTACGATATTGACCTTAACTCTACCAAAATAGGCCGTACCGAAAAAGATCGTAATGCCGTTATCACCCGCATACTGGTATCGCTTAACGATATTGATTTTAACCTTAGCGACACCAACAGCGATGTACTGGGCGATGCCTACGAATACCTCATTAAAAAGTTTGCAGAAGGTGCCGGACAAAAAGCGGGTGAGTTCTACACGCCACCCGAGGTTTCTACCGTTTTGGCAAAACTCGTTACCAGCCGCAAGAAGAAAATTAAATCTGTGTACGACCCTACCTGTGGTTCCGGCTCACTGCTGCTGCGGGTATCCAAAGAAGCCAATGTAGGTCATTTTTACGGGCAGGAGCAAAACCGCACCACTTACAACCTGGCCAGGATGAACATGATCCTGCACGATGTACCTTACCAAAAGTTCAACATTGTGCATGAAGACACCCTGGAGCGCCCCGGCCATATGGACGAAGGTACTTTTGAAGCCATTGTAGCCAATCCCCCGTTTTCTGCACACTGGAAGGCCGACCCGCTTAAGATGAACGACGAGCGTTTTGCCGCCTATGGCAAGCTGGCGCCCGCTACCAAGGCCGATTTTGCTTTTATACAGCATATGGTGCATATGCTGGACGAAAATGGTATTATGGCCTGCGTGGCCCCGCATGGTGTACTGTTTCGTGGGGCGGCCGAGGGACATATACGCCGCTTTTTAATTGAGGAACGCAATTATATAGATGCCATTATAGGCCTGCCTGCCAACCTGTTTTATGGTACCAGCATACCCACCTGCATACTGGTGCTGAAGAAGTGTAAGGAACACCCCAACGATATATTGTTTATAGATGCCAGCCAGGATTATGAAAAAGGTAAAAACCAGAATACACTGAGCCCGGCCAATATAAATGATATTGTAGCTGCTTACCTTAACCGTAAGCCCATACCCAAGTATGCTGCCGTAGCTACGCTGGACGATGTAAAGGCCAACGATTACAACCTGAATATACCCCGCTATATAGATACTTTTGAAGCCGAGGAACATATAGACCTGGGCAAGACTGCTGCCGAACTGGTGAGCCTTCAACAACAAATGACCGCCACCCAAAAAAACATTGCCGCTTTTTGCAAAGAGCTGGGCATTAAACCACCTTTTTAACTGTTATGGCTACTACAGCAAAGAAAAATATACCGGCATTGCGTTTTCCTCAATTTATGGGGGAATGGGAAGAAAAAAGATTAGGCGACGTAGTAACTATTAGGAGTGGAAATAGTCCAGATAAATATAATTTGGATATTACAGGAATACATCCATATCTAAAGGTTGAAGACTTAAATAATAACGATAAGTATCAGATGTCTAGCAGGCAATATTCCGATAGCTCGGAAAAGCTTATAGATGTCCAATCTATTATTTTCCCCAAAAGAGGCGCTGCGATAATGACAAATAAAGTAAGAATAAATGAAGTTCCTGTTCTCTTAGATAGCAATTTAATGGCAATAAAGCCAAGTTCAAATATTATTTATTCGGAGTTTCTGTATTATTGGATTTGGAATAAAAAGCTTTACGAAATAGCTGACACTTCTACTATTCCACAAATTAACAATAAACACATTTCACCTCTTTTAATTCAATTACCAGATAGTAAAGAACAAACCAAAATAGCTCTTTCATTATCTTCAATAGATGAACGCCTGCAACAATTGCAGCAACAGCAAAGCCTGCTGGAGCAATATAAAAATGGCTGTATGCAACAGCTATTTAGCCAAAAGCTAAGATTTAAAAATGATAAAGGAAAAGCATATCCGGAATGGAAAGAAGTTCCTGGTGGAGATGCATTCGAGAACATTTCAAATAAAAAACATAACTCCGACTTACCTATTTTAGCCATTACGCAAGAGTTTGGAGCTATCCCGAGAGATTTGATTGACTACAATGTTCTGGTTTCGGAAAAAAGTGTAGAAAGCTACAAAGTTGTTGAGGTTGGTGATTTTATTATAAGTCTCAGGTCGTTTCAAGGAGGCATTGAGTATTCAAACTACAAAGGTATATGTAGCCCTGCATACATTATTCTTAGACCGTCAGTTGAAGTTGACAGAGGGTTTTTTAAATATTATTTTAAAACAAGTACATACATAAAACGACTAACTAAAAAACTTGAGGGAATCAGAGATGGGAAGATGATTAGCTATGGATATTTCTCGGAAGTTTTGTTACCTCTTCCCTCCGTCGAAGAGCAAACAAAAATCGCCAACTTTCTATCTGCTATTGATGAACAAATCAACACCGTAAAACAACAGATAGCACAAACACAACAATTCAAAAAAGGATTGTTGCAGCAAATGTTTGTGTAGTAAGTTTTATACAGGCCGCAACTTTGTTGACGCTTTGGTGTATTGCATTTGTTTAAACTCTGCTATTTCTTCGCTCAACTTTTTATTGGCGTTATGCAGTAATTCGTTTTGGGTTTTAATAATACGCAACAGATCATGTATGGCATTCAGGTTTTCTAACTGGGCATAAACCAGCTCTTCTAATTCAGCTTTGGTGTATCTCATAGACATGCTAAGAATATTTTTTGTTTAATAAAGATACATTATTTGTATTAAATAATACATTTTATGAATTATTATTCAAATAATCTTCCCTTCTCTTTGAAAACCAACATATAACACTTTCTTGGGTATGAAAAAAACCTTATTTTGGATATAGTAATACATAATATGAATTAGAATGCCTAAACCTAAGGATATAGAAAAATTGAAAATAAACCGGCTTAAGGTAGTTTTAGTGGAATTGGAGGTTTCCCATAAGGAACTCGCTGAAAAGGTGGGGAAAACACCAAATACTATTACACGTATTTGTAATAACGAAAGCCAGCCAACATTAAAGCTATTATATGAAATAGCAAAAGTATTAAAAGTTGATATCAGAGAGTTATTAATATCTACTAAATAGTATTACCCACCGATAAACCAATGACCACCCAAAGCGAACATATTTTAGAAGAGACCCTTATTGCCCAATTGGTGCAGGGCGGTTACCAGCGGGTAACGCTTAAGGATGAAATCGCCATGCTGCGAAACCTTAAGGCGCAGTTGGAAAAGCATAACGGCAAAACATTTTCTGACAACGATTTTAAAAAGATACTGAACCACCTTACCCGCAGCACCCATGTGTTTGACAAAGCAAAATTGCTGCGTGATAAATTTTCGTTTAAGAACGATGCCGGCGAAGCCGTGTACATTGAGTTTTTGAATATGGATTTTTGGTGCCAGAACGAGTACCAGGTATGCAGCCAGGTAACCATGCAGGGCCGGTACGATAACCGGTATGATGTTACCCTGCTCATCAATGGCCTGCCCCTGGTGCAAATAGAATTAAAACGCCGTGGTGCCGACCTTAAAGTGGCTTACAACCAGGTGCGCCGCTACCAGCGTGATTCCTTCGGCTCATCGCAAGGGCTGTTCCAATATGTGCAACTCTTTGTAATAAGCAACGGTGTAGAAACCAAATATTTTGCCCACGACCCCGGCAAGCTGCATACCTGGAAGCAAACTTTTTACTGGACCAACGAACAGAACAAGCGTTATAATTTTCTGGAAGAGTTTGCTGCCGTGTTTTTGGAGAAATGCCACCTGTCTAAAATGATAACCCGCTACACGGTGTTGCACGAAACCAGCAAAGCACTTATGATTATGCGGCCCTACCAGGTATACGCCGTAGAACGTATTATAGAAAAAGTAACCAAGGGCCATGGTAATGGTTATATATGGCATACCACGGGTTCGGGTAAAACCCTCACCTCTTTTAAAGCCAGCCAGATATTGACCCGCCTGCCGGTGGTAGATAAGGTAGTGTTTTGTGTAGACCGCCGCGACCTGGATTACCAGACCATTAAAGAGTTTAACGAATTTGCGCCCGACAGTGTAGATGCTACCAGCAGCACCCGCAACCTGGTGCGACAGTTTAACGACCCTAACCGTAAGCTGATTGTTACTACGCTGCAAAAATTACATGTAGCCATCAGTAAAGAGAAGCATCAAAAATTGATGGACGAGCTGAAGGATAAACGGATTGTATTCATCTTTGATGAATGCCACCGTTCACAATTTGGCGATACGCATAAGAACATTAAAAAGTATTTTACCAATTACCAGCTGTTTGGCTTTACGGGTACGCCCATTAAAGCGGAGAATGCACAAGGCCCGTCGTACAACAAGCAAACCACCATTAGCCTGTTTAACGAAGAGCTGCATAATTATGTAATAGCCGATGCTATACGGGACCAGAATGTATTACCCTTCTCGGTAGAGTATGTAGGCCGCTACCGGGCCAAAGACAGCCGCAACGAGATAGATATTGAAGTAGAAGCCATCGATACCAAAGAATTGATGGAAAGCCCGCAGCGTCTGGAAAAAATAGCAGACTACATTATAACACAACATGCCACCAAAACCCATCAGAAGGAATACACGGCCATGTTCTGCATCAGCAATATTGATACGCTGATTAAGTATTACGACATTTTCCAACGCCTGAAACAGGAAGGCCGTCACAAGCTAAGTATTGCCACCATTTTTAGTTATGGCACCAACGAAACCGATAAAGAAGATTTTTCGGGCATGGACTACCAGGAAGACTTTAACGAGGTGGCCGACCCCCAGGTGCCGTATACAGTATCGCACCGCGATAAATTGGAGCAATATATCGGGGATTATAACGAGCAGTTCCGAACCCGGTACAGTACAAAAGACAGTGCATCGTTTTACGAATATTACCAGAACGTATCTAAGCGTGTTAAAAACAGGGAAATTGATATACTGTTGGTGGTAAACATGTTTCTTACCGGTTTTGACAGTAAGTTTCTGAATACACTTTATGTAGATAAAAACCTGAAACATCATGGCTTGATACAAGCCTACTCCCGTACTAATCGTGTATTGGGCGAAAAAAAATCGCAGGGCAATATTGTGGTGTTTCGCAACCTGAAAAAGGCCACAGATGATGCGGTGGCGCTGTTCTCCGATAAAGATGCATCTGATACCATTTTTGTACAGCCGCTTGACGTGATGGTGCGCCGTTTTGAGCAGGCGCATAAAGAGTTAATGGCCATAACACCTACCGTAGCATCGGTAGATGATCTGTACAGCGAAGATGAAGAGCTGGCTTTTGTACTGGCCTTCCGTAAAGTATTGCGCCTTACCAATGCCATGCGCACCTATGCCGATTTTGATTTTGGACTGCTGCCTATGGACGAGCAGACGTTTATGGATTATTCCAGCAGATACCAAACGTTGAATGCCAAAGCCAAGTCGGGAGAAGGCGAAAAAACATCCATTATTGACGAAGTAGATTTTGAATTGGAGTTGCTGCATCAGGACCATATAAATGTGGTGTACATACTGGGCTTGTTGGCCAAGCTGAAGAAAACCAAAGCAGCCGAATATGAGCGGTTGAAGCAGGAAATATTGCAGGTGCTATCCTCTAACCCCAGGTTGCACAGCAAGCGTGAGCTGATAGAAAAGTTCATTAATGAAAACCTGCCACTAATTGAAGACGACGAAATTGAAAGCGATTTTGAACGCTTTATGGATGAAGAAAAGCAGGCGGCTTTTAAACGCTGGGTAACCGATAAAGGCCTTGATGCGGATAAAATGCAGGCTTTGATTGAAGAGTATATTTTTACCCAACGTCAGCCTACGCGACAATCGTTAATTGCTGCTTTGTTGCAACAGCCTTCGGTATTAAAACGCAAGGCTCTGGGAGATGAGTTGCTGGAAGAATTTATACGGTATACGGAAACGTTTTTTGAGGATTAAACACTTGCCTTAACATGAGTAAATTTGGTAAAACAATTCGCATTTTTCTTGTAGACGGAACAGCTAATGGCCTTACTACTGCTGAACTTAGTAACTGGACCGGTATAGGTATAAAAGTTCCTAAAATAAAAATAAAAGAGTATAACCATAGACCGGAGTTTCAAAAGCCGGGTATATATATACTTATTGGCAAAGGAGATAATAATGAAGATGCGGCTTATATTGGTGAAGCCGAAATCATAGCCCCACGACTTGCCGACCATATTATTAAGAAAGACTTTTGGAACGAAGTAATTTTTTTTAGTAGTAAAGACAAGTATTTAAACAAGGCGCATATAAAATACCTGGAAAACCGACTACATGAATTAGCTATAACAGCAGCACGTTACGCCATTAATCAAAATATACCCACCCGCTCAGAATTATCTGAAGCAGAGCAGGCAGAAATGGAAGAGTTTTTGTCTAACATTAAGGTGCTAACGGCAACATTAGGACACAAGATATTTGAGGCATTAGACGAAACTGTGGAACGCAATACAGCAAATCAGGAAATCTTTTTTTGTAAAAATGGAGCCGGTGCCGAAGCCAAAGGCAGACCATCTACAGAAGGGTTTATTGTTTATAAAGATTCTTTACTTATTGTCACAGAACAACCTTCTCTCACTGATAGTATTCGTACAGAAAGGGAAACGATGTTACATGAAGGCATATTGATAAGAGAAAATGACTTTTATAAATTGACAAAGGATTATGTTTTTAACTCTTCCTCACGAGCAGCAGCAGCAGTGTTGGCACGCTCTGCCAGTGGCCCGCTTGAATGGAAAACACTTCAGGGTATACAGCTAAAGCAATTCGAAATTCAATCAATTAGTTGATGTTTTACTCCACAGCTACAAAGGCTGCACCGCTTAGGCGTAAATGCCCGCCCTTAAAGGCGGGTATTGCAGACGGGCGGTGGACTGCTGCTGACCGGAGTTACTACTGCTGAAAGCCCCAAATAAGTTGTAAGTATTAAGTACTAAGTTATAAGTTGGTTTGTGTAACTGCCCTTGCCCTTTTTTGCCAGGCTATTAAACCGCCAACGGCCATTACCAATAATATTAAATAGTACACGCTGGTTAAGGCTAAACCTTTGGAGGCGTACAGGGGTACCGAGGCTATGTTGGTAATAATCCACCAGTACCAGCTTTCTACTTTTTTTTGTGTCATTAACCACATGCCGGTAAAAGCACTGGCCGAGGCCAGGGCATCGGCCCAGGGTATGGCCCCGGGAAAAAACAATGTTTTTAACTGAAGCAAACTAAAATACAAAGCCAGGTAACAGGCAACAAAAAAACCTAACTGGTACAGCCACATGCGGCGGTTGCTAAAGGTTACGTGTAGTACGGTTTGTTGCTTATCGTCTTTTTTTAACCAAAGCCACCAACCGTAAAAACTCATTACGGTATAGTAAAAGTTTACGGCGGCTTCGCCGGGCAGGTGGTATTGGTAACTCATCCAGGTATAAATAATAGTGCCTACCAGGCCGGTGGGGTACACCCATACATTTTCACGCTTGTTAAACCATACACTGGCAATACCTGCTACCACGGCTATATACTCTAACAGCGATGCGTTTTTTATATTGGTAATAAAGCCGGTAAAAAAATCGGACAGGCTAAACAGTAGTACGTTCACTATTAATGTTTACGGTTTTATGATGGGGTTTCGGTAACGTTTAAAAGGCTTTAAATATACATCACCCTGGGCAGTTTTAAACCTGGTGCCAATGGGTTGCCAACGGCCATCGGCCGTACGTTGCCAAACCAAAAAATGTAAATGCGGCATAGAGGTGTAACCGGTATTGCCGCTATAACCTATGTGCTGGCCTTGTTGCACAGTATCGCCAACATTTACCAATACGCCATTGTATTGCAGGTGCCAGTAACCGGCGCGGGTACCATCGTCGTGGTTAATAATAATAAGGTTACCATCTTCTCTGTACTTTGATTTTAAACCGCCGCGGGTACCATCTTTTTTTACCCGGGTTACCACGCCGCCACGGGCGGCATATATTTTGGTGCCGGTGGCCATGTTAAAATCTATGGCGGCCCTTTCTTTATGGGTAAGGCGTGAGTAATAACCCTGTATTACCCGGTGGGTACGGCCGGTGGCATAGGGCAAGGAGTAAACATAGCTGGTATCCTCTACAAGTTTACCACTTTGCAACTGCCGGAAAGTAGCCCGCTGGGGGTTGGTACTTACTGAACAGGAAAATAATAGTATTGACAAGCATAAAACGAGGGCCAACCATTTCATGTTATAAAAATAGTAAGATTATAACAGGCTTCCATAAGAAGAATGTGGTATTTAGGTTAAAGCCTGGTGGGTTTTGTTGCCCCTGACGGGGCTTGGACTATCCCCTGACGGGGCTTGGATTATCCCCTGGCGGGGATTGGTTTTTAAACACAGAGAAATACGGAGGTATTATACAGAGGAGGAAGGAGTTAGCTTTTTTGCCAGCTGGTTGTGCTGATTTGGTGCGTTGTTTTTTCGCAAATGGGGGTTTTATCTGAGAAAATCTGCCGTGGTTTTGTTCTGCGTTATCTGCAGGGGAAATTGTATTTTTTAAAATGATAAGCATCATTATCCCCTGGCGGGGATTGGTTTGGCCACAGAGTTACTAAGAGGTTTTTCACGGAGGAGGAAGGAGTTAGCGATTTTTTCGCAGATGGTGGTGATTTGATGGGCCGGGTTTGGTAAATGAGGTTTATTTCTGCGAAAATTTGCGGTGGTTATGTTCTGCATTATCTGCGGGGAAAAATTAAAAGCATCTTTGGCAGTAGTATTTTTTCTTATGGATTTTGAGGCGCCGGTTTTCCTTTTACTTTTTTTCCTGGCAAAAAAAGTAACAAAAAAGCCAAGTCTTGTCCAAGGTGTATTCCGCCTGCGGGATTTTGATATGCGTAGATGCTTTTAGGCGGAACCGTACAGCCGTTTGGCTGCAGGCTCTTTTTTCGGCCGGTCGTTTGTTGTTGTAGTTGTTGTGTAATTTGCGGTAAGCTTGTTTAGGCTATGGCCGAAAAACACCGTTCCGCCAGCGGCTGTACTTACACTGCGGACAAGACGAAGTCCTAACAATATCTATTCTCTTAAAACTTACATTTTTGAAACTCAGTAAAGGGTTCGCTTTTTCTCTGTGTTACTCTGCGAAAAACCTCTGCGAAACTCAGTGGTACCATTCCTCACATCTTTTTTACACGCCTAACGCTCATCTTTTGTTCGTACCAGTAAAAACCAGTCGTTATCCAGGGGCAGGTAGCCATAGTCGTAACAGTACACATAACTTTTTCCGGTTTTGGTGGTGTACACATGTGTATGATAACTAAAATTAAATCCTTGTTTTAATAAACGGTCGCGGGTGGTTTTGGCAGTATCGTCAGCCGGCGGCAACATGGCTTCCAACACTTTTCGGTTTTTTAACAAGGTGGCATTGATGGTTTTTACGGTTTTACTTACCTGTGTTTTTATGCTGTTATTGTAAGCATTGCGGCAGTAATCGTCGCAAAAACGTTTATCAATACGGCCTTTTACAGGTTTGCCGCACTGCTGGCAGGTGGGGGTGTTTTGTTGTGTTAACATAAGCTGGTGTTGGGTTACAAGGCATAAGTTACACAAAATTATCCGTGTATAAACGTTTATACACGGTTATAAACGAATACAAATGTTTAAAAACCGACTCGGGCTTTTTTGGGGGTACATCTTTGTGTTGTCAATCGGCAATAAACAAACCGGTTGGTTGAAATAAATAATTGGTTAACCGTTGCCTACACAAACAGCAACACAAAACTTACAACTATGTACGCATTAAAAAACAAAGTGCAGTTAATTGGAAATTTAGGTGGCAAACCCGAAGTTAAAAACACCGAAGCCGGTAAAAAAGTAGCCACCTTTAGCATGGCCACCAACGAAATTTACCGCAACGCCAAAGGCGAAAAAGTGACAGAAACACAATGGCACCGCCTGGTGGCCTGGGGTAAAATTGCCGAGCTGGTAGAAAAGTATTTAGATAAAGGCAAAGAGGTAGCTATTGAAGGCAAACTGCTAAACCGCAGTTATACTGATAAAGACGGCACTAAAAAGTACATTACCGAAATTCAGGTAAATGAAATGTTATTGCTGGGCGTTAAACCGGCGTAAGATTTACCATTTACATTACCACCGTGTTACACAGAAAAACTTGTGTAACACGGTGGTTTATTTTTGTTATCATCGTCCCCCCTTGATTGTGCTTTAGTTGCGTCACACACTTGTACTGCATTAATTCTATTGGGCAAAATGCAGTACTCCGTATTTTAATCGGAGAAACCTGCGTAAGCCCCGACATTTGTCGTGGGTAACATTACTCAACATATTGCAAGGTGTTCCCACACTTGTCGGCGGTACTGCATCTCGCTAATCATCATCGTACTGCTTTCACAAAACGGTTTGGGTTAATAAATAATAAACGCACCAGCTTTCAGCGGCTTTCATTAACACATCAGCATATTAGCTAATCAGCATATTTACCTTCCGCCTATTTCGGCACCGCTGTTCTTGAGCTAATGGCAATACGGTTCCAGGCATTAATAGTAGCAATGGCCATAATAATTTGTGCAATACGGGTTTCATCAAAAAACTGTTGCGCCTTGGCATAGGTTTCGTCGGTTAAGCCATGTTGATGAACCAGTGTAACTTCTTCTGTAATGGCTAATAATACTTTTTCCTCCTCTGTAAATAAATCGGTTTCACGCCAGGCATTCAATAAAAAAATACGCTGTGTGGTTTCGCCGTTTTTTAAAGCGTCTTTGGTGTGCATATCTATACAAAAAGCACAACCGTTTATTTGCGATGCTCTTATTTTTATTAACTCCTTTTGTGTTTTGGTTAAGCCCGTAGCGGCCAAATAAGCTTCCAGTGCATACATAGCTTTATAAGCCTGCGGTTCAAGTGTTGCAATGTTTAATCTTGTATTCATTTTTTATTTTGTTTTAATACCACAAAGCTGCTTGTTAAAAAGCACAAAAATCTTAAACTGGTTTAAGAACGCTTTTTACTGCGTATTTCACTTAAATATTCGGGTGTAATACCTAAAAAAGAAGCCAGTAAATATTGTGGTATGCGTTGTACAAACTCGGGTTGTTTGTTATTAAAGTTGTGGTAAAATTCTTCCTTAGATAAACTGTATAAATATTTTATCCGCATTTGTATGGCCGAGTAAGCCCGCTGATAAACAAAGCGGAAATATTTTTCCATTACCGGAAAAGCTTCCAGTAATTTTTGCTGATCGGCATGGTGTATTACCATTACCTCCGCCTTTTCAATAGCCTGTATAAAAAACTCGGTTGGCCGTTGAAACTCATAGGCCATATTATCCGTTAACCACCATGTTTCCAATGCAAATTCTGTGGTTTGTTCAACGCCTTTTTCGTTTATAAAAAACTTGCGTAAACAGCCTTTTAGTACAAAATAATGGTGCTTACATATTTGCCCTTCGCTAAGCAGGTTTTCTTTTTTCTTAAAGTTAAGGGTCTTAAAGTATGAGGTTATAGTAGCAAAATCTGCATCGTTGATGGTGATAAACTTTTGTAAATGCGCTTTAAATATGGCCGACATACCGTAAATGTTCTTTGTAAAACAATGCGGTTAAAGGTACTTGTATTTTACTTATGCGCTTAGCCACCTGCTCAAGTTTTACCTCGTTATTCCAAAAAAAGGGATTTAAAAATTAGTATAATGGGGTGCCCCTACGGGTCGGGCTACTGCGGGGTACGCTTTGCTCCCGTACTTGGCTATCGCCTTCGTACCGGCTCCTGCGTCGCCGCCCTGCGTATCCCTCACCCGCTTACGCCTGTTTGTGCTACGCTGTAAGTATAAGGCTGCAATATAAATGTGTTTAACTACTCATGTTTTGCATCATGACAAGATTTACAAATTGAAACCAGCCAGTCTATAGGCTCTTTTCCAATATTTCTTTTTGCATACCTTTTATGATGAACTTGTGTAGCTTTTGCACCACAATATACACAACGCCAGTTATCACGCCTAAGCACAACAAAACGTTTCCGTTTCCAGGCATCTGAATTTAGATAAACATTTCTGTAGTATTCACGACGCGGAAGTGTAGCCCGGCTTATTTCGTCTGCAATTAATTCATCGTCTTTATCGTTTGGTTGGTAATGATGCTGATTAGCCATCACAATAGCAGCAGCTATGATAATTACTATTAAGAATATGAACAGTCCTATAATTATTTTTCCGCTACTGTTATTATCGACCGTTTGGGTGTTTACATAAACAACAGGAATTTCATTTGTTGTAGCTTTTTTGGGTTTCTTCTTTTGTTTTTTCTTTTTTATTACGGGATCTTTTAACGCGGCCAAACTGGTATCGGAAACGACGTCATTTTGTAAAACTGGAATTACAGGCTGTTCAATATTATTAACAGATAGGCTGTCTTGTCCGAAGATAGGAACGAAAAAGTAAATAAGGAATATAGCAAGTATGGTTTTCAAAACTTTATATTTCTAAGCATGTTGCGTCTAACGGTATAGTTTTGGCGTAGTTAGTTACCAATTTTCAACTACTTTACTCCAATGTCCATACAAAACACACCAACAACACTATTAATAAAACTGTAAGCGATAAAAAAAATACATCTGCCTTAATTCTTTCAGTATGTTTTGTTTTTACGGATGTAGCCAGTGCATTCGCTTTTTTAGATAAGGTCACAGAGCCAACCATGAATATAATAAGGTAAAGAGTAAAAGACATGATACAAAAGGTTAATGGTAACAGGTTGTACAAGTAATAGAACCCTCACACAATCTACAACCAATTTTTGTATAAGAAAAGTTACGGGTGTGGTTAACTAAAAACATAAAACCCTTCCCCGTTATAAAAGCCCTTCTGCCAAATGCCCAATAGCGAACAGAAAGCTCAATTGTGAGTATTTAATTTATTTCCACTGGAAATAAATTAAATCCCCATCCTACCGGATGGCAACAGACGATGATAGTAGCAATGCAGCCGGCCAACAAAATATATTCACGTAGAAATGAGGCCACCTTCGAGAGTTTATAAACAAACCTTACTTTTGCGAGGTTTTGGCAATAACATGAGTTTACCCGTAGCAGCAGCATATCAGCAAAAGTTTAACCAGCATAAAATATGTGTGGTAATACCAACCTATAATAATGCGGCTACCTTGCCCGCTGTTATTACCGATGTGTTGCAATACACTACGAATGTGTTGGTGGTAAACGACGGATCTACCGATGATACGCCGCAACTGTTACAAAACTTTAGCCACATACATATTGTTAGCTACGCCAAAAATGTAGGTAAGGGTTGGGCCCTGTGTCAGGCATTTAAAGCGGCCCGCAAACTGGGGTATGATTATGTAATTACCATAGATTCGGACGGCCAGCATTTTGCCAGCGACCTGCCATTGTTTGTTGCCAAACTGGAAGCCGAAGGCCCGGCCATTATTATGGGTGCCCGTAATATGCAGCAGGAATCGGTGCCGGGTAAAAGCAGTTTTGGCAATAAGTTTTCTAACTTTTGGTTTAAGGTAGAAACGGGCATTAACTGCCCCGATACCCAAACCGGTTATCGCCTGTACCCCATTGCGCTGTTAGATAAAATGCGTTTTTTTACCCGCAAGTACGAGTTTGAAATTGAAGTGCTGGTACGTAGCGCCTGGAAAGGCATTACCGTAAACTGGATACCCATTAAAGTGTACTATGCACCCAAGGAAGAAAGGGTGTCACACTTCAGGCCCTTTAAAGATTTTTCCCGTATTAGTGTGTTAAACACCGTGTTGGTACTCATTACTTTTTTATGGATAAAACCTCGCAACTTTTTTCGTAAAATTTTCAGCAGCGGCAACTGGTGGAAAAACCTCAACGACCAGTTATCGGAACCCAACGAAACCAATGCCCGCAAAGCTGCATCGGTAGGCTTTGGCGTGTTTATGGGCATCGTACCCATATGGGGCTTTCAGTTATTGGTAGGTATTGCACTGGCTGTGCTTATGCGGCTTAACAAGGTATTGTTTGTTATTGCCGCCAATATTAGCATACCACCTATGATTCCGCTAATTATATTTTTAAGTTACAAAGCCGGCGCTTACTGGATGGGCGATAAAGCGGTTAGTCTTAATTTTTCTGACGGTATTAATTTACAAACCATCAAGCTAAACCTTACGCAATATATTTATGGCAGCATTACCCTGGCCATTGTTGCGGGTGTATTGTTTGGCCTAATTACCTGGGCATTGCTAAGTTTAAAAAAGCGCAAGTAGGTATTTATGTTACCGGCTGCATAGCCCTGATTGAACTTTACTTGCGACGCTCCGTTCGGGTTCTGCTCTTTGTGCATCATCGTGATGAACGACAGTAATTCCTTATTTTATTGCAGGAGTTCCCTCCCCGTGGTCGGGATGACGGTCGTTTATTGGCGAAGCAGTGCTTCATAAATAAAAGGTCTTAAAAACTTACAGCAGGAGGACTTCGTCTTGTCCGCAGTGTAAGTACAGCCGATGGCGGAACGGCGGTTTTCGGCCATAGCTTAACCAAAATATTACCAATAATAAAATAGCCTACATAAAAACGACCGGCCGAAAAATGTGCCTGTAGCCAATCGGATGTACGGTTCCGCCTAACAGTGTTTTACATACAACAAACTCCCGCAGGCGGAATACACATTGGGCAAGACTTGACTTTTTTGTTACTTTTTTTGTCAAGAAAAAAAGTAAGTAAAAAACCAACCGTAGAACACTTAGTAAAGAGTATGTTTTTTTATGTTACCACCGTCCCACCCCTGATTGAACTTTACTTGTTTTCAACCCCCACCTTAGCTCGTGTGTTGGGTTCGGGGCGATGCTCCGTTCTGCTGCACCAATTCTATTGGCCAAAATGCAGCATCCCGAACTTGTTTCGGGAACGCTGTTCGCTAATCATTATCGTGTGGTAATAAGACCTATAAGGTTTTTAAAACCTTATAGGTCTGCAACGGAAATATTTTTTAACTCAATAGGCTGTTGATGAAAAAGAATGAAAGGGTTTATTCCTCCAAACCAATCTATACAAAAGGCTCTGTTTAACAGCGTTGGTTTATTGCCAATAATAGCTTGGTAGCTATCAAAATACCAGTCACCTATTTTGCCAGCATATCCATAATGTACAGCGTTTTTATGTACATATAAAATAAAAGCAGTAATATCATTATCGGTTTTTGCTTCACTTCTTTTTATATAATCAATAAACAAAGCTCCTTTTCGGTTGTATTTTTTGTTAAACGCCTTTGCATAAGCATTTAACCAGTTGCTAAATTGCTGCATAATAAACTTGCTAACCTGTTTTTCCGTAAGAGGTTCTTTAACTTGTTTTAATTGAGAGTAATATGCTTGAATTTGTTCTTGGTCTTTTATTTTTATTAATAGGTGAAAGTGATTGGGTAAGAGAGAATAAGCCAAAATATCTACAACCGGAAGTATATATTTTGCAAGAAGTTGTAAAAAGTAGTAATAGTTTTCGTTGGAGAAAAATAGTTTTTCATTGCCAATAGCCCTGCTGAATAAATGATAAATAGCGTTGGGCATCAAGGGTACATGGTATTTACTCATACACCGACGTTTTAAGTTAGCTTTTCAAATTTAAGAAAAAAGACCTATAAGGTTTTTAAAACCTTATAGGTCTGTAACACTTTGATATATTATCTTGCAGGGTTAAAATAAGTACGGCCAACCACCGCTGTTATAATAATAGCGGTGGTGGCTTTATCGGCAAAAACAAAGCCCCGGTCATTAAAAAAATGCGCAAATTATTCACAGGCATATTCGATTTTTTTACAACACGCAAGACCTTGCTGTACCTGTTGTTTGGGGGCACATTAGGCTTGTTTGTAGTATTGGCCTTGCAGGTAAAGTTTGTAGAAGATATATCAGCCATCATACCTCAGGATAAAAAAACAGCAAAACTCACTTCGGTTTTTCAAAACTCCAAGTTTGCCGACAAGCTGGTGGTAATGGTGCGACTAAAAGATACCACCAAAACGGACCCCGATAAATTAGTGGCTTATGCCGATGAACTGGCGGCCAGGCTGGAAAAAGATACGGCCTACATAAAACACATCAACTATAAAGTAGAAGACGACCTTACTTTTGAACTGTTTGAAACCATACAAAACCATTTACCGGTTTTTTTAGATGCACAGGACTATAAAAAGATTGATAGCCTGGTGCAACCTGCGGCGTTACAAACAACATTAGAACAAGATATTCGCCTGCTTACATCTCCTGCCGGTTTTGCATTAAAAGAGGTAATAAGTAAGGATCCTTCGGGCATTTCTTTTTTAGCATTAAAAAAGTTACAACAGCTTCAGTACGACGATCAGTTTGAGTTGTACGATAATCATTTTGTGTCGCGTAACCAGCAATACTTAATGCTTTTTATTACACCACGTTATCCGGCATCTAACAGCGGGCAGAATAACAAACTGTTATTACAACTGGATGATACGATTGACAGTTTGGACAAACAGGAATTGGCAGCAGGTATTGAACCCAATTATTTTGGTGCTGCAGCCGTATCGGCCGGCAATGCCAAACAATTAAGAACAGACAGCTTGTTAACACAGGGTATAACGGTGTTGTTTTTAATATTATTTATTGGTTTGTACTTTAGAAAAAAAAGAGCCCCGTTTTTAGTGTTGGTGCCGGTCATTTATGGTGCCGCATTTTCTTTGGCGTTAGTTTATTTGATCAAAGGTTCTATATCGGTTATTGCACTGGGCACCGGCTCCATTGTTTTAGGTATTGCTATTAACTACTCGTTGCATGTATTTAATCATTACCGTCATACAAAAGGGTTGCGCAGCACCATTGATGACCTGGCATTTCCCTTAACCATTGGCAGCATTACAACTATTGGCGGTTTTTTATGTTTATTGTTTGCTAAGTCGGGCATGTTGCAGGATTTAGGTTTGTTTGCTGCTTGTAGCCTGACCGGAGCCGCTGTTTGTTCACTGGTGTTTTTGCCACATTTTATTGGCGGTAAAAAAACAGTTGTAACAGCAAATGAAATAAAACAAAAGCATTCTTGGTTAGACAAACTGGCTGCCTTAAAACCAGAACATAATAAATGGCTGGTGTTAGGCATAGTAGCGTTAACGGTATTGTTTTTATTTTATTACAACAAGGTTCGTTTTGAGCCCGACATGACCAGCTTGAATTATATGTCGGCCAAACTTACAAAAGCGGAAGCGCAATTAAATAGCATTAGCGGCCAGGCGGTAAAATCTTTATACCTGGTAACAGAAGCCACCGACATGGAAAAGACTTTACAACAAAACGAAGTAACACAACAACAACTAGAATTATTAAAACAGCAAGGCCGGGTTACAGGTTATGCAGGCGTATCGGGTTTGTTAATCAGCGATTCGTTACAACAGCAACGAATACAACAATGGAATAATTACTGGACAACAGAAAAGAAAACAAAGCTGGTAAATGATATAAAACAACAAGGGGCGGCATTAAAATTTTCGGCATCCGCCTTTGATAATTTTGAAAACCTGTTGAACCAAAATTTTGAAACGGTTGATAAAGCCGAGCTCGCCGATTTTCAAAAACGCTTTTTAGATGATTATATTAGCGAAAAGCCTGGCAATGTATCCATAGTAACTTTATTAAAAGTTGGCAACGAAAACAAACCGGCGGTAGTAGCGGACTTGGATAAACTACAAAACGTAACTGTTTTAGACAGACAATACCTAACGGCTCGCTTAACAGAGTTGGTAAATGCCGACTTTAATAAAATTGCCATACTTACTTCCTGTTTGGTGTTTTTTGTTTTACTGTTAACTTTTGGTCGGATTGAGCTGGCCTTGGTAACCTTTATTCCTATGTTGATTAGTTGGATATGGATACTAGGCATCATGGGCATGTTTGGCATTACGTTTAATATTGTTAACATCATTGTATCGGCATTAATATTTGGTTTAGGAGATGATTATAGTTTGTTTGTAATGGATGGCTTGCTCAATGAATACAAGGCCAATAAAAAGAACCTTGCTTCCTATAAGTCTTCTATCTTTTTATCGGCCATCACAACCGTAGCTGGCCTGGGAGTATTGGTTTTTGCAGAACATCCTGCCTTGCGATCTATAGCTTTTATCTCCGTTACGGGTATTGTTTGTGTGGTAATTATGTCGCAGGTGTTAATACCTTTTTTCTTTAACCTGATTATTAAAAACAGGATAGCCAAAAACTTTTTTCCCTGGACATTGTGGAGCTGGTCCCGATCGGTTTTTTCTTTTACCTATTTTGGCTTAGGCGCAGTAGTATTAACTGTCATTGGTGTTATACTTATTAAACTAAATCCTTTTAACAAAGAAAAAGGAAAATATATCTATCATGTGCTGTTGTCAAAACTGTGTGGTTCGGTATTATACATCATGGGTAATTTTAAAAAAGTAGTCAACAACCCGTTAAACGAAAAATTTAAAAAGCCCGCGGTGATGATTGCCAACCACCAATCGTTTTTAGATATACTGGCCATGACCATGTTACACCCAAAAGCGGTGTTGTTGACTAATAAATGGGTATGGAATTCACCGGTGTTTGGGGCCGTGGTACGCATGGCCGATTTTTATCCGGTAATTGAAGGTGCTGAAAACAGTATTGAACTAATGCGTGATCGGGTAAAACACGGTTACTCCATCATTGTTTTTCCGGAAGGAACCAGGACTTCATATCCGCCTATGAAACGTTTTCATAAAGGAGCGTTTTATCTGGCACATGAACTAAACCTGGATGTGGTGCCCATTCTTTTACACGGCACAGGGTATACCATGACCAAGGGCGATTATCTACTAAAAAACGGTACACTTACCGTTCAATACCTGCCACGTATAAGTAACGATGATACTGCTTGGGGTATTGGTTATGCAGAAAGAACAAAAAAAATATCAAGGTATTTTAAAGAAGAACATCGCAAGCTGACACAGGAGTTGGAAACGGTGGATTACCATTACGAGAAACTGTATTATAACTATGTTTATAAAGGCCCGGTGTTAGAATGGTACTTACGCATTAAAACAAAACTGGAAGCTAATTATAAACAATTTAATGCTATTGTTCCGCTGCAGGCTAATATACTGGACATGGGTTGCGGTTATGGCTTTATGAGTTATATGTTACATTTTGCCGGTGCCGAACGAAATATATTGGGAGTAGATTATGACGAAGAAAAAATTTCGGTAGCAGCCAATGGTTTTTGTAAAGGCGAAAACTTAAATTTTTTACAGGCCGATATTGTAAACTATACTATTGATAAAAACTACGATGCTATTATCATTAGCGATGTGTTGCATTATATAACACCCGAGCAGCAAATAGCCGTAATAGAAAACTGTATTGCACATTTACAACCAGGGGGTAAATTAATTATTCGTGATGGAGATGCGGATATAACCAAGCGTCATAAAACAACTAAGTTAACCGAGTTGTTTTCTACCAGGTTATTTGGCTTTAATAAAACCGGCAAACATGGCTTACATTTTTTATCGGGTCAAATGATTGAGACAATTGCACAAAAGCACCAATTGAAGCTGAAAAAAATAGATAAGACCAAGTTTACTTCTAACATAATTTTTGTACTTAACAGGGTAAATGAACTTTGATGTTATTATAATAGGTTCGGGTATTGGCGGGCTGGTATGTGCTAACATACTGGCACGCGAAGGCAAGCGTGTTTGCGTGTTAGAAAAAAACAAACAGTTTGGCGGTAACCTGCAAACCTTTGTACGTGATAAACTTATTTTCGATTCCGGGGTACACTATGTTGGCGGTTTAGATAAAGGTCAAAACCTGTACAAAGTATTTACCTATCTGGGTATAATGGATCAGTTGCACCTGGAAAGAATTGATACGAATAGTTTTGACGGAATCATAGTAGGCGATGATGAAACAGTTTATCCGCAGGCACAAGGTCATGAAAATTTTATCCAACAACTGTTGCAATATTTTCCGGAAGAAGAAACGGCATTACGCAGTTATTGCCAAAAGGTGAAAGAGAGTTGTGCCGCTTTCCCATTATACAATTTACAAATAGATGGCACTCTGGAACAAAAAACCATTGCCAGCTCCATCAGTGCTAAACAAACCATAGAAGCCTTAACTGATGATAAAAAGTTACAGGCAGTATTAGCGGGCAATAATATTTTATATGCCGGTGATGGCGCCGCAACACCCTTTCATGTACATGCTTTAATTATTAACAGTTATATAGAAAGCTCCTGGAAGTTTATACACGGAGGTTCGCAAATAGCCAAAGCGTTGGTAAAACAGTTGCGTTTATATGGCGGAGAAATTTTGCGTCACCAGAAAGTAACACAACTAATTAGTGAAGGCGATAATATTGCTTATGCAGAAACAAGTACCGGAGAAAAGTTTTATGCGCAGCAGTTTATATCAAACATAAGTCCGGTACATACTTTGCAAATGACGGATAATCCGTTGCTGAAAAAAATATACCGCAACCGTATTAACAACCTGCCCAATACCGTATCGTCATTTTCTATCAATATTGTATTACATCCGCAAACCCTGCCTTACCAAAGTAAAAACATTTACTATCATAAAGAGGGGTATTTATGGAGTGCTAATAGTTATACAGCGGAAGACTGGCCACTGTTGTATGGAGTATTTTTTACGGCCAGTAATCAGTATCCGGGTTATGCTGAGTCGGTAACTATATTATCCAATATGCGGTATGAGGAAGTATTGCCCTGGGCCGATACTTTTAATACTACTTTACAGGAAACAGAAAGAGGTGCCGACTACCTGGCATTTAAAGAACAAAAAGCACAACAGTTATTACAGCAGGTTTATAAAAAGTTTCCACAATTAGAAGCCGCAATAAAAAAATACTATACCATAACGCCATTAACCTATCGTGATTATATAGGCAGTGCCGATGGTAATATGTATGGCTTTGCCAAAGATTTTGAAAACCCATTAAAAACAACACTCAGCACTAAAACCGGCGTGCCTAATTTATTTTTAACCGGGCAGTACTTAAATATGCATGGCATTCTGGGGGCAACACTTAGCGGCGTGTTAACCGCCATTACGGTTTCTGGTAATGATAGTATTATTGAGGAGATAAGGAATGCGGATTGAGTGTAGTATGATAGAAAATATTGTCACTAATCTAAACGTAAAACTAATAGTATGAAATTTAGCGACTACCAGTGGCACGACGCAGTAATTAAAAACATAAATATTGACCGAAAAAATCCCGGACACAATGATGTTATAATATTTGACATTGAATGGCCCGAAGAGAAAGGGAGCGTAAGGTTTGTATTTGAAGATGTCTATTGGGCAGAAATGAAGTTGAACTTTGGTATCATTGCCGACGAAAGCATTTTTGATGCGGCGGAATTAAACGATGACAACCAAGACGTAGTTAATTTTTATGCAAAATGGAATGGATTTATGGACGAGGTAAAATTAAAAACCTACAAAATTGAATTAAACTCAACAGGTGGTGTAATAAAAATAATTGCAAAAAGCTTTAGAATAGAAGAATACAAAGACTAACTCTTTTTAAAACCACCCCCTCCCTTCTCATGTAAAAAAGTAGGAAAACCTACCCAATGCCCAATAGCATTACCGAACGATGCAGTGAGTGACACAACCGAAGCTCAATCAAGGGAGGACGCTGGTAACAAAAAAACATTAAGCTTACTTAGACTTTAAAGCCCCTTTAGGGGTTTGGGGTTGATAGTAGCACCACAGCCGACCCCCAAAAATTACAATAACTTCTTCGCCTCCGCCTCAATCACTTTTGCAAAATGTTCATGTTCTAAACCATGAATCCGTTGTGCCAGCGTTTCCGGTGTATCGCTGGGCAAAACCGGACAAGTAGCTTGTAAAATATGAGCGCCGTGGTCATATTGTTCATCAACGTAATGGATGGTAATACCGCTTTCGGTTTCGGCGTCAGCAATAACAGCTGTATGCACAAAATTGCCATACATACCCTTGCCGCCATATTTTGGCAATAATGCCGGGTGAATATTTATAATCCGGTTAGGATACGCTTTTATCAAGTTTTCTGGTATTTTCCATAAAAAACCGGCTAAAACAACAAGATTTATCTCTTTTTTACGTAAAAAAGGCAAATAATTATCACCACGGAAAAACTGCTCCTTCTCAATAGTAAAACTTTCCACGCCATGTTTCGCCGCAACGGCAAATGCACCGGCGCCCGGTTTGTTACAACCTAGTAAAACCACTTTTATTTGAGCATTTTGGCTAAAATGTGCCATAATTTTATCGGCATTGCTTCCGGCGCCACTGGCAAAAACAGCAATTTTTACCTGCTTTTTACCCTTTCCGGCCATTCTTTGCCCCATTTTTTTCAAATAACGGGTAAAAAAACCAAATTGACCAAAAACCACACTAACCGCCAAAACACATAATGGCCAAACCAGCGTAACCACCAAAACATATACAATTACCCATAAAAAGCGGTTTTCAATCGTCAGCCAGTTCATTACCGTTTTACCAATAAGTCCGCTTAAGCTGCCGCCAATAGCAAACGTGCATAAAATAAGTACAACTTGCCATCCGGTTACTTTCCATTTTTGCTGCAGGCGGTCCAACATGCTTATCAGTTTAATTTACTTGCCATTAAATAGGTGGCGCAAAACTATCATATATATATTATATCGGGCTATTATTTGGCTAATTCAATTTTTTTTCGGGCTGCCGGCCGGCAAGTGCTTTTAGGTAAAACTTATTTTTTTTCGGCCGTCACCGGGCTATTCGCTGCTACTCCGGCACACCCCCTAACCCCCTAAAAGGGGGAACCGCCCTACACAAACCCTCACCGGGGTATCCGCTGCTATCCCTGCCCCAAAACCCTCATACCCAAATTATCTCAACTGTCTCAAAAACCGATTAACCATCAACCATTAACTATTAACTAATCCTCATTTTGTCATACAATTGTCGGCTGGCGAAAGTTGTTCCCAATTGCAGAAACAGTGACTTTTTGATGACAAACATTTTTGAAGACCCCGTTTTTTGGCCCCTAAATACGCTGAAAAGCAATACAGTAGCGGGTTTAAAAAAATTTAAAAATGTTGTTCTTTTGTTAACTTCAAGGCTTATTTTTGCACCCAATTAGAGCTTTTTATCCACATTTTTTGATCAAATGCGAATATGACTCCGAGTAAGCCAATAATTCAACGAATAGCGCTGGTTTTTTTCACTTTTTTAGTGTTCTCCATAGCGAATGTAAATGCCCAGGATGGTAAGGCATTGTTTATGTCCAAGTGTGCTACCTGTCACGCAGGCGATATGAAAAGTAATAGCACGGGCCCTGCCTTAGGCGGTGTACGTGAACGCTGGAACGACGAAGGAAAACTGCACGAGTGGATTAAAGACAACGTAGCCCTTACAAAGTCTGGTTATCCGATGGCTGTAGAAATTTCAAAATTTTCTACTACTACCATGGATTTATTTCCATCTATGCCAGATGCAGACATTACTGCCATTTTAGACTATGTTGATCTGAAATTTAACGAAGTACCAAAAGTTGCCGAAGGTGGTGGTGGAGGTACCGGTGGTGGTAACGACGGTCAAAATGCGGTAATTTTTGGTGTTATATCATTAATACTGGCTTTAATAGCCTTTATATTAATGTATGTAAACAGCAACCTTAAAAAATTATCTGACGATACTGAAGGCATCGAACGTCCAGAACCTTCACCTTTCTACCGTAACAAGGTTTACATCGCCATTTTTGCCGTATTAATGTTTGTGGTAGGCGGTTTCTTTGTAACAAAAGGTATGATTGGTTTAAACCGTCAGCAAGGTTACGAGCCAGAGCAACCTATTTTCTACTCACACAAAGTACACGCAGGTATTAACCAGATAAGTTGTTTGTATTGCCATGGTAATGCATGGGAAAGTAAAACAGCCGCTATTCCTTCGGTTAACGTGTGTATGAACTGTCATAAAACTATTCAGTCTTACGAAAAAGGTCCTGAACTGTTTGATAAAAACGGTAACAAAGTAAACGGCACTGCCGAGATTGCTAAGTTATACGAGTACGCAGGTTTCGATCCTAAAAACCCTGATGCTTGGGATCCTTCAAAAGCAAAACCAATCGAGTGGGTTAAAATTCATAACATGCCCGACCACGTTTACTTTAACCATAGCCAGCACGTACGTGTAGGTAATGTACAGTGTCAAACCTGTCATGGTGAAATTAACGAGATGGATGTGGTAAAACAGGTATCTGAGTTAAGCATGGGCTGGTGTGTAAACTGTCACCGCGAAACAAAAGTTAACTTTAACTATACCGATAGTACCGGTAACCAATACTATAGCATTTACGAAAAATTCCATAACGATATTAAGTCTGGTAAAATGGATAGCGTAACCGTTAAAGACATCGGTGGTTTAGAGTGTCAGAAATGTCACTACTAATAGTGACATAGTAACGGTGTTGCTAAGTGAAAAAGCAGGTGAAAATTTCAAATTGATTAATTTTTCAAATTAAGAATAAATGAGCCAAAACAAATACTGGCAAAGTTTTGCAGAGGTTAACGATCCGGAAAACTTTAAAACACGAAACGCAGACGAGTTTCGTGAGGAGCTTCCGTTTGAGGATGAAGGCAAAGGAATTTTAGACGCCAAAGCCCCTCGTCGTGACTTTTTAAAATACCTTGGTTTTAGTACTGCAGCTGCTAGTTTAGCGGCAAGCTGTACAACACCGGTACGTAAAGCGGTACCTTTTGCCAGCAAACCTGAAAATATTGTTCCGGGCGAAGCAAAATACTACGCCACCACTTTTATTCAGGATGGTGATGTGGTTCCTGTATTGGCTCGTGTACGTGACGGCCGTCCTATTTTAATTGAGGGCAACGAGCTTTCTTTTGTAAAAGGATGTACTACTGCACGTATTCAGGCTTCTATTTTGGATCTGTACGATAAAAACAGAATAACCCACCCTAAACAAAGAACCGGTAACGACTTAAAAGAAATTCCAACTTTTGAAGCGTTAGACCAGGAAGTAATAGCTGCTATTAAAGCTGCCGGCGGATCGGTAGTTTTATTAACCAGCACCGTAAACTCACCTTCTGCTTTACAGGCAATTGCCGATTTTAAAGCAGTTTACCCCAACTTTAAACACGTTCAGTACGATGCGGTATCTTATACCGGTATGTTACTGGCCAACGAAGCAAGTTTTGGACGTAAAGCCATCCCGGCTTACCGTTTTGAAAATGCTAAAAAAGTAGTGGTAAGTATTGGTGCCGACTTTTTAGGAACATGGTTAAGCCCTGTAGAATACCAGCATGGTTATGCGTTGAACAGAAAAATCAACGAAGACAAACCGGAAATGAGCAAACACTACCAGTTTGAAAGCTTTTTAAGCATGACTGGTGCAAATGCTGACGAAAGATTTAACCACCGTCCATCTGAAACAGGTGCTGTGGTATTAGCCTTAGCAGCAGCAGTTGGTGTGGACGGTATTTCGGCTCCAAAACAGTTCGGAAGTCCTAAACTAAATGAAGGTATTGCTAAAGTAGCAAAAGACCTTTTAGCCCATAAAGGCCAAAGCTTAGTAGTAGCCGGCAGCAACGATATAAACGTACAGTTAATCGTTAATGCCATTAACCAGGCTATCGGTGCTTATGGTACTACCATCGACTGGTCGGCTCCCGTTAACTACCGTCAGGGTGTTGATAAAGACTTTGCCGATTTATTAAATGAATTACAAGGCGGAAGCGTAGGTACTTTATTAATACAAGGCGCTAACCCTTATTACACCTGGCCTGATACGGCTAAAGTGAAAGCAGCTTTTGAAAAAGCAAAACTGCGTATTTCGTTTAACGAAAAATTGGACGAAACATCACAATTGTGTAACTACCTGGTGCCTACACATCATTATCTGGAAAGCTGGGGTGATGCAGAGGCTACTGCAGGAAGCATCGGTTTTGTACAACCTACTATTTACCCGTTATTTAAAACCCGCCAATGGACAGAAAGCCTGTTACGCTGGGCCGGTAAAACAGAATTATTTGAAGATTACTTCCGTAATTTCTGGATTAATAAACTGGGTGGTTTAGATGCGTATAACACAGCCTTACAAAATGGTGTTTGGACAACTGCTCCTGGCGCAATCAGCGGAGGATCGTACAGCGGTAGTGCTACTGCCAACGCAGTAAGTGCTATTGCAGCCAAACCAATTTCAAATAAAAAAGAAGTAGTTGTTTACCAGAGTAATGCAATGGGCTCGGGTTCTCACCCTGCTAACCCCTGGTTACAGGAGTTACCGGACCCTATTACAAAAATTACCTGGGACAACTATGCTATGATATCGGTAACTACTGCCGATGAATTAAAAATTAATTACAAAAGCAACGACTACGAATACTATCCGCAAAAACCGGTTATTAAGGTAAAAGTGGCTGGTAAAGAGTTGGAGCTGCCAAGTATTGTTGTACCGGGTATGGATGCTAATACCATTGCAGTAGCAGTTGGTTATGGCCGTACCGAAACATTGGGTAGTACCTATGTTGACAATGCCAGAAAAGATAAAAAAGTAGGTGTTGACGTTTACCCGCTTTCTTCTTTTAACGGTACAAGTGTTGATCTGTATGCCGTTGATGCTGAGTTTGAAAATACCGGCAGCAAATTTAAACTGGCCCAAACGCAAATTCACAACAGCCACGAAGATCGTATTGACGTAGTGCGTGAAACTTCTTTAGCCAGCTTTTTACAGGACAAAACTGAATTTAAAGATTACAGACAAAACTTATACGACACTTATAGCGGTAAGGAAAATGCAACACGTGAGGACTATGCCAAAGAAGGTACACCTTACGGACAGCACGACCAGCCGGGTATTAAATGGGGTATGAGTATTGACATGAACGCCTGCTTTGGCTGCGGTGCTTGTGTTATTGCCTGTCATGCCGAAAATAACGTACCGGTTGTAGGTAAAAGCGAAGTATTGCGTTACCATGATATGCATTGGTTACGTATTGACCGTTACTATGTTTCTGACGAAAAAGATCCGAACGAATTAAAAGGTGTGGTTTTCCAGCCTATGATGTGTCAGCATTGCGACAACGCTCCTTGTGAGAATGTATGTCCGGTAGCTGCTACCAACCATAGCGCCGAAGGCTTAAACCAAATGACTTATAACCGTTGTATTGGTACTCGTTATTGCGCTAACAACTGTCCTTACAAAGTTCGTCGCTTTAACTGGTCTGACTACACTGGTGCTGATAGCTTTGCAAACAACCAGGATCAAACAGTGGTGGGTAAATTAGACCCGGCTGTTTTCCACATGAACGACGACTTAACCCGCATGGTATTAAACCCGGATGTTACTGTACGTTCAAGAGGTGTGATTGAGAAATGTTCTTTCTGTGTACAACGTTTACAAGCAGCTAAATTAGATGCTAAGAAAGAAGGTTCTCCATTAAAAGACAAACACCTGAAACTGGCTTGTACAAGTGCTTGTGCGGCTGATGCCATGGTATTTGGTAATGTACACGACCCGGAAAGTGCTATTAGCATAGAGCGTAAAAACAATCCGCTACGTACTTTCTATGTATTAGAGCAAATACACGTTATGCCTAATGTTAGCTACTTGGCTAAAATTAGAAATACCGACGAAATTATACCTCGCAAAGGACATGGCCCGGCCAAAAAAGATGGCGAAGGACATGGTGATGGCCATGGTACATTACCGGCTACACAACCTGCAGCGGCAGAACATCATTAATAGTTGCAGCAGTAATGCTGCCACTATTAGTGGTTAACTTAAATTAGTTCTTTGTTTTTTTGTTGATTGTTTTGTTTTTGTAATACGGCACTTACCCCCTATTGGTTGCAGGCAAAAAAAGAGAAACTTACACAATGCTGAATAGAATTGATGCAGTACAAGTGAGTGACACAACAGGCGATGATAGTAGTAATGCTGCCGGTATAAAAATTAAGAACAACAGAAAAGAAAAAAAGTTTAAACCAATACTGGTTTGCTTATAGAAATTTGATTATTAGATTTTTTTATAAATAATTATGTCTTTACTCAGATACGAATCGCAGGTAAGACCACCGATTGTGGATGGCAATAAGGATTATCATCAGGTGACAGAGGATATTTGTCGCCCGGTGGAAACGAAGCCGTCAAAACTTTGGTGGATAGGATTTATTATTTCTTTGGGTCTGTTGGGTTTTGGTGTGGTATCCATTTATATGGATGTGGTGTATGGTACTGGCCAGTGGAACCTGAATAAAACCATCGGATGGGGTTGGGATATTACCAACTTCGTATGGTGGGTAGGTATTGGTCACGCCGGTACCCTTATCTCGGCTATCTTATTACTTTTCCGTCAGGGCTGGCGTACCGGTGTAAACCGTGCGGCTGAGGCGATGACGATATTTGCGGTAATGTGTGCAGGTCAGTTCCCTATCTGGCACATGGGTCGTGTTTGGAATGCGTTTTTCGTATTACCTTACCCTAATACCCGCGGTCCTTTATGGGTTAACTTTAACTCTCCGCTACTTTGGGATGTATTTGCGATCTCTACTTACTTTACCGTATCGTTATTGTTCTGGTACTCTGGTTTATTACCCGATTTAGCTACCCTGCGTGATCGTGCTAAAGTAAAATGGCGCAAAATGTTCTACGGTTTAGCTGCATTTGGCTGGACAGGTAGTACTAAACACTGGCAACGTCACGAGGCATTATCCTTGGTATTAGCAGGTTTAAGTACACCACTTGTACTTTCGGTACACACCATCGTATCTTTTGACTTTGCTACTTCGGTTGTACCCGGTTGGCACACCACTATCTTCCCTCCTTACTTCGTAGCGGGTGCGGTATTCTCTGGTTTTGCCATGGTACAAACACTTTTATTAATTACACGTAAGGTATTAGGCTTACAGGACTATATTACTATTGAGCACATTGAAGTAATGAACAAGGTAATTGTTCTTACCGGTTCGATTGTAGGTATTGCTTACTTAACCGAGTTATTTATGGCATGGTACAGTGCTGTAGATTATGAGTGGTTTGCTTTTAAAGAAAACCGTTTAAGCCTGAGCAGTCCTTATGGCTGGAGCTACTGGTTAATGATGGGTTGTAACGTATTATCGCCTCAAGTATTCTGGAGCAAAAAATTACGCCGCAACTTATTGCTGACCTTCTTTATGAGTATTCTGGTAAACATTGGTATGTGGTTCGAACGTTTTGTAATTATCGTAACCTCTATTTATCGTGATTACCTGCCAAGCTCCTGGAGTACGTATTATACACCGACCATTTGGGAGATTGGGTTTTACATGGGTACGTTTGGTTTATTCTTTACCTGTTATTTCCTGTTCTCTAAATACTTCCCGGTAATTGCCATTGCAGAGATTAAACATATCCTGAAAAAGAATGGTGATAACTATAAAGAAGAGATGAACAAAGTGGAAGAAAAACCACTGGATAAGTTTACAGATGACGAGTTACATCATCATTAATAAAGTGGTTATTTGATTTACAGGCTGTAGTACCTTGATTGAGCTGAGGTTGCGACGCTCCGTTCAACTGCAGTAACAATATTGAACAATTGGTGAAGGCCGTTAACACCGGTCGGCACTTTATAAATAATAATTATGGGGGTTAAAAAATTTATAGTAGGCACTTTTTACGACGAGCAGGTTTTGTTTCCGGCCGTAAAAAAAGTACGTAAAGCGGGGTACAAGTTGCACGATGTGTATACGCCGTTTCCTATTCATGGATTGGATAAAGAAATGGGTTTAAAAGACACCAGCTTACACGTTGCGGGGTTTATATATGGTATTACCGGTACTACCACTGCGGTTAGCTTTATTACCTGGGCATTAACGGTTGACTGGCAGATAAACTTTGGTGGCAAACCATTTTTCTCTTTACCTGCGTGGATACCTATTACGTTTGAGTTAACCGTATTATTTGCAGCGGTGGGCATGGTACTTACATTTTGCTGGTTATGTCAATTAGCACCATTTGTAAAAAAAGACCACTTTAACCCTCGCAGTACCGATGATACATTTGTAATGGCTATTGAGTGTACCAGCAAAACCAACGAAGAAGAAGCGGTTGCTTTCTTAAAAAGCATCGGTTCATCGGAAGTAACAGTGGAGAATAAAGAAACTGGTTGGTGGATTGGTCGTTATGATCAGGATACTACCCGTTTTGGTAAAAAAATAGAAGCGGTTTAAGCACTGCTTCAGGTGAGATAAACAGAACAGATTTTTTTGAAGAATATATATAAGAGAATGAAAAAACTATTCGTCATAACTTTTTGCACACTAGCCGTAGCTATAACCATTGTAAGCTGTGGTGGCAGCGACAAGCCGGGCCGTTCTTACATGCCCGACATGTCGTACAGTGTAGCTTATGAAACGTATGCACCAAGCGATGAAAGATTAAAAGCTTCAGGCGCTACTTATAATCACCAACCGGTAAAAGGGTCAATTGCCCGTGGCGATGCTTTTCCTTATACGATTCCAAAGTCGGATAGTGGCTATGCACGTGCGGCATTTGTAAAAAACCCTTTGAATATTGATAGCATTAATTTAAAAGAAGCAGAGCGTTTATATCTAATTAACTGTGGTATTTGCCATGGTGCTAAACTAGATGGCGACGGTCCGTTATACAAAGGCGGCGAAGGCCCATTTACTGCAAAGCCAATTCCGCTTGTTAACGATGAAAAGGCAAATAACATGACAGATGGAACAATGTTTTACTCAGTAACTTATGGTAAAGGCCAGATGGGAAGTTATGCGTCGCAGTTAAACACCAAACAACGTTGGGAAGTAGTAGCTTATATAAAATCTAAGCAAGCTAAAAAAGTGGCACCTGCTGCTGCAACCGGCGCACCGGCTGCTGATACAACAGCCGCAAAATAAAGAGAGCGAAAGGAATCGAAAACTATTTGAAGAAATTATAAAAGAACAGTGATGTCATCATTAAAGGAACAATTTACGCCCACGAAAAGATTCAATACAATTGCTATTGCATTAATGCTGGTGGGATTTATTGCTATCATTGCTTTATACTTTTCAACTCACGGCAGTGGTATTGCCGAGGCTGATAAGCAAAAGCAGGATGCCAGATTTTGGGCTAGTTTACTACAAAACAGCGTTTACTTTTTATTAGTAGTAAATGCCAGTATGTTCTTTATCTGTGCTACTACATTAGCATGGGGCGGTTGGCAAATATCTTTCCGCAGGGTAACAGAAGCTATTTCTGCCTGTGTACCTATCATTGGTGTATTAGCTGCTATTATTTTATTGGCAATTGCTTTTGGCGACAACCACACTATATATCACTGGACAGATACGCACCATGTACACGATGACCCTATTTTAAACCATAAAAAAGGTTTTTTAAATAAAGGCTTTTTTGCAACGGTTACTATCTTAACTGTAGTATTATGGTCTCTACTGGGTTACAAGTTAAGAGCCATGTCACGCAAGTTAGATACAAACCCTTTACCTTCTATTGAAGCAGGTAAAAAATACATGTGGAAAAACACCATCTGGGCGGCTCTTTACGCAGTGGTATTTGCCTTAACAGTAATGTCAACTGTTCCCTGGTTATGGTTAATGAGTATAGATGCACACTGGTACAGCACCATGTATAGCTGGTACACATTTGCCAGTACATTTGTGGCGGGCGTAGCCTTAATTGCCTTGTTTGTAATCTATTTAAAAAACAAAGGTTATTTAGAGTTGACCAATACAGAACACTTACACGATTTGGGTAAATTCATGTTTGCGTTCTCTATTTTCTGGACATACCTGTGGTACTCACAGTTCATGCTTATCTGGTATGCAAACATTCCTGAAGAAACTATTTACTTCAAACCCCGTGCAACCGGTCTTTACAGTGGTATTTTCTGGTTCATGTTCATAATCAACTTTATTGCACCGCTACTAATATTAATGAGTCGCGACTCAAAACGTAACTACACCATTATAGCAGTAGTAGCCGTGTTAATCATATTTGGTCATTGGTTAGATTTTTACCAAATGGTATTCCCGGCAATTTCGCCAAATAAAGTGCCCATGATTTTATACGATTTTGGTGTAGCTCTTGGTTTTGTTGGTATCATTATGTTTGTTACCGGTAGGGTACTAAGCAAACATTCTTTAATACCCAAAAACCACCCGTTCATCAAAGAAAGTGTTATTCACCATACCTAATAGTTGGTGCATAATTACGAACGTAGATCTTTTTAAGTCGGCTGTTGTACTACTATCATCGTCCGTTGCGACGCTCCGTTCATCGTTCCGTTCGCTATTAGACAGTAGGCCTGCAGCATAACAATAACTGATTTTTTCTTTTAGGAATTTTAATACTATTATGACGACAACGTTTTTTATCATTGCAATTTTAGTGCTTGGCTTTCTGATAACATTTCAGATAGCTAAGGCGAGTGAATATGTTGCAGTAATCCGAGGTGAAGAGAAGTCTCGTAAGCAAACCAATAAAATCAATGCATTTTTGCTATTGGTATTCCTTATTGTAGGAATGTTTGGTGTGTACTATTGCAATGTAAAATTAGAAGGCAAAATATTAAAATTTGGTAGTGCCGATTCTGATCATGGTTTGCTTGTAGACCAGATGATGAAATACACCCTAATTGCAACAGGGATTGTATTTGTACTTACCCAGGTGTTATTGTTTTGGTATTGCTTTAAATACCAGGAAAAAGAAAATCAAAAAGCTTATTTCTTTCCACACTCTAACAAGTTAGAGCTTATCTGGACGGCAGTACCTGCCATTATACTTACGGTTTTGGTAACTTTTGGTATTGTTTATTGGTACCGTATTACCGGCCCGGCTCCTAAAGAAGCCATGACTGTTGAAATTGTAGGCAGCCAGTTTAAATGGGAGTACCGTTACCCGGGTCCTGATAAAGAATTAGGTCAGAAATACTACAAAAAAATTGACCCAAGCGCCATGAACCCATTAGGTCAGGTTTGGGAAGATCAGTTGGGGCATGACGATATTTACATTAACGGTCAGGACGAGCCAATGCATTTGGTAGTAAACAAACCCGTTAAATTAGTTATTAACGCTAAAGATGTAATTCACGACGTAGGTTTAGCACATTTCCGTATGAAAATGGACGCAGTACCGGGCACACCAACCACCATGTGGTTTACCCCAACAAAAACTACTGCCGAAAAAATTAAAGAAACCGGCAACCCCGATTTCGTTTACGAAATTTCTTGCGACCAGATGTGTGGATCAGGGCATACAAACATGAGGGGCACTATTGTTGTGGAAACACAAGAGGCTTTTGATCAGTGGATTGCTTCTAAAAAACCTCAGTATAAAATTGCTATGGAAGTAAAACGTGTAGCTGATTCTACTGCAGCTGCCGGTGTTGCTCCGGTAGCGCCTGTAGCTAAAGACACCGTAATTGCACAGTTGAAACACTAATTTGTTATGAGCAAGGCACAAAGAAAAGTGCCACAAAAATATTACTATGAGTCACGCAGCACATATTGAACATTCGGCAGTTGGTTTTGATTCGCACCATGACGGCGACCATGGGCATCACCACAAGGAAACGTTCCTGACAAAGTATGTATTCAGTCAGGACCATAAAATGATTGCCAAACAGTTTTTAATTACTGGTATCATTTGGGCATTCATTGGTGGTTTGTTTTCGGTTTTATTCCGTTTACAACTTGGCTTTCCCGATCAAAGCTTTCCAATTTTAGAAACCTTCTTTGGTCAATGGGCCGAGGGTGGTAAAATTAAACCCGACTTTTACTATGCATTGGTAACCATGCATGGTACGGTGCTGGTATTCTTTGTATTAACTGCAGGTCTTAGTGGTACGTTTGCCAACTTACTTATTCCTCTTCAGGTAGGTGCCCGTGATATGGCATCTCCTTTAATGAATATGTTATCATACTGGTTCTTCTTTGCTGCCAGTATAGTTATGCTAGCCTCGCTGTTTATACAAACAGGTCCTGCATCCGGCGGTTGGACAGCCTATCCGCCGTTAAGTGCCCTTGGTCAGGCATCTATCGGTTCTAAAGCCGGTATGGATATGTGGATCATTGGTATGGCCTTGTTTATTGTATCGCAGTTATTGGCAGGCCTTAACTACATTTCTACCATATTAAATATGCGTACAAAAGGTATGGCCATGACTCGTTTGCCATTAACCGTTTGGGCATTATTCTTTACTGCGGTATTAGGTGTACTTTCTTTCCCTGTATTATTATCAGGTGCGGTACTACTTATTTTCGACCGTACTTTAGGTACCAGCTTCTACTTAAGCGATATATTTATTGCCGGCGAAGCCTTACCAAACGAAGGCGGCAGTGCCATTCTTTACCAGCATTTATTCTGGTTCCTGGGTCACCCGGAAGTATATATTATTCTGTTACCTGCCATGGGTATGGTATCGGAAATATTATCCATCAACTCACGTAAACCCATCTTTGGTTACATGGCCATGCTTGGTTCCATGTTTGCCATTTGTATCCTGGCATTCCTTGTATGGGCGCATCACATGTTCGTTACGGGTTTAAATCCTTTCTTAGGTTCGGTGTTCGTACTATTAACGCTGTTAATTGCGGTGCCTTCGGCCATTAAAGTATTTAACTGGTTAACAACTCTTTGGCGTGGTAGCATCAGGTTTACACCAGCCATGTTATTTGCCATTGGTTTTGTAAGCTTATTTATTTCAGGTGGTTTAACAGGTATCTTCCTGGGTAACTCAACTATCGATATTCACTTGCACGATACCATGTTCGTAGTAGCTCACTTCCATATAGTAATGGGTGTGGCCTCCATGTTCGGTATGTTTGCCGGTATTTATCACTGGTTCCCTAAAATGTATGGCCGTTACATGAACAACACATTGGCTTATGTACACTTCTGGGTAACAATTGTAGGCGCTTACTTAATTTTCTGGCCTATTCATTACCAGGGTTTAGCAGGTATGCCACGTCGTTATTTAGACAAAAGTCAGTGGGTAAACTTTAGCCAGTTCCACGAGTTGGATGCGATGATTACCATTGTAACCATCATTGTATTTGCGGTTCAGTTAATGTTTATATTTAACTTCTTCTACTCTATTTTCAAAGGACGTAAAGTAACAACACTTAACCCTTGGAAAGCAACAACTTTAGAGTGGACTACGCCAATCAACCCAGGACATGGTAACTGGGATGGTGAAATACCGGAAGTACACCGTTGGGCTTACGATTACAGTAAAGACGGAAGAGATTTTATTCCGCAAACTGAGCCTGTAAGCGAAAACGAAAGCACTCACTAAACTGAGTGTAACAGGCCGGATGTATAAAATTTAATTTTAACGCCGGCAGCAGTAACACAGATGATCGTCCCTTGTTTTAATCCCGAATAGGGTTTGTGCAGGGGCTCAGGACGACGCTCCGTTCAACTGCATATTATTGGGCATCATTGTAAAATTATAAAATGCCCGCACTACTTTTTAAAAGTAGCAAACAAAGGAAAGGAAGATGGTTGTGCAAACAATCATTGTATATATAACGAAAGGATAAGGTGATGAAGAAACTTAAGGACTACTTGTTGCTGATAAAGCTTTCGTTAAGTATCATGGTGGTATTTAGTAGTGTAATTAGTTACCTGCTGGTACCGGGAATAGATTTTGATGTAGTAAGGATACTATTGCTCTTTATAGGTGGGTTATTGGTTACAGGTAGTGCCAACACTATTAACCAGGTAGTAGAAAAAGACACCGATGCATTAATGAAGCGTACCGCTGTAAGGCCCATTGCTTCAGGGCGAATGAGTCCGCAAGAGGGTTGGGGTTTTGCTATACTAACCGGCGCAATAGGTGTTTTTATACTGGGCTACTTTTTTAACTGGACAGCAGCATCCATTGCCGCTTTTAGTTTGTTTTTATATGCGTTTATTTATACACCGCTAAAAAAAGTAAACTCAATAGCTGTTTTGGTAGGTGCTGTTCCCGGCGGTTTGCCTTGTTTAATTGGTTGGGTTGCAGGTTTTGCTCCCGGCGAAGAAATAAGCTGGACCGGTGGAATAGTGCTGTTTCTGGTGCAGTTTTTCTGGCAGTTTCCCCATTTTTGGGCTATTGCCTGGATAGCGCACAACGATTACTCGACTGCAGGTTTTAAACTGTTGCCCAGCGATAAAGGACCAACCAGGTTTACGGCCATGCAGACCATTGTTTACTCGTTGTTATTATTACCGGCAACTACAGCACCTTATTTTTTAGACATAAGTGAGTTTGAAAGTATAAAGGGAATGATTGGTTTTATACTGGTAATACTGGCTAATATTTTTATGGTATTAAGAAGTGTTGCCTTGTACAAAAACATGGACATAAAGTCGGCAAGAGGGGTGATGTTTGGTAGTTATATTTATTTACCTGTGGTGTTGTTAGCGTTGCTGTTGAGTAAAGTGTAGTTAATTTGAAAATTTGGTGACTTGGAAGTTTGATAATTGGGTTTTCACATTGTGTAGGAAACTTACATAATGCCCAATAGTATTACTGAACGATGCAGTGAGTGACACAACAGGCGATGATAGTAGCAATGCTGCTGACCAACAAAAAAATTGAAATGGTAGGAGAGTTGAATATAGATAAAACGAATAACACATTAGGCGAAGGCCGTAGAATGCATCCGCACAAGTTTACTTTGTGGGTGGCTATTGCCAGTATGCTAATGATGTTTGCGGGATTGACCAGTGCATTTATCATTAAAAGCAACCTGGAAGGATGGCGTACGATAGATTTTCCGAAAATATTTTGGTTATCTACGGTTGTAATTGTTGCCAGTAGCGTAACCATACAGATGGCCTTACGTGCTTTTAAACAAAGAAGTATGCAACGCTACCGCAGCCTGATGGTGGTAACCGTTATTTTAGGAATGACCTTTGTGGCCATGCAGATTTTGGGCTTTTACGAGTTATGGAACGATCAGAATGTAAGGTTTAAAGGTTCATCGGGAGCAGGACAGTTTTTATATGTAATTGCCGGACTTCATGGTTTACATGTAATAGGAGGTATGGTGGCATTGATTATTGTAGTATGTCGTTCTTTATGGGGGAGGGTAAAATCGTACAGCAGTGTTCCGGTGGAAGTAATGAGTAGTTACTGGCATTTTGTAGATATACTTTGGATTTACTTGCTGGTGTTTTTTTTATTGTTATCATAGGTAGATAATTTGGTAATTAGCTGATTGGGTAATTGGCTGATGAACAAGATAAATTGTAAAGTTTTTAATAACGATTAGGTATTAACTGTTAAAGGCTGATACTTAAAAAAAGTCCCTGAGGGGGTAGGTTTATATGGCAACAACAGCTACAACGCATAAGACTAAATGGTGGAGCGGCGGTAAAAGTCCGTTCAACATCGAGTACGGTAAAGTGATGATGTGGTACTTTTTAATGAGTGATGCTTTCACTTTTGGGGCATTCCTTATTTCTTATGGTACCATCCGTTTTAGCCAAAACTTTTGGCCCGATCCCAACCATGTATTTAATGCATTTCCGTTTGCGGGTCATGCAAACCTTCCGTTAGCCTTTGTGAGTGTAATGACATTTATACTTATCATTAGCTCGGTTACTATGGTATTGGCAGTACATGCCGGCCATAAAGGCGATAAAGCCGGTGTTAGAAAATGGTTATTGTGGACCATTTTAGGTGGTTTAATGTTCTTAGGCTGTCAGGCCTGGGAGTGGTGGCATATGATTACTGCCGAGCATGCAACTTTAGTAGATGGTCAGATTCAATTATTAGGTCAAACTACAAAAGTTAACCCTTGGGGTGCAGCGGCCGATCCAGCATTAATTGGCGATGCACTTAAAAATACCGATGCTGATATTTTAGCTAAACTGGCTTATCAGGTTGACCATTCAGTACCGGTTTCTCAATTGGTAACACAATCTAAAGAAAGTTTAATAGCTACTATTTCTCAACACGACTTAAAAGTGGGCACACCCGGACCTGTTGCATTTGGTGGTTTCTTCTACGGCATCACCGGTTTCCATGGCTTCCACGTATTTTCTGGCGTGATTATTAATATTGTTATGTTAATTATGACCCAGAAAAATGTGTTTGAAAGAAGAGGTCATTACCTGATGATTGAAAAAGCTGGCTTGTACTGGCACTTTGTAGACTTGGTTTGGGTATTCGTATTCCTTGCTTTCTACCTTATTTAATTATTTTAAGAACTTATTTATATTATGTCTAGTCATTACGATCCAACGAAAGCTATTTCTTCCTCAGCAGCCTATCCCGAGGTGGTAGAGCATCCGCATCATGAAGATGATGCGACGTTTAAGAAAAAGGTTAGAAAAACAACCATCTTGCTTTCTGTAATTACAGTTATAGAGTTAGCCATTGGTTTAATTCTTTATGCAATGGGCCATGGTGCCAACCACCTGGTGGTGTTAATGTTTAAAGGTGCTGTTTGTATTCTTACTTTAGCAAAAGCTTACTATATCGTTTCTATTTTCATGCACCTTGGCGATGAAATAAGAAACTTTATTATGACCATTATTGTTCCGTTGTTGTTGTTTATATGGTTTATTGCAGCGTTCTTAATTGACGGTAACTCGTACAAAAACTTAAGAAACGACTTTGATCCTTATTTTAAACAAACTACTACACCCGTAATACACGAGGTTAAAAAAGAACCAACGACTCCCGAACCGGGCAAACAATAATTTGTTATACATATTACTATTTACTGCCGCCCGGTTATGCTTAAATAGCTGTAACCGGGCGTTGGTTTTTTAAACAGTATACCCCCGAAGCAAAGTAAACGTGAACAAGAAAGCTTTATATGCCCTCATAATGGCCATTGCCTTGCCACTGGCCTGTTACTTAATAGTAAAACAGTACAGCCAGGATGCTATAGCCATGCCCCGCCATTATGTGGTAGATACCGTAATAACCAAAGAGGTAAACGGCAAACAACTTACCGATACGGTATGGCATAAAATACCCAACTTTAGCCTGGTAAACCAATTAGGTGATACGGTTACACTTGACAGCCTGCACAACAAAATAATTGTAGCCGATTTTTTCTTTACACACTGTCCTACTATTTGCCCGGGTATGACAGCCAATATGCATAAGCTGCAATCATCTATTACCAACGCTAAACGTGTGGGTGATAAAACCAATAAAAAAATATTCTTTATTTCTTTCAGTATCGACCCTGAAAGAGACTCAGTAGCACAACTAAAAAAATGGGCCGACCGTTTTCAGATTAACCCTGAACAATGGTGGTTATTAACCGGCGATAAAGCTACTATTTACGATCTTGCCCGTAACCACATGCGTTTAGGTGTAGAGGATGGTGCCATGATTGACAGCAACTATTTTCACTCCGACCGCTTTGTATTAATTGACAGCAACCGGTATGTACGTGGTTATTACAGTGGCATTCGGGAGAACGACCAGGTAAAACTTGCCCGCGACCTGTTGTTCCTTACCATGGAAAAAGACAGAACTAAAAAAAGTTTTCTGGCGGGTAAACTACAACTACTGGCCGTTGTATTTTTGCTGGCCGCTGCCGGCGTGGGATTTTTCTTAATATTCTTTTCAAAAAACAAAACAAAGCAAAATGTTAGCACCCGTGTGGACGAAAAATGATAAAAAGGCAAACTGGTTAATCATTAGTTTTTCAATCATTGTTTTTTTATTGGTAACAGCCCTTGGGCGTGTATCTATAAAGGTTGATCTTGGTTTTAGTCCGCATGTTTTTGCAAAAATTAATGCTTTCATTAATTCTTTCGTGGCCCTGTTTTTAATATTGGCCTTAGTAGCTGTTAAACAAAAAAAGTACGTACTGCACCGCAATTTTATGTTAACCGCTATGGTATTGTCTATACTTTTTTTATTAAGTTATATAGCCCACCACTTATTAACCGAGCCTACTTCTTTTCCAGAGCCCGGTATTAGCAAAACCATTTACTATATTTTATTATTTACACATATACCATTGGCCGGTATTATACTCCCCTTTATTTTATACACCGCTTACCGTGGCCTGACCGGCGAATGGGTTAAACACCGCAAGCTGGCCCGCATAACCTGGCCTATTTGGTTTTATGTAGCCATAACCGGTGTAATTATTTATGTAATGATTAGTCCTTACTACCCCGCATAAACTTTTTTATCAGCATTTATTTTTGGGTACCCGGCTGCAGTTCCCTGAGCATCGTTCCTTGCGTCGCACACTTGTACTGCATTAATTCTATTGGGCAAAATGCAGTACTCCGTATTTTAATCGGAGTGGCTGTAGCTCTACTCAACATTATGCAAGGTGCCCCCAACTTGTCGGCTGTACGTTCTGTAATGCTATTCAGCAATAGATAATACTGTCCTGTTATTATTAATTATCTCACTCCTGTTTTTTGCAACCGCACATTTAATAACCGTCTTTCTTTAGCTTTGTGTCTGCATAAACCCGAAAAGCAAACAATACTATAATTCAAAAGTTTAAACAGGTAACTTGTACATCAACGTAACCCTTTTTACTTTTAAATTTTTACTTTTTAATATACAACCAGTGAATGCATTTGAAGTAAAAGGTGGCAAAACCTTATCCGGAACCATTGTACCGCAAGGGGCTAAAAACGAAGCCTTACAAATTATCAGCGCCATTTTATTAACGCCGGAAAAAGTAACCATCACCAATATACCCGATATATTGGATGTTAACTTACTGATTGAGTTGTTAGGCGAAATGAATGTAAAAATTGAAAGACCACAGCGTGACACTTGTATATTTCAGGCCGATGATGTAAATGTAGATTACCTGCATAGTGAAGCCTTTAAGAAAAAAAGTGGCAGACTTCGTGGTTCAGTAATGTTAGCAGGTCCCATGTTAGCCCGTTTTAAAAAAGCATTTATACCCAAACCCGGTGGCGATAAAATTGGCCGTCGCAGGTTAGATACACATATCATCGGATTTCAAAAATTAGGCACTACTTTTAACTACGATGCTGAGGATGGATTTTTTCACCTGGATGCTTCGCAATTAAAAGGCACTACCATGTTGCTGGATGAACCTTCGGTTACCGGAACAGCTAATATTGTAATGGCGGCATCTATGGCAAAAGGCGCTACCACCATTTACAATGCAGCCTGCGAACCCTACCTGCAACAGCTTTGCAAAATGCTAAACCGCATGGGTGCAAAAATCAGTGGTGTGGGCAGTAACCTGTTAATAATTGAAGGCGTTGATTATTTAGGCGGCACAACACACAGTATGTTGCCCGATATGATTGAAGTAGGTTCTTTCATTGGCCTTGCTGCCATGACACATAGTGATATTACCATTAAAGGTGCGGGTATTGAACATCTGGGTATTATACCCGAAAAGTTTCAGCAGTTAGGTATAAAAATGAATTTTATTGGTAACGATATACATATACCTGCGCAGGAGTCATACACCATACAACGTTACCTGGATGGCGGCGTACTAACCATGTACGATCATCCGTGGCCGGGTTTTACCCCTGATTTATTAAGCATTGTTTTAGTAACCGCCATAGGCGCCAAAGGCAGTGTGTTGATACACCAAAAAATGTTTGAAAGCCGTTTGTTTTTTGTAGATAAACTAATTGACATGGGTGCACAGGTTATTTTATGCGACCCGCACCGTGCCGTTGTAATTGGTTTAGACAATCAGCAAAAACTACGGGGCATTACCATGAGCAGTCCGGATATACGTGCCGGTGTAGCCTTGTTAATTGCTGCCTTAAGTGCCGAGGGTACCAGCATTATTCAAAACATTGAACAGATAGATCGTGGCTACCAATACATTGACCAACGTTTAACAAACTTGGGTGCCAGTATTAAAAGGGTGGTTGGGTAAGGCTTTTATTGCTATATGTTTTTATGTTATCAGCAGCAGTAACACTAATCAGTTTTACTTGCAGTTGACCCTGAGCTTGTCGAAGGGTTCTGCTCTGCTGCATCAACGCGAAGCATCAATGAGGCTAATCCAATAACTAATATCGAATTAATTCTATTGGGCAATTTGCAACATCCCGAACTTGTCTCGGGAGTTCCGTCCGCTAATCATCATCGTGTTATGCAATTTTTTACACAAACAGATTAGAACATTAAAATATATGTCCCTTTTTTTTCAGAAAGCGATACAACAAAAAATATTTTTTTTAAAAAATTTGGATGGTGATAATAATCCAATTAATATGTAAATGTATTGATCATCAATAAATACAACCCAATAATATTGACGGTATAAAACAGAAAAAATGTTGAGACCAATTTAATGTTGTCCAACAATAGTGTAAATACATTATCTTCATGCGGAGCCATTAGATGCCGTGGAAGATTGACAACGGATTAACGCAACCACTTGAACCGAACCATTAGCCATTTGCTAACCTGCTTATGCATTTTGTTTAGCTGTGTATC
>DHEF01000011.1 GCA_002399735.1 Chitinophagaceae bacterium UBA4857
GAGTAATGTTACAGGTGCACAAGAGTGCGACGCAAGGGACGATCATCTGTGTTACTACAGCCGGTAACCAAATAAAAACTACCTGTTAAATCGTAATCTTTGTCCTTGTTGTGATTCATCCCACACACCATTTCCATAAATCAAATGTCCGTTTATAAAAGTATGTGTAACTGAGGCCGGTATGGTGGTTCCTTCCAACGGGCTCCATCCGCATTTAAAAAGTATATTATCCGCTGCAATGCTAAAAGGTTTGTTCATGTCAACAATTACCAAATCGGCAAAATAACCTTCACGTATATAACCACGTTTTTCAATCTGGAAACAATCGGCTACGGCATGGCTCATTTTACGTACCACTGTTTCTATATTAATTTTTCCTTGCTGGCAGTATGATAACATTAATGGCAAGGAATGTTGTACCAATGGTAAACCCGCATGACCACTAAATTCTTTACCGGGTATAGGTATAATTTCGTTATCACCCAGGCGTTCAAAACCTTTTTCTTCCAAAGTGTGTGGCGCATGGTCGGTAGCAATAACATCCAATCTATCATCGAGTAACGCTTCCCACAATGCTGTTTTATTATGTGCCGCTTTTATGGCTGGGTTACATTTTATGCGGTTGCCTAATTGGTCGTAATCATCGGCTGTAAAATGTAGATGGTGCACACATACTTCGGCTGTTATTCTCTTTTCCGTTAATGGCAACATATTGCTGAAAAGCTGTAATTCTTTAGCTGTACTTATATGTAAAATATGTAAGCGTGTATCGTATTTTTTAGCCAATTGTATGGCGTAAAACGATGATTCAAAACAGGCTTCATCATTTCTAATGATGGGATGATCCTTCGCTGTTAATGGTCTGCCTTCGGCTTGCAGGCGTGCAAGGTTTTCTTTAATAATGCGTTCGTCTTCGCAATGGGTGGCAATCAGTAACTCACTTTCGCTAAAAACTTTTTCTAATGTCAGCGGATTATCTACCAATAAATTTCCGGTTGATGAACCCATGAAAATTTTAATCCCGCAAATATCCTTTTTATGTTTATTAGCAGCCAGAGCATCCTGTGCATTTTCGTTAGAAGTGCCCATGAAAAAAGAATAGTTCGCTAAAGATGTTTGTTGGGCTATACTATATTTTTGTTCCAATAGCTCCAGAGTATAAGCCGGTGGGGAAGTATTAGGCATTTCCATAAAACTGGTAACACCGCCTGCAACGGCTGCTTTACTTTCGGTATAAATATTGGCTTTATGGGTAAGCCCGGGCTCTCTAAAATGTACCTGATCGTCAATTACACCGGGCAATAAGTATTTTCCTTCGCCGTTTATTTCTGTAACATTATCGTAGGTAGCGGTAATATGTGGAGCAATTTTTTCAATGCGTCCATCTTTTAATAAAACATCGGCAATTATAGTTTTGCCTTCGTTTACTAGCTGTATTTGCTTAATCAAATATATTTGCATAATTCTGTACAATAATTTTAACTAACATGCAATTTACGCAAAGCCTTATAAGGCTAACCTTAATTTTATTATTACCAGCTGCTGCAGTAGCACAAACTACCTATTTGCAACAGGGCGATAAACAAAATACTTTTTTAGAAAGGCTTGAGATAAAAGCGCAAAATGATTCTGTTCTCAATTACTCCAAAAATAGGGCATATAGTCGCAAGTATAATGTTTCCGGGGTAAATAGTTATCTGGCAAAATATGGTCAGGAAAGTTTATCTGCAGTTGATAAATACAACCTGCGCAGTTTTTACATGAATAATACCGAATGGTTAACGGATGAAGAGCGGGAACAATACAAAAGCAAAAAAAGCATCTGGAATACTTTTTATAAAACACCCGCCAACTTTTACGAGGTGCATGTGAAGGATTTTGATTTAATTGTAAATCCTATTCTACAACTTAATCTTTCAAAGCAAAACGATAATAACCAACGCCTTTTTCATAACACTCGTGGATTAAGTATACGTGGTAAAATTGCCAACAAAATTGGTTTTACGGCCATGGTTACAGAAAACCAGGAGCGTCCGCCAAGTTATGTACAACAGTTTATTAACGATAGACAAGCTGTGCCCGGTGCCGGTTATTATAAACGTTTTAAAGCACCCGGCGGTGTAGATTATTTTGATGCCCGTGGTTATTTTACTTTTAACGCTACCAAATATATTGATGTAAGTTTTGGTTACGATAAACATTTTATCGGCAATGGCCATCGTAGTTTGTTCCTGAGCGATTTTGGTAATAACAATCTTTTCTTAAAACTTAATACCCGCATCTGGAAATTTAATTACCAGAATATTTTTATGGAGTTGAACAACGCTTACCAGCGTGGTGGTGACCGTTTGTTGGGTAAAAAATATGCAGCCGTCCATCACCTGGATATTAATGTAACCAAATGGTTAAATATTGGTTTGTTCGAAGGGGTAGTGTTTGGTCGTGAAAATCGCTTTGAGTTTGGTTATTTAAATCCGGTAATATTTTACCGTTCGGTTGAGCAACAAAATGGTAGCGAAGACAATGCCCTTGCCGGTATTGATTTTAAAGCCAATGTTGCAAAAACCTTTCAACTATACGGACAATTATTGTTAGATGAATTTAAGTTAAACGAATTAAAAGATAACAATGGTTGGTGGGCAAACAAATGGGGCATACAAGCCGGTGTAAAGTATATTGATGCTTTTACCATTAAAAATTTAGATCTTCAGGTGGAGTACAATCGTGTACGCCCTTTCACTTATTCGCACCGCGATTCAGTAGCTAACTACACACATTATAACCAACCCATGGCGCACCCGTTAATGGCTAATTTTAGCGAAGTAATTGGTATTTTACGTTATCAGCCCATACCTAAATTAATGATCACCGGTAAATTAATTGCTTATACACAAGGCCGTGATTCTAGTGCAGCAAGTTTTGGCAGCAATATATTTTTGCCCAATCGTCCGCCGTACCGTACTGCCGATTATGGTTACAAAATCGGCTCGGGTTGGAAAACAAATGTTCTCTATGGCTCTTTGTTAGCTTCTTACGAAGTGTTGCAAAATATGTTTATCGATGCTAGTGTGGTGTTGCGCCGTTTAGAAACAAAAACAAGACCTATTATGACAGATAATACATCCATCATAACTGTGGGTCTAAGGTGGAATATGATGCGCCGTGAATATGATTTTTAATAGGGCGTGTCCCCACATAAATAAAGGCGCTTTCAGAGGCGCCTTTATTTATGTGGGGCCGGGCTGTACGCTATATCTTTTGCCCTGCGCTGCCATTGGCCAACGCGGCGCAAAAGGATGCCGCTTCCATCCCTCACGCAAAACAAAAAAAATCCTACTGTTACTCATCTTTTCCTTCAAAAGATTGTTATACAATAGGGTAAACAGCCAATGTATAAGCATAAATTCAAAATGTGGATATCCTGTTAATTACATGGAGTTTTTGGGCATAAATAAAAATTTTTTTTTAATAGTTTTTGGGCCTTATTTCGCTTCCTGACTCGGGGAACGACAAACGGTTTACAAAGAATTTTTTTCTTATTAATAAGGCTGGTTTTTTTACCCATAAGTCATTGGTGCAAACTAATGGTATTAATATTTTACGCTATTATAAGTAATGGATAATCTTTCTAATTTTAATAAAGACCGCAAGCAAAAACAACGTAAGCCTTCCATTGATTTGGGTACAATGGTGTACGGTAAAGTTCCTCCACAAGCAAAAGATTTAGAAGAGGCTGTACTCGGCGCCATCATGTTGGAGAAAAACGCTTTTGATGTGGTAATAGAAATATTAAAAGCAGAATGTTTTTACGTAGATGCCAACCAACGCATATTTGAAGCAATGCGTAGCCTGGCAGATAAAAGCCAGCCGATAGATATTTTAACGGTAGTAGAAGAGTTACGCTCAAAAAGCGAACTGGAAATGGTAGGTGGTGCCTATTATGTTACACGTTTAACCAATATGGTCGTTTCATCTGCACACGTAGAAGCGCATGCCCGTATCATTCTTCAAAAATTTATTCAACGTGAGTTAATACGTATCAGCGGCGAAATCATTGCCGATGCCTATGAAGACTCAGCAGATGTATTTGATTTATTGGACAGTGCCGAGGGTAAGCTTTTTAAAATTACCAACAACCACTTACGTAAAGATTATAATCCCATTGATGCAGTGTTAATCAAAACCATTCAGCGTATTGAGGACATGCGTCACAAGAATGAAGATATTACCGGTGTACCATCGGGTTTCGCTCCATTAGATAAAGTAACTTACGGTTGGCAAAATACCGACTTAATTATTCTTGCTGCACGTCCCGCAGTAGGTAAAACGGCTTTCGCCTTAAACCTTGCCCGTTATGCAGTAATGCACCCTACTAAACCTACCCCGGTTGCTTTTTTCTCATTAGAGATGAGTGCCAGCCAATTGGTACAAAGGGTACTTTCTGCCGAAAGCGAAATATGGTTAGAAAAAATTGCCCGTGGAAAATTAGAAGAGCATGAAATGAAGCAATTGTATGCCCGTGGTATACAACGTTTGGCTCAAGCTCCATTATTTATTGATGATACTGCTGCGCTTAACATTTTTGAACTGCGTGCAAAATGTCGCCGTTTAAAAAACAAACATAATATTGGTATGCTAATCATCGACTATCTGCAGCTGATGAGTGGTACCGGTGGCGATGGTAAAACAACCAATCGTGAACAAGAAATCAGTAATATTTCACGTAACCTTAAAGGCCTTGCAAAAGAGTTAAGCATACCTATTATTGCCTTATCACAGTTAAGCCGTGCGGTAGAACAACGTGGTTCAAAAGAAGGTAGCCGTGTTCCACAATTGAGTGACCTTCGTGAATCGGGTGCTATTGAACAGGATGCGGACATGGTTATGTTCCTGTACCGTCCGGATTACTATGATATTACCCAAAGTGCCGAAGGTGAAAATACCAAAGGACTTACCGAGGTTAAAATAGCCAAACACCGTAACGGTTCTCTGGAAACTGTGAAACTGAAAGCATTACTACATATTCAAAAATTTGTTGATTGGGATGATGACCCCTACCAAAGTATTGGTTTACCTGCCGGTGATTGGAAACCGGTTGATACCGGTGATGGTAATGGTGCTTCATTAAGTATTCAAGTGGGTAGCCGCATGAACAATATGAATATGGACGATGATGATGTCGCTCCGTTTTAACATGTAATTTCAATCATAATGTCGGTTCCGTTTTTTTATTGTAGTAACTATACAGCAGGCCAACAGCAAATTACGCTGGACGAAGATACCAGTAAACATATTGTACAGGTGTTAAGAATGGATAGTGGAAAACCTATTAACCTTACTGATGGTAAAGGACATTTATTGCAATGCACCATTATTGATGCGCATAAAAAACATTGTACGGTTTCGGTGCTCCATGCTACTTTCACACCGGCTACATCCAATCAAATACATATTGCCATCGGCTTACTAAAAAACAGTAGCAGGTGGGAGTGGTTTTTAGAAAAAGCTACTGAAATAGGTGTAAGTATCATTACTCCTTTGTTAACGAAGCGTACCGAAAAAGATAAGTTCCGTTTTGATCGGCTGCAAACCATTTGTATAAGTGCTATGTTACAGTCACAACAAGTATGGTTGCCTCAGTTACAAGCACCGGTATTGTATGATAAGTTTATTGACAATACTAAGGCGGCTTTACAATTAATAGCCCACTGTGAAGAGGCAAAAGAAAAGCGAAGTATAAGTACGATGGAACTACCAAAAGGTGAAACTATTTTGTTAATAGGCCCGGAGGGTGACTTTACCACTGAAGAAATAACACTCGCACTCAATAATAAATATGTGGCTGTAAGTTTAGGCGATACCCGGTTACGTACAGAAACGGCCGGTATAGTGGGAGCTAGTTTATTATGCGTGCGGTAGTGATTATTTCCCTTTGCCGGTAAAAATGATACGTAAAGTATGTATCATAATTTTTGCATCCAGTTTTAAAGAAATATTCTCCAGGTATAACAAGTCAAACTTACAGCGTTCTACCATTTGTTCTACATTTTCGGCATAGCCAAACTGCACCATACCCCAACTGGTAAGCCCGGGTTGTAGTTTTAATAAATAACGGTAATACGGGAAAAGCTCAATAATCTGGTCAATATAAAACTGTCTTTCTGGTCTGGGGCCAACCAAACTCATATCACCAATCAATACATTCCATAATTGTGGCAGTTCATCCAAGCGCCATTTACGCATTACTTTACCCCACTTGGTTATACGTGCATCAAAATCGGATGATAACATTGGGCCGTTTTCTTCCGCATTAACATACATAGATCTAAACTTGTAAAGAAAAAAGGGCTTGCCTTTATACCCAATACGTTCCTGCTTAAAAAAAATACCTCCCGGTGATGAAACTCTTACCCTTAAAGCTATATACAACATAACGGGCAGTAATATTATACCGGCAAATAATGCTACAAAAATATCTGTCAGTCTTTTAATATGTAATTCCCATTTAGGCATTAAATCGGTACGTACATCTATCAATGTATCACCTAGTACGTTAATCGTTTTTACCGACCCTGATAAGATGTCTAACACATCAGATTGTATTTTTATATCAATATCTTTCTCACTTAAACGAGCTATTAATTGTTGTAACAATGACTTTTCATGTTTTTCTACAGCCAGTACTACCATGTTTATATTATGCCTGTCAATTATTTCTTCTACATTTTCTATATCGCCTAATTGCGGCAAGTGTTGGTTTAATTGTGTGGTATGGGGAAGCGTGTTTTCGGGTTTAATAAATCCTACATAATGGTAACCACCATCTAATAAATTTTTTTTGGTTTGTAATAACACCTGCATGGCATTGGCCTGGTCGCCAATCATTAAAGTATTAAAGCGCACAAAGCCTTTTAAAAGTTGTCTTTTTACCAGATTAAGTATAAACCAACGTCCAACAAAAGTTATTATACCGTGCAAAAACCCGTATAGGCAAATAATATATAAAAGATCACGGGTTTTATATTCCTCCGTTGTGTAAATAAGAATAAAAGTGAAAATAATAGCACCGAAAAGACTGGAAAAAAAAGTAAGCGAAAACTCTTCTAGCCTGGATTTTTTATACAGGCTTTGATAAGTGCCTGCTAAAAGATAAATTATTAACCAACCTAGTGGCACAATAATGAGGCAACTTAACCAGTTAAATAAAAAAATATCTTCACCGTTAGCTACCAGGTGATTAGGTATAAATAAACACAAACATAACCAACTTAAAAAGGCCGTGAGGTAATCTGTAAGAAGATACCATCCTAAAGATATTTTTTTGCGTAAAGCCATTAACGTGCAATTACGGCATCGCCAATTTTTTCTAAAATCTGGTGTGCTACATCCATCGCCATTAAACCATCAATTTCCGATACAATTGTTTTTTGGTTATTAACAATAGCATCTCTAAAGGCTTCCAGTTCTTTTTTTATAGCATTTACTTCCGGTACAGGCGGGTTAGCAACCGCTATTGTTTTTTTACCATTGTTGGTTTCTATATCAAAAGCAAAAACATTCACATCGCTTGGTTGTTTAAGCTTAATAATCTCTGTTTTCTTATCCAGAAAATCAACGCCTATATATGCATCTTTTTGAAAAATACGCAGCTTGCGCATTTTTTTCATCGAGATGCGGCTACTGGTTAAGTTGGCCACACAACCATTGTCAAACTCTATGCGTACGTTGGCAATATCCGGCGTGTCGGTTAATACACCCACACCGCTTGCCGATATATTTTTTACCGAACTTTTTACAATACTTAGAATAATATCAATATCATGTATCATTAAATCAAGTATCACACTCACTTCGGTTCCGCGTGGATTAAATTGTGCCAAACGATGCACCTCAATAAACATGGGGTTTAAGGTTACATCTTTCAATGCTAAAAAGGCAGGGTTAAACCTTTCTACATGGCCTACCTGAATTTTTACATTCGATTCTTTTGCCAGTTTAACCAACTCCCTGGCTTCTATCATGGTATTGGCCAAAGGTTTTTCTACAAAAACATGTTTACCTTTTTTTATAGCTTTTTCGCACCACTCAAAATGGTGATTGGTAGGGGTTACAATATCAACTGCATCAACCGCATTTAATAATGCATTGGCATCTAAAAAACGTGGTATCTGGTATTTTTCAGCAACCTGGCTGGCTGTTTCATCATGCGGATCGTAAAAACCCACCACTTCTACGCCCTGGATTTCCTGCCAGTTGTTTAAATGAAATTTTCCTAAATGACCTACTCCTAAAATACCAATTTTAAGCATAACAGTGCAGTTATAATATTGAATGTCAAAGATAACACGCCTTGTGCAAAGGCTTGCAAATTTTCATACACGTATGTGAACAACTTGGTAGGAGGGAGTTGTTAAGAGTTATTTGTTATACGTTAATTGGGAAGGTGTTATTAATTTTGTTACCAGCAGTAGTAACACAGATGATCGTCCCTTGCGTCGCACTCTTGTACGTTCTGTTCTTTGTACTGCAGAAGGAAGTCTAGGAGACTATTCACTTTCTTAAACCTGTAATAATTAGGCTAGTATTGCCAAATGCTGAATAGAATTACCGGACGTACAAGAGTGCGACGCAACAAAAGTTCAATCAAGGGTGGGATGCCGGAAACAAAATATCATTCTGCTTGGTTAGGTTTTACAGGCCCTTTAGGGATTAGGGCTGCTAGTAGCAAAAAAGCCGGTAACATAATTATTACATTATGTTATCGGCTGTTACTATTTTGTAAGAAAGACTTTTTTAAAAAGCTTTTTTCTTTTCTTCTAATGATTGGTTGCGGGCTTCCAGTCGGGCATTATAACTTTTTAAAGCATTAATTACATTGCCCACAATTTCCTCCTGACCTTTTTCGCTATTAATATATTTTTCTTCCTCGGTGTTGGAAATAAAACCAATTTCGATTAGTACACTTGGCATACCGGTAGCTTGTAAAACCCAAATACCTTTATCGTTACGTTGTTTTACACCACGACTTACACGGCCAACAGCAGCAAACTCTTTTTCAATAAAATCGGCTAAAGAAAGACTTTTATGAAAATAGTTGTTAGCATAAACCAACATACGGGCCATTTCAACCGGATCAGAAGGGTCGGGTAGTTCTAGGGTAGAGGTGGAGTCTATCTCTCCGTAAAACTCATTGTTTTTAGTTAACGATTTTAGTTTATCGTCGTTTTTACTAACGGCCCAAATATAGGTTTCGGTACCGCGGGCTTTGTTTTCGCGGTACACATTTTCGTATTTGTAAGTGTAGTAAGTTTTCTTTTTGCGGTTTTTGCCTTTGCCTACATACTTAGTGTTGGCAATTTTATCAACCACTACTTTTTCGTACCAACCACCTGCTTTTTTACCGGCCGAGTTACAGTGTACAGATATAAAAAGATCGGCTCCGGATGAGTTGGCTAAATCGGCACGATAACGTAAACCGGCGTTCATGTCGGGTTTATTGCCTGCCATAACATCAGTAGTACGGGTGTAAATAACTTTCATGTCGGGAAATTCTTTCTGAATGGCTTTTCCCAGTTTTAAAGATACGGCCAAACTAACCTGCGCTTCGGTAGAGAATGTACCCTTCGCACCAGGGTCAATGCCACCGTGTCCGGGGTCTATTATTATTTTCTTTATAGCCGACTTGCCTAAAGGAATACTGTCGTCGTGATTTTTATTAATAAATGATACAAGGGCAAAGAAAACAAGGACAAGGGTTGAGTATTTTAAAATGGACTTCATGAAAGGATAGTTATTTTTAATAAATTCTTGCCGGTCTTATAATATTATATAATGGCTAAAATTATAATAATTTAAAGGGTTATTTTCAATCTTCACAATTTCTTTAAGAACTAATCATTTACATTTGCTGCTTACTGTATGCTGCAACCGTACAAATTTAAAGTAAAAAATATTTTTTCCGCCACACTGACGCTAATATTAATATGTTCAGTAACGTGGAACCTATCTGCTTTCCATACAACTGTACCTAATTTTTACAGTCCTTTAACAAATTTGCACGACACTATTCCACCGATAAAAGTTGATACAACATCCAAAATAAAATTTGAAGGTTCAGATACTATACCGTCTAATAATATATTAGATAGTACAAAAGTGCAGGTAGTTGACAGCTTTTCGTTAAAACTTTCTAAAGATACGCTGTCTGCTCCTGTTAATTATTTTGCCGAAGACTCGGTGGTGATACTGATGTCTACAAAAAAAATAAAAATGTATGGCAAAACCAAAACAGAATATACCGATATAACCTTAACGGCTCCTACGGTAGAAATTGACCAGGCCACAAATATATTAACTGCAGTGCGGTCAGTGGATTCTACAGGTAGTACCGCAGATTATGCCAATTTCAAACAAAGCGAAAACGAATTTAACAGTGATACTATAAGGTATAATTTTAAAACCCAAAAGGGACTTACAAAAAATACCATCAGCGAGCAAGGCGAATTTTTTGTACATATGGAAGATGCCAAGAAAGTAGATGCTGCTACCACTTTTGCCAAAAGAGGTTTTTTTACTACCTGCAATTTAGATCATCCTCACTTTGGTTTCAGGGCGGGTAAATTAAAACTGGTTAACCAAAAGCTGGCAGTAACCGGCCCGGTGCATCCCGAGTTTGAAGATGTACCTGTACCTATTTATTTGCCTTTTGGTTTTTTTCCTTTAACTAAAGGCCGTAGAGGTGGTTTTATTATGCCTCAGTTTGAAACAAACGATTTATGGGGTATTGGTTTGTCGGGTGGTGGTTACTATCTTACTTTTAATAATAATGATATTTGGGATGCACGCATAACGGGTGATATTTACTCTTATGGAGGCTGGGCATTAAATATTAACCCAACCTATCGTAAACGCTATCGTTATTCGGGTAGTTTTAACCTGGGTTATAGGTTTACTAAAAACGCTTTTAAAGGCGATGCTGATTATAGTGCCCAACATAACTATGCTATTGTATGGTCACATGCTACCGACCCACGCTCAAGACCCGGTACCACATTTAACGCCAGTGTTAATGCCAGCTCAACCAGGTTTAACCAAAATATACCCAACAATACAAGGGCAAATTTGAATGGTAATATGGGATCATCTATTACCTATACTAAGGCCTGGGCTGATAAACCATTTAACTTAACTGTAAGTGGTAACCACCAACAAAATAACCAAACCAATAATGTGACTATTGGGTTGCCGGATATAGCTTTTTCCATGGGTAATATTTATCCTTTTCAAAAAGAAGATTACTCAGGCCCTAAAAAATGGTTTCACCAATTAAGTATTGCGTATCAGGGTAATTTTAGAAACGCAGTAACATTTAATGATACTGTTAATGCAAGACAACAGTATGGAAAATCTTTCCTGGCACATATATTTGACACCTTGCAGTGGGGTATGCAAAACAATATACCCATTACCGTAGCATTACCTTCTATTGCCAACGGTGCCGTACAGGTCGCACCAAGTATTTCTTATTCAAATATTGTTGCCAGTAAACGTACATTTTATAACTGGAACGATGTGGCAGATTCACTTGAAACCAGAACTACAAAAGGTGCTTTTGTAGATCATCAGGCAAGTTTTGGTTTATCATTCAATACAAGTGTTTTTGGTACATTCAATTTTAATAAAGGCAATGTAAAAGCTTTACGCCATGTAATAAGACCTACATTTAGCGTTAATTATCGTCCCGATTTGTCTAGACAGTATTATTCGTTAGTACAAACTGATACCAGTGGCAAAATGAGGCAGATGGGCCAACTATTGATTGGTAATGTATATAATGGTTATGGATCTGGCCGCTTTGGAGGTATAAACTTTGGTATAGACAATAACCTGGAAATGAAAGTACGGGCCAAGAAAGCAAAAGATGGCGATACGGCAACGGCATCCGGCGAGGATAGAAAAGTAAGACTGATTGATGGTTTAAGTGTTACCAGTGCTTATAACTTTTTTGCAGATTCTTTGCGGTTACAACCTTTTAGCCTGAGTTTTAGAACCAATCTTTTTGAAAAAATAAGTATAACGGCAGGTGGTAATGTCAATCCATATCGTGTAGACAATACCGGTAGTCCTATTAATAAACTGTATTGGCAGGGCAGCGATTTTAAAATAGGACGTTTGACGAATGCTAATATCTCCATGTCAACAAGCTTCCAGAGCAAACCTAAAGACCCGGAGAAGGAAAAAGAAAAACAGGATTACCAACGCCAGCAAATTAATGACCCTTTATTGGCAGCCGAGCAACAAAGATTGTTAGAATACATGCGTCAGAACCCGGCTGAGTTTGTTGATTTTAATATTCCCTGGTCCATTAATCTTAGTTATTCGTTAAGCTATACCAATCAGTTTAATAATTCTACTTTAAAGTTTGATAAAAGTATTACCAATAATGCCAATTTTACCGGGAGTTTTAATCTTACTCCAAAATGGAATTTTAGCGTAAACGGTTATTACGATATTACTAATACAAAACTACAAACTTTTTCTATGGCCATTTCACGTGACCTGCATTGCTGGCAAATGGCTATTAACGTTACACCAATTGGCCCGTTCCGTTTTTTCAACTTTACTATCAGTCCTAAATCTTCACTGTTACAAGATCTTAAAGTTAACCGTACCAGAACTTTCCAGAATTAGTCGGAAGTCGGAGAGACCGAGAGTCGGTAAGAGAGCGATTCATAATCGAATATTGACGATTGAATATTTAATTATAACTGGCCGATGTCTGACTTAATACTTATACTCCGGTTAAAGCTGGAGGCAATAATGAATACCACACCATACACAATGCTGGTTAGCGAATAGAAAGTACCGCCGACAAGTCGGGGTGCACCCTGCACAATGTTGAGTAATGTTACAGGCGCTCCGATTAAAATACGGAGTACTGCCCCGAATCAAACGCACCTTGCTAAGCTCGGGGTTAGAAACATTTTGGCCAATAGAATTGATGCAGCACAAGAGTGCGACGGAAGTAAAGCTCATTAGTATTACTACAGTTGATACAATAAAAAAAGGGCCTACAACAGCAGTTTTTTTATTTAGAAAAAATAATACTTTAATGACTGTAAGTTAGAAAGAATTTATAACTCATTCTTTCGTTGCGCATGTATCTGCACAAATACAGGTTACTTTTAATTTCCAGTTGGGGATTGTTGCATAGGTGCCAATACTGGCGTTAACCATCCATTCTTTCCCATAGTAAGAGGGCATTGAATAATTTAGTACTCCATCATAAATAGCATTGGTAGAGTCTAACGCAGCCCAACCAGCGCTGATAACATTTTTGCCTGTAGGACATTTTACGATTAACTGTTTGTTTGTGTTTTTGTTTAAATCAGTTGTGGCAGATACTAATTCGTAACCGGCAATAACGGCGCAACTGGCTGTGTTAGTGGGAGGAGTTGGAGTAGTAGGTTCCGGATTGCATGCAATAAATACAATAGCCATAAGCATGGCACTAATAGTAGCACGTTTCATATTATTTGGTTTAAGGTTTAATAATTGAATTTAACAACTTTTTATTGAACCCAAAAATAATATGCTTGTAAACGTTTGTGTTTAATTATGCTTGTTAAAGTAATTCCACATAGCAGCAAAAGTCTGTTCTTTAACTTCGGTAACAGTTAAGCCTGCCGGGTTAATGGGCGGAAGGAAATGTATCTCTAAACGCTTTGGCAAAAAGAAAAATGTTTTATGAAGTGGCACTGCTTTTTTTGTATTAAGTATTACAGCAGGCATAACGGCATGGCCTGTATCAACCGATAATTTAAACGCACCATCATAAAACTTTTTCAATGGTTCTTTGGTGCGGTTGCGGGTACCCTCGGGGTAAATACACATATGCATACCTAAGGTTAATACTTTCTTCATTTCTTCAAAACTTCTCCGGCGGCTTAATTCATTATTACGGTCAACCAATACCGATCCTTTTGAATAGTACCAACCAAACAAAGGGATTTTTGCAAAGGAAGTTTTAGCAATCGTTTTATTGGCACCTGGTATAAAGGCAGAAGAAAGCGGAATATCCATTAATGAATTATGGTTGCAAGTAATAATGTAGCCTTCACCTTTTTTAAAGTGTTGTTTACCTTTTACCCTGATGGGGCAGCCAACTAATCGTAGCCACACTTCCATCCATATACGAGCCAGTTTTATAAAGTAACGCATACCCATTGGGTCTGGCATAAGGTAAGCCAGCATTGACGGGATAAAGATGATTAAAAACGTAGCTACAAAACTTATCAGGCCCCAAAAAGCCCAAATACGACCGGCTATTTCACGCAACCATTTCATGGGCGCAAAGGTAAGTGATAGTTGTAAGTGGTTAAGTTGATTTATTTCTGTTGCAATAGTTTTTCCAAAACATAATAAGTGATGGGACAAAAACTGGCATTTTTTAAAGTAAGGTTTTGCCTTTTTATAATAATATCTTCATCGGTATAAGGGAAACGTCTGCAATCGGAAGGACGTTCATCGTAAATATTACAGGTATTATCGGTTTCGTTTAAAAAAGGACAAGGAGAGCTTTTTACTACAAAATCACCTTCCTCATCTACTTTTAAATAGGTATCAATAAACACGCTTTCACGCATGCCCATATATTTGGCTATACGTTTTACATCCGGAGTTTTAAACCGGGGCGAATAGTTTTTGCAGCAATTGGCGCAGGAAAGGCAATCCACTTTTTCAAAAGCTTCATCATGCAAAGCCGGTAATTGTTTTAATACCACATTTTTATTGGCACGCTGTAAGTACTGTTTGTACAGTTTACTGCGTTCTTTTGTTTTTTTCTGCCAATTTTTTAGAATGTCTTCCGGCATGTTGCGGTATTAATTTAAAAAAGCAAAATTAGGCATAATTAAATTGTTAATCGGGTCATGTAAGTACAGTACGGTTAAGTAAAACGATTATTACTTTGAAGTCAATATTTACACTTGAATACAATGGATAATTATACGGGTAAAAACCAATAAACGGCTGTTTAAAACTGTTTCGCCTTCATCGCTTACATTTTCAGCATTTTATCTTAATTTCGGCCAAAATTTTAAGGTACATGGCTGAAAAGATATTAATGCCCCGACTTAGCGATACTATGACAGAAGGTGTAATAGCTGCCTGGCATAAAAAAGTGGGTGATACGGTAAAAAAAGGCGACTTATTAGCAGAAGTAGAAACTGACAAAGCTACCATGGAACTGGAAAGTTATAAAGATGGTGTGCTTTTACATATTGGTACTGAAAAAGGCGGTAAACTACAAGTGGATGATTTATTAGCCATAGTAGGCACTGCGGGTGAAGATATTTCTGGTTTATTAGGTGGCGGAGCTACTCCGGCAACTGAAAATAAAGAAACCAAAAAAGAAGAAAAGGCCTCTGCGCCTGCTGAGAAAGAAGCTCCTGCAAAAAAAAATGGTGGCGCATCTTTGGATGTTTCTAAAATGGAAGAAGTGGTTTTAATGCCCCGTCTTAGCGATACCATGACCGAAGGTGTAATAGCCGGTTGGAATAAAAATATTGGCGATGATGTGAAAAAAGGTGATGTGTTGGCCGAAATTGAAACTGATAAAGCTACGATGGAGCTGGAAAGCTACAAAAATGGTAAACTTTTATTTCAGGGTGCAAAAAAAGGCGAAAAAATACAAGTAAACGATCTGCTTTGTATAATTGGCGAAGAAGGTAAAGTAGATGTTGATGCTATTGTTGCGGCCGTAAAAGGTGGTGGCGCTGCTGTTGCATCTGCAGAAACAAAAGAAGCAGAACCTGAAAAGGAAGCCGCTGCTACAAATCAAACTGCTGGTCAGGAAGAGTCAGTCTCATCTAACGACGGAAGCCGTGTAAAAGCTTCTCCATTAGCAAAAAAATTAGCATCAGAAAAAGGTATCGATATTAATAAAGTGAAAGGCTCCGGTGATGGTGGCCGTATTGTAAAATCGGATATTGATAACTTTAAAGAAACCGCAGCACCTGCTGCTACAAGCACAAGTTCAGCTAAACCTGCCGCTGCTGCTACACCAGCCGGTACTGTAAGTTTTGATGAAGTGCCGGTTTCGCAAATGCGTAAAGTAATTGCCAAGCGTTTAAGCGAAAGCTTATTTACCGCTCCGCATTTTTACTTAACCATGCAAATTGACATGGATGCAGCCGTTGCCGGTCGTGCAAAAATTAATGAATTCAGCCCGGTTAAAGTATCGTTTAACGATATGGTGTTAAAAGCCTGTGCTATTGCATTAAAACAACACCCGGCGGTTAACAGTAGCTGGTTAGGCGATAAAATCCGCACCAACCACCATGTTAACATTGGTGTTGCTGTAGCGGTAGAAGATGGTTTATTAGTACCTGTTGTTCGTTTTGCCGATGGTAAATCATTATCTACTATTTCCGGAGAGGTAAAAGAGTTTGCTAAAAAAGCAAAAGATAAAAAACTACAACCTGCCGATTGGGAAGGAAGTACTTTCACTATCTCAAACTTAGGTATGTTTGGTATAGATGAGTTTACTGCCATTATCAATCCTCCTGATGCTTGTATTTTAGCAGTTGGTGGTATTAGCCAGGTTCCGGTTGTTAAAAATGGACAGGTTGTTCCGGGTAATATTATGAAAGTAACTTTAAGTTGCGACCATAGAGTAGTAGACGGTGCAACAGGTGCAGCTTTCTTACAAACATTGAAAAACTTACTAGAAGAGCCGTTAAGAATGTTGGCTTAATATAATTGACAGTTGACAATGGACAATTGACAATTTGTTATAAGAAAAAAGGACAAAATTTATATTTTGTCCTTTTTTTATTTTTTGTTAGTCAGCTTTAGTAATGTTAATCATCGTCCCTTGCATCGCACACTGCAACAGCATATCGCTAATCAGCAGAATAGTCAGTGAATTCACTACTCACTATTCACCATTCACTTCTATGAACCATTAACAATGAACTATTAACCACGGCTTAATTGGGCTGTACTGCCGGCAAACGATAATGTTGTCCATCCCACAAAAAAATCTCATCCAGTTCGTAATCCCAAAATTTAAACATGGGCGAACGTTCTAAAATCTTAATCACTTCTTCACGGGTTTCAGCGTTTAGCGTAATCCATACACGTTGGGTTTCCATACTTACAATATACTGCTCTATCACTTCTTTGTTAATTAAAAAGTTGATGTAGGTGCGGTGTGGCGGTACCAGTTCGTTAAAACCTTCGCCCATTGTAAAATGTATAGTAACTTGATATTTAGTCATGTTATTAAAAAGACAAATGAAACTACCAAACGTTGCATTAAAAGGGAAAATAATACATTTTACTGAAGATGCAAATTATTGCAGGTGTTGAAATACTATGCTAGATCTTCCAATCTACAATATTATTAGCCCATTCCTCACGGTAAGGGGTGCTAATGCGAATGTAGTTATCGGTATAACCTTCCATCATGCCATTTTTGTTATGGTCTTCAAACAATACTTTGCGGGTTTGGCCGGCGTGTTGCGAAGTAAAGTATTGCATTTTCATGTATGAAAGATTGCGCAAGGTTTTATTACGCTCATTACGTACCTGCATAGGTACGACAGGCTCAATGTCTAATGCTAATGTATTGGCTCTTTCTGAGTAAGTAAATACGTGTAAATAACTAATGTCCAGGCTATGTAAAAAGTCGAAAGTTTCTTTAAATAACTCATCAGTTTCGCCGGGAAAACCAACAATTACATCTACACCAATAGCGCAATGCGGCATCAATGTTTTAATCAGCTTTACCCTGTCTGCATACAACTCACGTTTATAACGTCTGCGCATGGCAGCCAATACCGTGTTGCTACCACTTTGCAAGGGAATATGAAAATGAGGCATAAACTTATCGCTATTGGCTACAAATTCAATTATCTCGTTGCTTAACAGGTTAGGTTCAATAGATGAAATACGGTAACGGTCAATATCTTCTACTTTTTCCAGGGCTTGTATCAGCTCAAAAAAGTTTTCCTCGCGGTTGTTCATACCAATGGTAACACCGGCACCATCGGGGCCTTTGCCAAAATCACCAAGGTTAATGCCGGTTAGTACAATTTCCTTCGTTCCTTTTGCGGCTAACTCATGTACATTGGTTAGCACATTTTGTATAAGATCACTGCGGCTTTTGCCACGGGCCATAGGAATGGTACAAAATGAACAGTTATAATCGCAGCCATCCTGTACTTTTAAAAAGGTACGGGTACGGTCGGCAAGCGAGTAGGAGGTATTAAAGCCGGTTACTTCACCAATATCGCAACTGCAAATTTTAGCAGAGTCACCTTTGCTTAGCTCACGTATATGTTGGGCTATATTAAACTTTTCGGCGGCACCCAGTACAAGGTCAACACCAGGAATTTCTGAAATTTCCTTGGGCTTTAATTGTGCGTAACAACCGGTGATAACTACCAGACTTTCAGGGGCTTTACGCTGAATGCGGCGTACCAACTGGCGACATTCTTTGTCAGCATTTTCGGTAACAGAACAGGTATTAATTACATATACATCGGCATGGTCGGTAAATTCTCTTTTTTCAAAACCTTCATTTTCCATTAAACGGGAAATAGAGGAGGTTTCGGCGTAATTAAGTTTACAACCCAGGGTATGAAATGCTACTGTTTGTGCTGCTGCCATATTAAATAAGTTGGCAAAGGTAGCTAAACAATTAGAAAATGAGATAATTAGATAATTTGCCAATTAGATTTACTACTAAACACAATGATTGCCAAAATGTTGTGTTATACAGCCGCATAACACGATGCTGATTAGCGATATGCAGCACAAGTGTGCGACGCAAGTAAAGCTCAATCAAGGGAGGGACGATGGCATCATAAAAATAATTATACTTAGTCAGAGTTCAAAGTCCCTTTAAATTCCTGAGAGAAACGAAAGGAAGGAGCAAAGCTCGAAGGGTTGCTGACCCAATAAAAATAAACCCCTCCTTCGGAGGGGCTTTGGGAGGCTTTTTATTTTTTCTTAGATGCGGCCTTTTTTGGCGCTGCTTTCTTTTTTGCTGCGGCTTTTTTCTTGGCAGGAGCCTTTTTCGTGAAAGCACCGGGTACTTCCAACTCAATCATTTGTTTTACCTCATCTAAAGTAAGCAATGCGGCTTCTTCCGGTGTGTACTTACTGTCGTCTTTTTTACGAGGCATTTTCACCATTTTTTTACCAAAACGAATGAAAGGACCCCAACGACCATTTTCCAACGCTACCTTATCATCGGCCCAGCGTTGTATGTAACGGTTATCTTCTTTTTTAATTTTTGCTTCAATCAATTCGTTAATATCAGCTTGCTTCAGGTTATTAAAGTCGTAACGTTTAGGTACATTAATAAACATACCATCCCATTTAATAAATGGCCCAAAACGGCCTGTACCTTTTGTTACGGGTTTGTTGTCGTAGCTGGCAACAGGTGCATCGGCCTTTTGTTTTTCTTTAATAAATTGTATAGCTTGATCTACCGTAACAGATGCTAATTCAGTACCACGGGGAATAGAAATAAAATCATCACCCCATTTAACGTATGGTCCAAAACGACCAACATTAACGGATATGTCTTTGCCTTCGTACTGGCCTAAAGTGCCTTGAATTTTGAACAATTCCATCGCTTCATCAAAAGTGATAGTTTCTATACTAACCCCGTTTGGTATTTTAGCAAAGCGTGGTTTATCTTCATCATCGGCATTGCCAATTTGTACCATGGGGCCATAACGTCCCATTCGTGCCACAACAGGTTTGCCACTTTCCGGGTCAATACCCAACTCGTGTTCGCCTTTTATACGCTCTGCATTCTCAATGGTATTGTCAACATCTTTTTTAAACGGACTATAAAAATCGTCTATCATTTTATTCCACTTCAGCTTGCCTTCGGCCACTTCATCAAACTCACCTTCCACTTTGGCGGTAAAGCCATAGTCCATAATATCCTGGAAGTACTGTTTTAAAAAATCGGTAACCACCAGGCCAAGATCGGTAGGGAATAACTTGCCTTTTTCGGCACCGGTCATTTCATGATCCTGCTTTTGTGTAATAGCATTATTCTTTAAGAGTAATATTCTGAAATCGCGGCGAACACCTTCTTTCTCTCTTTTCTCAACATATTCTCTTTTTAAAATGGTAGAGATAGTTGGGGCGTAGGTAGAAGGTCTGCCAATACCCATTTCCTCCAGCTTTTTTACCAGCGAAGCCTCGGTAAAACGTGGCTGCGGACGGCTAAAACGTTCGGTAGCTTTCATTTCTTTTAAAGGCAGAGCCTGTTTTACCTGTAAAGGCGGTAACATACCTTCCTGTGTATCTTCTTCATCGTCCTCGTCTTTATCCTCCCGATACACTTTTAAGAAGCCTTCAAATTTTAATACCTCACCGCTTGCAGTAAGCTCTTCTTTATTTGTTGATATGTCAATTTTGGCAATTGTTTTTTCCAGTTCGGCATCAGCCATTTGGCTGGCCATGGTACGTTTCCAAATTAGTTCGTACAAGCGGCGCCAATCCGGATCATCCACCGTTAGTTTTTCCATATAGGTAGGGCGGATGGCCTCATGCGCTTCCTGTGCTCCCTGGTTTTTATTTTTATAACGGCGAAATTGATGATACTCCTCACCATACATACCTTTCACCGTGCGGGTAATATCGCCAAGGGCTGTATCACTTAAATTCACACTATCGGTACGCATATAAGTTATATGACCATTCTCATACAAACGCTGTGCAATTTGCATGGTACGGGCCACACCATAACCTAATTTTCGGGACGCTTCCTGTTGTAATGTTGATGTGGTAAAAGGTGGTGCAGGCGTACGTTTACCGGGTTTTACCTGAATATCTTTTACTGTATAATCAGCGCCGACACAGCTTTCTAAAAACTTTTGCGCATCGGCAACCTGATCGTACTTAGCACCTTCGGCTTTAAAAGTTATATTTTTTCCGCCGGCATCATTGGCGGTAAAAAAAGCATCAATTTTAAAACTGCTTTGCGCAGTAAACGCATTTATCTCACGTTCTCTTTCTGCTATTAAACGTACGGCAACACTTTGTACACGACCTGCACTCAGGTTATTACGCATACTCATTTTGCGCCATAATACCGGGCTCAATTCAAAACCCACAATGCGGTCCAATACACGACGGGCCTGTTGTGCATTCACCAAATTCATGTCTAACAAACGAGGATTTTTTACCGCGTTTTCAATAGCCGGTTTTGTAATCTCGTGAAAAACTATTCGTTTGGTGGTAGATGGATTTAAACCCAACACCTCACATAAATGCCAGCTAATGGCCTCACCTTCACGGTCCTCATCCGTTGCTAACCATACTTCTTCTGATTTTGATGCTAGTGATTTTAATTCCTTAACTACCTTTTCTTTATCGTCAGATATAATGTATCGAGGTTCAAAGTTTTTTTCAATATCAATACCCATTCCCGCCTTCTCTAAATCACGTATATGCCCAAAACAACTCTTTACCTGAAAGTCTTTTCCAAGTATTTTTTCAATTGTTTTTGCTTTCGCCGGGCTCTCTACTATTAACAGGTTTTTCGCCATATTTACTCCTTTATTATATATACCACTTCCGTTTTGGAAGTTGGCAAGTTAATCAAGAATACCAAATTTTTTTCCATTTTGTCAAAACAACGGCCGTTTTGGCATCAATATATCCAGATTTGACAACTGTTTCAGCCATTAAGTGGCTTTTCCTGAAATTGGCTACTGTATTGGTTTACATGGTTTTTTAACTTCTTCAACAAATCCTAAAATATTATTCCAAAACTTTTTTTAAAAATTTTTCTGACTGGTGTTTTTTATTATGTACCCAACTTTTGTGCTACTATCAGCTTCCGTTGCGTCGCACACTTGTACTTTCTGTTCGCTAATCAGCAGGGAAAGTCCGTAAGTCGGAAAGTCTGAAAAGACGGGAAGACGTGAAGACGGAGAGTCGGAATGGCTGTTTTTGTCAATTGTCAATTGTCACTTGTCAATTTAGTTCTCTCCTATGAACTATTAACTATGAACCATTAACTTCCCTCAACCCAATTTCCATTTTTCGATGTTTAGCGGAATAGTTAACTTTGCAGCGCTTTTATCTAAACTTATTATTAGAAATACTTGAGAATGAACAGGATTTACTTTGATAATGCTGCAACTACGGCTTTAGATCAGGATGTGTTAGATGCCATGATGCCTTACATGACTACTCAGTTTGGTAATCCGTCGTCTATTTACTCCTATGGCCGCGAAACAAAACTGGCTATTGAAAAAGCACGTAAGTCGGTAGCAGCCCTGTTACAAGCTCACCCCAGCGAAATATTTTTTACCAGCGGTGGTACCGAAAGTAATAATACCGCTATTCTTTCTGCTATCCGTGATTTAGGGTGCAAACATATTATCAGTTCGCCCATCGAACATCATGCGGTTTTACATACGGTAGAACATTATACCCATGCCGGTTTGGTAACCAGCAGCACGGTAAAATTAAAAGCTGATGGTCATGTTGATTTAGAAGATTTAGAACAACAATTAGCCAATGCAAAAGAACGATGTTTGGTGTCCTTAATGCATGCCAATAACGAAATTGGTAATTTATTACCCATAAAAGCTGTTGGTGAGTTGTGCGAAAAGTATCATGCTATTTTTCATTCGGATTGTGTGCAAACGGTAGGGCATTACCCAATTGATTTAAGTAAATTACATGTACATTTTATTTCCGGTGCGGGGCATAAATTTCACGGGCCAAAAGGCGTAGGTATTTTATACATTAATAAAGATGTAAAAATTAAACCGTTTATTTTTGGTGGCGGACAAGAAAGAAATATGCGTGCCGGTACCGAAAACTTATATGGCATAGTAGGTTTTGCTAAAGCCTTAGAAAATGCAATGGCCAACTACGAAACAGATAGTGCTGGCATTATAGCCGTCAAAAAATACATGAGGGAACAATTACAAGCGCATGTTCCGGACGTATCATTTAATGGCGATCAGAATGGTAGTTGTTTGTACACGGTGTTAAATGTATCCTTCCCAAAAACGGAAATGTCTGAAATGTTATTGTTTAACCTAGATATGAACGGCATATGTGTTTCCGGTGGTAGTGCCTGCAGTAGTGGCGCAAACCAGGGGTCGCATGTTATACAAGCTATTAATACCAGTCCTGATAGAGTTGCAGTACGTTTTTCATTTTGTAAACACAATACAATAGAAGAAGTAGATGCTGTAATAGCCAAGGTAAAGGAACTGATATAAAATTATAAGTACATTATTACGCATAAAAAGCCTGAGTTTTCTCAGGCTTTTTGTTTTTAGATAAGGCAGATGGTTATGGTGTTTATAAATATTGTAACATCATTTGTTTTACAAATGCAGTATAATAATCTGTAGCTTCCTTATGTTGTCCTTGTTTAATCATTGCTACCGAAGGTTGTACTAATTTATCATGTATATAGTCTAATATCTCCGGCCGGTTTTCAAAGTCTTTCATTGTTTTCAACATTCTTGGCCCTTCTGTTTTATATGTTTTTAGTAACTGTTTGCCCTCAGCAGTATTGGCTATATAATTATTTCTAAGCCAGCGTAAGGTTTGCAGTTCGTCACAATCATCAGCCTTGCCTTTATGAAAAACACAGGCTGTTGTTAAGAAACAAGCATCATCATCGCTACTGCTGCTAGGTGAGGTAGTAGCTACACTCTCATATTTAAAGGTGAGTTGCGGTGTGCCGTCTTTTTTCAAAATATTGATTAAAGAAAAAGTAATGCACTCCAGTGTCATTGTTTTATTAAGGCTACCGCTTGGTTTACTGTCGCCGGAAACCTTTTCGTTAAGTTTTACCTCCACTTTATAAGTGCCGTTATTCACATTTGTTTTCTCAGCCTTCGTTATGTCGTAAAACAGGTTTACCGTTTTGGTTGCGCCGCTTGTTTTGTCTAAAATGGTAATAACCTGTATTTCTAATAATTTATCTTTTGGGGTTGCTAAGGCAAAGTCGGTAATGCCTTTATGTATTAGTTTAAAAATATAGCTTACTGTTTTATCTTTTTCGGTAGTATTTCTAAGGGCATAAGTGCTGGGATAGTTTTGGCTGGTACTGCTACGAACAGCAATTGGTAAAGCTGCAATGGTGGCTAAAGCCATACTTCCTTTTTGTAAAAAGTTTCTACGGTTCATATTGTGGCGGTTTTTTATGTAACAAGATTAAGCTTGTTTATTAAATAATACAATACCCTCCAACGGGTATGTTTCAAAAAAAGTTTCTAGACATGGTTTGAATGTTGTTGCAGACTTTTCGATCTGTGGGTGAGGGATGGAAGCGGCATCCTTTTGCGCAGCATCGGCCAATGGCAGCGTGTGGCAAAAGATACAACATAGGCGAGTGATGAAGCAACTTAATGTTGCTTTATCCCGAAGGTTACCAACGTAGTTGCCCTATTCCGTGTTGTTTTTTACAAGGGGACACCCCATAAAATTTAGCGGTAAAAATGTATAGTGCCGGGCGGATGTTTTTTATTTAAATGGCGTCATACTGTGATGAAACCTTATTATATTTAGGTTTTCCTCTAATTCACAATATTCAAACTATTCATGAGAAAAATTTTATTATCGGGATTTGTGCTACTCTCGCTTACAAGCCAGGCACAAAACACCCCACCGGTTAAGGCTAATTATGCATTGGCAGCCCGCTTTTCTCCTACCAAAGTAAATAAGATGTTGTTTAGTACAGGTGTTGATCCACACTGGCTTAAAAACAGCGATCGGTTTTGGTACGTGTACGAAACAAGACAGGGCAAACTATGGTACATAGTTGATGCAGCCCGTAGAGTAAAGAAACCGCTTTTTGACAACGCTAAACTGGCAGCAGAAATTACCAGGATTGTGCGTGACCCATTTGATGCGCAACACTTGCCTATTCAAAATCTGAAGTTTGTAAAAGACGAAAACACCATCAGTTTTGAAATAAAAAGCACACAGGATGTGGTGAAAAAAGATACGGCTGCTAAAAAAGATTCAGCAACAACGACAGCAGGCCGTGCTGGTCGTGGTGGCGGCAGGACAGGTGCCACCGGCTCCCCGGCAGCAGGCGGCACAGAGAAGAAAGTTTTTTATTTTGAGTACAATCTTAATTCAGGTGTATTAACGGAATTAAAAGATTACGAGAAACCAAAAGACAGAACCATGTGGGCTTCTTTTTCTCCCGACAGAAAAACGATACTGTTTGCGAAAAATAATAACCTTTTCTGGATGGATAGTGCCAATTATGTAAAGGCACAAATTAAAGACGATGACAGTACTATTGTTGAACACCAGATAACTACCGATGGCGAAGAAGATTACAGCTATGGTGGTGGTGGCGGAGAGAATAACGTGGACAAAGAAAAAAACAAAAATAAGCGTAAGCGTACTTTTGTACAATGGTCTCCTGATGGTAAATACTTTGTGTTAAGTCGTACTGATAGTCGCCAGGTGAAAGATCTTTGGGTATTAAACAATATATCTGAACCACGACCTACATTAGAAACTTACAAATACCAGATGCCCGGTGAAAAAGAAGCACCCATCCGTGAATTATATTTATTTGATTTTGCTACTAAAAAGAGTAAAAAACTAAAAGTAAATGCTTTTAAAGATCAGGAAGTAAGTGTATGGAGCAGACCGCCATTACAGAAAGAAAGAGACGACGAGTTTCGTGCATCGTACTGGCATGGTACTAATGATAAATTTTATATTAGCCGTACCAGCCGCGATTTAAAACGTATTGACCTTTGTGTAGTGGATGTTAAAACAGATACAGCCGTTACATTAATTGAAGAAAGACTAAACACCTATGTGGAGAGTCGTCGTGTCGGGTTAGTGAACGGTGGTAAAGAACTAATTCAGTGGAGTGAAGCCGACGGTTGGGCTCATTTTTACCTGTATGATGAAAAAGGTAAACTCAAAAACCAAATTACCAGCGGTGCTTTCCATTGCGAAGATATTGAAAGCATTGACGAAAAAAACAGGGTATTGTATTTTACTGCTAATGGACGTGAAGATGGAGAAGACCCTTATTACTTACACTTATATCGTGTAAACTTTGACGGAAGCGGCTTACAATTATTAAACAAAGGCAATTTTGACCATGGCGTAAGCATGGATGATAACAGCCGTTATTTTGTAAATACCTTTTCAAGAGTAAATACAGCGCCTGAATCGGTATTAATGGATAACAGCGGTAAAGTTGTTTTGGCATTAGAGAAAACGGATATGAGCGGTTTGTTTGAAGCCGGTTATAAATTTCCTGAGCCATTTGTAGTAAAAGCCGATGACGGTATTACCGACTTATATGGTGTAATGTATAAGCCATTTGATTTTGACAGTACAAAATCTTATCCCATTATCGAATACGTTTATCCGGGCCCGCAAACAGAAGCGGTAAACAAAGCTTTTGGTAAAGGCATGGATCGTATTGATCGTTTGGCGCAATTAGGGTTTATTGTAATTACTGTTGGTAACCGTGGTGGGCACCCAAGCCGCAGCAAATGGTACCACAACTTTGGTTATGGTAACCTGCGTGATTATGGTTTGGCTGATAAAAAAGCAGCTATTGAGCAATTAGGTTACCGCCATAAGTTTATTGATGTAAATAGAGTAGGTATTCATGGTCATAGCGGTGGTGGTTTTATGAGTACAGCAGCTATGTTGGTTTATCCAGACTTTTTTAAAGTAGCGGTAAGTAGTGCAGGTAACCACGAAAATAATATTTACAATCGTTGGTGGAGTGAGAAACACCACGGTGTATTGGAAAAAGTAAGTGATAAAGGCGATACCAGTTTTGTATACAATATTGAACGTAACCCTACTTTGGCTAAAAACCTTAAAGGTCATTTAATGCTTAGTACCGGTGATATTGATAACAATGTACACCCTGCCAATACCATTCGCATGGCTAATGCTTTAATTAAGGCAAACAAACGTTTTGAGTTGGTGGTACTTCCGGGTCAGCGCCATGGGTTTGGTCCTATGACAGAGTATTTCTTCTGGAAAGGCTGCGATTATTTTGCTGCACATTTACTGGGCGATACTGAAAGACCGGTAGATATGGAAGAGATGAACAGAGAAACAGAACAATCGAAATAAAGCGGTTAAACATACAATAATAAAAGGGGCATTTGCCCCTTTTATTATTGTATAACTATGTTGTAAAGCTAAATTATTGTTCAATAGTTGGCTTCTCTTCATCGGCTTTTTTCTGTTTTCTTTTGTTAATCCAGTGTTTTAATACCGGTAGTATAATTGGTAAAAGCGAAAGACCAATTATAATTAATACCACTTTACCAAAGTTGTCTTTTACAATTTCCATTCGGCCAAGGTAATAACCGGCTAGGGTTAAACTTACCACCCATAAAAACGCACCAATAACATTATAAGTTAAAAAAGTACTGTATTTCATTTTACCAACACCACCTACAAAAGGAGCAAGGGTACGTACAATAGGTACAAAACGGGCAATAATAATAGTAGTGGGACCGTACTTTTCATAAAAAGTATGTGTTTTTTCAATATGCTCGGGTTTAATAAAACTTTTACCAAAAATTTTAATCCGTGTTACCCGCATACCAAAGTATCGGCCAATGGAATAATTAAGCGCATCGCCTGCAATGGCAGCAATTAGTAATAAAACCAGAACAATCCAAACGTTTAAGGATTCCGGGAATTTTGCGGCTAACATGCCGGTTGCAAATAATAAAGAGTCGCCGGGTAAAAAAGGCATTACTACTACACCGGTTTCTACAAATATTATGGCAAAAAGTATAGCATACACCCAAAGGCCATAGGCAGCCAGAAATTCTTCCAGGTGTACATCAATGTGCATTATAAAGTCAAAAAGCTCCATCATAAGAAATGACTGTTTTTAAAAAAGTTGTGCAAATGTAAGCATAGCCCGTTGTATGTTAGCATGTGTTAGCTTTTTTAACACAAACAATATTTCCCCAAGAATGACCTTTTAGCCAAATGCCCAGTAGAATTACAGTCGTTGAAGAGTGCGACAGAAAATAATAGTAACAACACAGCCCCGAACCCAAGCACAAACCCCAATCGGGCTTATAAACCGGTAACATAAAATTAAACGTAGTGTTTAAGCCGAAAATTAATTTTATAAGCAAAATGTTGAGCGCAAATTTTATTTTTGGCGTATGACAACAACGAATGCTTCAGTTTTTAATTACGGAATTGATGAATTAACGGTGCAAAAAACAATTGCCATTGCCAGCGGGCAATTAAAAGCAGTGTTTAATAAACAGGCTATTGAACAAATTAATGCATCGGAGCAAGCCGTTAAAGATATTGTGAATAGCGGACGTACCGTGTATGGCGTAAATACAGGTTTTGGTATTTTGGCCAATAAACCTATTTCGGCAGAGGATACGGCTACACTACAATATAAAATTTTACAAAGCCATAGTGTAGGTGTGGGCAATGCTATTCCGGAGCAAGTAGCAAAAATTATGTTGATAACAAAAGCACATGCTTTGGCAAAAGGGTATAGCGGTGTACGATTAACCACATTGCAACGTATTGCCTGGCATATTGATAATGAAGTAATACCTGTTGTACCGGAAAAGGGTAGTGTAGGGGCATCGGGTGATCTGGCACCATTGTCACATTTGTTTTTACCCTTAATTGGTTTGGGCGAATGTTTTTATAAAGGCAACCGTGTAGCTACGGCACAGGTATTTAAACAAGAAAATATTACAGCCATTCCACTAGGACCCAAGGAAGGCTTGGCATTAATAAACGGGACACAATTTATTTTATCCTTTGCGGTAAAAGCGGTTCAGCGTTTACATAACTGTTTAAACGCGGCCGATATAATTGGAGCAATGACATTGGAATCCTTAACCGGTACCGGGGCTCCTTTTGATGAAAGATTACATCAGCTGCGACCATTTGCCGGTAATAGTTTGGTGGCACAACGTTTACGTATGTTGTTAAATAATTCGGATATTATGCAAAGCCATATTGATTGTGGTAGGGTGCAGGATCCATACAGTTTACGTTGTATGCCGCAGGTACATGGTGCCAGCAGAAATGCCTGGTTGCATTTAAAAGAACTCACAGAAATTGAATTGAATTCGGTAACGGATAATCCTGTTATTTTATCGGCCGATGATACTATCAGCGGTGGTAATTTTCACGGACAACCATTGGCGCTGCCTTTGGATTATGCCTGCATTGCTGCGGCTGAGTTAGGTAATATATCCGACAGGCGTTGTTATTTATTGCTGGAAGGTAAATGGGGCTTGCCAATGTTGTTAATGAATGATGTAGGACTTAACAGCGGATTTATGATTCCGCAGTACACAACTGCTGCATTGGTTACCGAAAATAAAACCTTGTGTTTCCCGGCCAGTGCCGATAGTATTCCAACTTCTTTAGGACAGGAGGATCATGTAAGTATGGGCAGCATCAGCGGACGAAAACTTAATCAGGTAATAGATAATCTGGAGTTTATTTTAGCCATCGAATTATTGAGTGCCTGTCAGGCAATTGAATTCAGAAGACCGCTTAAAAGCTCGGCTATACTGGAATTTGCACATGATTATATCCGCCGCTTTGTAGGTTTTGCCAAAGAGGACAGAATTTTTGCAGATGATATAAATAAAGTGGCCAACACTATTAAAAACTTTTCGTTTGTTAATGAGGTTAACGCTTTTATCAATGCGCAAAACATTACATTAAACAAAGGTTTTGAAAGTTTTGATATGTAGTTTTTGTAACCGGCTGTTGTGCTACTAGCATCGCCTGTTGTGTCACTCACTTGTACTGCAACAACTCTATTGGGCATTGTGTAAGTTTCCTACGTTGAGGCTATATTTTTTGTACAAGTATAAGCAATAGCATTCTTGATGCTTTATAATGCTAGAGGAGTTTAATATTCTTAATAATCTTTACATACTTATTTAATAATTTACTTCATTTACTGTAATAATAATGGCGCAGTATTTGACTAACTAAATAGCGGTAAACAGATGGGCAATAAAAGATATTGTTATCATTATAAGCGTTTGTAATCGTATTTCTTTTACCAAAAGATAACAAATCAGTGTTTAATTTGTTGTATTTTTGTTCTTTTAATATTTTCAAAAATTATTGAAAATATTGTAAATTTGTAGTCAAATTCATCGTTTATGAAAATTGTAATTGTCGGTGGCGGTTTTGGTGGCCTTAAACTGGCTCGTAAGCTGAATAATAAAAAAGGAATTGAAGTATTGTTAATTGACAAGGTAAACTATCACCAGTTTCAACCCTTGTTTTATCAGGTGGCTACGGCAGGGTTAGATGCCAGTAATATATCGTTCCCGCTACGCAAGGTTTTTCAGAAAAGTAAAAATGTACGTTTACGTTTAGCCGAACTGAAAGAAATTAAGGCTGGGGAGAATAAAATTATAACCGGTACAGAAGAAATTACTTACGATAAACTGGTGCTGGCCACAGGAGCAGATACCAACTTTTTTGGCAACCAACAATTGGCCGAACATGCTTTCCCTATGAAATCGAGTGTAGAAGCCATACAGTTGCGCCATAAAATACTGGAAAACTTAGAAGCTGCTATTGGCAGTACCGGCGAAGACTTACAACGCAAAATGAATATTGTTGTAGTAGGGGGCGGCCCTACCGGTGTAGAAGTATCGGGTGCTTTGGCGGAAATGAAAAAATACATTTTACCTAAAGATTATCCGGAGTTGGATTTTGATAACATGAATATTTATTTGCTGGAAGGCTCGCCAAAAACATTAGCAGCCATGAGCGAAAAATCGTCACATCAATCGCAGCAATACTTAACCAAAATGGGTGTAACGGTAAAGACCAATACCGTTGTTAAAAACTACGATGGTAAAAATGTGGAGTTAAGCAATGGTGAAACCATTCCGGCTGCTACGGTTATTTGGGCCGCCGGTATTAAAGGCAATGTTCCTGCCGGTATTGATGCGGAATTAATTGTACGCGGAAACCGTATTAGTGTTGACCGTTTTTGTAAAGTAAATGGTAGTGAAAATATTTATGCCATTGGCGATCTGGCACATATGCCTACGCCAAAATTTCCTAATGGTCATCCGCAGGTAGCACCAGTTGCCATGCAAAATGCCGGTATGCTTGCAAAAAACTTTATTAAGGAAAGTAAAGGCATTACTCAGTTAGAACAATTTGAATATTTTGATAAAGGTTCTATGGCTACTGTTGGCCGTAACAAAGCAGTGGTAGATGTACCTAAACCTAAATTACATTTTAAAGGTTGGTTTGCCTGGATAATATGGATGAGCCTGCATCTAATGATGATACTGGGTGTTAAAAACAGGTTCTTTGTATTTAACCATTGGTTGTATAAATACATTACTTACGATCAAAACCTGCGTTTAATATTCAGATCCTTTGAAAAGGAAAATGGTAAGGCAATGAACAAGTAATCATGAAAAATTCCATATAAGTGAAAATATTGTCATAAAGAAGCCTACAATCATCATAATGCGGCCTTTATCTCTGGTAGGTTTATTCATATACATAATATTTTTTTTTAGACGGGCCTGATTTTGTTGATTGACTATAAGTATAGCCCATTATTATACCTAATAAACCGCCTAAAAATGCGGCAATAAAACCAACGACAATAAAAATTTCATCGCCGCTTTTTTCTTTTTTAAGTTGGGTTATCTGTGCTTGTAAGTTTTGTTCCTGTTGTTTATCATATTCCTGCATTGCTACACCTCTTTTAATTAGTTCGGATTTTGCCAATTTTAAAAACGCAGGCTGGTAATCATCAGGGTGCGTATAAATGTTAATTAATTCCTGTGTTGATTATGCAATTATTTGATCCTCAAAATTCATAAGCTGATGGTTAGTGAATGGGTGCTTTTAAAATGATGTATACAATATAGTTGATTTTTATTCGCTCATGAAAGGCTGCCGGATGCAAAGGGTTTAGTGCGTAGCACCGGAGCGATAGCGAAGCCCGTAGCAGCCGGAACTGCAGTTGATGCTTATTACTGCTGCTGACAGCCCCTATAAAAACCTGACCGCCTTAAAACTGAAACATCATTATTTGCGTGCTTTGCTGTATTTTCGCTGTCTTACATAATATATATAATACATGTATCCAAATCTTTATTACGTATTTAAGGATTTTTTTGGTGTTGAGTGGAAGTTTTTAAGCATAGTTAATTCCTTTGGTTTTTTTGTAGCAATAGCTTTTATATTATCGGCCATGGTATTGGCTAAGGAGCTTAGACGAAAAGGCAGCGAAGGTTTGTTAGCGCCAACCGAAATGAGCATTATGGTTGGACAGCCTGCTACTATTTTCGAAATTTTAATGAATGCCTTCTTTGGTTTTTTATTTGGTTATAAAATTCTGGGTCTGTTTTTATTAAACAGCTCGGTAACCGAAGATCCGCAGCAATATATTTTTTCCGGTATTGGCAGTTGGCCCGGTGGTATTGCGCTGGCCTTACTGTTTGGCTTTTTAAAATGGTACGAAAAAAATAAACAAAAATTACCCAAACCCGAAAAAAGAATGGTGCGTGTTTGGCCGCATGACAGGGTAGGGGAAATAGTTATTCTGGCTTTAGTATTTGGTTTATTAGGCGCTAAATTGTTTGACACATTTGAAAACTGGGACACTTTTGTTAAAGACCCGTCCTCTTTTTTCTCCGTTAGCGGTTTAACATTTTATGGCGGTTTAATATGTGCTGCATTGGCCATTTGGTGGTATGCACGTAAACATAAAATTGGTTTCTGGCATTTAAACGATGCGGCTGCTCCAACAATGATGTTGGCTTATGGTTTAGGTCGTATTGGTTGCCAGGTATCCGGCGATGGTGATTGGGGTATTTATAATGCTGCTTATACTACCGATACGGCAGGTAATTTAATAGCCGGTGGTACGGTAGAAACCTTTAACCAGGCATTGCAAGCTAATACCCAGTTTTTTAGTCATACCGGTACTGAGCATGCATTTTTTGCCAAACCCGGCTTTTTAAGCTTTTTGCCCGATTGGATGTTTGCTTATAACTATCCGCATAACGTAAACGAAACAGGTGTAGCATTATCTAATTGTACGGGTAAGTATTGTAACCATTTGCCGGTTCCTGCCTTTCCTACACCATTTTACGAAATCATAGCATCACTTATACTTTTTGGCGTTTTATGGAGTTTGCGTAAAAAAATAAAAGTGCCCGGTGCTTTATTTGCCTTGTACTTAATGTTTAATGGCCTGGAACGTTTTTTTATAGAAAAAATACGGGTTAACACCAAGATGAATTTCCTTGGTTTTCACCCAACGCAGGCCGAGTTAATATCAACTTTAATGTTTTTAGCGGGTTTGGTATTGTGGTTTTGGCTGCATAAAAAACACCGTTCAAAAGTTGTTGTAAATAAGTAATACACATTTTAAGGCGTAAAAAAAGCATATTATAAACAACCAAAATTTTATTTATACCAGCCTGTAAACGGCTACTGTCAACAGTTTCCCCAAATACATGGGCGAAACTGGGCCTTATTTTGCGCCAAATTATTAACAAAGGCTATGAGATTTGGCTTTTGCGTTGTACCTTTGCTATTAGTTAACCTTGTGATAAATTTAACCGACCTTTACCAATATCCTGCAAACAAATCGGTTTCTTTTTTCGTTTTATAAAATAAAACAGACATTATTATAATATGCGGCAGTTAAAAATTGCAACCCAGATTACAAACAGAGATTCTCAAGCAGTAGAAAAATATTTGCAGGAAATTTCTAAAATCTCGATGATTACCCCAGAAGAAGAAACTACGTTGGCTCAACGTATTAAAATGGGTGATCAACGTGCTTTAGACAAACTGGTACAGGCAAACTTACGTTTCGTTGTATCGGTAGCAAAACAATACCAGCATCAGGGTCTTTCTTTAAGTGATTTGATTAATGAAGGAAACCTGGGTTTAATAAAAGCAGCTCAACGTTTTGATGAAACCAAAGGGTTTAAATTCATTTCTTACGCTGTTTGGTGGATTCGTCAGTCCATTTTGCAGGCTTTAGCAGAGCAAGGTCGTTTGGTACGTTTACCACAAAACAAAATTGGTACTTACAATAAAGCTAATAAAGCTTATATGGCTTTTGAACAGGAGCATGAACGTGAGCCATCAACTGAAGAGTTAGCGGAGCTGTTAGAAATGAGCGAAACTGAAATCAACAATATTTTCCAAAGTAATACCCGTCACACCTCTTTAGATGCTCCGGTACACGAAGCCGAAGACGTAGCCATGGGTGATTTACTGGAAGGAAGCGACGATACCGATGATGATGTAATGAAAGATTCATTACGAAACGAAATACGTCGTGTTTTAAAATCTTTATCGCCCCGCGAAGCCGAAATTGTGAATGCCTATTTTGGTTTAGATGGCGAACAAGGTGTAACTATTGAGCAAATTGGCCAAAAGTATGATTTGACAAAAGAACGTATCCGTCAGATTAAAGAACGTGCCATTAAACGTTTACAAAAAGCCCGTTATAGTAGCGCCTTAAAAGCGTACTTAGGCTAAACATAGCAGCTTCTTTTGTTCCATACATCTGTTTGTATAGGTAATAAAAGAATTTCGGTGGATTTTTAAAGCAGCCCTGATCTAGTCGTCGGGGCTGTTTTTTTATATTTTATTTTAATTGTTTGTCAACAGTAGTAATACTAATCAGCATCCGTTGTGTCACTCACTACATCGTTCCGTCTGCTAATCAGCAGAGATAAGTCGAAAGTACGGAAACCGAAAGTCAGTGAATAGTCAATAGTGAATTGTGAATTGTGAGTTATCCAATCTTACATCTACAATCTTAATTCATAATTCCCTCCTCTTGCCTGCCATCAAGTTTTCATATTTTTTTCACATATAGTAAACTTAGTTGTCTATCATATTCCTATCTTTGCAACTTGTTACAACAATTCATGTATTTCCTTGTTGTACTGACATTTATAAAGTCAACCGATTTCAACCTTTACTTGCCAGCCTGTATTTCCAGTAATACTACTGCAAATATTGTGATTACACTTTAGTCCAGGATTTTTGATAAACATATATATGAAGATGATATTTTTCCGAAAAGGCAGCCCTATGGCTGTATTAGGTATATTGGTTTTGTTAGCCACAACTAGCGCTAACGCACAACAAACCAGCGATAGTATTTTACAAAACGCAACACTTGAAAATGTGATTCGTTATGCTATAGAAAGGCAGGCAATCATTAAAAAAGCAATTGCTGACGAAAAAATTACCGAAGCCAATATTAAAAGCCGCTTGGCCGATTGGTATCCGCAGGTAAATTTTGGTTACACTTTTCAACATAGTTTTGATGTACCTACCAATATTATTGGTGGTAACCCTATACAATTGGGGGTAGAAAATACATCGGCTTTACAGTTGTTAGCAACACAAAACATTTTTAACCGCGATTTATTACTGGCCCAGCGTACCCGTACAGAAGTACGTACACAGGCACAGCAGACAACCACCAGTAATAAAATAGATGTAGCGGTAAATGTATCAAAAGCATTCTACGATATTATAGCTACAGAGCAACAAATAAAAGTAAGCGACGAAAATATTATCCGTTTGCAACGCAGTTTAAAAGACGCCACCGCTCGTTATGATGCAGGTATAGTGGATAAAACGGATTTTAAACGTGCGACTATTTTATTAAACAATGCTATCGCCAGCAGAAAAAGTAACCAGGAATTGCTGATTGCAAAAACCGAATATCTTAAAGCTTTAATGAACTATCCTGTTGCAGAAAAAATTAATGTGGTGTACGATAGTACGACATTAGAGCAACAAGCACAATTGGATACTTTATCATTACCGGATTATACACGCAGGATAGAATACCAGTTATTAAATACACAAAAGAATTTACAGGAAGCAAATTTGCGTTACCAGAAATGGTCCTACCTACCTACGGCAACCGCAAACGGTGCATACATTCGCCAGTTTTTAAATAATGATCTGGCTAAACTGTATAATCAATCTTTCCCCAATTCATACGTTGGGTTAAACCTAAGCTGGTCCATATTTCAGGGTGGTAAACGTAAGCAAGGTATTAAAGCTGCCGAGTGGCAACTGGCAAAAACCAATTACGATTTAGAGAATGTAAGAAATACGGTTAACACACAATATGCATCCGCTATTGCTTCTTATAAAAGTAACTACAATACTTATTTAGCTTTAAAAGATAATGTGGAACTGGCACAGGAAGTATATGATGTGTTAAACCTGCAATACCGTGAGGGCATTAAAACTTATCTGGATGTGGTAACTGCCGAAACCGATTTACGCAGTTCGCAAATTAATTACTTTAATGCTTTATACCTGCTATTGGCTAGTAAGGTAGATGTAGAAAAAGCCTTAGGTACAATAACTTATTAAAACATTACTAACGTTTAAGACGAATTTATATATGCAAACAACAATGAAATATTCTTTATTGGCATCCGCAACAGTTTTGTTATTAACTGCCTGCGGCGAGAAAAAAAATCAACAACAAGGTCCGCCACCACCTACACCTGTAACGGTTATTGAAGTACAGGCAAGTGATGCTGCTTATTATGATGAATACCCGGGTACAGTAGTGGCTTTAAACCAAACCGAATTACGTCCGCAGGTAACAGGTTATATTACTAGCATACATTTTAAAGATGGTCAAAAGGTAGTGAAAGGACAAAAATTATATTCAATCGATCAGCAGTTATATACTGCCAACTATCAACAGGCTTTGGCTAATGTGCAGGTACAGGAAACCAATATGCTAAAAGCACAACGTGATGTAGAACGTTACCGCCAATTGGATAAACAAGAGGCGATAGCTAAACAACAGGTTGATTATGCTGAATCGGCTTATGAAGCTGCAAAAAAACAGGTGGATGCTGCAAAAGCTGCCGCCAATGCAGTAAGAGCCAACGTTGGCTTTGCTACTATTTATGCACCATTTAGTGGTACCATTGGTATTTCGCAGGTACGTATAGGTACATCAGTTGTAGCCGGACAAACAATTTTAAATACTGTATCAAGTGATAATCCTGTTGCCATTGATTTTGCAGTAGATCAAAGTGAGATATTCCGTTTTTCTCAATTGCAAACTGCAGGTGGTAAAAAAGATTCTACTTTTTCTATTGCTTTCGGAGAAGATGTTTATCCATTTTATGGTAGCGTAAGTGCTATTGATCGTGCAGTAGATGCACAAACCGGAACCATTAAAACACGTTTGAGTTTTCCTAACGAAAAAAGTGTGTTGAAACCAGGCATGAGTACTACAGTAAGAGTATTAAGCAATAATAAAGAACAGTCAGTTACTATACCACATAAAGCAGTAGTAGAACAATTGGGAACTTATTTTGCGTATGTGTTGGGTGATAGTAGTAAAGTGTCGCAACGTAAACTGGTTTTAGGTCGTGCAGTGGGTGCTAATATAATTGTGAAAGAAGGGTTACAAGCCGGAGAAAAAATTGTGGTACAAGGTGTACAAACTTTACGTGAAGGCGCTGTTGTAAATGCAGTGGCAGATACTACGGTGAAGAAGTAGTTGATGGTTGATAGTTCATTGTTAATGGTTGATAGGAGAGAGCTAAATTGCCAAGTGACAATGGACAATTGACGAAAACGTTTTTTTAGACTATCCGACTTCCCGTCTTTCGGACTTCCGGACTTGCTGACTTTCTTCTGCTGAATAATGGACAGGAAGTACAAGAGTGCGACGCAACCAAACTCCCCTTTAGGGGCTGGGGGCATAGTAGCAATGCAGCTGAATAAATAAAAAGCTTTAACAATGTTAAAGCAATTGTATATAATTAATAAGTAGCAACAAAAACATGATTGCAGAAACTTTTATAAAACGGCCGGTAACGGCAATGGTGGTATCGATAGTGCTGGTATTGGTAGGTCTTATTTCATTGATGAATTTACCTATTGCACAGTACCCGGAGATTACACCACCCACGGTATCCATTAGTGGTAACTTTACCGGTGCCGATGCCGAAACGGTAGAACAGACAACGACTACTGCTATTGAAACGCAGGTGAATGGTACGCCGGGCATGACTTACATGACCAGTAACAGCACCAGCAGCGGACAAAGCAGTATTACCTTAAATTTTGAAGTAGGAACTAATATTGATATTGCTACACTGGATGTACAAAACAGGGCTAGTGTGGCCGAGCCTACATTGCCTGACGCCGTAAAACGTTTGGGCTTAACCACCCGTAAACGTAACCCGAGTATTATGGCGGTGTTGGCATTTTATTCGCCTAACGGTAGTAAGGACGCAACATTTATTGGTAACTATGTTAACCTGTATGTGAAAGATGCTGTAATGCGTGTAAAAGGAGTGGGTGATGTAATGACACGTGCCGATGATTTTAGTATGCGTGTGTGGTTGAATCCTGAAAAAATGGCTGCAATGGGTATTACACCTGCCGAAGTAAATGCTGCTTTACAAGAGCAAAACTTACAGGTAGCAGGTGGTACGGTGGGTGGTAACCCGCAACCGGGTGTACAAACTTTTGAGTACAGTGTGCTTACCAATAGCCGTTTAAATAAACAGGAAGATTTTGAAAACATTATCGTTCGTACACGACCTGCTGATGGTAGCATTGTTTACCTGAAAGATATTGCCCGTTTACAATTGGGTAAGTTTGACTATGGTATTAATGCATTTGCCATGGGTACAAATGGCGTACGTGAAGCAGCATTTATGCTGATATACCAGGCACCGGGTGCTAATGCCATGGATACCTACGAAAACCTGATGAAGGCTTTGGAAGAAATGCGTCCGACTTTCCCGCCCGATATTGATTTTTCTATACCTAACGAAACCGTATCAGTGGTAAAAGCTTCAATTAATGAAGTAATGCACACTCTGGTAGAGGCGTTGGTGTTAGTGGTATTGGTAGTATTTTTGTTTCTACAAAACTGGCGTGCAACGTTAATTCCCATATTAGCCATCCCCGTATCGTTAATTGGTACGTTTATATTTTTTGGCCCTTTAGGTTTTACCATTAACACACTTACCTTATTTGCGTTTGTGTTGGCCATTGGTATTGTGGTAGATGATGCAATTGTAGTGGTGGAAGCGGTACAACATAATATTGACCACGAAAAAATGACGCCTAAGAATGCAACGATTAAAGCCATGAAAGAAATTTCGGCACCGGTAATTGCCATTGCCTTAATTCTTGCAGCGGTATTTATTCCGGTAGGTTTTATCCCGGGTATAGTCGGACGGCTCTATCAACAGTTTGCCATTACCATTGCCGTATCGGTATTAATCTCGGCATTTGTGGCACTGTCCTTAACACCGGCTTTGTGTGTACTTATGTTAAAACCAACTAAAGATGCCGGTGCTAAAAAAAATGTATTGGATAAGTTTTTTGCATGGTTTAATAAATGGTTTGGAAAACTTACCATGGGTTATACAAAAGGTGTAGGTAAATGGATAAGAGCTACACCATATGTATTGGTGATGATGGTGGTATTGGTAGTTGGTTTATTCTTTTTATTTAAAAATAAACCAACGGGCTTTATTCCTTTGGAAGATGAGGGCCGTGTAATGGTAACCTACGAAATGCAGGAAGCTGCTTCAACCACTCGTAGCGTGGAGTTATTAAAAACATTAATAGAACGTGTCGCTAAAATTCCGGAGACAAGGGTAGTGGGTGGTTTAGCCGGTTTAAATATTGTAACCTTCTCTAATAAATCCAATGCAGGTACTATGTTTGTAAACTTACAACCATGGGATAAACGTAAAGGAAAAGGCCAGCATGCGCAGGATGTAATTAATAAAATACGTGCTGCTACTGCCGATATTAAAGAAGCCCGTATTGTGGTAATTGCGCCACCGGCAATTCCCGGTTTGGGTGCAGCCGCAGGTTTCACCTTTCAGTTACAGCAACGTGGTAGTACCGATAATGCAGCGCAGTTTGAAGGTGTAGCCCGTGAGTTTATCGGCAGGTTAAACCAACGTCCCGAAATTGGAATGGCCTATACTTTCTTTAGTGCACGTACACCAAGTTATAAGGTAGATGTAAACAGAGAGCAGGCTAAAAAATTAGGTGTATCGGTGGCGGAAGTATATACAACATTATCAAACTTTTTAGGTAGTAGCTATGTAAACGACTTTAACTTGTACGGCCGTAACTTTCGTGTAATGTCGCAGGCTGATAGTAGTTATCGTAGTTCGTTGGAAGGCATTCAGAAATTTTATGTACGCAACAGCCAGGGCAATATGGTGCCGTTGGGTTCACTTATAACTACCAAGGTGATTGAAGCGCCGGGTGTGTTATCGCATTTTAATATTTACCGTAACATTGAAATTAACGGTACACCAAAAGATGGTTTCAGTAGCGGACAAGCCATTCAGGCTTTACAGGAAGAAGCTGCAAAATTACCTGCAGGTTATGGATACGAGTTTAGTGGCATGAGCCGTGAGGAAATATTGGCAGGTGATCAGCAAACAACCGTGTTCTTAATTTCTATTGTATTTGTATTTCTGTTCCTGGCTGCATTATACGAAAGTTGGAGTGTTCCTTTCTCTGTATTATTTGCCGTACCAATTGGTGCGTTGGGTTCTATCCTTACGCTTACATTTATACCGGCCTTAACCAATAATATTTATGCGCAAATTGGTTTAATTACGCTAATTGGTCTGGCCGCTAAAAACGCCATCCTGATTGTGGAGTTTGCCAAGGAAAGGGTAGATAAAGGTATTGATGTGGTGCATGCAACATTACAAGCGGTTAGGTTACGTTTACGTCCAATTGTAATGACATCGCTTGCATTTATATTGGGTGTATTACCCTTAGCATTTGCCAATGGCGCTGCAGCCGAAAGCCGTAAAACTATTGGTTGGACAGTATTTGGTGGTATGATATCCGCAACAACACTAGCCATATTTGTGGTGCCGGTATTATTTGTATTAATTACCAAATTAAGCTATGGTAAAAAATTAAAAAAATTACAGGAAGAACATAAACAAGAAGAAGAGATTGATAAAAAAGCAATGGATTTAGGATAAGAATTTAAACTATCTAATTATTATAAAGGCACTGTAAATAAAATAATACAGTGCCTTTTTTTGTCTCAATTATCTCATTATCTAATTTTCAAATCATTGTTGTCCGGATAAG
>DHEF01000030.1:0-7071 GCA_002399735.1 Chitinophagaceae bacterium UBA4857
TCCACAAATTTAAACAGTCTCTTTGGGGAGGTCGGGTGGGGCTTCACCGGGCTTTCCGCTGCTATCCCTCACCCGCTTACGCCAGCGGTTAATTAATAATATGGTTCATACTACTGTATTATATCACTCCAATTCAAATGTGCCTTTCTTACCTCAATCCTACTGCTTACACCCCTCACCTTATGCCTCCTGCTTTCTGCATTAAGCTTTCTGCTTTCGGCCTTTTTGGCATCAAATTAGATTGTCATTGTTTTGTCACATAAAAAATATAAATTGTATCACAAATCATCAATTATGAAAAAAATAGCCTTATTCCTAATAGCATCGGTAACATTTGTTGTTGCCTGTACACCCAAAGCGTCACCATCGGCTACGGAAACATTAATTCCGGCCGAAAAACGTGTAAAAACTGATAATGCCAGCATTTCAGCAGGTCAGGTATTGTCAACAACCAAGTGTGTAAAATGCCACCGTGAAAAAGATTACTCAAAAGCAACTTACGAAGAGTTGAGACCCGTACTGGCATCCATGGTTAAAAAGGCCAAGTTGGACGAAACTGAAATTCAGCAGATTTCCGCCTACGTACATTCCAAAGCAAAAAAATAATGTTTTAATAATCGTTAAAAAATAGCCGCCTCTAAAAGGTGGCTGTTTTTTTGCATATACATAAGCCGTATCCATTATCATCAATTGCAAGTCGGCCAATGTTAAGTTTTTAATATCTGTTCACGGGTATTAAACTGTTTGTTTTTTATTCAGTCAATCATAAAAATATTATTATGGCCGATAAGGATTTATTGCAAAACAAACATCTTTTATGGAGGGCTGGTTTTGGGCCGGCTGTAGAACAGCTGGACGATTTAAGCAAATTTACACCGCAGCAGTTTTATAAAAAGATGGCCAGTCTATCGGCTAAAAAAACAAATTATTTGCAAGGCACAGATAAAGCCCTAGACGATTTATATGCAGAAAATATTGGCAAACGTGCTGCCGACAGAACAGCTGAAGAAAGAAGAGAAATACAGCGTTTACAAACTGATGCCATTAAAAAATTAAACGCCTTGTGGATGGGCGAAATGATAAACAGCGAACAACAATTAAAAGAAAAAATGGCCTTATTCTGGCATGGTCATTTTGCCTGCCGCAGTACCAACGCTTTTTACCAGCAGCAATTATTACATATTATACGCGATAATGCCTTGGGCAATTTTGGCGACTTGTTAAAAGCCGTTTCCCAATCGCCAGCCATGCTTACTTTTTTAAACAACCAGCAAAACCGTAAAGGCCGCCCCAACGAAAATTTTGCACGTGAAGTAATGGAACTATTTACCATGGGCCGTGGTAACTACACAGAAAAAGATATTAAAGAAGCGGCCCGTGCTTTTACAGGTTGGAGCGGTACACCACAGGGAGAATTTGTATTTAGAAAAACCCAGCACGATACCGGCGAAAAAACAATCCTTGGCCAAAGCGGTAATTTTAACGGCTATGATGTATTGAATATTTTATTGGAACAAAAACAAACGGCCTTATACATTACGCAAAAAATATATCGCTTTCTGGTTAACGGTACTATTGATGCAAAGGAAACACAACGGCTGGCGGATAATTTTTTTAAAAGTAAATACGACATCGGCGCTTTGTTAAAAGACATCTTTACCGGTACAACATTCTATGATCAAAAAAATATGGGCACGCTTATTAAATCGCCCATTGAACTATTAGCAGGCATACAACGTATGATACCCATGCAACTGGAAGACGATACCGCCTTATTAACTATTCAGCGTATTTTAGGACAGTTACTTTTTTATCCGCCCAATGTAGCCGGCTGGCCCGGTGGCAAAACATGGATTGATAGCAGTACCTTAATGATGCGCCTGCGTGTACCGCAATTGTTTACCGATGCTGATGAATTAAATGTTACGCCTAAAGATGATGATGACCAGATGATGGGAATGAAGGTCCCTGCAAAACCTAAAAAAAACTTAGGCACGAAAGCTATTAACGCCAGCATGAGTTGGGATGAACATTATAAACAATTAAAAAAAATTAAGCGAGAAGAACTGTTAACTACTATTGCCCAACACCTGTTACAAACGTCCGGTAATATTAATAACACTACGCTTGAAAAATATATTGATGATAGTAGTAGAGAAGCATTCATAAAGTCGGCTACTATACAAATTATGAGTACGCCGGAGTACCAGTTGTGCTGAGTAAGGCTTAAAGCAGAAAGCTAAAAGCTTAAAGCAATTTGCCAATTTGACAATTTGAAAATTTGGCAATGAAGGTTTCACAAAAATGTAAGAGGCTTACATAAAGCTCAATAGCATTACTACTGTACAAGAGTGCGACGCAACAGACGATGATAGTAGCAATGCTGCTGACGACATAATAAAAGTTTGTACCCAGATGCTATCATCTCTATACAAATATCTGGATACTTTATACTAATATCTAAATACTTTATCATGCTTATAAAACGCAGAACATTTATACAAACAGGATCATTGGCTACGGCATCGCTATTATTGCCACGTTTTTTAAAAGCGTTTGAAGGGGCGTACACCGTGCCGCCGGGCAATAAAGTGGTAGTGGTATTACAATTAAGCGGCGGTAACGACGGTTTAAATACGGTCATTCCTATTCGTAATGATGTGTATTATAAACTGCGGCCTCAACTAGGAATAGCCAAAGAAAAAGCATTACAACTTACCGATGAAGTGGGCTTGCATCCCACATTAACGGGCTTTAAAACATTGTACGACGAAGGTAACCTGGGCATTATGAATAATGTGGGTTATGCTAACCCGGACAGGTCGCATTTTAGAAGTATGGATATATGGCATAGTGCCAGCAAAAGTGATGAATACTGGCACCAAGGTTGGGTGGGCCGTTATTTAGATGCGCAATGTAATGGTTGCGACAAACCAACACAGGCTATTGAAATTGATGATGTGTTAAGCCTTGCATTAAAAGGCAAAGGTAATAACGGTATTGCGGTAAAAGATCCACGCAGGTTGTATGGTACATCGAATGAAAAGTTTTTTAAAGAGGTGATGAAACAACACCATCAACACGAGCATGAACAGCCGGTTGATTATTTGTATAAAACGATGGCGCAAACTTTATCATCGGCGGATTATATTTTTAAACAAAGCAAGCTGCACCCAACCAGCGCAGCTTACCCTAAAACTGACTTGGGTAATAATTTAAAAACAATTGCTTCTTTAATTTTTTCAGAAATAAATACAAAAGTGTATTATGTATCGCTGGGTAGTTTTGATACACATGTGGGTCAGGATGATAGACAAAGCCGTTTGTTTAAAGACATGAATGATGCAGTACTGGCATTTACCAACGACCTGAAAGCAAATAACCGTTTTAATGATGTGTTGTTATTTAGTTTTTCGGAGTTCGGACGCCGTGTGGCACAAAATGCCAGCAACGGTACCGACCATGGCACTGCTAACAATATGTTTTTTGTCAGTGGTGGTTTACAACAAAAAGGCCTTATTAATGCCATGTCCGATTTAAGTAACCTACAGGATGGTGATTTAAAACATTCGGTTGATTTTAAAAATGTATATGCTACTATTTTGAATAAGTGGTTAGCGGCTGATGATGTGGCGATACTGGGCAGAAAGTATGATACGATGGGGTTTATATAGTTTTAGGCGTTAGCGGTGTGTAGCATGAGCTGCGCTCAGACTCCTATGTGCTGGTGCTGTGTACCATGGCTGCGCTCAAGGTTAAGTAAATTTAACTCCTACGGAGTTAGTAGTGTAAGGCCGCATGGCCTTGACTTTCTCCTAACCATGAGTTTCTACTCATGGTAGCCAAACGCTGCAAGCGTTCCCCATCGCCTATAAAACAAGCGAGTTCGCCGTATATTAAAATACTCCTAACATTATGCTAATACAGTATCTACGGAGTTAGTCGTGTAAGGCTGTATGGCCTTGACGTCGCTTAACCATGAGTTTTTACTCATGGTTAAGCGACGCTGCAAGCGTTCCCCATCACTCATCCTGCCAAAACCACTTTTCTTCCTTTTCTATATGGTTTTCGGCTAACAATCGTCCTACTTCTGCTTTAAAAGTTTCTTTTTTGTGGTGTTCTCTTTGTCGCTTTATGTAATTAACAATTATATGCTTTTGTTTGTAGGAGTAGGTTAAAGCACAGTACTTAATAGCCCACCCTCTGAAATGAGGAAATAGACCGCTTTGTTTCATCCATAATGATGAAGCCACTTTTATATCCTTAATAAAATCGGCTAAAGCAACAGAGGGGTGCAAGTCGGATAGAATGTGAATATGATCTTCCATTCCGTTAATACAATAGAGTATGCATTTTCTGTTTTTAATAACACCCCAAATGTATTGGTATAAATGCGATGCATTTTCAAGGTTAATTGTTTTTTCGCTGTACTTGGTGCGAAATACAATATGATAAAGTAATTTGAGTATAAGCCATGGTTAGTAGTTGGTGTTTGGTCTTTTGAAATTACAGAAAAGATCAATAAAACTCCTATGTTTTAAGAGTACACAAGTAACAATGGCAAAGGCTCCGCTGCCCATAAATAAAAATTAAATCCTGCTTACTCTCGCCTTTCTCGCAATCCATTTGTATTTTGCCGCTTTATATGAGCAATCAGCCTATTATTATAGTTGACCATTTAACCAAACAGTTTAAAACCGCCGCCGAACCTTCGGTAAGGTGTATTTCGTTGGCTGTAAAGCAAAATGAAATATTCGGCCTCTTAGGCCCCAATGGAGCAGGAAAAACTACTACCATCTCCATGTTATGTGGTTTGTTTCCGCCAAGCAGTGGCAGCATTACTATTAACGGTTATAACCTGCAACAAAACAGCAATGCTGTTAAACAAATAATTGGTGTAGTACCACAAGATATTGCTTTATACCCCACTTTAACCGGACGAGAAAATCTTCAGTTTTTCGGACACATGTACGGCTTAAAAGGCAAAGAGTTGGATGTAAAAGTAGACGTCTGGCTGGAAAAATTAGGCCTTACTGCTAAAGCCAACCACAAAGTAACCGAGTACTCCGGCGGTATGAAAAGACGCATTAATTTAATTACCGGCATTTTACATAGTCCCAAAGTGTTGTTTTTAGATGAACCCACCGTTGGTGTAGACGTACAAAGCCGAACCGTTATTATTGAGCGCCTAAAAGAACTAAACACCGAAGGCACTACTATTATATACACTTCGCACCACATGGAAGAAGCGGAGCATTTTTGCACCCGTGTTTCTATTATTGATCAGGGGAAAATTTTGGCCGAGGATGAACCCAAAGCTTTAATAAATACTTACCCCGGCAGCAAAAACCTGGAAGATGTTTTTTTACACCTTACTAAAAGAAAATTAAGGGATTAATGTTTACCAAACTGAACGCCATTATAAAAAAGGAAGCAATCATTTTGCTTAGAGACAAAATTGGACTGTCTATACTTTTCCTTATGCCCATGGTACTCATTTTTGTAATGACTATAATACAAGATGCCGCCTTCCGCAGCATTAACGAAAGCAGTATTCCTATTGTATTTGTAAATAACGATAAAGATTCGTTGGGCGATATGGTAGAGTTTGGCCTGCGCAATAACGAACTGTGCAAGTACTACGATTCTATTGATGGAAAACCTGCCACATTAGTAACAGCTAAACAAGCCGTTGCCGATGGAAAATTTTTATTAGGCATTGTTATTCCCGAAAAAGCCACGGCTGCTATCAGAGAAAATGTAACGCAGTTAATAGATGAATCTATTAACCCCACAGAAGCAGCACTTAAATTAAATAACATAAAAGATTCTATAGAAATTATTATTCTCATAGATCCGGTCACCAAAAAATCATTCATCTCATCTATCACCAGTGCATTGCGGGAATTTATTTCGGAGGTAAAAACAAAAATAATGTTCGAAACTTTTTCCGAGCAAATTGCCGAAGTAATACCCGATGGTGGCAGCAAACCCAGCAACACTTTTAACCGTTCGCAAATTTTTAAATATACGGAGCAATACGCCTCTAAAAACAACAGCGAAATTATTCCCAATGCCGTACAGCATAATGTACCGGCCTGGACCATCTTCGCCATGTTTTTTATAGCCATTCCCTTATGTGGCAGCATTATGAAGGAAAAATCCGAAGGCAGTATTTTTCGCTTACATACCATGCCGACTTCCTATCTTTTGTTTATGCAAGGTAAAGTGGTAGTGTACGTAATTGTAGGCCTGATACAGTTTCTGTTAATGTTATGCGTAGGCCTATACATTTTACCCTTGTTTGGTTTACCACCGCTTGTAATGGGCGATAGTTTTTCGGGCATACTGGTACTAACATTAGCCACTTCATTAGCCGCCACCGGTTATGGCGTGTTGGTAGGCACATTGGCCAATACCGAGCAGCAGGGCGCCATTTTAGGTTCTCTGTCAGTTTTATTATTATCGGCCTTGGGTGGAATTTGGGTACCAACATATGTTATGTCAAAAACTATGCGCAGCATCAGCGAAATCTCGCCGCTTAACTGGGCGCTGGAAGGGTACTATAATTTATTTTTACGCAACGACGGGTTGTCATCCGTACTTCCGGCTGCAGGTAAACTACTGGCATTTTTTGCTATTACCGTTGCCATTGCTGTTACTGTAAACAAAATGAAAAGAAAAACTTAACCATGACTCAGCAAGAAGTTATTACACATATTCAGCAGTTCATTCAGCAAAATGTACTGGCACCACATATTGTTATTACTGAAACATCAAATCTGCAGGATGCAGGCCTGGACTCCTTTTCCACTGTTGAGGTAATTTTATTTATAGAAAGGCAGTTTGGTGTAGCCATACCGGATGAACATATGTTACCCGAAAATTTTAAAACGCTGCAATCATTGTCGGCATTGGTGCTGCAGTTGAAAGGATAGGATGAAAGCCGCAGAAGGCTAAACGCATAAAGCTGAAAGCTGGTTAGCCTATATTTTTATTTTTCCTACTGTTTTGCGAAGAATAACACGATGTTGATTAGCGATATGCAGCACAAGAGTGAGTATTTAATTC
>DHEF01000030.1:7185-29859 GCA_002399735.1 Chitinophagaceae bacterium UBA4857
GGAAATAAATTAAATCCCGATCCTATTGGATCGCAACAAAAGCCCAATCAGGGAACTGAAGCTGGTAACATAAAAATTAGTATGTAGTATAAAGTATTTAGTATATAGAAAAAAACTCAGTACTATCACGACAACTTTAAACGTTAAACCTTGAACTTTTAAACTTCTATTATCCCTCACCCGATAACACATCAAGTCCTATATTGCAATAAATTTGCGGCTATAATTTATACAAACTAATACTGCTTGAATCCGTCTTCATATAACCTGCCTCAAAAAGTCTATTTAACCGGCTCCGATTGTTTTCATTTGGTGTTAGATAAACATGCAAAAAAATATCAGTCCGGCGGTAATGTTATGCGCATTGTGTTTAATACAAATGATGTCCTTAATCATACGCAGCTAAAAGAAGTATTTGCAGAATCACCCGTTATTCACTGGTTGTGTAACATACAACTAAAACCCGGTGCTATATTTGGCCGCCCGTATTGGTTGTATCAAAACAAGGGTAATGGTATCGTTATTCAAACGCACCAACACTCCGTGCCTAATCAATTACCTGAAACAGTTTTACAAAGAGATATACCCATTGAAGGCGAAAGGTTTATTGAATGTGATATTATTGAATACCCGGACAACAGTTCAGTCATTGTTATATCCTGGAATCATATACTAATTGATGGCCGTGGTATTGGCATGCTTATCAGCCATCTTAATGAAGTAGCCGCCGGTAATTTTAATGCTGATATCAGCACTCTTTTTCCGGCAAAAGAAAAACCCTTGGGTATGTTGGCGCATATACGCAATATGTATAAAGTAAAAAGTTTTATCGAGCAGTCTTCCAAAGCGCCCTTAGCTTCCGTAGCATCTGCACGCAGTCAGGCTAAAGCACCATTTAAAACAAAAATTATTTATTTTAACGAAGCCGAAACGCAGCAGATACACCAGCACGCTATTAACCATGGTGCCCGCTTAGGCCCCAATTTATTTTATATTGCTTGTTGTAGCCATACGGTAAATAACATACAAAAACGTCGCAATACACAAGGCACATTATGGCTGCCGGTACCATATGATGGTCGTTTGCGTGGGTCTATCGGCCCCATTGTTTCCAATACCGTAGCATTCTTTTTTTATCGTATGCCGCAAAAGGTATTACAAACAGTAAAACTAACGGTTAGTAGTTTGTCCGACCAAATGATGGAACAAATAAAAAATAAACGGCCGCAACAATACAGCCATCTCCTAAACATGATGCGCCATATCCCAGTCGGGCTTTACTATAAACTGGTAAATAAAACCGGTGAAGGAACTTTTACCAGTTTTGTTTATTCTGCTACAGGCGAAGGCTTTAATAACCATAGCAACTTTATGGGTTATATGGTCACAGGACTTACGATTTATCCATCTCCTACGTTTCCACCCGGCTTAACATTTTCTTTTTTAAAATTCAACAACGCCTTAAATATTAATATTGCTTATTCTCCCGATATTATAGATACATTTGAAATAACATTTATTGAAGAAGAATTAAAAAAACTGTTGACCACACCTGCATAAACATTTTGCAAATAATACAGCAGCAGTCAGTTTTAATAAGCACAAACCATCATGACCCCGATTGTTAAACATACTGACGTAGTAATTATAGGTGGCGGCATTGCCGGTGTAGCAGCAGCTGTTGCTGCAGCTAAAGATGGTAGCAATGTTGTACTGGTTGAAAAAGCACCATACCTGGGCGGTAAAGCCACTGCAGCAGAAGTTGGTACCATTTGCGGATTATATAAATACAATCATGCCAACGAGCCCGATTTTATTGTAAACGGATTTGCCCAATCATTTGCTCAACAACTGCAAGCCAGCTCACAAACAAAACCATTAATTAACGAATATCATTTAGCGTACCTGCCTTATCAGGTAGCACATTTTAAAATATTATGCAGCCAATTGCTGCAGCAGGCTGGTGTAACCGTTTTACAATGGTCAACAGTTGTTGAGGTGCTGCAGCAGGATAATTTAATTACACAGGTGCATATACAAACTGCGGATAGTTTATTACATTATCATACTAAATCAGCTGTTGATTGTTCGGGTGAAAGTCTTGTGGCAAAATTTCTATCGCTACCCTTAATTGAAAGTGATAACTATCAGGCCGCTGCGCAGGTTTTTACTTTATCCGGCATAAAAGAAACAAATGAAACAAGATTGGCTTTTATTATTTTAAAAGCTATCAGCAGCGCTATTTATAATAAAACCCTGCCCGATTATTTCGATCGTATATATTTAATTCCTGGCTCCTTGCATAATGGCATTGCTTCTTTTAAAGTGGGTGTTCCTATACCTGTAACCTTAAGGGCGGGCAACCTGCAATTATTACAGCAAACAGCATTACGTTTTATAACCGAGATGGTTGACTTTCTGCGTACACATGTAAACGCTTGTCAACACATTTTACTGGAACATATTGCAGATGAAATAGGCATTCGCACCGGCGTACGTACTACCGGTAAATATATATTACAAAGCAGCGATATTTTAGAAGGCAAACATTTTGAGGATGCCATAGCCAACGGCTCCTGGCCTATAGAAATATGGCAACAGAACAAGCGGGTAGCCATGCAGTATTTTGCTAAAGACAGTTACTACCAAATTCCGGTGGGTTGTTTACAGTCTGCACATATTAATAACCTGTTTATTGGAGGCCGTTGTATATCCGCAACGGATGATGCTATTGCCAGTGCCCGTGTAATGGGCATTTGTTTACAAACCGGTTATTCAGCCGGTATATTAGCAGCGGGCAATGCACAAAATAAGCCAATGGAACAAAGTATAAAATGCATACAAAAAACGCAACTGTTATACTCTTTTCCACAAGTGGAATAATTCGCCGGAAAAAGCAAAAAAAATTAAAATGTGATTTGTTTTTATAGTTTTATACATCTGCCAAAATAGTTCAGCCACAACAAGCCGAGAGCGAACAGAAAGCACAAATGTGCGACGCAACAGACAAAGCTGGTAGCTCCGCAGCCCCCAACCCAAGCACAAGCCCCACCCGGGGTTAGAAACCGGTAACAAAAAATTAAACTGTAATATTTAATTCTTTACAAAGTTCCAGCAGGGTTTCCACATACTTTCTGTCGTTGCTCAGGCGTGGCACTTTATGCTGGCCGCCCAGCTTGCCTTTGCGTTTAAGCCATTCGTTAAAAGTACCTTTGGGTACAGCGTGTATAACAGGCTGGCTTAAAGCAATGCCCTTGTGGCGCTTGGCTTCGTAGTCGCTGTTAATGTTTTTTAGTGCAGTGTCAAGGCTGTTATTAAATGCCGTTAAATCTTCGGGAATATTTTCAAACTCAATAATCCATTCATGTGCACCGTTGCTATTATCGGAAAAATAAACCGGTGCGGCGGTATAATCGTTTACGGCCAGTCCGGTTTGGTGGCAGGCTTCGGCAATGGCTTTATCGGTATTGTCAACAATTACTTCTTCGCCAAATGCGTTGATATAGTGTTTTAATCGGCCGGAAACAATAATGCGGTAAGGCCTTACGGAGGTAAACTGTACCGTATCGCCCAGCATATAACGCCACAGGCCGCCATTGGTGCTTATAACCAATGCATAATTTTTACCAACTTCTACTTCGTTTAGTCCAACGGTTTGCGGATTGTCGTTGCCATACTCGCTAACCGGCATAAACTCCATAAAAATGCCGTGGTCGGTAAATAACAACATGCCGTCATCACCCGGATTTTCCTGCGCGGCAAAAAAACCTTCGCTGGCATTGTACATTTCCAGGTAATTAATATCCTTACCAATTAGCTTTTTAAATTGTTCCCGGTAAGGCGTAAAAGACACTCCACCATGCATATACAGTTCCAGATTGGGCCATACTTCGCCCATGTTTTGTTTGCCGGTAATTTCTAAAATACGTTTAAATAAAACAATGGTCCAGGTAGGTACGGCCGATATAGATGTTACGTTTTCTTTAATGGTGGTTTCCGCCAGGCGCTCTATTTTGCTTTCCCACTCGTCCATTAAAGCAATGTTTAAGTCGGGGGTGCGTAACCAATGTGCCCAAAACGGAGAGTTTTGTAAAAGCACCGCACTTAAGTCGCCAAACTGTGCTTCCTCATTCATGGGGTTAATGCTATGGCTGCCGCCAAGTATTAAACCTTTGCCCGTTAATAAATTACTATCCGCATTATACTGGTAGTACATGGTTAAAACATCCTTGGCACCTTTGTAATGGCAGTCTTGCAGGCTTTCATCGCTCAGTGGTATAAACTTACTTTTATCACTGCTGGTACCGCTGCTTTTAGCAAACCAACTTACGGGTGAGTTCCACAACAAATTCTGCTCGCCACGCATAGTGCGTTCAATATATGGTTTAAGGTCATCGTACTCATGAATGGGTACGGCTTCTTTAAACTCCTTAATAGAAAACAGTTTGGAGAACCTGTATTTACGTCCAATCTCGGTGTATTGGGCCGATGTAACAATATCTTGTAAAACCTCACGCTGGGCATCAACCGGATTATTTTTCCAGGCTTCAATACGCCACAGGCGCATACGTGCAATAGATGATATGGCAGGACTCAACAAACTCATGTATGTTACTTATAATTTACAAATTGCTCAAGGCAACATTATTCATTTATAAAAATGATACCAGTTCACCTTTGCAAAAAAATTAAAAATGGATACAGATAAAGTTAATGGTAAAAAGCTGCTGTTGATAAAATTATTCAGGGCCCTCCGGTGTTTCAATTTCTTCGGTTGCGGGTGCTACATAACCCTGTGCACTTTTCCTTGCCTCCTCAATTAAGTAGTCCTTACGTTTTAATTCAAAATTACGACCCAGGTATAACTTTTTCACCTGCTCATCCACTGCCAGGTCTTCGGCTATACCCTCACGGAAAATTTTTCCTTCAATCAGCAGGTAGGCCCGGTCGCAGATAGATAGGGTTTCCGTTACGTTATGGTCAGTAATTAATATGCCAATGTTTTTGTATTTCAGGCGGGCAACAATGGCCTGAATATCTTCTACGGCAATAGGGTCAATACCGGCAAAAGGCTCGTCCAGTAAAATAAAATTAGGACTTACGGCCAAGGCCCGGGCAATTTCGGTACGGCGGCGTTCGCCGCCACTCAATACGTCACCATTGCTTTTACGTACATGTTGCAGCCTAAACTCATCCAACAACGACTCCAGTTTTTCTATACGCTGCTGTTTGTTAAGTTTTGTCATTTCCAGTACCGCCATAATATTGTCCTCTACACTTAATTTACGAAAAATAGATGCTTCCTGCGGCAGGTAACCTATACCCATTTGGGCACGTTTGTACATGGGTAAGGCGGTAATATCTACATCATCTAAAAATACATGTCCTTCATCGGGCTTTACTAAACCCACCACCTGATAAAACGAAGTGGTTTTACCGGCACCATTGGGCCCCAGCAAACCAACAATTTCTCCTTGTTTTACATCAAAGGAAACATTATTTACCACCGTACGACTGCCGTACTGCTTCCTTAAGTTTTTTGCGTAAATAGTAACTGCCATGTATAGCAAAAATACAATAACGGCACCAATAAAAAAGCGACCCGTTAAGGTCGCTTTTGTTAAATAGAATAAGTTGTAATTATTCCGCCTCGGCAACTACTTCCTGTACTTCCGGTATCATACGTTTCATCATACCTTCAATACCGGCTTTTAAAGTAATCATGCTGCTGGGGCAACCGCTACAGCTACCTTGCATGGCCAGGTTTACTACGCCTTCGTTATAACTTTTAAACTGTATAGCGCCACCGTCCATTTCTACTGCAGGGCGTACATAGTTATCCAATAATTCTTTAATTCTTTTTACTACATCATCATCATCCGCACTCACTTCGTTGCTGCTTTCTTTTTTAATAGTAACAACTTCATCTTCGTTAATTACCACTTTACCTTCTTCCAGGTAGTCTTTTAAAAACTGGCGTACAGATGGGATGACATCACTCCACTCAGTATCGGCCGATGTACGGGTAAGGGTTACAAAATTGCTGGCAATAAACACCGCCTTTACAAACGGAAAGCCAAACAACTCAATAGCCAACGGTGATGGTTTCGCAGTATCTGCATCAGGAAAATCTATGCTTTTGCCGGGATACAATAATTTGTTTGCTACAAATTTCATTGTCTCCGGGTTGGGGGTCATTTCAGTATATATGCTTATCACGGGATTACCTGTTTTTAACATAAAAAACAATTTATTACGCAAAAGTAACAACAATTAATGGCTAATGGTTGTGTTTGTTAACAAAAGAAATAATTATTGGCCAATCATCCGCAAAACAGCGGGATTATTTTTTGTTAGTCAGCTTCATTGCTCCCCAAATCCTAAAAGGGCTTTTAAGTCTTAATGGGTAGAAATTATTTTGGGGTTATCATCGTCCCTCCCTTGATTGATCGTTCCTTGCGTCGCACTCTTCAACTGTAACAACTCTATTGAGCATTTGGCCCGTTATATTATTTTAGGCAAAATACAACTAAGGGCAATAAACGTATTGTAAATTATATTTCATTGTTTGGCCTGGTACAAGCAATTTATAACTTGTTAATTGTCAGCTTATTAAATCATTAAGGTACAGACTTTTAGTAATATTGGGCCAAATTGGCGCAAAACTACAACAGTAGCTTGTTTTAACGGTTTTCCACAATTTGTTCATATTGCCAAAAGCCCTATTTTTGCCATCCTTAAAAAACTTGTATATATATTATGTCAGTTATCCAGCAGATTCAGGAGAAGTATGCGAAATTGATGGCCGTTATCCTTGCCGTTGCGCTTATTATGTTCGTTGTAATGTTAGCGTTTGAAAACGGTGGATCGTTATTCAATAGCCAATCCACTACCGTAGGTAAAATTAACGGTGAAGAAGTGGAGTACACAGACTTTCAGTTAAGAGTTAAACAGGCCGAAGAAATGATCCAACGCCAGCAACAAGGTTATGGCCCTACAGGCGCTGCACTTACTGCACAAGCGGTAGAGCAAGCCTGGAGCATGGAAATTGACGAAGCTTTAATGAAAGCCGAATACAAAAAATTAGGAATGACTGTTGGCAAAAAAGAATTAAACGATATTCTTTTTGGTACCAACCCTCCTGCCGATTTAAAACAAGCATTCACCGACTCTACCGGTGTTTATAATGCCGCTATTGCACAACAACGTTTTAACCAGTTAAAAAAAGAAGGCAGTGCTGAAGAAAAAGCTCAGTTTAACGACTATCTTGACCAATTGGAATTAATGCGTTTACGTGAAAAATATAACTCATTATTAGCTAATACAGCTAACGCACCAAAATGGTTATTGGAAAAACAAAATGCCGATAACAGCCAGTTGGCAAATATTTCTTTTGTAAGAGAAACTTATTCCAGCATTCCTGACAGTGCAGTTAAAGTAACTGACAAAGAAATTGAAAACTACATCAGCAAACACAAAGATCAGTTTAAACAAACGGCAAGCCGCAGTATTGCTTTTGTACCATTTAGTGCCATTCCTTCAGGTGTTGATACGGCTACAGTAAAGCAGACGCTTGAGGCTTTAGCACCTGAGTTTGCTGCTACAACTGATAACGAAGAGTTTTTAGCCGGTCATGGTATTAACAACTATTATGATGGCTTCATCAGCGGTAAACGCATTCAAATACCTAATAAAGATTCTATCTTTAAAACTCCGGTTGGACAATTATACGGTCCTTATCTGGACGGCCCTAACTGGGCTTATGCTAAAATGGTAGGCGTTAGAACAATACCTGATACCGTTAAAGTACGTCACATTTTGTTAGGTACACAACAGCAGGATCCTCAAACCGGCCAGGCGTATCCTATTCGCGACGCAGAAACTGCCCACAAACTAGCTGACAGTGTGCGTAACGCCATAGCAAAAGGTTCAAATTTTGATACATTATTACAACAGTTTTCTACCGATTTAGGTAGTGTCAATTCAGGCGGTGTATATGAAGCGGCAAATGGTCAATCGGACCCTGCTTTTAACGACTTTATGTTTACGAACCCGGTTGGAACCAAAGGCGTTGTAAAAACTGTTTACGGTTCTCATTACGTTGAAATTCTTTCTGCAAAAGGTAGCGGCACTGGTTATAAAGTTGCTTATTTGTATAAGCCAATTGAGGCGAGTAGCGAAACAACTAATGCAGCCAGCAACGAAGCAACCAAATTTGCTGCTAACAGCCGCAACAAAAAAAGCTTTGACGAAAACGCTGATAAATTATTTAAAGAAAAAGGTATTAACAAAAGTGTTGCTACTAACATTACACCAACAAGTGTTGAAGTAATGGGTCTTGGACAATCTCGTGAGTTTGTAAAAGCCATTTACGAAGCTGATTTGGGTGATGTATTACAGCCTACTCGCGTTGGCGATAACTATGTTGTTGCTATTGTAACTGAGGTTTTAAACGAAGGGACACAATCTGCTGCCACTGCACGTTTATCTGTACAGCCTTTATTAATTAACGAAAAGAAAGCCGAGTTAATTAAAGCTAAAATTGGCAACATTACTACCTTAGAAGCTGCTGCCACTGCTTTAGGTAGAACAGTTGAGGTTGCTGACAGTGTTCGTTTCACTGGACCCTCTTCAAGCGTATTAGGCATGGAACAAAAAGTAATTGGTGCTGCGTTTAATAAAGCAAATGCCAATAAAGTAATTAACCAGGCTATTAACGGCTCACAAGGTGTTTATATAGTGCAGGTTAATGGCGTAACTGCTACACCGGTAGAAAATGCGAATGTTGCTGACCAAAGAAATCAAAAATACCAGCAGGCAAAACAGCAGGCTATGTATATGCAACCTTCACAATCTTTACGTGAAGCGGCAACTATTAAAGATAACAGAGCGAAGTTCTTCTAAGTCTTACTATAACGAAATACTTACAACAGCCCCGAATTCGGGGCTGTTTCTTTTTAAACAAATAAGCCCTACGGGTGTTTTACAAAAAGAGTTTTACCGGTTTGAAAATTGCCTATGAGTTTTTTTTAAAATAAGGGTGGAACTCCTGCAAAATGCCCAGCAGAATTGTTGCACTCCGATTAAAATGCGGAGTACTGCATATTGGCCAATAGAATTAATTCGATATTAGTTATTGGATTAGCCTCATTGATGCTTCGCGTTGATGCAGTATCACCGATAAATCGGGGTGCACCTTGCATAATGCTGAGTAAAGTTACAGGTGCACAAGTGAGTGACACAAGGGACGGTGAGTAGGATTACTACAGCCGACAAAATAAAAATGTATTTAATTGTCTTAATAAACAGCCTGAAATTTATCGGCATTAAAGTTGTAAATTTAAATGTATGACAGCGGAAATAATTGTAAATAAAGTAGCACAAAGCGGTTTAATAACATTGGACCTGGCAGATTACCTGCCTAAACAGGAAACAATAATATTTGACCTGAAAGGTTTTTTGTTTATGGAGCTTATTTTAAAAGAAAAAGATTTTAGAGAAGCGCTTAAACAACATGACTGGACGGTTTATGCCAGCAAAAATGTTGCAGTTACCTGTACCGCCGATGCTATTATACCCAACTGGGCTTACATGCTTATTGTTATGTATTTACAACCGGTTGCGGCTAATATTGTAATTGGCGATGCAACTGTTTTACAAAGAACCTTGTTGTTAAAAAATATCAACGCCATTAATACGAATGACTATACCGACCAGCGGGTAGTAATAAAAGGTTGTGGCGATGAAGCCGTGGGTGATTATGCTTATGCAGAAATAACCCGGCTGTTATTGCCCGTAGCAAAAACAATTATGTACGGTGAGCCTTGCAGCACCGTACCCGTGTATAAAAAGAAATAGTTTTTATGGCTGCGCCTCTAACTGCAGATATAGTGTTTTACGAACAACAACGCATAAAATCCATTTGGGTTTGGTTGTTGTTAATTAGTATGAACATTTTATTTATCAGTGCGCTTGTAGCCAAATTGTTTTTCGATATATCGGTTGGCGCTACCTCCGTTGACACCGCAGAACTGATAATTGTAAGTTCCTTAAGTTTAGTGCTGACCATTATATTTTGTCTGCTTCGTTTGCAAACTATTATAGCTGCCGATGCAGTGTATGTACGTTTGTATCCGGTACATTTTAGATACAGGCGCTTAGTCTGGACCGATATTAATAAATGTTTTGTACGCAGTTATAAGCCCATTGCGGAATATGGCGGCTGGGGTATACGGTATGGCTTTACCGGCAAGGCCTATAATATTTTTGGCAACAAGGGCATACAGCTTGTTTTTAACGATAACCGTAAATTATTAATTGGCACACAAAAACCGGCGGAAGCCGAAGCGGCTATTGCTGCTTGTTTTACAAAAGAAAACAACCCTATATAAAATAAAGAGAGACGCTTTACCGGCGTCTCTCTTTATTTTAGTTTTTTTACTTAGCCAATGGCTTGCTGTAAATCTTCAATTAAATCATCAGCATCTTCTACACCAACACTTAAGCGAATCAGTCCGTCGGATAAGCCGTTTTTAATTCTTTCTTCACGGGGAATAGAAGCATGTGTCATAGTAGCCGGGTGGTTAATTAACGACTCTACGCCCCCCAAACTTTCTGCCAGCGAAAATAACTTTGTAGATGACAATACTCTTTTCACTTCTTCGGTTGTATCGTTTTGCAACTCAAAACTAATCATTCCGCCAAAGCCACGCATTTGCTCTCTTGCAACGGAATAGCCTTTGCTGTCTTCAAAGCCCGGCCAATAGACCGCCTTTACTTTGGGGTGTTTACGCAACCAGTGTGCAATTTTTTCGCCATTAATACAGTGCTGTTGCATACGCAGGTGCAAAGTTTTTATACCGCGCAGTACTAAAAAACAATCAAACGGGCCGGGAACGGCACCACTGCTTTTTTGAATAAAATACAATTGCTCGCGCAGGCTTGTATCGTTTATCATTATTGCGCCTTGTATTACATCACTATGTCCGCCTAAATATTTTGTAGCTGAATGCATCACAATATCCGCACCTAAATCTAAAGGGTTTTGCAGGTAAGGTGTTGCAAAAGTATTATCAACACAAAGCCACAGGTTTGCGGCTTTTGTAATAGCAGCAACAGCAGCAATGTCGGTAATATTCATTAGCGGATTGGTAGGTGTTTCCAACCAAACCAGTTTTGTTTTATTCGTAATGGCATTTTTTACATTGGTCACATCTGTTGTATCAACATAAATAAACTTAATGCCAAACTTTTCAAATATTTTGGTAAACAAACGATACGTACCGCCGTACATATCGTTGGCTGCAATTACTTCATCGCCGGGTGCCAATAGTTTTATAATTGCATCGGTTGCAGCAACGCCACTGCTGAATGCCAGTCCGTATTTTGCATTTTCAATGATGGCCAACGCATCTTCCAACGCCTTACGTGTAGGGTTTTGCGACCGGGCATACTCGTAACCCTGGTTCACACCCGGTGCTTCCTGCACATAGGTGGAGGTTTGGAAAATAGGCGTCATTATAGCACCTGTCGAAGGATCCGGCTCTGCGCCTGCATGTATATATTTTGTAGCAAGTTTTTTCATATGAGAAATATAAAATGTAAAACAATTTAAACAGCAAAGATGGCCTTTTTGTTACACATAAACCGTTAAATACTATTTACTTTCAGGTATTGTTCAACTACCATTTGAATAAAGTAATCCAAACTGTAAGAAAACAATCCCATATCAATCCAAATAAAAAAGTACGGTATAAACCGTACTCTTACAAAAAATTTATATAAACAAAAACTACTCAGCTTTCTTTTTAGGTGCTGCTTTCTTTTTCGCAGGAGCTTTTTTCTCAGCAGGCTCATCACCGTCAGCGTCTTTGGCCTTTTTAGTAGCTTTTACTTTGGGCTTTTCTTCCTCTTCTGTACTTTCGGCTGCTTTTTTCTTAGCAGGCGTTTTTTTAGCAGGTTTTTCTTCTGCTGCAACTTCAACAGCTTCTGTTACTTCAGTTTCTTCTTCTGGCAATTCAGATACTTTAAGTTCAACATTTTTACGTTTAAGTACCTCGAACCACTTTACTATTTTTTTCATATCGCTGGCATACACACGACCAAAGTCCATGTCAGGATAAACTTGCTCAAAATATTTTTTTACTGCTGCGTTGTCTTTAGCATCGGGTAATGCAGCACCCGCAGCATCCATAGTTTTAAATACTTCCACCAGGTTAACATTATCACCAACGGTATATATTTCTACACTTTCCAAATGCGAAAATTGATGCACCCGGGCAGCGGCAAATTTTGTAGTGCCATCTTCTATTGAACGTACAATAGCACCATCGTTTTTGCTGCTTAACAACTCAAACAAACCGGATAAACCGCTTACGGCCACAAGTTTTGAATATTCCATACTTTCTAACATTATTAAGGAGGTGCAAGATAACTGACTTAAACCAAACAACACGCACAAAAACGCTGTAATTATTTTTTTTAAAGCATAAAACGAACATGTAATAAGGCAAATAATACCGCTTCACATTACTATATACTTATGTTAAGCCTTGATCCTATTATAGATAATAGAATTATTATACATTTCTTAACATTTGATGATTGACCATTAAAGGGGTATAATTCATTGGTTTATATACTACTAACCTGTTAATAAGATTAAGCATATTCTTGATTAATATAAAAAAACAGATGCCGTAAAAGGAAAGTTAAAAACCAACGTCTTATCCTACATTATTAATTTTTATGAAACATTTTCACATTTTAGTTTTGTTTTTGTGTGTTGGTATGGCTAGCCGTGCACAGACTGTTAGTGGTAAATTATTAGATCTAACCGATAATACACCACTTAAAACTGCTAACCTTATACTTAGTCAGACCAAAGACACTACTGTAAAATATAATGCCCTGTCTGATGGAGAAGGCACATTTACATTTACGGGAGTACCTGTTGGAACTTATACTTTACAGGTAAGCTCGATAGGCTACGATGTATATAAACAAGCAGTTGCATTAACAGACTCAATACCTTCTTTACAATTAGGGACGTTATTTATACCAAAAGCTACTAAAGAACTGGAAGGTGTAACAGTAGTTGGTAAACAAGCACCGGTGCAACAAAAAGGTGATACGGTTATTTACAATGCCAGCCAGTATAAAGTAAACCCCGACGCAACTGTTGAGGATTTAATTAAAAAAATGCCTAACGTAGTTGTGGGCCGCGATGGAACGGTAACTGCAGCCGGTGAACAAGTAAGAAAAGTAACTATTGATGGCAAAGACTTTTTTGGCGACGATGCTTCGGCCGCATTAAAAAATTTACCCTCAAGTGTTGTAGATAAAATACAGGTATTTGATCGCTTGAGCGACCAGGCGCAGCTTTCGGGCTTTGATGATGGCAACTCGGTAAAATCGTTAAATATTATTACAAAATCAGGGATTAACAATGGCCAGTTTGGTCGTGTGTATGCGGGTTATGGTACCGACGAAAGATATGCGGCCGGTGGTAATATTAGCTTTTTTAATGGAAACAGACGTTTATCGTTTGTAGGCAATTTTAATAATGTAAACCAGCAAAACTTTGGAGCCCAGGATTTATTAGGCGTTACCAGCACAGGTGGTGGCGGTCGTGGCGGCGGTGGCCGTGGCGGCGGTGGAATGGGTGGCGGTAACTGGGGCGGGGGCGGAGGAAACTTCCAGGTAGGCCAACAAGCCGGTATTGCCACAACAAACGCAATTGGTATTAACTATGGTGACAAATGGGGCAAAAAGATTGATGTGAGTGGTAGCTACTTCTTTAACCAAAGTAATACCAATAATGATAGCCGTAGTAGTGCAACTACAAAAACCGATGCGCTGGATCGTTTAATATATGACAGTGCTGTATCCCGAACAAGCAATTATAATCACAGGTTTAATATGCGATTGGAGTATAAAATTGACTCCTTTAACACCATTATGATTATTCCCAGTTTAAATTTTCAAAGCAACAACAGCGATTCATACTCCTATGGCTATACGATAAACAATGGTAATTTTATAAGCACCCAGGAAGGAACCAATAACACAGATAGAGATGGTTATAACCTGCGTAATACCATTATGTTCAGGCATACTTTTAAAAATAATCGCAGACGTTCTTACTCCGTTAGTTTTAACCAGGCGTTTAATAAAAATGATGCTACTTCTTATATAAACATGCTTAACAGAACACTAAAAGGTGGAGCATTGGCCGATTCATTACAAAACCAGTTTATTAATAACCCCACCAGTGGTTATACATTGGGAGGTAATATTTCCTATAATGAGCCAATGGGTAAAAACGGAATGTTACAAATCAGCTATCAACCAACATATAGCAAAAATGATGCGGACAGGAGAACCTACGACTTTGACCCTCTAACAAATGAATACTCAACTTTTCAACCAATAGCCTCCAATACTTTTGAAAACATTACTACCACCCACAATGGCGGTGTAACATACCGTTTAGGAATGAGTAGAGATAACCAGTTTTCTGTTGGTGCAAATTTTCAATACAGTACTTTGGAAAGTGAACGTATTTACCCAACAGTTAGCAGTTTTAAGCAATCATTTACTAATGTATTACCTAACTTAATGTGGTCAAAAAAGCTGAACCCAAAAAGTTCGTTTCGTTTATTTTACAGGGCCAGTACAAACTTCCCTTCGGTTACCCAGTTACAGGATGTGGTTAATAATAGTAATGCATTACGCCTTAGTGTAGGTAATCCCGAGTTAAAACAATCATACAACCACTTCTTATCAACAAGGTACACATTTACCAATACGCAAAAAGGACAAAGCTTTTTTGCCAATGTATTTTTAAATGCACAACAAAACTATATTACAAATGCCTTGTTTATTGCGGTAAACGGCGACTCGACTGTAAATGGTGTAAAACTGGATAGTAGTAGCGGGCAGTTAACCAAACCAATGAATATGAATGGTTATAAAAACCTGAGTACATTCTTTACTTTCAGCCAGCCAATTAATGCCATAAAATCTAATATTAGCTTAAGTACAGGGTTTACTTATTCAACTATACCGGGTATGTACAACTATATTAAAAACATGACCGATAATTATGGTATTAATGGAGGTATAGTATTGGCCAGTAATATTAATGAGTACATTGATTTTAATTTATCATACAATGTAACATTCAACAATGCACAAAGCAGTGACAAGGGCAGGACTATTACTAACCGATCTACCAACCAGAATGCAGGTGCACAGGTCAACCTTTTATCTAAAAACGGATGGTTTTTGCAAAACGATGTGGTTAACCAAACTAATTCTGGTTTATCAGAAGGATTTAATACCAGCTATTGGTTATGGAACGCAGCCGTGGGTAAAAAATTCCTGAAGAATAAAGCTGCCGAGTTAAAATTATCTGTATTTGACTTATTAAAGCAAAACCAAAGTATCAGCCGTACAGTTGGTGCAAACAACGAAATTGTTGACTTCTGGAACCAGGTGTTACAACAATATTTCATGTTAACCTTTACTTATACACTTAAAAACTTTGGTAAAGGGCGTGCTGCAGAACCTCAACGCCAATGGGGCGGACCTGGTGGTCCCGGTGGAATGGGTGGTCGTCCGCCAATGTTCTAAAATAATAGGTGATTTATATTATCGTTAATTGCATTTACCATAATGCCCCTCTGGTAGGGGCATTATTCGTTATTAGCCTGTTGCCAACAGAAAGTAATTTATACTTTTATTTACAACCTACAACTTAACTCGCTAATATGGTGGGGCTTTTATCGGTATAACGCTACTCAACAATAGTCCGCTGCCCGCCTGCAATGCCCGCTTTGCTCCCATTTACGTCTAAGCAGCGCAGCCCTTCATCTATAGTAATACTAATCAACATCGTGCTATAGCTAAAGTACTTTATATTCTTTTTCTTTCTATAGTGTGTATTATAAATACCATTTCATTTTAATTAAGGATGGTTGTATAGAAGAGGGAGGAGAGACTGCTATTCCTTTTGCATTTCACTTAAAAGAAGAATATAAAGCCCTCGGTAGAGAAGGACGAGTGATAAAAAAGCTGACGGGCTGCCCGATTGCAGTGGAAAGCCCGGTGAGGCCCCACCCGACCTCCCCAAAGGGGAGGAGGAAGCGGCTTGGCTTCTGTGCCGGACTTGTAGCGGAAAGCGGGAACTGTAGCTGACCGGAGTTACTACTGCTGATAGCCCCAAATAATTAGATAGTGAAGAAACTTGAAAATAAAGGAATCTAGCTGTTTTAATAACCCCTGTTAACTTATAACGGCTATTTTACCATTCGCCCGCACAAAAAACCTGTTTACCCAGATTTTTAAAAAAAATACAGTACTTTGTATTGCATAGTACTAAATAATCACTATGTTTGTGTTGTGAATGTGAGAAACCGGCACTCGATTAAACTTAAAAATGATTGTAACCGGTTGATAATAAACTTAATTACCACTTAAACGAACACCAGATGAATATAGATAATACACAGAGCCAGATGCGGAAGGGAATACTGGAGTTTTGTATTTTATCCATTATAAAACGGGGAGAAGCTTATCCCGGTGATATTGTGGAGGAAATGAAAGCGGCAGGATTACAAATTTTAGAAGGAACGCTTTATCCGCTGTTAACCCGCCTGAAAAATGCCGAAATGCTCACTTACCAGTGGGTGGAAAGCAAGGGAGGGCCGCCACGAAAATATTTTTCGCTTACGCCAACGGGCGAAGAGTTTTATCAAAAACTGGAACAAACCTGGGCCGAACTGGCCACCGGCGTAGCACAACTGATAAATCCAGAACAAACAACTACAACAACTAACTAATTAAAATATACCGGGATGAAAAAAATTATTAATATAAACTTAAGCGGCAGGGTGATACCTATTGAGGACAGTGCTTACCAGCTACTGCAACAATACATGGAAAGTTTGCGCAGGCATTTTGCCAACGAAGAAGGCCGCGACGAAATTATTAACGACATTGAATCGCGGATTGCCGAATTAATGAACGAACACCTACGCAAAGGCGCATCACATATTAGTGATGAGTATGTGCAGGAAGTTATTAATACCATGGGACGCCCTGAAGACTTTGATGATTCGGAGGCGGAGTTTGAAAAACAAGCTACCGGTAGTTCATCGCAAAACAATACGTCGGGCAATTATCAGCAGCAAAGCCGTTTTTCAACTAAAAGGTTTTACCGCGATGTAAACGATAAGTTTATTGGTGGTGTGTGTAGCGGTTTGGCTTCTTACCTGAATGTTGACCCCGCTATTGTACGTATCATTTTTGCTATACTGGCTTTTGGTGGCTGGGGATCGGGCTTTTTAATATACATTTTGCTATGGATTTTTGTTCCGGCTAAAAATGTAGACAGCTTTAGCGGCAAACGTTTATACCGTAACCCGGAGGATAAAGTAATTGGCGGTGTTGCCGGTGGTTTAGCGGCCTATTTTAACCGTAAAACCTGGGAAATGCGCTTAATATTTGTAGCCCCGGTTATTTTAAGTGCTTTGTTTGGTCCGTTTCTTATACCTAATATTTTCTTTGGCTCGTTAAGCGGAACTTTTCTTTTAGCTTACATTATATTATGGATTGTATTGCCAGAAGCCCACTCGCCTTACCAGAAAATGGAAATGCGTGGAGAGCAGGTGGATATTAACAGCATTAAACAAAATGTACAGGATGGTTACGGCAATGTAAAGCAACGTGTAAAAGAATGGAGTAAAGAAGTTGCTCAAACAGCCGAGGAGTTGGGTGAAAAGGCAAAAACTTTTGGTCAAACAAAAGGACGTGAATTTGGTAACGAGTTTAGCAATACTGTTAACCGCAGTACCAATGGTATTGGTCACGCTTTTGCCGTACTGTTTAAAGCCTTTTTCTTTATCATTTTTGGTTCAATTGCCTTTGGTTTATTTGTAGCTATTATGTCTTTGTTTTTTGGTGGTTTAGCCTGGTGGCCTATGAGTAATTTTATATGGACCAGTAGCACACAACAATGGCTTACCTGGGCAACAATCATTTTGTTTTTCTTAGTTCCTATTATTGCTTTTATTACCTGGATTATTCGCAGACTGATAAATGCAAAATCGGCTAATAACTACTTAGGTTGGATATTTGGCGGTTTATGGACCTTAGGCTGGGTGGCCTTAATGTTTACCATTGCCAGCTTTGCCAAAGACTTGCGCCAGTACGAATCGGTAGAAGAGCCGGTTGTATTGCCTGCCACGGTAAAAGACCACCTGACCGTAACGGTATCGCAAAGAGAATTGAACTACAACGGCAATTTTGGCTGGATTACTGCCGACGAATGGGAAGGCTGGGATTTAAGTAAGGACAGTTTACAACTGGCCTGGGTAAGTTTTGAAACCCAATTGAGCCCCGACGATAAGTACCATGTTAGCCTGAAAAAATATGCTGCCGGTAATGATGAGGCCGATGCACAAAAACGTGCAGCAGCATTACACTATACTGCTACCGCTTATGACAGTGTACTGGATCTGGCCAATGGCATCACCATTAGTAGTGAAAGCAAGTTCAGAAACCAGAAAGTGGTGGTAGTAATACAGGTGCCTGCCGGTAAAAAAATACGCTTTCACCAATCGGTAAAACAAAAGTTAAGCCCGGTAAGTATTAAAACCCGCAGAACCCGCAATGGCGACAGCTTCCAGATTGACCGCAGCGATAATTACTGGTGGCGCTCTAACGTTTATTATACGATGCAGCCTAACGGCCAGTTAGCAGATGATGACAAATTGACCCATTATAAAAGTTATCCCATTAAAGGCGGTGCGTACCGTTATAATGACGGCAACCGTACACAACCGGTTATTACGGATACGGTGAGCGTGAATATTGAAACACAAATACGTGAAGCCAAAGAGAAAAAAGAAGCCATAGAAAGAGAAAAGGAGGAAACAGAACGCAAGTTAAAAGAACTGGAAAAAATGCAAAAAGAAGCAGCAAAAATGGGTACAACTTTTCAACCGATAAAAAAAGCGGATAATACGGAGAGGTTTATTGGTATTCCCGGATCGGTAATAGGTGTTTTAAGCTGGATATAATTAAGGCCATTAATCATAAACTCATTATTATGAAAATTTACAAACCCCTTACTGTTTTATTTTTACTTGTTTTTATAAACAGTAAAACGGTGCAGGCGCAAACAAAATACGATAGCTTAACAAAAACTATTCTACATTACGACAGCCTGTTTTGGGTAGCCTATAACAATTGTGATACGGTAAGTTTTGGAAAATATATTACCGATGATGTAGAGTTTTACCACGATAAAGGTGGCATTACACTAGGTAAGAAAAAACTGGTAAACTCCATTACCAATAACCTTTGCAGCAATCCGGATTTTAAACTTCGCAGAGAAGCTGTACAAAAAACGGTGGAGGTTTATCCTTTAGAAAACAATGGCGTTATATATGGTGCCATTATTTCGGGGCGACACTATTTTTATATAAATGAGAAAGGCAAAAAAGAATACCGTGATGGCATGGCAAGGTTTACCCAACTTTGGCAATTAAACAATGGTGTGTGGAAGATGAACCGCATATTAAGTTATGATCATGGTCCTGCGAAAGATATTGATTAAACGTATAAAGTTTTTGTCACCCTCTTTCTAACCCCGCATAGCGTGGGAGTCTGACGAAGGGTTACGCAGAATAATAAAACCTTCAACAGGGCTTCATCAGGCTCAGCCTGACAAACTTCTTGTCATTTTAAAGAACATAATCTCTCTTTTATTTGTGCCTCAACCTGACAGGTCTTTTTCCGTTTTAAGCCAAAGTAAGATTAACAATATTTACTGCGGCATCATTGTACTAATGGTCGTATATTGCTCTAATCCCGGGTTTGTTTAACAACAAATAGATTAGCGAGTAAATATGCGACCATTATCTTTTATATATATATTATTATGCCTGTTACCTGTAATGGCAATAGGACAAACCATTGCGGTAAGCACCGGTTATACCGCTAAATACGGTTATATACAACAGCCGCTTAATTTTATTAATAATGCATCGGGGCTGGATAGTTTTTTTTATAAACTACATCGTTTAAAAAATAACCCGCAAGAAAAAATATCCATTGTACATATTGGCGACTCGCATATTCAGGGTGATTTTATGACCGCCATTTTTCGCATGGAATTACAAAGCAATTTCGGTAATGCAGGTAGGGGCCTGGTTTTTCCGCATCGTCTGGCTAAGTCAAACGGACCATTAGATATTGTTAGCAACAGTACCAATAGTTGGTTATATAACAGATTGGTATATACTAAAAACCAACCGGAATCGGGGCTTTCTGGTTTTGCTATTAGCAGCAGCAGTCCCATTGCACAACTAACGGTTGGTTTAAAGAACGATGAAAAGTTTTCGGCGGTTACTTTAATTACCGATGCAGATGCGGAAAATAAATGGAGTGTTTCTACCGCCGGTGAAAACGGATTTTATCGTTACTATTTACCCGATAGCAGCAACAGTTTTTATACCTATACCCAATTAGATAGTGCTACAAACAATATTACCATTGGCAGTATGCCTACTAACCATACCAAACAGTTTTATGGCGCAGTACTACACAACAACAGCGGTGGTGTAATGGTACATACCATTGGCGTCAATGGTGCTCGGTACGATCATTACAATCAATCGGATTTATTCTGGCAACAACTACCCTTATTGCAAGCAGATTTATACATTATTTCGCTGGGTACTAACGAAGCGCAGGCAAGAATTTTTAATGAGGGATTATTTAAAAATAACCTGGAGTTTTTTTTACAAAAAATAAAAGCTATTTCGCCTCATGCAAATATTTTAATTACCACAGCCCCCGACTCTTACAAATTGGGAAAATCGAATATTGTTTTACGCCAGTTAAATAGTTTTTTAACTGCTTACTGCAACAAGGAAAACATCAGCCTTTATAATTTATACCATGTTGGCGGTGGTTATGGCAGTGCCGGCCGTTGGATACGCAGCGGACTTATTAATCGAGACCGGGTTCACTATACGGTAGAAGGTTATCGTGTTCACGGACAATTATTATGGCAGGCTTTTGCAAAAAGATATAATAGCCTATTCGGGCAATAGTTTTATTTTTTGTTACCGGTTTCTAACCCCGAGTGGGGTTTGTGCTTGGGTTCGGGGCTGAGTGCTACAATCATCGTCCCTTGCAACGCTCCGTTCATACTTCTGTTCTTTGTGCATCATCGTATAATGCTTAGTTGTTTTAATTACCACATTAGCCAGCAAAGCAGTACGGGTATAAAAATGATAGGAAAGCTAGCCTTAAGCATTATGCATTAAGCGTTCAGCATATTTAGCACATCAGCACATTATTCACTCATCAATGCTTTATTCGTTCTAAAACAAGTCCCTTTAAATAAAGCCACAATATGGTCATGTTGGTTGGTAACGGTTATATGGTACAGTCCGGTTGATTTACCATTATGTAATTCTTTTGCTTCGGCTATTAACTCATCACCTACATGTACGGGTTTGATAAAATTAATAGACGTGTCTAATGCAACTGATAAAGTATTGCGGTTATTACAGGCAAAAGCAAAGGCACTATCGGAGAAAGAAAAGGCAATGCCCCCATGTACAATACCAAAACCATTTATCATTTCCGGTCTTACGGTCATGGTTATTTTACTGTAGCCTTCGCTTACTTCCAATACTTCAATGCCTAACCATTGCGAAAACAAATCATGTTGCATCATGTGGTTTACCACTTGTTGCGGAGTAGTTGTCATATTGTTATTATTTTCCTTTAAACTGTGGCTGTCTTTTATTTAAAAAAGCATTTACGCCTTCGGCATAGTCATCGGTGGCTGCTGCTTGTTGCTGGTAAGCATCTTCGGCGGCTAGCTGTTGTTCCCAACTGTTTTGTTCGGATGCCTGTAATGCCTGCTTGGTTAATGCCAACCCTTTGGTGGGCATATTGGCTAAGAACTGCGCAATGTTAAAGGCATTTTCGGCAAAGTGTTCGTCTTCAAAAACCTTATAAATCATGCCCATTTTTTCCGCATCGGTAGCGCTTACTTTTTCGCCCAGCATCATTAATGCGGTGGCTTTTTGCCGGCCGATTAAACGGGGCAAGGTATAGGTGCCACCACTATCGGGTATTAACCCTATTTTAGAAAACGCTTGTAAAAAAGAGGCTGATTGTGTGGCCACCACAATATCGCAAGCCAGGGCAATATTGGCACCGGCACCGGCTGCTACACCGTTTATGGCGGCAACTACAGGTTTTGGTAATGCTTTAATGCGTGTTACTATCGGGTTATAATGTTCCGATAATATTTTATTCATTCCCGGACCTTGCGGATCTACAACCTCGGCTAAATCCTGTCCGGCACTAAAAGCCTTGCCTGCTCCGGTTATATACACACAACGTATGGCATCGCCTTTACAATCGTCTAAATATTGTTGTAACAACAAAGCCATTTCGCGGTTAAAACTGTTTAGTTTATCGGGGCGGTTTAACGTAATTACCGCAACATTGTTTTTTATTTCGAACAGTATGGAAAGCATAATGTAGTTTATACAACAAACTTACAGTAACTATGGTACAATTTGGTTATTTGGGGCTATCAGCAGTAGTAACTCCGCTCAGAGACTGTTTAAGTTTTAAAAT
>DHEF01000031.1:0-27152 GCA_002399735.1 Chitinophagaceae bacterium UBA4857
CATTCCTTAGCTAAATGACATTGTCAGGCAGCCCTTCAACTGTTTAACACTGCTGAGCAGTGGGGCTGTTGTTTTTTTAGTTAGATTGTGGTAAAAAGAAAAAGGCATTCGGCTTCTCTCATTTTAGTTTACTCACGTCGCGTTTACTATATAGTTCACATAAAATTTTGTATTTTCATCCTGCATCTAAAAAGTGAGCCTACAATATCAAATTGATAAAGCCCAATAAAAATTATGATTTATACATTAATTCCCATCGGCCTTATTGCTGTATTTGTTATTTACGTTTTGTACCAACTTATCGTAAAAAAAGATGTGAAGCAGCTTAGAACAGTCTTGCTACCGGGTGTGTTGTTCATCGCTATTTGGGTAGCTATTTATTGGTTCTGGCTAAAATAGTAAATTCTTACTCACGCTTATAATTACATAAAATCGGGTGTATATTTACATATACTAAATAAACCGATATGCGTACAATTATTGTTGCCACCGATTTTTCGCCAGCCGCCCATAATGCAGTTAATTATGCTACCGATATGGCCCTTGCCCTGCAAGCACAATTAGTGGTATTGCATGTATATCAAATTCCGGTAGCCGTTACCGATACGCCTTTACTCATGTTATCGGTAGATGAACTGCGTGATGCAGCCGAAGAAAAATTAAAAACCCTGCATACGGGTCTAGTCCATATTACATCCGGCGCATTAAATATAATTACTGTAGCCAGGTTGGGCAATACTATTGATGAACTGGATGAGCTTTCCAGTAATTATCAACCCCTGGCCATTGTATTAGGTTCCACCGGTATGAGTAATTTTGAAGCCGCACTTTTTGGCAGTACCACTGCACTGGCTGTTAAACACCTTAACTGGCCGGTATTTGCCATACCTGCAGGAAAAGAATATGGTACCGGCATTAAAAAAATTGGCTTTGCATGCGATTTTAATAATGTTAGAGAGACCACTCCTTTTGCCGAAATAAATAACCTGGTAAAAACATTTGGTGCCAGCCTTCATGTAGTACATATTGAAAAAGAATCAGAAGAAGGTAAAACCAAATTAAAAGAATCAAGTATTCTTAAACTTTGGTTGGAAGAGTCGCAGCCAAGTTTTGAATTTATTACCCATGACGATATTGAAGACGCCATTAATGAGTTTGCCGAGAACAGCAACCTTGATTTGTTGATAGTAATTCCTAAAAAACATTCAGGCTTAGCGGCATTGTTTCATAAAAGCAATACCAAACAATTAATATTCCATTCAAGGGTGCCGGTGGTTTGTATGCATGAAGATTAAGTTTAACACCCACTACTTATTTTCTTTTAAAACCCGACCAAAACATTTACATGAAAAAAATAATCCCGCTGGTATTGTGCTTTTTTATGCTGGCTTCTTGTAACAATGAGCAACCCTCTGCACCTGCCGAAACCATAGCACCAAAAACCTATGACTGGCTGTTAGGTGAATGGCAAAGAACAAATGACAGCGAGGGCAAACAGACTTTTGAAAACTGGATCAGGTTAAATGACTCTACCTATACCTCCCATGGTTTTACTATGAAAGCTGCTGATACTGTTTGGCAGGAGTTTGCTACTTTATCACCGATTAATAGCGACTGGTTTTTCCGGGTGAAAATGAATAAAAGCGACAGCAACTCGACCGATTTTAAATTAATTGAAATGGGCGAAGATTTTTTCATCTGCGAAAACCAACAGAACGATTTTCCTAAACTAATCAAGTACAAAAAAAGCGGCAACAATATTTTAGCCGAAATTTCGGCAGATACGACGAAGGTTGATTTTGTGTTTGAGAAAAAGACAAATAATTAAAATTTTTCATAGCGTATCTTTCCTCCATGAAATAGCTTTATAGGAAGCTTAAATGTATACATACAGCTTCGTTTGTAACCGGTAAGCGCTCAAGCAGTACCTGGGTTTTCAGGTCTATATTCTCCTTGATGTAAATCTAGAAATCCTGAAAACTGTACTTTTGCAACATGAACAAGTTTCCGGTATATGAGGTATTGCAACATACGGCGGCAACATGGCCAGAGCAAGCTGCAGTACATGATGAAAGTGGTACTATTAGTTTTTCTGAGCTATTAAAAAATGCCGATCATTTACGAATACAATTAATTCAAGCCGGTATTCAACCCGGCATGGCGGTTGGATTAAAAGCGAAAAATAGTCGCCATTTTATTGCCGGACTTTTTGCTATTGCCGGCACCGGCGCTGTTGCATTACCCATCTATCACCAGTTAAAAGATGTAGAGATTGACCAGCTAATACAACAAACCGGTTTACATGCATGGATTGATGACAACAGCGGCACACAATATAAAACCGATAAGTTATCTGTTATTACTCCCGCCTTTTCACTCGGGTTTTCAAATAATTTATTTACCGAACCTTTTGCACCCTTTGTTCATTTGCCGGCTTTTGTACGTTTTACTTCGGGCACTACCGGTGTATCAAAAGGAGTAATTATTTCACATCAATCGGTAATAGATAGAATTGATGCGGCAAATAATGGTTTACAGTTAGGACCCGGCGATACGGTTGTATGGATTTTACCCATGGCGTATCACTTTGTTGTTTCTATTGTGTTGTATGTAAAATACGGCGCAGCCATTGCCGTAGTGAAAGATTTTCTCGCAAAAAATATTATTGATATTACCAATAAGCATAAAGGCACTTTATTATACTCATCACCCGTACAGGTGCGTTTGTTGGCTAATGACAATAGCGCCGTTATGATGCCATCATTGAAAAAAGTAATTTCAACATCGGCTGGTATTTCGCCGGATATATGTGTGGCATTTAAAGAACGTTTTGGCGTTGCGGTAAGCCAAGCTTACGGCATTATTGAAATTGGTTTACCTATGTTAAACTTTTTTCAATCGGATGAACATCCGGAGGCTGTGGGCTATGCCGTACCGGGTTATGAGATTGCCATTCTTGACGAAAACAATCAACCGCTTACCGATGGTGAAATCGGTCATTTAGGGATTAAAGGACCAGGTATGTTTGATGCTTATTTACACCCACAACGTTTACGTGAAGAGGTGTTGGTAAATGGTTATTTTCTTACGGCCGATTATGCAACAAAATCTACCGATGGTTTAATAAAAATTGAAGGCCGTGCAAAATCGGTGATTAATATATCGGGTATAAAAGTTTTTCCTGAGGAGGTTGAAGCGGTACTGGAAAATTATCAAGGCATAAAACAAGCAAGGGTTAGCAGCGAGCCCCACCGTTTATTAGGACAAATTATTGTGGCAGAAATAATAGTAGAAAGTCATGTTGCCATTGATATTGAAGCAGTGATTTATTACTGTCGTCAAAACTTATCCAACTTTAAAGCGCCGCAAAAAATTACGGTGGTAACTAGTTTACCGCTTACTAAAACGGGTAAGTTACAAAGGGGCTGAAAACAAAATGCTTAATGCAAAAAGCACGAAGAGTTACAAGTTTATCAATTTTATTTTGCCAACTTTTGTTCCCTGATTGAAGCCCCCAACCCCTCAGAAGGAGGGGCTTAAGTACGAGTCTTTTCTTTAATACTTTTTATTTTTGTTGTCAACAGAAGGAATTCTAATTATCGTCCCTTGTTTTTAACCCCGAGTTGGCTTGAGGGTATACTACGGGGCGACACTCCGTTCAACTTTCTGTTCGCTAATCAGCAGGCTTAACGCCAAATGCTTAATGCCTAATGCGGTAACCTGTAATTACAAAGTACACTTGCACAATGCCCAATAGAATTACTACAGTACAAGTGTGCGACGCAACTAAAGCTCAATTAAGGTTGGGACGCTGATAACAAAAAAATAATTCCAGTATTTGCTAAGGCTAAAGCTCCTTTGGGAGTTGGGGTTCTATGCTGCGTACTTTCTTTTGCGTACGTACTGATAAATAAATGCTGCTAATACCACCAACAAAACCGGTACCACAATATTTACAAACTGCCAGGTTGATTTTTGTTTGTTTACTTTAACAGGGTCTAATAACCGTAAGGTGTAACTTTTTGCACGGGTTTCTAAAATGCCCGAAGGGTTTAATAAATACTCCAACACATTGTTATAAAAAGTTTTGTTGGCATAAGTATATCCGGTAAACAAATTAGTACCCATTGGTAGTGGTCCGTTCATTTGGCTATATTGGTTCATAGCCACATCACCATCAGCAACCACAACCATTTGTGTAGGCTCGTCGCTGCTTTCTTTGTATGGTACGTTTAAACTACGCAGGCTATCTTGTATGGCTCTTGACGTACGATTCTTAAATGCGGAGTTGAACTTACCTTCTAGCAAAACGGCTACGGCTGTATCTTTTACGGTGAAGGATTTTATGTCCGGCGCAATTTGCATAAAATCGAAATTAATAATGGCCGGTGCCGGCAATACTCTTGCGTTGGAAGAAGAGCGAAGTAAAAATGTTTTTTTAATTCCCGGAGTTACAATAGTATCCAAAGTATTCGGGAACATGGTTCTTACACCATCTAAGTTTTTACTAATAGGGTGATCGGTGCCGTTTACAATGGGAAAGAATGGCCAATCAACCAATCGTTTTTGTTGCCCTGCACCCTGCTCGCCGGTTACTTGTGGTAACTTATCGGACTGCATATCCTGCAACAAGTTTTGGTTAAGCCTTACACCATACTTGAAAAACATATCCTCCAGGTTAAGGCCTCTGTCATATGCTGTAAAACCGCCTGATTTATATAAGCTATCAAACTCAGCGTACATGTTGTCAATCATCCAGAAGACTTTTCCGCCACGCATCAGGTATTGGTCAATTTTCAACTTATCCTCATCGTTAAAAGGTTGTGTAGGTTTTAGTATAACCAATAAATTTATAAACGATGGAATGAATGGTGCTGTTTTAAGGTTTATTGTATCAAAGCCATATTGCATGGCTAATGTTCTAACAGCATCATCAACATTGTAACCCCAGCCTTCGCCATGACCTAAAGCATAACCAACTATTGGTTTTTCTTTTGCTGTAATTTTTTCAATAGCGCTGCCAAACTTATATTCTAATGTAGCTTCTACATCGTTATACAAGGCCGCCATTTCTTCGGTTTGTGTGCCGTATGAGCGCATGCCTTCCAACAGGTTAACACCAATAGCTGTATCTGCATAATGAATCACTGCTCCCGGCAATACCAGTTTCTGTTTCATCTCGTCGCCTACTTTTCCGGGAGCCTGTAATGTATAAGGGTTAATATTGTAGAAGTAAGCAATGGAATCTAAAACATACGCTGCGGTGGAGTCGTCTAAATTTTTTAAAGGGTCGATAAAGTTGATGGTGATGTTGCGTTGGTTTACTTCTTTATACTCCTGTAAAAACTCACGGGTACTGTTGGCCAGTTTTCTAAACCCTGCCGGAAATTCGCCTTCTAAAAAAACATCAATGGTAACAGGCGCATCTAAAGATCTTAATAAGTTTTTGGTTGCATCGCTAAGTGTGTAACGTTTTTCCTGCGTAAGATCTATACGGGTATGTACAAGTGAAGCCAGTAAGTTTACACCTACAATTACTGCCAGTAAAATAATCCACCAATATTTTGTTGCTGTTAGCTTTTGTAACAGTTTGTTCATACTATCGCTTTAATAAGTTCCGGTTAGTAACGGTGAGAAAAAGAAAAATAAGACTTAAGAAATATACCAGATCGCGGCTGTCTACCACACCACGGCTAATGCTTTTGTAATGTGCGTCAATACCTATTAGTTCTACATAATAATCGGCCCCGCCGGTTAAACCTACCAATTTGCTTATGGCATTAAAACCATAGTACAACAAGGCACAGGCAATAAGGCTACCGATAAATGCTACTACAGCATTGTTTGTAAAACTGCTGGCACAAATACCAATGGCGGTAAATACGGCAGCTAAAAAAAATAAACCAATATATGAGCCTGCGGTGGCGCCGGTATCAATACCACTGTTGGATGATAAGGCCTGTACAGAAAAAATATAAACCAATGTTGGTATTAAAGCTATAACCACTACAGTTAAACTACCCAGGTATTTACCGGTTACTATTTGTGTGCGGGTAAGGGGTTGTGTTTGTAATACTTCAAATGTGCCGCTTTTAAACTCATCGGAAAAGCTGCGCATGGTAATGGCGGGAATTAACAATAACAATACCCAAGGCGCCAGTTCGAAAAAACGATCCAGCGAGGCATAACCAAAGTCTAATATATTGCCCTCGAAGACAAATAACATTAAACCGTTTACCAATAAAAAAACAATGATGGCTATGTAACCGGTAAGGCTACTAAAAAACTGTCGTAGTTCTTTTTTACAAATGGATATCATAAATAAGGCTCAAGATACGATTTATCGCTATATGAGGTAATGGTTAACGCAGAAAGCTAAAGCAATTTGACAATTAGCCGATTTGATAATTTGCCAATGAGGACTTTTGGATAAAATAGGAAACCAACACAATGCCCAATAGCATTACCGAACGTACAAGTGTGCGACGCAAGGAACGATGATAGTAGCAATACAGCTGGTAACAAAAAAAGTATTCAGTATATAGTATTTAGTATAAAGAGGACGGAATCCTCTACATACTAATGTCTAAATACTAAAATCTACTAATCAACATACTTTTTTACAATAACACAGGCGTTGTGGCCACCAAAGCCAAAGGTATTGCTAAGGGCAGCGTTTACTACACGTTTTTGGGCTGTGTTAAAGGTAAAGTTCAGGTTAGGATCCAAATCGGGGTCGGATGTAAAGTGATTGATGGTTGGCGGTACAATATCGTGTACCACAGCCTGGATACAAGCAATGGCTTCGATAACACCGGCGGCACCAAGACAGTGGCCTGTCATACTTTTGGTAGCACTTATGTTTAGGTTGTAAGCATGCTGGCCAAATACGTGCAGGATGGCTTTGGTTTCGGCAATATCGCCAAGGGGGGTTGATGTACCATGGGTGTTGATGTAGTCGATATCCTCTGGTTTCATACCGGCATCGTCCAACGCAGCCAACATTACATTTTTTGCACCTAACCCATCAGGGTGTGGGGCTGTAATATGATATGCATCGGCACTGGCGCCACCGCCTACTACTTCGCAAATAATTTTTGCGCCGCGGGCTTTGGCATGTTCCAGCTCTTCTAACACCAATACACCTGCAGCTTCGCCCATCACAAAACCATCACGGTCTTTGTCGTAAGGACGGCTGGCAGTTTTAGGATCGTCGTTACGCTCACTCATAGCTTTCATGGCATTAAAACCACCTACACCTGCTTCGCTAATAACGGCTTCACTACCACCGGTAACAATAATATCAGCCTTACCCAGGCGTAATAAAGTTACGGCATCAATAATGGCATTGGTACTGCTGGCGCAAGCGCTGGTAACAGCGTAGTTGGGACCACGCAAGTTATGACGCATGCTGATTTGACCGGCAGCAATGTCCAATATCATTTTGGGAATAAAGAAGGGATTGAAGCGGGGAGTACCGTCGCCTTTGGCAAACTCGGTTACTTCCTGCTGAAAGGTAATTAACCCGCCAATACCGCTGGCAAATACTACGCCAATACGGTCGGGGTTAATGTTTTCTTTGTTTAAGCCGGCATCGGCCATGGCCTGGTCGCTGGCAACCAAAGAAAACTGCGTGTAACGGTCAATTTTTCTAGCTTCTTTTCTATCTAAGTACTGTACAGGGTCAAAGTTTTTTACCTCACAAGCAAAACGGGTTTTAAACTTAGAGGCATCAAACTGTGTAATCATATCGGCACCGGAAACACCGTTAATAAGTGCATTCCAATACTCATCTATCGAATTTCCCAAGGGTGTTAAAGCACCCATGCCGGTAACAACTACTCTTTTTAACTCCATATAGCCAGGTTCTAAAGATTCAAAAGTTTAGGGGGGTTGAGATAAAAACCGCCTTCGCTGCATAACAACAGAAGGCGGTATTATAACGTTTTATCCCTCCCTTTAGTTTAGCTAAAAAATAACCACTAGGGGGCGGACAGGTAAATTTAATTACTTAGCGTGTTCTTCCAAATAAGAAACTGCCTGACCAACGGTAGTGATGGTTTCAGCTTGCTCGTCCGGAATGGAAATGTTGAATTCTTTTTCAAATTCCATAATTAATTCAACGGTATCCAATGAATCGGCACCTAGATCATTTGTAAAAGAAGCCTCATTGGTAACTTCTGCTTCGTCAACTCCAAGTTTGTCAACGATGATCTTTTTAANNTCGAATTCCATGATCAATTCAACGGTGTCTAATGAATCAGCACCCAGATCATTGGTGAAAGAAGCTTCAACGGTAACTTCGGCTTCGTCAACACCTAATTTGTCAACGATGATCTTTTTAACTCTTGATGCAATGTCTGACATGTCTATTTAATTTAGTTATGGGTGCAAAAATAGAGTTTTTGGGTTAAACTGCGCTGTTATCCAAAAAAATTTGACTTAGTACCCGTTTTTATATTTTGTAGCTTTTTAATTAAGCCTCCGTAAGGCCTTATGAAAGGATTGCTTTTTTTTGACAAAAACAAATATTATGGATTGATTATCTGTGAATTATATATGTGGCTGTTTGATTTATCCTAATAAATTAGCTTGTAAAATTTTGTCTTTTGCTGCTGTTTACTAAAATACTTTTTTTACACTTTTTACTTATTTATGCTTTGGCATATATTTATCCATGTACTTACTAACAGCTTTGTTATAAGCATCCAACATGGCTGAGCGCCGTTTGTTTAACTGATTGTTTAGCGTATTAAACTTGTTACTGGCCTCGTTCATGTCTTTTGCCTGTTTGTTAAAATCATCAATATCGGCCTTGGTAAGTTTGCTATTAGGTTTGGCTTTAAATGCTTTTTCGACTTTTTTAAACTCTTCTACCTGTACAAAAAAATCGGTAAAGCTTTTGGCCGAAGAAGCTTCTTCTTTATAAAACTGCAGGGCTTCACGGGAAGCCTGTACCAGTGTAGCATCGTTATTAAATGCAGTTATACTTCTTAGTTTAACCAGCCCTTCTTCGGCTGCAGTGGCCATAGCATTTATGTTTTGCTCTATTGCTACAATTTTACCCGGTTTTTCGGCATTCATGTTTTCCAGCAGGTATATTTCCTCTTTGTAAGGTTTAAAAAATATAAGGTACAACTCATTATAATGTTTCATTAAATCGCCGGCTATTTTATGTTTTTTCCCCAGCTTAGTTTCTTCATTTATAAGTGTAACGTTGTTTTTGGCCGCAAAAACATCCTGCGCTGTTTGACTAACGGCATTGGCCTCTTCCAGTTTTTCCATGGCTTTTTCTTTTGCCAGCAGGTAGGCTTCCATGGCATCATAACTTTGTTCGGCTATGTCTTCCATGTTTACAATTTTAGCATACTGCTCGCTAAAAACTTTTTCCAATAATCTGTAATATGCCACGGTGGAGTCTCTGTAACTTTTGTCGCCTTTCCAATAGGGCATATTCTGAATTTTTACCCTGGTTTCGTAAATGCCATTTACCACCTCAAGCCGCTTTTTTTCAATTTTTCTGGCGCTTTTGTTATGTGCTGTAGCACTTAAATAAGCCATATATGTGCTTGCCAATTTATTATTGGCTTCGCCAATAAAGCCCATATAATCGCCGGCGTGTTCAAAATTTTGCGCCTGTATGTTTACAAAACTTAGCGTGCAGCCGGCAACTAATAATGTTAAAAAAAATCTCCTCATGGTTTGTGCGGTTTATTTAATATTTAAAAAATCGGTAAGTATTAATACAGCTTCTTCTATGTAGCCGTCTTCCAATATGTTTTCCAGTGTTGCGTTATTAATCATTTTTAAATAACTATCTCTGGTAATTTTTGCCTGATCGGCATTTAAATTATGTACCGAAAAGGCTTTCGACTTATAACCTGCCTGATCTTTATTACTTACCAATTCGCTGTTTTGTTTTGCCCATTTTTCAAAGGATGCTGCTTGTAAAGGAATAGTAATAGTTTCTTGCGCATTTAATTTATTATACTCAAGTATTTGTTTGTAAAACTCGGAAGCCTCTACCCTTTTTTTACTTGACGCTGCTAATGCGGCAACAGGTAGTTTGGGCAAGGGTTTGTAATAGGCGTTAGGCTGTACCTGATCGGGCCTTAACGATGTTGGATAAGAGGCTTCTCCCTGGCCAGAGTCTTCAGAAAAAACGGGCAATACAACATCCGGAATTACGCCTTTGTGTTGGGCGGTAGTCCCGTCCAGCCTATACAATTTACCCAAAGTAGTTTTTACAAACGTGCTGGTCTCGGCATTTTTCTTCACCGTATCCATTGGTAAAACCGCCTGCATGGTGGCTTTGCCAAACGTATTGCTACCAACTACAATGGCCCGGTTGTAATCCTGTAAAGCAGCGGCTACCAGTTCCGATGCCGAAGCGCTTTGGCCATTAACAAGTACTACCAGCGGACCATCATATATAACGCCCCGGTTTGGGTCTTTTAAAAAAGTTACTTTAGGCGATTTATCCTTAATGCCCATTAATGGGCCATCATTAATAAATATGCCTGCAATCTCTAATGCTTCTGTAAGTGATCCGCCGCCGTTATACCTAAAATCTAAAATAAGGCCATTGATTTGTTCCTTTTTCATCTGAACAATTTTTTTGGCCATATCGTTCGCACAGCCGCTGCCTTGTTCATCATCCCAGGTAGTATAAAAATCAGGCAACATCATATAACCAAACTTCTTGTCGCCGCCGTTCTCGTTTTTTAGCACAAACGCCTGAATAATATCTTCCTCCTGTTCGTGTTTGGCTTTTTTTAAGGTAACCGATTTTGTATTTCCGTCTTGCTTCTTCAGTTTTATAACGGCTTGTTTTACTTCCGGGTCACTTATTAACTCATAAATATCTTCAATCGATACGAGTGAAACATCGGTTACGGCTTTACCATCCGGTTGTATTTGTAGTAATTGATCCTGTTGGTTTATTTCACCACTGATCCAAGCCGGTCCACCCGGCGCCAGTCTGGCTATAATTATTTTTCCATCCTCCGCCTCGTCTATATCAAACCCAAATGTCAATGTTTCGGTACTTAAACTTTCCTGGAAAGTCTGCTTATCAGTCTGCGAAAAATAGTTGGTATGCGGGTCATAGGTAGCTGCTAAGTTATTTAAGTATGTTTCTTCTAACAATACATCCTGTGCATTACCCGCAAACCTGTTTTCTAAAAGTGCGGTTTTTTTTATTTTCTCTCTTAACAAAGCTTCGTTCTTTTCCAATACTTTTTCAAAACTTAACCCATCTTCATTGTTTAATGCAATAGTATAACCATAAGTCAGTGCCTGGTATTTATAAAAACGATTATAACGTTGTAATAAATCCTGCACGGAAGCGGGATAAAACCCCTGTACTTTTTTTAGCAATTTAACCTCTTCTTTTGTGGTAAAATTCAGGGGCTTTTGTAAAATGGTTTTGGTAAGCGAGTCGGCTCTTCTTGTAGCACTCGTATATATTGTTTTGAGTGTGGGGAAAAACTGCCAGCTGTCTCCATTTAATTCATCATCCAATTGGGTGCTAAAATTGGCCAGCTTATCATATTCCGATTGTAAAAAAATTCTCTTTTGCGGGTCCAGCGTTTTTAATACAGCACTAAAAAACATGACCGAAAAACTGTCGTTTACTTGTCTTGGCGCAAAATGATTTAGTTCAATTACTCTTTTAAGTAATATGGCTTTTTGTTTAAGGCCGGTTTGTGCTGTGCATACACTAACCAACAGTAGGGTGGCTGCTGTAAAAAAGGTTCGGGTTTTGTGCTGCATAATTTGTTTTGGTTTGCAAACGACAACTCTAAAATAAAGAATTTTTTATAGCAAAAAAACACCTGTTTCCCTATAACAATATTTTACATTTATTATGTAATTAGCATAAAATCAAAAACATATAAAAGGTTTAAAATATTATACGACAGCGAATAAGCCAATAATAAAATTTTAATCGTAATTTTCAGTAAACAACAATTGTCCCATATGCCATTGAAAATAATTGATCACGGTTCGGTAGAATATGAACAAATGGTACGCTTGCGTGACGACATTTTGCGTAAACCATTGGGTCTTAGTTTTTCGGCTGAAGAACTGGAACGTGAAAAAAATAATATTTTAATTGCCGCATTTGAAGAAGAGCAGATATTGGGTTGTTGTATGTTAATTGATGAGCCGCCCAGTGTAAGGCTTCGTCAAATGGCTGTACTTAATAGCCTGCAAGGCAAGGGCATAGGCCGCGCCTTAATGAACTTTGCCGAAAACCTCTCCCGTGATCGCGGTTACCGTACCATAACCATGCATGCCCGTAAAATGGCACTGGGTTTTTATGAAAGAGTTGGTTACAGGGTTATTGGCGATGAGTTTATTGAAATAAATATTCCGCACTACGTAATGGAAAAACAGTTGTAAGGCAACTCCTTTTAAATCTTTATTTTATCATCAACATTAACAACTCTGATCGTCCCTTGCGTCGCACACTTGTACTTCCTGTTCTATGTGTATGATCATGTTAAAAGAAGTTTCTCTTTTTACCGCAAGGTCTCTCCTATGCATTACTAACAAGTAAAAAGGTTTCATCACGCCGAGTCCATGGCCAACACTCCTTCCTATAAGTGAGACTCAGCTTTGAAGTAAGTTTTTACATTAGTTGTTAACTATCTTTTTTAATATCCACTCCAGCTCTTTATCCTTTTTATTTGTATACTCTTCGATAGTGTATTTTATGTTAATATCCGGGACTACTCCGCCCTGACAACTCGCAAAATTATTTTTTAGTAGATCGAAAGAAATTATACCGTAATTGAGGTATATTTTTGAATTATTAGCGGTAGTTGTAGCAATTTGCCCCGATGTTGAAAAACATCTACTGCCACCGGTTTCTTGTCCTATAATGGTAACATTCGCAGATGATTTTAGGAATGATGCAAAAAATGCAGATGCAGAAAATGTTCCAGCATTTATAATTACATATACATTTCCATCAAAATTTATTGAATCGTCAGGTAATATGGGCTTGTTTATCTGTTTTATCATTTTAGTGAAAAGAGAATCTGGTTTAAAAAAATTTTGTACAAAAGGAGTTGTTCCATGTGTATAATGTTGTTTAGGCTTTTTTATAAAATAACTCAAAAGTTTTGCTGCTGATTGGGTACTGCCCCCTAAACTATTCCTAAGATCAATAACGATTGATTTTAGTTTCTTGTCTTTAAGAGGGTTCAAAAAACTGGCATAGTCGTTATAGTCTCCTTCAGAAAAACTACCAAGTTTCATGTATGCATAATCATTTCTATAGTCAAAAACACGTGGTTCAATTATAATAGAGTCGTTAGGGTTAGGTGTTAAACGCTTATTAATACTAATGTTATACTTGTTTCTTTTCTCATCCCTAATTTTAAGTAATACAGAGTCTTTATCCTGAAACACCGCATGATACAGAGCTGGCAGGGCTCCGTTTTCTAAATTATATACTTTAAAATTATCGTTACCACCATCGGAGAATATAAATTTTTTAAGTGAATCTATAATTATTTGTGCCTTAATATTATTAATGCTGACTATTTCGGCAGCATCAGGAAAAGAAAAAGAAAACTCCTTCCTTTTTAAATAATATAGCCGGTTGTTTATGATTTTATAATTAAGCTGTTCCAACGGTAGTACATAAAAAGGATTACCGTATTGTAGTAAAACATCTTCTTCTACCGAATAGGCAGCCATGTGACCATCTTGTATACAATTTAAAGCATACATTAAACGAAGGCAAAACTCGTTTCTGCGTAAAGAATCCGGCAGCGTTTTTTTTAACGTTGTAATTTTTTCTGCCAATATATCAGGCTTTACATAACGATAAAGTCCCGGATGCCATTTTTCCAAATCGTTCATTACCGAATCAATATCCGCTATTAAGTTTTCTTTTGAAATAAAGGGATTGTGATGAGAAAATGAATATTGGTATTGACTTTTTACAGAAAGAGAAAAAATGACAAGCAAAAAGAAGGTTAGTGTTTTTTTCATATCAGTGTATTGTTTTAAAGATACTCTTTTTTAAAATTTCGCTAAGCTTGTCCCTTGAAAGGAGCAATCAATTACTCTGATTATGGTCTAAATCGGAAAGTCAGAAAGACCGAAAGTCGGAAAGACAGTGAGTGAATAGTCAATAGTGAGTAAGTGAGATGGTTAGAAAAGTCTTACGCATGAACTATTAAATCTGAGATCATAGATTAAATCAGAAATCAGCAAATCCTAAATCATAAATTTCCTGCTGCTGATGGGCTGCCCGATTGGCAGCAGTAGCTGCAACCGTGCGGTGGATAAGGCAGCATAGCTGTTGCACTACTGCAGAAAGCGGGGACTGCAGCTGATTAGCATTACTGCTGTTGATAGCCCCAAAATAGTATATAGATTTTAGTATGTAGTAGTTAGACATACGCCCCCTAAAAGAAAAAAAGCCCCCGTGTGGAAACACGGCGACTTAGGTTAAGGCTCTGATTAGTAGCTATTTTAAAATGAGATTATTGTCATAAAATTATCAGTACCAAAGCTACTCTAAGGTTTTGATATTTCCCAAAAATAGATATACCACAAACTGGTAAATTATTTTAACAGGTTAAGCTGCTGTTGTACAAACTGCATTAATCCGTCAATATGTTTAGGTGATAAATCGAACTTAAGTCCCGCTGCCTCAAATAATTGCGGCAAAGGTTGGGTTCCACCCAGGCTTAGTGCATGTATATAATTTTCTACTGCTTTGGTAGAGTTTTGTTTGTATTGCTGCCACATACCAATGGCGCCTAACTGTGCAATACCGTACTCAATGTAGTAAAAAGGCACTTCGTACAGGTGTAACTGGCGTTGCCAATGGTAATACATATACTCCTCTAAACCACTGCGATCAATAACCGGCGATAAAAATTCGGTATACACTTCCATCCATTTTTGCTTGCGTTCGGCTACTGTATGTGTTGGGTTTTCGTAAATCCAATGTTGAAATTTATCGATAGTGGCTACCCAGGGAAAAATAGTAATTACTCTTTCCAGTTGTTGCTCTTTGGCTCTTAATAACTCTTCTTCATTATTAAAAAATACCTGCCAGTGGTCCATGGTGAAAAGTTCCATACTCATACTCGCTACTTCGGCAATTTCTGTCGGGTACTCTTTAAACCCGTTTAATGTAAGGTTGTGCGATAAAAACGAATGCACCGCATGGCCGCCTTCGTGTACCATGGTAATTACATCATCGAACTGGCCGGCGGCATTCATAAAAATAAAAGGTGCGCCGCTTTCTGCTAACGGGCAATTATAACCACCGGGAGCTTTGCCTTTGCGACTTTCTAAATCTAAATGCCCCATGGTTTTCATCTTGCTAATACAATCGGCAAAAAATGGTTTTAGCTGGTTAAAACAAGCGATGGTTTTTTGTACCAGGTCTTCGCCATTGGTAAAGGGGCGTAAAGGTTGTATACCAGCCGGCTCGGCTTCCACATCCCAGGGACGTAAAGTATCTAAACCAAGTTTTTGTTTTTTGTTTTCGTAAATCTGATTTACCAGCGGCATTACATGTTGTTTTACTGCTTCGTGAAACAGAAAACAATCTTCCTTCGTATAATCAAAACGGCCCAGTTCGGCAAACCTGAAATCGCGATAGTTTTCAAAACCGGCATTTACGGCAATCTGGTGCCGCTTTTCTAATAATGAGTTAAACAATTCATCCAGTTGTTCTTTATCCTGTAATCTTCTTTCGGCTATTTTACGGTACACTTCTTCTCTAACGTTTCTGTCGCTATCTTCTAAAAACTTCATCGCCTGTTGTAGGGTGTACTCTTGCCCGTTTACGGTTACCGTCATTTTACCGGCAATAGCACCAAATTTTTGCGCCTCAACGCTTAGTGTGGCCTGCAGTTCTACATTCTCCTGGCGAAAAAGATCAATGTTCTTTTTTACATTACGCAGATAGGTAAAATAGGTTTCTTTATCCAATTGATTAACCAAGGGATGAGCCATTAATTTACGGTTTAATACATCGGCATAGGGTTGTATATGCGGTTGTATTTCCATCATAAAATAATTAAAGGCCTCTTCAAGTTCTTTACTTTCGGTATCGCAGGTCATTTTAATCTGGCGCCAGCAAACATCTTCGCTAATAATGGCTTCCAGTTCGCTGCTGTCCAACAACCATTTGTCCAACTGTTCGGTGGTGTTTAGTTCACGTTGCTCCAGTTCTTTAAAATAGGGCTCTAGGGAAGCCCAGTCTGTTATGGTAAAATCTTTCGGTAAAAAATTACGTTCAATTTTTTTTATGTCGGCTGTTATCATATTTAGTAATTATAATTGAGTTGTTTACAAAGGTTAAACAATTGATGGATAAAATAGTTTTAAATACGGTTCTGTTTAAAAATTATTCCGGTTTACCAAGTAATGTATAACTATTTGTAATTAAGACATTTTGTTTTCCCAAGCGTTCTGTTAAATAGTATTTATGGTTTAGTCCGCACAATATTAAAATCTTTTTTCCGGGGTTTTCATTTATTATTTTCACTAATTGTTCTACCATGTAAGCGTTTCTTTTATCCCAGAAAATGGTCGTATTTTCAAAACCATTAACAATAGCTGTGTCTGTAAGATATAATTTACCCATATTAAGTACTTGCCCCTTTTCTATTTCGTAAAGTTGCCGGGTACGCTCCATTACATCCGGATGATTTATTGCCGATAATGTTGAACCAAGCACCCAGGAGTAATACTCCTTGTTTGTTTTTTTAAAGGAAGCATAAACAATGCTATCCTGAGTAGAGAGAGAGGCCGCATCCAGTTGGCGGTAAAACCTGTTATTAATAGCTATCCATTTTTTAACATAGCCTCGCCTGTTCGGGATAAGGGTATCATAAGGTAAAATGACAGCGTTTTTGTTTCTTTTAGCATATTGCTGGACACTTAATTGTTCTATGCTGGATTTACGAATTTTTAAAAAGTTAGCGGCTCTTAATCCAAAAACAGATTTATACGGCTTATCCTGCTCCCGTAAAATAATATCCGGCTTAAGCCGGTTTAATATGTTGTATAATGTATTATGGTTAAACTTTTTATTACCGGTATGTATGGTACCTATTATAAATATTTCAGAGGGTGCCGGTGAGTGTTGTGCCAACAGGTTAATAGCAGTACAAAAATGTATTGCTATTAAAACAAAATACTTACAGGTAACACTTAGCCTCATTTATATTAAAATATGTTAAACAACTGCTCCAACGATGTAACTGTATAAGTGGCGCTTACCTCCTGATTATTGCCCACATGGTTTACATACACCTGGTCCATGCCCGCGTTTTTAGCACCTAAAATATCTACATCAACGGTATCGCCAATCATAATGCTGGTATCAGGTATGGCATTGGCACGTTTAAAAGCGTAATCAAATATTTCTTTATTGGGTTTTAAACTGTTGCTTCCTTCGGAAGTAATAACTTCTTTAAAAAACGGAGCTAGTCCTGAATATTTTAGTTTACTATGTTGTACCGTTTCAAAACCGTTGGTAATTAAATGCAGCTGGTATTTTTTTTCCTGTAAGTACTGCAACAACTCTATAGCATGAGGAAACAAAATAGTACGTGTGGGCAACATGGTTAAAAATGTATCACTCATTTTTTGTGACAGGGCTTCATCTGCAATTTTAAAATCCAGCAAGGCCAGCCACATCCGTTTAACCCGTAATTCGTTTTGTTTTATAAATCCTTTACGATACCGCTCCCACAGTTTGTCGTTATGTACCAGGTAGTTTTTATAAAACAAATCAAAGTCATGAATTCCTCTTTTTTCTAATTCTAACTCGGCGTATAAACTTATCAGTGTTTCGCGGGCATTGGCATCAAAGTCCCACAGCGTATGGTCTAAATCAAAAAATAAGTGCTGGTATTTGCTTTGCATAGTAACAAAGATAAATCATTCGTTACAGCGGCCGGTTTGTTATCTGTTATTGATAAATTAAACTTGGTGTAAAAGTTAATTTCGGTTAATATTACATAGTTCGTTTTTAAACCTATTTGCTATGCGTTTATTTGCTTTTTGCCTGGTTTTTATTTGCTCTGTTGCCAAGGCCCAACAATACGATGTACTTATACAAAACGGCCGCATTATAGATGGTAGCGGTAATAACTGGTATTACGGCGATATTGCTATTAAAAATGGTAAAGTGGCAAAGGTTGGTCGCATAACAAATGCAACTGCCACTAAGGTTATTAATGCTACCGGCTTAACCATTGCTCCCGGATTTATAGATGTACACACCCATATTGAAGGCGATGAAAGCAAGGACCCTCAAGCCAAAAGTTTTATTTACGATGGTGTAACTACGGTAGTTGCCGGTAACTGCGGCGCATCTAATGTTGAGGTGGGTAAATATTTGCGTTGGATAGATTCGCTAAAGCTGTCTGTTAACGTGGCTACGCTTATTGGCCATAACGATGTACGCAAAGCGGTAATGGGCCGTGCCAACCGTGATGCCACAACAGCGGAGCTGCAACAAATGCAACAACTGGTTACCAAAGCCATGCAGGATGGTGCCGTGGGTATGTCAACCGGGTTAATTTATATACCCGGCACTTACACCAAAACACCCGAGATTGTTTCGCTGGCAAAAATTGTAGCACAGTATGGCGGTTTATACGCCAGCCATATGCGTGACGAAGGCGATAGCGTTACACAGGCTATTAACGAAGCCATTACCATTGGCCGCGAAGCAGGGCTGCCGGTGCAGATTTCGCATTTTAAACTAAGCGGCCAACACAATTGGGGTCGTAGTAAACAAACTGTTGCCATGGTAGAAGATGCCCGTAAAGAAGGTATTGATGTTACTATCGATCAATATCCCTACACCGCCAGCAGTACCAGCATTAGTACCTTATTACCCGATGCTGTTTTAGCAGACGGACAAGACAGTATTAAAGCCCGTTTACAACGTGCCGATATACGCAAACAGGTTACTGCACATATATTGGCTCGTTTAAAGAAAAGAAAATTAAAACACCTGAGTTATGCGGTAGTGGCTTATTACGCACCCGATACTACGTATAATGGTAAAAGCATTGAAGAAATAAATCGCATGAAAGGCGGTAAACATACTGCCAAAGCCGAGGCCGAAACAGTGATGGACATTATGATGAATGGCGGCGCCAGTGCCGTTTTTCATGGCATGAGTGAAAACGATGTGCAGTATATAATGCAGTATCCGTTTAACATGTTTGCCAGCGATGCATCCATTCGGATTTTTAATGCCGGCATGCCGCACCCACGTGGTTATGGTACCAATGCCAGGGTGTTGGGCAACTATGTTCGGAACTTAAAAGTGCTATCGTTAGAAGAAGCAGTACGCCGAATGACCAGCCTGCCGGCACAAAAATTTATGCTACACGACAGGGGTTTGTTAAAAGAAGGTATGGCTGCTGATATTGTTGTTTTTGATGCGAATACAGTAACCGATGTATCTACTTTTGCCAAGCCGCACGCCTACTCAACCGGATTTAAATATGTATTGGTAAACGGAAACATTACGGTTGACAATGCAGTGCATAATGGTACCCGTGCAGGTATAAGTTTGTATGGACCTGCGAAAACCCCCAACCCCTAAAGGGGCTTTAGTGTCTGACGAAGCATAATATTTTTTGCTACCAGCGTCCCTCCCTTGATTGGGCTTTACTTGCGTCGCACTCTTGTACTGCAACAATTCTATTGATCAAAATGCAGTACTCCGTATTTTAATTGGAGTGCCTGTAACTTTACTCAGCATTATGCAAGGTGCACCACGACCTGTCGGTGGTACTGCAGTAATTCTATTGGGCATTGTGTAATACTTCCTTTTAATTCTTATAGCTTTATAATGGTAATCGGCTAATTGGCAAATTGCCTAATTGCTTAATTGTTCTTTAGCTACTATGGTCGCTGACAATAACCCACTGGTTTTTTATTTTTTTAAACAGTAAAGTAAAATGCCCTTGTATATTACCAACGCTGCGTGTTAAATGCCATTTGCCTACAACGGAAAAGTACAATACTGATAATCGTTTTACAGAAAGTATATCAAAGTTTAACTTGCCCATGGTGGCGGTATCCGGATAGTTTTTTTTGTAGTTATTTAAGGTGTTTTGCCAGCCATGGGTAACACCGTTTTTACCAATAAAAGTCAGGGAGTCGTTTTCCCAATAACCTTTCATAAAAGCATCAATGTTGCCCGCATTCCAATCGGCCGTTTGGCGTTGTAAAATATTGCGTATGGTTTGCTCGTCGTTTTTTTGTGCAACAACAGTTATGCTTAAAAAAATAGTGATAACGAGTAGTAGTTGTTTCATGTTACTAAGTTACTGTATGATTGCTGATTTTTAGTGTGTGTTTTAATTTTATAAATGGTTGAAACCATTCACTATGCTGTGAAACTTAACTTAGCCCACGGTTTAAACCGTGGGCTATAATGTTGCTACGTAAAAGTAAAACGCTTTTTTATAACTGAGGGATAGGAGTTGATACACGTAGTAGCACAAAGTTCTCTCTGTGCTACTCTTTGAAAAAAGTTTGTGTAACTCAGTGGTCTAATAAATCAGCGTTACGAAAAAAGATGAACAATGATATACAGGTGAGGGGATGCCGGATGTGGAGGGCGGCGACGCAGAAGCCGGTGCGGAGCGATAGCGCAGCACGGCACCCCGTAACAGCCGGTACTGCCGTTGATTAGCGATATACTGCCGACAGCCCCAAATATTTCTTACTATTTTAAATTAATATAACTTTGCCACAACATGAAAAAGCAGGAAATACCACAGGACCCCAGCGCACTGAATAATGTGACCAAAGAGGTGGCTTATGCGGTGGATGATGCCGGTAATTATACCACCGATTTAAGTACCGGTTGGTCGGTTAAGGCCGAAGCGCTGGACCATGCCTGGCAGGATATTGAAAAACGGGTGGCCGATGCCCGTGCAAAAATTGAACGCAAGGAAGCGAGTCCGTTACTGTATTTCATGGAAAAAAAATTAATGGACATAAAAATTTTATCGGCTTACACCGGCTTTTGGGGCATTACTATTAAACGTCATTTAAGGTATGGCCCTTTTAAAAAACTTAACCAAAAAAGATTAGAAAAATATGCCGAGGTATTTGATATAAGTGTTGATGAATTGAAAAACCCTTTTTAAAATTATTACTGCAACAATTTTTACGATTGTTTTTTATAGCCTTATCCCCCTTACATTATTTACATGAAACTTGATTTTGAACATATACAAACAGCGCACTGCGAAAATGGCGTAAGTGTTAGCCTGTTAAAACATGCCGGTGTACACCAGATGACAGAGCCTCTGGCTTTTGGCATTGGCTCGGGTTTGTTTTACATTATACTTAGCGTGGTAAAGGTGAACAATGCACCGCTGATTTCCTTCAGAACCATGCCTGGTAAAATTTTTCAGCGTACTTGTCAATCCCTAGGGGTGGCGGTGGTGCGCAAAAAATTTGTATCTAAGGAAAGTGCGCAACGGGCGTTGGACGAAAGGTTACAACAAGGTTTGCCGGCTGCCTGCCAAGTGGGTGTATATTACTTAACTTACTTTCCTAAAGAATATCGTTTTCACTTTAATGCCCATAATCTGATTGTAATAGGCAAGGAAGGAGATAATTACTTAATAAGCGACCCGGTAATGGAAGGGTTACATACATTGAGTAGTTACGAATTGGAGCGTGTACGTTTTGCGAAAGGTCCATTAGCGCCTCGTGGTCAATTGTATTACCCCGGCACCATTAGTAAACCCGTAACTGACGACCAGATAAAGGCGGCTATTATAAAAGGTATAAAACGTAATGTGCGGGACATGCTAAATATTCCCGGGTTTTTTGCGGGTGTTAGCGGCATACAACATACCGGTAAAAAAATAAAAACCTGGAAAAGTAAACTGGGTGATGATAAAGCCCGCAGCTACTTAGCACAATTGGTTCGTATGCAGGAAGAGATTGGTACCGGAGGTGGTGGGTTTCGTTTTATTTACGGAGCGTTTTTACAACAATCGCATGCATATCACCCGGTGGATGAGTTACTGGATTTATCGGTACAATTTACCAAAGCCGGTGACCGCTGGCGTGATGCAGCCATACAAGCTGCGGGTATTTACAAAGGCCGTTTACAATCGCAAGCGGATTATAATGTAATGGGTGATATGTTGATTGAAATTGCAGCCATGGAGAAAAAAGCTTTTACGGAATTAAAGGCGGTGGCTAAACAATTATAGGGTTTATAAAATACAACATTTAAAAAAAGCAAGGTCAGAGCCTTGCTTTTTTTAAATAACCTTTTCAGTACTACAAAAACTTATCGCCTTTATTTCTTCTTACCTCTGCTACGTATTCTTTTATTTCCTGTTCTTTTTCTTTCTTGCATATTAGTAGTACGTCTTTAGTGTCTACAACAATATAATCTTCCATGCCTTGTAGCAATACCAGTTTATTATGTGGCATATGGACCATATTGTTTTTTGCATCCACAATCATTACGTGGTCGCCAATTACAGCGTTCTGAAAATAATCTTTTTCCATATTATCCCAGGCGCTGTTCCAGGTACCTAAATCGCTCCAGGCAAAATCGGCGGGTAATACATACACATTATCGGCTTTTTCCATAATACCAAAATCGATAGAGATGTTGGTACACTGCGGATAAATTCTTTCTATGGCCGCTTTTTCATCAGGGGTATTAAACTTGTCCTCTTCAGCATGAAAAACTTCATGCATTTCGGGCAATAGTTTTTCAAATGCGTCAATCAGGTTTTTTACTTTCCAGGTAAATATGCCGGCGTTCCATAAAAAATCGCCGCTGGCAACAAAGGTTTTTGCCAGTTCCAGGTTAGGCTTTTCGGTAAATGTTTTTACTTTATAAATACCCGGTGCAGCTTCTGGTGCATCGTGTTGTATATAACCATAACCCGTATTAGGGTTGGTTGGTTTAATACCAATGGTAACCAATGCATTTATATGTGTTACAAAATCAAAAGCTTTTTCGGCTACGGTTACAAAAGCATCGGTATCTAAAATTAAATTATCGGCTGGGGCTGCAATCATTACCGCTTGCGGATCTTTTTGCAAAAGCTTAAAACCAATGTAGGCAATGCAGGGTGCGGTGTTTTTGCGGGATGGTTCGGCTAAAATATTTTCTGCGGATATTTCGGGTAATTGTTCTTTAACCTTGCCTACATATTCGGCTGCGGTAATGACAAAAATATTTTCCGGCGGTACCAGGCGTGAGTATCTTTCAAATGTTTGCTGAATGAGTGTTTTACCTAAACCCAGAATATCTAAAAACTGTTTTGGCAAACCTGTCCGACTCATGGGCCAAAAGCGGCTTCCTATTCCTCCGGCCATAATGGCTACATATCTATGCTGGTTACTCATTCTTATTACTTGAGGTATGTAAAACTCCAAAGCTATTCAATTTAGCTTACAATACCACAATAGTTATATAGTTATGACAAGCTTATAACCGGTTGTTTTTGATGGCCCGAAAATTGAGCATACAAACTATATTTATTAAACCAATTGTACCTTTGTATGCTTATATATAATTCGCTCATTATTAATTTTGCGTTATGACAAACGATGCCCGACAACCATATAAAACACTCATACTGGTGCGCCATGCAAAAAGCGATTGGGGCAATCTTAGTTTAAGCGATTTTGACCGGCCGTTAAATGAACGTGGTTTAAGAGATGCGCCACGTATGGCACAACACTTAATTGAAAAAGGTATTGCTATTGATGCATTTATTGCCAGCCCTGCTAAGCGTGCAAAAAAAACAGCCCAGATTTTTTCCAACGCGTATGAACGTGATAAAGATGCCATTATTTACCATACAGCATTATACCTGGCACCACCTACTGTTTTTTTTGATGTGATAAGTCAAACCGATAACCAATACAACAGCATTGCTGTTTTTTCGCACAACAACGGGCTGACCGATTTTGCGAACCTGTTAACCAACACCCGTATAGATGACTTACCTACCTGCGGTGTTTTTGCCGTAAATATTGCTACCGATAACTGGGCAAATATTGCTCACGCCGATAAACATTTTTTGTTTTGCGATTATCCGAAAGGAATTTAATGCCAAGTCGGAAAGACCGTGAGACAGAAAGCTGAAAGCAAGCATTGCGAGTAACTAAGATTCAAATCACAGATCAAAAAATCTGAGATCATTGATAATGCACAAATCCTAAATCAGTAAAAGTCGGGAAGTCCGAAAGACCGTGAGACCGAAAGACAGATTGATAACGTTTCTCTTTCAATAAATCCTAAATCGAAAAATCAGACATCATAAATTTCCTCCCGCTCATGGGCTGCACGACTGGCAGTAGTAGCTGCAATGAAGCGTGGGTGCGTAGCCCGGCGTTGCACTACTACAGAAGGCGTGGTCTGAAGCTGAATAGCATTACTACTGCTGACAGCCCCAAACCCCATTTGTATTTTATTAAACCTTGTAGCCAATATTTTACTTTTATACCAATGGTGTGTTAGTTTTGTTGTACAAACGTTACCAGTGGAAAAAACTTATGAATGGCATAAGATAGCCATGCATGTGAATGAGCTTCCTTTTGCAGATAATAATATTGCTGTTATAAAAATTAAGGGCAAAAAAATTTGCCTGGGCTTGTTTAATAACCAAATTTTTGCATTTGGTTATTTATGTCCGCATGCCGGTAAACCACTGGCAGAGGGTTATATTGATGCGCAGGGCCGTGTAGTGTGCCCGTTACACCGCTATAAGTTTGACATGAGCAACGGCCGCAATGTAACCGGCGAGGGTTACTACATGAAACACTGGCCGGTTGAAGACCGGGAAGATGGTATTTTTCTGGGGCTGGAGCCATCGGGGTTTTTCTTATGGTAGGTTTTAAGCATAAACCCGTAGTATATTTTAGGCGGCTTCTCTTAAATTTATGTTGATAAATGTCAAATAAACAGGGGTTTTTACGATAGTACTGCAATAAAATCGGATCATGTCGTTAATGAATGACTAAATCCAATTTTTATATGAGAAAACTCTACTTACTGGGTAGTAGTTGTTGCTTTGCTGTTTGTTTACATGCACAAACCATATTTACAGCACAAGGAGCTACACCGCTTTACATTTCTCCGGCCACTGTATTTTATGCTGACGGTTTAGGCTTTCAGCCAACTGCCGGTTTTACCATTACCAATAACAGTCTGGACAAAAACACAACGCTGGTAAACTATACTGTTAACCCGTATGTTGCCCGGGTGTACAAGTTTGCCAATACCACTGCTGTTTACAACGGCTACCTGGGTATATTTTACCAGGATACTGAGCTTATCGGCATAGCAGAAAGTATGTTTGAAATTAATGTACACGATAACACACAGTGGCATGCATTAAGCACATTCGCATTTGATGCCAACGCCAATTTTGTTATTAGCAACCCTGTTAGTAATACCGCATTAAACGAGTTAACCATTGCCAATATGCTGCTTGCTTTACCTGTAAAGTGGGGCAATGTACAGGCTTTTAGAACACAACAACACATAACCGTAAACTGGCAAACCAAACAAGAGCAACAGGTAAAAGGCTTTACTGTGGAGCGTAGTCTGGATGGTCTGGTATGGCAAACGGTAGTTGCTAATATTCCGGCTAAAAATACCGAGCAGGGAGGTTTGTATAAAATAACCGACCCAAAACACCTGCCCATGCAAGTGTATTACCGCATTAAACAAACCGACTTTAGCGGCCATCATAGTTTTTCAAATGTAGTAATGGTAGAAGCTGCCGATATACAAGCGGAAAGAATGATCGTTTATCCCAACCCTGTTACCGAAAGTTTTAAACTAACAGGCATTAATGGCAACACTGTAAAAACAGTAAGCCTTTACAATATACAGGGTGTATTACTAAAAACCTGGACAACGGGTGCCAATTTGTACAATATAGCTGACCAAAAACCGGGTACATATTTAATTAGTGTTACTGCTAACAATAACCGTGTACAACATTTTAAAATAACTAAATACTAATTGCTTACAAGAAAAAATATCATTATGAAAAAAATATTTGTTATTCTTTTATCCCTTACCGTTTACAGTTCACAGGCACAGGTGGGTATTGGTACCGTTACTCCCGATGTATCATCGCAATTAGATATTAGCGCCACCGACAAAGGGTTGTTAATACCTCGTTTAACGGCCAGTCAGCGGATAGGCATTGCCAGCCCGGCAACAGGTTTATTGGTGTACCAAACCAACGATGTAGCTGGTTTTTATTATTATACGGGTACTGCGTGGACCAATTTTGTAAGTGGCGGATCGGGAGGCGTACCAACGGGAACAATTATGGCTTTTGCCGGTACTACGGTACCTGCAGGCTGGGTATTGTGTAACGGCGCCGCTATTAGCCGCAGTTTAAATGCCCCTTTGTTTACTGCTATTGGTTCTATTTATGGTATGGGTAACGGTACTACAACTTTTAATGTGCCCGATTTACGTGGACGCACCATTTTTGGCCTGGACAATATGGGTGGCACTGCTGCCAACCGTTTAACCACCGCAGGTGGTATTAGCGTTAACAATACACTGGGTGCCAATGGTGGTAACCAAACACTTAGCATTGGTGTTACTAATCTGCCGGCCCATAACCATACATTTACCGGTACATCGGCCACCACCAGCAGTAACAGCCATAGCCACACCTATCAGGATGCTTATTTTGCTGAAAATACCAACCTTATCGGTAATACCAATACGGCAGGCGGCAACAACCGTTTTGGCACCAGTGCCGGTACTGATACTGATAATAGTTTTTTGTTTAGAACCAACTCTAATACGCATACCTCTAACTCCACCCATGCAAGCACACAAATTAGTACCGGCAGTAACAGCCATAGCCACGATGTAACTGCCACGGGTACCATCGGTAATACCGGTAATGGTACTGCCCTGGCCTCGTTAAACCCTGGTTTGGTGCTTAATTATATTATTAAACTGTAATTTTTATGGGTATGTAAAAGCCAGGAGTAAAATTTGCCAAAAAAACTATATAAAAAATTAGTGCTTAATAGTTTGTTGGATGGTGAAATTTCCTATTTTTGCAACCCCGAAAGGGAAAACACTCCTCCTTAGCTCAGTT
>DHEF01000031.1:27283-62952 GCA_002399735.1 Chitinophagaceae bacterium UBA4857
CTGACTGTTAATCAGAGGGTCGCTGGTTCAAGTCCAGCAGGGGGAGCAATAAAGTCGCAGCAAAACTGCGACTTTTATTTTTACAAGCCATTCCGTTACCAACCATGCTGCGCCTTTATAAGTTAATTGATGTTGTCATCAACGTTTTTTTACCCATTTTGCTGGGCGTGTTTATCTATTTTCTTAAACAAACTAACACACTTAGTTCTTCTTTTATAACCAACTATCTCGCCGACGGCCTTTGGGCTTTTTCACTTACATCTGCCATACTCATTATTTGGAACAGGGTTCCGAGCTGGCTTTGGCAAATAATAATATTTATACTATTTGTTCTTTTTGAAATACTGCAATACTATAAAAAAATTAACGGTACTGCCGATGTGTATGATGTAGTCGTTTATTTTACATACGCTGCTTTTGCACTTGCCTTAAATCCCTTTTATAAAAAAAAGTTTCACAACCAAAACAAGACACATGAAATCAATTAAAAAAAACCTTCTTTCTGTTGCTATAATCGGCTTTTTTATTTTTATGGCCCTAGCTTCTTCAAAAGGTAAATTCCCCCATGGCACTTTTAATGGGAGTCAGCCTCGCGGAGAAATAATATCCGACACCCTTGGCTGCCTTGTATTAAACAATGGCGATCGTGTTTATGGCAGTAAAATTAGACAACAGTCCGGTGCTGTTATTAAAGACCAAATACAAATTGATGGGAAAAAGTTTCCAATGAGAGAAGTAAAAGGGTACTACTTAAACGGCATGTACCACGGAAGATATAAATCCACCTATCCCAGAAGAGTTTTACATGGTAAATTAAACCTTTACTATGCTCAAGATTGGCATTCGGGCACAAGCAGCACCATATCAGAATATGTTTATTGGCAAAAGGGTGAAGATGGCGGTTTTAACATCCTGCGCAATTGGAAAGATGTGAGAGAAGCCGTTAAAGATTGTCCGCTAGCATACTCGTTGGCAAATGCAAAAAAAGGTTTACTTAAAAGAGAGCTAAAGAGAGATCGGGAATATATATGGCGCATCTTTGAAATTTACAATAACAACTGTAAAGATTTACCTAAAAAATAATTGCTATACAATATGTAGGTATTACATGAATTTAGTTTTTTTTCAAAAAAAGGGGGGGGGTAAAATTTGCACCCCTTTTTTATTATGTTACCGGCAGCAGTGCTACTATCGCCTTCCGTTGCGTCGCACTCTTGTGCTTTCTGTTCGCTATTCAGCATTGGATTCGTTGAGGTGTTTATTTTCTCAGGTTGATTAAATTGAGAAGAACTTTTACATCATTTCCATTTATTCGGGCTTACTTTCTGCAATCATTAAGGTAAGCGCAACCAAGGCATTGTCGGCAATATGATGAGAGCCCTCTTCTTTATACAACAATTTGTTTTTTTCAAGAAACCATACAAATAAAAAAGCTATACACCTATATGTACAAACACCATTAATGCTGTGCTACAAAATATTGTCCGTCATATAGTCCTTACTCTAGTATATCGTCAAAATATACTTTATAAATTATATCTATCAAATATAGAAATTCATTATTAACATCTATTATGACCTATACTTATATTTGCACCTCTAACGATAGAAACCAATTACGGTTTCGTTTTTGCCTCAACATTTATTGTAAACAAATTAAATAATCATATAACATGAGCAACAGAGTATTGTCTGTAGGTAGTCAGTTCCCTGCGTTTAACAAAAAAGCAGTAGTATCAATCGAAAAGGGTAAAGAGTTTATCGACTTAAACAATGAGTATGCATCTAAAGATGGCAAATGGACAGTAATGTTTTGGTGGCCTAAAGATTTTACTTTTGTATGCCCTACCGAAATTGCTGAGTTTAACAAAAAAGCCGGCGAATTTTCTGATCGTGACGCCGTATTAATCGGAGCTTCTACCGATTCTGAATTTGTACACGCAGCCTGGAGAAGGGACCATGCTGATTTACGTGATTTAAAATTCCCTATGTTAGCCGACACATCAAAATCTTTAGCCGAAGACTTAGGCATTTTAGATGCGGAAGAAAGAATTGCTTACCGTGCTACTTACATCATCGATCCTCAAGGTATTGTACGTTGGGTAAACGTAAACGATTTAAGCGTAGGTCGTAATGTACAGGAAGTTATTCGTGTATTAGATGCTTTACAAACTGATGAGCTTTGCCCTTGTAACTGGAAAAAAGGCGAAGAGACTTTAACCACACAATTAAGCCTTAATTAATTTTATAGCTAAGCATTATTACAAGGCAATCTGTTTAGCATAACAGGTTGCCTTATTTTTAAACCGTTATTATTATGAGCATAATCGCTATACAAAACGAAACATTCACCAACTTGTTGAATGATTTACAACTTACTGATTATACCCCATCGGATAGTGCACAACTATTGCTGGATACAGAAGCCCGCTACATTAAAGATTTAAAAATCAATGTCAGCAACGCCATCAACAATACACAACAGCTTACTAAAAAGGAAGCAGTTTTATTAGCACTAGCCGTTGCCATCAATGAAAAATACGAACCACTAAAAGCAAGTTTTACGCAAATTGCAAAAGAAGAAGGTGCTACCGAAGCAGAATTAGCCGAAGTGGTGGCCGCTACTTCTTTAATGAATGTAAACAATGTGTTTTACAGGTTCCGCCATTTTTTAAACAAGGATGGCTACAACAATATGCCGGCTGGTATTAAAATGAGTATTATGATGAATCCGGTGTTGGGCAAAGAATTTTTCGAATTACTAAGTCTGGTTATTTCATCTATCAATGGTTGTGAAATGTGTGTAGCCTCACATGAACAATCGGTATTACAACATGGCAGCAGCGAAAGCCGTGTATTTGAAGCCGTAAAAACTGGCGCAATCATTAAAGGATTAATTACTGTTTTAGCATAACGCATCACACATGAGTTAGTGCAGAACCAGCCGAAAGGCTGGTTTTTTTATACCTATATTTACGCAATGAAAAAACGGACAATACTTTTTTTAGCAGGCATTTTTATAAGCAGCTTTACTGCAACAGCGCAAAACTATTTTCATGTAAATAAAGACAGTACAGGTTTTGTGCTTACCGCCGAAGGAGCCAGTTTATTAGCATCATTACCGCTAAAATGTATTGATCAGGAATATCCCAATAAAACAAGTCACACCTCTATAAGTGATAGCGACCATCAGTTAACCCCCAAACAATTACACCCGGCCTTTTACGGTTGTTTTGATTGGCATTCCTGTGTGCACGGGCACTGGATGTTGGTACGATTATTAAAACTTTTTCCTGACCTGCCCGAAGCAACAGCTATACGTAAAGCCATACACCAAACCATTAACGAACAAAATATAAATACCGAAGTAAAATATTTTGATGGCCCGGTTTCAAAAACATGGGAACGTACTTACGGCTGGGCATGGTTACTAAAGTTGGATGAAGAACTGTTAGATTGGAACGACGAAGACGGCAAACAATGGCATGCTGCCCTAGAACCATTAACCAAAAAAATTGTGGATTTATGGGTAGCCTATATGCCCAAGCAAACGTATCCTAATCGCACAGGTGTACACCCCAATACTGCATTCGGTTTAGTATTTGCATTAGACTATGCCCGCAAGGCAAAAAACAAAACATTTGAAACAAGCATTGTTAACCACGCCAAAAAACTATTTCAAAAAGATAAACAAGCACCTACACGCTGGGAGCCGGATGGCTCTGATTTTTTATCCCCATCTTTAGAAGAGGCTGATTTGATGCGCCGTGTACTTCCTGCTACTGAGTTTAATAAGTGGTTCAGTGAATTTATCAGTCAGGCTGATTTAAAGCATCTTACACAATTGCCACATGTATCAGACCGTACGGATTACCAGATAGTACATTTAGATGGATTGTGTTTAAGTCGTAGCTGGACAATGAAAGGTATTGCAAGTGCATTACCGGTTGGTGATAAACGTAAAAGTCTTTTATTCAAATCGGCTATAAACCATTTAAGTACAGCATTACCACATGTAGCCGGGGGTAATTATGGCGGAGAGCATTGGTTGGCCAGTTTTGCAGTATATGCGTTGGCTAATTAGATACAATATTTGAGAAGTCAGACATCAGAAGCCAGACAATAGTACTTCTATAATTTGGTATAAATAAAATCAGCCGGGGCTCAGAAAGAATCCCGGCTGATAAAATCCATATCATCAAATCAATATTTACTCTTCGTCTATATAACCAAACTTGCCTAAGTTATAATCGCTGTACGCTTGTTCTATTTCTTCGCGGCTGTTCATTAAAAAGGGACCGTATGCAAAAATGCGTTCATTGATTGGCTCGCCACTTAGTAATAATACAATGCTGTCTTCGGTTGCTTTTATCGTAAACTTTTCCCCATCGTTATTAAATAATACAAAGTGGTTTTCTGGGGCTGTTTCGGCTTCATTAATTATAACTGATCCTTTAATTATTAACAAACCCGTATTGTAATTTTCGGGTAATGTAAAACCAGCAGTTGCATTCTGTTTAAGTTTTACATTATACATTTCAATAGGCGTAAATGTTTTAGCAGGTCCTGTTGTATTGTTGTAATTACCGGCTATTACTTCTACTATACTACCATGATCATCAATTGTATGAAAACCCATATTCACATTGGTAATTTCCTGATAGCGGGGTGTATGCATTTTATCTTTTGCCGGCAGGTTAACCCATAACTGCACCATCTGAAAATCGCCACCGGATTTGCTGAATTCTTTTTCGTGGTACTCTTTATGTAAAACGCCTGAGCCGGCGGTCATCCATTGTACATCGCCTTCGCCAATGATGCCGCTATTACCCGCACTATCATGGTGTGCTACTTTACCATGATAAGCAATAGTAACCGTTTCAAAACCACGATGCGGGTGCACGCCCACACCACGGGGCTTATCTGTTGGTGGTAAATAGGTTTTGGCATTATAGTCCATTAAAAAAAACGGACTCATTCGTTGAATACCAATTTTATTGCCGCCCGGAAAAAAGTTATGTACCTTAAATCCGTCGCCAACCATATGTGCTGCAGGTGGGGTAAATATTTGTTGTATCGTTTTATTTTTCATGTTGCTATTATTTAACAACACAAATTTCGTTGGTGCAAATGAGTTGGTTGTTGATGTATGGTAATAAATTAATGCAGCTGGTGTAAAATGAAGACAATACAATATTAAATTCATCAGAACAAAGAATTAATATCACACGTCTTTCAAATTGAACAATACAATGTTCAACCCATTTGATAAAGGTAAATATAAAGCTTTCGGTACTTAACAACTACCTTTGCGTCACATGTCCAGGTTTAATTTTTCCGACAATATGAATATGCTGTCTAAACTTACGTTTAGGCGAATGTGGAATGCAACAAAAGTATTTGGCAGTTTTTATTGGAGTAAATGGACAAAGCATGCCGTGCAATGGGGTATGCCGGTTTCAATTTCATTCGAGCCCACCACATCCTGCAACCTGCGTTGCCCCGAGTGTCCCAGTGGTTTACGGGCTTTTACCAGACCAACTGGTATGCTGAAAAAAGATTTTTTCTCTGAAACCATAGACCAGTTACATAAAGACCTTTTTTACCTGGTGTTTTATTTTCAAGGTGAACCTTACCTCAACCCTAACTTCTTGGATATGGTAGAGTATGCTTCAAAGAAAAAAATATACACCGCCACCAGTACCAATGCCCATTACATGACCGAAGCCAATGCCCGCCGTACGGTGGAAAGCGGTTTAGATCGTTTAATTATCTCTATTGATGGTACTACACAGGACGTGTATCAGCAATACAGGGTAGGCGGCCGTTTAGATAAAGTGATTCAGGGTGCCAAAAACATTGTACAGGCAAAAAAAGACCTGAAGAGCAAAACGCCATTTGTAATTTTTCAGTTTTTGGTAGTAAAGCCCAACGAGCATCAAATTGAGGAAGTAAAAGCCTTGGGTAAAGAAATCGGTGTGGATGATGTTTGGTTTAAAACAGCACAGGTTTACGATTACCAAACCGATCCCAACCAATTAATTCCGAGCATTGATAAATTTAGCCGATACAAAAAAACAGACGGTGGCACTGTCTTTAAGGGTAATATTACCAACCAATGTTGGCGCTTGTGGCACGATCCGGTAATAACCTGGGACGGGCTGGTAGCGCCTTGTTGTTTTGATAAGGATGCTCAGTACAAACTGGGTGACCTTAAACAAAAAAGCTTTAAAGAAGTGTGGCAAAATGGTGAATACAAAGCCTTTAGAACAAAAATATTACACGGCCGTAAAAACATAGACATCTGTGCCAATTGTAGTGAAGGCACTAAGGTTTGGGGTTAAAGCTGTTGTTATATATCAAAAAAACACCACTTATTTTTGATTTCACGTTTTTTTTGCGATATTTACTGTCAAGGGAATGGTTTTTAGCAATTGAATTATTTATTTTTTTTAATTATTTAAAAAACTGATTCCGCTTTGCAACAACTACCATCTTCTATATCTACTCGCTTACACTACCAACATAAGTCACTTATCGAATTAATTGACGGTTTATCAGATTTTCAGGTTCGCCAACACAGCAATACAGGTCAATGGAACATATTTGAAAATATCGTACATATTACCTTGTTTCAAAATGTTATTGCCGACAGATTACAGCAAATACTTACCACAGAGCAACCCCACCTTACCCGTTATGTGGTAGAAGCTGATCCTCTTTTTCATGAAAAGTGTAGCCAAACCACTCCAGAAATAATTAAAGAACTACTCGGGGCAAGAAAAAACTTAACATTGTATGTAGAAAAAATTCCCGAAGACCAGCTTTGTTTTACCGGTTTACACCCGGAGTACGGCGAAATGACCATAGTACAATGGCTTAACTTTTTCCTACTATACGAAGCAAAATTGCTTTTCGACATTTTTAAACTGGCCTCAAAAGTTAAAATGACCAACAACGTAAGTGCCGTTAGTTAAACTTTTAATACCGTTATAATCTGCTTTATTAACCAATATCCGGCAATATTATGTCGCAGTTTTGCATATTTGCAATTGTGGAATATGTCTTTAATAATATCTTTGATGTTGTAAGTTAGCTAACTTAAAAACATCAAACACATCAACCGTTACCCATGAGTATTGGTAAAGATATTAACCAGGGAAGGTTTAACAACGAGTACCATAAGGCCTCCGTAAACCTGTTGTATACTTACAACTGGGTTATGGAAAAGATTAAAGAAGTTTGTTCAGAAGAAAACCTGACCCCACAACAGTTTAATATGCTGCGTATTTTACGCGGCAGTTATCCCGAACCGCTTTCTACACTGCAAATACGACAACGCATGCTGGATAAAATGAGCGATACCAGCCGCATTGTTGACCGCCTGATTGTTAAAGGTCTTGTTAAAAAAAGTATATCAGCTAAAGATAAAAGGTTAGTGGCAGTGCTTATTACGGCGCAAGGAAAAGAAACCCTTGAAAAAATGGACGCAAAGCAAGTTGAAATGGATAATATTATAGGCAACTTAAACGCAGATGAAGCGTCTACACTTAGCGACCTGCTAGACAAAATAAGACATATTCATAACGAATAGTCTATTTTTGTCGCTTACAATAAGGCGTTTACTAATTATTATGCATTACTTACTACTGGCCCTTTTTATTACAATTGGCAGCAGTTTTAGTTTTATGGCTAAAGCACAGTCTCCCATTCATGAGTTTAGAGGCGTATGGATAGCCACCGTTGATAACATTGACTGGCCTCCACGTGGCGAATCGGACCCGGCAAGACAAAGAGCTGCTTTTATTAAACAACTGGACACTCATAAAAAAAATGGCATGAATGCAGTTATTGTACAGGTTCGTCCGGCAGCCGATGCTTTTTATGCATCCAACTACGAACCCTGGAGCCAATGGCTAACCGGAAAACAAGGCCAGGCACCTTATCCGTTTTACGATCCTTTGGAGTTTATGATTAAAGAGGCGCATAAAAGAGGTATGGAGTTTCACGCATGGTTAAACCCCTATCGTGCCGAGCTAAAAGTAGGCAAGTCTTCTATTGCCCCCAGCAATATTATGCGTAAACATCCCGAGTGGTATGTTACCTATGGCGATAAACGTTATTTTAATCCTGCAAATAAAGAGGCACAGGATTTTGTAGTAAAAGTAGTGGCCGATATTGTTAAACGTTACGATGTGGACGCCATTCATATGGACGACTATTTTTATCCATACAGAATACCCGGTAAAGAGTTTCCTGATGGCGCATCCTATTTAAAATCCGGTAGTAAACTATCAAAAGATGATTGGCGCCGCAGCAATGTAGATTCCATTATAAAAAAACTGGACAAAGCTATTAAAGCCGAAAAGCCATATGTAAAATTTGGCATTAGTCCTTTTGGGGTTTGGCGCAATGCCGATAAAGACCCTCGTGGGAGTAAAACCCGTGCAGGTGTAACGAACTACGACGATTTATATGCCGATATTTTACTGTGGTTGCAAAACAAATGGATTGATTATGTAACACCACAGTTGTATTGGGAAATTGGCCACAAACTAGCCGATTATACGGAGCTGGTAGATTGGTGGAGCCGCAACGGATTTGGCCGTCATATTTATATTGGCCATGGTATTTACCGTGCTACTGAAAAAAGTGTTGTTTGGAAAAACCCTAAAGAGTTGCCCAATCAAATTAAAATGTTACGTGAGTATCCTGAAATTCAGGGCAGTATTTATTTCAGCAGCAAATCGTTTAACGAAAACCCTAATGGCTGGAACGACAGTTTACAAAACAACTATTACAAAGCCGCTGCAAAAATTCCGGTAATGGATTGGCTACCCGCAAAACCCAAACCCGTTGCCAATACAAACAGCAAACTACAACCAGAGATAAAAAGAAATAACGCAAAATAAAAATTTATTATCGTCGGGATAGACTATTTGTTGCAAGTCCGGCACAAGTAAGGTATAGGGCATAGGCTTCAAGGCAAAGGTATAATTGGAGGACAAATCACTTTTTGGGCCCTATACCTTACCACACTTATCCTCTCCGGATTTTCCACTGCTATCTCTCACCCGCTTGCGCCAGCAAAAGTTTAGAAATTTGAAGATGTAACCAATCGTCTTTAATAATTGCCATACTATTGCAATTAAAGCAGGATTCTGCACAAATACCAAATAGAATTCCTACAGTACCACCGACAGGTCGGGGTGTACCTTGGCATAATGCTGAGTAAAGTTACAGGCACTCCGATTAAAATACGGAGTACTGCATTTTGGTCAATAGAATTGTTGCAGTACAAGAGTGCGACGCAAGCAGAGTTCAATCAGGGCGGGAACGATGACAACATAAAAACCAACGCTGCCTATTTGGACTTTTGCCTCCTTGGCACAATAATTTCTATAAAAAACCGCCTTAAACGATTGTTTAAGGCGGCGAACTAGGTTTAAGGTCAATGGTTAAAAATCAAAGTTGGTTTTGATTAGAAAGCCCCGTCGTTATATTTTTAGTCAGATAAGGTATAACAATACAAATCTATGGTGCATTTATAGGGTTTTTGTTTAAAAAAAGGCTTCAACTTTGATGAAAGGTTCAGCAAGGGCGTATTAATTTTTGAACTAAAAAATTAATAATCATTGATTTAACGGTTTTAGCAGTTAATAAAAATTTGATTTATTGAACAGTTACAATGCTGTAAATTTGTATAAGCACAAACCCCTAATTACCAATCTTTATGAAACCCGTTTCAGATGCCCTCTGGCATTTTATAAAACACCTTTCATCGGCAGAAAAGTTATTTCTCCGCCGCAACTATATTGGTTTATCAACCATTAAAGACCCGCTTTATATTTTACTTTTTGATGCGATTGAAAAGCAAGCTGTTTATAACGAAACGGATATTGTAAAAAAACTTGCTCCCGATATTAACCAGCAAAACATAGCTTTTCAAAAACATTATTTGTACCAACAGATTTGCAATGCTTTGGTACAATACGAAAGCAAAAAAAATGAAGACGCAGTTCTGTTTAATCAAGTGCAACTAATACAAATTTTCAGACGAAAGGGTATGCTTGACGAGGCCAAAAACTTATGGAGGAAAACCATGTTGAGGGCTCGACAGTCAGAGTCGCAGGCAATAATTATTATGTTGCGTAATGAGTTTGAGCGTATGTTACTTTGGAGCGACGGCAAGGCGGGTTATGATGAATTGTATACTTTGTTTAAAGACAATATTGTAACCTATAACGAATACGCCGAGGTAATTGTAATGCGTGATATATATGCCGAAGTACTGGTGCTTAAACGTAACGCACATTTTGACTGGGTTGACAATACTATACCACAACGTATTGAAGCATTATTGCTTTTAATGCCACAACCTAAAAAAGGCCTGAATAGTTATTTTTTCTGGTACAGACATTACTTTCATTTATGTAAAGCAACCTTGCTGTACCTGAATAATAAAAACCTGCCGGAAGCATACAATTATATTCTGGAAGTAATTGCCGATTGGAAACAACATGGTGATGAGTATTTAAAAACCGACTCGGAAAAGTTTATTGATGTGTTAAGCATGCTTAACTATATAGGCACGCCACTTGGTAAGTTTAAAGAAGTTGAAGCGGGTTTTAACGACCCGTTTAATGATAAAATAACCGACCCGATTTTACATGCAGAGTTTGAAGCATTAAAGTATTTAACGCTAAACAAATTATACCATAAAATGGCCCGCTATAAAGAAGTGGCGGATTTAATAATCTATTTTAAAAATCATCATGATAAGTGGGAAAACAAACTAAATGTAGAAACTAATCGGGATGTATATATTTCCTGTGCTATCTCTTGTTTTGTGCTAGAGAATTATAACGATGCTTTATTTTTTATAAAAAGAGGATTATTATATTTTAAAGACAATACCCGTATTGAACGCGTTAGCCTGGCACAATTGTTTTTGTTGCTGATTGTATACAACATGAACCATGTAAAACTTTTTGAAGCCCAATACCGGTCTACCTATAATTACTTTTATAAAAAGAAAAACAAACACCCATTTGAAAAAATTATTATACAATGTTTGCATGGTACTTTTTACCAAACCAATTATGCCAATAAAGTAAAAGAATATAAAAAAGCGCTTACCCTTTTAGAACAAAACAACGACAACGAAATTCAAAAAAAAGTATTTGGAATGTTTAATTTTCCCCGTTGGCTAAACAGTCGGATTGAAAGAGTAAGCTATCAGCAAATGGTAAGAATATTGGTGGCCGAACAAGTGGAAGCTGCAGCAAAGGCTGTATAATTTTGGGGTGTTGGTACAATTGGTGTAACTTACTGTATGCCATTTAGTGCTAACCATTTTTTTGCCACAACACCATTCTTAAAACTATTGCCACCTCTTGTAGCAGGTATTGTATGGCAATGGTATTTTCCGTTAAGTTTATACCACTGGTATATAAGTGTTGCAGTAATAATAATATTGCTGGTTACATTTGGCTTGCTGCCTGTTTTTCTCCGCTATAAATACAGTACTATACGCACCTTATTTTTAGCCAGCCTGTTAATATGTACCGGAGCGATACTTGTGTGGCACAATAATATTACCCATAACAAAGACTACTACGGTAACTATTACAAAGAGCAGCAAACCTATATTGTAACCCTGCAGGAAACACCTGTAGAAAAAACGAACTCCTACAAAGCACTTGCCAGTATTGATTTTGTTATAAACGGAGATATAATTAAACAAACCAGTGGTAAGACCATTATTTATTTTAAAAAAGACAGCAGCCTTGCAACGCTAAAATATGGCTCGCAAATTATTACCCAAGCCAATCTGCAACCCATAAAAAACGCCGGTAATCCCGGCTCTTTTAATTACAAACGTTATTTACTTTTTCAACAAACTACTGCGCAGGTTTACATTACTCCGGACAAGTTTACTATTTTACAAACGACACATAAAACATGGCTTCATACATTATTGTTCCGGCTGCAATCAAAAGTTTTACAAGTAATAAAAGCAAATATTAAAGGCAGTAAAGAGGCCGGGCTTGCAGAGGCATTGTTAATTGGTTATAAAGATGATTTAGATAAAACTTTATTAGAGTCGTATACCAATACAGGTGTGGTACATGTAATTGCGGTATCGGGTATGCACCTGGGTTTAATATACTGGCTTTTGAATATATTGTTTAGCCCCTTACTTAAAAGCCGCCGTACAAAATGGTTACACCCTGTTTTGATTATCGTAATACTTTGGTTGTTTAGTTTATTAACCGGTGGTGCAGCATCTATTATGCGTGCTGCCGTTATGTTTACCTGTATTTTAATTGGCAAATCCATTAATAAACAATCGTCGGTTTATAATACACTGGCTATGTCGGCTTTTTTGTTGTTGTGTTATAATCCGTTTTGGTTGTGGGATGTTGGCTTTCAGTTATCCTACACCGCCTTACTAAGTATTGTAATATTTTACAAGCCCATTTACAACCTGCTTTACATTAAAAACAAAGCATTGGACTACATATGGCAACTGACCTGTGTTACCATTGCCGCACAAATATTAACCACACCTATCAGTTTGTTTCACTTTCACCAGTTTCCGGTATATTTTTTATTAACCAATTTAGTAGCGGTGCCGCTTTCCAGCATTATTTTAATTGGCGAGTTGGTTTTGTTACTACTTGCCCCCATTGACATGTTGGCACAATGGGCGGGCATTATTTTACAAGGCGGTATATGTCTGTTAAACAATTACATTGCCTGGGTAGAAACCTTACCCATGGCTTTGTGGGAGGGTTTTCAGATTAGCTTATTACAGGTTGTATTATTATTTACCGCTATTGCAGGAGTGGCGTTTTGGTGGCTGCATGGGTTAAAACCATTATTATTAACAGGAGTTATTGCTTTATTTGCATTTGTATGTTTTCGCTTTTTTTCATTTTATACTACCGCCAATCAGCAAAAAATAATTGTTTACAATGTGCCTAAAATGAAAGCAGTAGATTTTATTGAGGGTAACAATTACTACTTTATGGGTGATAGCAGTTTGCAGACTATTGATTTTGCGCAAAACTTTCACCTGAAACCGGCTCGTGTATTACTAAGAACCAGCCGTGCCGATAGTCTAACTACATTAACCGGTGCCGATCAGCAATATATTTTTGGCAATAAAAGGGTACTATTCTTACAAAAAGTACTTCCAGAAAACAATGAGGCGCAGCCACTCCCTGTGGATATACTCATACTTTCGCAAAACCCTAAACTCTATGTAAATCAACTAACTGAAAAAATACAAGCCCGGCAGGTTGTTATTGATGGCTCGGTGCCACAATGGAAGGCCCGACGTTGGAAACATGATTTTGACTCCTTAAATATCCCTTGCCACAGTGTAAATGAGCAAGGTGCTTTTGTAGTGAACTTACGTTAACGTACCTTTGCGGCGCTTAATGGGCTTACGGCCCGCAACCCCCAACAATCATGAACAAAAAAATTCAGTCAGCTCTAATTTCCGTTTTTTATAAGGACGGCCTCGAACGTATTGTTTCCTTATTAGATAAAAATGGTGTTACCATTTACTCTACCGGCGGCACACAAACATTTATCGAAAACCTGGGTATAAAAGTTATCCCGGTTGAAGATTTAACCACCTATCCTTCTATTTTAGGAGGTCGTGTTAAAACCTTACACCCTTCCGTTTTTGGCGGTATTTTGGGTAAGCGTGACGATGAAACTCATTTACAGGAAATGAAACAATACAATATTCCTGAACTGGATTTAGTTATTGTTGATTTATATCCTTTTGAAGAAACAGTTGCCAGCACCAGCGACGAAAAACAAATCATCGAAAAAATTGACATAGGCGGACCATCCATGATTCGCGGTGCCGCTAAAAATTTTAAAGATGTTGTAGTAATAGCTGCTAAAAAAGATTATGCGCATTTAGAGGATTTGTTAGAGCAACAAAATGCCGAAACAACTTTAGAGCAACGAAAAGATTTAGCTGCCCGTGCTTTTGAAGTGGTAGCACATTATGATGTAGCCATTGCGCAATACTTTAACCCAACGGCTCCCAATTATTTCTTAGCCTCTGTGCCCGATACAAAAATTATGCGTTACGGCGAAAACCCGCATCAGGCAGGTGTTTTTTACGGTAACTTATCTCAACTATTTAACCAGTTAAATGGTAAAGAACTTTCTTATAATAACCTGGTAGATGTTGACGCTGCCATACAATTAATACAAGAGTTTAACGATACCGAGTTTGCTATTATTAAACACACCAATGTATGTGGCATGGCTTCTCGCCCAACGGTTAAAGAAGCCTGGGATGCAGCCTTAGCCGGCGACCCGGAAAGTGCATTTGGTGGTGTATTGGTTACCAATGGCACTATAGATAAAGCCACTGCCGAAGCTATTAATGAAATATTTTTTGAAGTATTAATTGCAAAGGCTTTTGATGCCGATGCATTAGAAATATTAAAATCTAAAAAGAACCGCATACTATTACAATTGCAACAAACACCTGCAACCAAACAACAATACAAGTCGTTGTTAAATGGTGTGTTGGTACAACAAATTGATGAAGGTTCTTACGCAACATGGGACGAAGTAGGTGGCCGCCCCACTACGCCTGATGAAAAAGCTGATTTAGAATTTGCCAACCTTGTTTGCAAACATTTAAAAAGCAACGCCATTGCCTTGGTAAAAAACAAACAGTTAATTGGTAAGGGTTGTGGTCAGACTAGTCGTATTGATTCATTACGTCAATCTATTGAAAAAGCAAATCAGTTTTCCTTTGATTTGCAAGGCGCGGTATTGGCTAGCGATGCATTTTTCCCTTTCAACGATTGTGTGAAAATGGCACATGAAGCCGGCATCACTTCTTTCATACAGCCCGGTGGTTCTATCCGCGATAAAGATTCTATTGAGTACACAGTAGAAAATAAATTAGCCATGGTTATAACAGGGTTAAGACATTTTAAACATTAATAAAACGCCTCCCCAAGCCCCTCCAAAGGAGGGGTTTTTTATTTCTTATAACGCAAGCACCCTGACTGCTTTTTTAATTTTTCCTTTTTAATTATTGGGTCAGCAGCATTACTACTATCATCGTCTGTTGCGTCGCACTCTTGTGCGTTCTGTAATTCTATTCAACGTTGTGCAAAATTCCTATAAAATAATTATGCTTTCAACTTGTAGGGTTCTGCTCCCTCTCCTTCCAAAAAGGAGAGGGCTGGGGTGAGGTTCTATTAGGCATTGTGGTAGTTATCCTTAATTTTTTGTTACGTTTTTTATTGAGGAGTTCCCTCGCTTTGCTCGGGATAACGGTCATTGAAACTGTAGGGCTCCGTCATTTCGGCCAACGGGAGAAAACTCCTGATACTATTGTTATTTGTTTTAAACAAAAGAAAACGTAAAATCAACACGATGTTGATTAACAATATACAACTGAACGGAGCGTTGTCCCGTAGCAAACACACAAGGCCAACTCGGGGTTAAAAACAAGGGACGATCAATCAGGGCTATGCAGCTGGTTAAATAAAATTATTCCTTTACTAAACCCGTTGTTATTTTAGCCGATAGTAAACACAGCGGAATACTTGGGCCGGGGTGTACGCTGCCGCCACAGAAATACAAGCCTTTTATTTCTTTTGAAAAGTTTGGATGGCGCTGAAACGCAGCATACTTATTATTAGAACTGTTGCCATAAATAGCACCAAAGGCACTGGATGTTCTTTTTTCAATTACCCTTGGGTCAAAAACCATTTCGCTTTCTATCAAAGGTTCTATATCGGTTTTAAGTAAGCGGTTTACTTTTTGTATGATGGATTTTTTTGCTTGTTGTATAAAAGCATCCCAATCTTGTCCGCTGTTGTTGGGTACGTTTATAAACGTAAACCAGTTTTCGCAACCTTCAGGTGCATCATCCGGCGAGTGTTTACTGGTGATGTTAATGTAAATAGTAGGGTCGTTATAAATTTGTTTTTTTGAAAAAATAGTATCAAACTCTTCCTCGTAATTACTACTGAATAAAATATTGTGCAAACCTAGCTGACTGAAAGATTTTTTTATGCCCCAGTAAAAAATAATTCCTGAACTTGACTTGGGCTGATCCAATGTTTTTTGTGGCTTTTTTACAGCAGGCATTAATTTTTTGTAGCTGTTGTAAATATCCATATTGCTTATCACTACATCGTAAGGAGTAAAGTCTGTTGCAGTGCGTACACCTTTTACTTTTTTATTTTCTACTACAATTTCTTGGGCTGGTGTTGAGAAACGGAACTCTACGCCAATATCTTTTGCTAATTGCACCAGCGATTTTGTGATGCTGTACATTCCGCCAATGGGATAGTACGCCCCTTTCTGAATTTCGACATGGGCAATTACATTTAGCGTAGCCGGAGATAAATACGGACTACTACCATTGTAAGTTGCATAACGGTTAAATACTTGTACCAGCCTGGGATCTTTAAATGCTTTTGCATTGGCCTGGTTCATGGTATCAAAAGCACCAATTTTTCCAAAGTTTATAATGCCACGCAAAGTTGGCCAGGTTAAAAAACTTTTTAGTTTGTGTAAGCTGTTTTTTAAAAACACTTCTTCGGTTAAGTGATACACTACACCGGTTTTGTTTAGGTATTTTAAAATAGCCTCTTTGCTATCCGTTGTTTGTTCGGCAATTTTTTGGGCAAAGGCCTCATTCCCATGATGGGCATCTAAAACACTGCCGTCTTCAAAAAAATATCGGTAAACAGGATCCAGTTGTTCGTAGTTGAAAAAATCTCTTGGGTTTTTACCGGATAAAATAAACAGTTCATCCACATACTCCGGCATGGTAAATACAGATGGACCCATATCAAACCGGTAACCTTTGTTTGACTCGGAAGATAATTTACCACCCGGGAAAGCATTGGTCTCGTACACTGTTACCCGAAAGCCTTTGTTACGCATACGTATAGCGGCACCAATACCGGAAATACCTGCGCCAATAACCGCACAATGTTTATTGTTCTCTTGTATCATAGCAATAGTGTGAATGGTTGGTTTATTTGCCGGCAAAAATACAACTTATACAAAAGCCTTAAAACTGTAAGTATATGGGCATTACCGGCTCGGATGATTTAAAGTAACCGTATAATAATACAAAACACAAAAAGGTAAATATGTACAACACTAACGGAACTTTTGTAAAACGATTGATAACATTATCGGCCAACGCATCGGGCAACGCATGCAGTATAAAACCAATACCCATCATGGTTACAACCGGCCAGTAATTTTGTATAAAGCCGCCCCATACCGATACATCAAAATGATTCCATATTTGGTTTAACATGGTAAGCGCCTTGGCAAAATCGTTATTGGTTTCATCAAAATCGGCGGTTTTAAAAAACACCCAACAGAAACAAACAAAGTGAAACGTAACAAGTATCATGATGGCTTTGTACCACCAACGTTTATTAATAATACTTAACGATTTTCCGGTTACCATCATCCATACTTTGTGTATGGCTAGTGCAATACCGTGCAAGCCTCCCCATACAATAAAGTTCCAGTTGGCACCATGCCAAAAGCCGCCCAGCAACATGGTAGTAAGCAAATTCATGTTGGCACTTACTCCTTTTTTTTCTTTGTTAATAATGGACGGAAGTAAGAATATTAATAAAACAACTGCGCTACATAACACTGACATCCACCAACTGAGATGAAACAAATGTGTACACATAAAGTAGATGCCGCCAAAAAAAGCTATGGCAAATATCCAAGTGGTAACAGTTGCTCTTCTGTTACCGCCAATGGGAATGTACAGGTAGTCACGCAACCAGGACGAAAGCGATATATGCCAACGCCGCCAGAACTCTGTAATATTTTTACTTTGGTAAGGCGATAAAAAATTGGTAGGTATATGAAAGCCCAACCAGCGGGCAATGCCAATGGCAATATCGCTATAGCCACTAAAGTCGCAGTAAATAACAATGGCATACCCATATACGGCAAACAGGTTTTCTATGCCGGTGTACCGTCCCGGATCATCGAAAATGTAGTTGACAAAGTTGAGTGTTATATAGTCGGAGATAATGAGCTTTTTTATTAATCCCGATACAATTAAATAAAAGCCTTTGGCAAAATCGGTTTCGGATATTTGGTAAGGCTTGTTTATTTGTGGTACAAAATCATGGGCTCTTACAATGGGTCCCATCATCAATTTTGGGAAGAAGGACAGGAACAATAAATAGTCGCTGAATTTTTTTGCGGGTTTAAACTCCCCTCGGTAAACATCCACCGTGTAACTCAGGTTTTCGAAGGTGTAGAATGAAATACCAATGGGTAAGATAATATTCAAAGGATTAAAGCCTGTGCTAAACAAATCGTTACTAAGGCTTATAAAAAAGTTGGTGTACTTAAAGTAAAACAACATGCCCAGGTTAAACACAATGCTGAGAATAAGCAGCCCTTTTTTCTTTGCTTTGTTTTGTTGCCGGTATATGGCGTTTGATAAAACAAAATCGACCACGGCAGAAACCACAACGAGTAATACAAACTCGTTACTGGCTTTGTAAAAAAAATATAATGAGAAAAAGCAAAATATATACCTGCGGGTATTTATTTTATTGCGAAAGCAATAATACAGGGCAATAAAAACCGTAAAGAAAAAAACAAAAAAACCACTGTTAAATAGCAAAGGGTTTTCCGCGTCGTACAAAAACTGTTTAAAAAATGTGGTGATATCAAAGTTTGTCATACCCTACCTATACTTAGCTATTATTGTCGTTTGTTTCTTTGTTGCTCTAAATTAATGCAGGCTTTGTTCATATTTATCATATTCCTTTTGCAGGGCATTAAAAAAATGCTCTCCTAAAATAGCGGCCCCGGCATGATTGGGATGAACATAATCTTTATTGGCCAATGGCGGTTTAGCATTGGCCCATTTTACAATGGTTTGTGCGCCACCCATAGTTGCATACAAGTTATAAAACATACTGCCTGTTTCAAATGCTATAGCAGCCTGCAGTTTTATTAAACTGTCAATACCAATTGCTGTTTTGTAACCATCGGCATACCTAAATGCCCTGTCGGCTGTGCCGGCTATAAGAATATTTGATTTGGGAAAACTGTTTGCAAACTTTTTAACTACGGGCTCAAAGATGGACTTATACCAGGTAAACTTGGTATCGTTTGGCCTGAACATAACATTGATACCATATTGAAACACCATCAGGTCGTAAGGATTTTCTTTAGCAATGGTATTTAAAAATGTACTATCGAGTGGTTTTAGCAATTCACCACTGGTACCTCTAAAACTAAAGTTATCTACCACAACACCCGCAGTTGGTTCAAATGCTATACCGTAAACAGGTAAGCTTGCATTGCTAATACCAACGGTAACTTTATTACTATTATCAGTAGTTAGTACAATACGATTAAATAATTGGTTGGCTTGTATAACCTGTGGTTTGCCGTTAACCGAAACGGTAACGGGTTTATCGGCATAACCACATAGTAATATTTTTTCTGTAGTTATGGTTGTATCGGTAATTGTTTTGTCGGCTACCTGTATCCATCCGTTAGGTGTTGTGTAGGTATACCCGGATAGGTACATGTATTTTTTATTGGTCGCACTTTTCATATTGGTAGTGGTCCAGTTGCCGCCAATATCATGTACAACGCTTTGTCTTAACTTATATGTTTGGGTGCTGATGGGTATATAGCCTACACCCTGGCCGCCAAAATACTGTTGTAATAACTTGCGTAGCGTTTGTGTTAGCAAGTCGGCTTCTATCATACTATCGCCGAAAAAAGCAATGCGAATTTTTCCTTTTTTGTCACGTTTTAGCCGGTGTAATTTTTTTACCATTTGCTCCATGCTTACGGCAGCGGTATCGGCATTAAAATCGGTTATGGTATTGGCTTGCGTATATAAATCAAAATTGGTTGTAAAGTTTTTGCGTGGGGTGGTCGCCGTGTCCAGGGTTATGGCTTCACTGCTGTCAGTGGCTAAGGTTTTATTCCCGTCTGGAAAAACATCGGCCAGCATATTTACCCTTTGTAAGGGAGTATAATTCCAGGAAAAATAAATGTCGGCTAAGGAGAGCAATAATAATAAAACGGTACTGATAACAACAAATAAAAACACCCGTTTAGCGCTGCTCATATTGGTTACAAATTAATTACTTGCCAGTTTATGCTTTTGAATGGTCGAAGTTATGCGTTTTCTCCATTCAACCGGTGCTTCGGAATAACCTGCTTTACTTATGGCATCAATCCATAGTTTGTAATTATTGTTTCCTTTTAATCGGGTGTAATACTTGCGACGAGATAAGAGTTTACAAAAGTCGACATAGGAACCTATAACAGAACTGTATTGTTTATAGCGTGTTTTTATACCTTTTGTTTTTAGGAGGTTATTTTTACCTACTATACCAAAATGATTGTTTAACAGTTTTGAATTACGGCTGGTGCCCGAACCGGACTCGACGATAGCAACTGCCAAAATAATGGAAGAAGGAATACCATAAGCCTGTGATAAAGAATCGGCAACGGGCTTGTACTTTGTTACGTAGGCTGTTTGTGCTTGTATGCTGTTTAGTCCGACTAAACACAATAAAAACAAAGCAAGCATTGGTATTTTGGCTTTTGCCAATAGCTTTTGTAGATATGTTTTTGTCATCTGCACTGGTAAACGTACAGGAAAAAGCTGAGTTTTCATAGTGTTTAAGATGAAAAGTCGGCTCGTTTTCGTTGCATTACAACCTACCGGCAAAAGTTAAAATAATTTGATTAACAGACAAATATAGAAATATTTTAATGATTATCAAATATTTACAACTTTATTAACTCCCATTACAGTTATTGGCATTATATAAAATTAAACCCTTTTGCGAGGAGTGTTGATGTATACGCTACTGCCGAATAGCTGCCCGACTGGCAGTAGTAGCTGCAATGGAAGGTGGGCAAGTGTGCAGGCCTTGCACTACTACAGAAGGCGGGAACTGCTGCTGACCAAGGAACGGGATTATGACAGCCCCAAATAGAAAAATTGTGATTCTACATAAGAATAGAACACTACAATATTTGGAGGAAGTAAGATTAAAATTATTGATAAATAGGTTTGGCTTAAATTTTGAAATAACAGTTGCGATTTTTACCTTGTATAAATTGTAATAATTTATTTGGTATACAAGTGTAGTTCTTTTCGTTTTAAGAATAAATATTGTAATATCGCCTTACAATATAAAAAAGTACATTTTGGACGAACGGCTATTGATTGAACAACTAAAAAAAGGCGATGAAAAAGCCTTTAAAATAGTTGTAGATAGTTGGAAGGACATGGTTTTTAACACAATTTTAGGTATTGTGCAAAGTATGGAGGATGCAGAAGACCTTACCCAAGATGTTTTTATTCAGGTGTATAATTCAATCAACACATTTAAAGGGGAGTCAAAGTTATCAACCTGGCTTTACCGGATTGCTATAACAAAATCGTTAGATTTTGAACGGAAACGAAAGCGGAAAAAGCGTTTTGGTTTTATGAAGAGCATTTTGGGCGAAAGTAATGAGGAAACCTATATTATACCTGATTTTAATCATCCGGGAATAGCGCTTGATAAAAAGGAAGATGCGAAAATGCTGTTTGAAGCAATAAAGGAACTACCTGAAAATCAAAAAATTGCATTTGTTTTAAACAAAATTGAGGGATTAAGTTATCAGGAGACAAGTGAAATAATGCAAACTACGGTACCTTCAGTGGAGTCATTATTGCACAGGGCAAAGACTAATTTAAAGAAGGGCCTGGAACAAAAGTTTAGATAATTTGGAAAAAAAATGGTTTGAACAAAAGTTTTTTTAAAGTAAAACGTCAAATACTTGTCCAATGAACGATAATAATAACATACAATTGCGAATTGACGCCATTTTAAGCAGTACCGATGGTATTACAAGAGCCGGGGCTAACCCTTACCTGCATACCCGCATTATGGCAAGGTTAGGCGAAGAAAAATCGGTTTGGGCTGTTATAAGCGGCTTTATTACCAGACCGGCTATTGTGTTAAGTACCCTTTGTTTTATTATTATTGTAAACGTTTTTGTTGTATTAAATACAAAAGAAAACGCTGCCACCACCACTGCACAAACCAATAATTTAAACGATAACGAGTATCAACAAATGGCATCGGCTACCACTTATGACTATGTAAGTGTTGAACCTTAAAAAAATGTCCACTACAACTACAAAATATAAAACGCTTTTATTCATCATAGCTGTATTGCTTATAAGTAATATTGCTTTGGTAGTATATACGTTTACCGGAAGGTGCGAACATAAGCCACCGACTAAGGATCAAAACAAAAGCGGTATAACCAGTGCCCTGCAAAACGAAGTAGGTTTTAGCGAACAGCAACTGGCACAATATAAAAACTTAAGAGAAGAACATTGGAAAATTGCAAAACCATTGTTCGACTCTATGCAAAAAGGAAAAGAGCTGTTGTTTAATTTAACACAAACTGCTTCGGTTGATGATAGTTTGGTGCAAAACGCAGCCGCATCCATTGCATCGCATCAAAAACTGATGGAGCTACAAAGCTTTCGCCACTTTAAGCAGGTGCGTGACCTTTGTAGTGCCGAGCAATTACCCAGGTACGATAGTGTACTTAAAAAAATTGTAAGTAAACGTGGAAAACCACAACAACAAGCCGGTGATCAAAAAAAATAAACATTAAAAACTACATCGAAATGAAAAACAGAATAATTTTGACGGGCATTGTTTTAGCTGCGGCTTTAACAGTAAATGCTCAGGGTGGTTTTCAACGTACTACTGTTGAAGAGAGGGTTAAAATTGTACATAATAAAATTGACAGTGCATTTAAGCCATCTGCCGAAAACCTGAAACAGATTGACGATGTATTTACAACCTACTACAAAGAGCAGGATAAGTTAAGAGAAGAGCTGATGAGTGGTGGCGGACGTCCGGATATGGAGGCAATGCGTGAAAAACAAAAGCCTATTACCGAAAAACGTGACGCAGCATTAAAAAAATTATTGTCAGATGAGCAATATAAAAAATATATTGCCGAAATTGAGCCCTCTTTACGTCCGCGTGGTCGTGGACCCGGTGGCGGCGGACAGGGTGGTGGAAGAAACAGAGATTAATATAAACGCATTATAAAGAAGGTTTAATGGTTAATGTGCATGTAAGCCGGGTATTTTTATACCTGGCTTCTCTTTTTTATATAGCTGCTAAAGCCTTTGTTACCTAACCCTTCTTACTTAACAGTAATATATTTGCACCAACATAAGCTATATGAAGATTAAAACAATTTGTGTTTGTGGCGCAGGCACCATGGGTAGTGGTATTGCACAGGTAGCTGCATCCAGCGGTTTTACAACTTTGCTGTATGATGTAAATGAACAAATGCTGCAAAAGGCCAAAGCCGGTATTGAAAGCAGCCTGGAAAAATTATTACTCAAAGAAAAAATTACTGCAACGGCTAAACAACAGGCGATTGAAAATATAACGTACACACATGTTACCGGCGATTGTATTGCTGATGTTTTTATAGAAGCGATTGTAGAAAAAACAGAGATTAAAGTTTCGTTATTTAATCAACTGGCCGCTATTAATAGCAGCAAAAGCATTTTTGCCTCCAACACATCTTCATTATCTATTACACAATTAGCGGCACAGATTAACGGACCCGAACGAGTTCTTGGCTTACACTTTTTTAATCCGGCTCCTTTAATGAAGTTGGTGGAAGTGGTAAAGACTAATTATAATAATGAAGCGATTATTGCTTTAATGGTAGAACTGGTAAAAGCCATGCAAAAAATACCGGTTGTTTGTAAAGACTCTCCGGGTTTTATTGTTAACCGTGTTGCCCGCCCTTATTATATTGAAGCACTTAGGTTGGCAGAAGAAGGCCTGGCCAGTTTTGAAGATGTGGATGTATTAATGGAAAGCACTGGCTTTAAAATGGGGCCTTTTGCTTTAATGGATTTAATTGGCAATGATATTAACTATGCCGTTAGTTGCTCGGTGTACGAACAAATGCAACAACCCGAACGTTTAAAACCTTCTTATATTCAGGAGCAAAAGGTAAAAGCTGGCGAGCTGGGTCGCAAATCCGGTAAAGGTTATTATACCTATTAATAATTTAGCATAACTGTCAGCATAGTTAAACTATCTTTGCGGTAGTTTTAACAAATCAACACCCTCAAATTTTTGGCAAGCGTACTTGTAACAGGCGGAACCGGGTTTTTAGGCGGTTATATTTTACTTCAACTACTGGAGAAAGGATATGATGTTAAAGCTTTACGACGCTCACAAAATTTACCTGCACATATTGATGCTGCTTTACTGGCAAAAGTACAATGGATAGACGGTGACATTTTAGATGTAGTATCCTTACAGGAAGCCATGGAAGATGTTGACTATATTATACACAGTGCCGCTATTGTATCATTTGCTAAAAGAGATAAAATGCAAATGATGAAGATTAATGTTGAGGGTACAGCCAATGTGGTAAACATGGCACTGGATAGTGGTGTAAAAAAACTGGTATATATAAGTTCGGTTGCAGCATTGGGTCGCACACTACATGGCGAAACTGTTAGCGAAGAAAAAAAATGGGAAGAAAATAAATTAACCACCAACTACGCAAAAAGTAAAAACAAAGCTGAGTTGGAAGTATGGCGTGGTATGGCCGAAGGTTTAGAAGCCGTAATACTCAACCCTTCTACCATTTTAGGTTTTGGCGATTGGAACACCGGCAGCAGTGCTATTTTTAAAAATGTTTACAAAGAATTTCCCTGGTTTAGTAGTGGTATGAATGGTTTTGTTGATGTTGATGATGTGGCAAAAGCTGCTGTGTTATTAATGGAAGCGGATATTACTGAACAACGTTTTATTATTAATGGCGACAACTGGACTTTTAAAAACTTATTGGACACCATTGCTCAGGCCTTGGGTAAAAAGCCGCCACATAAAGAAGCTACGCCATTTATTGCCGGCCTTGCCTGGCGCATGGCCTGGTTGAAAGCAAAACTTACCGGCGGTAAAGCGTTTTTGACGAAGGAAAGTGCAAGAGTAGCCCAAAGTAATACCAGCTTTACCAATAAAAAAGTATTAGCCGCTTTACCCGGTTTTAGTTTTACACCGCTTGAACAAACTATTGACAATGCCGGTAAAAAATATTTACTGCTGGCCGCAAAAAAAGCATAGCCTTTTTTATTCGCAGTATCCCCCTCTTTTTTGCTACCCCTTTTTTATAGTACCTTTATTCCTAATCGTTTTCTATGAACAAACTATTTGCATGCAGCTTATTGTTATTAGCCTTTTGCGCTACACCTGTTGTGGCGCAGATTACCATTACCGGAAAAATTGTTGATTCGCTTACACGTGAACCTTTGCCTGGTGCCAGTGTGTTTGCACAAAACACAACACAAGGTACTACGTCTACAAAAGAAGGTGCGTTTTCGCTTACGTTAAAATCCGGTGGTTACGATCTTATTTTTTCTTTTACCGGTTACGAACACAAAACCATTTCCATTACCGATAACAAAAACATTACACTGGAAATAGCTTTACTTAAACAGGATAAAGCTATGGATGAAGTAGTGATACAAAGCAGCAATGAAGTAATAGACGGCTGGGAAAAATATGGAGATTTTTTTATCAGCCAGTTTATTGGTGCCACACCTTTTGCCGCTAATTGCACCATAATGAATAAAGATGTTGTTCGTTTTTTTTACTACCGCCGTACCGATAAATTAAAAGTACTGGCCACCGAACCGCTTGTCATTAATAACGAAGCCCTGGGTTACGATTTGCAATACAAACTGGACTCGTTTGTTTATCATTATAAAACCAATATCAGCTCCTACCGGGGCACTTGTTTTTATACCGAAAAATTAGGAACTGTTAGTCAGGCTATGATTTGGAAAGCGAACAGAGAAAAAGCGTATGCCGGTTCTCGTATGCACTTTATGCGTTCAGTGTACGATAGTACAGTAAAAGAATCGGGCTTTAATATAAGCCTGTTAGATGAAACTGATAAAACACGTTTCCTGTTTTTATTAAAACCGCTTGACCATAAATACTATCAGGTAATAGACTCTTTGGATGAGGTAGAACTTTTTTATCCGCAAAAAGCCAGCATTACATATACCAAGGCGGTTCCCGAGAACAGTTACCTGGAACAATTTAAACTACCAAAAGATGTGGGTGTGCAAGTATCGTATGTAGATGTATTGCAACCGCTGTACATAAAACAAAACGGTTATTATTACGAACAAAACAATTGGATAAATCAGGGTTACTGGAGTTGGAAAAACATTGCCGACCAATTGCCCTACGATTATCTTCCGTAATTATTAAGAAAATTTTTTGGGGCTGTCATCTGTAGTACTACTATCAGCAACAGTTCACCGCCCATCTTCAATACCCGCCTTAAGGGCGGGTTATTTACGCCTAAGCGGTGCAGCCCATCATCAGTATAACATTATTCAGCAATATGTAAAAAGCCTTTGTGTAACACAAAGGCTTTTTACATATTTAGTACTACCGGGTTTGTTTTTTTTCATTCATTTTATCCCATATTTCCGGTATGCGTTTTACCCAAACAAGTTCTTTCATTTTTTCTTTGGCCTCCATAATCGGCGAACCAAAATATACTTTGCCACCGGCTGCATCAGACGGCACCCCGCTTTGTGCATACACAACAGCACCCTTACCAATGGTTAATGTTTTACTTACGCCTACTTGCCCCCACAGTATTACTTCATCTTCTATTACACATGCACCGGCTATACCAACTTGAGCTGCAAACAAACAGTTTTTACCAACCGTTGTATCATGGCCAATATGTACCATGTTATCCATCTTAGTACCGGCACCTATTAAAGTATCGGCAGTTACACCTCGGTCAATAGTACAGCCTGCTCCTATCTCTACACCATCTTCAATAACTACACGGCCGCAACTTTTCATTCTTTTATAATGTATATCGCGGTTTGTTTTTTTGTTGTAATAAAAAGCATCGCTGCCAATAACCGATGCTGCTTGTATTATTACGTTGTTACCAATAACAGTATAGTCTAATATAGTAACTCCCGGATGTATAATACAGTTAGTACCTATCTTAACATAGTTGCCAATAAATGCATTGGGCATAATAACAGTACCTTCTCCAATTTCGGCAGTATCACTAACAGGTTTGATAGCAGGTAAAAACGGACGATAGTGTTCTACAATTTTTAAATAGGCTTCAAACGGTTCATCAACAACCAATATAGCTTTACCCTCCGGTACATCAACTTGTTTATTAATAATAATAAAACTGGCCGCAGATTTTAAGCAGGTATCATAGTATTTCGGATGATCAACAAATACCAAATCACCTTCTTCTACTTTATGTATTTCATTTATTCCTTTTGCAAATGCTGTTGTATTACCATGTACTGTAGCACCAATTAGTTCTGCTATAAATGCAAGCGAAACCGGTTTGTCAAATTGCATAGTGTAATAATTTATTCGGCAAAGTTAATAGGCATTGCAACGTCTATGTAAATGTTTTATTCATCTATTTTTCCAAATTGGCGTTAAAAGGCAAAAATATTTTCGCACCTTTTTTTATGGCCAAAACAAGGTTAATACTTACTGCCGGGTATATACCGTTTGCTGCAATAAAAACAAGAACAACAACACACATTTATAAAACAGTATGCGCTGTAATCCTTATTCTATCAATGTTTCAGCGTATTGCATCATTATACTTTACAATAATAAGTGTTATAAACTGTTTGTTATTGTTATAAAAAACGCTTGCGTTTTTAGGTTTGGCAAGGCGGCATTATCCACACCTCAAAATAAAATGTGAATAAAATAGTTTGAAAATATTTTTTAGATAGAAAAAATTATATTTAATATTGTGTAGGGAAATTTATTTCCCAGTACTTACTAACCCATCTATATAATAATCCTCTCAGTTTTCTGTGAGGATTTTTTATTGTTTATAAGTCATCGTTCAACAACACTTATACATTACTTCACTACCCCTTTATTATTGTTTATTGTTGTTACATGTTATTGTAATAAGTAATTATAGTTAACTGCTATGCAGCAATTACATGATCACTGTTATATATTTTACACAGACCTGTTTTCTTTAAAGTTCCTATTGCGTATACGCCTGTTTTTAAGTATCATGCAAATAGGGTAATTGCTTCCAGCTAAAACTGGAGGATAATTGATGGCTTACAAACCGGTTTTAGCCAAATTAAATTTCTACTGTGGTAAAACGCTTTTTAATAATTGGTCTAAGCCATCTGTCTTTTTAGGGAAGCGTTATACTATGGTTTTGCTTTTACTTTTTTCTTACCAAAAAAAGTAAAAGCAAGTCTTGTCCAAGATGTATTCCGCCTGTTAGCATTGGTAATTTGTAAATACTACATGGCGGAACCGTACAGTCGCTTGGCTACCGGCTATTTCTTCGGCCTGTCGGTTGTTGTTTTAGTTGTACTGTTGTTTAGTAAAAGCTTGTTTGTGTTATGGCCAAAAAACGCCATTCCACCATGGCTGTATTTACACCGTGGACAAGACAACTTGCTAACAATAACAGTTATGTATAAACTAAGTTATGTAGCTCAGCTTCTATGACCTCTTTCTTCTTACGCAACTTAAAAAATTTAAAGCATCGCAAGGACTCTATACTTGCTAATACAATGCCTAACAACATTACCGTAATAATGATTGCTAAACCAAGCTATACATTATCTTTACAAAAACTACCTTACGTATGTTAAAATCAATGACCGGCTTTGGAAGACATGAACAGTCAATAGGCGATAAAACTTTTTTAGTAGACATTAAGTCTTTAAACGGAAAACAATTTGACCTGTCCTTAAGAATGCCGGCCATATTAAAACCATTTGAGTTTGACATACGCCGCCTGTTATCGGAAAATCTTTTACGTGGCACTGTTGATTGCAGCATAAGTTTAAAAGATACCGGGACTGCCAAACCGGTAACCATTAATACGTCATTAGCCAAAGCTTATTACCAACCACTGGCCGATTTAGCTTCATCCCTAAACTTAGACACTTCGCAATTATTAAGCACGCTTATAAAAATGCCTGAAGTAATTACGCCCAGCAGCGAAACATTAACCGATGCAGAATGGACCGAACTGCAAACCGTAATTAGCACGGCCATTGAAAATATTAATAACCATCGTTTAAATGAGGGCACATCATTAGAAAACGATTTAATTACCCGCATTAATAATATTGAACACTGGCAACAGGAAATAATTAAACTGGAGCCGTTACGTCAAAAGAAAATTAGAGACGGTATTGTAAAAATTTTAGAAGAGCGTGTAGGAAAAGAAAACTACGACGAAAACCGTTTGGAGCAGGAACTGATTTATTACATTGAAAAAATTGACATCAGCGAAGAGCAGGTGCGTTTATTAAACCACTGCCAGTATTTTAAATCTATCCTGCAGGAAGATGAAAGCAGCAAGGGTAAAAAACTATCTTTTGTTTTACAGGAAGTAGGACGTGAAATTAATACCACCGGCTCTAAAGCATACGATTCATCTATACAAAAGATGGTAGTAATGATGAAAGACGAATTGGAAAAAGCCAAAGAACAAATACTGAACGTATTGTAATAATGAAGCGCAGATAACCAAGCCTCCTTTCTTGCAACCGTAAAAAACTATTATTAACTGTCGTAAACTTAACTGATGCCATTGGCAATGCAGTTGAAGTGATTGCGACGCAACCGGGATGCCATGAAAAACTGCAGTCGGTATTAAAATAATTATTACCCCTTTCGGGAAAAAGTTGAACATATAAACGGCCCGTTATACTTTTGCATAAACAATACCACCTTGAAAAAATATTTACTCGTTTTATTGGGTTTCGCTTTTATGGCTGTTACCATTACATCCTGCGAAACGGTTGACCTGTACGAAAAATGGGCCAACATGCCCAAGCACGAATGGAAAAGCGATTTTGTACCTACTTTTAAGTTTACCGTAAAAGACAGTACAACGCCTTACCAGTTGTATGTGGTATTACGTCATACACAGCAATACAATTATAATAACATCTATGTTAATGTTTGGGCAAAAGGCCCGCAGCAGGATAGTGCCGTAAACATTAAGCAGGATTTATTGTTAGCTACTAACGAAAAAGGTTGGTTAGGCCAGGGCATGGATGACATTTACAGTCACATGATAAAACTTGGCACCCCCATTTTATTAAAAGCCGGTGATTATGAATTTAAACTGGAACAAATTATGCGTGAAGATCCATTAAAGCATGTACTGGATGCCGGCATACGTATTGAAAAAACTAGCATGTAATACAACCATGCTGCAACAACGATGGTAGATAATAGCAAAAGAAAACTAAAGCGGGCCACCATCATTTACTGGATGATGTTAACCTATATTGTAGCGGCATTGGTATGGTGGTTTATATCGTTAGAAAGACAAAGTGACTCACTGGCCGAGTTTAAGTACAAACAGTTAAACGCCACGGTTGACAGTACATCGGCTCCCATTGTATATTTATTTGAATTAAAAGCCATTCAACTGGAGCGCCGTAAAAAAACGGCCATGCACCTGAGCGAGGGGCTTTTCTTTTTGGCCTTAATTGTTATTACCGGTGTGTTCATCTTCCGATCGGTAAGACGCCAGATAAAATGGCAGATACAACAGCAGAATTTTATGATGGCGGTAACACACGAACTTAAAACGCCTATTGCCATTACCCGACTAAATTTAGAAACACTACAGAAGTACCAACTGGATGCAGAAAAACAAAAGAAACTAATTAATACTGCACTGGAGGAAACATCCCGCCTAAACTTTCTTACCAACAATATTTTACTATCGTCGCAACTGGAAGGCGATGGTTACAAAAATGCTAACGAAGAACTTGATCTATCACATTTATTAAAAGACTGCATGGCCGACTTTCAAAAACGTTTTCCGGACCGGCAGTTTATCCAAAACATTCAGGACGATATTGATGTAATTGGCGATGCCTTGTTATTGCAACTACTTATTAATAACTTACTGGAGAACGCTGTAAAATATTCGCCTAAAACAGGTGCCATTACCGCAGTGCTGCAACATACTGGCACAAAAAAACAATTGGTTATTATTGATGAAGGCCCGGGCATACCTGAGGAAGAGCGACAAAACATTTTTGAAAAATTTTACCGCATAGGCAACGAAAACACCCGCAAAGCACAAGGCACCGGTTTAGGTTTGTATCTTTGCAGCAAGATTGCAAAATATCACAATGCGGACATTTCGGTGACAAATCATAGTGCAAACGGAAGTAGCTTTGTAGTTAATTTTCCGGCTTAATATTTTAGCCTTGGCAAACATTTTCTTGCAACGAATTTTTAGTAACATGAGCGACGATAACAAACCATCTATTTTACTGGTAGAAGACGAGCAAAACCTGCACGAAGCATTAAAACTAAATCTGGAACTAGAAGGTTATAATGTTACCTCTGCCTACGACGGCTCGGCTGCATTGCAAACCGTACAAGGCGAGTATTTTGATTTAATTGTACTGGATGTAATGATACCCGAGGTGGATGGTATTACAGTTGCCGAAACCATTCGCATAAGTAATAACGAAGTGCCCATTCTTATTTTAAGTGCAAAAAACAGCAGTGCCGATAAAGTACTGGGGCTTAAAAAAGGTGCCGACGATTATTTAACCAAGCCATTTAATCTGGAAGAGTTATTGTTGCGTGTTAACAAGCTTATCAATAAAAATAAAAAGCTACAGGATAAATCAACCATTGGCAACAGTTACACTTTTGGTAATAACATTATAGATTTTAAAGCGCAGGAAGCCACTACTTTTTCCAGCGGTAAAATACAGCTAAGTAAAAAAGAAACCATGCTGTTAAAATTACTTATCGAAAACAAAAACGAAGTAGTGCCCCGTGAAAAAATATTACAATCGGTTTGGGGTTACAACGTGTACCCAACCACTCGCACTATCGATAATTTTATTTTAAACTTCCGCAAATACTTCGAGGCCGATAGCCGCAACCCAAAGTTCTTCCACTCGGTACGTGGTGTGGGTTACAAGTATATGGAGTAAAAATATTTTCTAGTGTTTTTTTATTGGGGCTGTCAGCAGTAGTAACTCCGGTCAACTTTTGTTCCCGCCTTCTGTAGTAGTGCAATGCCGGGCTACAATGCCCACACACTATTGAGCTACTACTGCCAGTCGGGCAGCCCGTCAGCTGAAGAACATTTCTGATTTCTGATTTTTCGATTTAGGATTTATGTGTTAATCTAAGATCTCAGATTTTTTGATCTAAGATTTAATAGTTCAGGTATAAGATTTTCCATCTACCTGTAATTTTTGCGGTACACAAACTCACTATTGACTATTCACTACTCACATCCTATCTTGCAAACTTTCCGACTTTCTCCCAAACAAAACACTGTTTAACGATCTACCATTATGGCTATTGTTTTTCAAACGCAACGTTTTATTATCCGGCACCTTGAGCATACTGACAGAGACGGTATGTTCAGGTTAGATTCCGATCCTGATGTACATACCTATTTAGGTAATAAACCTGTACAATCAATGGAAGAAGTGGATGCTGTTATACAAAATATACAAAGCCAATATGTACGTAATGGTGTGGGCCGCTTAGCTATAACAGATAAAACCAGCAATGATTTTTTGGGTTGGACGGGGCTTAAAAAACTGGAGGAGCCTTATAACAATCAGGTTAATGTTCACGACCTGGGCTATCGTTTAATAAAAACATGTTGGGGTAAAGGTGTGGCAACAGAAACAGCAATGGGTACTTTAAACTATGGCTTCAACCAATTACAGTTGGAAAAAATTACCGCCATGGCCGATTGTGAAAATGTAGGCTCCAATAATGTACTAACTAAAGTAGGAATGCAGTTTGTAGAGACATTTATGCTAGACAATACGCTTCATAACTGGTACGAGTTAACCCGCAAGGCATATTTTTTGGAGAATGTAGCACAATAGTACTCAGCTACTTAGAGGGAAACGAGGCAAGCGGTTCAATATTTTTTTTATAATTGTTAACAAATTATAAAAAAAGCACTATTTTAGCGAGCCTTTAGGGCATAAAAAAAGGCCCTTCCGTAGAAACGGACTGACCTCTAACGATTGCTTGCCATATGAAAATCTTAATAGTAGAACTTGAAGCGGGGTTTAATCCGCGAAACTAACATGGTTTTACTTTCTTTCGACCTCTAACACGCTTTGCCTTTTTAACGATTGCTTGCTATTTGAAAACCTTCTGTTGTTGTTTCTGATGTAAAAGTAATACGAGATTTAACTGTTTCAAAAACAAGTTAAACCTCTTTTATTTACGGCAAACCAGCTACCTTTGCCACCAAATCGTTACTGGTATTGAGTTTCACTTTAATTTCTTTATGATGCCCAACCGTTCTACGGATATATTATTTCAATTAATTCAATCGTTAGAGAAGTCCGAAAAGCGACATTTTAAGCTTTATATCAAAAGAAGTTCGGCAAATGAGAACCTAAAAATTGTTCAGGTATTTGATGCCCTGGACCGGATGGACGACTACGATGAAAAATTATTGATGAAACGCCTCTCAGGAGTAACTAAACCCCAGCTTGCCAACCTTAAAACACATTTATACAAACAAATACTCAGCAGCCTCCGGCTTTTAAAAAGCGCCGATAGCCTTGATTTACAGTTAACGGAGCTTTTTGACAATGCCCATATATTGTATAAGAAGGGTTTATTTATTCAAAGCCTGCGTGTTATAGATAAAGCAAAGGAACTGGCTTATGATAACCAGAAATATTTTTTTCTGCCGCAGATCATAGCTTTAGAAAAACGTATTGAAACGTTGCACGTTACCGGTAACTATGGAGGTCGCACTATTGAGCTTTCGGTAGAAGCCAATGAGGTAAATCGCAAGCTGGATATGATTTCCCGCCTGTCGGATGTAGCCTTGCAGATTTATGGATTTTATATTCAGCATGGCCATGCCCGTAATGAAAAAGATGAGCAACTGGTAAGAGACTTTTTAAAAGACAACTTACCCAAAGGTGCCGAAAAAGAAACCGGCTTTTACGAAAGGCTTTATTTATACCAGATATATACCTGGGCCGCTTTTATTCGTCAGGATTTTATACACTATTATAAATACACCCAAAAATGGGTTGATTTATACTTAGAACAGCCCGATTTACAACGGGTAGAAACGGGTCACTATATTAAAGGTTTACACAACCTGTTAAATGCTCACTTTGACCTGCGCAACTACGAAAAATTTGAAATTGACCTGAGACGTTTTGAAGAGTTTGCGGAAACGAAACGTGTACAACAAAGCGAAAACTTTAAGGTACAGTCATTTGTATACATTGCCAGCGCTAAAATTAACTTCCATAATATTACCGGTACGTTTAAAGAAGGGTTAAAACTGGTATCGGGTATAAACGAAAAAATGGAAGATTATGGCTTGTTTCTGGACAAGCACCGCATAATGGTGGTAAACTATAAAATTGCTACGTTATACTTTGGTAGTGGCGATTACGGTACTTGTATTGATTATCTGCAAACCATTATAAACGAACATGCCGGCTTACGGTCCGACCTTCAATGTTATGCACGGCTGCTGCATTTGCTGGCTCATTTTGAGTTGGGTAATATGGATTTAATGGATCACCTTACCCGTTCAGTGTACAGGTACATGTCTAAAATGGAAAACCTTACCATGGTGGAGGAAGAGATGTTTAAGTTCTTCCGTAACTCGTTTAAGTTTACCAAAAACCAGCAACGTCCTGAGTTAGAAAAGTTTTTAGAGAAAGTAAAACACTTAGAAGGTAACCGTTTTGAAACCCGTGCCTTTGCCTACCTGGATCTTATTTCGTGGCTGGAAAGTAAAGTACAGCAAAAACCCATGAGCGAAATTATACATACCAAATACTTAAAAAGCAAAAAACGTAAATACAAACCGGAAAATTAATACGGTTGTTATTATTTTGGAACGGTTTATGTTTAATAAGCAGTACATATTTAACTGATAGATTATAGCCTATTTTTACACCCTAAAAAAAGAAGAATGAAAAAAGTTTTTGTTACTTTATTTGTTGCGTTAATTGGTCTTACTTCATTTGCACAAGGCGAATGGGTAAAACAGGATATTGATAAAAAATTTGCCGTAAGTTTTCCAGCTAAACCCGATCAGGAAGATATGATGGGTGTAAATGTATTTAAGTATAAAGATGCAGATAGTGTATCTTATGTAGTTACATTTACTGATTTGGGTGCTTTTGGCATGGACTCGGCTACTATTGCCGAACAGGCTCCTACCCAAGAGTTTCATGATATGTTAAAAGGACAGTTTGAAGCACAAATTCCGGGTGTAAACTTTACTAAAAACGAAATCGTGCCGTGGGGTAATTATACCACATATATTTTTGAAGCAGAAGATGCCGATAAAAAAAATAAGCTTTTTATGAAAGCCGTTTTTGTTGGTGAAGTATTGTATGTATTAACTAGCAGCGTACCCGTTGCTGTTACGCCAACTAATAAAGACAAATTTTTTGCTTCTGTTGCTGTAAAATAAACTTACATACATAGCATAAAAAAAGAGGAGCA
>DHEF01000031.1:63070-112881 GCA_002399735.1 Chitinophagaceae bacterium UBA4857
TGCTCCTCTTTTTTTATGCTATGATCATCTTAATTAATGTGCGGCCACCTCCTCGTTTACTAACCCTAATATATGCGAAGTGCGTTGGCGTGACAGGTTACACAATGCTTCGTTTTTTGACAAAGCCTGATTGTAAGACGGAATCATTTCGCTTAATTTTTGCTGCCACTGTGCTGTTTTAAGCTCGTCAGGAAAACAACGTTGCAATAACTCCAGCATAATAGCCACGGCCGTAGAGGCGCCCGGCGAAGCACCTAATAAAGCAGATATACTGCCATCGACAGCACTTACCACTTCAGTACCAAACTCCAGCACACCACCTTCCTTTTCGTCTTTTTTAATTACCTGTACACGCTGGCCGGCTGTTTCTAAATCCCAGTCTTCCAGTTTAGCCATGGGCATATATTCTTTCAGTGCATCCAGTCTGTCTGTAGCAGATTGTCTCACCTGTTCAATTAAATATTTGGTAAGTGGTATATTGTGTACACCGGCCATTACCATTGGTTTTATATTACTTAGTTTAATAGAAGAAGGTAAATCCCAGTAAGAACCATTTTTTAAAAACTTGGTAGAGAAGCCTGCATAAGGACCAAACAACAATGCTTTTTTCCCGTCAATTACACGGGTATCCAAATGAGGTACACTCATAGGCGGTGCGCCAACCGATGCTTTACCATAAACCTTTGCATCGTGCTGGGCTACAATGGCAGGATTGTTACATACCAGCCATTGGCCGCTAACCGGAAAACCACCAAAGCCTTTACTTTCGGGTATACCCGATTTTTCCAATAATGGTAACGATCCGCCACCGGCACCAATAAAAATGAATTTGGTATTAATGCTCCGTTTTTTATCGGTAGTAAGATTTTTTACAGTAATAGTCCAGCTACCATCATCTTGTTTGGCAAGATTACGCACTTCATGCGCCAGATGAAAAGTAATACCAGGCTTATCAAAAAGATAGCGGAAAAGTTTACGGGTTAAGGCCCCAAAATTTACATCGGTGCCAATAGCCATATTGGTAGCTGCTACTTTTTCATCGCTGTTACGGCCATCCATCACCAATGGCATCCATTCGGCCAGCTCTTCCTTATCGGTAGAAATCTGCATGCCCTCAAACAAATGGTTTTTGGTTAAGGCCTCGTAACGTTTAAAAAGATAGTCCACGTTTTTTTCGCCCCACACAAAACTGATATGTGGCACTGCACGTATAAACTCGGCTGCATTGCGTATATGACCTTGCTCCAGCAGGTAGCTCCAGAATTCTTTCGATGCTTCAAATTGCTCGGCAATTTTAATGGCCTTTTGCACATTCACGCTGCCGTCTTCTTTTTCGGGAGTATAATTTAGCTCGCAAAATGCCGAGTGGCCTGTACCGGCATTGTTCCAGGCATCGGAGCTTTCCAGTGCTACACTGTCCAGTCTTTCCAAAACTTCAATGGTAATGGATGGGTTTAATTCTTTTAACAGCACTCCCAGCGTGGCACTCATTATTCCTGCACCAATCAATACAACATCTGGAGATGCGTTATTGCTAACTGCGTTACGCATACGTCAATATTTAATCTGTTACCGGCAAGGTAATCGTTAGCATAAAACGTGTGGATCAAAGATGTACCGGGCTGTTTTGGCCTGTGGCGCATCCCTTTTCAATGGAGGGCAAAATTACAACAGGATGTTGGCAAACAAAAGTTTTTGTAAAAAATGATATTAAGCTGACGTTAATTTTTACGCAAACCTTCCCGAAGAGGTTTAGCAACGAGTTATGCGGACAATATTTTGGTATTCAGCGTGCTGTTCCCTCATGGGGCAGATGTTGCGACGCTCCGTTCGGGGTTCGGTTCGCTTATCAGCAGGCTTACGCCATATGCTTAATGCTAAACGCAACTGCTTTCTAGCGCAGGTCTCCATAATGCTATTAAGTTAAGGAGTACTTCATGCCGACGATAGGAAACATCCCCTGCATATCAAAGGCATATTTAAATTCGGGCATTTAGTTGAAGGCTTAACTTATTAGCATTACAGGTCTCCAGACCTGTGTTTAATGGTTACTTGTCTAGCTTAAAATGATTTTAGCTTTAATTATTTTCAAGTTAAGTAACATATAGTCACAGGTCTGGACAATGTTATTAAGTTAAGGAGTATAATGTCATCCCTACGGGATTTTTAACCTCGAAGAGGTGAAATAATTATAGATCTGTAGGAAAAAATGTGTTCAAACTCCGAAGGAGTGACATTATAAAAATCTCCAAGGATCTTAACTTGATGAAAGAGAGGTCTTCCAAATCTAAATATACCTTTAATGTGCAGGGGATGTTTCCTATCGTCGGCATGATGGACTCCTTTTCTAGCGCAGGTCTCCAGACCTGTGTTTAATTGTTACTTGTCTAGCTTTAAATGATTGTAGCTTTAATTATTTTCAAGTTAAGTAACGTATAGTCACAGGTCTGGAGGCCTGTGCCAGTTTAGATTAGCCACCGGAAAACTGTAACGCCTTTTGCACTTGTGCGTGGGGATGCGGAGGGCGGCGAGGAACGAGCCGGTACGAAGGCGATAGCCGAAGTACGGGAGCGAAGCGTACCCCGTAGCAGCCCGGCCCATTGTTGCACCACGCCGGCGACACAGGAGCCGTAACGTGGTGTAACAATGGGACACGCCCCAATAAAAACAATAACCTTTTACCCGCTAATGTGTTGTATATGCCGCCAGTGCAGCTATGCAGCGCATAACAAATAAATAAACTTTAATTTTGCCCCATAATTTATATCATGAGCGAACAAACAAGAACCGAAATAGGAAGTTTAGGTGAATTTGGATTAATTGATCATTTAACCAGGAATATTGAAATACATAATGCCTCTACCATTTTAGGCGTAGGTGATGATGCAGCCGTGATTGACCATTTTGGTAAACAAACGGTGGTGAGTACCGATTTGCTGTTGGAAGGTGTACACTTTGATTTGGCTTATACCCCCTTAAAACACCTGGGTTATAAAGCGGTAATTGTAAACCTTAGCGATATTTACGCGATGAATGCAATACCTACGCAAATAACCATGAGCCTGGGTATCAGCAACCGTTTTAGTTTGGAAGCACTTGATGAATTTTATGAGGGTGTTTATGCAGCTTGTAATCGCTACCAGGTTGATTTGATTGGTGGTGATACCACTACCTCACAAAAAGGTTTTGTAATATCTGTTACCGCCATTGGTGAGGTAGCGCCTGATAAATTTGTTAAACGCAGCACGGCACAAAAAGGTGACTTACTTTGTGTAAGCGGCGATTTAGGCGGGGCTTATGTTGGTTTATTGTTTTTAGAGCGTGAAAAACGCATTTTTATAGAAAGCCCGGGTGTACAACCCGATTTAGAAAACGAAACTTATGTTATTGGCCGCTTGTTAAAACCGGAAGCCAGAAAGGATATTGTTGAGTTTTTTGCTGAGAAAGAAATTACGCCTACCAGCATGATGGATATCAGCGACGGACTTAGCTCGGAAATTTTACACCTATGCAAAAACAGCAACCTGGGTTGTGTGTTGTACGAGGAAAAAATACCGGTAGAAGAAGCCATGAAAACGGCCGCTTTTAAATTTGAGATTGACCCGACAGCTTGTGCATTAAGTGGTGGCGAAGATTATGAATTGTTATTTACCATACCGCAGGCCGATTACGATAAACTAGTACTTAACGAACAGATTAGCGTGATTGGTTACATGACAGAGCCGGAAAAAGGTGCAAATATTATAACCAAGGGCGGTGGCACACATGCTATTACTGCACAAGGTTGGAACCCGTTAAAATAAAAGGTATATTACTGCACAACCGCCGGTGAATAATTCAAGTATAAAAATATCGATATTGTTATGCGCCTTACTGGCCCTAACCGGCTGCGCGGTAAATAAGGCATCGTACCATGCGCAAAAAAAATATGCGCCCGAGCAGTTGCAATACGACTATACGGTGTTTAGAGAAACATTGGAAGAAGCACACCCCAGCTTGTATTGGTATACGCCTAAGGATAGCATGGACTATTACTTTACCGAAGGGTTTGGACACTTAAAGGACTCGTTAACCGAGCAGGATTTTAGAAAAATACTGATGTATGTGGTGGCCAAAGTTAATTGCGGGCATACCACCGTTAGATCATCGAAACAGTATGCTAAATATAACGATACCTTACGAACCGAAAGAACTTTTCCGCTGGCCGTAAAAATATGGAATGACACCATGGTGGTAACCGAAAACCTGCACCGCAACGATACCGTTTTAAAACGCGGTACACCCATTACGGCTATTAACGGTAAAAGCGTTAAACAACTTACTGATACACTTTTCCATTATATATCTACCGATGGGTATAACACTACCCACAAGGCACAGATACTAAGTGGCCGTGGTAGTTTTGGCAGCTTGTACACTATGTTGTATGGTTTTAGCCCATACTACCAAATACAATACACGGATAGCTTGGGTAATAGTAACGAATACATGTTGCCGCTATTTTACCCCCGCAAAGATTCTACCCTGCGCAGGCCTCCGCCGAATAAAGACAGTGTTACAAAAAGGGCTACACCAACACCAAGGCCGGCACCTGATAGAACGCCTAACATAAATCGCATGCGGGTGTTAAAGTTGGATACGCTTAGCAAAACGGCGGTAATGGAAGTAAATACTTTTAGTAAGGGTCACGGCTTAAAAAGGTTTTTTAAAAAATCGTTTAAAACATTGCGTAAAACAGGTATTGAAAACCTGATTGTAGATGTACGCACCAATGGTGGTGGCAATGTAAACAACTCCACCATGCTTACCCGATATATTGCCGATAAAAATTTTGTTATTGCCGACTCCTTATACGCCATTACCAGAAAAAACAAGTATGGTAAGTATATTGAAAACTACTTTCCTAATAAAGTGTTTATGTTGTTTTATGCCCGTAAAAAAGGCGATAAATATCATTTCAGGTATTTTGAAAAGCACAAGAATAAACCCATTAAGAAAAATCATTTTAACGGACAGGTATATGTGTTAACGGGCGGATATTCTTTTTCAGCCACCACTTTGTTTGCAGGCACGGTTAAACCACAGGATAACGTAACAGTAATTGGCGAAGAAACAGGTGGCGGTGCTTATGGTAACTCGGCCTGGTTAATACCCGATGTCACTTTACCCAATACAAAAGTCCGTTTTCGTTTACCCCGTTTCAGGTTGGTGACTGATAAAAATATTCCGCATGATGGCCTGGGTGTACAACCCGAAGTGTTTTCGGGGCCTAGTATTAAAGCTATAAAACAGGGTGTTGATTTTAAACTGCAAACCGCATTGCGTTTGATTAAACAAAGAGAAGATGCTATGAAAAAAGCAGCGAACTAATTTTTGTTTGTCATCCCTACTCCCTTGATTGGGCTTTACTTGTTTTTAACCCCGAGTTGATTTTGTGTGAGTGCTGCGGGGCAACACTCTGTTTTGCTGTAGAAATGCTATTGAGCATTTGGTCATACGCAGTTATTAGTCAATAAAAATACTTTGATAGCTCCGTGTAAAAACTCAGCATTCCTATGCGGCATAAAAAAGGTGCGTGACACACAAAGCATGGCTATTATTGATGATGATCTTTCAACAACATAAACTCATCAGCATCTTTCCAGAAAGGGAATTTTGTTCTGGCTTCCGTGAGTGTGTCCCTCTTTAAAGTGATGGTAAAAACATCTTCGTTGTGTTCTTTGTGGTATAATATGCCGCCCATCGGATCAATAATCATACTATCACCGCTATGGTAAACATTGTTACCGTCGTTACCTACCCGGTTTACACCAACTACAAAACTTTGGTTTTCTATGGCCCGGGCTAGTAACAAGGTTTTCCAGGCATGGTTGCGGCGCTCGGGCCAGTTGGCCACATATAACAATACATCATACTCCGGTTGCAGTTCGTTGTTGTCATTAGTAGCTACATGTTGGCGTGCCCATACCGGAAAACGCAGATCGTAACAAACTTGCACATTTATACGCCAGCCTTTTACCGATGTAATTAATCGTTTGCTGCCGGCATTAAAATGCCGGTCCTCTTGTGCAAAGGCAAATAAATGGCGCTTGTTATAATAACCGTATTGTCCGTTTGGTAACATCCAGATTAACCGGTTGTAATATTCTTCGCCTTCCTGTATCATTACACTGCCGGTAAGCACTACCTTTTTAGCTATTGCCGTTTCTTTCATCCATTGTACGGTTTCGCCATCCATGGTTTCGGCCAGCAACTCAGGTTGCATGCTAAAGCCAGTGTTGAACATTTCTGGCAGTATCACTACTTCGGTATAGTTGGTAATGCTGTTTATTTTTTGGGTTAACATCTGCAGGTTGGCTGCTTTGTTTTCCCAATGTAAGCCGGTTTGTATGGTGGTGATAGTTAAAGAAGGCATGTGAGATTGCTGATTTAGGATTTTACGATGTCTGATGTTATGATGTCTGATTTATTGGTTATTGATTTATCTAAGATCCCAGATTTTTTGATCTGAGATTTGGATGGTTAATTGATTGGAGCCTAGGTTCGTGTCTCACGAACCTAAAAAACTAGCCCTTAGGACAAACGGTCAATAAGGTTTGCACTTGCACATTGCTGAATAGCATTACTACAGTACAAGAGTGCGACGCAACAGACGATGATAGTAGCAATGCGGTTGATAACAAAAAAATTATACCAACTACTACGTCAACGCCTTTTTAGTGTTTTGGAGCCTCCCCGTTTTCAGCAGCTTTGGTTTTATTCATAGAGTAAAATATAGAGCCGGCAATACAAGCCAGGATAACGCCCAATGACAAAAACACTTGTTGGTTTTTGCTCATTACCATACTTAACCAATGCTCGGTAAGCATTTTTATACCAATAAACACCAGTACAATAGCAATGCCTTTGGGCAGGTATTCAAATTTATTTACTGCACCACGTAACAAAAAGAATAAAGAACGCAGACCCAGCACCGCAAAAATATTAGAGGTATAAATTACCAAACGGGCTGTTTCCTGATAGCCTTCGGTCTTGGTATCTACAATACCCATTACGGCAGGAATGGAGTCAAGCGCAAAAACTAAATCGATAGCGGCCAACATAATTACCACCACAAACAAAGTGGTGAAATGTTTTTTGCCATTTTCTATTACGCTGAATTTGCCGTTACCATCGTGCGGTACCAAGGGTAAAATGCGTTTTATAAATTTATAAACAGGGCTTTGCTGCGGGTCAAACTCACTCTCCTCTTTTGATTGAAACATTTTGTAACCGGTGTACACCAAAAACACACCAAAAACATATAATAACCAATGGAACTTTTCTACCAAGGCCACACCTACCGTAATAAAAATAATACGAAACACAATGGCCATTAATATACCAATAAGCAATACCCGACCATAGTTTTGTTCTTTTACGCCAAAGGCTGAGAATATCAGAATGAATACGAAAATATTATCCACACTCAGGCTCCACTCCATTAAGTAAGCACTCAGGTATTCAAGGGCGGGTTTGCGGCCATCTTCAAACCACAAAAACACGCAGAATGCTAATGCCAAGCTTACCCAAAATATGGTTTGGTAAAGCGCTTGTTTAATAGTTACCTTCTGATTTTTTTTGCTTAAGAGGCCTAAATCTAAAACCAGTGCTAAAACTAATATTACGCCAAAAACTAGATAGGTAATTTGCTGGGGTGTCATGTGGGTTTAAAATAATTAAAGGCAAAGATAATCAGAACGGTGATAGCTAAATAGTTTAAAAGGTTTGTTTGTAGGAAAGGGAAGTACCGCCGAGTTGCGCAGAGGGTTTGCACAGATTACACAGAGGAGTGAATATGGTGTACTGAGTTTTGGAGCAGGGGCACACACCATGGCGATGGTGAGATAAACCAACTCCATGTACCTCTGTGAAAAACGCCTTAAGCTCCGTGGTACAAAACATTGTATTATATATTAACCATCGGCATTCCTAACTGTAAATAATAAGTAGGATATTTACACTGATGTAGCCAATATGATAAGCGAAAAAAAATATACGGTTGTTACAGGTGCCGGATCAGGCCTAGGCAAGGCCTTTGTGCTGGCCTGTGCGCAACGGGGCCGGAATGTAATTATGATTTCCTTACCGGGATCGGCAGCGCAGGTAATTGCCGATGATGTAATGGCTATTTACCCGGTAGATGTACAAGTGTATTTGTTTGACCTTACAGATGAACAGGCTTTAAAAAGCAACCTGCAAGCAATAACTGAAAAATACAACATTGATTTTTTGATTAACAATGCCGGCATGGGTGGTACCGCTTCGTTTTTGCACACACCGTTGGAAGCGATTGATAAAATTATTCTACTTAATATTCGTTGCACTACTTTAATGACCAAATTGTTGCTGCCTTCATTAATAACCAATGAAAAAAGTTACATTATAAATATTGCCAGCATTGCTGCTTTTACACCTATTGCCTATAAAACGGTTTATCCGGCATCTAAATCATTCATCGCCTCCTTTTCATTAGGACTTCAATACGAAATGGCCGACAAAGGCGTACAGGTCAGCGTAGTGTATCCCGGCCCGATTATGACCAACTCCGATGCATCGGGCAGGTTAATAAAACAAGGAATGAAAGCTACGCTGGGACTAAAATCAACTGATTATATTGCCAACCTGGCTATTAATAAAACCCTGGCCGGAAAAAGTATTATAGTACCGGGTAGGTTTAACCGCTTTAATTATTACCTCACCAAGTTTTTGCCTACCAAGGCCAAAGTGGGTCTTATATCCAAAACTGTAAAAAAAGAAATACAGCATTTACCATAGCATGAGCAACCACACCAATACAGTATTAGTTACCGGGGCCAATGGTTTTTTAGGCTCGCATATTGTACGCAACCTGCTGCAACAAGGTTATACGGTACGGGCATTGGTTAGGCCAAACGCCAATATTAAAAACCTGGATGGCCTTGCGGTTGATTTTGTTTATGGCTATATTGATAAACAGGAAGATGTAATGAATGCCGTTAACGGCTGCGCTTATGTTATACATGCTGCCAGCATTACTTCACAATTTGGCATTAGTTACCAGCAGTACGAGCAAATAAATGTAACCGCTACACAGTATATAGCAGCAGCTTGTTTACAACATCAGGTAAAAAAAATGGTGTTTATTAGCACGGCAGGGGCTTTTAATCCCGGTAAAAAAGCAAACCCCGGCACCGAGCTTAATGGCTTTACCATGTTTAGTTCAGGCTCGGCTTATATTATTACCAAATACCTGGCGCAGCAATATATATTGGAGCAGGTTGAAAGAAATAACCTGCCCGCTGTAATTATTAATCCTGCTTTTATTTTAGGGCCTATTGACTGGCAACCCAGCTCCGGACAAGTAGTACTATATGGCTTGCGTAAAAAATTATTGTTTTACCCTCCCGGTGGTAAAAGTTTTGTACATGTACAGGATGTGTGCACCGCCGTGCTTAAAAGTATGCAACTAACACAAAACGGTGGTTGTTATTTACTGGCCGGCGAAAGTTTAAATTATAAAGAGTTTTTCCATTTATTAAATACTACCGCCAACACAAAAAAAATATTACTGCCCGTACCGGGCGTTGCTTTAACGGCAGCAGGTTATATTGGTTCGTTACTGCAAACTGTTTTGCGTAAACCTATGACCTTTAACCGTACCATGACTTTTTTAATGCAGCTTGATAATTATTATTCTGGCAAAAAAAGCGAAAGACAACTGGGTATAACCTACACACCCACTGCCCAAATATTACAAGACACTATTAGCTGGTACCGCCAAAACGGAATTATTTAAAAAAATTTTTGACACCCCTGACACAGGGTGGTCACTAAGTGGTTTTTACTTTGATGTATTAAATAAAACAAATCATTTTTTATGAGTACTACATCAACCGTAATTAGTCCTGCCGATTTATTGCAACACTGGCAAGGTCATCGCAATTTAACAAGACGTGTAATTGAAGCTTTTCCTGAAGACAAGTTATTTAACTACAGCATTGGTGGCATGCGCCCCTTTTCGCAACTGGCCATTGAAATGCTGGGTATGGCTGTACCATCGTTAAACGGTGTTATTACCAAAACCTGGGAAAAGTTTGAAGACATTGAAATTACCAAAAAAGAAAATCAGCCTACTACCAAACAAGCTTTACTGGAAGCCTGGGATAAAACCACCGAAGAAATTAATGCTTTGTGGCCTAAGATAGATATAAGCCGTTTTCAGGATGTGGAAGTAGCTTTTGGTTTGTGGGAAGGCCCTGTGTATTGGTTAATTTTTTACAATATTGATAACGAGATTCATCACCGTGGACAAGGGTATGTTTACTTACGTAGCTTAGGTATTGAGCCCCCTCCGTTCTGGGAAAGATAGTTTTTTGGGGGGTATAGGGTGGAAGGTTTGGGGTAGAAGGTGTTGTTATTTTGCCTTAAACCATTAAACTTTTGAACATTGAACCTTTTATTATGGCGTGCCCCTGTATTATACAAAACTGCGGCCTCGTACCTCGGCTTGTTTTGTATAATACAGGGTCGGGCTATACGCTATATCTTTTGCCCCACGCTGCCAGAGATGCTATGCTGCGCAAAAGGATGCCGCTTCTATCCCTCACGCAGGGACAAGTGGCATCCTTTTGTTTTGTTTAGTAAATGTTATGGTGTTTCAGTTATGTCATCGTCCTCATCGTTAAGCGGTAACATGGCTGGCGAAATTTCTTTGCTTGATTTTAAGCCGAGGCTTTTTAGTTTTAAGGCATGGCCTATTAAATGCCCATTGCCCGTGTTTAATTGATTAACCGCTTTGCTATATGCCTGTTGTGTGTTGTTAATATGTTTACCAATTTCTTCCATGGTATTTACAAAGCCTACAAATTTTTCATACAGCCTTTCGCCGCGTTCAACAATAGCCATGGCATTTTTACTTTGCAATTCACGCTTCCATAAATCAGCCATGAGTTTTAAACAGGCGATTAAGTTGGTAGGGCTTATTAACAAAATACGTTTGGCATAGGCATGTGCCCACAGGTCGGGGTCGGTTTGTATGGCGACTAAATAAGCCGGCTCAATAGGAATAAACATCATGGTAAAATCCAGCGACGCTTCCAGATTGTCGTACTGCTTATGGTGTAACTCGTTTATGTGATTGTAAATTGAATGGATATGCTCCTTTAAAAACCCTGTTTGTAACTCAGTGTTATCGGCTGCCGAAAATTTATCGTAAGCCACTAACGAAACTTTTGAATCTATGATGATAACCCGTTTATAGGGCAAGCTTACCAATACATCAGGTCGTAGGTTATTGCCATCATCATCTTTAATGGTTTGTTGTAAAAAGTATTCTCTGTTTTTTACCAGGCCCGATTGCTGCAAAATACTTTCCAGAATCATCTCGCCCCAGTTGCCTTGTTTTTTTGTTTGTCCTTTTAATGCATTCGCCAGGTTGTTAGCCTCGCTGCTTACTTTGTTGGTTTGTTCTACCAGTTCTTTTACTCTTGCTTCCAGAGAAAATCTTTCTTTAGATTCTTTATCGTAGGTTTCTTCTACCTTCTTTTTAAACGTATCAATATTTTCGCCGAGCGGCTTTAGTAATGTTTCTAAATTGTTTTTATTTACCTCGGTAAACTTGCCTGATTTTTCTTCTAAAATCTGGTTGGCAATTTTTTCAAACTGCAACTGTGCATTATGTTGTATGCTTATTAACTCGTCTTTTTGCGTTTGTAGTTTTTCATTAAGTGCATTGTTGTTGGCCGTAAGCACACTACTGTTGGCAAACAGTTTGTTATAATTTTCGGTTAGTGTATTTAATTGTGTTTCCTGCTGCTTATAACTTTGTTGTAATGCCGTGTGTGTTTCCTGTAATGCCAGGTGTTTTGCTTTTTCGCCGGCCAGTATTTCTTTTAAATCGTTTAGTGTTAACTGCTGGTTTTCGTTTAGCTTTTTTTGTGTTAACAATTCTGTCGTTAACTGTTCTTGCTGCAAGTTGCTTTGTTGTAAACCGGTTTGTAAGGATGCATTTTTTGTTTGCGATTGCCATGTTTCGGCTGTTAACATTTCGTATTTATGTTGTAGCCTCAGCAAATCATCCTGCTCACGCAACAGTCTATCCTGTACCAACTTTAATTCGGTATTCACCTGATTAAAACTGTTTAACAAGGTATCGTAGTTTTGTTGGCTTATGTATTTGTTTTTATACAAAAGGCTACATACAAAATAGCCCGCAATTAACCCTACTACTAAACCTATAACAATTGATACTATATCCATATTATAAAAAATATTTTCTGCTTACATTACTAGCCCAACACTTTATCGGCCACTTGTTCCGCAATGATGGATGATAGGGCCACACCCATTCCGTTACATGCAATTACGGTAATTACATTGTTGGCTACGGCCTTTACCTCCGGTAATTTATTTTTTGTAAAAGCCATTATACCTGCCCAATGGTGTTCAATTAAATCGCTGGTGTTTGCAATATTATACCCCTGTAAAATGTGGTTGTTTAAAAACGACAATAAGTGCTCCTGAATTGTGTTGGTTGTTTCTAATATACAGGTTTCTTCAGCTTCAAAGGCCTGATTACGGCCACCGCCTAATAGTACACGGTTACCCAAGTGGCGCCAATAGTAAAAGCCTTCATCGTAATGAAAAGTGCCATATAGTTTTAAGCCCGGTATAGGCTTGGTTACCAGTACCTGGCCACGTCCCGGTACAACATTGGTATTGGGCAATAAGGTTTGTGTAAAACCATTAGTAGCAAATATTAATTGGCTGCATTGTATAGTTTCGTTGGGTGTTGCTACTGTAATAGTCGTTGCTTGCTGTTGCCATTGTAAAAGAGGCTTATTCATGCTAATTGATACGCCCATTTGCTGTACCAACGCAGTCAGTCGTTGTACTAATTTGCCACTATGCAAAGCCCCTTCTAATGGCGAATAAGCCAGGGCGTTAAACCCACTAAGACCCAGTGTTTGTAATGCCTGGTTATTGATGGTAAAAGTTTCTTGTAGCGCTGTAATTTGTTGCAAACTCTTGTTTAAATCAATAATATGTTCGCCCAAATCAGCATAATTGTTATAGTATTTATTAATGGCTTCGTAACCGCCGCAGGCTTCAAAACCAATCTGTTCATCGCCCAGCAGCGTTCGTGTTTTTTGTATGCCTTTGTAACGGTTTTCAACAACTTCCAGCATTAGTGCTTCGCCTGTTTGTTCCTTGTCGCTTAATAGTTCGGTTACACTGCCAAAGCAGGCAAAGCCCGCATTACGGGTAGAGGCCCCGGTAGGAATATCACCTTTGTCTATAATGCGTACAGATAATGCCGGTTGTCTTTTTTTAAGTTCGTAAGCGGTCCACAAACCTACTAAACCACTACCAACAATTAAAATATCAACCGGTTTATAAAATGTTTCTTTTTCCCAAATGCTCATCATAACGTTTATGTTTATTCAACATTCACAATTTACTTATGCTGTTGCTAATAACCGTTTTAATTTTAGTCATAAAAAAACCACCTTTTTACAGGTGGCTTCAAAATATTTATCCGTTATTAAAATGGCAGATCTTCTTTATCGTCGTCGCTTGTAAAACTTTGGTTATAGACATCATCGGCCGGATGTGCATCAACAGCAGGTGTGCTTGCGCCACCACCCGAAACAGCATCTACACGCCATGCTTTTACATCGGTGTACCATCGTCCGTTATACTCACGACTTTCCACATCAAAATCAATGGTTAACTGGTTGCCCGGTTTTAAAATGGCTTCATTTATTTTATCGCCCCAGATAGAAATACATACTTTTTTAGGGTACTGCCCATCGGTTTCAACAATAATATCCTGTTTTTTCCACTGTCCGTTTTTACCTGCTCCTGTTTGTAAGGGCAGTAATTGTATCAATTTTGCTGTAAGCTGCATGGGTTGTTGTTTTAAAGGTGCAAAGATATAAAAACAGTCGCTTAGAATAATTCGGGCACTTCAATAATATCCTGATTATTCTTAAAAATAATGGGAATGATTTTGTTCTATCTGCCAAATTAATACGGATGAGTACTTGTTCCACTTACGTGATTGCTCGCAATTCAGTCTTTCACTGAAACAAAGAATGACCGCCTGCGTTCATGTTCCGTTCTTTTTATATCATGGTGTTAACCGTAAGCGTAAAACCTCACAATCCGTAAAAAGTATACAACAACCTTGAATTTGTATTATCTGAGACGCTAAAATCTAACCGAAATTTGTACTGTAATTTAAAATTTCAAAAAATGAAAAAAGTAATTCTAATAACAGGGGCAAGTTCGGGAATGGGAAAAGAAAGTGCAAAAGTACTTATCCGGCAAGGTCATACTGTTTATACTGTAGCAAGACGAATGGACCAAATGCAAGACCTTGAAGTATTGGGCGGACATCCTATTCAAATGGACGTTACCAAAGAAGGCGATATCCAAAATGTAGTGGATACCATTATTCAAAAAGAAGGCAAAATTGATGTATTGTGGAACAATGCAGGTTACGGGCTTTATGGTTCTATAGAAGATGTACCATTAGACGAAGCCAGAAAACAAATGGAAGTAAACGTTTTTGGTATGGCGGCTATGACCCAAAAAGTAGTGCCTTATATGCGTAAAGCTAATTCGGGCACTATCATCAACACCTCATCAATGGGTGGGAAAATGTATTTTCCAATGGGTGCATGGTACCACGCAAGCAAACACGCTGTTGAAGGGTTGAGCGACTGTTTGCGTTTGGAATTAAAACCATTCAACATTAAAGTTGTGGTATTGGAACCGGGTTTTATTGCAACAGAATTTGGTTCCGTTCTTTTAGATAATTTTGCTAAAATCCCCAAAGACAGTGCTTACAAAAATATGATGGATAAAATTGCAAAAGGAACAGCCGATGCTGCCAAAGGAAACGGCTCATCTAAGCCTAGCGTAATTGCTGATGCAATCGTAAAAATCGTCAGTTCTAACAATCCTAAAACAAGATACAAAGTAGGTAAGTTTTCTAAAATGATGCCTTGGATGCGTATTTACTTAGGAGATAAAATGTTTGACAAAGTTGTAATGAGCCAAATGTAAAAAATATGGGTTTAATTGATTATACCACTAATTGGATAAAAGGTGAACTGTTTGAGGCTAAGCTCATTGTAGCCTTCGGCGTTATCACAATCATAGGTGCTTTCATATTTTGGAAAATCGGCACAACTCCTAATGCAAGAGCATTATTCATTCCTTTAATTGTAGTAGGTGCAATTTATTCGGCAATAGGAGGCGGAATGTTATATTCTAATCCAAAAAGAATGATCGAACTGCCAAAAAGCTATCAGCAAGACAAGGCAGCATTTGCAAAATCTGAAAAGAAACGTGTAGAAGATTTTCAGTACGGGTATAAAATTTCAAAAATTGTAGCAACTCTCTTTTTTTCTTTGACCTTAATTATATTTTGGACTACTAAAAACCCTACTTGGGTGGGTATTGGTATTACATTGACCTACTTTGGTTTGGCGGGATTGGTGGTAGACTATTTTTCGCAAGAAAGAGCAGATACGTATTACGCAGAAGTTTTAAAAGAAATAGAGAAATGAAGCCTATCATAAACATACAGAGCATTTCGGACATCAATAATTTTGTGCAACACAAAACCAAGCACCCATTGGTTACTGTAATTGACTTTAGCAAAATGGACGAGCTGATGGAAGAGGGTATACGCATTAGTTGCGATTTTTATTCCATAATGTTTAAAAATTATTGTGCTAATAATATGAAGTATGGGCGACAACCTTACGACTTTCAGGAAGGAAGTTTGGTGTGCATAGCTCCCAAACAAGTGGTAACAATGGATACAGAAGTAGAAAAGCGTGATGATATGATGGGTTGGGGACTATTTTTTCATCCTGATTTATTACGTGGCACATCGTTAGGTGCAAAAATGAAAGACTATACTTTTTTTTCTTACGAAATGGCTGAAGCACTACATCTGTCAGACAAAGAGAAAGAAATTTTATACGATTGTGTTCAGAAAATTGAAACTGAATTACAAGAGAATATAGACAACCATAGTCAGACATTAATAGTATCAAATATTGAACTTTTGCTCAACTATTGTCAACGCTATTACGGCAGACAATTTATCACACGAAAAAACAGTAACTCGGACGTTGTTTCGCAAATTGAAAAGTTATTGAGTGATTATTTCAAAGACGAAAAGCTTTCAGAAAAAGGGCTGCCAAGTGTAAAATATTTGGCAGATAAAGTGCATTTATCATCAGGCTATTTGAGTGACCTACTCAAAAAAGAAACAGGAATGAACACACAAGACCATATTCATTATTATCTGATTGAAGAGGCGAAAAACATTTTGCTTAACACCAACAACTCCATAAGCGAAGTTGCCTATAAATTAGGATTTGAGTATCCACAATATTTTAGCAAACTATTTAAACAAAAGACAGGGAAAACACCCATAGAATACAGAAGCCAGAACTAAGCTGCCATTCACTAAAAAGGATTAACCAAAAGCCTGGATGGGCAACTTCTATCAGACCTTAGTGAAAGGCTCAACATATGTTCTTCAATTAAAAATTTTTTCTCTATAATCTACTATTACAGCAATATGCAAACCGTTATGCGAACTTAGTTCAACGGTTTAATGACCCTCGTAAAAATTAATCACCGCCACAACCGCCGCAACTACTGCAAGAGCTGCCACAAGATGAACCACAGCCGGAACTTGCATCGCCGCCATTAGCACCCAGATATTTCTTATTGCTATGTTTAATTACCGGTAAAAAACTGGCGGCCATTACGCCTGAGCCCATTAAAAAATATTGCCATTGCCAGTCATTGCTTAAGCTTCTACCGGGAATAATTGCGGTTTTATAAATCTCGGGAATAGTTTTGGCACAGAACAATCCAGTTAATCTTTTAAGGTATATGATTATAGCTACCGCCAGTAAGATAACCACTAACGAAACCTGCACTATTGGCTTTTCTCTGGAGACTCCCGTTATTACTCTGGTAAAACCAATAATGATAATTAATGCCAGTACAATAAAGTTTATGTAAAACAACTGAGCAAAATGTTTTGACTTATTAAAGTACTTTTTAAACGCATTCATCGCATTGGGTATATTAAAAAATGCGGGTTTTATAACCAGCGCCCTTACTAAATAAGCGTAGTTGATGCTGTCAGTTTCTTTTAATGTTTCTACTGCTTGTCTTTTTTCTATCGTTGACAGATTTATCTTTTTTGCTAAATTAATTTTATAGTCCTCGTTAACACTTATGGTTCCATCCTCCACTAATTCATTGATAACTCCGTTAACTACATTTTCTATGCGCTGCGTTTTTAAATAAACTAGTTCGTATGCATCCAGGTTATAAATAAAGGAGCTTTTGTCAAACTTAGTAGTAATACTTTTTAATTTTTTACGATTAAAAATTTCAAGTGTTAAAAAGCCACAAAGTATAATGGCTAAATAACCATAAATAAAATCGGGGTTATTAATGCTAAGATAAAGCGGTTTTAAAAAGTAATAAGCCGGAATGGAAATGAGTACAACGGTTAAAATAGAAAACACAAGAACGGCCCTTATTTTAAACTTTGCTTTTGCAAGATTTAAACTATCAAACATGCTGTTGAATTGCCAGATATCAACCGGCGTCTCACCAAAGTTTTCTTTGTACTCCTCTATGGTTCGATCTTTGGCTCGTTTAAATTTTTTAAAATCTTCCTTGTTATGTGTTGATGGAATATGTTGCACCTGTTTGCCCAGTATATCACAAAATTGCTGATAAGATTGAGTAAAGATTAAGTGTTGGTGCCAGACTATATCTATAATTTCAGATGGAGACACCATAAAGTCGCTGGTGGCCGCCAAGTACATGAATTTTTTATACTCTTCTATTGCACGTAGTGTAAATGCTTTTGTCCAATAGTTTTCGTTAGCCAGCCTCAGCAAAAAGCCATACTCGCTTGAGTTATCGTCTAAATCATATGCTAATATGTTTTCCCAAAGTTGGCTATTATGCATACATGTGCTTTATTGCTAAGATACTGATCCCTTTTCTATCAACACATTACTTCATTATATTTTCGATACTACTTCCTCTTCATAAACCTTTCATAGATACTCACATTCATCATCATTAATAACATCCCGTAAAAGGTATCTTCAAACGGAATAGTGGTGATGCGAAAGTTCATATTCTCGGCATTGTTGTATAATACAACGGGCATAGCCGTTAAAAATCCGTTTACAACTAAAAATGGGATTAAGGTAATAAGAAAAGATACAAAAAACGATACCGCATCAAACCTGGTAAAGAAGGAGCGTAACAGATAAATGGCTGCAATGAAAATAGCGGTGAATAAAAACGTCCAGGATGTGTAATAGCGATCGTAAAACACAATACCGGTAAACAAACAGGCTATAGCAATAATTTTTAGCGCCAGATTAGCCCAGTTCTTGTTTTTTAATTGCGGAAAATAACAGCGGATGCACTCGTAAATAAATACACAGCAGTAAGGAACTACGAAAAAAAACAACACTTCTTCAATTGGCAGGTTTCCAATATGGATGCCCGAAATATATTTTTCGTTAAACCACCAAACGCCTTGTTTGGTAAAATACATATCCCACACAATGTATAACAAGGCCGGAACGATAATGGCCGGTAGTAAATATTTCCACTTGGTGTAAAAAGCTACTTTTTTATCAAAGCTTAATGCCAGCGGACCAATAAAGGATGCACCTAAAATTAAAAAATATGTGTATTGTGGGTTCATGATGGCTTAAAAAAGTGGCTTGCTAAAGGGACTATTTAATTCTTCGATTTATTAATAGCGGCGTTAGCCTCTTGCTGACGTTTTTTATCTGCTTTAATTTTTGCCCAGTATTTTTTGTTTACAAATAAAAAACCAAAGCTTTCTCCATCATGTTTGTCTAAATGTTTGTGATGCATTTTATGTGCCCAGCGTAAAGCCTTTACATACGAGTTATTGCTGCGTGTAAACCATTTAAACCTTTGGTGAATAATTACATCATGCACTAAAAAATAGGCAATGCCGTACAAGGTTAAGCCAGCCCCGATGGCTATGGACCAGTACGCCTGATAAATTACGCCTAACATAATGAGTAACCAACTTGGAATAGCGAAGATTAAAAAGAACCAATCGTTCTTTTCAAAAAAGCCCGGCGTTTTCTGGTGATGATCTTTATGTAAACCCCACAAAAACCCATGCATAATATAACGGTGTAAACACCATGTTAAACCCTCCATAATGAAGAAAGTAACCAATGCAATAACGATGTACACCCAAAACCCCATATTCATTACAATTATAAAAAGTTGCGTAAAATGCCAAAAAACAGCAAATGCACTATTAGCAAATTTACAGCGAATTTGTTTTGTTTATTAAAATGGGCATAATGAAATACTACCGATAGCAATAAACTTACCACAAACCAGGTAATGTAGTTATATACGGGCACCGATCCATCGCCGCCCCATTGCCAATAACCCAGTTTTATGGCTACAGGTTCCATCAACCAGTCGTAAAAAACGGCAGTTGTTGCTGTTGCTAATACAAATATGAACATACCTGCAATCCCTTTTAGCTTTAGTTTATTACATAATTTATGCATAGCCATGCCGCTACAATAGGTTACAATAAACCAGTTTACACCCAGCATTAAAGGCACGCCTAATACTTTGTAACCCAACACTTCGCCATAATTATAATGCCCAAATAATGCTGCGGTTTGCACGCCTACAATTTCTACCCCCATACCCAGTACAAAACAGGTAATAAAGTAAATAAAGAAGGGAATGTTTTTATGTTTATGTGTCCACATTAATAAGCCTAGCACCAATAAAAGATTGAGTGAGGTAGCGTTTACGAAAAAATTGCCGTCGTAAAAAAGCAAACCAAACATGCCAATGGTATGAAAAAAAATGGCAATAAAGGTTGCCCAAACAAAGTTGTTATGCTTTTTTAGTAAACTCATGTTGCTTATTTTTCCTGTAACGATAGCCAGGTTTGTAACTTGGGTAGCGCTATTTTAAACCACTCGGTAAACAGCTCAGGGTGTTGCTCAATTTGTGCAGCAACGGTATTAATATTTTCGTGTTTGTAATTACTTACTTCTTCGGGGTTGGGGTTAACGGGTCCGTCGTAACGACCCACAAATACATGGTCCAGCTCATGCTCGGTTAGGCCGTTATCAAAAGCTGCCTGATAAATAAATGTAAATGCCCTGCGTAAAGGCGTAGTAAAGCCCATTTCTTCCTGCAGGCGTTTAATAGCTGCAGCTTCTATTTCTTCGCCGGGTTGCGGGTGGCTGCAACAGGTGTTGGTCCATAAACCCGGACTATGATATTTTGTTATTGCCCTTTGGTGCAGCAACATATCGCCATTACTATTAAAAATAAATATGCTGAAGGCCCGGTGTAATAAAGCTTTTTCGTGCGCTTCTATTTTTTCCATTTCGCCTATGGCTATATCTTGCTCGTTAACCAGAATCACTTTTGTCATTGCTACGGGGAAATATTTTATTTAGGCCTTGAAAATAGTTGATTGCTTTGTTTTAGCACAACAAACATCAGAATTTATTAATGATTACAAACCACCCTCCACAATGCTCAATACAATTACAGAATGATGAAGAGGAAGTATAAAGTTCATTTCCACCGGAAATAAATTTTATACCAACCCTATCAGGTTACAACAGGCAATAATAGTAGTAGTGCAGTTGGTAAACAACCATAAAACCTAAAAATGATTTAGATTTTATGGTGAAGGATATATTACAATATATTTAATTGGCTGCGTACGCCGGCTTTGGCTACAATGTAAGCTTTGCCATAATTGGGTATGCGAATGCGTTGTTCTAAAATATTGGCCGGTGTGGTGCGTTTTATTTTTCGGAACAACGATAGGTAATATTTGTAGGCTACATATACACCAAACTTTGCTTTACCGGGTAATTGCAAAATGCCTTTATGCGCATCACTAAAATCCTGGGCTATATCGGCCTCTATATCGTTTTTCATTTCCGATGTAAAGTTGGTAAAATCAACATCAGGGAAATAAACACGGTTAAGATCTTCGTAATCGGCTTTTACATCACGCAAAAAGTTTACTTTCTGGAAAGCCGAACCCAAAGCTTGTGCAGCAGGTTTTAGTTGCTGGTACATTTCTTTATCCCCTTCGCAAAAAACAAATAAACACATAAGACCTACTACTTCGGCACTGCCGTAAATGTATTCTTTGTATTTGTCGCAGTTGTATATGTTTTTACTTAAATCCATTTCCATGCTATGGAAAAAAGCTTCAATCAGGTCGTGGTCAATATTAAACTCGTTAACCGTTTTTTGAAAACTGTTCAGTATGGGGTTTAAACTAATACCACGTTCAATAGAGCGATAGGTATCTATTTTAAATTCGCTTAAAAGGGTGTGTTTGTCGTGGTCATGAAAAGTATCTACAATTTCATCGGCAAACCGCACAAAGCCGTAGATGTTAAAAACGGGTACACGCAAATCGGGGTGCAGCAGCTTAATGGCGCTGCTGAACGATGTGCTATACTTTTCGGTTGTTAGCTTACTGCACTGTTCACTTAATTCATGGAAAAGGGCTATCATGGTCCTTTTTGCTGTTTGTTTTGGTGGTTAATTAGTTAAATACGCATGTTAGCGGCTTACTTTTTATGGCAAGCGTTACACATTACTTTTTAAAATTTCCTTAGCAACTACTTCCCCGCTTATCAGACTTGGTGGCACACCCGGGCCGGGAACAGTTAATTGTCCGGTGTAAAATAGGTTTTTTATTTTATTACTCCTACAAGAAGGTTTTAAAATTGCCGTTTGTAACAAGGTGTTGGCCAAGCCGTAAGCATTGCCTTTGAAAGAGTTATAATCCTGTATAAAGTTGCTTACCGAGTAAGATTTTTTATACACAATGGCATTTTTTACCTGCTGCCCGGTTTTTTGTTCGTAGCGGGTTAACATCATGTCCAGGTATTTTTCTCTCAGCTCCTCGGTATCGCCTTCTAAACCTGTGGCTACGGGTATTAAAAAAAACATGTTTTCGTGGCCTTCAGGCGCTACCGCATTATCGGTAACAGATGGCGCACAAACATAAAACAAAGGATTTTGCGGCCACTGTTTGGTGGTATAAATTTCCTGTCCGTGTACGCCAAAATCAGTATCAAAAAACAAAGCATGGTGAGTAATGCCGCTTAGTTTTTTATTTAAACCAATGTAAAACAACAAACAGCTGGGTGCCATTACCCGTTTATCCCAATAGCTATCGCTGTACTGGCGCAGGTTTTGGGGCAATAGCTTTGTTTCAATATGGTTATAATCTCCGGCTCCTACCACCACATCGGCGTTAAATTTTTCGATACTCCCATTCGCATTAGTAGCGGTAACCGTTTTAGCCAATTTACCTTCCACATCGACTGCCGTTACGTTATGATTAAACTTAAATTGCACACCTTGTTCTACCGCCAATAAATGCATGGCTTCGGCTATTTTATACATACCACCCATGGGATACCAGGTGCCCAGTTTAATATCGGCATAGTTCATTAAACTGTATAATGCCGGTGTGTTTTGTGGTAATGCGCCTAAAAACAATACCGGGAACTCCATTAACTGCTGCAGCTTGGGGTTTTTAAAATAGCGGGCCACATGTTTTTTCATATTAGTAAAAACATCCAGCCTAAATACACCTTTGGCTAGGTCCATATCAACAAACTCGCCCCAGGATTGTCCGGGTTTGTGTACCAGTTTATGCATGCCTACCTTGTATTTATACTCGGCTTCGTGCATAAATTTATCAAGTTGATTACCGCTTCCAGGCTCTACTTTTTCAAACAAGTCTTTTAATTCATTGTAATTGGCAGGTATATCATATTGTTCATCGGGCCAATACACACGGTACGAGGGGTCCAGGCGAACCAGGTTATAATAATCGCTTACTTTTTTACCAAAGCGACTAAAAAAATGTTCAAACACATCGGGCATCCAGTACCAGCTCGGACCCATGTCAAAGCTAAAGCCATCTACCAACATGTCGCGGCCACGGCCACCGGGACCACTGTTTTTTTCCAGCACGGTTACCTGCCAGCCAGCCTGTGCTAAAAATGCTGCGGCCGACATACCGGCAAAACCACTGCCTATTACAATTGCTGTTTTCAAAAAATTACTTCTTTTTCACTAAATTATAGGAATCGTCAATCCACTCCCGCAATAAATCACTTTTTACGGAGCCATCTACAACGATGGTGTTCCAGTGTTTTTTGTTCATGTGGTAACCCGGCTGTACTGCATGGTATTGCTCCCTTAACTCCAATGCTTTTTCGGGGTTACATTTTATATTAAAACTTAATTGCACATTATCCATACCCATTAATAAAAATACTTTGCCGTTTACTTTGTACACCAGCGTGTCGGGTCCAAAGGGTAAACACTCTTCTACATCGTCCTTGCTTAAACAGTATTCTCTTATTGTTTCTATATTCATTTTTTGCCGAAAGCTTAAAGCCAAAAGCTTAAAGCTGTAAAACTTTTATTACTTAATTTTTTCTTGTTGGTCAACTGCATTACTACTATCAGCACTTGTTGTGTCACTCACTGCATCGTCCGGTAATTCTATTCAACATATTGGTAAAGCAAAACTCTTAGCTTATACCTTACATCGGGTAAATTACAAATCATCATACTTACGCTACCTTTTCATTCGCATAGTAGCACTTCAGCTAATTGGCTAATTATTGTTTTATTTCCACCGCACCTTCCTTTAATAAACTATGACCATTTAAACGTAAGTAAATTTGTGCTGCAGTAACTACATCTTTCTGGCAATAGGTAACAATGCGGGGCAGGTTTTTTTCCTGCCAGTACACCTGCCATACCTGGCTGCCGTCAATATCGTCTTTTGGTGTGGGTATGCCCAGTGTTACAGCCAGCAGGTTCAGCGATGTGTAACTTTTAAAATCGCCAAATTTCCACAATTCCATTGTGTCTATATGTCCCACTTCCCAGGGCTTTTTGCCTGCCGTGTTTAATAAATTAGGTAGCGGCACATCGTTAATAATCATGCGGCGGCTCAGGTAAGGAAAATCAAATTCTTTACCATTGTGCGCACATAAAAAACGCGGTTCGCCATTGCTCCATTTTTGTAACATTTGAGCAAAGCCAGCCAGCAATAGTTTTTCATCGTCGCCGGCAAATGATTTTATGGTAAGCTGCTTGGCATCGCCATGGCCGCTTATTACACCACAACTAATGCATACCACTTTTCCAAACTCGGCATAAATACCGGCACGGGCATAAATATCGGCCGGTGTATCATCGTTATTATTGCGTAATAAAATTTCTGCTTTTTTGTTCCAGAGTTGTTGCCATGTTTCGGGCAATAAAGTATAGTCGGGTTGCTGCGGAACGGTTTCAATATCCATGAATAAAATATGTTGTAATGCAGCAGCCATATTGGGGTTTAATTGATTGCAATATAAATAATTAATGGTTATTGTTACAATAGAATTGAGATGTGAGTATTGAGATATGAGACGGATTAAATATTTTATATTGAAGATTTAATATTCATTAGCGTGGCTGGCTCACGGACTTTCCGTCTTTCGGACTTCCTTTGCTGATTAGCGAACGGAACCCTGAACGGAGCGTCGCAACGTCAGCTTAATCAGGGAACTGCAGCCGGTAACATAAAAATCTTATTGTGCCGTTATATAAATTACTACTATTAAAAATGATAATATTGCAGCCGGATGAAAAAGAGTGGTCGTAGACATATTATCTGGAAGTGGGTTAAACGGATTTTTCTGTTTTTACTGGTATCGCATTTATTGTATATCATTATACTTAAATGGGTTAACCCGCCTATTACCATTACACAACTGGTAAGCTGGGTTAGCGGACACGGTATGCAACGTGATTATGTGTCAGGAAAAGATATTTCGCCTAATGCAAAACTTGCGGTTATTGCATCGGAGGATCAACTGTTTATTGACCACAGCGGATTTGACTGGAAGAGCATGAAAAAAGCGATGGAGTACAATGAAAAGCAAACCAAGAAAAGACGTGGTGGTAGTACCATAAGCCAACAAGTAGCCAAAAACGTTTTTTTATGGCAGGGCGGTGGTTATTTTAGAAAAGGACTGGAAGTGTATTTTACGTTTATGATTGAGCTTATTTGGGGCAAGGAAAGAATACTGGATGTGTACCTGAATGTGGCCGAAATGGGTAAAGGTGTTTTTGGAGTGGAGAGAGCGGCTAATAAATTCTTTAATAAAAAAGCGAATCAGTTAACCCGTAACGAAGCGGCATTAATTGCGGCTTGCCTGCCGAACCCTAAAGTATTTAATGCAGCCAGCCCGTCGGGCTATGTTAGTGGCAGAAGTAAAGCTATTTTACGGCAAATGAATAATATTAGCCCGGACCCGGATTTGCAGGAGTTTATTGGTACTAAGCCTGCGCCGCCGGTTAATACTAAAGAGAAAAAGAAGAAGTAAAGACTACATTGTTTTACAATTTTGATTTTTACCCTCCATTCAAATTTTCCTTTTACTTTTTTTCTTAGCAAAAAAAGTAACAAAAAAAGCCAAGTCTTGTCCAATGTGTATTCCGCCTGCGAGAGTTTGTTTTTGTAATATGCATTTAGGCGGAACCGAACAGCCGATTGACTACAGGCACATTTTTCGGCCGGTCGTTTTACTGCAAGTTGTTTTACTGTTGGTAATGTGTTGTTTGTGCTGTGGCCGAAAACCGCCGTTCCGTCATCGGCTGTACTTACACTGCGGACAAGACGGAGTTCTACATGGTCAAGGGCAGTTAAATTGAAGAGTTAACCACGGAGTTTACTTGGTAGTGTTTGGCTGCTCCTCTGTGCTACTCTGTGGAAATACTCTGCGTAACTCGGTGGTAAAACTCCCTCAACGTCTACTACAAAATTTTATCTACTGCTTCAATAGCTGTTTGTAAACGGGCATCGTAATCGCCGCTAATATTTACCCATGGCGTGTTTTGGTTGACCATAATGTCTTTATAAATATTATATAGTTTTTCACGGCTTTCTAAATCGGGATATTCTCGTAGCTCGTCTTTTACCCAAGGTAAATCTATATTACACAGTAAATACAAATCGTATTTACGTTTTACAATTTCATCTAAAATAAAGCGGTGGCATTTTTCAAATACAAACTCGCACCACACTTTCATAACGTACATATCGGTATCAATAAACAGCGGGTAGGGTTGCGGATTTTTTGCAATTACTTCTAATGCCTCCTGCGTATATTTTTCTTCCAGTGCCAGTTGACCTTTCGCAATGGTTAGTAAATTATCAAAACTGTAATCCGTGCCGTTTTTTAATAAATATTCTCTTGCATATTCTGGACACCATTGTGTATAATAATGTTGGGCCAGTTGTGCACATAAAGTGCTTTTACCGGTACTTTCGGGTCCTAGTATTACTATTTTTTTTAACGGATTTATGTTCATCAATGGTTACGGATTTATTTAGTAGGTTTAAAATTACGACGAGCCAACTCCTTACGTACCCGGCTTAAAGATTCGGGTGTAATGCCCAGGTAAGAAGCAATCATCCATTGCGGCACTCTTAATAATAAATTAGGATAACGTTCTACAAAATCAATATACCTTTCTTCGGCACTGGCGCCAATTAATAAACTGATGCGTTGCTGGTGTTGCCTTACCTGATTGTGCAAGGCTTTTGTATTAAACTCGGTAAACTTGGTAATGTTACCGGCTAAATCAAAAAAGCTATGGGTAAGTACAATTATTTCTGTGTCTTCAATAGCATCAATAAAAAACAGGGCGGGCTCGTTAAACAAAAAACTGTTTCTATCGCTTAACCACCAGTTTTCGGGGGCAAATTGTATTACATGTTCCTTGCCCGCATTATCTACAGTATAGGCACGTAACAAACCGGATGAAATAAAATATACTTCGCTACATACCTCGTCCTGCCGCAGTAATACGGCTCCCTTACTGATTTGTTTGGTTAACAAAGCAGGTTCCAGCTTATCAAAATCAGCATCGCTGATGCCGGCTTTTTGTTGCAGGTATTTTTTAAAGTCTGTTATCATGGGCTGCTAAAATATTAAATAATGGGGAGAAGCTGAACGCTTAATGCATAAAGCTGAAAGCCAGGCCGTCTATTATTTGATGCCCTTACAGCTTTGCTGGCTGATGTGCTAATAAAAATGACCTTGGCATTACACGATGATGCACAAAGAACAGAACGATGAACGGAGTCCTTCGGCAAGCTCTGGATAAACTGCAAATAAAGCTCAATCAATGGTGGGACGATGATAAAAAAAATCCCTCTTTATATTTTAAAAGAGGGATTAACTGTACTAACTATTTATAAATTATTTAGCGGCTGTTTCGCTGTTTACTTTGTTGTAAGCTTCTACACCGGCCAGTAACCATTCTTTGTATTTATTAATACTTGGCGTGTAACCAACAGGATAAGTTAATAGTTTGCCATCCGGATTAAGCGCTATGTACAAGGGCTGCGTAACCTGGTTAAAGTTTTCGGCCTGAAACGTGGACCATAAATCGCCAATGGTGATGATTTCTTTTTCCTCGTCCTTTTCATTTTTATAAATAAACCGTTCGTTGGCGGGTAATTTTTCTCTGTCATCTACATACAAGGATAGCAGAATGTATTGGTTGTTGATGATATCCGCTATTTCCGGATCGGGCCAAACCTGCTCCTCCATTTTACGGCAATTAACACAAGCCCAACCGGTAAAGTCAATTAAAATAGGTTTGTTTTGTTCTTTTGATAATTGAATGGCTTTGGCATAATCGTTTTTTGCTTGTGGTGCCAATCCTTTGCCATGCACATTGTCGTTACCATAAATACTATAGCTTAACGGTGGCGGAAAGCCGCTTAATAATTTTATATTGGCATATTTAGTTGGCGTTACACCCGGTACTAAATAAATGGCAAAAACCAGTGCCAATACACCTAATACTTTACGTGTAGTAGAAATTTTACCGCCTGAGTGATCGTGAGGAAGTTTCAACCAACCAAACAAATAAGCCGCTAAACCAAGTGAGGTAAGAATCCAGATACCGATAAATACTTCCCGTTTTAAAATACCCCAGTGTTCTACCAAATCGGCATTAGATAAAAACTTGAAAGCTAAGGCTACTTCCACAAATGCCAGTATTTTTTTAACCGTATCTAACCAGCCGCCGCTTTTTGGTAATGATTTTAACCAATTGGGGAACATGGCAAACAAGGCAAAAGGCAAACCCAATGCAACACCAAAACCTGCCATACCAGCGGTTAATGCCCATGCACCATCCGATGCTTTGCCTACTAGTAACGTACCCAAAATTACACCGGTGCAGGAGAAGGAAACAATTACCAGTGTTAGCGCCATGAAAAAGATACCACTAACACTGCCTGTACTACTTTTTGAATCGGCCTTGCCTGCAATACTGGAAGGTATGGTAAGCTCGAAATAACCAAAGAAGGATATAGCAAAGAAGATAAAAATGACAAAGAAGAAAACATTAACCCAGGCATTGGTGGCTATGTTGTTAAATATCTCGGGTTGTACATTATCTAGCAAATGAAAAGGGCCACTGGCCAATGTATAAATTAATAATATAAACGACCCATACAAGATACCATTACGAATGGCCTGGCCGCGGGTTTTGGAACGGTTGGTAAAAAACGAAACCGTAACCGGTATCATGGGAAAAACACAAGGCGTTAACAATGCAATTAAGCCGCCAACAAAACCCAGTAAAAATATAGTAAAGATGCTTTCTTTATCAAAAGAACTATCGCCAACCGGAATTACCGGATTAGCCAGATCCAGGTTTTTAATTTTTATTTCATGTTTTGCAGCTGCATCTACGCCGCCTTCAAATTTCACTACTTTCGATTCTTCAAAGGGGGCAAAGTTTTCGGGAGGTAAGGCGGCAAAGCCACTCAATGTAACTTTTAATTCAGATGGAACTTCGTTGGAAGTTTCTATTTCCTGCGTAAGCTGTACAGTGCCGGTATAAGCATCTACTTGTTTGTTAAATATGGCATCCTGTATTTTTTTACCATGCTGTTCCAGGCCTTTTATATCGTTGTTCTTTTTTATACCTTCATAATCCCAAACTATGGTTACAGGCGTTACCCCGTCTTCTTTTAACTCAGCCGCATACACATGCCAACCCTCTTTCACCGTTAGGTCAATAATCAGGTCAAAGGTTTTGTCGCTTTTTTTAACCGATTTTATGGTCCATTGTAAGGGGCTTTCCTGTGCTGGCGTTTCCTGTGCCGGCGAAATAAAAGGCAAAAATGCAAGAAGGAGTAAAGGAAAAATTTTTTTCATAATAACTGTAAACATTGTTGGTCAGATAATAGATAGGCAGGTAGTCTATAACCCTTTTTAAACTAAATTGTTGTAGGCATCACACAATACCCTTCAACAGCTTTAAATGGGTAGTGGCAAAGGTATTATTATAACCGTTAAGAAGATTTGTAAAATAAAGACAATCTATTACAGAATTTGTACGCTTACACCGGTTTTTTACTACTGGATTGTCTGATAATCAACTGAGGAGCCAACACAATGGTTTCAAAATCGGTAACCGGTCTTTTGCTTTCAATAAGTTGTAATAACTGGTTGGTGGCTATTTCGCCCATTTCCAGTGCCGGTTGTTTTATAATAGATAAAGGCGGCTCAATCAGTTCAGTAAGGTCCGAGTTGGAAAAACCGATAAGCCCCATTTGGTTGGGCACTGTTATGTTTTTACCTTTTAAAATACGCAGGCAACCCGTAGTAAGCTTGTCCGATAAAGATAAAATGGCATCCGGTGGCTGCTTTAAGCCTAATAATTGCGAAACAGCTTCTTCTACTTCTTCTACAACCCTGCCCCCGTTGGGGCAGAATTTTATTCTATCGTCACTTACAGGTAGACCATGTTCACGCAGGGCGGCTTTATAACCTTCCAGCCGGTCTTTACTTATTGATAATAATTCGCTACCACTAACAGCTGCAATATTGGTATAACCATTACTAATTAAATGCGCCACTGCATCAAAAGCGCCTTTGTAATTATCTACAATTACTTTATGGGTATCAATATCATTTACAATGCGGTCAAAAAACACAATGGGCATACCGCGGTCAAACAGTTCTTTAAAAGCACTAAAATCTTTGGTCTCGGCCGATACCGATACAATCAACCCGTCAATAGACCGTGAAGTAAGGTAGTTCAGGTTTACCAGTTCTTTATCGTTCGATTCCCTGCTTTGCGATATAATTACGTTGTAGCCGTTGTTATTGGCAATAGATTCAATACCATCAATGGTTTGCGAAAAAAAGCTGTTGGCAATTTCGGCTACAATAACACCAATTGATCTGCTGCGGCGCTCCTTTAAACTTAACGCAATGGGGTTGGGGTGATAATTTATTTTTTCGGCGTATTGCAGTACCAGTTTTTTAGTTTCCGGACTAATTTCATAACTATCACGCAAGGCTCTTGATACTGTAGAAGTAGAAAGGCCGAGAGCTTTGGCAATGTCTTTTATGGTAACTGCTTCAAAACGCATAATGCAAACAATAAGGCTTTGCTTTGTAAAGGCTATAAAAATAGCGTATTTGCTGCGTAATAAGGCTAAATAAAATCTTATAATTATAATTGCGGCACAGTAATGGGTTTATTTTTATTTTACCAGCGTCTCACCCTTGATTGGGCTTCCGTTGCGTCGCACTCTTGTACTTTCTGTTCGCTAATCAGCAAGGGAAGTCCGAAAGACCGAAGGTCGGTGAGTCCGTAAGTTAGTGCCATTAATAAATCTTCAATATAAAATAATTCCGCCTTCTCTATTTTGTTGTACCGGCAAAGTGTTTTTGTAACAGTGCTAACATGTTTAATTCCTTTTTAATTTGCTTCGCAATTACAACACCAAGTACTATAAAAGTGGCTACACCGGTAATAATAATGTACCAAAAAAAACCTGTTGAAAAAGCAGTTTTAAAAACAGGTAATAACATTATAAAGCCTGCTATGTACAACCCGTATACAGACGGTGTTAATACAAAATGAATTTTTTTACGCCATTGATAAAAAGCTTGTAAACTTGTAGCGTATTGCGTTAAACTGATTTCTTTTGATAATGCATGTAACTTTTTTATACTCAGGTATTCTGCAAAAAAACGTACCAGTAGCATGGTAATCATTATACCCAGGCCTATAAAAAGTGTTTGATGTTTGTAAGCAGCAACCCACACAAAGTAACTCGCTAATATCAATACCGTAATGCCAATAATGATAATTGTCCAGGTATGTTTTACTTTTATAACATTCGCTTGCGCCTGCGCTTTTTGTTTAATAGCGTCGGCAGAAATAAAATGTACTTCTGGTTGTTTGTTCCAAATATCTTCAAGGTTTTCAAATGTTTTCATATAAAACACATTGTGTTAAGTTTTTTTTAATGCGGTGTATTTTCACCCGTAATGTATCTTCTGTTATGCCTATAATGTTTGCTATTTCGGGGTAAGCAACGGCTTCCAGTACCAATAGTATAATCATCTTACCCGCTTCATCTAACTTTTGAATACAGGCATACATTTTTCGCAGTTTTTCATCCTGGTCTTTATTATCCTCTTCCTGCTTTATGTCGGGCATTTCGGCCATTTGCAATTCTCTTTTTGTAGCAGTTTTTCGCAAATGCATTAAACAGGTATTTACAGCAATTCTAAAAATCCAGGTACTTATACTTGCTTTGTTTCTAAAGCTTGTCTGCTTTTCCCATACTTTTATAAATACTTCCTGGGCTGCATCCAAAGCAAGTGTTTCGTTGCCATTAAAGTAGCCCTTGCATAAGCGCATTACTTTCGGGTAATGCAGGTTAAACAGTTGGGTAAAATCCTCGTTAGTATCCACTTACTGTAATTCTTTTACTACATTGTTAATAAACCATTCCGGTTGGTCGTACATTACAAAATGTGCAGCATTTTCAGCATACAATACTTTTGTAGCAGGCAGGTTTTTGTATTGGTCAGCATATGTTTTTTCGGCCATTGGTTTGTTGGGGAAAGTGGCTGCTAAAATAGTAACGGGCACTTTAATATTGGCAATGTTGTATCTTAAATCAAGGTTCAGCATATCAATATAACCATACACATAGGTTTTGCGGTCGCTCATATTCATCCAGTTAATCAGGGTTTGGTGTTTGTATTTATTTAAACTCATGTACGAAGCCGATTGTGTATTCATGGCAGCAAAAGCACTGTCTGTCATTTGTAACATGCTCTTGCTTTGCGGATTGTTGTAGTCAAGTTTTTTACCATCGTAACCAGGTATCATCAGTGCTGCCGTAGCAGGCAAAGCATCTACCGCAATTACTTTTTTAAACATATCTTTTTCTAATGATGCTAGCCAAAGGCTTAATGTACCACCTAAACTATGTCCTAATAAAACCGGCTTATTTAGTTTTTTGTTTTTTACATATTTAATAATATCGTCTTTAATAGTACTTAACCAAGGCGTATCTATAGCGGGTACATTACCAAAGCCTGCAAAAGTAAATGTATGACATTCGTTTATTTTTGATAATCTGCTTACCGTTTCGGCCCAAACTTCACCGGTGCAGCCAAAACCAGGGAACAATAAAACAGGCTCGCCTTTACCTGTTACATTTACTTTAAAAGATTGTTGGGCTTGTAACTGTAGGGCAAATAAAAAGCTTATGGCTGCTAATAATATTTTTGTTTTCATAAAACTTGTTTTAAAATTTCCCTTTTGATGCAGCACTTGTTTATTTGTTACAAGGATTTTGATTTTTTTAAAATATTTTTTAGGTAGTAATGGCCGTTCATAAATATTCTATAAATCATGGGCTGCCGGGCTGGCAGCAGTAGCTGCAACGGAAACGGAGGCTTTTTCTTTTATACTTTATGCAAACGTTGCACTACTGCAGAAGACCGGAACTGTAGCTGAACAAGGATATGTAGTTGACAGCCCCAATTGTTTTCAACCGGATTAACCCACTTTATTTTCGTATTTTCATTCGCCTTTAATTGTTATAAAGTCTCTATAAACTTTAAGTATGTTATTACGTTTTTGCCTGCTGTCAATTATTTCTCTGGTATTATTAAACACGGTTATTGCGCAACAACAAAACCTGCATTTATGGTACAAACAACCGGCGGATGCTACGGTAAAGGATTTGGAAAACGGTTGGCAAAACGACACCGAATGGCTTAAAGCATTGCCGGTGGGTAATGGTTTTTTGGGTGCTATGGTTTTTGGCGATGTACATAAAGAACGGTTACAGTTAAATGAAAAAAGTTTGTGGAGTGGCGGCGTTGCTGACAATGATAACCCCGACGCATATAACTCACTACAGGAAATACGCAACCTGTTATTTGCCGGTAAATACAAAGAAGCTACCGAGCTTACCAACAAAACACAAATTGCGAAAGGTAAAGGCACCGGCTTTGGTAACGGCAGTAATGTACCTTATGGTTGTTATCAAACCCTGGGTGATGTATGGTTGGACTTTAACACATCTGGCGACTTTACCAATTATCGCAGGCAGTTGGATTTAATAAACGGCTTAGCCCAAGTACAATACGACCTGAACGGTGTACAGTTTAAACGTGAAATTTTTGTAAGCAACCCCGACAGGGTAATGGTAGTACGATTAACCGCATCTAAAACAAATGCTATTTCATTTACACTAGCTATTGACCGCCCTGAACGTTTTACCACCACCGCACAACAAAATAAACTAACCATGCATGGCCAATTAAACAATGGTAATGGTGGCGATGGTTTGGCCTATGAAGTAAATATTGTACCTGTTGTAGAAGGAGGTACCGTTGTTACACAAAACAATAGTTTAATAATAGAAAAAGCCACCAGTGTTACTTTAATTATTGGTGCGGCCACAAATTATCGTTTGCATTATCCCGATTACACCAACCCGAATTTTAAACAGGAGTTACAACAATATGTAACCCATGCGGTAAAAACAAAATATGCTAAACTGTTACAACATCATATAACAGATTTTAGCGGTCATATGAACAAAGTAAGTTTACAAATTGGCAACCCCGCCGATGCACAACTACCTACAGATGAATTGTTGGCTAAAAATAAAACAGACCGTAACGGACAATATTTATACGCATTGTATTTTCAGTATGGGCGGTACCTGTTATTATCTTCTTCCCGTAAAGGCAGTTTACCGGCAAACCTGCAAGGCATTTGGGCTAATAAAATTCAAACGCCCTGGAACAGCGATTACCATACCAATGTAAATGTGCAAATGAATTACTGGCCGGCAGAAACAACTAATTTATCGGAAACACATTTGCAATTGGTAGATTTAATAGAATCTTTAGTAAAACCCGGAAGTAAAACTGCGGCTACTCATTACCGTGCCCGTGGTTGGGTAATGCATCCCATAACTAATATTTGGGGTTACACATCGCCGGGTGAACACCCCAGTTGGGGTTTACATGTAGCAGCCGGTGCATGGATGAGCCAACACCTTTGGGACCATTACGATTTTACAAGAGATAAAAATTACCTGCGCCGCATATTTCCGGTATTACAAAAAGCCGCTATTTTTTATGTAGACTGGTTGGTAAAAGATCCAACAAGTGGTAAGTTGGTTTCAGGTCCCGCTTCATCGCCTGAAAATAGCTTTGTAGCGCCCGATGGTAGTAACGGCACTATTAGTATGGGGCCGGCACACGACCATCAATTGTTATATAATTTATTCAGCAACACTATTGCGGCAGCTAAAGCTTTAGGCATACAAAACGACACCATACAAACCATACAGCAAACCTTACCTCAATTACCGGCACCGGCAATTGGCAAAGACGGGCGTATTATGGAATGGGCAAGCGAGTTTGAAGAACGTGAGCCTGAGCACCGGCATATTTCGCATTTGTTTGCTTTATACCCCGGTAACCAAATATCTTATTACAATACGCCTCAACTTGCAACAGCAGCACGTAAAACGTTGGAAAAACGTGGCGATGGCAGCACCGGTTGGTCATTGGCTATGAAAATAAGTTTTTGGACTCGTTTACACGATGGCGACAGAGCCTTAAAACTATTGAACAATCTGCTTAAACCTGTTTTTGCCAATGAAGCTGGTACCATGAGTGGAGGCGGCACTTATGCCAACTTATTTTGTGCACATCCGCCTTTTCAAATTGATGGAAATTTTGGCGCCGCAGCAGGCATTGCCGAAATGCTGGTGCAAAGCCATGAAGATTTTATTGAGTTATTACCGGCCTTACCCGGTAGTTGGAGCAATGGAAACGTAAAAGGTTTGTGTGCCCGTGGTGGTTACGAAGTAAATATTAGTTGGGAAAACGGTGAGCTAAAAAAAGCCACTTTATTATCAAAACAAGGTGGCATAATAGAGGTAAAATATAAAAGTAAAAATATTAAGTTGCAAACAATAGCTGGCAAAACCTATACACTTTCACAACTTTTATAAATAGATATAGCTTTACCCTTTTACATATTTTGCGCTGTAGTGCGCACTCATATTATCCAGTATGGCTAACTGTTGCACAACCAGCGGTTTTTTAAAAACCTCTACCGGGCCGGGTTGTCCGGCGTAATCGGCGGCGGAGCTGTACACATAATCCGCTGCTGCGTTTACTATCCTGTCTTTTACCGCTGTAAAATGTAGTGTATGCAAACACTCTGCTATTTCCGAAATATTACTACCGTCAACAGCAATGGCCGTAACATCTTCCTGCCATAACAATATTTTTTTCTCCGAGCTGAATAAACCTTTCGATGTTTCTATCTTCTCCATCAACCAGCATTTGCGTAAAACCGGCTCGGTATCTAAAGCTTCTAAAATTTTATCGGTTGTAAATTTGCGGTATTGTTGTATCACAGAATCTAGCATTTTACGTTCACGGCTTTTAGCCAGCATATGCAGTGCGTTAGTTGATAAATACCAACCATACACAATCAATCCTTTGTGATGTATAAAGTAATTTAAGGAGTGAACTATTATTTGCTTGTACACCGGGCGGATAAATATATCAATACAATCCACCGTACTCAGACTTATTAATGCCAGATCCTCTTCTTCGTATTGGGTATGGTAATAATCATTGTTCATAATCGTTTTTCTAAAAGGTTAATAAATCGGTATAGTCACTCCGCTTATCCTAACCGGTAAGTAAATACAAACACTGTTGATTTGTTTTGTGTTTTTTATGTTGTCAGCTGTAGTAACACTGATGATCACTCGTTGCAATCAGGTGATTGTTCGCAACCCTTCTTTTTAGAAAGGAAAGGGTGAGCGCATCCGTTTATCGTTCGTTCTTTGGGCATCATCGTGTTACTGTTGCCTCAAGGCTGCCGGATGGAAGCGGCACACCGGTTTTCCTGACCGGGGTACAGCGGACAGCCGGGTATACTGCTGACCGGAGTTGCTGCTGCTGACAGCCCCAACATAAAAACTATACTTACAAGCCAAAAAATACAAATCCTGTTCCAAACCTTTTTTTTGTGGAAAAAAATTGATTTTTAGCCGTTTATAGTAAATGTTGAGTAGTATAATTATCAACTAATACTTCAATGCTTAATATATTTGTGTATAAACAGGATAACTGTTTAAGATAGAAATACATGGCATCAAAACGGACCAAGAAAAAATTTCGCTGGCTTTTATATTTTGTGTTTTTATTACTGGCCATTTTTGGAGCCACCATGGTGTATAAATGGATTGAGTATCGCAAAGCAAAATTTACCCGGTACGAGGCTTTTGGCATCAGTATTCCGGATGGATATGATATTCATGGTATTGATGTATCGCGGTATCAGCACCTGATAGCCTGGGAAGAAGTGAAAAAAATGCAGGTATGGAATATAGAAATTGGCTTTGCTTTTATAAAAGCAACCGAGGGCGTAGGCAATGTAGATCCGCAGTTTAAACGTAACTGGAAAAAAACAAAGGATAATGATATTCCCCGCGGTGCTTATCATTTTTTTATAGCCTCAAAAGACGGTAAACTGCAAGCAGAAAATTTTATTAGACAGGTATCGTTACAACCCGGTGATTTGCCGCCGGTGCTGGATGTGGAGCAACGCAATGGAGTAAGTAAAGCGGTACTAAAAGCCGAGGTAAAAAAGTGGTTGGCAACGGCCGAAAACTATTACGGTGTAAAACCTATTATTTATACCAATGCCGATTTTTACCGCCAAAACCTGGGCAACGATTTTGATAGTTATCCGCTTTGGGTGGCACACTATTACGAAAAACAACAACCACGTATTGGCCGTAAGTGGCAGTTTTGGCAACACAACGACAGCGGTAATGTAAACGGTATAAGAGCCAAGGTTGACTTTAATGTATTTAATGGCGACTCTACCGAATTCAAATCATTTTTAATAAAGGAGCAGGAATAATATGAGCCACGACAGCGATATAGTAGTAATACATTTTTTTGTAAAAATATTAAAGTGTGTATCGGCCGGTTTGTTGTGGATGATGTTGATGATATTTTTAGGCCTGCGCTTTAAAATGGCTTACCCAAGTGAGCATGGCGTTATTGTTACGGTTGTTTTTTATATGGTAGCTGCTGTTTCTTTATTTTTTACCGCCAGGTATATTTTTAAAACGGCCCGTACTAAAATGGAGTAAGAGAAAAAGATTTGTAAAAAAAATCCCGGAAACAATTCCGGGATTTTTTACTGTTTTGTTGTAATAAATTATTCAACAAAAACTTTTAATGATTTGTCGTTGATACGTACAATGTAAATACCTCTTGGGCTTTTTTCAGACAACTGAATAGAGTTAGTACCATTAACGGTAAACTCAACGTTTCTGCCCGCAATATCGCTTACACGAATATTTCTGGCTTGAACATCAGCAGCTTTAACACCTTTTAAAAATATTTGACCGCCAGCTTTAACCGGGTTAGGGAAAACTGAAATGTCAGAAGAAGACTTATCGCTAACATAAACCACTTTAGAGTAGAAAAGTTTTCCGTCTAAATCGGTTTGTTTAATGCGATAGTATGCAGTAGACCCTGCAGTAAAATCGGCATCTTCATGTGTGTACGTCTTCTCGCTTAAAGAAGTTTCGTCGGTTGCAAATGTACTGATGGTAGTAAATGATCTGCCATCACTACTTTTTTGCAATTCGATTTTTTCGCTGCTTATTTCGTAAGCAGTTTTCCATTCTAAAACTGGTTTTTTATTTGCATTAAATTTTGTGGTAAAAGATACCAACTTAATAGGCAAAGGAATTGGAGTAGCAATTGTTACCTGGCTGCAAATACGCAGTGGGGGTGCAGTTGCTGAAACAACAGAAGTAAGCGCGCCTACAGAACAGTTGTAAGGTATTACAACCTGACCACCAGCATTGGCGGTACCCTGTGCAACATAACCTGCCGCATTGTAAATGGACACATTAGAACCGGGAATTGCATTCTGGATATTGACAAAGCAGTATCCGTTTAAGTTAAGCTGTGTAGCAACCATACCTGTTGGTGTAGGACACTGTGCAGATAACTTTGCAAACAATGTAAGGGCAATCAAAGAAAGAGTGAGTAGACTTTTTTTCATGCTATGATGTTTAAGGTTAAAAAAAAATGACCATGAAAGTCTAATTGTTAACATGGGCACGTAAAAATTACAAGGGTAAAGCTATGTGTTTTTACTCAAAAGACATAGTAGAAATTCAATCAAAAACGCATATTTTTAATTTTAATACATCGTAATTTTACGATATTCAATTAATTGAATAAATAAAAGTTTTGTAATAACTCCTGAAATGGTATCCCTACCTCTCACTTGATTTTCATAACTTTGTGCGCTTAAATTGTAGTTTCGGTGCCAGATAAAATTCAGCTTTTACCCGATAATATTGCTAACCAGATTGCTGCCGGTGAGGTTATTCAACGCCCTGCCAGTGCAGTTAAAGAGCTGTTGGAGAACGCTGTAGATGCAGGAGCCACCGAAATAAAGTTAATTGTACAGGACGCAGGCAAGGCTTTGATACAAGTGGTGGATAATGGCGGTGGCATGAGTGAAACGGATGCACGTATGTGTTTTGAACGCCACGCTACTTCAAAAATTAAAAGTATTGACGATCTTTTTCATATACGCACCATGGGTTTTCGTGGCGAAGCGCTGGCTTCAATAGCGGCTGTAGCCCAGGTAGAACTGAAAACCAAACGCCCCGAGGACGAGGCCGGTACCTATATTGAAGTAGAAAATAGCAGTGTACAAAAACAGGAGCCTGTAGCCGTAGCCAATGGTACCAGCATAGCCATGAAAAACCTGTTTTTTAATGTACCCGCCCGGCGTAATTTTTTAAAAAGCAATACTGCCGAAATGAGGCATATTGTTGATGAGTTTATAAGGGTGGCCATGGCTTTCCCCGATGTTTTATTTACCCTTACACATAACGACCAACAGGTTTTTTACCTGGAGGCCGGCAGCTTAAAGCAACGCATTATACAAATACTGGGTAACCAGTATAATGCTAAAATGGTATCAGTAAAGGATAATACGGCTTACTTAAATATTCATGGTTTTATTGGCAAACCGGAAACGGCTAAAAAAACCCGTGGTGACCAGTACTTTTTTGTAAACAACCGTTTTATAAAAAGTGCTTACCTGAACCATGCGGTTATGAATGCTTACCAGGAAATGATTCCTTCCGATAGCTTTCCTATGTATGTATTGTTTATTGAGCTGGACCCCACACAGGTAGATGTAAACGTACACCCTACCAAACAGGAAATAAAATTTGAGGACGAAAAAATAATATACGCTTTTGTACAAGCCGCCATTAAACATGCTTTGGCACAGTTTAGTGTAACACCCACACTGGATTTTGACCTTGACCCTGGGATACAACAGCTTTCCTCCATACAACAACCTTTTACCGAGGCCAGACAACAATCGGCTTCCTCCACTTCGTTATATAAAGGTTTTACGCAAGGCAATAAGGCACATTTTATTGAAAAAGAAAACAAGGAAGGGTTAAAACACTGGCGTGATTTTTACGAAACACCTACCGAGCCAACATCGACTAACCCCGAAGCTTTACATACCGAAACTAATGCATTTGATAACGATGAAGTTTTTCAGTTATTAAACACTTACATTGTTTTACCGCAACAGGATGGTTTTTTACTGGTACACCAACAACTGGCACATGAACGTATTTTGTACGACCAGTTAACGGCTGCCGCAAAAGGTATTCCGGTGGCTACACAAAAAAGCTTGTTTCCGGCTACCATGGAGTTTACACCCGGCGATACCATTTTGTTACAGGAGTTGTTGCCCGATTTAAACGAATTGGGCTATCATATTGAACCATTTGGTAAAAACAGTTTTGTATTACAAGGCACTCCGGCCGATTTATTGCCCACCGACCACACCCATGCTATTGATTTGTTATTAGAGCAGTATAAGTTTTTTAACAGCGAACTTAAATTGTCGCAGCGTGAAAGATTGGTACGTTCTGTTGCCAAACAAAGGGCTATAAAAAGCGGCACCCGACTTACCGGCCGTGAAATAAAGCAACTGTTGCAGGATTTATTTGCCAGTAATCAACCTAATGCGGCACCGGACGGCTCACCCACTTATTTTCATTTTTCGCAGGACCAACTGGATAAAATGTTCGGCCGATAAGTTTACAGTTCTATCGTGGCCTTTATTACGCCGTTGGCCGGATTCAACAAGTCTTTAAACCCGTCTTTTACATTATCAAAGTCTAATCGGTGGGTAATATAAGTAGCCGGATTAACCAATCCGTTTTTCATGGATTGTACCACATGTACAAAATCTTCTCTGGTGGCGTTACGGCTACTCATTAAGGTTGACTCACGCTTATGAAACTCCGGGTGATTAAAAGCAAAATCTTCTTTTTGTAAACCCACCAACACGGCTCGTCCACCATGTGCCAGATAATTAATCATACCGTTAATGGCTCGCAGGTTACCGGTACAATCAATTACCACCTCAGCCATATCACCATTCGTAATGGTTTTTATTTGTTCAGCTACATCAGCGTCCAAGGCGTTTACGGTATGGGCTACATCTAGTTTCTCTTTGCAAAACGCCAGTCGTTGCGGGTTTATATCCATAGCAATAACTTTTGCACCGGCAATGCGGGCAAACTCCATGGTACCTAAACCAATAGGGCCTGCGCCTAATACCAATACAAAGTCATCTTTTTCTACTGCAGCTCTTCTTATGGCATGGGCACCAATTGCCAATGGTTCTACTAAAGCAAGTTCGTCCCAACTCAAGCCTTCGCTTTTTACCAAACTATAATCAGGTACCACTAAATATTCACGCATACCACCATCCACATGTACGCCACAAACATTAATTTTTGCACAACAATTAGGTTTGCCTTTACGGCAGGCAACACAAGTGCCACAATTAAAATAGGGTATAATAGTTACTGCTTCTCCTGCAGTAAAACCTTCCGCTTCGGTTGTAATAATTTCAGCGGCCAGCTCATGGCCTAAAATACGTGGGTATTGAAAATAAGGTTGTGTGCCTTCAAAAGCATGTAAGTCGGTACCACAAATACCAATACGTTTAATGCGTAACAAGGTTTCGTTTTTTCCGGCAACAGGCGTAACATCGGTTGTATAAGCAAAGGTTCCGGGAGTAATACAAACTAACGATTTCACAAATACTTATTTTAAATTTTACTTAGATTTTTGAAAAGACAAGCGAACTGCAATTGCCTCCAAACCCAAATGAGTTGGACATAATATGCTGCAATGCCATACTATCGTATTGCAATTGCGGCACCAATCCTGTGGCAGTAATGGGCTTGTTAAATTGTAAAGATTTATACACTTCGCCATAATATAACTTCAACAAACTATAAATAGCTTCAATAGCGCCGGCAGCACCTAATGTATGGCCGGTGTACGATTTAGTTGACATAAAAACAGGCACTTTATCAAACAGTCTTTGCATGGCTACGCTTTCCGTTGCATCATTATTTTCGGTAGCGGTTCCGTGTGCATTGATCACATCAATCATTGCCGGTTTTAAATCTGCCATAGCAATTGCCTGCCGCATACTTAAAAACGGGCCTTTTCCTTCAGGTGATATGGACGATGGATGAAAGGAATCGTTACTGTTACCATAACCGCTTACCATACCATACGCTTTTCTACCCTTCAGGTCTTCTTCTTTTTCCAATACCAGAAAAGCGCCGGCTTCGCCCAGGTTTAAACCTTTGCGTTCTGCATCAAAAGGCGCACAGGGTGCGTCTGATAAAATATGCAAGGCTTTAAAACCGTTAATGGTAAATTTGGCCAGACTGTCTGCACCGCCAACAATGGCTCTTTTGGCCAATCCGTTTTTAATTAAACCTGCGCCAAATGCAATAGCATTTGCCGATGATGAACAGGCTGTGTTGATGGTATTTACAATACCCCCAATGCCATAGTATTTTTGTAAAAACAACGTAACCGAGGCATTGTCGTAACTGGCTACGTACTCCGATCCGACACCCGTTTTACTGTTGGCATCGGCATACAATTCATCCGTTAAACACATGCCGCCCACGGTGCTGGCTCCAATTAACGCAGTATGGTTTTCGGTCAATTCACTTGCTGTCAATTTAGCATCTGCAATGGCCTCCTGCACGGCATGTAATGCCAGCAAGGATGTACGTGTAACACCTGCTTGTGTAATGTTTAACCTTTGTTGTAATGCGGCAGTTGTAGTTTTTACTTCGGCAAACGGTAGTTGGCCTGCATAACGCGACAAAAACGATGACGTTTTGCTAATGCCTGTTACACCTTGTTGTAAAGCCTCCCGGTTAGTGGACACACTATTACCAATAGCGCTAATAACGCCCATGCCTGTAATGCAAATACGACTCAATACCTGTAATTATTTTGTACGGTGTTTCTCAATGTAATCCACCATAGTATTAATATCCACTAAAATTTTACGGCCTTCTTTGGGGTCTTGTATGTTAATGCCGTATTCACGGCTAAGTAAAACTATTAATTCAATCGAATCAATCGAATCTAAACCCAATCCCTCACCAAACAGCGGCTCATCATCTTTAATATCTTCCGGCTTAACGGTGGTTAAGTTTAAAAACTTAACAATCTGCTCTTTCAACTGCTGTTTTAACTGTACTGTTTCCATATTATATTCCTCTTTTTAACAAGAGCGTTTTTTGCTTTTAGCTTTTTTGTTTTGTTTGTCAACTGCATTGCTACTATCATCGACTGTTGTGTCACTCACTTGTGCTGCAACAATTCTATTGGGCACTTTGTAGTACCCCGTATTTTAATCGGGGCCGTTCGGTAATTCTATAGGCATTGTGCAGATTGCATTTCTTTTACGCCGACTCCCCTACAGCAGACTCCGCTGGGAAGCTCCTTAACTTAATAACATTAAGGAAACTCGGCTGAGAAAGAATCCCTCATTTTCAAATTAACTAATTGCCTAATTATCTAATTATTGAATCAGTCCCTTACGCTTCAACCCCCACCATGCAAGCATTTGAAAAATCAACGTAATAACAAGCAAAGGTATAATATTCATCATTATATCGCCTAGTCGGCCGCCTTCTAAAAATAATCCGTAATAAGCCTCTAAACACCAGTGCAATGGCGATAATTTCATGATATACACAAACGATGATGGCATGGCAAATGCCGGCACCAGCACACCGCCAATGGCCGCCATTAATACAATAGAAACCGCACCAATACCATTAGCCTGCTCCTGCGTGCCGGCCCATGTTCCTACACATAAAGCAAAACTGGTGGCACACCAACCACTAATGAAGGTTACTAACAACAAACCGCCAATATCTTGGGGTAAATTCAATTGCGGCAAGCCAATTAACGGAAACAACAATACACCTAATGTAAAAATTACAACAGCCTGTAAAAAAGTAATACAGATATAAGTGATTTGTTTACTTATCATGGCCACACCAAAATGTGTGGGCAGTGTACGCAAACGTATAAAACTACCGCTGCGTTTTTCACGCACAATGCTACTGCCTAGTGATATAACAATAAAGAACATGGCAAAAACCGTCCATGCAGGAATATTGTGTTGGCTGGCATTGGGTACATTTCTGTTCCCATCACGTGATACCGGTATTTGTGTAATGGCCGTTTGCTGGCCAACAATCTGGTTTTCTACCGAATCGGGAATGGGTTGGTTGTTAATGTTAAAGTACAACTCCTGCACAATGTATTTACTTTGTACTACCTGCAGCACACTGCTCATGGCACCATCTACACTTTTACGAAACGATTGTTGCAATACCGGATGATAGTACAAAGTAAGTGGCGTTAAACTATCGGCGGCAGGTGCTTTGGTATGTGTACTATCTTCCTCTACCAAAGTTACCAATGCTTTTTCCGATACATTTTTAGCACGGGATTGTACATCGGCGGAATATTTTTCTGGAATAACAATGGCGAGCATCGCATCGTTGTCGTGCATTAATTTTTTTATGCCTGCTTCATCAGTCGGACTTGTTTGTGGTGCTATCTCAAACATGCCCGTTTTTTCCATAGCTGCCACTAATTCTTTAGAAGCCTCGCCGCCGTCTTTATTAAACAATACAATGGGCACTTTATTATCGTTCACCATTTCGAATGTACCATTTTGTACCGATGTAATAACAATGGCCAGTACCACGGGCATTAAAAACATTAAAGCCAGTCCTACTTTGTCGCGGGTAAGTATGCGAACATCTTTTTTTATGGTACTCCAGAGACGAAACATTGTTTAGTGTGTAGTATTGAGTAGTTAGTATATTGAGGGTTGCTCAAACATCTACTTTTATTACTTTTTTTGAATTTTTACTTTTTAATTTTAGTGCCTATACGCCCTGCCTGTTAACTGTAAAAACAAGCCTTCCAATCCGGCCTGGTGATGTTGCTGTAACAGGTTTTCCAGACTATCGTTTACCAATATGCGACCCTCGTCCATTAATGCAAAACGGTTACACAAGTCTTCTGCTTCGTGTAATTGGTGCGAAGTGTACAACAAGGTTGTACCGCCATTATTCAGTTGTTTTAAATAATCAATGATAGCATGTCGTGTTTGTACGTCTACACCAACAGTAGGTTCATCTAAAATTACAATACCCGGATTAGCCATTACCGCAATAGCCAGGTTAACCCTGCGTTTCATGCCGCCGGAAAAATGCTGCACCGGTTTGTTTTTTACATGGTCCAATGCCATTACCTGTAAGAGTTCGGTTGTTTTTTCTTTTATTTTTTGTGCGTTTAGGCCCGCCCAGGCACCAAAAAAAGACAGGTTTTCTACAGGGCTTAACTCTTGGTAAAAAGAAAAATCCTGTGGTACAAAACCTATTATTTTTTTTACAGCGGTGCTGTTGTCTTTTACTTCCAGTCCTTGTATTTGCACCGTGCCGGTATGGTATTTTACCAGGCCGGTAATAATACTCATTAAGGTTGTTTTGCCGGCACCATTTGGGCCAAACAACCCAAAACGTTCGCCGGGTTGCACGGTTAAATCAAGCTGATTGAGTACGTTTTGTTCGCCGTAACTGAATGATAAATTTTGTATGTGTATAGCCGCTGCCATTGGGGCTGCAAGATACTGATAGTTAGGCAAGAATGGGGAGATGTGGAGATGTGATAATTTGGTGATTGGGGAATGTGTGGAAGAAAGTTTTTATTATGTAAATCCCATAAAAGCGGACAAAACAAACAAACGCAATTAAATATTGCTTTATGCGAAGGTGGTTAACGCAGTTTGGCTGACCCAAAATAAACCAATAGTCATAATTAATTGTTTTCTTTGTTACTTGGTGACAGCATAAAAACTTAAGAAAAACATGTCTGGATTTACCCCTGATAGTACAAATAAACTTTTCTTTTTGGCGGCGCAAATGGTTAACCATAGCGACCGGCATATTTTTTTAACCGGAAAGGCCGGAACCGGTAAAACCACTTTTTTAAAATACATAAAAAATAATACGCACAAACAAATGGCCATAGTGGCACCAACCGGTGTTGCGGCTATTAATGCAGGCGGTGTAACTATTCACTCGTTTTTTCAGTTGCCTATTGCGCCTTTCATACCGGATGATAATCCGTTTGGTATGCGAAAAGATGACGACAATACCACCAACCAGTTGCAGTTACTGGCCACATTAAAAATGAATGGTGAGAAGAAAAAGATTATTCGCGAGTTAGAGCTTCTGGTGATTGATGAAGTGAGTATGGTACGTTGCGATACGTTGGATGCTATTGATACAGTGATGCGACATATACGCCGAAATCATTTACAGGCTTTTGGTGGCGTACAGGTTTTATTTATTGGCGATTTATTTCAGCTGCCGCCTGTAATGCCTGCGCATGAGTGGCGTATATTAAATGAATTTTACGAGGGCCCCTATTTTTTTAACAGCCGGGTGTTGGAGCGTAACAAACCGGTTTGTATTGAGCTGAATAAAATTTACCGACAACAGGAAGAGAAATTTATTAATTTATTAAACCAGATACGTAATAACAGGTTGGATGAAACGGGTATGGCTTTGTTAAACGAAAGACTGGATCCGACGTTTAATCCGCCCAAGGAAGAGGGGTATATAAGACTGGTTACCCGGAATGCAAAAGTGGATAGCATTAATGCAATAGAACTGGAACAACTGGAAGGCCGCACTTATACTTTCAATGCAGAGATAAAAGGTGATTTTAGCGACAAGGCTTTTCCGGCAGATGAAATACTGAAACTAAAAATTGGAGCCCAGGTAATGTTTATTAAAAACGATATGGACATTGCCAAACGTTTTTATAATGGCAAAATTGGCAGGGTAGTAAATATAAAGAACGATGCCGTTTTTGTACAATGCGATAATGAGTACGAAGAAATAGAAGTTAAAACTTCCAGCTGGGATAATATACGTTATAACCTGAACCCTACTACCCGGCAACTGGAGGAAGAACCTGTCGGGACATTTACACAATACCCCTTGCGATTGGCCTGGGCCATAACCGTACACAAAAGCCAGGGCTTAACTTTTGAAAAAGCAATAATTGATGCAGGCGATGCTTTTGAAAAAGGCCAGGTATATGTTTCGTTAAGCCGTTGTACAACATTGGAGGGACTTAAGCTGCATACGATGATAAGAAACCACTCCTTATTTAGCGATAGCAGGGTGGTGGCTTTTTCGCAACAGAATATACAGGCAGAAGAATTGGGTGAGGTATTCGTAAATGCGGAACAAGATTATACGTTGCGGCAAATACAACAATTGTTTGATTACACAGCCATACAAACACAGGTAAAAGAATTAGGCGCTTACTTGCTGGAAAACAAAAGCTCGTTTAACAAAGAAGCTTTTGAATGGCAACAAACTTTACAGGATACAATAGATCCGGTACAGGATATTGCTGCAAAATTTCAACAGCAGTTGCAACAATTGTTTGTGCAATTAGCCCAACCCGAATTAATGGAAAAAGTAAATGAAAGGGTTATAGCAGCAACAAGTAAATATTTTGTTTTGCATAATGGACAATTGTTACAACAAATATTACAAACAACAGCAGTAACCGATAGCAGGTTAAAAGCAGCTGAAACAAATGATTTAATAAAAGAAATATATGTAGCCATTGACAACCGGCAATATATTATGCAGGCACTTACCAGTGGTTGGAACAGCGAATTGTTTAGCGAAAGAAAAAAAAGTTACACGGTTACAGGGTTTAAAGTAAATACTTATGCTGCATCGAGCAATGCGGCTAAATTGCCTGACAGTCCGCACCCGCAATTATACAGCCAACTGAAAACCTTGCGTGATAAAATTTGCCGCCAAAGAGATGTACCGGTTTACCTGGTGGCATCTTCGGTTACGTTAGACGAAATGGCTCGTTACCTGCCACAAACAGCGGAAGAGCTAGAACGTATCAGTGGATTTGGTCCTAAAAAAACACAACAATACGGCGAAGATTTTTTGGTAATAATACAAACCTATTGCAACGAAAAAAATTTGAGCTCCTTGATAAATGAAATACCGTCATCGGGTAAAAAAAGAGCAGCAAAAAAGGAAACCGATAAACCCCCTAAAATAAACACCAAACAGGTAAGCTTTGATCTGTTTAAACAAGGCAAAGACATTATTGCGATTGCACAGGAACGTAATATGGCCATTAGTACTATTGAAGGCCACTTAGCACATTATATCCAGTTGGGCGATATTGATATTTTAGAAGTAATGAACGAAGAAAAGTTTGCTGTAATAAAACCACATATTGAAAACTATGATGAAACTGCTATGGCTCCTTTAAAAGAAAAGTTAGGTAATGTTGTAAGCTTTGGTGAAATAAAATTGGCGTTGGCTTGGAAGAATAGAGAGCAAGTATAAATACATTTTATTCTTCTTCGGTTTGTTTATTAGGCTGACTAAAAACCAATGTTTGACTTTGTCCCTTCTGTTCAAAAGACTGATTTAATAGCGTAAATGTTGCCTCGTAATTGCCGGCGTTATTAAATAAAAATGGACCCGAGCACATACCGTGACCGAGTTTTATTTGCCCGTTTTCAATTGGCACAACATAGGTGCTTAGATTGTTAGTACGTAAACTTTTAACTGTAGTTCTAACAAAGGATATAGAACTGTCAATACCGGAAATATTATAATATACCCAGGATGCGGGACCACAGCCGTAACGCACATAGGTTTTTTTTGTTTCGGTAATGGTGTAGTTAAAAGCAGTATTTGTACTTAAATTACTTGTAACCGTGATTGGCCCACTTGACCAACTTTTGGTTTTTTCGTTTAACAACCTTGGCGGAAATAATTTATTATTAATGTCATCAATAAAAACAGTGTACATTTTTTCAAAGGACAGTAGTGTGGAAGGGCGTAGTATTGCCTGCGTTAGTTGAAAATCTCCACCCAAAACCTCTACCACAGTTAATGTTACTTTGCTATCTCCTGATTGTAAATAGATGGGATGTCGTTTATTTAACCCGCTAGCAATGTATTGCGAGCCGCCATAAAACTCAATAATTATAATTCCGTTCTGAGGGATAATTGTTTTTGTTTGCAGTCCTATGCCTGAGCCGCCGCATTTAGCATTTGCAAAAAAGGGTGCGACGGTAAAACATATTAATACTAAAAAATATTTAAGGCTCATGTGTTTAATTTATTTAAAAACTACAATCTTTAAAATGAGGATGTACAAAATGAATCGATTACACAATTGTTATGCAACGGATTATTAAAGCTACTTGTCAGCTTAAAAAAAATGTATGCGCAATAGCTTGTTGGCCTTGATAGTTATAGCTGTTTTATTTGCAGGCTGCAGCAAAAAATTTCATTATGCAGATGGCCCAATCAGTAGCAGTATTATTGGAAAATGGGTGTTTACAGAATATTTTATAAGTCCGGGGGATGCGGGCAAATGGTATAAAGCTAAACCGGCCGGAAAGGTTATGGATTTTAGAGCCGACGGAAAATTTGCTTCGACAAGAAATGAATTTAAACAGTTTTCAAAATATGAGTTAATGGCACCTGGAAAAGTGAGGTTGTTGACGGGCAATTCAGTAGATGAGTCGGTTTTACTAGCATATTCAATAGATACTGAACATGCATGGCTGTTTACGTATCCTGGAGAAGCTATTTGTATTGAAGGGTGTGTTGATAAATACAGGAAAGTTAAGTAGCGCTTAAAACAAAAAACCCGGCAAATGCCGGGTTTTTTGTTTGTGGTGTGGGCCGGGATCGAACC
>DHEF01000031.1:112993-121396 GCA_002399735.1 Chitinophagaceae bacterium UBA4857
ACACAAGGATTTTCAGTCCTTTGCTCTACCGACTGAGCTACCGCACCTTTTGGTTGTTTTCCCAGGTTGAAAGACTAGTTTCAAATCAGGGGGGCAAAAATAAAGGTTTTTGCTTTACAAAAAGCAATTGTTTGGAAGTTTATTTTAAAAAAGGGTAAAGCCCAAAGCTAAACGCTGAATGCTTAAAGCGCAAGGCCGGAGTCCTACGTTTCTGAAATAACAAACTGGTGTTTTAGTTTTTTTGGCGCTTATGATTAAAGCAGGCTTTGGCCAGGTGCAATGTTGTTGATAGTAGTATAAAAGCTGAAGGGCTGCCCGATTGCAGTGAAAAGCCCGCAGCCCCCGACGCAGGAGGGGCGAGGGCTTGTAACGGAAAGCGGGAACTGCTGCAGACCGGAGTTACTACTGCTGAACGCCCCCAAATAGTTGTAAGTAATAAGTTTTAAGTTGCGCCAATAAAAACCCGGCAACAAGAGCCGGGTTAATATTTTAAATTTTACTTTTTCATTTTTAATTGGTCACTACATACCATACTCACTTAAAAACTTAATGCGCATAATTTTTAACTGCTCCCAGTTAAAATCAAACTCAGCAAGCTCGTCTAATGCTATTTGTAGTGAGGAGGTTTCGCAGCTTTTAAAGTACTCTATTATTTCTTCCTGTTCCTCTTCGTCAAGCATTTCATCTATTGCGTAGGTAAGGTTAAGCTTGGTGCCGCTGGCGGCAATGGTTTCCATTTCTTCCAGCATTTCATCCATACGCCAGCCTTTGTTTTTGGCAATGGTTTCCAGCGAAACTTTTTTATCGGTGTTTTGAATAATATATACTTTATTGCCGCTTTTGTTTACCACGCTCTTCATTACAAAGTCGTCGGGCTTCACAATATTATTTTCCTCAACGTGGCGGGCAATTAAATCAACAAATGGTTTTCCATACCTAATAGCCTTGCCTTTACTTACGCCCTGGCATTTTTCCAAATCCGTTACGGTGGTTGGGTACATGGTAGCCATGTCCTGTAACGATGTTTCCAGAAAAATAACAAAAGGAGGCAGGTTTTTTTTCTTCGCTTCTTTTTGTCTAAGCTCCTTCAGCATTTCAAACAACTTGTCGTCGGTTGCTGCACCATCGCCTCCAGTTTCTATTACTTCCTCGTCATCGGCATTGGCTTCTTTATACAGGTTGTTTAATACAATGGTAAACGATTTTGGTTTCTTTAAAAATGCTTCGCCTTTTTTGGTAATTTTTAAAACCCCATACTCTACAATGTCTTTGGCTAACAAACCTTCCAGCAACATCTGGCGTATAAGCGAGTTCCAAAAATGATTATCCTTATCGTTACCACTGGCAAAAGAGGGTATGCCTTCGTGGCGGAACATTTGTATTTGAGGCGTTAACTTACCGCTGATAATGTTTATCACATAATCGGTAGCAAATCGCTGATCTAAATCTTTTATCGCTTTTAAAACGGTTATTGCTTCTTTCTGGACTTCCAGTTTTTCTTTCGGGTGTTTACAGTTGTCGCACTCACCACAATTTTCCTGTTCATACACTTCGCCAAAATAACTCATCAACACTTTACGACGGCATACACCGGTTTCGGCATATGATACCGTTTCGTTAATTAACTGTGCGCCTACTTCACGTTCGCTAAGCGGCTTGTCACGCATTAAATGCTCCAGTTTGCTAACGTCTTTGTGCGAGTAGTATAAAATACATTTTCCTTCCAGTCCGTCACGGCCGGCACGGCCGGTTTCCTGATAGTAGTTTTCTATTGATTTTGGAATATTGTAATGTATTACAAAACGAATATCGGGCTTATCAATACCCATACCAAAGGCAATGGTAGCGCAGATTACCTGCACATCTTCGCTTAAAAATTTATCTTGTCTGTCGGCACGTATTTTACTGTCAAGCCCGGCATGGTAAGCCACCGCCTTAATACCGTTGGCTTCTAAAATAGCGGCCAGTTCTTCGGTGGTTTTACGGTTAAGGGTATATATGATACCACTTTTTTTACCCATGCTTTTAATAAACCTTACAATGTTTTCATCGGTTTGGTTCTTTTTAATCTTGGGTAAAATTTCGTAGTACAGATTACTTCTGTTAAACGACGATATGAAAATATTAGGCTCGTTTAAGCCCAGGTTTTTTACAATATCGCTTTGTACTTTAGGGGTAGCAGTAGCGGTTAGGGCAATTACCGGTACATCAGGGTTTATCTGGGTCATCATTTCCCGCAGGCGGCGGTATTCCGGCCTGAAGTCGTGCCCCCATTCTGATATACAGTGGGCTTCATCCACGGCAAAAAACGATATTTTTAAACCGGCAAAAAACTCCAGATTCTCCTGTTTGGTCAGGGTTTCCGGTGCCACGTATAAAATTTTGGTACGGCCGCTTAATAAATCATCATGAACCTCTTTGGTTTCTTTTTTATTAAGCGTACTGTTTAAAAAGTGCGCAATGCTATCGTTGCTGCTGTAACCACGTACCAGATCAACCTGGTTTTTCATTAATGCAATTAACGGTGATACAACCAAGGCAACGCCTTCGCTGATTAATGCGGGTAGCTGATAACACAAGCTTTTACCGCCACCGGTAGGCATAATAACAAAAGTATCTTTGCCTGCCAATAACGATTCTATCGCTTTTTCCTGCGTTCCTTTAAACTTATTAAATCCAAAGTGTTCCTGTAACGATTGATGAAGGTCAAACTTCTTAACTTTCACAGTTGTCTCTTTCTTCACTGTTGCGGATTTTTTGGCCGCCGGTTTTTTTACTGATGATGTAGCCATTGCTCTAAAATTTCATTCACACCTGAATAAGTGCTAGTATATTAAGGTACTCAATTTCCTTAATATTTTACTAATGTTGGCCGGCACTTTTGTGTACCATAAAATATTAGTAATTGAAAAACAAGTACTTATCCATTTATATACTTTGTAATCGGGTAGAACAAAACCCAGGTCTTAAGGCGGGGTCCTTCTTCACGGTTCTTGCGGATATAAAAGTGGATAGCAAATTTAAGCAACAACAATGGTTAATAAAAGCTTAATACGTTAAAATAAAACCAACTTATAAACACTAACAGGTGTTTGTGTAAATGAGTTAAAAAATAATAGTTAAATAAGGATAACACTATTAATCTTTTGTAGAGCAATTAACTGTTGTCAGAATATGGAACATGTTGATTATCCAAATTGTAAGACTCAGCTAAATTTTTGACAGTTTTAAAAAGCATAATTTTGCACCAATAATTTTTACCATGATACGTGATGCTGCATTAAGAACGATTGAACTGGAAGCACAATCTGTAGCCAACCTGGCCAATTATATTAACGAGGATTTTGAAAAAGCGGTTACTGCTATTCTACATTGTAATGGCCGTGTGGTGGTTAGCGGCATTGGTAAAAGTGCGATTGTGGCACAAAAAATTGTGGCTACTTTAAACAGTACCGGCACACCTGCGGTGTTTATGCATGCAGCTGATGCGATACATGGTGATCTTGGCATTGTACAACCGAATGATGTGGTGATTATTATTAGTAAAAGCGGTGAGAGCCCGGAAATAAAAGTACTGGTACCACTGGTTAAAAATTTTGGAAATATACTGGTGGCTATTGCCGGAAAAGCCGACTCCTACTTAGCAAAAGCAGCTGATTTATTTTTGAACACGACAGTGGATCAGGAAGCTTGCCCCAATAACCTGGCACCCACCGCCAGCACTACTGCGCAAATGGTAATGGGTGATGCGTTGGCCGTTTGTTTAATTGAAGAAAGAGGTTTTCAACGCGAAGATTTTGCCAAGTTTCATCCGGGTGGTGCCTTGGGCAAACAATTATACCTACGTGTACGTGACCTGTATATTCACAACGAAAAACCTATGGTTCGTCCCGGCGAAAAATTAAGCACTGTCGTTATTGAAATGACACAAAAACGTTTGGGTGTTACGGCGGTTGTTGACGGTGATGAAAACCTATTGGGTATTATAACTGATGGAGATTTGCGTAGATTAATTAAAAACAATGTACCTGATGCCAATAGCCTGATAGCAAAAGATATTATGACCGCCAACCCAATTGTTATTGCACCCGATGAACTGGCGATAGAAGCCTTGGATATTTTACGTAAAAAATCTATTACTCAAATTGCGGTAGTGGATAATGGGGTTTACCTGGGCATTGTGCATTTACATGATATAATTAAGGAGGGACTGATATAAAGTTCAAAGGTTCAATGTTCAAACGTTCCAGAAGTTCAAAAAGTTTAACGTCTAATGTTTAAAGTTTGGTGTTGAGTTGGTGGATAAAACTATACAGGTTAAACTGTGTTTGTTTTTGCAAAGCTTGTTCAATATTGGTTTTCAGCGTTTGTTTATCAATATCGCTCATGCGTTGTTTTAAAATTAACTGATAGGCTTTTTCGGCCAGTAGCCAGGCTTTTTTATCGTTAAAGTGATTGCCTTGTAAATAGTTTTCTATTGCAGTTAATAATGTTTCTATCCCTTGTTTTTCGTGGGCGATGGTTTTTATTACATCAACCGGAATTTGTGTGGTGGTAAATGCCGGTGCCAGCATTAAGCGTAAGTTTTTTACAAATTTATCCGCACCGGGGCGGTCTCCTTTGTTTACAGCAAACACATTGGCAATTTCCATTAGGCCGGCTTTCATGGTTTGTATTTCATCACCGGCTTCGGGTACAACCACTACTACTGTTACATCAGCTAAACCCGCTACTTCAATTTCACTTTGCCCTACGCCAACTGTTTCAATAATTACATAATCAAAATCGGCCGCCAATACTAAATCGGTTATCTCAATTATTTTTGGGTGCAAACCGCCCATGGCACCACGGCTGGCTAATGAACGGATAAACACATTAGGATTAGTGTACCAATCGCTCATGCGTATACGATCGCCCAATACAGCGCCTAGGTTAAATGGCGAAGAAGGGTCAACACAAAGTACTGCTACCTTTTTATTGTCGTTCACCAGTTTGTCTAACACGGCATCTACCAACGTGCTTTTGCCAGCACCCGGTGGGCCGGTTATGCCTATAACCTTTGCATGGGGATTGGGTTGTAACTGTTGTAACAATTGCTGATAGTCGCCCACTTCATTTTCTACCAATGAAATAGCGCGGGCCAAGATTTTAATATCTGTTTTTAAACTATCGGCAGTAATTGTTTGCAATATAAAATGTGGTTGGTTTATAATGGTTCAAAGCTAAATGAAAAAAGCGGAAAGCTTAAGGCGGAAAGCTAAGAGCCGTTGCGTTAGTAAATTAATTACAATTATGGATAAAAGGAATTGTTTGCATCCTATAAGCACATACTACATAAGTGCTGACTCCAAAACTAAAAAAAATATATTATGCACCAGGGATAGTTAGTTTACTAATTCTGCCGATAGTATTATATTTTTTTACAAAATCAGCAATAAATAAAGGAAATAACTGGGGCATACCAATTGCATGGGTTGATACAGCATACATGCGTGAAAACAACCAGTTAGAACTCTTTTTTAAAGAGGGTTTTCCAATTAAGAAAAACTACAAAATCATAACGCTTTCTGATAACTTGTTAGAAAACATTGAGAACTTACATATAGCAAGAAACATAATTAGAAAAATTTTAGATAATCGTGATACAATAAACGGAGTCCATTTTGTTTTTAACAATAATGCCCGCTACAAAACATTTATTGAAGTATTAAATATATTGAGAGAGGAGAATGCAAAACACTATGCTCCGCTTGACAATAATATTTGGTTTAGCTATTCTGAAAGGAGAGAAAAGTCTGCTGATGAAAACTATGACGGTAAACTGAATGGTTGCTTTTATATGACCGATATAAATACAGTACCTGACTGGAAAAGCGAATTACAAAACAATATAAATCGAATTTGGAAAAATGGCTGGCAACTCATTGTATTGTTTGCCTTATTTATAACGCTTGTAATATTTTTAAAAACAAAAAAAGGTTGTCTGTAAAACTATAAACAACCCTTTTAAATAAATTTACAGTATTACGATTTCGCTAACAAAAATCTCAGCCCAAAAGAAAGAGAATTGGTGATATTAGAAATATTGGTAGAAACAAATGTGCTGTTTGTTTTATATCTGTTAGCCGTCGGGTTAGTCTCTTTATATTTTGAAAATCCGGCACTGAATAAATCACCCACGCTTAACTCAAGATGTAAACGTTTGTTTACTGCATAAGATAATCCAGGTGTAATGGCTATTCCTAATCGATGATCTTTTGTGTTGGATGTTTCAACTCTATCAATCTCTTGTATATTGTTAATATGTTGGTAGTTTAAACCGGCATCGCCGAACAAGTAAAAGTCCGATTTGCCCAATTGTTTATACTTTCTTACAAACATACCTGCGCTATAGCTATTACTTTTTTGTTTGCCTTCACTTTGACCACTTTGGTTTTTGTTGAGCGTGTGCCCATAGCCACCTTTGATACCTACAATTAAATTTTCCTTAACAGCTACGCCAAATGAGGGGTGAAAATAAAACGACGAGGATTTGGTATTGTTTGGCTGGGTTCCAGATTCCCCTTTTGAACTACCCAACGTCAAATTTCCTCCAATCAACTTAGAGCCCTTTGTAATTTGTGCATTTAATGTGCCGCCAATAAAAATAAATGATAAAATAAGTATTGTTGTTCTCATATAAAATGGTTTGGTTAAATAATGCGCTAAAGGTGCAAACAAAAAAAGCAAATGAGCCCTGTACTCATTTGCTTTAACTATAATTTATCCTAATAAAATCTAAACTTCGTAGTAGTCTTTATATTACATACTAACATCTACATACTGTTACCCAATCACCGCTGCACCAAAATAAGGCTGTAACACTTTAGGTATATTAATGCCTTCAGGTGTTTGGTTGTTTTCCAGTAGACTGGCAACAATACGAGGCAAGGCTAAAGAGCTTCCGTTTAGCGAGTGTACTAACTGTGTTTTACCTTTCTCGTCTTTAAACCTGATCTTCATACGGTTGGTTTGGTAAGCCTCAAAGTTTGATACGGAGCTTACTTCCAACCAACGTTCCTGCGCTGCGCTGTACACTTCAAAGTCATAGGTTAAGGCAGATGTAAAACTCATATCGCCACCGCACAACGCCAATACACGATAAGGTAGTTCCAGACTTTGTAATAATTTTTCAATATGCAATACCATTTCTGTATGGGCTTCGTAACTCTTATCCGGATGCGTTAATTGTACAATCTCCACTTTTTCGAACTGGTGCACACGGTTAAGGCCACGTACATCCTTACCAAAACTTCCGGCTTCACGTCTGAAACAGGGTGAGTAGGCTGTCATCTTAATCGGTAATGATGTTTCCTTCACAATATCATCACGAAAAATATTGGTTACCGGCACTTCCGATGTTGGTATCATATAAAACCCATCAGCAGGCATGTGGTACATTTGTCCTTCTTTATCCGGCAATTGACCCGTGCCATAGGCCGAGGCTTCGTTTACCATAAATGGCGGTAAAAACTCGGTATAACCTGCAGCGGTATTAAAGTCTAAAAAATATTGCACCAACGCACGTTGCAGTTTGGCTCCTTGTCCTTTGTATAAAGGAAAACCACTTCCTGTTATTTTAGCTCCCAGTTCAAAATCAATAATGTCATATTTTTTAATCAAATCCCAATGCGGTAAAGCACCTTCGTGTAATGCAGGTTTTGTACCACCTTCTCTTACCACCATGTTATCTTCCGGTGTTTTACCCATAGGCACTCCTTCCGCTGGCAGGTTGGGCAGTTTTACCAATTCGTCATGCAGTTGTTTTTCTACAATCGCCAATCGTTCGGTTATAGGTTGTAACGTAGCTTTAAGTGCAGCTACTTCTCCTTTTTTTGTTTCTGCCTCTTCCTTTTGTCCTTTTGCCATTAATGCTCCAATTTCTTTGGAGGTACTGTTTACAACGGACTGGTTATTATCAAACGATAGTTGTAGTTTTTTTCTTTCATCATCCAATGCAATAATCGCATCTACCAAATCTAAATCGGCAAAATGCTTCTTGCTCAATCGGGCCTTCACACCGGCTGTGTCCTGTCTTAATACATGTAATTGAAGCATAGTAAAAATAATTAGGCGGCAAAGGTAAAATTAAAAATGCTACTGCCACAATTATACTCGTTCTGTAAGATTTTTTAAAAATTATGAGGTGCCCCAGTGTTAGTAAACAAGGCCGAGGCTTTGTATGTTAAAAAAGTTTTTGATGGCCTTGTTTACTAACACTGGGTCGGGCTATTCGCTGCAAGTCCGGCACAGCAGCCAGGCTTCTCCCTCCTCCTCTTTGAGACTGTTTAAGTTTTAAAATTTCTTAAGCATAATCCTGATTGCCGATAATTCTACGATAGCACTAGCTGTTTTTAAGGATCT
>DHEF01000029.1:0-424 GCA_002399735.1 Chitinophagaceae bacterium UBA4857
CGCCCGTAAATAAAAAAAGACGCAATACAGTGCCTCTTTTTTTATTTACGGGCACCCCAAAAACATATTATTATAGCATTTAAAACTTAGCCATAACACCAATATAATTTTGTGGTGTAATTTTTTTCAACTCCTTTTTTAGTGTGGCTTTTATGTCAAGCCCATCTATAAATTGATGAATAGCGGCTTTGTCAATTTTATCTTTTCCTCTTGATAGTTCTTTTAAGGCCTCGTAAGGATTAGGGAAATTTTCTCTGCGTAAAATGGTTTGTATCGCTTCAGTAACAACCGGCCAGTTATCTTCTAGGTCGGCATTAATTTTTGCATTATTTACTACCAGCTTACCCAAACCTTTTTCTAAAGATTTTATAGCAATAAAAGTATGGGCTAAGGGTACGCCTATGTTGCGCAACACGGTAGAGTC
>DHEF01000029.1:524-823 GCA_002399735.1 Chitinophagaceae bacterium UBA4857
TTGCGCAACACGGTAGAGTCGGTAAGGTCACGTTGTAAACGGGATACCGGAAGTTTAGCCGCTAAATGTTCCAGCAATGCATTGGCAATACCCAGATTGCCTTCGGCATTTTCAAAATCAATTGGGTTTACTTTATGGGGCATGGTAGATGAACCAACTTCGCCTTTTTGGGTTTTTTGCTTAAAGTATTCAAAGGCAATATAAGTCCATATGTCACGAGATAAATCCAGCAAAATATTGTTGATGCGTTTAATGGCATCAAAATGAGCAGCTAAATTATCGTAGTGCTCAATTTGTGT
>DHEF01000029.1:946-1164 GCA_002399735.1 Chitinophagaceae bacterium UBA4857
TTATCGTAGTGCTCAATTTGTGTAGTAAATTGTTGACGCTGTAAACCTAATGAGCCAATAAATTCGTTACCCCACTTTACCCAATCGTATTGCGGAAAAGCTACATGGTGTGCATTAAAATTACCAGTTGCACCGCCAAACTTAGCCGTAAATGGAATATGTAAAAATTGTTCAATCTGGTTGTTAATACGCTCAACAAAAACCATAAACTCTTTACC
>DHEF01000029.1:1278-1692 GCA_002399735.1 Chitinophagaceae bacterium UBA4857
ACAAAAACCATAAACTCTTTACCCAAGGTTGTAGGGCTGGCCGGTTGGCCGTGTGTATGTGCCAGTAGGGGAATATTTTTCCAATCGGTAGCCAGTTGTTTTAAATGACTGTTTAAGTTTAATAAGGTTGGTAAATATTCCAGTTCAATAGCTCTCATCCACGATAAAGGCACAGCACTATTATTTACATCCTGCGATGTTAAGCCAAAGTGTACCCACTCAGCCAGTTCGCCGGCCTCATTAGTTTGTAAAATATTTTTTAAAAAATACTCTACCGCTTTTACATCGTGGTTGGTAGTGGCTTCAATATCTTTAATAGCCTGCGCTTGCTCTACCGTAAAACCATCCAGCAATTGTTTCAATGCTTTTTTTGCCGGAGCAGGAATTTTAAAAAACTTCTTTTTTTCTAAAAAA
>DHEF01000029.1:1787-2810 GCA_002399735.1 Chitinophagaceae bacterium UBA4857
AAAACTTCTTTTTTTCTAAAAAAAGCAGGTAATGCACTTCTACCTCAATCCGGTACTTAATTAACCCGAACTCAGAGAAATACGCATCTAGTTGCTCACTTTGTTTACGATAACGGCCATCAACGGCGGAAATAGCGGTAAGAGAAGATAATTGCATGAATACTTATTGTTTTATCTTTGAGGTTGCAAAAATAGTTGAATTGGACAAGAGAATAAAAGTAGGAATTGTAAGTTACCGGAATACACGCCCTTTAATTTACGGATTGCAGCAGCAGCCTATATCACAGCAAATAAATTTACTGGAGGCAATACCTTCGCAACTGGCCAATATGTTAATAGATGGGCAGATTGATCTGGGTTTGGTGCCTGTGGCTATATTACCACAACTAAAAGAATATCACATTATTGGCAACCATTGTATAGCTACCGATACCGAAGTGGCTTCGGTTTGTTTGTTTAGCGAAGTGCCTTTAAACGAAATTGAAACTATTTATCTCGATTACCAAAGTCGCTCATCGGTAGCATTGTTGAAAATTTTAATGCGGGAGTCCTGGGGTATTAATCCTGAATTAATTTTAGCTACCGACGAAACTTATCGCAACCAGATAAAAGGCACCACCGCCGGACTGGTTATTGGCGACAGGGCATTGGAGCAACGCCGCCAATCAACTTTTATTTATGATCTGGCATCTGAGTGGCGGGCCATTACCGGCTTGCCCTTTGTATTTGCAGCCTGGGTTAGCTTAAAACCTTTGTCCGAAAGTTTTATTAAAGAATTTGATGCAGCTAATGCATTGGGCTTACAACATATTGATGAAATTGTAGCCGCACATCCATATCCGTATTTCAATTTAAAAAAATATTACACCCTGCACTTAAGTTATACTTTCGATGAGCGTAAACGCAAGGGTATGGAATTGTTTTTGTCACACTTACATAACCAGCAACCTGCTTTGGTTAATTGACAAGTGACAATGGACAAATTGTTTTGGGGCTATGGGCAGCAGTAATACTAATCAACTT
>DHEF01000029.1:2969-3606 GCA_002399735.1 Chitinophagaceae bacterium UBA4857
CTGCGTTACGCACTAAACCCTGCGCATTGGGCAGCCATTGAGCATTAGAGTATATCTCAACAAACAGCACTTACATCTTGTGACGAGTTTAATTTATTTGGGTTAGGCGTAACCAATTACACAACACCTAATTAAATTACTATGACAGTTTACCAGGCCAAATCTAAAAGTTAGTTTTTGATGTAACACAAAATGATACAATAGTAGGACAACTAACTTATAAAAGCTGGTTTAAGTTTAATGTAGCAATAGTACTAGCCAATAATAAAAATTATGAAGTTGTACCCAAAGGTTTTTGGGGTACAACCATTGAGTTAAAAGATGGAGAAAATGTATTGTTAGATTTTAAAATGAATTGGAGCGGTGATGTGGTAATACAAACACATTTTAATCAGGCTGAGAAAGGTTATATTTTTAAGCACAGGTTTTTTTTTAAGAGTCTTTTGTGTTAGTAGACGAAAGCGGAATGGAGCTTTTAGTAATGAAACCACATTTACAATGGAAAAGTATGTATTATGAATATGAAATAACAACCGCTCATGCTTTTGAAAATATGACTGATAAAGAAATATTATTAATGATATCCTTGCATTGCGCTAACTATTATATGGCAATGGTAACTGCTTCTATAGGCGGG
>DHEF01000029.1:3738-4243 GCA_002399735.1 Chitinophagaceae bacterium UBA4857
AAATTGTTAGATGATACTCTTTAATACAAGAAGTTATTAAGGTTTTGATATTTGTGGTATATCGCCGATCAATGAATTAAAAATTCAAAGTTTTCCCCAAATATCAAATCGCATCCTAGGTAATTCCTACCAAAATCAATAACAATAACACCTTCAAAGCTTTTATTTACAATACACCAATGCTTGTGATAAAATGTTTTATAACCTTGTTTAAATATATTCCTTCACATTTTCTATTATTATGCCAGTCTTTTAAGTACTAATCTTTATTTTGCATAAATCACTAAAACAAGCTTAGGTATTTAATTATGAGTAGGATTATTATCATGCTTTCAATTTCATTTTTTTTCTTTTCGGCTCAGGCTCAAACCATTCATGAGTTAAAAGAATCAATTGATAGCACTTATATTAAAGAGTTTGAAAGAAAAAGACCGGCTAAAGTTTTACACGCCGAGCCTTTGTATATTGATTTAATTAGAGACTTAGGAGCAAGAAAAGGAGAAAA
>DHEF01000029.1:4339-5130 GCA_002399735.1 Chitinophagaceae bacterium UBA4857
GGAGCAAGAAAAGGAGAAAAAGAGTGGAATGTTGGGTTAGGTTTAACTGATAAAAATAACTATGATGTATATACTGCATTAGTGGAATATGAGTGGGCACCTATCAATAGACTTGGTTTAGAAATTGAATTGCCATTTTCCTTTTATTATCCTACAAATAATATAACTAATGCACCGGGTAGTAAATTAAATAGTATTAAACTGGCGGCGCAATATTCTTTTTTTGTTTCGGAAAAACTAAAAACAAGTATGGCGGTTGGTTACATACATGAATTTGAAATGACCGATTTTAAAAGTTATAAAACCAATAAACTATTTACCGGTAATATATATAATCCCTTTTTTGTTACAGCTAAACGTTGGGGTAGTAATTGGCATACCCTTTTATATACCGGACCTGCTGTTTTTAAACATTCTTCTGATAATAATATTCATACCAGTTGGCAAGTAAATGCCAGTTCGCATTATATGATACCCGGTACAAAAAACTTTATAGGAGTAGAGTTTAATAAAAGTTTTGAAAATGGTGATTTTGATATGACCATTAGGCCTCAAATGCGTTTAGGCATATCCGATCAATTAATGGTGGGTATTGTTACAGGTATACCCATAAGCCGCGAACACGAAAGGTTTAGTTCTTTTATTAGATTAATTTATGAGCCCGGATCACATAAGCACAAATATCACTCTCCTTTTAAATAAACAAATTCTCATTTAAAGTTGTGTTTCGTTTTTGTGTACCATGTTAAAATTGGGTACACTTTGCCTAATGGTGAGTAAAGTTACAGGTG
>DHEF01000029.1:5223-12031 GCA_002399735.1 Chitinophagaceae bacterium UBA4857
TGGTGAGTAAAGTTACAGGTGCACAAGAGTGCGACGCAAGGAACGATGCTCAGGGAACTACAGTTGGGAACATAAAAAGTACTTAGTATTAAGTATGTAGTATTGAGACACGAGAAATCAGACATCAGAGATCAGACATTCTCAAATCCTAAATCAGAAATCTCCAAATCAGACATCCTAAATCAGCCATCTTATAGTTGCCTTTGCAGCAATTTTTACGTTATGGCATATAAAGATCAGCAAGCGTTTATTGAAGTAATAGAACAAGCAGGTGAATTGATGCGTGTAAAGGAGTATGTAAACCCTGTTTTGGAGATAGCCGAAATTACCGATAGAATGAGTAAAGAACCCGGTGGTGGTAAAGCTATTTTGTTTGAAAATACAGGTTACGATTTTCCGGTTTTAATGAATGCGTATGGCAGCGATAAAAGAATGTGCATGGCCCTTGGGTGCAACATTTAGATGATGTGGCAAAAGATATTGAAGCATTGTTTAAGCTGCTATCATCGCCAAAAGAAAGCATTATTGATAAACTGAAATTACTGCCTAAACTAAGTCAGTTTGCATCCTGGATGCTCAAGGTAAAAAAGGGTAGAGGTGCTTGCCAGGAAGTGGTGATGGAGAATCCGGATATCACTAAAATACCCGTAATAACTTGTTGGCCTATGATGGCGGTCCGTTTGTAACCCTGCCCATTATACACACGAAAGATCCTAATAACAATATTCGTAATGTAGGTATGTATCGTATGCAGGTGTTTGGTCCGCAGTTAACGGGTATGCATTGGCATAAACATAAAGTATCGGCCAAACATTTTAACGAGTATAAAAAGTTGAATAAACGTATGCCGGTTGCGGTTGCCTTGGGTGGAGATCCTGCGTATGCTTATTCGGCCACAGCACCATTGCCGGAAAATGTAGATGAATACATGTTAGCCGGTTTTTTACGTAAGAAAAAAGTGGAGTTGGTAAAATGTATTACGCAACCTGAGATTGAAGTGCCTGCTGATGCAGATTTTATTATTGAAGGTTATGTTGATCCTAGTGATGAACTAATTTGGGAAGGTCCTTTTGGAGACCATACCGGTTATTATTCTTTGCCGGATTGGTATCCACGTTTTCATATTACGGCTATTACGCACAAAAAAAATCCAGTGTATCCTGCCACAATTGTAGGTATACCGCCACAAGAAGATGCCTGGTTGGGTAAAGCTACTGAACGTATATTTTTAGCGCCTATTAAAATGACCATGGTACCGGAAATGGTGGATATGGATATGCCGATTGAAGGCGTTTTTCATAACCTGGTAATTAGTAAAATGCATAAGGAATATGCAGGCCAGGCACAAAAAGTAATGAACGCCATGTGGGGTGCCGGCCAAATGATGTTTAATAAAATATTGGTAGTGGCCGATGGAGATGTAACCATTAGCAATTACAAACAACTGGCACAGTATGTATATAAAAATTTAAATCCTGCACAGGATATTTATTTCTCGCAAGGGCCAATGGATGTGTTAGACCATAGCTGTAACAAATTAGGGTATGGCTGTAAAATGTGTATTGACGGTACGTTGAAAACTGAAGAAGAAATGGCTGATAATCTGGCAAACATTCATATAAAATCTGTAACCAATAAAGAACAGAATTTTGAAAAATTTCCGGAAATAAAACAACTGAACGATGTGTTATTGGCCGATGATATAACCTGTGTAATTGTAGCTATACAAAAAAACAGAAAGGGGCATATTAAAGCGTTACATCGTGAGTTATCTGCCATGCCACAAATGGAAGGGGTAAAAACTATTTTGTATGTAGAGCATACGGTAAACGCACATGATATACCAACCTCTCTATGGCGCTTTTGCAACAATTTAGATCCTCGCCGCGATAGCTTTTTATATGAAGGACAATCTGCACAACAGCCCGGCAAAACCATTGCCTGCATGGGTATGGATTGCACTATTAAAACAAAAGCGCTGGATGATTTTTATCGTGACTGGCCCAATATTATTGTAGCCGATGAAGCCACGATACAATCGGTAGATGAAAAATGGCCAAACTTAGGTTTGGGTAATTTTATTCCTTCGCCTTCATTAAAGTATAAAGATCAGGTGTATGGTAGTGGGGCAGTAGTGGGAGAATAGTTTTACGAAATAAAAAATTAAAAGGTGGTGTAATAACCACCTTTTTTGTATAATTTATGGAATAATTGGAAAAAGTTCTCTAACCGTTAAACCAACAATAATATGCTGAGAATTACGCTAGTTTTTATACTAACATTTTTTTCGTTTTTTGCTGCTATAGCTTGTTATAATGAAACTCATATTAATAAAAACGGTAAGATAACAGAAAGGTCTGATCCTTTATTTGGATTTTATGATAGTCCAGATATAACATCTGCTAAAGAATTTATTGCGAAATACGATTTAAATAAGCTCACTGATTATAATGTGGATATTCAATCAGATATAGCGGTGAACCTTGCATATTTAGGTAAATACAATGAAGCTTTAGCAATATTAAGAAAATTACAAAAGGCAAATCCTCAAGATTATAATGTAGCTGCTAACTTAGGTACTACTTATGAGCTAACCGGCAAAAATGATTCAGCTTTATTATTTATAAAGAAAAGTATTACCATTAACCCTGAATCGCACAATGGTAGCGAGTGGGTGCATGTTAAAATACTGGAAGCGAAATTATATTTGTCAAAAGATACTCATTGGTTGCTTAATAATAGTGTATTGCAAACAGGTGTAACATTAAATTCACCTATAAGTAAAGCTCTCACAGAAAAAGCATGGGATATTGAATACCAATTACAGGAAAGAGTTCCTTTTACACCTTTTCCAGATGCTATCTTAGCGAGTGTTTTTAATGAATTAGGTGATTTATATGCGACTCAATTTTCAATAAAACATGCATATGTCGCTTATGAGTTTGCATTACAATATGGTGGAGACGATCAGTATAACATACTGCAAAAAAAGGAGGAGTTAAAGCCGTTGTTACGAAAAGAAAAAATAGCAATCCCTTCGTGGCGAACTTATTATCATAGCAGGAAACTGGAGAATGATGTAAAAAATGTTGTAGAAACGGGAGCTATTGTATTGGACAATACTAAAGGAATTGTGTCAGATATTTATAATATCTATAAAGAAAATGAACGTGAGAAGCAAAGGATAAAAGAACGTAATAACCTACTAATAGGTGCAGCTGCTTTTTTAATTGCAATAATTGTGCTAATTATTTGGATGAAACGAAAAAAAGAAATTACAATAAAGTAAAAAGCCTGCAAATTTTCGGGCTTTTACTTTATATCATTCTTAATTTAGCATATCAAGAAACTCAACATATTGTTAATAGTATCTTAATCATAATAATCAAAACATCCCTTTTTGGTGACAATTACGATACGTACGCATCTAACGTTGTATCTTCCAGTTGTTCGCAAGTGTAATTTTCTAAATCTTTTTTATTTTTTGCAAATAAAAAAAAGCCCCCTTCATAAAAGTGTCCAAGCAGATAATGGCTAGTCCTTTTTTCATAATTATGTAGTTTAATGTTACACAAGTATAAATAGAAAACTAAAATTACATAATTATAAAATCATCCTGCCCAACCTTCTCTATCTAAACTTCTGTATTGTATCGCTTCGGCCAAATGTTCGGCCTTAATGTTTTCACTACCGGCAAGATCGGCAATGGTGCGAGATACTTTTAAAATTCTATCATATGCTCTGGCCGATAAATTAAGTTTGTTCATCGCAGCTTTTAATAAGTTTTGCCCAACTGTATCTATGATGCAGATTTCTTTCAGTTGTTTGCTGCTCATTTGCGCATTGTTATAGGTGCCGGGTGTGTCTTTATAACGTGCTGCCTGCAACTCACGGGCAACAATAACTCTTTCACGTATTACTGCTGAGTTTTCTTGTTTCTCCAAAGTCGATAACTGACTGAAAGGAACCGGTGTTACTTCAACATGTAAATCAATCCTGTCCAGTAAAGGCCCCGATATTTTATTCAGGTATTTTTGTACTGCACCGGGCGGGCAGGTACATTCTCTTTCGGGGTGATTATAAAAACCACAAGGGCAGGGGTTCATCGATGCAATCAACATAAAACTTGCCGGAAAATCCAATGCTACTTTCGCACGAGAAATAGTAACTCTTCTTTCTTCCATGGGTTGACGCATTACTTCCAATACAGTTCGTTTAAACTCCGGTAACTCGTCTAAAAACAAAACACCGTTATGAGCCAAAGATATTTCACCGGGTTGTGGTACACTGCCTCCGCCAATTAATCCTGCATCAGAGATTGTATGGTGCGGACTTCTAAATGGTCTTTTACTTACCAACGTAGCATTTTCAGGTAATTTACCGGCAACCGAATGTATCTTGGTTGTTTCCAATGCTTCGTGTAAACTTAACGGAGGTAGTATTGTCGGCAGGCGCTTTGCAAGCATTGTTTTACCTGCACCCGGTGGTCCAATTAAAATAGCGTTATGCCCACCTGCGGCTGCAATTTCTAAAGCTCGTTTAATATTTGACTGTCCTTTTACGTCGGCAAAGTCAAAATCAAAATTGTATTGCGAATAATAAAATTCATCACGTGTATTAACAACAACAGGCGTTAAACCGGTTTCGTTATTCTCAAAAAAATCAACAACCTCTTTAATATTTTTTACGCCATAAGTTGTCAGGTTGTTTACCATGCCGGCTTCACGAGCATTTGCTGTTGGTACAATCAAACCTTTCATGCCGTCTTTTCGTGCTTGTATGGCAATGGGCAAAGCGCCTTTAATGGGGCGTATTTCTCCATCTAAACTCAATTCACCCATAATTACATATTGGCTTAAGGCCTCAATGTTTTCTATCTGTTCTGTTGCAGCTAAAATACCCAATGCAATGGGCAGGTCAAAAGCAGTACCACTTTTTTTAATATCGGCAGGTGCCATATTAACCACCACTTTGGTGCGGGGCATATCAAATCCGTTGGTCTTAATAGTGCTTTCCACACGTTGCAAACTTTCTTTCACAGCACTATCCGGTAAGCCCACAATCATCGGGTCTTTCCCGCTGTTCATCCAGTTTACTTCAATGGTGATAGGTATAGCATCTACGCCGTAAACAGCACTGCCGTTAATTTTTACAAGCATAAATTGAAGATAGAATTTATTAATTAATAATTAAAAATTAGTAATTAATAAATCATTGGGGAGGTCATCTGTTGATATTTTAAGTTTGAGGTTTTATGTTTAATGTTACATCTTGGCTACGTAATTTGCAAACTGACTAATTACCCAATTGTGTAATTGCCAATATTCTCCAGCATCTCAACTACTTTTTCTCTTTTTAAAATAACATAACCAATACGGTCGTTACTTATGCCTTCTTTAAGTTGGTAGCTAAAGGAAAGTTGTTCACCCGTTACATCGGTTTCAAAATAGCGGAAGGTAATAGCTTTGTTATCTTTTAGCTCATCACCAATTTCGTATAAATGGGTTGATAAAATAAATAATGAGTTTTTAATTTTTAATAAACCGTTTATTACGGCCAACGAACATTTCATGGCATCCTGTACATTGGTGCCTTTAAATAATTCGTCAATTAGTACCAGCCACTTTTTTTTGTTGTTTATTTTGGTAATGGTGTTTTTTATGCGCTGTACTTCGTTGTAAAAAAAACTTTCTCCTTTGGTAATATTATCTACTACATTAATATTGCTAATTAAACCATCAAATAAAGTAAGCTTTAGGTTTTGTGCCGGTACCCCCATACCTAAATGCGCTAAAAAAACGGCAGCCCCCACCGATTTTATCAAGGTGCTTTTTCCGGCCATATTAGCGCCGGTTAAAAAAATAAAATTATTGGCCGGATTCATTTGCAAATCATACGGTACAGGCTTGGGTAATAAAATATGGTATAAGCCTTTGGCTTCTATTAATGGAGTTTCTTGTTCAATAAATTCAGGGAAAGATAGATTATATGTTTTTACGGCTTTCGCCATGGCATACCAGGCATCCAGTCGGTAAAAAATATCTATCAGTTCTCTTGTATAAGCTCTACCCGGATCTTTTATATAATGAGCAGCTTGTAAATTTTCTGTGATGCTGATAGGTATATTTCTGGGAAGGTGTACCAATTGTGTAAAAGACTCGTTACTTAAAATTTGCCCAATGCGGTCAATGTATATTTTAATGGCTTTTGGTAAATCAACATCTTTTAATAGTTGATAAATTTGTTGTAATCCTTTAAAAAAATCTGCGAAATGTGGAATTGAGTATTTTACCATTGAGTAATCAGCACTGTGCAGTAAACGGTAACTACAGGCATTTAAAAAATTTAGTCTGGCACTTATGGTATCCAGTGAATAGTCTAAAAATTTTTCCATTACCAGTAACGTTCCGTTACTAATTTGCGTAGGCCATTCCTGCACATGCTCCATTAAAGTACGTATAATGGTCTGTGTTCCTTTTATGCGTTCAATGTCGCTATGCGGTTTGTTAAAATAATAACGCAACCATTCTTTACCTCCGGCTGTAAGGGTAAAATTCAGTTTATGAAAAATAGAAAATTCTTCTTCCTGGTTAAAGATAGAAATGTCGTTGAATGATATGTCGTCTATTTGCATGTGGTATTTAGTTAATAGTTCATTGTTAATAGTTCATAGGAGAGAACTAAATTGACAAGTCACAAAACGGACTTTCCGTCTTTCCGACTTCCCTTGCTGATTAGCGATATGCAGTACCGCCGATGAATCGGGGTGCACCTTGCACAATGCCGAGTAATGTTACAGGTGCACAAG